>JAVSMQ010000001.1:2317073-2394573 GCA_032027125.1 Kapaibacterium sp. (SeqCode)
TAGGCACTAGGAAGAAACTGAAAAGAATGGGTTAAGCTTATTCTATATCAAATACTTGTCAGGATTATTGTAACCATACGCAGGTGGAACTTCCGTTTTAAAGCACAGCAATATCTACAGCGGCAATATGTCAGACCCTGTAACATTGATAGATATAATCGGTAAAATGAGCAATCCCGGCATATCAAATGACAAGCAGCCTTTGATAGTAATAGATGCCGGTATAGCCACGGAAGACAACCTCGAAATGCTGAGAGGCAAGGGCTATTTATACGTATGTGTATCCCGTAGCAAGCCGCACAAAGATTATACAACAGACACCGCAAATGCAATAATTATAAAAGACAAAAGAGACAATGAAATCAAATTGAAATATATGGATACTCAGGACAGTAAAGACAGATGGGTTTATGTAAAAAGCAATAACAAGACAAAAAAGGAAGATTCAATGTTATGCAGGTCAATGGATAATTTTGAGTTGGAGATGTCAAGTGTCAGAAGCGGCATCAGCAAGAAAGGCGGAACCAAGAAAGCAGAGAAGGTCTGGGAGCGTATAGGTAGAATAAAGGAGCGGAATAAAAGTGTTCATAAATATTATGATATAAAAGTAGAAGCCAAAGACGGAATAGCTTTAGAAGTAGAATATACAAAAAAAGAGCTTGAAGCAGAAACCAAGCAGAACGGAGAATACTATTTAGTGTCTGACCGAAAAGTCAGAACTATCAAATACACGAAAGAGTTAGTTAAATATGCACATAATTAAGATTCCGAAAAAGTTTTCAACATGGGTATGTTTTGTTACATAAATACCTTGAAATGTCGCTTAAAATGGTTATTTTTGCATTATAATTTTGTTACTGAAAAAATCTTCGATAAAAAATTATGAGAGAAATAATCAAAATACAACCGCATCTCGGCACAATTGATATAGATTCAATTAAGCCTGATTCAAAATCCCGAGATGAAATAGACAAAATTTCTTATGGGTTAATTCATATATATTCAACCCCTGAACTCAGGCAAAAAGTATTTTCAATATTAAATCGGGTGATACCATCCAAGATTTCCAAAAAGACCGGCAGACCGGGAATGGATATTTGGCAGATATTTGTACTTGCTGTATTTCGTAATGCCTGCAATATTGATTATGATAAACTTCATAATTTAGCCAACAACCATAAATTATTACGTCAATTACTTGGTCACAGTGGAGCAGAAATTTGGTCATCCTTACCGTATTATCATATTCAAACAATTAAAGATAATGTAGCACTTTTAAGTGATGAAATAATCAATGAAATCAATGATATAGTTGTTGGCGCCGGTCATAAATTATTAACCAATAAAAAAAAAGAAGAGTTAATTTGTAGTGTAGATTCATTTGTATTATTGACAGATATACATTATCCGACAGATATAAACCTGCTTTATGACAGCACCCGTAAATCAGTAGAAATAACAGCAACAATTTGTAATAATTATAAGATAACAGATTTACGCCAGAGCAGTCATAATCTAAGAAAAGTCAAAAAATATTTATATAAAGTTCAAAAATCAAAACGCAGTAATCAGGAATCATTGATAGTTGAACATCACCAAAAATACATTGACACGGTCATATCTTTGTTGTCTCAAACGAAGGCGGCATTGCAAAAATTACAAACATTAACCAATTTAGATACGTTGGATTATATACTGATTCGAGAGATAGACCAATATCTTACTTATGCAGAAAAACAAATAGATTTAATACAGCGCCGTGTTTTCAAGGGCGAAAAAATACCGAACTCCGAGAAGGTATTTTCAATATTTGAGCCTCACACACGCTGGATAAGTAAAGGTAAAGCGGGAGTACCGGTAGAATTTGGAGTGCCAGTAACAATTATTAAAGATCAGTTTGGTTACATATTATCTCATATTGTAATGGAAACAACCAGTGATGTTGATGTAGCGGTTGATATAGCCCGAAAGGCAAAAGAAATATATCCAAATATTCATTCAATCAGTTATGACAAAGGATTTTGGTCTCCATCAAATTACGAGTTAGTAAGCCAAATAATTGAAAAAGTGATAATGCCTAAAAAGGGTAAGGCAAGTAAGATACAGCAGGAAGAATATAATCATCCGGAATACAAAAAATTACGTTCAAAGCATTCATCGGTAGAATCATCAATTAACCGTCTTGAATATAATGGTCTTGATAAATGCTTAGACCACGGAATATATGGATTTAAACGGTATACTGCTCTTGGTATTTTATCAAACAACATTCATAATCTCGGTTCTCAGATTTTGAAAAAAGAAGAGAAAAAACGACAGCGGAAAAAAACAGTTAAGCTAAACCAAGTAGCCTGAAATAGGCAAAATCAAGAAGTTCAAAGTATAGCTATGCCTTGTTTGCTCTTAAGTCATTTATTTTCAGTCAAATAATGAACTTTTCCCTCCTAAAACATTAAATTTTTCACCCAAAATCAAAATTACCTTAAAAATTAAATGTTGCAAAATTAAAAATTAAATGGTCTATACGAAATAATTATAAAAATGGGTACTTTTCTGTCAGACACTATTTACGAACAAATTATACATTGGCAAGTGAAGAAGAAATATGGGGAATATATAACACGATACGTGAAGTGGAATCAACTTTCAGATGTTTAAAAACAGACTTACGATTACGTCCGGTTCACCATCAGGAAGACCGTTACTGCGAAGCGCATTTGCATCTTGGCTTGTTAGCTTATCAGATAGTAGCCCCAATCCGTTATATGTTAAAAAAAGCGGAATAAACTATAGCTGGAGAAATATAGTAAGAATTATGAACACACAAAAAGCGGTATCTGTGTCAATAAAAAACAAGGACAAAAATGAAGTTATAATGAGAACATGCTCAAGACCAACTCAGGAAGTACTGGAAATTTACAGGGCTCTGAAAATCAGTTCAATGCCATTCAAATCAAAAAAATTTGTAGTACACCATTAAAAAAAATCACCACTGATTTTACAGGGGTTTACGATAGAAAAGCTGCAAGTTGGGTTAAGATGAAAGAATTACTTAGTGCGGCTAAAATAAAAATGCCGAATATTTTTCCGAAGGTGAATGTAAATGTAGGCACTAGGAAGAAACTGAAAAGAATGGGTTAAGCTTATTCTATATCAAATACTTGTCAAGATTATTGTAACCATACGCAGGTGGAACTTCCGTTGTAAAATTCGTGAATAGTATTTAAATAGTACTGATGCGGTGTAAAGTATTCTGTCCGGTGTGTTTTTTTTTCAATTAAGCATGGAATTCAAAATCACAAATTTCCTGATTGTAAGTTTTTATTTTTAAGAACAATCTATACAGAATTATTAAAGAATCATGTTTTTTAAATCAATTAGAAATCTTGATTCTAATCAGTTCTTCCAAATCATTTAATATTGAATTATCCTTAACCTCAATTCTAATTCCCCGTCCTTCTGCATAAGCTTTAGCATTGCTGAGTTCAAGCTTTATAGTATCAGATATACTGCTGCTCATTATTTTATCAAAAGCTTTCTGACCGAATGATAATGCAATTTTAAAATATTTATCCCGCGGAAGCAAATATATTAATGCTCTTTTTTTATCATTAACACGAAAGTTCCAGCCGTATTTTTCACTTGAAAAATACCAGTCTTCAGTTGCTAGTGGATATTGTTTTTTTGTAAAATCTGCCAAATACTGCCAAATTTCGTAAGTATCACCCAATGCTGCTTCTAAGTCATTAACAGTTGGTTTCGCATTTTTGTCGGTAAAAATACTTTTCATGATTTAAATCCTAATATTTGTTATAATATTCCAAAATCTAATTTTCCATTACAATCAGCAGTTATTACTTTTGCAGCTTTTTGTCCAAATGTATTAATTATATCTTCTTTAATTATTTCCCATCTGTCATTAATGCTAGCACAACTAATGCGGCAGGCAATAATTTCCTTATCGGTTTTTATATAAATGACAGGTGTAGTTTTAACAGATTTACCGGTCTCACCCCAAACAATATTTTGGCAGTCAGTGCCGAAGCATTTCATCAATTCATCAAATGCTTTTTGAGCAGCAGCAGCATTCTTAAATTGGAAAAAACCGAAATATACTCTCTGATAGACATTCTGTTTTGCTTGATTTAAGAAAGTTTTTTTTGATTCCATAGTAGCAATCATCTCCCACGCTGCAAATGCCTTATCTTCTAAAACAGGGTCATTCTGCTCACTTGTAAACCTATCTTCCGAACCAACGAAATCGGTTGTATATTTTGTCAGAAAACCATTAATTTTTTTTTCAAAATCAGTCATTTTTTCCTGACTTTGAAAACTACATAATAATATTATTAAAACAAGCAAAACCATTAATCCGGTCTTCATTTTTAACATTCTTTTACTCCCGATTATACATATTTGAAATAATTTCATTTGTCGTTTTAACAGGTAATTTATTTGTTGGAGAATATAATCTTGAATTGAAATTCAACATCAATTTTCATAAACTTAAAAAAGCCTCGTGAACTGATAAACCATAAGGTTCTTTTAATTTGTTTAGTTCGATATAAAAAAATAAAAGGAGCTCCCGCCTAAGCCAAGAAGCCCCTTTATCTCGGTGTTGTATATCAATCAAAAGCCATAATTTAGTCCAATGAATACTCCCTCTGAAAGAGAAGTAAAAGGTTGGCTATTTACAGAGTACCATAAATTGGCTGCTTCGTAACCGGCAATTATGCCTACACCTGTTGAAAATAGTTTATATTCTACACCGCCGGAAATTCGACCCATACCCTTTCCAAGACTGCCAAATCCCAAAGATGCCTGAACAAACGGATATAAATTAATTGATTCTAAAATATCAGCTTCATATCTTACACCAAAAGCTATCCAATTAGCAGATTCAATACTATTTACAAGTATTGTTTCTTCAATTGTGTCGTCAATTGTTTTGCTTATCAAGTGATTAAATGACTGCTGACCGATTTCGATAGTACCCTTAAAATTGCCTAAAAGAGTTATCGTACTTCCTGCAGAATAATTTTCTCCAAAGAAAACTGACCCGAGCTCAGAATTGAAATTGCTTAAACTTTTCACAAATATTGTAATACCGCGTGGATTACCTGAATTATTGAAATCTGCAAACTGAACGGGCATCATGGATTCCGAATTAGAATTTCTGATATCAGCCATATTGAACTGATTGAAAGATTGATTCATTTCCGGAATAGAACTCAAAACTGATATTTGTCTTGAATTATTATCAGCAGTATAATCGGCAATTATTTGATTCTCAACCGGTTCAGTAGTTTTCGATTCGGTATAAGCAATTGTAACCGGTGCTTTTCTGGTATGAATAGCAGGGCTTTTAGTATTTGTGTTAATCCCGTCAGTCGTTTCGGCAAGATTTCCGGCAGTTTCATTCCGGGATGTTATTAATTCTTTAGAATCGGATTTTACAGCAGATGCTGAACCTGCATTTTTATCATCCACACCGGAATTTAAAATATTATAAGCTCCATAACCGCATGCTAACAATATTAGAAATGGTACTGTTGCTTTTCTAAGGAACAATAATGCCAGCGGACTTTTGCGAATGATACCGTGAGTGGCAGCCGGCGGCGGTGTATATCCAAGATTCATAAAAATAGATTTAACTGCATCTGCGGGGGGCGTAAATGCTTCATAATCCATTTTCACAGCTTCTCTGACCGCCAAATGATGTTTAAGCTCCTCCTGCAATTCTGCAGAACTTCCCAAAGCATCATAAAGCGAGGCTTCACTTGCCTGGTCAAGCTCATTATCCATAAGCTGGGTCAGGAGTTCCGAGGGCGATTCATTTGTAAATTCTTTCATAACAATTCTATCTGTATTTAGTTTCGTGTCTTAATTCATTTCCTGCAGATACGGAGCAAGAATTTCTTTAATCTTTTGCTTGGCGCGGTGTATTCTGACCTTGACACTGGCAAGTGACTGACCGGTAATATCCGCTATTTCATTGTACGTAAGACCGTCGTATTCTCTAAGAATGAACGGCTCTTTGTAATCATCGGGAAGAATTTCGAGAGCATCTTTGATCAAGTCTAACAACTCCGATTTTTCAGAACCGGTTTCGCTGTCGAAATCAGGCATCATATAATCTTCATAAGTGACTGCCTGTTTTTCCCGTTTTTTGAAGTTCACACATAGATTTCTCGCTATTTTCAGCAAAAACGCGGGTACGTTTGTCATTTCCCTGTCTCTGCTTGCACTTTGATGGAACCTTAAAAAAGTATCCTGGAAAATATCCTGTGCTTCTTCCCTGTTGCCAATGAACCTTCTGCAATAAGCATAAATCCTGGGTGAATGTCTTGAAAACAGTTCCGAGAAAGCTCTCTCTGCCGTATGCTTATCATCGCATAGCATATAGAAGAGTTCAGCGTCACTATATTCATCAAAATGTCGTCCCATTTTCAATTAACCATTTCACTCATAAGTAATAACACAATATAATAAAATTTGTTACAAAACTTTTTTTAGGTGGTTTTCCACATATCATCAAGCAGTTCTTCAAAGCTGTAAAATCCTTTTTTACCGTTTATGAGTTTGGCAGCAGTAAGTGCTCCTGAGGCAAATGCTGTGCGGCTGCGTGCTCTATGTGTAAGCTCGATTGTATCTGCTGCAGAGTCTAAATAAACCGTATGTGTTCCGGGTTCTTCACCGCCGCGTGATGAACTTATATGAAGTTGCTCGGGCATAATTTCACCATAAGATGTATCAGCTAAAATTTCAGTCTTTGTCGGTTGGTTTGCCATGATTATTGCAGCAAGTGTAAGTGCCGAACCCGAGGGGCTGTCTTTTTTGCGTTTGTGATGAATTTCGTGCATAAAAACATCATAGCCGTCTGCAACTGTAATAAGTTGTGAGGCATAATGAACTATTTTGAAAAACACCTGCATGCCTACTGAAAAATTTGAACCCCAAACAATACCTGTATTATTTTGTTCTGCAACTGCCTTTACAAGGTCTGAATTTTTGTACCAGCCGGTAGTTCCGATTACAAGGTTCTTTCCGCAAGCCGAAACGATTTTAGCATTATCAATTACAGCCGGAGGTATCGAGAAGTCAATAGCAACATCAAAATTGAATTCCTTTTGCGGTGTAAGCAGGCGGTTCTCATCAAAAATATCGGTGACTTCAATGTTTTGTGATTTGGCAATTTTGTGAATTTCTTTTCCCATTTTGCCGTAACCTATGAGAGCTATTTTGAAATTATTCTGCATATCTGCCTCCTGAACATATTTTTAAATTTGTAAATAAACTAATTTTATATTTTGACGTGTTTATGTGTAAATAAATTTAACTTTTAAAATATATTTTATTTAGATACAATTGCACTTAATATGAAAAAAACAAATTCAACTCATTTCGCATCACCGGAAAGAACAGAAAAGGAAGAATTGTTAAGACAAAAATCTATTTTTGACAATCTACCTGAATTATCTTTCTTCCTTGCAGCTATTCCGAATATTTACTTAATTTTAAATAATAACCGGCAGGTAGTATATGCCAATAAGACCGCTCTAGATTCCTTTGGATTTTCCGAAATTGGTCCGCTTCTTGGGATGAGACCCGGCGAGGCAATACATTGCCAGCATTCTGACGAAATGGAAGCAGGATGCGGCACATCTGAAGCTTGCCGGCATTGCGGAGCGGTTAATGCTATTCTTGCCGGATTGAATAATGAAAAGGATATCCGCGAATTCCGAACATCAACTATAGATAACGAATCAACTTTTGATTACAGAGTCTGGACTACCCCGTATAAAATTTCCGGTGAAGATTTTGTTTTGTTTGCTCTTGATGATATCAGCCACGAAAAGCGCCGTAAATCTCTGGAAAGGATTTTCTTCCATGATGTATTGAATACAGCCGGAGGCATTAAGGGAATATCATCTTTGATTCATGAATTTCCGGAAGAAGTTAATGACTTTAAAGATATTTTGTTTGATTCGAGCAATCAGCTCATAAACGAAATTCTGACTCAGCGGGACCTCGCAAATGCAGAGAATAATGAACTTTCGGTAGTTGTAACTAAGCTCAATTCCAAAAGTATTGTGAAATTTTTATTTAACATCTTTTCAAAACAGGAACAGTACAAAGACATCAATATATTTATCAACCCTGATATCACAAATATTGATTTTGAGTCTGACGAGACATTGATTTTAAGAGTTTTGAGCAATATTGTCAAGAATGCACTGGAAGCCTCGACTGAAGGACAGACTGTGACAATTAACTGCACCCAAAATGCTGATAAAGTAATATTTTCTATACACAATCAAAGATATATAGAGGAAGAAGTCCGCCTTCAGATTTTTCAAAGGTCATTCACAACTAAGGGTGAAGGTCGCGGTCTCGGTACATACAGCATGAAACTGCTTTCAGAAAGGTATCTGGGCGGCAAGGTAAATTTTACATCTGATGAAATGGCAGGTACTACCTTTTTTGCAGAATATCCGCTTATATTTAGTGCATGATATTTCTGTAATTAAAATCTACGGGGATGAAATATTGTATATTTCACCCCCGTAAATTAATCGAAAAAGTTCATAATTCTATTCGGCTTTTATAATTTTCTCAGTCATAATTCCTTTTTGAGATTTGAATTTGACCAGATAAACACCTGAATTCAGCCCTGACATATCCAGACTGAATTGATTTCTTCCGGTACCGATTTCAAAAATACTGCTAAATAGTTCAACACCATTCAGATTGATGACAGAAATTTCAAACGTATCATTTACTTCCGAAACCAATCCGATATTCAGCATATTAACAACAGGATTCGGCGATACGGAAATTTCGTATAAATCTTTCAAATAATTATTATCAACACTTGTACTTTTAGCAGTTATTTCAAATGTCTCCTGACTTATTGTACTCATCGGATTGCTGCCGATGCCAGTTACCTTGATTTTATAGTTAACCCCGACCGGAACAGAAGCAGGAATAGTCCATTTTATATTATTCAAGGGGCTTTGCAGCGAATCGGCTATTTTAAGCACGACGGCATCTCCATCCATAAGCTCAATCCTTACAAGGTCATCGAGATTATCATCCCATTTAACAACATAACTGATACTGTCCCTGATTAATTTTTCTCCGCCGTTTGGAGATTGCATGATGATGTACGAGTCTTTAATCATAAAAGTATTTTTTTCGGTATTAACAGACCCAAATTCATTTGTTGCCGTTACAAACCAATAGTATGTATCATCTACATTTAATTCTGCTGTCGGATTAGTATATGATGTAGCGGTGGTTGATTCATCAATAATTATAGAATCCTGACTTTCCTCTTTTAATTTCCCGAAAATAATTTTGAACGATTTATATCTGCCGGACGGACTCCAAACAAATTTAATATCTTTATTTTTATTCAAAACAGAATTTTCTTTTGGCGAGGTGAGTGTAGTCATTCCGGGTTTGGAATTATCGAAATTGCCTCCTATACATATTTCGCCTTCACCATAAATCGTAAATTTCAATGTATTTGACGATGCTTCAAACGCAGTAGGAATTTCAACAAACATTCCTGAATCCAAAGTACCTCTGAAAAATACTTTCGGCTCACTTAATTTAATATTATTTGCATAATCATCAAGATTCAAAAGAACTTCACCTGTAAATTCAGTCATAACAGTTTTAGAAAATACAACTTTATTTATCAATAATAATGGTGCATTGCCTTCAAAAATAGGATTCATCGGCGAACAGGCATATTTTGTAACAGTAAATGAATTATAGGAAATTGGTGTAATAAGTTTTTTGAAATCTATCCAAATACCTGTGTTGTTACCGGAACTGCTGAAATTGTATGTATTACCCTGCATTAATTCTTCTTTCATTGATTTGCCGGTTGGCTGACAAGTTGGCAAATCAATTTTGTATGTTCTGTACGATTCAAATCCCTGAGGCAGTACATACGACATAACAACTTCATTTGTGGCAGGTATTACTTCTACCGCCGAAAGCTTTGCAGCAGTGCTCGAACTTCCGCAGCCGACTAAATAGTTGCCGTTTGGCAGAAATTGAACTGAGCCTCTTGTAGCGGCGTAAATATCGGGATTATTTCTGTATTCCCAAACCAATTTAGCAGTTTTATTGACTTCGTCCAATTTATATTCTACCGCTCTTGAATATTGAGGAGCAGTACGGAGATTGCCATTATCGAAAAAAGTAATATTGCCGTTTGGCTGTCTGCGGATTTCATGCTGATATGAGAAATAAAGCGGAGCATTTTCTTCATGCTCGCCTATAAATGTAAATTCGTTTTTCTTTCCGCCCAATCTCCACATAATTTGACCGGTATTACGGTTTACTTTCATAATTTGAGCAAAATGCCTTACCGAAAACAGGTAATTACCGTCAGTATCAACATCAATACCATTCAGATGCAGAGTTCGGAAACTATTTAAATTGATATTTTCGTATGTTTCTGTAATTTCTGTATGGTCCCATGACCTCCATTGAAAAACTACATTCATATCTTTATCAAGTTCCTGAACAACCGAACCGAGCACATTTGCATTCGGGTCGCCGTTTGGAGTAATATCTCTCATATTAACAGGCATTGGGTCAAGAGCAACCATCAAAACGTGTCCGTTCGGCAAAAGCAAAAACTCGGAAGGGAAGGATTTGTATCCGTTTCCGCATTGATAGCTTGCAACGAGATTCAGGTCCTGGTCAAGAATTCTTGCTACAGCTTGAGTTGCAACACCGCTGATTGATTCGCTGTAAGCAAATTGTCCGTTTGGCTGTAATTTGAAATTAAAAGGAAACAGATTTGTTTTTCTCCATTTAATCACTTCACCTTTGTAATTCAGAATCATAAGATAATTTCTTGCACCCTGAGGTTCTGATGATGATATCAGGATATTTCCCTTGTATGCTTTGTTGGTATCATTAATCGGGAAGTTTACTACCGGCAGGTCGTCAGGTAATGTATCGCCTTCAAGAACTGATTTGAAAAACGGTTTCCCGATTTCATTATCATCCTCAATTCTTTGCAATCCAGGTTGATACCCTCCTTCAAAAGATGAAGTAGTAAATGAGAATGATTTTGGTGATATTTTTGATTGTTTGAATAAACTTGGCAGTATTTGAACTTCAACATATTCAGAACTTAAAAATTTCTGGAATGGTTTGAATATTAAAGTTCTGCCGTCGTCCGATTTCAGAATTTCACCGTGATGAAGACCGCTTTTATCGGCTTTTACAATTATGCTGCCATCTGTTACAGTCAGTTTGTCAATATTATCCGAAAACTTTAAAATTATCTTACTGTCAAGATAATTGTAACCGGAACCCGGTTTGGGACTGATATAAATTACTTCCTGAGTTCTGCTGAATATGCTTACTGATGAAATCAGCAAAATTACAAGAAATAATAAAATACTTAAAAAACGTATCATTAAATACTCCGTTCAAAATTACATTATTAATTATACAAAATTAATTAATTTCCAATCATTGACAAATTTAAATGTTCTATATATTTAAATATTTTCTAAACTTTTGAATAATTTATCAAAAAAAAAGGTGAGTCGAAACCGACTCACCTTTTTTAAAAGTTAATAATTTATCTGGCAAGGGCATGTTTCAGAGACATATAGCCTACAGTACCGAATCCCATCAGGAAAAGGAGTTGGAAAGGCATAGCCGCTATTTCAAGATAAATTGCCGATATGATAATCCCGGCGACAAAATATAAAGTCAATAATAACTCAATAACAATGACCACCGAAATTTTTCTGTGTGCATAGGATGCCTTGCGGGTTACTTTCTGCGAGCCGACCATCCCATCCTTAGGTGTACGTGCAAAGCCTGATTTCTTTCCTACCAAAGCCTCCAAAACAGCTTTTGTGTTATTAACTGCAAAACCCATACTTCCAGCCAGAAATACAGGGAAAAGCAGAAGCCGCTTACGCCAGTCAAGATGAATCGCTTTTTGTGCATAAGTATAAAATAAAAATGTCGAAACCGATGCAAGCACAAATATAGACATCATAGAATAATACCGGTCAAAGCCGCCTACAGTATTTTTTATGATTACCAGCGGTACATTAAGTAATGCAACAATGATAATAAACGGAAATACTATATTGCTTGTAAGATGAATAAATGATTCGATTTTCATCTTAAGCGGCAAATCTGATGCAAAGACTTTTGGCAGAATTTTTTTTGCAGTTTCAACAGCACCCTTAGTCCAGCGGAATTGCTGGGTTTTGAGTGCATTAATATCTGCAGGTAATTCAGCCGGAGAAGTTACGTCATTTAAATATCTGAACTTCCAGCCTTTGAGCTGAGCCCTGTAACTAAGGTCCAGGTCTTCAGTAAGTGTATCAGCCTGCCAATTTCCTGCATCAAAGATGGTTTCTTTACGCCAGATACCTGCTGTGCCGTTAAAGTTTATGAAGAATCCTGCCTTATTGCGAACCTGCTGCTCGAGAACAAAGTGCCCGTCGAGAGCCAAAGCCTGAGCTTTAGTCAGATAAGAATACTCTTCATTTAAGTGTTCCCAGCGTGTTTGGACCATTCCGATTTCCGGATTATTAAAATGCGGTACGGTTTTTTTCAAAAAGTCCGGATTTGGCACAAAGTCAGCATCAAAAATAGCTACGAATTCGCCCTTGGCAATTTCGAGACCGTGTTTTAATGCGCCGGCTTTATATCCAACGCGGTTATCTCTATGAATGTACTGTATATTGAATCCGAGTGATTTGTATCCGGCAACAATGTTTTTTGTAAGAAAAACCGTCTCGTCAGTCGAGTCATCAAGTACCTGAATTTCAAGCTTATCCTTCGGGTAATCAATTTCGCAGACAGCTTTAACAAGCCTTTCCACCACGTACATTTCATTGTACAATGGTAATTGCACTGTAACCATTGGCACATCATCAGGCATTTCCTCCGGTGGGAGAACATGATTGAATGTTTTACGATAATAGTACAAAAGTACCAGACCGTGAATACCAAATCCAAATAGTATCGTAAGCGATACAAAGTAAACAATCATTATAATATTTTCAATAGGGAGCATTATTTAGCCCTTTTCCTAATCATTTACAAATTAATTAAATAACTACCAACCTGAAACAACTGCCAGCAGCACATCGTCTGCTAATTGGCTAAGCGCAGTCCGAATCGCATTTTCTCTACCGGCTTGGGACTCAGCAACCTGGTAAATGTCATAGCTCGACACATTGCGCTTTAGAATCATGTTTTTTTTGACATTATCATAGAATTCCACCTCACATGTTATTTCAACTTTCCTTTCTGTTTCCAATTCTCCGGGGTTAACCGATACCGAAACCTCCCTTATAGAGTTAACGGTAACCGAAAGCCTTGCATCCCCTGCTATATCAACAATTTCATAAGTATTATCATTCAGGAATAAATCAATTATATTTTGAGTTAAAATTTCCCGATATTGTGGATTTCCGAAACCGCTGTTATCATTTACGTTCTGAATCGTCATAGTCTTTAAATGAGCGGGTGCCGAACCTCCGGTAAACGAATAGCACCCCTTTGTCATTAATGACAAAAGCAAAACCGAAAAAGCAAAATATACTTTATACTTATACATATATTATAGTTACGGATTTAACTGAAAAATGGATTGTGAACTCTTTCCCACCCAATTGTGGTGGAAGGACCATGACCGGAGTACACAACGTAATTATCCGGTAAAACCATAAGTTTAGAATTTATAGATTCAAGTATCACCGGCATAGACCCTCCGGGTAAATCAACCCTGCCGATGCTTTCTTTAAAAAGTGTATCACCTGCAAATACTGCTCCCTCATTATGTTCTACAAAACAAATACCGCCTTCTGTATGACCCGGAGTAAATAATACTTCAAACTCCAGACTTCCTACTTTTATTTTATCAATATCATGGACAAAATTTACCTCAGTTACAGCTTCGATTTTAAATGGCAGGGGGAATATTGTGTGTTCCATTGGGTTGTTAAGTCTGTGAAAATCATTTGAATTAACAAATACAGGTGCTTTAGTAAGCTCAGCCAGCCTGCTGCAATCTGCTATATGGTCCCAATGGGTATGAGTCAGAAGTATAGCCTCAACCATTAACTCCTTCTCGGTAATAACCGATTCAAAGTATGCGGTACTTTCAAAGGGTGCATCAATAATGACTGCACTCTTCGACTTTGAGTCTAACACAAGATAGCCAATTGTTGCTACCGGTCCTGCCTCGATTTGAATAATTTGCATATTCCTATTTATCAATAACACAAAACACAACACAAAAATAAGTTATATTTCAATACGATAGTCAAGAAATATTTTTTTATAGAAGATAATTGCCATTTTAAAGAAAAAATTGTCATTTTATTACAAATATTTTAAAATTTATTATTAATTAAAAATATACAAAGTGCGATAACGTTAAGGTCATAACTTATATTGCAAAACTTTATGGAAATTATTATGAAAGCAGTTATATTATCGGCAACAAGAACTCCAATCGGTGCATTCATGGGCGGGTTGGCTCCATTATCAGCTCCAAAACTCGGAGCTGTAGTCATTAAAGAAGCAGTTAAAAGAGCCGGCATCAATAATGAAGATGTTCAGGAAGTAATTATGGGTAACGTTCTTACTGCCGGAATCGGTCAGGCACCTGCACGACAAGCTTCTATTTATGCAGGATTGCCCGAAAGTGTCGAATGTCTGACAATCAACAAAGTTTGCGGCAGCGGTTTGAAAGCCGTTATGCTCGCTGACCAGGCTATAAGATGCGGTGATTTAAATGTTGCAGTTGTCGGCGGTCAGGAATCAATGACTAATGCCCCGTATATTCTTGCCAAAGCTCGTGATGGTTACCGTATGGGTAATGGAGAGTTGATTGATTCGATGATTAATGACGGCTTATGGGATGTATATAATCAGCTTCACATGGGTATGGCAGGCGAGCTTTGTTCGACAGAATGTAATTTCAGCAGAGAATCACAGGATGAATTTGCCGCAGAAAGTTACAGAAGAGCAATTGCAGCCCAGCAGGAAGGTAAATACAGTGCGGAAATTGTGCCGGTTGTTATAGAAGACAGAAAAGGCACAGTAACCATAGATACTGATGAAGAACCGGGCAAAGTAAGATTTGATAAAATTCCGACATTAAAACCGGTTTTCAAAAAAGACGGAGCTATTACCGCAGCGAATGCGTCATCTATTGATGACGGTGCTTCAGCTTTAGTAATTGCATCCGAAGAATTTGCCCTAAGCCGCGGATTGAAACCCCTGGCTGCAATTATTTCACACAATTCTCATGCACAGAAACCGGAATGGTTTACAACCGCTCCAACAGCAGCAATTACCAAACTGCTCAAAAAAACCGGTTTAACAGTTGACGATATCGATTTGTTTGAAATTAACGAAGCATTTTCATGTGTACCTATGCATACTATCAGAGAGTTGGGGATACCTCATTCTAAAGTTAATGTTCATGGAGGTGCCGTCGCGCTTGGTCATCCGATTGGTGCTTCCGGTGCCAGAATTCTTACTACATTAATTTATGCACTCAAATATTATAATTTGAAACGCGGAATTGCATCCTTGTGTATAGGCGGCGGTGAAGCTAATGCAATGCTGATTGAATTGCTCTGATTTGCTGATTTTAAGAATCTAACTCTGCTTCCCCAAATATAATGCATATTTGGGGAAGTTTGGGACAAAATAAAATAACTGAATATGAATATTATATAAACGGCAAGAGCCGATAATATAATTGTAGGCTCCGTAATACTTTCAATTTTTTTCTCACATCAATTTAACTTACTTTTGAATTATTGAATTGTGACTTTTTATTTATTATTTGAAAAATTAAAGCAGGTTATAATTATGTACGAAACAGTTAAAGCAAATGACCCGGAACTTTATGATGTTCTGATGAAAGAAAATGGACGTCAACACGAGAAAATCGAACTCATCGCCAGTGAAAATTTTACATCCGAAGCCGTTATGGAAGCTCAGGGTTCGGTTCTGACAAACAAATATGCGGAAGGATACCCTGGAAAACGCTACTACGGCGGCTGCGAATGGGTTGATGTAGCCGAAGATTTGGCACGCGATAGATTAAAAAAACTGTTTGGAGCGGAATATGTAAATGTCCAGCCTCACAGCGGCAGCAATGCAAATTTGTCGGTTTATTTTACATTTATCAAGCCGGGCGATACCGTAATGGGCTTGAGCCTTGCACACGGCGGGCATCTTACACACGGCTCACCTGTGAATTTCTCGGGCCGCTTGTATAATTTCATTCCGTATGAACTTGACCCCGCTACCGGTCTTATTGACTACGACAAAGCTGCCGAACTTGCCAAGCAGCATAAACCTAAACTTATCACAGTCGGTGCTTCAGCATATCCCCGTGATATAGATTTTGCAAAATTCCGTCAGATTGCTGATTCAGTCGGTGCTTTTCTTTTTGCTGATATTGCACATCCTGCAGGGCTGATTGCAAAGGGAAAGCTCACAAATCCGCTGCCATACTGCCATATAGTTGCTTCAACAACCCACAAAACTTTACGTGGACCACGCGGCGGTATCATTATGACTCATAAGGATTACGAAAATCCGTTCGGTATTGTAGCTCCAAAATCAGGAAGAGTTAAAAATATCGGTGAAGTACTGGATTCGATGGTTATGCCGGGAGTTCAGGGCGGACCGCTTATGCACGTAATAGCAGCAAAAGCCGTAGCTTTCGGAGAATGCTTAACCGATGAATTTGACAGATATACAACTCAGGTCATCAAAAATGCACAGGCTTTTGCAGGTGCAATGACTGAAAAAGGTTATAATCTTGTCAGCGGCGGTACGGACAACCATCTGATGCTAATTGATTTACGCAACAAAGGTGTAACCGGCAAACAGGCAGAAAATGCTCTTGATGAATCAGGTATCACCTGCAACAAAAATGCCGTTCCGAACGACAATCAGTCGCCGCTCGTTACTTCAGGTATCCGTCTCGGCACACCTGCAATGACTTCACGCGGTTTCCGTGAAGAAGATTTCCGCCACATAGCCGGTCTGATAGACAGTGTTATCACAAATATTGATAACAAGGCTCTCCACGCAGAAATCACGGAAGAAGTAAAACGCTATACTTCAAAATTCCCGCTGCATCAGAAGATGTAAAATGAAACATTCAACTTCCCGCTTCGTTAAGAGGCGGGGAGAAGTATTATTTGTCATTTCACTGAAGTTGAATTTACAGGATTTAACAGCATTTAAGCATAATACTAAAACCAGTAAAATTTATTGATAAAGAATTTACAATATATTGCAAATCTAACTAAGTTTTTGGAAATAATATTCAATACTGTACCGGTAGAAAGTAATGGAAAACAAAGAAATGGATACACTTTTTTACAATCAAATTGTAAAAATCCTAACAGAAGCTAAAAATTACGCTCATAAAGCTGTTAATTTTGCAGCAGTTATTGCAAATTGGCATTTAGGACGTTTAATTGTAGATGAGGAACAAAACGGAAATCAGCGGGCAGAATACGGAACTTTCTTAATCAAAGAACTCTCCGAAAAACTTACCGCAGATTTCGGAAAAGGATACGACCCTACGAACCTAAAACTTTTTCGCAAATTCTATTTGGAATTTCAGCACAGCGTATTCTTTAATCAAAAAGGTGACACGCCGTGTAACTTTTAAATGAATTTCCATCGCTTCAAATAGGTGACACGCCGTGTAACCTATTATATGATTTTCTTTCACTGCAAAATTCCCGCTTCATCAGAAGATATGATTTAACATAAAAAAATTTTAGGGACGAATATTCAGTTCATCCCTACTATTATAATCCAATAATTTCATTTAACCGAGAAGAAATATTTCTCCAGTTTGAATTTAAATTTAGGGTCATTATTTTAATTTTATGATCTTTATAATGAAATTCCAAATCATAATCTTTTGTTATAGTTGGATATAATAAAATTCCGGTTGCATTTTGGGTTTTCATATTTCCATCTTGCTGATTTAAAAGATAACTGAATAATTGGTATAAATTGGTTGATTTAATTTTTTCCCTATCATAATACAAATTCATTGTTTCCCGATAAAACTTTGCATCAATTATTATTTTTTCTTCGCTATTTTCTAAAGTTATATCAGTTTCCATTATTGGCAAATATTGAATACTATCCGTTTCTGTTTTATCGAACTGCCATCTGATTGTTTCTTTTTTTACAGTATTATATTTCTTTTGCTCAACTTTGTAATAGTTCCTGATAAATGATTCAAAAAGTATATTCATTTTTTTGTCATCTCTTGTGAAATCAGAAAACTTGAACTGACCTTGTACTTCTGAAGGGAGTGTACTTTCATAAATGATTTGACATACATCCATTACAAAACCGTAGAAATGATTATTCCTGTTCATTCTTACTTGTTTAAAAATTGAATGTGTAATACCAATTTGTTCAATATTTGACAACATCCTAAGTAGTGTAACTAATTCATATTTTAATTGTTTATCAAGACTATTGGTTCTTGTAAGTCTATAAATGGTTGACACTAAAATTCTGTTTGAAATAATATTTTCAGAAAAGTCATCAAAAGAACATATAGTTCTTTGCTTGAAAAGTATATTGCTTTTCAGTGTTCGACTAAACTGAAGTTTACCTTTCACGCCGGCAAGTTCTTCAGTTTTATCAATATAACTTTTATCAATTCCTCTTTTTAAAAGAATTTTTGTAGCATTTATTAATACTTTTGCAAAAAGGTCAAGCAATTCTGTTTTGTCATCTATAGAAACATCTACACGGTCTTTTTCGTCTAACTTATTCCAAGCATAGCATAGTAAATAGTAAATATTTTCAATTGGTATTTGCATTAGTTATTTTGATAATTGTTTCAAAGCATCATCAACCTTAGTTGAATCGTCAAACCAAATTTCTTCCAATAGTGGTTTCAATTCAAAATTCAAAATATCATTCCACCAGGAATTTTCGTCTTCATTAGTTTCATAAGTGCAGAAATAACTGTGACCAATCTGAAATCCTTCACCCAGATTAATGTCATCTTTAATTTTTGAGTTAACTTTTGAAACTGAAGAGCATATATGTTCGACCATTTGTGGAGACAAACCTTTTGCAGAAAGAAATGAATTGAAATTCACCCCATAATCGGGATGAAGTGTAACAAATGCAAATCTTCTTCTTAATGCATAATCAACTATCGCTAATGAACGATCTGCTGTGTTCATTGTACCAATGATAAAAATATTTTCAGGAATATAAAACCTATCCTCTTCATCTTCAGAATAAGTCAATTTCAATGCAAACTTTTCTGACCGTTTATCAGCTTCAATCAGCATCATCATTTCTCCAAATATTTTACTCAGATTACCTCTGTTTATTTCGTCAATGATGAAAAAGAACTGTCTATCAGGATGAGCCAGAGCTTTTTGACAGAAAGTATAAAATATACCATCTTTCAAATCAAAACCTCCATTTTGGGTAGGTCTCAATCCTTGTATAAAATCTTCGTAAGAATATGACTGATGAAATTGCACCATTTCAATATTTGAGTCTTTTATCTCTTGTAAAATTTCGTAAGCAATTTTTCTTGCTATAAAAGTTTTACCAACCCCGGGAGGACCCTGTAAAATAATATTTTTCTTTCTTTTCAATAAAGAAACAGTTTTTAAGAAATCAGATTCTTTGATAAAAGGTTTATCAATATCTTCTGAGAATTTGTACTTCTTTATTTCACTAGGATTTTCAGTGATAATGTTTTTATTATCAATAACTTCACGGATTATGTCATATTCTTCTTCAGTTAGTTTAAACAGACTACCCTGATTATTTCTAAATACTTCACAATTAAGCAAAGTAGGTATATTTTTTACATCATTCCAATGTACCGGAATGTCTAATTTCTCAATTAGTTGGAATTCAATTTTTTCACCTTCAGTAGTATTGTGAATACCTTTTGAAATTTCGAATATCGCTTTAATTTGCTTAGTTGGTGTACTTTCATAACCAATAATCAAATCTCCAGGCTTGGTTTCTTCAAAATACTTGTATATTCTTCTCTTATTTCCTTTTTCATTATGAGTAGTATAGGTTTCCTTTTCCCCTTCATCAAGGCTACTCATACTCCACCTTTTAGGATTTGCATTCAACCACCAAAAATTTAAAGGTTCAACTTCGATGTCTTCATTTTTAGGGGGATAGAAATCTAACTCATTTAATTTAGACTTAAGACCTTTTTCAGTTAATTTCCATAATCCCCTTGTTTCAGCACTTATAAAACCCAAGTCTTTTAAACTATTACGTGCCCAATCAATTTGATTTAAAATTTTTGCGGTACCGGTCTTGACTTTAACAGCAAGTTCTTCCTCTGAAATATTCATTTTTTTGACTACTAAGGGTTTTACTACTGCTGGCTTACCTGAACCACCAAGTTCTTGTAACACACTCAATAAAGGTTTCCAAAATCTTACAAACTGAGAACCTGAATTTTCACCTTCACGTATTACTTCAGGCATTGGTTTTTTTATTTGATCAGTTTGTATTATTTTGTCTACTAAAAGTTTATTTTCTTTAAACACCTTTTCAAGTTCAGGATAATTTCGTATATATTCGTTCAATATAAAATCATGAACAACAGTTGGGCTGAATGTGTCGGGTCTGAATAGGTTTTTATAGTTCTTTAATGTATTGGATTTGTATTGATAAACTTTATCAGTAATCCATTTTACCTTTCTTCTATGATTATAGTTATTATTTGTCTTTTCAAAATAATAGTTACTTGTAATGATACCAATTCCTAAACATATATTAACACCTTTAGTTGCAAATACTATGTCACGGATATTTGCAGTTTTAAATAGCCAGAGATTCCAAGTCTGATTTGATTGGCTATCTTCCGGGAAACCTGCAATTTTATTTAAATCGCTTAATGAATTTACCATTGAAATATCTTCAATATTCAAATTAGCATAATCAACGGCAGCTACACCTTCTTTAAAAAAGTTATTCCATTCAACAGCTTGACTACCCGGAGCAAATTTAAAATAATTTCTGCTTTCATTGTTTAATTTGATGATTTCAGGTTTTAATTTAAGAAAAATTGATAATACTTCCTGATAATTAGTCAATTTATGTATTTCATCTTTAACAGGATTTTTAATACTATGACCTGCCATTCTTCCAGCGATTGGTTCTGAGCCTATTTGTAAAAAGAATTGATAAGAATCCTGATGTGAATATTTCTGAACAGGATATAAAGCTAACCAACAGTAGTTACTGCCAAAATTTGCAGGTCCAAAAAAATCTACAGTATGAAGTTCATAGTCATTTAATCCTAAATCAGATTTTAACTGTAAACCAATTTGATTTAAATAAAGTCTTACTGTATCTTTAATTATACCACGATAAAAATATACAAAAAAAACTCTCCAATTAACATTCCACGCAGTGAAATAATCACCCTTTTCCTTTGCTGTTTTATAACTTGTTAAACCATCTAAGCATTTGGTTGAATAGGTACTGAAATAAGCTGTATCCCTGTTCCTAATATATTCTTTAATTTCATTTACAACATTTTCGGAAATTTGCACTCCTTCCATCACTAATCTTGCAATTTCAGCCCTTAATAAATTTACAGGCTTAAAATCAAGTGAAAGGTCTCCATATTCATTGAAGATATCTTCAACTACATTTTTGTTGAGATTATTTATTGCATTAAATAATGTTTCGGGATTTTCTGTATAACTATGGTATTGCTTAGCTAAGTCGACAATATACTGGAATTGTGTTTGCATAAACGATTTGAACCTTTTCTAACAGTGATAATTATTATAATAATATTTATTAATATTCTCGTACCATTTTAATTTATTATTAAATATCAATAAATGATATACAAATTTACGATATTTTGATTTATATACAAAGAATATTTTCTTGAATATTGAATGAATAACTTTAATAATATTTCCCTTTGAATCAAAAAATGTAATATTTATGCAATAGCAGGGATGAGCAATCGTTCGTTCCAGTTACTAAGATTGAACTATTGGAAAATAAAATAATCTTTTTATTTTTTTGTCAACATATTAAGTTTTAATAAAAAGAGATACCAAAATGGTTGCGACAATCAAGCAGTTTTCTGAAAATGCTGAGTATTATTTGTCAAGTGTACTAAAAAATAATAAAGAGTTAATAATTGACTCGGCGGGCGGAAATGTTGTTTTAGTAACTGAAGATGAATGGAATCAACTTAATGAAACTGTAAGATTACTGAAAGATGATATTTCTATGAAAGCTCTATTAGAGGGTCAGCAAGCAAGAGCAAATAACTTAGAAGTAAAGAAATATTCTATTGAGGAAGTTTTTAATAACTTATAAATTAAATTTTCTTGATATTGCAATTAATTCTTTATCAGTTTCTTAATTAACTCACCCCATTACCAAATTCACACTTTTTCTTTCTGCTTTGCATTTTATCACCGATAAATTAGTATTTTTGTAGTTGTGTAAAATCCAATTAATAACTTTTATGTTTTTATTTCGTATTAACCGGTAAACAAATATTTTGGAGTTCTGTTAAATGAATAACGGTCTAAACCGCGTCAGCAAATATTCGAGTATAGTATTAGTCCTGTTTGGATTAATTTCTTTCTCAGCCACTGCCAAAGTGGATTTCAATCCCATACTATTTACACGAGATTCACTGCCGAACGGATTGGTGGTAATTTATCATATTGATAAGAGTGCCCCTGTCGTTTCGACAATAATGCATTATAAAGTAGGCTCTAAGGATGAAAATCCTTCGCTTACCGGATTTGCGCATTTCTTTGAACATCTGATGTTTGAATCAACCGACAAAATCGGCAGAGGCGAACTTGATAAAATGATACAGTCAGCCGGCGGCAATTTTAATGCACATACATCTTTCGACGAAACAGTCTATTATATTGATGTCCCGTCAAACCAGCTTCCGCTTGCATTATGGATTGAATCACAACGGCTTCGCAAACTAAATGTAGATACAATCGGTGTCGAAACCCAGCGTGGTGTAATTCAGGAAGAGCGTAAGCAGCGTACTGAGAATCAGCCTTACGGAGATTTACTCGACAGAGCTATGGCAAATATTTTCAAGGGAGGTTCTTATTCCTGGACTCCAATTGGTTCCAAAGAACATATTGCTACCGCTACAATTGAGCAGTTCAGAAACTTTTATAATAAATTTTATCAGCCGAATAATGCAACACTTGTAATTTCGGGTGATTTTGATATTGAGACGGCACGAAAATATGTTGATTCGTATTTTGCCGTTATTAAAACAGCACCTGCCCTCAAACGCGAGAATTTTGTAATGCCTCCGCTTGTCGGGGAACACAGGGAAGAAATCAAGGATAAACTGGCTCAACTGCCGGGTGTATTTATGATATACCGCGGACCTGCACTTAGTGATTCGCTTTATTATGCAGCAAGTCTGATGTCAAATATTCTTTCAACAGGCGAGAGTTCAAGATTTTACAAAAGACTTGTTGATAAAGAGCAAGAAGCTGTAGCTGCAGAATTTCAGTTGATACCGATGGAAAAAGCAGGTGCTATTTTATTGGTGGGTATCAGCGGTCCCGGAAAAAGTATTAATAAGGTTGAAGAACTTTTTAATGATGAGATTGCAATTATGTTAAAAAACGGCATAAGTGATGATGAGTTAAACAAAGCAAAAAGTATTTTTGAGGCTCAGTTTGTCAGCTCCAAAAAAACATCAGGTGTAAAAGCAAGGGATTTGGCTTCTTTCCAGAGCTATTACGGCAATCCGGATTTGATTAATTCGGAACTTGAAAAATATATGAAAGTTACTAAACAGGATATACTTAAAGCAGCAAAAATGTATCTTGATACAAAGAATAAAGTCGTATTTGTGTATCAACCCATCACATCAAATTAAAAAAATAGGAATAATAATGAATAAATTAATTTTAGTAATAGTCAGTCTGTTAATTTCACTTAATTTGTCGGCACAGGATATAAATCCCGATGTAAAACCACAGCCATTGGCAAGTACCGGATTTGTCTTCCCGAATTATACTGTTCAGACTTTGTCCAATGGATTGAAAGTCTATATAATTGAAGATAAGGAACAGCCGACTGTCGCATTCAGACTAATGGTTTTCGGAGGTTCGAGCGTTGAAGGTCAGAAGGCAGGATTAGCAGAACTTATGTCGGGTATGATGACAAAAGGTACTAAAACAAGAACAGCCTCAAAGATTGCATCATCTATGGATGGAATTGGAGCAACCTTAACAAGCAATGCAGGCAACGATTATTTCACGGTTTATGCTGAAGGACTAAAAAAATATCAAAGTTTGATTCTTGAAACGATGAGCGATATTGCACTTAATCCTATTTTCCCTGTTGATGAGTTTGCTAAATTACAGCAGCAGACTATTGCCGGCATTGAATATGAGAAATCAAGTCCCGGAACTCTTGCCCAGGCTTTATCAAGAATTGCAGTTTATGGCGTTGAGCATCCTTACGCACAAAGGAAAACCGAAAAAAGTGTAAATTCAATTACTGTTGACGACCTTAAAAATTTCCATTCATCATGGACTAAACCAGGCAATGCTTCGCTTGCTGTTGTGGGTGATGTTAATCCAAATACAATTGTCAAAGAACTTGAAAAATATTTCAAAAACTGGAAAAAAGGCGAAGTTAAAAGGATTGTAATACCTGAAGCCTCCCCAATGCCGAAAGGTGTTTATCTTGTTAAACGCCCGGGTTCGGTTCAGACTTCCGTTATAATAACTACAAATACAATACCATATAATGACATTGACTATGACAGGCTGAATCTTGCAACTCAATTAATTGGCGGAGCAAACGGCAGAATTTATCAAACTTTAAGAGAAAAGTACTCATTTACTTACTCACCTTACGGTTTTTTGACCACTACTAAATACGCAAACAGATTTGCAGCAGTGGCAGAAGTTGCAGCAGAAAAAACCGATTCCTCAATTGCAGTTATTAATAACGAATTAAGAGATATCATACGGAAATCACCTGATGCCGAGGAACTGAACAGAGTGCGTACCTCTTACCTCGGCAACTATTTCATGTCATTTGAGAACAGTTTGTTTGTAGCTTCTCTAATCCAAAATGAAGATTTTTACGGCAAGAAAATAAATGATTTAAAAAACTACGCCAAAAGAATTGAATCTTATGTGCCATCCGACATAACCGCTGCTGTTTCAAGTTATATTAATCCTGAAAATGCTCAGATTGTTGTAGTTGGCGACCCTTCGATTGTATCTTCAATTGAAAAATATGGTCAGATTTTTGAGTACGACCTTGATTTAAATCCTTTATCAGGCGTAGATGCTAAACTTGAGCCGGTCTCAATATCTCCGGAAATGCTTATTGAAAAATATGAGAATGCAATAGGCGGCAAACTGAATATTGAAAAAATCAAGACTTTAAATGCAGTAAGTACAGCAGTATTAACTGCCAGCGGCAAGGATATACCGGGGAAGGTTTTATCACAAAAAAAAGTACCGAATAAATTATATAATTTGTCAGATTTCGGAATTTTCGCAAGTCAGGTTTGGGTAGATGGCGTAAATGCCTGGTCTGGTCAGCCCAATCAGCCTTCAACACTTCAGGATGGAGAATCTAAAGCCAGAATGATGTTCGAAGCTGAAATGTTCAGCGTACTGGCACTCAAAAAACATAATTATAAAACCAATGTTCTTGGTAAAATCCAAAAAAGAATCCTTATGTCTGCTGTAAACCCTGCAGGAAATGAAATAGTTTATTATTTCAATTCTGATTCATATCTGCTTGAATTAACAGAATTAAAACTCGACGGTCCCGATGGTGTTAAACAGATTTGGAGTATAATTTCGGACGACTATAATGATTATGGCGGTGTGCTTTTACCAAAACTGCAAAAAACTATTACGCCCGGATTCAGCATTACTCTTAAAACCAGCTATGAGATAAATAAAGAAATTGATGATGCTGTATTTAAACCGCAAATGTAACGACTTTGCAGCAGCATTTCAACAAAATATTTGCTGTGTATTGATAGCATAGACTAAGTATTATATTACATAGGATTAAATGATAATTTATTTAAAATAAATTAAATTTTAGTTAGTCTTTATTTATGTTGATTTTATTTTTTTTATATATAAGGAGTTTTGTGACATGAGTGTATTAAAAGTTCTTGCCGTTGCTTTGGGCTTGATGTTTACCATCACAGTAGCGAATTCTTTTGCTTGTGATAAGCAAAAAACTTCGGCAAAATCAGAGTGTTCAACTGAAATGAAGAAAACAGCAAATGCTGAAACTTCAAAATCAGAGTGTTCTACTACTAAGAAAATTTCAGCTAAGGCTGATTGCTGTCCCTCGACTAAAACTGCTTCGACAAAATCAGAGTGTTCTACTGCAAAGAAAAACACAAAGTTAGAAGCTAAGAACAATGAAAGCAATGCTGTTAAAACGGTAGAAGTTAAGCCGATTAACAACTAAAATAGATGTTTTCTGATTTCAAAGGGGTTTGTATTGTAAAATGCAAACCCCTTTTATATTATATGAAGCTGAAATAAAATTTCAATATATCAGCTAAACCAATTTCCCAAATAGTGTAGCTGAAGTTGATTTGAAAATCTCACAATTTACAAAATCACCTGTTTTGTGAGTTCCTTCATGATTGCCAAAAATAACAACTTTATTTGTGTCGCTTCTGCCCTGCCATTCAAGTGGATTTTTCTTGCTAGGACCTTCGACCAGAACTTCGTGGATTTTGCCGTGTTCGTTTAGATTTATTTCACGTGCTATTTTATTCTGCAGGTCAATTATTTCGCTCAGCCGTCTCTGTTTAATTTCCGGCATTACATCATCTTCCATTTTATAGGCGCTGGTTTTTGAACGGGGTGAATAATTGAACATATACGCACCGTCATAACGGACTGCTTCCATTAGCTCAAGAGTTTTCTTATGGTCGTCCTCGGTTTCGGTTGGAAATCCTGAAATTATATCAGTTGATATCGCACAATTCGGAATCAATTCTTTAATTTTCTGCATTCTTCCGATATAATGCTCAATGGTATAGTGGCGTTTCATCAGCTCAAGGATACGGTCAGAGCCGGACTGAACCGGCAAATGAATATAGTTGCAGATATTTTTATGTTTTGCCATTATTTCTATAAGTTCATCAGTCATATCATAAGGATGTGATGTCGTATAACGGATTCTCATCTGAGGCACTGCCCTTGCACATTCATCCATTAATTTGGCAAAATCCTTTTTATGCTCCATATCAATATAGCTGTTGACATTCTGACCGAGCAAAGTGACTTCCTTAAATCCCTGCTCCCAAAGCTGCACCAATTCTTTTATTACTGCATCAAAGGGTTTGGAGCGTTCTCTACCGCGGGTGAACGGAACAACACAATACGTGCAGAATTTGTCGCATCCTCTTATAATCGAAAGCCAGGCAGAAACGCCTTCTGTCCTGAGCGGGATAATATTGTCATAAGTTTCGACCCGGCTGAGCTTAACAGCAATTCCTTGTTCACCCATTAACGCCTGATTGATTAGGTCGGGTACTTTCCTGTATTCATCAGGTCCGACAACAATGCTTACCAAATCTTGTTTGCCCATCAATTGTCCACGGAGACGTTCAGCCATGCAGCCGAGAATTCCGACAACCAATTTGGAATTTTTCTTGCGGTAATGTCGCAGATGCTGAAGCCGTTTGTCTATCTTTACTTCTGCATTATCGCGAACCGAGCAGGTATTAAGCAGAATGACATCCGAATTTTCAATTCTGTCGGTGATACCATAGCCGCTTTGCTGAAGAATTCCGGCAACAATTTCGGAATCATTAACATTCATCTGACAGCCGTAAGTCTCAATATAGACATTTCTGCCGTTAGTTCCGGGATAAAAATTTTCCGGTTTGGTCTCTATATCACCGTTAGTTCGTTTACTTAGTACAGGTATATCTATCATAATATTTTTTCATTTCCGAATTAAAAAAGTTTTATGTAAACGAATAATATATCAATAAGTTGTAAAATTGTCTGTATCTCGTGAAGAAAGTTAAATAACTATACTTCATTGTTGATAATGATTGCAAATAAAGTAGTGATACTAAAATATATTTTTCGATTGTCGTCATAAGGCAATATAATATATATACTTAATTATTGCGAAATAATTCGCAGCGAATATATTCGGAAAAATTATGGAAAATCCTTTTAAATTCGGCTCTGTAGTTGACAAGACTCACTTTACAAATCGTAAAGAGGAAATCAAATCGCTCACATCAATTCTTGAAAGTCATAACCATGCTGTTCTAATCAGCCCGAGGAGATACGGCAAAACAAGTCTGATACTGAATGTTGTAAAGCAGTTTCAGCGACCCGTAATTTATCTTGATTTACAGATTATAAGCAGTATTACAGATTTTGCGGGTGAATTACTAAAAAGAGTTTACAGTAATTATCCGATGCAGAAAATCAGGTCTCTGATAGCCAAATTCAGAATCATTCCAACTTTAAATGTGAATCCTGTAAACGGCGAACTTAGTGTAAATTTTCAACCTGCAAAATCAGAAAATATCATCATTGAAGATGTTTTTAACCTGCTCGAAAGTATCTCAAAACCTTCAAATAAAGTCATAGTAGTTTTTGACGAATTTCAGGAAGTAAAAAGCATCAGTTCAAATCTCGACCGTCAGTTGCGGGCTATTATGCAGCATCATAAAAATGTTAATTATGTATTTCTCGGCAGCCGCGAGTCAATGATGAAAGAAATTTTTGAGCATAAGAAGTCACCCTTTTATCATTTCGGATATCTGATAACAATTCAAAAAATTCCTTTCGACGATTTTATGAGCTACCTTTCAGAGGGTTTTAAACTGTTAAGTGAATCGTATGCTGATATTGCCGGTCAAATTCTTGAGATTACAGACTGCCACCCTTATTATACGCAACAACTTGCTTTCACTGTTTGGGAAAAACTCCGTCAAGGTGCTGACTCAAAAGATGCTGTAAAACCAGCAATTGAATCTCTTATTTCAACACATGATTATGATTATGAACGACTTTGGAATAATTTTAATCAAACGGATAAAAATATTCTTATACATTTTTCCATCTCAAATGAATCGCCGTTGAAGGATGAAATCGCCAAAGGTATGGGGCTGGCAACAAGTACATTATTCAGCGGATTGAAAAGACTTTGTGAAAGCGGCTATTTGATACGAAACTTAAAGAGCTATGAAATTGATGACCCATTCTTTAAATTATGGATTGTCAGACGCAGGAATATGGATTGGAATAGTTCGTTATAACCAGCAGAACCTAAAATAATTTTGTTATATCTAAATATTGCGAAATTGCTCGCAACGAATATTTTCGGAAAAATATGGGAGAATATGAAATACTTTTAAAATGTCGAAATATTTAATGAGTTTAATTTGTATATTTGAAAATTGATTACGATTATATAGAATTTAATTCAGAAACTAATTTCATGAAATATTTATTAGTTTGTATTGTCAATTTAATTTAGAAATATTTTAGAGGATTATGACAATGAATAAAACAGAAGTTATAGAATTGTTGAAAACATATTTATTACTTTTAAAAGCTGAAGGTATTAGTATTGACAAAGCTTTTTTGTATGGAAGTTATTTGACCGGTACTGCTACCATAGATAGTGATATTGATTTAATGCTGGTTTCCGAAAATGCACATGATGACTATACAACCGGGAAAATATGGAATCTGACAAGAAAGGTAAATACAAAAATTGAGCCTTTTTTAGTCGGTACAAAGTACTTTTATAGTAATGATAATTCTCCTTTGGTAGATATGATAAAAAGAACAGGATTGGAAATAGCATAAATTGCACTCTAAATTATATTTTCCCAATATTTAAAAAAAATATTCAAAAATGCTGAATAACGGACTGGATTATTTTGTATATTTGAATGAGGTAGTAAACTGATAAATATATTTAACTAAATAAACAAAAATCAAAATATTTACGTCAGATAACTAAATACAATTTAGGATTGAAAGATGGTAATCGAAAGAACAGATAACGAAGTAGTAATAAGACTTTTACCGAGTGTAGATACCGATGATTTGCAGTCTCTTATTAATTTATTCAGGTTTAAAGAAATCACTTCCCAATATAAAACCGAGCAGTCTGTAGTAGATAGTTTAGCTTCCGAAATTAATAAAAACTGGTACAAATCGAACCGTAAAAGACTCCTCAAATGAAAGTAGTTGTAGATACTAATATAGTTTTTAGTGCAATTCTCAACTCTAACAGTAATATTGGAAATATTCTATTAAACTCTTCCAATAAAATTGAATTTTACAGTGTTAATTTTCTTAAGTCTGAAATTAATAAACATATTGACAAGATTTCTAAAATTACAAAAAGAAATTTCGAAGAAATAAACGAAATAACTGTTATGATTTATCCGTTTATTACATTTATTTCAGAAGAATTAATACCTAAACAATATCTGAAACAAGCGGATAAACTGACCAAAGATATTGATTTTGATGATGTTTTATTTATCGCACTATCACTATATTTTGAATGTCCTGTTTGGACCGGAGATAAAGCTCTTATAAATAAACTAAATAAAAAAGGATTTAATAATTTTGTCAATATTCAAATGTTAAATGAGTATTTAATTTCTTAAAGCAAAAATTCCGGTAAATACAAATTATCTATGCGGAGAACAATGGAATATACCTACGAACATAGAAATTTGATTCAATTTGTATGGTATGAGAAATTATTTTAATATGTATTCGTAATAATTAAATTGTAATTGTGTTATAAGTAAATCAAATTATAAGGGACAAAATGAGAAAACTGATAATGTGGAATGTCATAACCCTTGACGGTTACTTTGAAGGAAATCAAAATTGGGATTTATCTTTTCATAATATTGTTTGGGGACCTGAACTTGAAAAGATGAGTATTGAGCAGTTAAATGCAGCGGACTACCTTGTTTTTGGGCGGGTGACTTATGAAGGTATGGCGGCATACTGGACTAGCGAAGAAGCACGAAATAGCCCGGAAAGTGAAATTGCTGACCTTATGAACAGTATTCCCAAAATTGTTGTTTCCAAAACATTAGAATCGGCTGATTGGAATAATACGACGCTGATTAAGGGAAATGCCTCCGCGGAAATTAGGAAACTCAAAGAACAAGGCGGTAAAGATATGTATGTTTTCGGCAGTGCAATCCTTTCTGAGACTTTTATAAACGACGAACTTTTTGACGAATACCGCATTGGAATAGCACCGGTTATTTTAGGCAGCGGACGACCACTTTTCAGGCGTGGTATTGCTCCTCAAAATTTACAACTTGTTTCGACACAGCAACTTTTGACTGGTGGGGTGGTTTTGAAATACAGTAAATGAAATTAATTACATAACATAAGTTCAAATATAAATTTGCGGAGAATAATCAATCTAATCTCCGCAAATTATGTAGAGAATAATGATTTTTTTCGTATTTTTATACAATAGACCCACGTTTTAGTATGTGGTTGAAGAAATCCAATATCTCACACCAGTCAATCACAATTTATAGAGAAGTTAGTATATATAGGAATTCTATACTTATAATAAATAAAAATTATAGAGTTGCGTTTATACAAATGCTAATTGTAATTCTATGATAACTGTAATTCTTGAAACAAACTTAAGAAATGAACAATTTTATAATTTTTTTTGTAAAGAGCGAACTTGAAAAATTCAACTTTGCCTAATTAATAAACGACTATGAAAATAAATTCTTTCAAAGCGGATAATGTCCACGACTATTTAAAATTCGATATAAATTTTTTCCCAGACATAACTTTTCTAATCGGAATAAATGGATCAGGAAAGACAAGTGCTTTAAAACTAATACTCGGATTAACCTCACCTTCATATTTGTATCTTAATCAAGTGAATTATAAATACTGTGAAGTGGTTTGTAGTAGCACCCAAAAAGAAAAAAATATTATTATTAGGGCTGATCAAAACAATAATGATAACACATTTATAATCAGTTTAACTGTAAATGAGGATACATTCAGTTCTGGTCCAATAAAAAGATTTTCAAGAAACGAAAGCAATCAGTATGACTTTGAAGAATTATCTCAAATTGAACAAAGGAATAAAGAATATTTTGATGAATTAGATGTATGTAAAAAAATAAGGGAACTAACAACTCCTAAATTTTTAGGACTTGATAGAAGAATTTATGAAGGCGTTAATGCCGACTTCAGATATAGGAACAGAAGGCATACTCAATTTAATAATTCAAAATACAGAAGTAGGAAATATGACGGTTTTCCAGAGCCACAAGCAATTGATTTAAGCCTTGAGGAAGTTCAAATGTTGGTTTTTGATTTTATTAGACAAATTCCCCAACAACAATTTCAAATAAGTGATGATTTTAAAGAAAAACTATTTAAAGAGTCTTTTAAATTCTATGAAGATTCTTCAATGGGAAAGATTCCACCTACAAAAGAAATAATTGAAAGGAAAGATAAAGTCTTAAAAGCAATTGAAGACTTAGGCATAAAGTATATCAACTTCTCAATTAACGACTTTTTTAGAAAGGTTGAAAAGATTGCAGAAGAATTTGAACAGTCTGAACAGAAAGATAGAGAAGATATATTTTCTCCAAAATTCCGCGAGATTATGAGCCAATGGTATCTTAATGGTAACCAATTGAAACGAATTGATGATATTATTACATATAGTCAAGATTATCAAAAGAAAATTGTTGAATTAAAAGCCCCACTAAAAAAACTTGAAGAATTGACTTCAAATTTTTTAGGAGAAGGGAAAAAGGTTCTCCGAACTGAAACTGATGGAGAATTAAAAATAAAATTGAAAAATGGAAAATCAGCAAATATTTATGACCTGTCCTCAGGTGAAAAGCAAATTATAATAATGATTGCACATTTAATTTTTGAAGAAGCTCAAAAGACTTCTGGAATATTTATTATTGATGAGCCGGAACTCTCATTACATATCGCTTGGCAAGAAATATTTGTGCAGTCAATAATGCAGGCGAGTCCTAACACACAATTTATTCTTGCTACGCACGCTCCTTCAATTATTGCAAAAGTTGACAAAGAAAAACATTGTCAGGATTTAAACAAATTTAATTTCTAAAAAAATGCTTGAATTAAGTGATGAATCAAAAAGATTGATGTCAACATTTTTGACATACCGAAATGAAATTGACATTTATACTGAAGATGAATTGAAGGATAAAGAATTTTATAAAGTTCTTTTTTCTCGACTAATTGAAAACAAAATTAATATAAATGATATAACACCACTTGGTGCAAGAAATAATGTAATTAAACGATGCGAAACTGAACCGGATAACGGTAGAAGAAAGATATTTATCATAGACGGTGATGTATCTATAATTCATAGAAATAATATTCCTATCCTTAAAAATCTTTTCGTTTTAGACGCATATTGCATTGAAAATTTTGTTATAGACAAACAAAGTGTTCTTAATTTTATTTACTTGAATTGTGCAACTAAACCAAAAGAAGAAATAGAGGATGAATTAAATTTTGAATATTGGTTAAATGATTATTCTAATAAACTTGTTGACTTATTTATTCATTTTGGTATTACTGATTTCTTTGGTGGCAAGTACAAATTATTCAACGCATACAAATTTCATACTAAGGATAACTATTCCGAAGAAATTGTTGAACAAGAAATTGAAAAGTTGAAGACTGAAATTTTATTGCTAACTTCAAAGGAGAATTATGATCACAAATATGAAGAGTTAAAAATTCAGTGGACAAATTGTGTTTCAAGTCTAATCACTATTGTATCAGGCAAGGACTACTTAATACCTATTCTATTAATGAAGACACAATTTTTTAAAAAATCAAAAGCTATTTCAACAGTTGAAGAAGCAAAATTTCTTCTTGTTCAAAATTGTAATCTTGACCGACTTTCAAAACTTAAAGAAGCTATTGAAGCATTATGAAAGTAGAAACTCAAATTGGAGTAGATAGCAGGGCAACTGATAACTATCTTTTCCCATAATAAACAGTGAACATCCTAATTAAATTGTTTTATTACATACCATTTGAATTTTAATTTCAGAACTATTGGTTCACAGTAGAAATGAATAAGCTATTTTAGTAAATATAACTGAAATTATCAAATATAAATGTGATTTTTCATTATTATTATTCCCTACACATACTCCTTCCTGAATTCAGTAATCATATCCTGAGTTAGCTTTTCGATTTTACGAAGCTCGGAGAATTTGCCGAGAAGGTCATCTACGGTCAGTTTTTTCTTCTCTTTGATTCCGATGTCGTCAATTATTTCGCCGCGGTGCATCATTATTGTGCGGTTGCCCAGACTTAGTGCCTGCTGCATACTGTGCGTGACCATTATAGTAGTGAGATTATCCCGTGAGACAAATCTTTCGGTTAGTTTGATGATTTGTGCTGCTGATTTCGGGTCTAATGCAGCGGTATGCTCGTCGAGAAGAAGTACCTGCGGCTTTTTGACAACTGCCATCATAAGCGTAACTGCCTGACGCTGTCCGCCGGAAAGAGAACCGATTTTGTTGTCAAGACGGCTTTCGAGCTGCATTTCAAGTTCGGAAACTATTGCCGACAGTGAAGCGGTTTTGCTTTTGTTTAAATGCAGTACGGGCATACGTTTCATTCCGCGAAGTGTTGCCAGATGCAAATTTTCAGCGATACTCATATTCGGTGCAGTTCCAGAAAATGGATTCTGAAATACACGCGCCATAAGATGTGCCCGCTGATGTTCGGATTCAAGCGTTACATCCTGACCGTCAATAATGACATCACCGACATCACCGATAAACGAGCCCGCAATTGCATTTAGAAGCGTTGATTTTCCCGAGCCGTTTGTACCGATAACCGTAACAAAATCCCCGTCTGCAATTTCGAGATTTATATTTATCAGAGCCTTGACTTCGTTAATACTGTTAGGATTGAAAGTCTTTGAAAAATTGCTTATTTTAATCATTTTGAATCTCCGGAATTTTGTTTGTAGAGGGCTAATACCTTTTCAGGAATTTTAATTTTATACTTTTTTACCAGATTCATATTGATATTTAACTTTTCGGGTACAAAATCATAAATCGGAATGGATTTCGGGTTTTCACCGTTTAAAACCTTTTCAGCCATTATTCCTGTTTGAAGACCTACCTGATAATAATCGGCACCAAGAGAAATAAATGCACCTTTATCTACATCGCTGTATGTATTTGTGAAATAAGGAATTTTCTTTGTCCGGAGAACTTTTGCAATCTGCTGCATTGCAAGCATCACAGTATTATCACCGGAAGTAAAGAAAATGTCAATATTTTTAGCAAAAAGAGAATTCAGAGCGTCCTGCACATCCGAAGTGTTTGACACATTTGCTTCTATAAGCTGGAATCCATATTTTTTTGCTGCAAGTCTTGCTTTATCGGTACAGGCAACTGAACAGGCTTCACCGGAATTCCATGCAATACCGATACGACGGGCTTTCGGGAAAATGTCTCTCATTAATTTAATTGTAGATTCCACCGGTTGAAAAGTAGCAACTCCTGTGATATTATTTTTATGTTTTTCGGGGGTTTCGGCTACACCAAGAGAATACGGGTCGGTCACAGCACCGAAAATATGAGGAATCGAATGATTCACGCCTGCCATTGTTTGTAAAGCCGGGGTAGAAATAGTTATAATATAATCAAATTTCTTCTGAATAATATCTTTTGCTATGAGTTGTGCATTTCCGAAATCACCCTGAGCATTGAACATTTCAACAGTAATATTCTTTTTATTCAGAATGCCGCTCTTGTCGAAAATATCTTTGATTCCTTTATCAACTGAACCAAGAAGTGCATTTTCGTTGAACATCAAAACTGCCAGTTTCTTTGGTTTTTCGCTTGAATTGTTCTCTCCTATTTTTGCTGCCGTTGTATCTTCAATAACTTTATCGGCTTTCATTATTAAGTCACGAGAAATGGTATAATTCAATTTCTTTGCATAAGCCTGATTGAGATACAGCAAAGTCTGCGTTGTCTGCATAATCGGGATTTTTGCAGGATTTTCTCCGTCAAGAACACGTGCAAGATAGCATCCGCCGTCAAATCCTGTTCGGTAGTAATCAGGTCCGAGAACGGCAATTGTATTGTTGTAAATCAGTTCGGCATCAACAGAGAAAAGCGGGATTTTATTATCACCGGCAACTTTTGCATAAGCGTCATAAGCCACGTTAAGCGTGTTATCACCCGGATTCAGGAATATTTGTGCTCCGCGGTGAGCAATAGATTTAGCTGCATCCAGCACTTCATTAGGATTTGATACTGTCGCATCTATTAGCTCCAGCCCGACTTTTCCCATATATTCCTTAATTTTCAAAACTACGGCTTCGGAATTTGCCTCGCTGCTGTTCCAGACGATACCCAATTTCTTTTTCTCTGGATACATCTGCCTTATCAAATCAATCATCTTTTCAATCGGAGGGAAACACGCTACACCGGTGAAATTAGGCAGATGCTGCTCCGGTGATGTGGCTGCTCCAATGCGGTATGGGTCGTAAATATATGTAAATACCACTACCGGTTTGGTGCGTTTACCAATCATCTGAACTGCTGATTGTACAACTGGAGTAGAAAGGGGCACGATTATATCCACATCGCGGGAAATTAAATCCTGCATAATTGAATTAATCATTGGGAAATCAGCATTAGCATTTTTGTATATTATTTCGATATTTTCTCCGTCGCGATAGCCGTGACCTTCGAGAGCTTTAAGAATTCCTTCCTTACAAATTTCAACATTCGGTTCCATTGCAAACTGGACGATTCCGATTTTCAGTTTCTTTTTAACCGGCTTTGTACCGATAAATAAATTTGCTTTTAAAATTACTTCATTACTGAATTTCATTCCCAGCTTTGAAGCAGCCTCAAGATTTAACCCGAAAGTAAGTTTTGTATATTTTTCAAAAGGAATATCGACAGGTTTTTCACCTTTTAAAATTCTGTCAACAATATGAGCAGCTGATTCTCCGCTTGAAGTATAGTCATATCCCAAAGCAGCAAGCGCACCGTCTTTAAGCCGCTCTACATCGCTTATAAAAATAGGAATTTTCTTTTCATTTGTAGATTTCAGAACAGCATCAAAAGCCGAATAAACCGTATTATCAGGCACAAGCACTACAGCATCCACTTTTTTGTTCATCAGTGATGTTGCAGCCTGCTGAATTTCCGAAGAGCTTGTGACAGTCGCTTCAATCAATTTTATATTAGGATAATTTGTAAGAACATTTTTCAGATTTTTAATATTAAATTCGGAATTGGTCTGCCCGATGTCCCAGATTGTGCCGATTGTTAATTTATCACCCATAACTTCAGTCACAAGAGCCATAGTTTTATCCATCGGCGCCCATCCGTAAACTCCGGTAATATTCGGCAGATGGTCTGTATCGGACTTCCCGGCACCAACCAAAAACGGATTGGCAACGGTTGCAAATACAACAGGAATATCTTTTACTTTATTTACAGCAGCCTGTGTAGCAGGAGTTGATATAGCCAGAATCAAATCAACTTTTTCATAAGTAAAATTATCAATAATACTGTTTAAAGTTGCCATATCGCCGTTTGCATTTTTCTGGATAATTTTACAGTTTTCTTCGGTATAACCTAATTTCTCTATTTCCTTTAAAAACGCTTCTCTTGTAACATCAAGAAGACCGTTTGATGTAATCTGAACAATACCGATTTTATGTTTAATATTTTTTACAGAATCACCTTTAAAACCGGAAATAATTTCGTTGGAATAATAAAAACCAAATGTTAAAAGTATCAGCACAACCGCAATAATAGTATTCCTCTTTGTAATAATTCCGGAAAAAATCTTTTTCCTTCTGCCGTGTTTTTTACTCAAAACTATAGAAACGTAGAGTGTCAGCAGTACAAAAAGGGCTGTCAGAAGTTTTAAGTCTATAGGATTCATACCTGCAAAAAGTGCAAATGCTATCATAAATCTGAAAACTATTGAACCGATTGCAGCGCTCGAAAATTTTGCATAGACCGAATCAAGTTTCAGTATTGCTTCACCGATAATTACAGCAGCCAATCCGTTTACAACCATACCTATTCCCATACCGATATCTGCAAATCCCTGATACTGGGCAATAGCAGCGCCGGATAATCCGACAAAAGCATTTGATAAAGCAATACCGAAGATTTTTACCGAATCAACATTCACTCCCTGTGCCGATGACATTATTGCATTATCACCGGTTGCTCTTAATGTTAATCCCAAATCAGTTTTGAAAAATAACCCGACGACAAAACAGGCAAGAGCAATTACAGCTACTAATACTATTGCGAGCCAGGGGTCAAAACCCATCCCCGGATTAAATTTTTCAAAGAAATTCATAAAATTAGGGAAATTGAGCAGAGGAACGTTGCTTCTGCCCATAATATGCAGATTAATCGAGTAAAGTGCAATCATCACCAGAATACCTGCAAGCAGTCCGTTTACTTTCATTTTTGTATGAATTAATCCTGTTACACTTCCTGCCAGTCCGCCTGCAAAAAATGCAGCAAACAGCGAAATATAAGGGTCATATCCGTTAGAAATCATTACAGCCGATACCGCTGCGCCGAGTGTGAAACTGCCATCAACGGTAATATCGGGAAAATCAAGAATTTTGTAAGTAATATAAACGCCGATTGTCATAAAGGCATAAATCAATCCGAGCACAAGTGCGCCGACCCATAGTTCCATAATTTAATTCTCCATTCCGGTTATTGCAATAGTTCCCATACTCAATACAGAACCGCTCAAAATATGCTGAACTTTTTTGGCTTCAAGTTCATTTAGAATTTGAGATAAATCATTATCATAAGTTTCAGGTTTGAAATTCAGCAGAGTTTTTTCAAATATCCCGCAATGCAGATGAAATCTTGAATCGGATGGCAAAATTGTTGAATAAAAAGGTAATTGTTTCTTTTCGGAATCAGCATAAAATCCAACTCCGGCAATCACAGAATTAAAATCATCCCGGTCAACAGGAAAATTTACCCATTCAGCAAAATTTTCGTTATCAAAAATACTTTTACCGTTCAGAGGTTTATTTTCTGTAGTAGGTACTTTTTTTAGATTCATTCCTCTCAATCCCTTACTTTCGGCAATGATTGTAAAACTGAAAGCTTTTAAATTCAATGCTTTTGAAATTGAATCCAGTAAATCCTGAATCTCGGCAAAAGTTTCCTTCATTCTAAATGATACTATTACCGATAGAGTTCCGGATAGTTTAAACCCATTTAAATAACTATAGACTGTATCAATCATTGCAGGAGAGTATATCATAAAGTCCACTGCCGGACGTTTGACTGCCGGATAGACAAACAGATTATTATTCAATACAAATGATTCGCCGAAGTAATCTTTTATGCTATCCCAGTCATCACCAATTGCAGCAAAACCGAATGCATTTTCAATATCCTTAGCCGGAAGATTTATTACATCGGTTTTATTATAACTGCTGGTCTCAATTTTGCCGGAATCGCCGATTGGCTCAATTTTGCCTGATGAATCCCCGACTTTCAAAATCTCAAGAGATAAATTCTCAAGCTCAACTACAGATTTTGTCTGTGATTCAACATTTTTATCAGCAGTCTGAAATTCATTGTCATTCTCAATTTCCCTAAAAATTCTCAGAAAACCGCTTAGTTTGAAAACTTCCTTGATATTTGGGGTGACTTTATAAATTGCAATCTCACCGCCGGCTGCTGATATTTTTTTTTGATTAATAAGCAGAACCCTGAGCCCTGCCGAACTTATATAATTCACATCGCTGAAATCCAGAATTACACTTCTGATACCTTTATCTAAAAGTGTAAGGATGTATTTGTTAATTTCCTCAGAATTGACACCGTCAAGTCTGCCGGTCAGCTTGGTAATATGTGTTGAAGCAATAGAGTATTCTGTAATTTCGAGCATAATCATTCTGCCTAATAATTTTTATGAACTACAAAAATATAAATAATAGTCTTATGACAAACAAAGTTTTTTTAGTGAATTAATAATTTCATTTCTGTTTTGAAATTTTTTAGAAATGATATAATCCGAATTGCAAAAAACAGGGGATTATCAATCACAAAATATTATTAAATGAAATTTTTATATTATAAAAAAAAGATTTGCAATAAATAAAATATTTTCCTAATTTTGTATGTATTAAAAATCAATATTAAAATTAATATTCAAGGTGTAAAATAAACGCCTAAAAAATAATTTAAAATAGTAGAATTATGAAAATTAGAATTTTTGTTTTACTTTTAATCTTTATATTTTATAACTGTACGCCGCCGAAGTATATTGTCAAAAGGCAGACTGAGATTAAACTTTCAGAATTAGACAATTCGATTGTGAATTATATCCCTATTCTTGACAGCGATTTGAATAAATCTGAAATTTTACATTCAAGTTATAATTTAATTAAGAATGAAGAATTTTCAAAATTAAAAAATTATCTCACAGAACTGGAAGAATCCGGTACTAATTCATCGGATGTATTTTTATCAAAAACTTTATTACTAATCACAAATAAAAATTATGCCGAAGCATCTGTGATATTAAAAAGAATAAATGACAATGATTTTATAGTGTTAAAAAAATTGTTAACTATTGATTTGGAATATGAAACAGCCAAATCGAGGGACATTTCAGATTTTTCAGGATTTTTAGCAAAATATCAGAAATTGATTGATGAATTTCCGGATAATATTATGTTAAAAAAAATTGTAGCTATCAGAATAAGGTATTTAAGATATTATTATTAATTTAAATGAGTAATTAAAATGAGAATTCTTGTTATTTCTTTGATGACATTATTTGTTTTATCGTGTTCCAATGTCAGGATGCTTGAGAAAAGTTTTAACAAAATAAAAGCACCTGTTGAATATTTACACGACAGCAGAATTTCCGATAGCAAAAAAACGGATTCCATTTATGTTTCCTTTAATATTATGCCACTGGAAAATCAGACCAGCGTCACAAAAATTGACGGGACTACAATACCTCTTTTATTCTTTAACCATATTAGTACAGATGTAAAAGTTGTACTTGGGCAAAATTCGATTAAACAAAATTATAATAATTTCTTTATTAGTTCTTTTTTTGATGAAAGCAGTAGAACAGGTAATTATATTTTAAGTAATCAGCCTTTAAACAGTTCATCCTACACAATGGTCATTACAGTAGATTCGTGCATTACACAATCACAATATATGAAATCCTCCACATCAATTTTTCTCCTGCTTGCTTATAGTTATACTGCGACAGAGGCTGGATTAGCGGCTGTGACAAATTTAAAAGTAACTTCAGTCTTAAAAAAAGGGGATATTATAGTAAATCAAAAATCCTATTCAATATATAATACCCAGCCGTTTTTAAAAACTCAGAGTGATAGTATAGATGAAATGAGGTCTGATTTTATTTCCAATATGGCTGAATCTTTATCTTTGGGGACGAAGGAATGTATTGAAAAAATTATAACAGATATTAATTCATCAATAAATAACTAATACTTTTTTGTGCAAAATTATTGATATTGCAAAACTGTTTAAAACATATAATTATCTTCTGATATGATTATGAAAGTAGCAGCACCAAAGCCGCCGCAGTTAATAACAGTTTTTGTTTCATAGATTTATACCATTTGATAAAAAGTATTTTCAAAAATACAAATCTTATACATTGACTGACATTGAAAACTGATAAAAGACTCAAAATATTTTCAAATTCCCATCAATATGTGAAATTGCAGGTTTCATCTTAAAGATAAATGCTTCGATTCTGAAATGGTTATTTCAAAAATTCAATAGTCAGGTTTTACTTAAATTACTGAATATGACTGTATAATTATTTTGAACTGCACGCATAAATAGTTTTACAATATTCATAGCTATACCCAATTTCCGTATGTGTGTTATAAATCGGACTTAATCAGTCGGCAATTAAAAATAAAAATATGCGTCATAACATTTTCTTTTAAAAGTAAGTGATTGTAGATTTTAATAACTTACATATAAATTTACATCATGATAAAATTTGATAAATAAGATAAACATAAATTTGGAGTAGATTTAATGCCAAAAGCGGTAAAAAGCAAAATTTCGGGCGAAACATCTAAAAATGGAGTAAATCCAAAACCTAAGATTGTGCAAATTGATTATATGGGACACGATATCGCAGTTGAATTATACAGCTCTTTTGATTTCAGCGGTTTTGATAAGAAAACAATTATTGAATGGTATAAATTAAACCATCTTGGAAGAAGACTTGATGATAAGGCTGCATTGTATCTGAAAATGGCAAAAGGCTGGTCATATCACGCTTCATTTGCCGGACATGACGGTATTCAGTTGGCTCTCGGTAAAATATTCAGGCAAAAAAAGGATTTTCTTTTTCCATATTACCGCGATATGATGACTTCACTTGCTGCCGGTATAACAGTAGAAGAAATCATCCTGAACGGACTTAGTAAGGATACAGATGTCGCAGGCGGCGGCAGACACATGAGTAATCATTTTGCAAAACCGTCAATTAATATTCAGAATGTTTCTTCGTGTACAGGTAATCACAGTCTTCATGCTGCGGGTGTTGCAAGAGCAATAACTCGTTACAATGATGATGCGGTATCATTTTATTCAGGCGGTGATTCTGCCTGTTCCGAGGGTTATTTTTATGAAGCAATTAATATCTCGACACTTGAGAAACTACCGGTAATATATGTTATACAAAACAATAAATACGGCATCTCGGTTCCTTTGATTGACCAAACAGCAAATCAGGTTGTATCGGATAATTTCCGAGGTTTCAAAAATTTAAAAATATTTGAAGTTGACGGACGCGACCCCTTTGATTCTTACCGCAAACTTAAACTGGCAGTTGAATATGCTCAGTCTGGTTCGGGACCTGCGATGGTTCACGCAGATTGCGACAGAATAGGTTCGCACTCAAATTCTGACCGTCAGGAGTTGTACCGTACTAAAGATGAGATGGAAACCCAGAAAAGACGCGACCCTCTGATGCAGTTCAGATGGCATATTTTAGATAAGAAAATTCTTAGTGAATCTGAAATTCGTGAAATTGAAGAAAATAACAAAGAACTGATATTTGAGGCTGCTGATTTAGCTGAAGCCGCTCCCGAGGCAAACGGTAAATCATGGACTGAGTTTATTATTCCGGAGCCGTTTGTAAAGCAGGATGATAATACAGAATTTGAACTTCCTGCAGAAAGTGAACAAATTCATTTTATTGAAGCAATTAACAGTACTCTTAAAGAAGAGTTCCGCTCAAATCCTGATACTTACTTATGGGGACAGGATATCGGTAAAGGCGGCGTTTTCAATGTTGTTAAGGGTATGCCTCAGGAATTCGGGAAATTGAGGGTGTTCAATGCACCTATTGCAGAGGATTCGATAGTAGGTTCGGCAAATGGTTTTTCGAGGTATAACGACAAAATCAGATTAGTTGTCGAAGGTGCTGAATTTGCTGATTATTTCTGGCCCGCGATGGAGCAGTTAATAGAATGTTCACATGATTACTGGCGAACTAAAGGGCAGTTTTCGCCAAATGTGGTTATCCGTCTTGCAAGCGGCGGTTATATTCAGGGAGGTCTTTACCATTCTCAGAATCTCGAAGCAGTATTTGCAACCATACCCGGTATAAGAATAGTCATTCCGGCTTTTGCCGATGATGCAGCGGGGTTACTGAGAAACTCAATACGCTCAAGGGGTACAACTTTGTTTTTGGAACCTAAATATTTATATAATTTCAAATATGCTTCCGGACCGAAGACACCTGAAAATTATATAATTCCATTCGGTAAAGCACGGGTTAGACGCCCGGGTAAAGATATTACAGTCGTTTCTTACGGGACAGCAGTCCATCTGAGTATGATGGCGGCTGAGGAACTTGCCAGAGAAGGAATATCGGTAGAAGTAATTGACCTGCGTTCGATAGCTCCATGGGATAAGCAAACTGTATTTGAATCCGTTAAAAAAACAAACCGTGTTGTAATAGCTCACGAAGACCGTATAACAGGAGGTTTTGGTGGTGAAGTGGCTTCCACAATTACTGAAGAACTTTTCCGCGAACTCGATGCACCTGTTTTAAGAGTAGGTTCGAAAAATGTACATGTCGGATTTGCAAAAAGTTATGAAAGTGAAATCTTATTAAATAAAGGCGACGTAGTTGAAACCATAAGACAAGTGCTGAAATTTTAGTTATTTAACAATTTGTGTGTAATAAACTTGACAGTGTGAAGTTAAAATTACAAGCTATTATTAAATAAATAATTATTATATTTGAAACTGTTAGATACCCAAAAAATAAAATAGTTTATTCGGGTGTCAACATATATATTTGTATCCTGTAAGGAACAAAATCCGGCGCCCGTAGCTCAATTGGATAGAGTGTTGGATTCCGGTTCCAAAGGTTGGGGGTTCGATTCCCTTCGGGCGTGCTAAAGATTATGTTAAACTAAGTGTTTGAAATTGCGAGAGTAAATGAAGAAAAGAGAATTGAATCAGGAAGACGAAAGTCTTATCCAGGCAGGTGTCGGTTCGTCTGATAGTCAAGAATCCGGCATACCTAATTTTATTCAAAAGAATGGAAAGATTATTATCGGCTTATCATTGCTGGTTATAATAATAATAGGTATAACCATATTTCTGAAAAACAAATCGGAAAATGATTCTGCCCGTGCGTCAGTACTGCTTACACGGGTAATGGAATATTACGAAAAATCAGAATTCGATAAGGCTCTAAATGGTGACCCGACAAGAACTTATATGGGTGAACAGGTAAAAGGGCTTAAATATATCGCTGATGAATTCGGTAATACTGATCAGGGTAAAATTGCAGCATTGTATGCCGCAAACGCTTTTTTAAATACAAACAAAAAAGCTGAAGCCAAAAAATATTTCGAAATCGCAGAAGGCTCGCCCGCAGATGTAGTCAAACAAGGTGCTCATGCCGGAATTGCAGCAGGATTGGAACTTGACGGCAAATATGCCGAAGCTGCAAAACACTATTTGGAGGCATCAGAATTAGCTGATGAAGACAACATAATATCAAGGTATAAATTTTATGCCGGATTATGTTTTGAAAAAAGCGGCGATAAAAAGCAGGCAGAGTCACTTTACAAGGAAATTATAAAACTTAATGAAATGGGAGAATTCAGTTCACTTGCTAAAGCAGGTCTTACAAGGATTGGCACGATTATTGAGTAGAGATGTTGGGCTTAGACCCTAATGTTATGTTTTTTGATTTAAGATAGAAATAGAATGTTATTAAATAATTTGTTGTACATAAGTATTTATTTTTTTGGAGGTATCATGCAACGATTGATTCGTATGAGTATTCTAGTGGTACTATTGGGAATGTTCGCTATGGCTGATGGCTTTGCTCAGCCTCCGGTGTACGTTTCAGGTAGTATTTCACCCGGAAAGGTGAGAATATTCTGTAAGGACTCCCTATACATAGTTGACAAAGACTATGTTGTCGGAGGAACTCTGATAATTGAGCCGGGGACCACAATTAATTTCTACCCACAGGGAAGAATAATTGACTCTACCGGCGGGCGTATTATTGCCGATGGTTTTGCAAAGGCAACCTACGTACCGAATCCTAACGGCGTAAATCCGGTGACTGCTTACGAGCCGCTTGGTTATGCCAGCTTTGATTATTTCTTTTTAGGCGCAGTTAATCAATATAATGATAATTCTGCGGGTGCAAGAACTATAAGAATCGAAACACCAAAAGATCCTACAGTTCATGTTGATAAGTTTAATCATATCTTTCATGTTCTTTTAGACAAATCAACACGTCAGATTGTTGATCTTTATGACCCGAGTATGGGTATCTACGCTAAAGAAAGAAACAGTGCTTCTTTAGGAAATCCTGACCACGTTATAGTTTCTTTTGAACAGGCAATGATGTTTTACAATGCCCGTTTATTCAGAGACCCTGAAAACTTCGACCCGAATTTGAAAACTCTTCCATGGAAGAGAATCGGCGGTCAGAATGTTAATAATGTGAATATTGTTCCTGCTCCTATTACTTTTAAAGGTCAGGCAGTAAATAATTTCTCAAGAGAATGGGGGCATATAATTGTACTTCCGGGTGCAAGAGCCGCTTTCTTCCGTAACGTTGTGTTTGAAAATATCAGAAAAGACACAACAGTTGACAGAGTAAACACATACGATACTGCAATTATGGGCAGTTCATGGGTTGCTGTTAACAATAAATTAAGACAATTGACAAATGGTGCCGGTGGTGCCTTGACTACTTTATCGTCAAGAACATGGTTGATTGATGTTCAGTTCAGAGGCAACAGTGCACGTTTACGCGGCGGTGCCTTGAACATTATTCAGTCACCGATCGAATATGCATTCACTAAACCTGCCGGTGCAACTGTACCTAACTATCCAGCCGGTAAAAATCCAAGCTTAACAAACAAAGACGGAAACGTCTCAGTTATCAATGCTTCAACTACCATTCCGAGAATTGACAATATTGATGAAAGTGAAGCAATGGCAGAGCCTTTTGGTTCTAACAATGCTACATACCGTCAGGCACTCGATGATGGTCGTCTTGCTGTTTTCCTTGGTCGTATGAGAAATATGACTTTCGAAAATAACTATGTACAGCTTGCTAATGTTAAGGAAGAAAACATCGGCGGAACTCCAAGAGTTTATGATGTTACTAACGAACCTGCAAAATATCCGTACGGAACTTATGGCAACCATGCTTATGGCGGTGCTATTTATGTTGCAGGCGACCCAAGAGTTAAAGAAAGAAATATTGAAATCGGCTTTGGTGTGAACCACAGCATGATGATAGGCGGCGCTGAAGTATTTTTCCCGACTATAGACAAATTCCATGCTGTCAGAAATGAAGCACGCAATTTCCAAAGCTCAAGAGATGCTGATGGAGCTCGCGGCGGTGCTGTTTATATCGGTCCTTATACTTCTTTAATAGTAGCCGGTGAATATACAAATAACAAAACTTATGCTAAATACTTTGATGATGCTCAGTATTTCGGTGAAGCTGCTGCCGGTTATTCAACAGGCGGTGCAATATTTATCGAAAACTCACTTGGCAGACTTCAGGTAAGAGGCGGACCGGAACGCGAAGCAATCAATGAAACTTACTTTACAGGCAACCGTTCGGCAGCCGGTGGAGCTATTTTTGTTGATGGTAATACTAATCCGCTTGAATCACCGGTTATCGGCGGTTCGGATACAAAGATTGCTACTCGTGATTACGGATTTGATATTAAATTTGAAAATAATGTTGCTTCTACAATGGGTGGAGCGATACTTACAAAAAGGAATATGTCCATTAACGGTTCAGGTGGTGTTGAAGCCAATGCTATACTGGGCTATGATGGTAAATATCCTGTAAGATTCTGGAATAACAGTGCCGGTTTTGCAGGCGGTGCAATTGATATTCGTATTCCGAGTTCAATTCCTACACTGCTTCACAGACACCGCGTTATTAACATGATTCGTACAGAATTTGTTAATAATGTTGTTGGTGAAGGCGTTGAAGGTGAAAATCTGAAACAAATTCGCGGCGGTGGTGCGGTTTATTCTTATAACGGCGACCTTGACCTTATGAAAGCTGTTGACTTTATCGGCAACATCGTTTATAATGGTAACGGTGGTGCAGTATCTTACGTTCATTTACAAGATATTAAAGCAAAAAGATATTGGGTTTCTGACCTTGATCTGGTTACTTTTAATTCTGAAGCAATGGCTACCGGATTCAGTTCACTTAATGATCCTTTCACAGGCAAGGATATGACTTATCCTGCTGATGTAAGAATGTTAACAAGATTTTTGGATAACAGCGTCATAATTACCGATCAGGACTTCGCCGATTCTCAGATGGGCAGCGGTGCAACTCAGATTGGTTCTTATAATAGATTTAATCAGGATGCAAACTTACCTGAAAATGGTATCGGCTTAGGCGGTGCGGTTTACATTTTAGATCAGATTGGTGCAACAAAAGCCGGAAGAATTGACTCGATTACATTTAACCGTGTCAGATTCCAAAACAACACTTCTTATACAGGTGCGGCAATTTATTCAGATAACTATGATCTGAAATTAGTATTAAACCGTTCACTTGTAACAGGAAACGTTGCTTACTCAGAACAAGGTGCTACTCAGAATGTTATTACAGGTCCTTATAGAAAATCAACCAGTTTGAATCCTGCATCAAGTGATTTGGCAGGTGCTACTTTATATGGTGAAATTCAAGGTCCGCTTCCGTCTTCAATATTCTCAGAAGCAGCGAACTCTATTTATAACAATACTGCAAGATTCCTTATCAGATTACCTGATGCACCGGATTCAAAAGGTGTTTTAGCCGGTAATACAGGAATTGGTTTCGGCGGTACTGATACATTACGCGGTAACTACTGGGGAAATACTGAAGCTAATGTTGACTTCTATATTCCACACATACATGATAATCCTGATTTCGCAGCTTTCAGAACTTTCTTTGTAGGAAGTGACGGCAATAACTGGCTTCCTTTTGTTTATCCCGAGCTTATTAATTCAAATCCTGCTGACCCAAGAACCAAAGGTCCTTTTGAGTCAACTGAAAGAGGCGATATCACTTATAAGCCGATTAAACTTGCAAACACTGCCGGTGACGATACTAAACCCGATGTGATGAGCATCCCTGAAGTTTTGGTTTTCAGCGGTCATGTTTATGACATTAACGACAAAGGAACAGACATAAAAACTGCTGATTATTCAAATCGCAGAATGAGTCCTATTGAAGACTTTGCTGTAGGTATTCCTCCCGTATTGAGAAGATATTCTACTTCAACATTACCTTCTTCAGGAAAATATATTAAACGTTGGCTAAGAGATCCAATGGCAGCCGAATTAGTAGATGACCAGGGTGCCCTTGTTTATCCGAATATCGCTGCTGTACAGGGAGAATTCAGAGCTGATGAAAAAGGTGTTTACTATCATCCGGTAGGATATCCTTTGTATCTTCAGGCTAATGCAAATTACGATGGTCTTACACGCATAAGCAACCACGATCCAAGATTGTTGAATCAATCGGTATTCTTTGTAATCAACCTTATGACAGGTGATTTTGTCAGAGCTAACCTTAATCAGGTAAGTGAAGATGCACCATACAGAGAAACATTCCGTGGAGTTATCGAATTAATTCCCGATTCAACTAACAGACGCGATCCTTCATGGAGACGTACTTCTGAAGGTTTGGCTAACCTTGGTTCAGGTCCTGACTTGCTTTACAAATTATTCCAAAATGAATATAATGAAGATAAAGCTGCACTTCAAGGCAGACGTTATTCAGAAGATTACAGAAATTTTGCACGCGTAACAAATCTGTTCTCTAACAGACCTGCTATGCCGGCTTCAAACCAAATCGGCGCAAATAACTGGGTTACTTACTTTGCAGGTGAAAGATACCGTGCATTACCGGTTAGAGTAGGCGATTCCGTACTTATCGTTTCAAGATCAGTACTTTGGAGAGACGGTGTACATATTGCTGCTACAGAAGGTTTGGCGTTCAGAGTAACTGAATCAACAGAACCTCCTATATTTACAGGCGATATTATTAAAACAGCAACAGATACAATTGTTAAATTCGTTCCTACTGAAGAAAATCCTGATGTAAGAACTGAAGTCAGAATTACTGATTTCTTAAACAAAGTATTTATTACAGAAGATAGAACATATCCTGCTGAATTTGCTTTCTATTCAAGTCTTCCTATAGAAGAAGATATAACAAAATGGGAAAATGAGAATGAAAAAGTTGTGGAAGGCGGTCGCGGTCGTGACTCCATCCTCAATGTTACAGCCATTGACCCTAATCAATTCTATGACCCAAGATCATTCGTAGATGACAGCAAGTATGCACGTTTGGATTATACTTTCTCTGTAGCTCCTAACTCTGCACTTAACAGATGGTTAGTAGTTCGCAAAAGATTTGCTGCAGATCCTGTAAAAGACGGTGCTTTGGGATATCTTGAACTTGCAGGACGCCCTATTAATCCGTTCATAGTACCGGGTGGTGATTCGATAACAGTTTTTGCATCGAATTATCCTCCTCATTACAGAACATTGGATTCATTATTATTATTGAATCCGGGTATGTCCCAGGATGAAATCAATCTTTGGATTGAAACATTTCCTCCTTATATGCATGCACCGCTTTATGATGCTGCTAATGCAAGATTCTTACAGCAAGATACAGTGAATGTTGCCTCCAGATATACAAAATCTTATCAGTTTAAGATATTTGTTGTCAATACTCATCCTGTATTTTTTGAAGAAAATGATCCGGTTACAGATGTAAATAAAGTTGATTCGCCTAATGAATTATATATTAGATACGAACCTACTAAAATACCTTGCGGACGTGATAAAGTAGGCAGACTTATTGCCAATCTTACTGATAAATTGAGATTCCAGTTGGATATCAATACTACAGATGAATTGGAAGATAAATCACCTGCAGCTTTAGGCTGGGATTTCCGTTACGGTAAAACTGCCTACGGTTTCTTTAATACATCTATCCGTCTTAACCCGGCTGACACAACTATTATTGACTCACTTGACTATGATTTGGAAGACGGTACATTTGAGACCAGAGTTATTCAATCCAGACCTGTATGGATGCAAAACGCAAATCTGTTCAAATATGACAGTGATGTTAACGGCGATGCATTCGGTGCTGACTTTACAACTCATGGACAGTTGAATGTCAGAATTGACGGCGGTACTGCACTTTCACTTTTAACTCCAAGTCCGAGATATAATAATGCAATTGTTGACGATACAGTATTTACAGTAGTTGTCAATGATGGTCACGGCGGTATTGCATCCAAGGAATACAGAGTATTTATAAATGTTGTTCCTACAATATTGACAAATTCTCTGCCATTTGCTACTGAAGATTTTGATTATAATCCAAGTTTGATAGATTCAAACAGAATGATTAAAGTTTATGACCCTAACTTCGGTCAGAGCCGTAAATTTAAATTAATCTATCCTACAACTGTAGAAAATGAAATTGCTATTGACCCTTGCTATCCTGAAGCCGGTAAACTTGATTTCTCTACTTTCAAGACAACTCCTGAATGGTTGAAAATCAATGATAATACCGGAATTCTGTATGGTACACCAAGAGTTAAGGATGCTCCTGAATTTGATACTATTACAGTTGTCGTTACTGATGAAAATGGTCTTTCAACTATGAAAAGAATACCGCTTGAAGTTAAGGGTGTAAGTCATGACCCACATATCAGCGGAGTTCCTGCAGTAGAATGTATTGATGATGCATCAGCATGGTCAACTGTTGTTACAGTTACAGATACAGATCTTTTGAGAACAAATCCTCTTGAGATTCTTACAATTACTTTGTTTGATGTTAATGACCAGCCTTTAGCCGGTTTTACAGCTACTCCAAGCACATATCAGGGTAACGGTACAACTGATAAATTTAATGTTACAGTTGCAAAAGCAGCCGGTGTTACAGTACAACCTGATGCAGATGGTAAAGTTACTGTTAAAATCGTCGTTACTGATAATTTTGGTCGTACTTCATTCCTTGTTCTCAGACTTAACTATTCATTAGCTGCCGACTTTACTGCTACAGTTACTGTTGCCAACTTCCGTGGTGCGAGCCAGGATTTGGTATTCGGTACTTCAAGTATTAGCGGTACTTCAACCGGTGACGGTAATGATGGATATTATATCGGTAAACTTGACGGTGAACTTTGCGAATATGAATTACCTCCTATACCATTTGATGACGTATTTGATGCACGCTGGTCAATTAACGCAAGAAATGGTATATTGAGAAATATATTCCCAACTGCAAAAGCAGGACAGGACAAGTCTTATGTTTACAAAGCACAATTCCAGGCTGGTGACTTAAATACTGGAAGCCAATTGTATCCTGTTACAATCAAATGGAAATTGTCTGAAATTCCTGACTTAAATGCTCCGAGTAACCCTACAGGTGCTACTTGGCTTATCAAAGACAGATATTCAGACGGTAACTTGTTCATATTCAATATGAATGATCCATCCATCGGATTCCACTCAAATGCAATTACATTTGATTTAACCGGCGATGTTGCAACAATTACAGCAATTGATGAATCAATCAAAGGTTTTGTAATTATGCACGACTGGTTAAGCAGTGTACAAATAAGTCCGGTTGCTTCAGCTACCAGAATATCAGGTGTTTCACCTAATCCTGTAAGCTCGAACACAACAATCACTTATGAAGTACTTAATCCTTCTTACGTCACATTACAGGTAGTTGATATGCTTGGTAATGTAGTAGTCAATCTTGCAAACGATGAAATGTCAAGCGGTTCCTATTCAATTGACTGGAACAGCAGCGATACAAAGGGTACTAAGGTTGCAAGCGGACAATATATGGTTCGTTTATCAGCCGGTAGTGTTACAAGCACTTATCCGATTATGATTGTGAGATAATTAAATGAGCAATGGGTAGAATCTCCCAAAAGAGGTTCTACCTGTTTTATGAGCGAATAAAAAAAGAATTAATAAATTTAGGAGTTCAAAATGAAGAAAATTTTGATTACAGCTGTCGGAATTGCGATATTAGTTGCTGTATCATTTTCTCCAAGCTTATTTTCACAGGTAAACGGAGAGTATAAATCCATTACCTTAGTTGAAAATACGCCGTACGAGAATCTGGTAAATCCAACTCCAATACCGAATACGCAGTTTGCTCTTGGTCCAAACTATATACAGGAGGACTCGGACGATGGTTATCACAGAGTTAATCTCGGATTTGATTTCGAGATGAACGGTGAAGTATTTAATCAGGCATGGATTAGTGTTAATGGTTTTATTACATTATCACCTCCTCCATTCCTGCCGGCTAAGAATGTGAACGCATTATTCTTAGACGCCAACAATTATCCTGTAAATGTTGTTGCTCCATTCTGGGGTGACCACTATTACAGAGATGAACAGGATTTCTTTACACGTGGTTTTGTTGTTTCAGAAATATCATATAAACTTGAACAAATTGACCTAGGCAACGGCAAATTCCAAAAAGTATTTGCAGTTCAATGGAAAGATTTAAACATCAATTACAACCTTAACGGTGAAGATGTAAAATCAAGTGTTGCAAATTTCCAGCTAAGATTATACGAATCAGTAGATGCGTTTTCAAGTCAGGGAAATATTGAATTTGCTTATGGTACTGTCGGTCCGTTTAACAGACCTGACATCACTGATACCAGAGTTATCACAAGCGGCAGTGTTGTCGGTATTAAAGGCGAAGGTAAGTTAATCGGAGAAGGTGCAGATTATCTTAATGGTCTTATGTTTAATCGTGACATTGAAATTGCAGGAACAAGTTTAGCCAAAACTACTTCATGGCAGCCATCAGGCGGTTCTGATAAAAGAATCCTTTTCTCAGCACTTTCTGTATTTAATGTAGCTGAATGGTGGGGAGACGGCGACGTTGATTTCTCAAAAGCCCGCGGTAACAAACATTTCGGAATGACTCAAAGCAGATTCGTCACTGTAAATGATGTAAGACTTATTATGAAATCAATTTCATCCGGCATACCTCTTGACCCTGTTCGCAGACGTCAGGCTTACCATGCTGATGTGAATCATAATGGCAGATTTTACTATGACAATAACGGCGACATAATTCATATCAAGAAAAGAAGCAAAGTGTTTACTGATGATTTGCCTAATGAAATCAGCTCAGTAAAACAGATTCTTTTCGAAGCTAACGAACATGACGCTGCTTATATTCTTGCCTATATGGCAGGAAGAGTTCCGGAACTTCCCTGGGTTCTTGATACTACCGTTATTTGGGGTAAATTACCTGTAGAGGAAGTTGCTTCGAATGTTAAAATAGGTGAAATATCATATCTTGGTAATTCAGAATATCAGGTTCCTGTTTATTTGAACGGAGATTTCTCAGGTCCTCTCGGAACTAAATTTGAAATTAACGGCAGAATTCTTGACGTAGTTAAGAACGAAACTGCTGATAATCAAATGCTTGTAGTTTCAAGTGATAACAGAGTTGTTATTTCCGCTAACGGTAAATTTGAGTCAAACAATCCGGTTGTTATAATTAAAGTAGCTACAGATGCTAAAAATATTACTTTAAGTAATATTAGATTTAATGATAACAATACCGGTGATATTAATGTTGGTCTATCAACTGAAAACAATGATTTAAGCGGCAGCATTATAACTGTCAGTCCTAACGTTGTTACAGATAAAGCCTTTATTAATGTAAGTATTGTTAATGACGGTTACTACGAACTTAATGTATATGATTTACAGGGTAATATGATATACACTATTGCAAGCGGTGATATGAAAGCTAACAATTATTTGTTTAGCTGGGATGCTAAGAATATGAGCGGAAGTTCAGTTTCGAACGGAATGTATGTTTATAGACTAAGCGGCGCCGGTGTTAATGTTTCAGGTAAAATGATAGTTAACAAGTAATCATGAGTAATAAACTCAACATATTGTTTTGGTTGTCGGCGGTTGTATTAATCGCCGGCTTCCAAAATATTATGTCTCAAACAGAAGTCAAATTAAAAAATCATTACAATGTTAAAGTATGCAGTAGTGATAAAGATAAGGAATTTCTTGTAACTTTAGGTATTGGGCAGGTATTGAATTCCGATAAATTATATGGTTTTGATTTTATAGTAAAGTACGACCGTTCAAAGGTTAGAATTGATGGTCCTATTTATCTAAATACCATTTCGGAATCTACAAAGTACAGAGACGTTAATATCGGTTATGACAGTAATATGGTTAGAGCATTTGCTTTTAGCGAAAACCCCCTGTCCGGTGATAGAGAATTGATTGGATTTTCAGGCGTTATTCTGACTGATTGCGAAGAACCAATTGATTTTGAAATAATTGATTTTGAAATTGCGGATGATTATACAAAAAGTTTCAGCGTAGAAAGTACTTTGACAGTTGTACCTTATAAAGTAAATGATACCAAAAAAAAGGTAGAGATTAATCTTGACAGACATGAAATAATGTTTGAAACAAATAATACAAATGAATTAATTGTATCTGTGAAGATTAATCCATATACTGATTTAGAAAATATTGTTTTTGATGTTTCTTTAAATGATGATTTGCCATTTGAAATTATTGATGCCGTATCAGTAAATGAAGATGTAGTTGTTGATACATTCGTAAAAAAAGATAAAAATTTATATGAATTGAATTTGAATCTTTTTGATAATATAAGCGACTTGCAGATTATAAAATTTATTATCAAAGAAAAATATAAATCAAAAACTGATATATCGGGAAATATATTGATTAGTCCACGCGATTTTGGTAATTGTAATTGTTATTCAGAATTCAAGGGAGCTGAGGCGTTACTTGTAAGTAAAGCTGATTCTATTTCTACTGTTGATGTAATCGGCAACACGGTTAATAAATTTGATTTATATTTTAGTAACGGTGATTTCATACTACAAAACAGCGATAATGTTTTTGTGAGAAAAATTGAGATATATGATGTATTAGGAAATATAGTAAAGAATTACAATATCAATAATTCTAATACAACAATTACTCAAAGATTGGATTTTATGAATTCGGGTGCTTACTTTTTTAAAGTATCAACCGATGTGAAGAATGTAAATAAATCAATAATAATATATAATTAATTGTTTTCAAATTATAAGGGGTTCATGATGAAACTATTACAAGATTTACGAAGTTTTAGGAAAATCTTCGGACTGTCATTAGTGATGTCTTTTTTCCTAATGGCTGCATTAGATTCCTATTCGCAATTTACGCGCCCTGTACTTCCAAGGCTTAGCTTAACCGGTGTTACCGACAGCTACAATAAGGATTTCTATCCCGATGGCAGAATTTGGGTACCACCTTCAGTATCAGGTACAAGAGAATTTTTGATGCCTGTGTTTATCACTAATAACTGGTATAGCTACAAAAATGCTCAAGGCAAAGCTTTATATGTAGTTGATCCAATTAGAAGTTTTAGCTTCTCACTTTTTTACAATGAAAAAGCCGTTCGTTTTGTTGGTGTAGAAACAGTGAATTCTATCTATAACGATCCAGGTTACGAACCGCTTGCTCAGAAATTCTTTATTGATTCTGAGGAAGAATTGGATGATTACTACTGGTATTATATCAATCCTAATAAATGGGCTGACACCAGAGATAATCATGACGGCAGAAGAGTTACTTTTAGTGCTACTTCAATGGGCATGGCTCTTCCTAATACTGACCTTGAAGTTGAAGAATTTAAAGTTTTATTTTATGTTAGATTCAGAATTAATGCTTCCTCAACTTCAGGAAGTACTCTGACCCAGACAACACCTATTTATGTTGACAACAGATCAGTAAAATATAACGATATGGATGTTGCTACTCAAAATTCATGGCTTGGTTTTACTGATTATGATATAAACAATTATCAGAACTTGTATTCAAGGTCAATTATCGGCAACAACCGCGGAAGATTAGACGGCAATTTGTTCTACCCTGATTCATATCTTGACGGTATGAATAATGCTGAAACTTCAGAAGATGATAATGCAATTACATTACCGGGACCATTGTCTGATCCTGCAATGTATTATGCTGAACCTGTTTATCCCGGTGTTATAACTCTGAAAATTACCGATAATGTGCCGGTAATCAGAGTATCATCTATAACTGACGACACTTATGCAAATAATGATGACGGTTTGGGTGACGGACCTTCGGAATATTATCTCCCTCAGGTAATTCTGGTTGATGATAATTCACCTGAACAATGGGGTATTGCACGTATGAAAATATCCAACAGCACTTCCAAATCAAGATTGCAAAATATTTGGTTTGAAACTGATTCTGATTGGCTTGAAATGAGAAAAGATGATTTGAATGAAAACAAAACACTACAATTCCCTAAAAATCAGGGAAGATATGGTATGGCTACTTATCTTGACAATTCAATCCTTGGTGAAGAACTTGACCCAATGATGAAACCTACTCAGGATGACGGCGATGTTTATATTCGTTTGGAAGCTAACCCGAACAAACTACCGAAGATTGACGGTGAACCTCATGGTCTTCACATTGGTTATGTTACAATCAAATCAGATTTTGCTAAAGTAAGTCCTATCAGAATTAAAGTCCTCTTCTTATATATGAAGAATCCTTACGAACCTGATTGGAATAAAGCTCCAGGTAATCCAGGCGGTATAAATATTACACTAAGAAATTCATCAAGTGCAAGCGGCGACATTAGAAAATTAATTTTTGGTACCGGTACACGTGCAACTGATGGTGTAGATTTACTTTATGGTGAAGCAGCTTATACTACTCCCCTAAATAACACAATATTTGATGCCCGCTGGTTTCCTGTTGACCCTGCGCTTTTGTCAGTAATTCCTTTTGGATTTAGAGACATTGCTCCTAATGAATTAACACCCAGAACAAACTCACGCGATATTCGTGCTTATGATATGCCGGATAGTGTGCATTCTCATATCTATGAATGTAAATTCTTTAATCCTGATAATGCATATCCGATTTCAGTTGAATGGGATATCAGAGAATTCCCGTCAGGCGGTCAGTTGTTCATTCGCCAGGTATTAAACGGAGTGCCGCTGCAGGCTACAAATATGAGAGAAGCAACAGCAATTGATCAGTTCAAACGTGCTATCACGATTACTGACAAAAATGTTAAATCTTTCAGAATTGAATATACTTTGCCTAAATCAATGAAATTTGTTGATGAGTTTGGTTTCCCAATCATCAAAAGAGGCTGGAACATGCTTTCAATGCCGCTTGCACCAACAAATACAGTTTGGGATGTTGTTTACAAAAATGCAATCAACGTTCCTTGGGCATTTGTCAACAGCCAGTATCAGCAAAGAAATGTGTTGGAATTCGGTGAAGGTTACTTTATCAAATATTCTTCACAGGTTGATACTACATTTTCCGGAGCATTTGTTCGTGTAATAACTAAAGCTAACAATAAACTGAAAATTTGGGCTGGTGACGTACCTGATCCGGGTAATCAGCAGTTCAAAGGCGGCTGGAATCTTGTCGGTGCATTGTCAGTATTGACAGGTATTGACGGAATTACATTCGAGCCTTCTGATGATAATCAGCTTCCAAGTCTTTCATACACCAAACAATATGGTATTTACTCTTACAGAACTGACAGAGGTTACTTCGAAGTAAGTAATTTAGTACCTGGTTTCGGTTACTGGTTGAAAGCTTCAAGTGACGGTTACTACGGCTTGAAACAAACTTATCCTCCATTCAAAAACAGCGTAAATGAAAATACATTCTCAAAACAAGACGTATTGAAGCGTTCAGCTAAAATATCATTGTTTGATAATGCACAACATACAAAAGATGTTTATTTCACTAACAATAGCGAAGTATCATCAGAGTATTTTGAATTACCTCCTGTATTCTCACCTGATATGTTTGACGTAAGATTCAGCAATAATGCTTATCTTGTTTCAGGCAATGAATCAGTAATCAGTGTTCAGGGCGTAACTTATCCGGTTTCGTTCAACATTGACAATGCAGATGCAGATTATACATTTATTGACCCTGTAACAAGTGAAGTTTACGGAACAATTAAAGCAGGTACTAACGGAAGTGTTAAAATTGACAATCTTCCTACAGGCAGCGTTAAAGTTATGAAACAAACTGTTACAAACGAAATGTTTTCATTCAGTGCTTTCCCGACACCGGCTCAGGATTTCACAAATGTTGCATTTACTCTTCCTGAAAGTCAATTCGTTAACTTAGAATTATTTGATGCACTTGGTAACAAAGTTGCCGTGTTCATTAATGAATTCAAAGCTAAAGGCGATTACACAGAATCATTAACACTAAAAGGTATCAATACCGGTAATTATATCCTAAAGATTACTGCCGGCAATAATACTTCTGTTGTTAAGATTAATGTAATCAGATAATATATTCTATTGATTTTTATCAACGGGCAGCAAGGTAATCCCATGTTGCCCGTTTATTATATTAAATAATTTGATTGGTTGTAATTATGAAAATGACAATTATATTCGCGATGTGTATTTTAACATCTATGTCGGTATTCTCGAAGGAAACTGTAGAAATCAACATAAATGTTAAAAATGACCTGAATCAAACTATGCAGCTCAATTCGAGTTTTGGTATTTCACCACTTGCAACTGATATTCTTGATACTGAATTGGGTGAACAATTACTGCCGCCAGCACCCTTTAAAGGCTTTTATGCTGCTTTTGAATTTATTGATTCTACTCAGATAGATCCTGACGGTTCCAAATATTATGATAGAATATGGACAAATAAAGATTTACGACATTTCCCTGATTCAATTACAAATTATTATGTAAAACATAAAATGATATTTAGATTTGGTTCAGGTAAAAAAATCATAATGAATTGGAATAAAAATTCTATCCCTGAAATGGTTGATTCTATATTTATTAAAGACGGTTTCAACGGGCTGGTTATCAAAGTCAATATGAAAGAACTGGAAACAATGGAGTGGGATAATGACGGGATATTGGAACTTTATATACATGTATATTATAATTTAAAAAATACATCCGTTAGTGATTTACCGGATAATGATATTCAAATTTACCCCAATCCATCTGATGATTATATATCAATTGATGTAAAAAATGTTGTTGATTCAATCGAATTGCTTGATATTTTTGGCAGAAGTGTACTGACTGCAGAACAGAATAACAGGATATATATCGGCTCACTGCCATCGGGCGTTTATGCAGTAAGAATAAAAATCGGAAATAGCGTTGTTTTCAGGAAAATAATCAAAAAGTAGGTAAGAACCAAATGAGTGACAATAAACCGGTAAACAGCAGTGATAATAAAGAATCAGCACCAGCGCGTCCGAACCTGAAGATAAAGAGTCAACAGGACTTGCCGAAAAATCCGAATATAGCAAAAAAAAAACATTTTGACGACTCGGGAATTGTACCGGAAATATCAGTTCTGATTCCGCTTTTAGATGAAGTAGATTCTCTGCCGGAATTATCGCTTTTACTGGAAGATGAATTAGGGAAATTAACCCGCGGTAAATATGAAGTGATATTTATTGATGACGGCTCTACTGACGGCTCATTTGATATGATTCGTCAAATAAATTCACGCAACAAGCGATTCAAATGCGTTCGATTCAGAAGAAATTACGGTAAAAGTGCTGCACTCTCTGTCGGTTTTCAAAAATGCCGCGGTAAAATAGTTATTACTATGGATGCAGATTTACAGGATGACCCTGCAGAAATACCAAATTTAGTGAAGAAATTAAATGAAGGCTTCGACCTTGTATCAGGTTGGAAGAAAAAGAGATTTGACCCTGTAACCAAAACTTTGCCCAGTAAATTGTTTAATTATGTTACATCAAAGGTCAGCGGTGTCAGACTGCATGATTTTAACTGCGGTCTTAAAGCTTACAGAAAATCAGTGGTCAAATCGTTGAAAATATACGGCGAAATGCACAGATATATTCCCGCACTGGCTCACTGGGAAGGATTTAAAGTAACTGAAATACCCGTACAACACCACTCGAGACGTTATGGCAAAACAAAATTCGGAATATCTCGGTTCATGTTTGGATTTTTAGATTTACTGACTGTAATGTTTACAACCAAATATTTCAAAAGACCGCTTCATTTCTTCGGTACAGCAGGAGTTATGTTAACTTTGGTTGGACTCATTATGAATTTGTATCTTACTTACGAATGGGCAATGGGACATACATATTTAAGTAATCGTCCGCTTGCATTGTTCGGTATTGCATTAATAATTGTAGGTGTTCAGTTTATATCAATGGGGCTTATCGGTGAGATGATGGTAAAAAACTTTATGATGAACAATCCGAATATATACAGTATCAAACAACAGATTGATTAAAATATTTAAAAAATATCTGAAACAAAACGCTTTTTGATTTGTCTTTACATTGTTGGAATTTGTTAATTGTGGAAATAATATGTTTAAAAAAGATTATTTGAAGATAGCAATATTAACTATGGTAATATTTCTTACAGCCCGTGAATTCTCGGTTGCACAAATTGGGACTAAAGTAAACTTTGGTTTGGGATTAATATCTACCGGAATTGTAGGTGATAACAGGGCGAAGCTGCCTATGGCGACTACAAGTACCGATGAAGATGCATTCACCGGAGGAAGTTTTAAATATACCCAGCCCGGAATCCAGGCAAGACTAACATTTCCAATCAACAATTACGAAGATTTCAGATTTATATCCACTTTTGAATATACATTTTTTGTAGGCAGGGAAAGATTTGGATATGATAATGTTACAGTACTGTTTAGTAACAAATTGAATTTAATGTCATTTGGTTTCGGTCTTGAATATGTTTGGGCTAATCTTGACTTTGCCAATGCGAAATTATATACAGGTGTAGATGTCAAGGCAAATTATATTTATAAAATTTATTCTGACAGATATATTAAATATTTAGATAATTATATTGAACCGGATCTTCTCATTTACGATGCGAAAGAGGATGCATTAAGATTTGGCGGCAACATTAAGCTTGGAGTGGAAGGAAGGTTAAGACAGAATTTTCATGTTAATACCGGATTTTCTCTTGGTTTGGTTAATTTAATAGGCAGGGACGACAGTCGCGGCGAACTAATGACACCGTCAACTGATTTTGAGAATCATGAAAGCTTTCTTCCTGTTCTTCAGGTATTTGTTCTTGTTCAATACAATATTTAAATATTCTACAAAAGGAAATAAAAATTTTAATGAATGAATATTTAGATGTATATAAATCGGATTGCAGACATTTTTCGGGTACTGTACCCTGCAAGCCGCACAAAAATTTTGGTTATCATTGCTCAAATTGTCCGGTTTATGAAAAAACAAGCGGCTTGATACTTATTATCAAGCTCGGTGCTATCGGTGATGTAATAAGAACCACTCCACTGATACATAAAATTAAAGAAGAATATCCCGATAAAAAGATTTGGTGGATTACTTACTCTCCGGAAATTGTACCGGCGGTTATTGATAAGGCATTTGGATATGATACTGAAAGCTTGGAAATTATTAAATCAGTACATTTTGATATAGTAATCAATTTAGATAAAGACCTTCAGGCAGGTGCTTTACTGAAATCCGTATCAGCAGACCTAAAATACGGATTCACTATTGAGAACGGAGTACCGGCACCCGTTAACAGTTTGGCTGCCGACAAATTTATCACCGGTCTTTTCGACGATGTCAACAAAGCAAATACAAAATCTTATCTTGAAGAGATTTTTGAAATATGTAATTGGAAATTTAACGGTGAAGAGTACATACTTGATTGTGATGATACCATAAAATGGGATTTGATGAACGGCGGTAAGAAAATCATTGGATTGAATACCGGATGCGGTGCAAGATGGATATCAAGATTATGGTCTGATGATAACTGGATTGAGCTAATTGAACGTCTTCAGGAAGCAGGATATTTTCCGCTTCTGTTAGGAGGTTCGCAGGAAGATGAAAAAAATAAGTATTTTGCAGATAAAACCAATGCTTATTACCCCGGTTATTTTTCATTGGGTATATTCATTTCGCTGATGAATCAATGCGATGCAGTTGTATCTGCTGTTACAATGGGCATGCATATTGCTGTCGGATTGAAAAAACCGTTGATTCTAATGAATAATATATTTAATAAAGCAGAATTTGAATTGTACGGAAGAGGCGAAATTGTTCAGCCATCCGTTGAGTGTAAGTGTTTTTTTAGTCCTAAATGCAAAAATGATGAATATTTTTGTATGGACCATTTATCGGTAGATAGTATTTATTCTGCTGTTGTTAAGAGTTTATAGAAAAATATGCAAACGAAAAATTTTTATACCCCGCCCCCTGTAGAACTTGATATTGATTCAGCAGGTTTTGAAGGGGTTTGTATCTCAAGACTTGACGATAAAGTTGTATTCACAAAATATACAGTTCCCGGAGACAGAGTATTGGCTGTTATTCAGAAAAATCGGAAACGTTTTTTTGAAGCTAAAGTTGAAAAAATACTTGTAGAATCCCCTGACAGAGTCACTCCTCCCTGTAGATATTTCGGAACCTGCGGCGGATGTTCATGGCAGAACATGACTTATGAAAAACAGTTAGAATGGAAGTCGGTAAATGTCAGAGATGTTTTCCAAAGAATCGGTAAGATTGATACTGATTTTAAACCCATTATAGGTGCCGAAATGGAATACGGCTACCGAAATAAAATGGAATTTTCATTCGGGGCTTCACGCTGGCTGACTGAAGAAGAAATAAATTCAGGTCTGCCTATTGAAGACAAGAATTTTGCTTTCGGGCTTCATCTCCCCGGCAGATATGACAAAATAATTGATATTAAATCCTGCGATTTGCAGCAGTCTTATGCTAACGAAATTTTGAATGCTGTAAGACTTTACGCGGGTGACTTTAAATTAAGTGCCTACAATGTACGCTCTCATGAGGGTTTTCTCAGAGGTCTGATTATTCGTCATTCTAAATTGAATGATGAATTTCTGACTATTATGATTACTCAAAATCCCAAAACCGAAGATGAAAACAAATTTGTTGAATGGTATAAAAATGAATTTTCGACAATGTTTACTAAGGTTTCTACCGCAGTTTACGCAATAAATGAATCCGGAAATCCTGTGGATATTTCAGGTTTTGAAATTGTGAAGGGCGATGGATTTATTAAGGAAAGTATTTTAGGTATTGAGTACAAGATTTCGCCATTCTCATTTTTTCAAACAAATTCTTATCAGCTTGATAAATTTATCGGTTTAATTATTGATGCTGCCAATCTCAATAGTCAGCAGACAGTTTGGGATTTATACTGCGGGACAGGCTCAATTGCTTTACCGGCATCAAAATTTTCCAAAAAAGTAATCGGAATTGAAATAGTTGATTCGTCTATCAAAGATGCTAAAGAAAATGCCGGATTAAACGGTATTGATAATGTTGAGTTTATTACCGCAGATTTGCATCACAAAAGGCTGCCGGGACTGCTGAACTCTCTTGACAGACCGGATGTTGTCATAACAGACCCTCCGAGAGCCGGAATGAGTCCGAATCTTATAAATCACTTATTGGATATAGCACCCGGTCGAATTGTTTACGTGAGCTGTAATCCTGCTACTCAGGCACGCGACTGCGCTTTACTGAGTGAAAAGTATCAGGTTCTATCGGTGCAGCCGGTTGATATGTTCCCGCAGACATATCATATTGAATGTGTTGCAGTTCTTCAAAAAAGGGATTGACAATGGATTTCCGGCAGATGCAGTTTAATGTATCGGAGATATTCCATTCAATACAGGGTGAAGGCACCCGTACAGGTCTGCCATGCGTTTTTGTCAGGATGCAGGGATGTAAACTCAGGTGTGTTTGGTGCGACACACCTTACGCCTTACAGAAGAGTAAAATTGAAATTATGATGAATAGTCAGGAAATTATTGATAAGGTCGAATCATTTAATTGTAATTTTGTGGAATTTACGGGCGGGGAGCCTCTCGAGCAACCCGATATTACAAAGCTGATGCGTTATTTTATCAATAATGGTTTTATCACAGCCGTAGAAACTGCCGGTTATTTAAGTGTCAGGGATGTACCTGATGAGGTAATCAAGATAATAGATTTCAAAGCACCGGGTTCGAAAATGGACAAAAATAACAATTTTGATAATATCAATTACCTGAATAAGCATGATGAAGTAAAATTTGTATTGGACGGCAGAACAGACTATGACTGGGCAGTTCAAATAATGAATACACATAATCTAAGCAGCAGGGTTGATACTATTCTGTTCTCGCCGGTATTCGGCAAGCTGACTTATAAAGATTTAGCTGTATGGATATTAGAGGATAAACTAAATGTAAGACTGCAGGTACAGATTCACAAACATATCTGGAGTCCTGATACCCGCGGAGTTTAATTTGCACTGTAGTCCGGTATTTTGAATGGCAGATAAACCATAAAACTCGACCCTTTTTCAGGCGTACTCTCAACTTCAATTTTACCTTTTAGCAAGGCAATTAATTTATAACAAATAGTCAGACCGATTCCCATACCTTCAAATTTCCTTGACATACCTTCACTTTCCTGTCTGAACGGCTGAAAAATATCTTTAAAATAATCGGGATTAATCCCAATGCCGGTATCAATTACTGAAAGTCTTATCCACATTCCGCCCTTGGTAACGAATTCTCCGCGAAGGGTAATCTTACCGTCATCAGTAAATTTAACTGCGTTGTCAATCAAATTGAAAAATACCTGACTTAAGATACTGATATCAGTGTAGAATTTCATGTCTTCCCTAACATCCATTACAAAATCAAGTCTCTTTCTTTGAACCTGCTTGGTATTGGAATAATAGATCAGTCCCAGATAATCTTTAATACTTGATTCCTCGAAATACAATTCCCGGTGACCGGCTTCAATCTCATTTAGTGTAAGAAGCGAGTTAAGCGTACTGTTTAATCTGTATGATGATTCAAGAACCAGTTCAACATATTCCTGAATTTCAGGCTCCTTGGAAGATTTCTGTATCAGTTTACTGAACCCGATAATACCATTCAAAGGTGTTCGTAATTCGTGGTTTAGATTCGATAAGATTACATTTTTCAATTTCAGGCTTTCATTTGCTTTAGTATGAGCCAAAACTAAACCTTCAACCAATTTTCTTTTTTCGGTTGTATCCGATAATACCCCTTCGATTAAAATATCGTCATCAATAGGAGTAATCAGAAATACTCTGTCAAGTATCCATTTTGTAATTTTATTTGAGTCAGTAATCCGGTAATTATTCTCCAGCGGTTCGAATGTATCAAATACTGTTTTTCTGCCGGCTAAAAAGTTAGCTTTATCATCAGGAAATACATGGTTTAGAATAATATCCGGAAGATTGTCCGATTTAGCCGGTATATAACCGATTAGAGACTTGATTTGGGGTGAAATATACTGCAAACCTTTTTTCATTGAATATACATAAAAAACATCCGGAATATTCTCAACAAGTTTTTTGTATTTCTGCTCACTGTCCTTAAGTGCATTTTCAGTTGAAATTTTTGCTGTAATATCATTAATTATTGCAAGAAGACACAACCGGTCCTGAAGATAAACAGGTCCCATAAAAAGTTCGACTTCAATTAAATTGTCAGAGGATGTTCTATGGCTTGAATTCATAAAAATTTGATTGATACCTGTAGCATCAAAATCAGTAAAATTGATATTCTTACTGATGGGGGTAACGCTCAAATCAGAAAGTTCCATATTCATAAGGGTTTCGCGGCTATAACCGTACAAGTTTGCTGCTGCATCGTTGGCATCAATTATTTGCAGCGAATCGGGATTGACAAGCAAAGAAGCGAAGTGATTGTTTTTGAATAAGGAATAATAATATTCATTTGATAATTTAAGATTTTCATTGACAGCCCTTATTCTATTCACATCTTTTTTGATTAGAAAATAAAAAGTTAATGCAGTCAGCACGACGAATACTAATCCCTTAGTAACAGATATCATTTTGGTATTTTCGGTGCTGCTTATGTAGTTGAATAAGAGCATATCACTGAAAATAATCCATAAAATACTTAAAATCAGGTAAATAATAGGAACCTTATACTCTGTTTTGCTTATATAACTCAATATTTTCGTCAATTTTACTCTATTGTCAAATTTGTAATATCTAATTATGTAAAATTAAGCAAGTCAGCCTGAATAACAAAGCAGTATTTTAAAATGAGTATAAAAATGATATTAGCCTATTGCCTAAATTTTATTATAATAACAGTGTTTTTGCCGGTGTGTGTATTGGAGCATTTATTTGCAGCGTATTGAGTTAGTTACTATACTTCTTTAAATTAATCCCCCATTCCGAAGGCAGCGTACCTTCGGAAAGGAATAATATCAAGTTAATCGAATTGTACAGTCAAAATTTCAATGTTATATTTAAAACTAATTCTAATTAATCTTCGTATTTATGTTTGGTTTCATTAAATATATTGATTAATGCCTAAATTATACTAGTATCTTGGAATTGTAATTTTTTTCTGGTCGGACGAACATGAACCGATACACGTTCATGGAAGGTATCAGGGGGCTGAAATAAAAGCTGAATTTATCGTCGAAAATGGCGAGATAACAAAAATTAATTTCAAGAATGTGCCCGGTAAGAAAAGATTTGATGTTAACAAAAGGAAGGATTTTGAAATATTTATAAACCACTACTCAAAACAGATTGTAAAAAAATGGATTGACTACTTTGTATGGAAAAAGGATATTGATTCACAAATTATCTCAAAGAAAATAAAATGAAAGTTGTAAAAATTAATAACGCAAAATATCTTGAAGAATATAAATTACTTCTTACATTCAATGATGATACAAGTAAGATTGTTGATTTTAAAGATTTATTAAAATCAACACCATATACAAATGAAAAAAAGTTCTCAAATATCGAATTATTTAAGCAGTTTAGGGTAGAGCTTGGTGATTTGATTTGGAGTGATTACGATATGTGTTTTCAGGCAAAAAATTTATATCAGGGTATTTTGCGTAAATCATAAATATAGAATTACCCTTCCATAAATTCCGTACCTTCGGAAGGGTTGATTATCCAATCAATTCAAAAACAATGTCATAACACGTTTATAATTTCCGTTTGACAGTACAACAATATACATTCCTTTTGGCAAATTGCCGGCTTCACATTTCATTGTACCATTTCCGGTAGAGGAATCGTAAACAATTTCCGGGGTGAGAATTCCGGGAGACCTTCCGAGATAATCATAAATCTCTACTTTCATATTCCCGATATTCATTTGCTCGATGCCAAAATCAATATTGAAAATACCCGAAGCAGGATTTGGTCTGATACCTTTTAGGAAAAGAAGGTTGGCAGGTGTTTCGACACTTGCGGGATTTGTCGCGAATAAATCAATTGCCAGCAAAATTCTTTCATTACAAATATCTGAAATTTTGAGTGAATCTGTTACAAAAACCGTAGTATCTGAATAAAAGCATACCTGAAATTCAATCTCAGCACCGGGAGTCAGAGTGAATGTGGTTGGTAAATCAATGCTAACTGCTGGATTCTTCTCAATCAACCCGCAAATATTAATATTTTGCTGAAATTTTCCATAATTTACTAATTTATAATCGTAGCATCGTTTTTCACCGCTAGCAAGTGAATCTTTAAGTAGTTTAACATTATTTCTATTACCTACATTAAATTCCGAAACTAATGCTACTGTAAATCCGGGTATATCGAAATCCTTTGAAGATTGAAGCCCAATTGAATCTGTAGCATCAATTCTGAAATTACCATCTAAATAATCATTAAATAAAATTGCGGAAAATTTTGCCTCTGTTACATAAGGAGTAAATGCCTCAATATTCATAATTACATTATACTTTTTATTACTGGGTGATATTACGCTTTTGAGTTTTTTATCTGTAACAATTCCTTCCACCTCGTAACAATCAGATACAAATTGCAATACCGGTGGTTTTAAATCATCACGATTTACAATTACTCCGCAAAAATATCCGTAAGAGTTTGCATAACCATATCCACAAACTAACAAACCAAAAGGTTTATCACCCTTTAGGCTATGTGCACCATCACCTACTTTGATATGTGCATACTGGTAAGTTGAACCTAATATCGGCTTGAAAATATTCTTTTTGACAGGATTACCATTTAATCGTAATGAAGGTATATTGTCTGATTCAGCTATAATTGTAATATATTGCTCATCATAGACTATTTTTCCATTTTCATAAGCCTGTATGGTAATAAATCTGTAGGATTCTGCATACTGATTTGTTGTTGGAATAATTTGTAATAAAGGGTCACCGCGAAATGTAGTTGAATGTACTGTCAATCCTGATGAACGTTTATACCCTGCTGCCATAATCGGAGCGTTTGCTTTAATATGCTTAGGTGTAGTCAGAACATCTTCATATATTTCACCCATGTTAAGTTCAGCTATAAGGGAATCATTAACTAAAAGTTGAGTATTATCATTAGCAGCAATTACCCTAAAAATATCATAAGCATTCTTTACTGAATCCATTTCTGAAGGTCTGGGGAATGGTGTCACAACAACCTCATTACTCCAGGAACCAACCGGCGTCATCTGTTCGGCTAAATAATCTCTTGTAACCTGAATTTCTAATGTATCTACAGGTATCATGGCTCTTTGATGTCCACTAAAAACAGCTACAGGTTTATCGGAAAGGACAATTGAACCGGATAAGTCAGGATTATTTGTCGCAAGTGAAGTCTGAACAAGATAAACCTGTCCGGCATGCAAAGTAATGGTTTGAACATCAAGTCCATTAAAATAAGTAACCGCTGAAGGTGTGATTGTGACATTTGTACTATCTTCGACTGCAACGACAGCAAACTGACTCGGAGTTCTTGCATCATAACCGCCTTCTACTTCGAAATTTGTATGTGCGTTAAATGCTAATACTAAATATTCATTTCCAAGAGATTCAATAGGAAGGACATTAAAAGATTCAGATGTTAATAATGCCTGACTATGTCCATAAACCTGAATAGGATTATCTGCTGTAACCCTGAATGAATATTCTCTTATCTGCTCGGTATCAATAGATTTTGGATTTTTTGATATTATTCCTGAAGTATTATAACCTAACAATGCAAAATCTCTCGCTGGTTTTTTAAAAATATAGACTACATCAGGATTTGGAATATCAAAATTTACTTCAAATAAATTATTATTCCTATCCCTGCAACTTATCTTTCCTTTGGTTGGTATTTCTGCATAAATAAATATAAATATGGAATCACTTTTGGAAAATGTGCTATCCCCAGGGTTATGAAAATTTGGTAGAAATGTAAGAATAAATTCTTTGTTTTTTGTTAAATCTAATTCTGATGAAGCATTATTCTGAATAAAACAGAAAACAAATATCAATATCAGAACCCTTGAAAGAAATTTGTACGCATTTTTCATTTAATTATTCCATTCGCAAAACTTGCAAAAAACATGACTGCGATAATTAAGTGTCGCTTTCAGTCGCCACATCTATATTATAAACTAATTGTCAATATCAAATACTCCTATCTCAAATATATAAAGAATTGAAATAAATTCCAAATATTATTTGGAATAAAAATTTAATTATTATTTTAGATAATTAGAATTTGCAAATCCAAAATAATTAATGGTTAGATATGAAAATAGCCCTTAGAATTATAGTTTTACCGGATATAGAGGTAACTTTGGCAAATGCTGAAAGTTTTGCAGGATTTTTTTTTTCATAAATTTTGACCGGACATTTTATGTTACTTAATCTACAAGATATTGCGCAATTAATAGGAGAAACCCATTTATACTTTAAGCAGCAAGCTCAAAAGCAAGTAAATACTGCACTGACACTTAGAAATTGCCTGTTTGGATATTATATTGTAGAATACGAACTTAAAGGCGAAGACAGAGCTGCTTATGGTTCAAAATTATTTAAAGAGTTGGATAAAAAACTTAAAGAATTAGGTTTTCAACAAATCAGAGAAAGGCATTTGTATTTATGCAAGGACTTTTACTTACAGTATTCCGACTTTTTGCGGACAGCGTCCGCAAAATTGATTGTAAATGTGTTTAATTACATATCACCCCTTCCGAAGATATCATACCTTCGGAAGGGGGGAACCTAACTTTTTTCATTTCACACTTACTTGTTCCTTTTTTTGACAGACTTCAGATATTGTTCAGATACATCCAGTTCACGGGCAATTTCTTTGATGCTTTTGTGATAATTTTCTTTCATATGTCTCAAAACGAAGCTTTCAAAACTCGTGACTTTCGGTATATAAAACTGCAGTCCGCCCAAATGCCGGAGTATGTGACGGACAGAATCCAATCCGCAGGCATCGGCTAAAAGCCTGATGTCGGGTGTTAAATCCTCATAGACTATTTTATCAAAATAATCAACCATAAATTTAATCCTCCAATTTGTTATATAAAATCCAATTCTTCAAAATCATTTTCATCAATATATTCTGTGACAGGAATTGAATAATCCCTTTCGAGATAATCCTGTATTATAAATTCAATGTCGCCGGATTGGGATTTGTCTGCCAGTCCCAACTCGTTTAGTTTGTTAAAGAACTGCCTAAGCGTAAGATTCAGTAAAGCAAGTCTGTATTCACCGGACTCGATTCTACGATTTAATCCGGTGTCGAAAAGCCCGCCGGTTATGCTGATACAAATCCGGTCTTTCGGTAAATCGCTAACTGAACGATTACCTTTTCGCAAATTCTTATTATTCATTCTGCACCTCAAAAAAATAATTTTATTATATCAAAAAAAACTCTTACATTCGCATTGTGATAAATAGTCAAATTAAAGACGTAATTTATACAGCAAAAATATGTAAATATTACATAATAATAAAAAGAAATATATTTAAAAATTTATCATTAGGAAAAATTTATGAGTACATTTTCTGAAGAAGTAGGTGAGAGACTAAAGCAGATACGCTTCATTTTTAATGAGGGCGGAAAACTTTCGGCTGACCAATTTGCTTTTATTTTAGGCGAAACGAGGGATAAAATCGCCAATTATGAGCTTGGCAGAGCAGGACTGCCGGTGCGTGTATTGTTCGAACTGTATAAGAGAGGAATAAATCCTGTTTATATAATATCGGGTGAGGGTTCAATATTTGCCGATAACTATGCAGGAGGAAATTTCCGTTTAAAAATCAGCGAGAAAGTCAATCTTGGCTGGAAATTCAGCGAAGAGAGTCTTAAGATATTAATGCCGTCACTCGAATTGGATAAAGCAAAATTAAGCAAACCGGCAATCAAACTTGCTGCAGGCAGAATTGAAAGAAAATAATAAGTTAGCAGCAGAAGCAAAATTATGAAAATCAATGAAAATTATACGGAAAAAGAGCTTTACAGCCGCCTTCGCAAATATATCCCGAGAAGTATGGCTGGGGATACTTATGCCGGGGAAATGGTTTCCAAATTAGCTGATTTAGCCGATAAATATAATTTTGATATTTTTGAACATGCACTTGCCGACTCATTATCAGAAATTACTGCATTCGACAATTTCGCATTGGGCGTATCGCTGAATAATGTTATCAGGACTGCTTATACACCTTCCGATGATTTGGATGAATTTTTTGATTTGTACCGCGAACCGAAACTAAAAGGAAGTAAAACTCCATTCAGGGATTTCTGCACATTAAACGGATTAAATCACGATGACCTGATGCTGCTGCCGATTACAGGCGATTCTATGACAGGAGCAGGGATTTATGACGGCGATACCGCAATTGTAGATGTCGGAAAAATTCCGAAAAACGGCGACATCGGTGCAGTTAGCGTTCATAATAAATATTATATCAAAAAAATCGGCGGCAAGGGTGGAAGTGTAGTACTACTTTCGGAAAATCCTGATTATCAGCCCTATATTGTTACTCCTTATGATAATTTCAAATTCATCGGGCTTGTAACTAATATTATAAAAAAGGTGCAGAAATGATTTCCGAAATGAAATTCGAGTCTTCGGTATTTGATGATTTACCGCCAGAAAATAAAAACAGCGATGAACTGATTATACTTGTTATGAAAATGGCGAGAGGTGACAATCCTAAAAGCAGGAAATATTCATATAGAGAGATTGATTCTGCAGCCAGAAAACTTGTGATGGAAGGATACATACGCGGAACTGCACTTGACAGCTGTAAATGCGTATGGTCGAGACTTACAAGAAGAGGTGAGCATTGGCTTGACATCGCAGAACGGCAGATGCAGCAGCATTAATTCAGCGAATAATCTTCCTCATCCTGTTCCTCATCAGATATAACCATCCTGTCAACTACTGCATCGGGCAAATTACGGATGTTTAGTAATAATGTTTACTGTATCTGTCAGAGCTGCGTCGAAGACAGATACTGCAACCCTCAATTAAAGCATATATCTTTAATATTATCACAGAATAAAATCAAGGATGAAATATTTAATTTCGTGATTCATCTCTTCTTAACATAAAATTTGAAGTTAGAGCAGGAAGTCGAAATCGTAAGAATATCAGATACAGTCAGTCATTTGAGAATTAATTTACAACAATAAAAGTCCATGGGAGATAAATAAATGAAAATAATTTGAATAATTTGAAAATAATATTTGGTTAGGAAATATAATTGTGTTACTTTTGAAAGCTCGGTTAAACACGATTATAAAAAATCACAGTTTTTCTGAAAATGTTCTTTGAAGAGTGACACGAAAATAAAAAAGCAAGAAATAAAAATAAAACTTGCACAGAATAAAAAAATGTATTACTTTTGAAAGCTCTGCCGGATGAGAAATTTAGAATCACAAGCAGAGAAATTTCGGAAACGAAAAAAAAGTTCTTTAACATAAAATTTTTCTTGCAAGATATAAAAAAAAGTATTACTTTTGAAGCCCTGCCGAAATGCAGAACTGAAAAAAGAAAAGTTTTTGAAAATAAAACTTGCACAGTAAAAAAAATAGTGTTACTTTTGAAGCCCTGCCGAAAAGCAGGAAAAACAAAAGATGTTCATTGAAAACAGGAAGTACAATAAGTTAACAATTTGACAGTAGCAAAATAGCTACCGTCAATTCCAAAAAGCCTAGAGTTCAACACGAAGATTATAAAGATCAAACTATACACAACGGAGAGTTTGATCCTGGCTCAGGACGAACGCTGGCGGCGTGCTTAACACATGCAAGTCAAGGGGTAGCAATACCACTGGCGCACGGGTGAGTAACGCGTAGATTATCTACCCCTATCTCCGGAATAACATCAAGAAATTGGTGCTAAAAACGGATGAGGCACAATGTGTCAAAGGTAACGGATAGGGATGAGTCTGCGTCTGATTAGCTTGTTGGTGAGGTAACGGCTCACCAAGGCGACGATCAGTAGCTGGTCTGAGAGGACGATCAGCCACACTGGAACTGAGACACGGTCCAGACTCCTACGGGAGGCAGCAGTGAGGAATTTTGCACAATGGGGGAAACCCTGATGCAGCGACGCCGCGTGCGGGATGAAGGGGCTTTGCCTTGTAAACCGCTGTCGGATGGGAAAAAAAGTCTCCTCGGGAGACTGGGATTGTACCATCAAAGGAAGGACCGGCTAACTACGTGCCAGCAGCCGCGGTAATACGTAGGGTCCAAGCGTTGTCCGGATTTACTGGGTATAAAGGGTGCGCAGGCGGAACTGTGCGTCGGAGGTTAAAGACCCGGGCTCAACCCGGGAAGTGCCTTCGATACGGCAGATCTTGAGTGTGAGAGAGGATAGTAGAATTCCTGGTGTAGCGGTGAAATGCGTAGATATCAGGAGGAATACCAGTGGCGAAGGCGGCTATCTGGCTCATAACTGACGCTTAGGCACGAAAGCGTGGGGATCAAACAGGATTAGATACCCTGGTAGTCCACGCCCTAAACGATGTATGCTTGGTGTTAGGCTCCTAGAGCTTAGTGCCGGAGAAAATTCGTTAAGCATACCACCTGGGGAGTACGATCGCAAGGTTGAAACTCAAAGGAATTGACGGGGGCCCGCACAAGCGGTGGATTATGTGGTTTAATTCGATGCAACGCGAAGAACCTTACCCGGGCTCGAAGTGCAGATGACCGTCTCTGAAAGGAGGCTTTCCTTCGGGACATCTGTATAGGTGCTGCATGGCTGTCGTCAGCTCGTGCCGTGAGGTGTTGGGTTAAGTCCCGCAACGAGCGCAACCCCTATCCTTAGTTGCCAGCAGGTTATGCTGGGCACTCTAAGGAGACTGCCCACGCAAGTGGTGAGGAAGGTGGGGATGACGTCAAGTCATCATGGCCCTTACGTCCGGGGCTACACACGTAATACAATGGCAGGTACAATGGGCGAAGCCGCAAGGTGGAGGAAATCCCAAAAACCTGTCTCAGTTCGGATTGGAGTCTGCAACTCGACTCCATGAAGCTGGAATCGCTAGTAATCGTGGATCAGCACGCCACGGTGAATACGTTCCCGGGCCTTGTACACACCGCCCGTCAAGCCATGGAAGCTGGGGGCGCCCAAAGCCGTTAGCAATAACGTTTAAGGCGAAATCAGTGACTGGGGCTAAGTCGTAACAAGGTAGCCGTATCGGAAGGTGCGGCTGGATCACCTCCTTTAAAGAGTTTCTTAATGAAACTAAACAAAACAATACTTTAGGCTGTTAACTTATATACTTCCTGCTTTCAATGAACAATGTGTTCTTTTAGAATGGGCCTTATGCTCGGTTCAGCATTTAGCTGATAATGCCTAAGAGGTTCCTTGCAAAACATGGGCCTGTAGCTCAGCTGGTTAGAGCGCACGCCTGATAAGCGTGAGGTCGATTGTTCAAGTCAATTCAGGCCCACATGTTAGGCGGACTAAGAAGCTCTTGATATTAGCCGGGCCCTTAGCTTAGCTGGGAGAGCGCCAGATTTGCATTCTGGAGGTCAACGGTTCGATCCCGTTAGGGTCCACAAAAAATTTATGTACTTTGAAAATTGGAATGGTGATATCTTATATATCACAGATGTAAAAATGAGTCTTTATTTAAGTAGAAGATAGTAGTATAAAAATATTCTTTAAAAATATTTCAAGCTGAGAGGCTTGGTATATTCGACCAAAGAAATTCGTTAAGATAGAAAGGGCACACGGTGGATGCCTTGGCACAGAGAGGCGATGAAGGACGCGATTACCTGCGATAAGCTACGGGAAGCTGGAAGTAAGCATTGATCCGTAGATTTCCGAATGGGGCAACCCGACAGGAGTAATGTTCTGTCACCCGAAAGGGAGCTAACCCGGGGAATTGAAACATCTTAGTACCCGGAGGAAAAGAAATCGAATGAGATTCCCTGAGTAGCGGCGAGCGAAACGGGAAGAGCCCAAACCGAAGTGTACGCACTTCGGGGTTGTAGGACCTCTACACGCTACGTTGATGGATAACAGAATGGCATGGGAAGGCCAATCATAGAAGGTGATAATCCTGTAAGTGAAATCCAGAGACGGGCATGAGGTATCCTGAGTACCGCGATATAAGTGGAATTTTGCGGGAATCCGGGGGGACCACCCTCCAAGGCTAAATACTCCTCTGTGACCGATAGTGTACCAGTACCGTGAGGGAAAGGTGAAAAGAACCCTTAAGAAGGGAGTGAAATAGAACCTGAAACCGTGTGCTTACAAACGGTGGGAGCGAAAGTGACCACGTGCCTTTTGTTTAATGAGCCAACGAGTTGCTCGTTGCATGCGAGGGTAAGTCTCTCGGAGACGAACCCGTAGCGAAAGCAAGTCTGAATAGGGCGAATAGTATGCAGCGGCAGACGCGAAACCGTGTGATCTATCCATGGTCAGGATGAAGCGTAGGTAACACTACGTGGAGGTCCGAACTAGTTTGGGTTGAAAACCATTTGGATGAACTGTGGATAGGGGTGAAAGGCCAATCAAACTCGGTTATAGCTCGTACTCCCCGAAATGTATTTAGGTACAGCCTCAAGATAGTGTCCCGGAGGTAGGGCTCTGATAGGGTTAGGGCCGTTACAGCGGTACCGACCCCTGACAAACCACAAATTCCGGAAACATGTTTCTTGGGAGTGAGGCCGTGTGAGATAAGTTTCACGGCCGAGAGGGAAACAACCCAGATCTACGACTAAGGTCCCAAAGTAAATGCTAACAGATAAAGGATGTTAAGTTGCTGTGACAGCCAGGATGTTGGCTTAGAAGCAGCCATTCATTTAAAGAGTGCGTAATAGCTCACTGGTCGAGCGATTTAGCGCCGACAATTTCCGGGACTAAGCATTTCACCGAAGTCTAGAACTCGAAAGAGTGGTAGGGGAGCATTCTGTATGCGGTGAAGGTGGAGCGTGAGCTTTGCTGGAGCGTACAGAAGCGCAAATGTTGGCATAAGTAACGATAATTAGGATGAGAATTCCTAACGCCGAAAGTCTAAGGTTTCCTTGAGCTCTGTTCGTCAACTCAGGGTTAGTCGGCTCCTAAGGCGAGGCCGAGAGGCGTAGTCGATGGTAATCAGGTAAATTATCAATATTCCTGAACCACCAATTCAATAAAAGTGACGCAGTTGAAAGGTTTTGCCGGATTAATGGTTATTCCGGTAAGGTTCTAGGCTGCCGAGAAAAGCGAGAATTGGTGACCGTACCGCAAACCGACACAGGTAGATGGGTTGAGTATACTAAGGCGCTCGAGTGAGTCGCGGTTAAGGAACTCGGCAAATTGACCCCGTAACTTCGGGAGAAGGGGTGC
>JAVSMQ010000001.1:2397073-2413619 GCA_032027125.1 Kapaibacterium sp. (SeqCode)
TTTGATGCTGCCTCAATGGGTTTGTATAATCTTAGAAAATCAAAATTACGAACAATACTGACAACATTGGGTGTAGTTATTGGAATTGGTACGCTTAGCTCGATGATTTCTTTTGGTGTAGGGATGGAAAATAATGTTCTGAATTCTTTTAAGAATAATGATTTATTTAACGGACTAATTTTAACCGAAAAGAAATTTGATGTCGAATCTGCAATGAACGGAGAAACTGAATCTTCAGATGATGATAATAAAGTCAAAAGTCCCCCTCTAAATGATTCCACTTTGAAAATTATCCGGAATATTAAGAATGTAGAAATTGCTTATCCCGAAATATTTATTCCTGCAAAAATCATTTTCGGTAAAAATGATATAAAAACCTCAGTTAAAGCATTACCCTCAGAATTGAATAAGTATCCACCTTTCAATAATATTTCATTCGGCAGATTTGTAAAAAAAGAAAAAATTAATGAAATTGTATTATCTGACAGAATTCTCAAAAGATTAGAAATTATAGTTAAAGATTCTGAAAATACTAAATTATCGGAAGATGAAAGAAAAAAGGGTTTCGTGCTATTAAAGCCTGATTCAATTCTCGGCAAAAATATTATTGTCATCACAGCATCAGTAAATGATAATCTGCTTTTTGAAATTGCATCAAAAGGTATATTTTCAGGAATGAGTAATGATTCTGCAAGAAATATAAAAATGTTTAAGGATAATGAAATCGAATTTCGGATAGTCGGAATAAATATGACCGATAAAAAAATGGTTGGCGGAAGCTTTACTGAAAATGCTATAATATCATTAGAGTCTGCTAAATTACTGCCGATTACGGATTTTAGCAGTGTTTGGGATTTAATCGGGAGGAATGACAGTTCGCAAAAAAGCAAGTATAATTCTGTATATGTAAGGGTAAAAAGCCCGAAATATGTCGGTACGGTCAAAAAACAGTTAAAGAAAATGAATTATCAGATATTTTCATTTATTGACCAGTTAGATGAAATACGAAATAATTTTATTATTGTTGATATGATGCTTTCAGCTATCGGTATTATTGCATTGTTTGTTGCCGGTCTTGGTATAATTAATACAATGGTAATGTCAATTCTTGAAAGAAAAAAAGAAATAGGAATTATGAAAGCATTAGGAGCCGCAGAATCGGATATAAAAAAAATATTCTTTGTTGAAGCATCAATTATAGGCTTACTCGGTGGAATATTCGGATTATTGCTGGGTTGGACAGTTACCGAAATAGCAGCAATAGTAATTAAAGCCAATATCCCTTCAGGCGAATTAGTGAATGCCCAACTGTTTTCATTCCCGTTTTGGCTGCTGGGTGGTGCGATTTTATTTTCAATAATAATCAGTCTCACGGCAGCCCTTTATCCGGCATACCGTGCTGCGAGAGTTGACCCTGTTATTGCTCTGAGAAATGAGTAAAATATACATTTAAAAAATAGTATAAGCATTGGTAGCAAAACCCAATGCTTATATCTTTATTAATCTTTCTACTTTATCCCCAATCCTGATGAAATAAACTCCAGCCGGAAGATGCGAAATATCAATTTTAAATCCACCCCCGTCAGCTCCGCTGACACCCCCGCCGGCGGGGGACACGTCAACTCCTAATATATCAAATATCTGTACTGTTTGAAGCAAATCATTCTGCTTTTGGTCAGTTGTCCTGATGGTAATGAAATCAGTTGCCGGATTAGGTATAACAGATAAATATTGAGTATCGGGAATGTTTTGTTCAACACCGGTTGCAACCAATACAGCCAGATTATAACGATAAATACATGAATTTACAGCGGTAAATAAATATTCATCACTTAAAGTAAACGAGTTGACTGAAATGCTGTCTCCTTCAATACCGTTATTAAGTGTATTCCATGTGTTTCCAAAATCTCTTGTGTAGAAAATTCCGTCACCTTCTGTGCCGGCAAACATAAAATTATTATAGACAATTATTTCTTTTACCGGTTTACTTGAAGGGAAGGCATAAGATGGAATCCATGTATTGCCAAAATCAAGAGATTTAAATAATCCTGCTTTCGTTCCGGCAAAAACGTTATTATTGTGAAATTTTATTGTGTAAATATTCGGTCTGTTTACATTTATATATTTTTCCAGCCAAATGCCACCGCCATTATTTGAAATCATTACGGAACCTCCATCAGGCTGTTCTCTGCCGGCAACAATATAATTGCCTTTTGCAGCAATCTTATTTATTGGACCTTTAACAAATTTCAATGTTTCCCATTTTGATTTGTAATTGGTTGAAATTAAAATTCCTTCTTCGCTTCCTGCATAAAGTACATTATTATCTTCCTCTAAAGAATAGCATGTTTTATGACCTATCGGGAAATATATTCTTTCCCATGATATACCGAAATCAGTTGTGTTATATATGCTACTGTCAGTTCCGGCAATAAGAACATCTCCAATAAACTTGAAATCATAAATCGAAAGGTCTGGAGGAAAAGAGTTTGTAGTGACCCAACTGTCTGCATTATTATTAGAAACAGATATTCCACTTTTATGTCCTATTAGAACATTAGAACCTTTTGAAGCCGTTGTCCGAATACTGTCATTAGGCAATCCGTCACAAACCTGCTCCCATTGGGATAACAAAGGAAAGATATTTAATATTAAGATAAGAATTACAGTACAAAAAACGTTCATATTTAAACCAATTGATAATTGTTAAAAAACCTTACACCTAAAATAACACAAAAAGTCGAAAAAGATTTTTAAAATCGAAATTAATATTGATAAATCCTCACCCTGTTTAATAATGACCGTGAATCCTGAAATATACTTAATCCGAATCTCAAAAATTCACCTAATGCTTATATATAAGGAAAATGAATAAGATAAAGGGGTTACATGATATGTACCGTCAAAATATAAGATTTTACCTGAAAAATTTGATTAACCCATGTAACAGAAAAAATAGGAATTATTAAACATCCTAACTTTTCCTATGTTTTATACACTACATTCAGCGAATCAATAATCTGTTACTGGATTTTCTTGAGTGTAACAACTTTTTCGATATTTCTTTTGTCCTCAAATTCGATATTGACTTTGTAAGCTCCTTGTAAAGTTTTTAGTGCTTCAGTAGCCGGCATTTCAATGGGCTTAATTTTAAACTCCATATAAGCAAGAATAGCATAAGCTATATAACAAATTTTGATATGAGTCTTAATGTTCTCCAACTTCCAAACATATAATGGATGCAAGGTGATTGGACCTTTGATTTTCTTAAAACTCCTTTCAACAATGTCTTTATCAAGGTATTTGCTAACTGCTTGCTTGTCAGTTATGGATAGATTATGATATATCAAAGAATATCCGAAGTATTTATTAGCCCTGCTTTTATCGGTTTTTTCAAAATACTTTTCTCTTTGAGATATTTCTATAGCAGGATTAAATACTGCTATCAGCCGACCTTTTTGATAATCAAAACCGTGAATATAAACTTTTGTATTTTTTAACTCTAACTGGCATTCTTTGGTAAATATTTCATCCCTGTTTATAGTTGAAAGATACTCACTGCCTATTTTATTTGATAACCTAATTCCCATAATACCTTTCAAACCGTACTCATTGAGATTGTCTATATTCTTTTGACTGCTAAATCCACGGTCAACTATTATTGAATCATAGCCATATATTTTCAAATCATTTATCATATCTACAAAGATGTTAATATTGCTTATGTTACCCTCGTAAGTTTTGTGCATTATCGGAAATGCATTGTTAAACGGAAGTTCCACCACCGAAAATGTCTAAATAGTTACATTTCAATAGTTTAGCGAATACTAAATTAAAGTGTAGGCAAGTATAATGAAAATAGTTCTTGCATATATCCGATATAATTGTTATTTTTGTAGTGTCTGTTTAAACTATTATGGATTTTTTATGTTTGTAGCTGCCATACATACTAAAACTAAAAGCGGAAAAATATCGCACACCGCCTATGTACTCCGAGAATCTTACCGGGAAGGTAATAAAGTTAAATCACGCASATTATTGAATTTGAGTCACTGCTCAAAAGAAGATATTGATGCAATTGCTTGGGCACTAAAAAACAAGAAGAATCTTAACCAAATTCTACCAAATATAAAATCAAGCATAGCCGGAAAAAGATTTGGTGCTGTATATCTCGTACATGAAATTTTAAAAAAATTCGGCATCGTAAAAATTTTTGGAAATTCATTGGACGGCAGACTAGGACTTCTGCAGATAATATCCCGTGTAATTAATCAGGGTTCACGTCTTTCAACGATTCGTACAGCAGGTCATCAGGCATTATGTGAAGTACTTCAAATTGAGGATAAAATAAGTGAAGACAATTTGTACAAAAATTTAGCTTGGCTTGCAGATAATCAAAAATCAATAGAGCAAAAATTATTTAAAGAGCGTTACAAGGATGGTTCGCCCGACCTTTATCTTTATGATGTAACGAGCAGTTACTTCGAGGGTCAGTACAACGAGTTAGCCAATTACGGATACAACCGTGACAAGAAATCGGGCAAGAAACAGGTAGTAGCGGGGCTTTTGTGCGACCCTGACGGTTATCCGATAACAATAGAATTATTTGAGGGGAATACTCTTGATTTTAATACCCTTGAAAGTCAGATAAAAAAGGTAGCAAAAGATTTCAACTGTAAAATGGTTACTTTTGTTGGTGACCGGGGAATGATAAAGACCAAGCAGATAGAAAGTCTAACAGCAAATGATTTTTATTTTATTACTGCAATTACAAAGCCTCAGATAGAAAAGCTATTACAATCCAATGTGCTGCAAATGAGTTTTTTTGATACCGAGTTAAAAGAAACAGAATATGACTCGGTAAGATATATATTGAGGCGAAATCCAGCCAGAGCCGAAGAGATAAGCCGTTCAAGAACGAGTAAACAATTGAAAATAGGAATATTATGTAAATCAAGGAATGAATACCTGGCAACTCATCCGAAGGCACAAGTATCAACAGCCGTAAAACTATTAGAGTCAAAGATAAATAAATTAAAATTGGAATCCTATATATCGGTAGTTGAATCCACAGAAACTAACCGTGAATTAATTATTCTTACAAATAAAGAAAAATTATCAGAAATATCAAGGTTGGACGGTTGTTATGTAATTAAGAGCAATCTGCCCAAAGATATTGATAAAAGCACTATYCACAGTCGTTATAAAGATTTAGCACAGGTAGAAAGTGCCTTCAAACACCTGAAGACCGAAACACTGGAATTACGTCCATGGTTCGTGTTGAAAGAAGAAAGCACCCGTGGTCATGCTTTTGTTGCAATGCTTGCATATATGGTGGTCAAATACCTGCAGAAAGCCTGGATAAACATTGATATAACAGTCATTGAAGGGCTGGCAGCTTTAGATTCGTTAACAATGATAGAGGAAACTTTAAATACAGGAGAAAGTTATAATAAAATACCCGAACCAAATATTAAGATGAAAGAATTACTTAGTGCGGCTAAAATAAAAATGCCGAATATTTTTCCGAAGGTGAATGTAAATGTAGGCACTAGGAAGAAACTGAAAAGAATGGGTTAAGCTTATTCTATATCAAATACTTGTCAGGATTATTGTAACCATACGCAGGTGGAACTTCCGGTTAAATGTAACGGCAAGAGCAATCTGAATCAATTTGTCATATTTGCCATTCTTTCCGCGTCTTGATTTCCAGTCAGCATCTTTACCGTTAAAATACGTATCTGTAATATCAAGTACTGCAATCCGGTTATCATCTTCGATTGATCTGAACTTCTCAGCTAACATCTTTTGGATTATTTCGAAATCCATTTCAGCAAACTTTTCAATTGCTGTGTAAAGATCTTTTGCTGTTATTTTTTTTAACTTCAGGATATTGGCAATTTCAGTTTTTTCAGCCCATTCAGGTAATTTGTAAACGCTGACTTTTTTGTTTAGGTGTGAATAAATTAAAGAAAGCAGATATTTAGAATGAGTGCCTAAAAAATCCGGAATTTCAAGTGTTCTGGCGATAGTATCTACTGTCAGAATATCAAGGAATTGGGTTACCTTGGTAATATTGAAATCTGATTGTATTGTTTTCTTAGGAATTACTTTCCCTTCTTCTTCTTTACCGATATATTCGATAACCCTCTGTTTGACTTTGCCGTCCTGCCTGTAACTTTCTACTTTAACAAGGTAAACGCTGCTACCTTTCTTCATTTTGCGGATAAAGCTCATAACAAACTCCAAGTAGTGTATAAATATGCACTACAAAAATACAAAAAATAATCCTTGTATGCAAGGATTATTTCTACTGTTTGACATTATGTAGTGAATAATTTTAAAGAAAAGTTAGGATGTTTAACAATTATTTATTTTAACCGCCTGCTGAAAATACTTGCGAGAATGTCATTCCGAACGAGGAAAGGATTCAGCATCTTAATTAAATCATAACGTCTTCGAAATTGCTCAAACAGACAAATATTCTTGCTGCTTCACATTTAATTATGCCATTCTTTTTCAGAAAATATAGACTTTTGTCGTTTAAAGTAATCAATTAATTCTTGTGGGGATAAGTTTTTGATATCATCGTTAATCTTATCTCTAATTTTTCGAAGCTGGTTAACAACTTCCAAATTCTCTTTATCTTTTATTATTTCAGTCTTCATATTCTAAAATCTCTCTTGGTGTTCTTATTTCTAAAATTTTGTGTCCCATTTTGTAATTGACTGAATTGTATCCACGAATACGATTTACATTTACAATATGTTTGAAATTCCAACTTACTAAAATATCAGCATAATTAAGAGTTGCTAAAGCAATATGCAGGCAGTCTGCACGACTTGTTTTACCAACAACATTTTCATTCAGGTATTGTTCTGCAAGTTCAATAGCTTCATTAGAAATGTCTATAAATTGAACCTGTGATTCCGGCAAACTTTTGGCTAATTCTCTTACTTTTGAAGGTGCCGATACTAATTCAATATCTACTAAACGTGAAAAAATAACTTTATAATCACCATCAATAATCTTGTTGAATAGAATCTTAGTCCAAAGTTCAAACTCTGGTTCGAAGAAACCTCCATAAACAGAAGTGTCCAAGTAAATTCTATTCATAAATGTCAAATTTTTCAATGTAATACAAAAACTATTAATAATATCACGAAACAATATATTATTTAGTTTAGCTACTGTTAATGCAGTTTTTGACTATATTTGATCATTATTTAATTCAATTTACGTTTGACGATTAATAAATACTTTACATTTCATTAAATTTTGATTTACATAATTATTTTGAATTATGAATTGTTCTTAGAAATCTGAAATTTAATTGAATTAAATCACTTAGATTGGATATTGGATAAATTAATATTCCAAGTAATTCGTATTTTTGTAATAAGATAAAATTATTATTTAAATTTTGGATAAAATTGATGGAATCGAGGTACAAATCTTTTCAATATGTAGAGCAGCTATCGGAACTGATTGGTGAAACTGTTACTTTGAAAGGCTGGGTTTATAATGCTACGGGTAAGGGTAAGTTACTATTTATTATGTTTAGGGACGGCACCGGAATTGTGCAGTGCGTTGTATTTAAGAACAATGTGGGCGATGAAGTATTCGAGGCAGGTAAATCATTGACTCAGGAGTCTTCTTTAGAAATTACCGGAAAAGTTGTTTCTAACGAAAAAGCTCCCGGCGGTTATGAAATTGACGTTACAAATCTAAAGGTTTATCATATCGCCAAAGAATATCCCATAACGCCCAAAGACCACGGAGACGCGTTTCTGATTGAACACAGACATTTGTGGCTCCGCAGTTCAAGACAGATGGCGATAATGCGTGTCAGGGCCGCTGTAATGAAAGCAATCCGCGATTACTTTGACAGCAACGGGTTTAAGTTGTTAGATTCTCCAATACTGACACCAAACGCCTGCGAAGGTACTTCTACTTTGTTTGAAACTGAATATTTCGACCTCGGAAAAGCATATTTATCACAATCCGGTCAGCTTTATGCAGAGGCATCGGCACTGGCACTCGGTAAAGTATATACATTTGGACCTGCCTTCAGGGCAGAGCGTTCAAAAACCCGTAAACATCTTACTGAATTTTGGATGGTCGAACCCGAAATGGCTTTCTTCGATTTAAATGATGATATGGATTTAGCTGAAGATTTGGTAGAATATATTGTCGGGTACGTCTTAAAGACTTGTATGAAAGAACTTGCTGCTTTGGAAAGGGATATCCGTCCTTTGGAAAAAGTTAAAAGACCTTTTTACCGTATGTCTTATACAGAAGCAGTTGATTGGCTGATTGCAAATGATATTCCATTGATTCAAAAAATTGACGGAAAGGATGTTGAGATTCGTCCATTCCCCTGGGGTGAAGATTTCGGTGCCGTTCAGGAAGAAGCCATAATGGAAGAATTTGACAAACCGCTCATTATACATCGTTATCCGACAGAAATAAAAGCGTTCTATATGAAGCGTGACCCGAATAATGAGAAAGTCGTACTTGCAATGGATATGCTCGGACCTGAAAAAGCAGGAGAGATTATTGGCGGAAGCCAGAGAGAAGACGATTATGATTTGTTGCATGAAAGGATTCTGGAAGAGAATCTGCCGGAAGATGAATTTAACTGGTATCTTGACTTACGTAAGTATGGAAGTGTACCTCACAGCGGATTCGGACTTGGTGTAGAGAGAGTTGTCAAATGGATTACCGGTGCTTCCCATATACGTGAGACTATTCCGTTTCCAAGAATGATATACAGAATTACACCTTAATTTGTTCAATTTTTACATTAAGCGGTTATGAGGAGAATCTCTATAAATAAGTTAATATTTGAGCAAATCACTATTGTTTATGTCCACCGCAGGGGGAAGGGCTAATTTGTTCTTTGATTTTAAAACGATACTGTAGGATTAGTCACTCTGAGCTTGCAATCAGTCCATGATTTCATTATGAACAGCCTGGATACTTCGCTGTCGCTCAGTATGACAAGACAAACAGTGCCGATTTATGTTGTAACTTTTGCGATATTCGTTGAAATATTTCAGAACGTATCAGCCCCCTTTTCAAGGGGGTTAGGGTGATTTGAAATATTTGGGTTAAAGATATGCAAATTGAAAACAAGGTTATGATTAATCCGGCTGAATTGTTACGAATTTTGTTATTATTTTATTTTACATTATTACATAATAAGCAGGAAGTTAGTTTGAAATTTAATAATTAAAGAAAAAATTAAAATTATATGAAATTAAAAATCTTTGGATTATTTCTGATATTATTTTTATCCGGATTTGAGGCGTTTTCTCAATTACTACCGGGAGAAACAAAAAGTAATTCGATTAAACCCCGTAATAAACCGGACGGACTGGCAGGCAGTTTCTTTGGAGGGCTTGCACTTAAAGGCACAAATGCTTATGATTATTGGGGATTGGAAGGCGGTCTTACAGCAGGTGGAATGATATCAGACCATTTTGGACTGGCGGGTGCTTTTTATTCACTTTTAACACAAAATATAAGATTGATGCCTGAAAAACCATATATTTTGAAATTGACTTACGGTGGTATTGAGCCTCAATTCCTGTTCAAGTTCGGTAATGTTGTTTTTCAGTCAAAGGTTCTCCTTGCTTTAGGTTATGCCGGGTACAGCGAAAATGTCAATTTTGAAGTTTTCAGTGATTCGCAGGGGGACTGGATTTTTATTACCGAGCCATCTTTCGGAATAAGTTATATAATTGATGATTCATACTGGTTCACTCTTGATGCCGGTTGGAGGGTTACCGGCAATGTTGATTTCAAAACATTTAAAAAAGAAAATTTAAACGGACCAAATGTGTCTCTAACTTTTAAATCATTTATGTTTTGATAAAGAATTTGAAAAAAATATATAAATATTTTACAATCCTAATCCTGATGAGTTCAATCTCTTATGGCAGCGATATTGGTATCAATTTTGGAGCTGTTATGCAGCCTGTCAATATTAATAACAATTTCTCAGTTATTACAGGCGGTAAAGCAGGAGTTAATATAACCAAAAATTATTTCGCCGGATTAGCACTATACGGTATGACTTTATTTAAAAAAGAATTAAATGGTACTGACGTAAATTCTAAACTTAAGCCAACTTTGGAATTAAATTATTACGGCGTTGAATTTGAATATTATCTGCATCCGGAGAATACGATGCACTTCTCAGCAGGATTCTTTGCAGGAATGGCTGATATATATTTCGATGTTCCGGTATCAAAAGATGCCGACAGTAATTTATATGTCCCCGGTTATAAAACAGGTGTAAGTAATCTGATTATCCAGCCATCGGTAAATTTCAATCTTAATCTGAAATCATTTTATAGAGTTGTTTTGGGTTTCAGTTATAGATTTTTCCCGAATTTCGAATATACCATTCAGGAACTTTTGCATGATTCCAATAATACTCCCTACACTTTAAAATCAGAGAATATAAATGGTTTTGCCATTAATTTTGTGGTCAGGCTGGGAAGTTTTTAAATTGTTTACTTTATAACAATTCTTTTTCTGATATATCTTTCATTACCAATTCTTACTTCAGCAATATAATCTCCCGGCGGCATAAGTTTCCCTTCCGAATTACGACCGTTCCACGTCAGTGTATAGTTACCCGGAGACTGCAATCCGTTAAATAACGTTGCAACCACCACCGACCTTATAGAATAGACCACAACTTCAATCTGTGCTGTAAAGTCAATCGAATATGTGATTTTTGGTGATACATCTTCGGTAAGACCTAACATACTGGCAATGGCTTCTGTTGAAATTTTTAACCCGTATCTCTTATATGTGGCAACAAAAGGTACTTCGAATGAATTTTCAATCATTGTCTGGCGCTGCACCATCTCAACAGGGGATGGATTGTAAAATTCAGGCGGAATGTTTCTGATATTTTGAACTGCAACCTGCCAGGGAGTACCTTCCGAAATCCGCTTTTCCAAATACCAGACATCATCCGAAAATCTAAGATTATTCCTGACGATAACATTGATTGGAAGCTGCAAACGTAAAGCACGATAAAAGGCGCTGTCCTGCTCCGGTAGAAAATTAAAATCACTTTTGGGCAACTCGGATTCGGAATTTGCAGAAGATTTAGCTGATTCCTGCATTATCTGAAGCGGAGTTTTAGGAACTGACTTCTTTAAAATCGTATTAACACCGCCGGTATCTAAAAGAGTTTTCGACATAAGTTTCGGCGAACTGACTGCCGACAAAGTAAGAATTATAACTAAGATAATTTTAAACATGATATTCTAAGATAATGTATTTAATCATTTAGAAACTAAACCAAAAACCGCACCAATTCAATAAATTCATTTTATCATAAAACAAAACCGATATTGAATAATAACAATATCGGTTTTGTAAGAAAAAAATTTTATAAAAATATTTTCTAACCTTTCAAAAGGTCCTTTTTCATAGCTTCTGAAATCAAATCCTGCAAAGTAAAATCTGCTGATTCATTGTTTGCCTGAGTTTGTGATTCATGCGAAGGTTTTGACCGGTGTTGAGAATCACCTCTTGGTTTTTCCCTTTCTTTAGGTTTAAACTGCGGTTTTTCTTCAATAACAGGAATCACTATGATTGATTCTTTTTCGAGGTCTATACCGTCAACAATTAAATCAACTGTATCTCCAGGATTTGCTGTTCCTTTGGGTAAAAATCTCATTTTACTGCGAGGCATAAAACCGTCAACTTCGTTATTAACGTTAATAACTGCTCCCTGAGGAACAAGATATTTAATTACTCCGGTAGTTTTGGTTTGTGCAGGATATTTTTCAGTTAATTCTTTCCAGGGATTTTCAATCTTGCGTTTAAGACTCAAAGCCATTGATTGCTTTTCTTCATTAAGAGAAATAACATATAGTTCAACTTCCTCATTAAGAGTAAAAACTTCATTTGGATGCTTAATTCTTGTAGTCCAGGATAATTCGCTTGTTCTGACTAATCCGTCAATACCCGGTTTAATTTCAATATAAGCACCAAATTCGGTAATTCTTCTTACTATACCCTTAACAACAGTCCCGGGTTGAACTTCAGCGGAAATACCTTTCCATGGAGATTCCTCAAGTTCTTTTGTGCTTAAGCCGATTCTTTTTCTGTCTTTATTAACTTCAACAATGACGGCTTTGACTAACTGACCTTTTTTGAAAGTTGCGTTAAGGTCGTCAATTCTTGTATTTGAAAGTCTTGTTACATGTACAAGTCCTTCAACACCGTAAACATCAATAAATATTCCGAATGATGCGATTGATGTAATTGGTCCTTCGATTATATCACCGGCAGCAAGAGATTTCCAGAATTTGTCTTCAAGAATATTCTTGCGGCTGACGATAACAGTTTTTCTTTTAGTTTCATCTTCCTGCAATTCGTGAATCTGAACCGGAATAATTTTACCGATTGTGTCTTTCATTGATTGTTCACTTGGATTTCTTTTCAGTCCGAAGTGCGAAGCAGGTAAGAAAAGAGGCATATCTTTGTATGTCACTCTCAAACCGCCGCGAATTCTTTCAATGACCTTCACATCAATTATACCGTCAACTTCTTTTACTGCCTGAAGTTCGACAAATATAGCATCAAATTTAGAATTTTGGATTTCTCTTTCTTTTGCTTTAGATGAAGCCTCTGCCGCATGAGTGGAAACAGTCTCGGCTGCAGTGACGTCTTTCTCGACATCAGTGCTTTCTGTCTCTGCAACCGGGCTAACATTCTCACCGGCATCATCGGCTGGAAATTCAGCAATTGAAGATTCGACTTCCATTTCAACAGGTTTAGGTGCTGGTGCCGGAACAGGCTCCGGATTTGGTTCTTCGACCGGCTCGGGTGTTGGTTCTTCGACCGGCTCGGGTGTTGGTTCTTCGACCGGCTCGGGAGTTGGTTCTTCGACCGGCTCAGGATTTGGTTCTTCGACCGGCTCAGGAGTTGGCTCTTCAACCGGCTCAGGAGTTGGTTCTTCAACCGGCTCGGTAGTTTCTTCCTTAACTTCTACCTTATCATCCGGTGCTTTTTCAACTTCCTCAGTCTCAGCCAAAATGGGTAAATCAGAATCAATAGCTGTTTCATTTTCAGCGGCTATTTTAATTTCCTCAGAGTCGTTGCCGGTATCCACTGCCGGTATATCCGATGTCTGATTTAATGATTCTTCATTGTTAATAATTTGTGATTCATTTGAATCAATGTCATGATTCAATTCATTGTCCGGTAAATTATCAGCCATTCTAAGCACCCATAATTTGAAAAAAACTGTATAGTAATGAGTAAGATAAACTTAACTCAAATACTTATATAAAAAACATACTTATTTAGAATACAAAGATAATTATTTATTCTGAATTAAAAGAAGAAAATATATCAGTTTTATAATTGAATCTAAATTATTTTAAAATAAATCAAAAAAACATTAAAGTAACAACAATAATTTACTAATTATATTGTTTCATTAAAATTGTTTGTTAATATTATTCAAAAATGTTTTCAATAAATACAGTACTAAAATTGAACCAAAATCATATTTTGTGTTAAGTAAGACTTTTGAAATATTTTATCAATTAATTGAATAGAAGTTTATGACAAGTTTTCTTCTTCTAATTCCCGCAGCCGGCGTGCTGGCTCTTCTTTATACATTCATAAAAGCACGATGGGTGTCGGCACAGGATCCCGGTACCGAAAAAATGCAAAACATTGCACGTTTCATATCTGAAGGTGCTCAGGCTTTTTTAAAAGCTGAATACAAAGTTATTGCAATTTTTGCTATTGTTGTAGCAATTATACTTGGAATTCAGGGATCATATTCCGATGATTCCTCTGCGCTGATTGCTGTTTCCTTTTTAGTTGGAGCATTTACGTCTGCTTTAGCAGGAAATATTGGTATGCGGGTTGCTACAAAAGCTAACGTACGTACAACCAATGCTGCAAGAACCAGTTTAAACAGCGCTCTTTTAGTTGCTTTTACCGGTGGTTCCGTTATGGGAATGGGTGTTGTTGGCTTAGGTGTATTGGGCTTAAGCGGATTATTCCTGATATATGCCTATGCAAACGGTGTATTTGTGACAGGTGATATTCATGCTGTCAATAGAGTTATATCTGTTCTGACCGGATTTTCATTTGGTGCATCTATGATTGCACTTTTTGCTCGTGTCGGCGGCGGTATTTATACCAAAGCTGCAGATGTCGGTGCTGACCTTGTGGGCAAAGTAGAAGCCGGTATTCCTGAAGACCATCCTCTGAATCCTGCAACTATTGCAGATAACGTCGGCGATAATGTGGGTGATGTTGCAGGTATGGGTGCCGACTTGTTCGAATCCTTCGTAGGTTCTATTCTTGCTACAATGGTTTTAGGTGTTACATTTTACGCTTTACCCGAGTTTCAGTCAACCCCACTTGGCGGATTTTCAGGAATAATGCTTCCATTGATACTTGCTGCTGTTGGAATTGTTGTTTCAATTATCGGTACATACTTTGTAAAAGTTAAGGAAGGAGGGAATCCTCAAACCGCACTCAATATGGGTACATTTATAGCTTCTGTACTGATGGTTATTGCTTCTTATTTTGTAATAACCTGGATGCTGCCATCAAGCTGGTCATTTAATGACCCGCTTTACGGCGACATTAAAATAATTACCTCATTCGGAATCTTTTTATCAACACTTGTTGGATTAGCTGCAGGCGTTGGAATTGGTTTGATAACTGAATATTATACTGGTTATGGCAAACCGCCCGTCCGTCAGATAGCCGAGCAATCTGTCACAGGTTCTGCAACAAATATTATTGCCGGTCTCGGTACAGGTATGATGAGTACTGCGATTCCAATAATTCTTATTTGTATTGCAATTTTAGTTTCATTCCATTTTGCAAATCTTTACGGTATTGCAATTGCCGCTGTGGGTATGCTTGCCACTACCGGTATTCAGCTTGCTGTTGATGCATACGGTCCGATTTCTGATAATGCCGGTGGTATTGCCGAGATGGCAGAACTTCCTAAAGAAGTGCGTCAGAGAACTGATAAACTTGATGCCGTCGGCAATTCTACCGCTGCTATCGGCAAAGGATTTGCTATTGGTTCAGCTGCTCTAACTGCTCTCGCACTATTCGGAGCGTTTATGACTGCTGCGGGTATCAAATCAATTGACATATCAAAAGCAAATGTAATGGTTGGATTATTTATCGGCGGTGTGATGCCGTTTATATTTTCTGCTTTAGCTATGGGTGCCGTTGGTCGTGCTGCACGTTCAATGATAGAAGAAGTCCGCCGTCAGTTCCGTGAAATTCCCAAATTAAAAGCTGCACTTGATGTAATGCGTAAAAATGGTGATACGGAAATGACAACCTGGTCAAGTGCTGATTTACAAACTTATCAGGATGCCGAAGGTGCTGCAGAATACGCAAAATGTGTTGAAATTTCCACAAAGGCTTCTATTAAAGAAATGATGCTTCCGGGACTTCTGGCTGTAGTTAGCCCGGTAGTCATCGGATTCACTTTCGGAGCTGAAACACTTGCCGGTATGCTTGCAGGAGTTACTGTTGTCGGTGTATTAATGGCTATTTTCCAGTCAAATGCTGGCGGCGCCTGGGATAATGCGAAGAAAATGTTTGAAGAAGGCGTGAAAATTGACGGTGTAATGCACTACAAAGGCTCTGAAGCCCACAAAGCTGCTGTTACCGGTGATACTGTCGGTGACCCGTTCAAAGATACCTCCGGTCCGTCTATCAACATTCTTATAAAACTTATGAGTATTATTGCATTAGTTCTCGCTACTGCATTGTAATATTTTTTAATATAGTTATTATAATTCTGCTATTCAGTTAAATGGATAGCAGATTTTTTTTGTCCTGTTATTGAATTTTGATTGTGATGATAATACTTATCTGAGCCTGAATATTCATTTTACAGCAAATTATCCCGATAAATCAAAATCACAGCAAAACTACATGAGACTTTATTGGACACGATGTTTCCTAACTTTTCCCTAAAATTTTTCACTACATAATGTCAAAAAGTAGAAATAATCCTTGCATACAAGGATTATTTTTTGTATTTTTGTAGTGTATATTTATACACTACTTGGAGTTTGTTATGAGTTTTATCCGCAAAATGAAGAAAGGTAGCAGCGTTTACCTTGTAAAAGTTGAAAGTTACAGGCAGGACGGCAAAGTCAAACAGAGGGTTATCGAATATATCGGTAAAGAAGAAGAAGGAAAAGTAATTCCCAAGAAAACCACACAGTCAGATTTCAATATTACCAAGGTAACCCAATTCCTTGATATTCTGACAGTAGATACTATCGCCAAATCACTTGAGATTCCTGATTTTTTAGGTAATAATTCTAAATATCTGCTTTCTTTAATTTATTCACACCTAAACAAAAAAGTCAGCGTTTACAAATTACCTGAATGGGCTGAAAAAACAGAAATATCCAATATCCTGAAGTTAAAAAAAATAACAGCAAAAGATCTTTACACAGCAATTGAAAAGTTTGCTGAAATGGATTTCGAAATAATCCAAAAGATG
>JAVSMQ010000001.1:2420567-2830074 GCA_032027125.1 Kapaibacterium sp. (SeqCode)
ATGTACAGGATATAAAAAGTAAGAAACACGACATTATACCAAAAATTCTTTTCATTATAATTTTATATAATATTCAAAAATAATCAAAAATAAATTTACTATTATAAATTGTTTATTTTATCTCCAACTTTATCTTTTCAAGCAATTCTTCGGTTGATTTTACATTCTCTTTATCCTTAATTCCCATTTCAATGGCTTTTTCTGCATAAATTTTTGCATCAGAATAATTTTTTGTTTTGTAAAGTAATGCCGCATACGTATCAAGATTCATATAATTCGGACTTTTTTCTATGATAGGTTTTATCCAGATTACTGCTTTTTGCAAGACTTCCGGCTCATTACATTTTTCGTATAAATTCCAGCAATAATCATTTATTTTCTCATCAGACAATTTATTGCTTTTTATCTTTTCATCAATAAAATTTGAAAAACCTATAAAATTCTGAGTTTCATCATAATACATAGCCGCATAAAAGTCCTTGTTTTTTTCAGGGGTTTCAATGTCATATTTGTCAATCATTACGAAAGATTCCTGTAGTAATACGTCACTTTTTTCTTTAATGGCTATTTCGATTTTAGAGTAAATAATATCATAAAACTTTTCCATAGCAGAAAAAACACCATATAATTCTTTATATTTATCAATATTATTTAGAAAAATATTATCATACTTTTCATTTGACGGAAAAGAAGACAAAACAGACCAGCTTATTTCATCAAACAGGTTTTCTCTTGATTCAAGAAATGTTACCACCTGCTCACTTGTAGGGTATTTCTTTTCAGGACTACTGTTTTTTCCAAATGCACTTTTATAAAGATCAGGAAATCCGGGTTCTAATTTATCAGAAATCCCCTTTAAATTGCTATGATTTTTTTTATCAAGAGTTTTTGACAGCATTTCAATAAATTGCTTTGGTGGTTTATATCCTGAAGAAGTATATATTAATTTACCATCGGGCGAAAAAAACAGTTGTGACGGAAATCCCCGCACCCTGTATTTCATTGCCAAAATTTTACCGAAACCGGTTTCCATTTCATACTTAACCGGTATAAAGTTTAAGTTAATGAAATCAATAACTTCCTTGTTGGTGAATGTTTCTTTGTCCAAAACTTTACACCATCCGCACCAGTCTGTATAAGCATCAAGGAAAATGATTTTATTGCTTTTTTGTGCCAGTGCTTTAACATTTTCCCACGAGCCGGTCTCGAATTTAAGTTCTTCGGATATTGAGGAGTTGTAAAATGATAAAATTCCGACCAATAAAAATATGCTGATATAATTCTTCATAATAGCACCCTTATAGTAAAAAAACAAAAATAAATAATAATTTCGAATTAAGATGTGTAAAATATTAGATTTGAGAAATATATATTTATGTTATCTGAATGAATTTGGAATAGAAATATTTCTCAAAAAATTATATCACTCAACAATCATAATTTACTTATTAAAAAATTACTTTTCAAGTTCTTTAATTTGTTCTTTAGCAAACGCTTTTGCCTGTTCGTTACCAAATTGTATAACTTTTTGGTAATATTTAATCGAATTAATATTATCACCTTTCAATTTATACGCCTGAGCTATATTTGCAAGAATGATATAATCTTCAGGTGCAATTTTTTCAGCCTTAAAGAGAACTTCCAAACCTTTATCATACTCTTTTTTCAAAAGACAAACAACAGAAATATTCGACATACTTTCTATGTGTTCAGGATAGTATTTTAGTACAGTCTCGGAAATTCTTCTCATATTGTCGAGCAAAGAATCGTTTTCGGTATTATATAACTGCATTACATATTCCTGTACCGAACCAAGCATATTATTTAAGGGGTCTTCAAAAGGCTTGTTGTCGGTCCAAAGCCATTTACTGTCAATAACAGCGGAATAATCAATGGTTTTTATGATTTCATTTGTAAAATTCTCATAATCTTCCAACTGACCAAGCACATAAATTTTCCCGAAACGCATATCAAGTCTTGAAGGAAATTTTATAATACCTTTTTCGATATAATTCAAACCGTTATTCAGATTTTCCTGAATCAAGTTGAATTCAATTTTGGTCATAAGCTGCGATGAATCTTCTTTAGGATTATTTTCATATTTATGAACAATATCATTGCTTTTCATCATAAAATAATTGATATAAGCTACATACAGCTCCGGGTCATCGGAATTAGTTCTTTCCCATTTTTGAAGTAATTCCAAAAGTCGGGTAGTATCCTGATTTGTTTTGAGTTCATTAAACTGCTCTTTAAAACTCTGTCCGTAAATCGGATTTATAAATAAAAAAGCAATAAACACTAATAATATATATTTCATTTTTCTTCTCATTTATAGAATAAATTTAATTTCGGATATTTAAATAAAAATCAGTCACCTGTCGGACGAATTTCACATGTTTCGACCATCAGCATCACAGTCTTTTGAGGAGCACGCGGTCTGTGCATAACTCCTTTCGTTATTGTTACTCCCTGATTCGGGTTTAGTTCAATAGTTCTGTCTTCCAAATCAATAAGAAGCTGTCCCTGCAGAACGAAAAAGAATTCATCATCCTCATCATGTTTGTGCCAGTGATACTCACCCTCGACAATACCCAGTCGGACGACACTGCCGTTTACTTTGGTAAGAGTCTGATTAAACCATTTATCCTGACATTCTTCTACCAAAAGCGGAATATCAATTTTCTCAAGATGTGTAAATTTTATATCAAGATTTGTTACGTATTCGAATAGAGGTTTCATATTTTTTCAGTATTCTTAAATAAATTCTAATAGTCAAAATAAACTTATTTCTTCGAGTTAAATTTATCATCTTCATCATAAAACAGGAAGTTAAATGAAGTCATTGAGCCGTAACATTTTGTTATATATCCCTGAAATTTCACTTTCTCACCTTCGGATAATGATTCGCTTGAATTTATCTGCTGCTCCAGAACTCTGAGGTTATCTCTGACCATGACTATTTTGTGAAAAAGTTTGTCTATTGGCAGTTCGTGGTCTTTTGTTTCACTGTTTTTGGGTAGAAAGAATATCGAACCGCCTTCCCACTTTGGTGCTAAATCAGCAGAGTGCAGTTCATCCATTTCTTCGACAATAAATCTTGCTAATTGCCGAATTTCGTATTGTTCCATAAAATATCCTAAATTATCTTTTAAAAGCAATATAATCAGTAACGAGAGGCTGAATTTTGTGATTTCTGAAATCCATAGCTATCTGCCCCCGATGATATGTAGAATGATTAACAACATGAAAGAGAATATCCTTCACAGTATTTTCATACTCAACTCTCTTAGAATTGAGGTAATAGATTGGAGTAAGAAGGTCTGCATTATGTATAATCGTTAAGGTCTCCGTTAAATTCTGATTGTCTAATATGTTGAAAATCTTACTGTCGAGTTTTTCCCAGACTCCGTGATTACTAACTTCGCCGGTTATTCTATTATTCCAGATGTTATGAGCCGTAAGTATATGGCAGAATAATTCTCTTGACCTTTTGGGAATTTCCTTCTCGTGTTCAATGATATATTGTCCGAGAATCTGATTATAATGACTTCCGTATTCAAAAAGTTCTATAAAAAATTCTTTCATAAAAATTCTTTTCCAACTTGATAAACATATATTTCAATCTGATTCATTTACACCAAACATTCAAAACCCCCTAACCCCCTTTTTCAAAGCAGGGCTGATACGTTCTAAAAAAATTAAGGAATTTCATTAACGTTACAACATTTAACGACACTTTTTGGCTTGTCATACTGAGCGACAGCGAAGTATCCAGGCTGTTAATTAATGAAATCATGGACTCTTCGCTCCGCTTCAGAGTGACAATTCCCGGAGATTGAGCTGAAAAAATAGAACGTATCATCCCTGCTTTTTCAAAGGGGGTAAGGGGGTTTTCTTGATTTATATTGTTCAAAGTAAACATTATATTTAAAAATTATGCTATTTTTGGTTAATATTACACATTATATTAAATTCTCAATATCCGGCATTTTGAAATTCCCCCTTACTTACGTCTGAGTAAAGTGTCGGGGGATTTCAAAAATTTCAATACATAAATCAAATCTAACTATCTTATGAGAACAATATTTAAAGTTTTAAATGTATTTCCGGCTCTGAGAACAGCCACATAAGAACCATTCGGAAGTAAACTGCTTGAATTGTCATTGCCGTCCCATAAGAATATTATTTTATCAGCCGGATTCTCTCCTGAGTGTGACCGAACAATTTTACCCTGATTATCAATAATATCAATAGTATAATCAGACAACTCCTTCAGTCGGAATTCAAATACTAAATTCCTGTCTGAAGGATTGGGAAATACATTGAAATCTGAAATATACAAGTCAGAGTTGACAGATGAACCTGTTCCTACACCTTTTACTTCAATGTTCAATTTTTTGTCTGTCCCGTAAAATACCATACTCATCAGACAATTGTAATTTCCTGCATTTTCAGGATTGAAAGCGGCAGTAACATCCTGACTTGTTTTCGACTTAACGATAACCGGCAGTTCAGGTTTGACAATTGAAAAGTTATTGGCAGCATCGCAGTCAAATTCTAAATTATCCCAGGCGATATCATAATCACTTTGATTAAAGATTCTGAACGTAACTGAATCAGACTGACCAACCAGCACATCACCAAAATCAATTTTTGAACGGTTTGTCGCCATGTCCCATACAGCGCCGTCGCCGATAAGGTTTACATAAGGCACTTCGCCGACTGCATTACTGTAAACAACGAGTTTAGCTGATTTCGCACCGGGTGTAAACGGAGTAAATTTTAATGAAATATCAATGCTTTCATTGACATCAAGTTCGGTACTGTCTTCAAAAATCAATTCAAAATATTTAACCGTATCGGGTGTAACAATTCTTATACTGTCAATTAAGAGTGTATCATTGCCATTGTTTTTAATAAAGCCGGTTAATAGTGAATCAAGACTTTTATCTGAGAAAATATCACCAAAATCAATTGTCAGGGATGTAAAGCTGACTCTTGGTCCCGGCAGCGGAACATTAACAACAAGTTTTGCTTTTATTGTTGTAACACTTCCGCAGTCATTAGTAATCGTACATTCATAATCTCCTGCATCGCCGGTTACTGCTGAATCAATTTTGTAGCTTGATTCTACCGCATCAGGAATATTCTTGCCGTTCTTTTTCCATTGATATGTATTCACATTCTGAGCACTTACTGCTAACTCAACCAAGTCGCCTACCATTACTGATCTGGCTTGGGGTTGAGATGTAATTCTTGGCAAAGGATTTACAGTAAGCTGGACTGCGTTGCTTTTAACAGGCTGACCGCAGTTATTTCTAACAATACTGTGATAGGTTCCGGCATTGACAAGATTTATATTTGTCAGTTTGTATTCCGGACTGGAAACTGTACTTACTTTTTTGTCATTGAAATACCATTCATAGATATTGTCCAGACCTGTAGCTTCAATTTTAAATGTTACCGTAACTTTTTCGCACACAGTTTGCTCTAAAGGCTGCAAAGTAATAACAGGCTGGCTGTTTATTGCCAATGATACGACATTGGTTCTGACAGTTCCGCAAAAGCCGCTTATTTCACAATAATATGTGCTTACATCAGCTTCTGAAACTTTTGTCAGGGTTAATGTTTTACTTGTGGCACCGTTTATATCTTTATTTCCTTTAACCCACTGATATTTAATTGTATGAGCATCTGCTTCAACCTGAAAAACAGCAGTTCCTCCAAGACATACATTTTGTGTCTGGGGCTGAGTTGTTATAACGGTTGGAATACGGACATCAATATTTGCTTCATCGCTTATTATAGGTGAGAAACATGATGAAGAGACAATAACACCATAAAATCCCGAAGAACCTAAATTAACATTGTTCAGATTTAAAATTGAATCGGTTGCACCAGGTATTAATGCTCCATTTTTGCGCCATTGGTAAGTCAGTCCCTGCCCTTGGGTATTAACATATAATTGCAAGGATTCACCAGGGCAAAGAGGTTTTGATTCAGGATGTTTAGTAATATAAAACTGTCCGAAAATTCCAAAATTAGCAGTCATTTCCGATTTTCTATTAGGGTCTGTTACATCCGAAAGTCTGATTCTGAACTTATTGCCCTGCTGAAAATCGGTTGGAATATTCCAAGTCCAAACACCTCCTACAGCTTTAAAACTTTCCTGAAGCGTAATATTCCATGAATTACCTCCGTCTGACGAAAGTTCAATTTTCAAGTCCTCTATTCCTGCCGATTCCCATTTTATATTAAGTGCCTTTCCTGTACATGCATTTGTTCCGGCGACAGGTTCCTTGATTTCTACACCCCGCACAATTACTTCCAAAGGTGTCATAAAATTCCATTCATCTCCGGAGGCAGAACTATTGTTATTGCCTGCAAGTCCAGCTGCTCTTAAGTAATATTTACCCGGTTTGTCCGGTGCCTGCCAAGTAAAAGGAAAATCTGTACTGCCCGAAATCAAATCCTTAGGGGATGAATGAGTCAGTTCGTTAACCAAAACCTGCAATCCTGAACCACTTGGTGCTCCAACTGTACCTATATTTGCTGCACCTGTTATAGAGGTTTTAAAAGCTATATTGATACCTGTATTGTTCAGTGTACTGTTGGATACTCTGATTGTATATGAATTTGTACTGCCGGGTTCGACCGTGAGACTGCCGGCGGTAAGTGAGACAGTAGTATTGGTGCTGGGAGTATTAGCATGACAGGTGCTTGAACCGCATCCGCCGTCAACTGTCGAAGTTCGCATAATTCTTCCTGTGCTCGTTGCGTAAGCTTCGATTGTGAAATAGACAATTAGTCCGAACACTAATATTAGCGGCAAATATCTGTACAACTTTTTCATAAAAATACTTATTAATATTTAAAAATAAACTTATCCAATTAAATAATTACACAAAGGCTGCAACAAAAAAAACAATATACAATTTAAGCACCTTTAAGTTACAAAATTAAGCATTTTTAAATAAATTTCATACTATTTTCATAAAATTATTATTTTTATGAATTTATCAACATATCAATATTGATTCATTAATTCAAATAATGAGGAATTTCCTGAAAATTCAACGGTAATTGATAAATTTAATGCCAGATTGTATTCAAAAGTAAATCTAAGACAAATTAACCACCCCTAACCCCTCCTTAACAAGGTTGGGAACAAGTCATTGCTATATAATGATTTACGTTTCTCCACTTGCCAATGGGAGTTGTAGCGGAGCGACAGGGGGGGTATTAAATCTTTGAAATCAACTTAAAATGATACTTCCTTCGATAGATTATTTATCAAAAAAAAAACCGGCATTTTGCTGCCGGTTTCTTAAAATTTTCAAAAATGAATTTTTACTTTACGGATTTTGCTATCTTAGCTGCTTCCGGGAACAAAGTAAGTGCTTTCTGGATTTGTCTGTCAACGGTAGTAAAGAACAATTCATATCTTTCTTTTGTACCCCAGATATTACTTGCAATAGTCCCTTTTATTTCGGCTTCAATATAATCCTTATCGGTATCAAAATCAGAATCACTCCATTTGATTTTTTTACTTTCTGCTAATTTGCGGAAATCCTTCATCATCTGGTCTGAAACCTTGAAATCATTTTTGAAACTATTAAAATTATCTTTGTATTTCTCTTTGATGCTTTTGCCGTTTTGAAGATTATTATTGACAAATTCATTGTAAATTCTCTCAATCCGCAAATCAACCGAAAGATTAGTTATAGTGTCTCCTTTAACAATAAAATCAGGAGTTACACCGCCGCCGCCAAGCACCATTCTGCCGGTTTTGGTATAATGAATTGGAAGTGAATCAAGATTAACTATATTCTTGCTTTTAGGATTTTTAGCCAATTCCTTTTTATTCTCTTCTGCAATTGCATCCTTAACTTTATCAAGGGCATGCTCGATATTTGAACCTTCTTCAAGTTCAAGTCTTCCTGCAAGACGGCGATAATCGGTCTTGTCCTTATAAGGGCGTTGAATACTGCGTCCTGACGGTGTGTAATATTTGGAAATTGTTAATCTGAAAGCCGAACCGTCTCCGATATCATATTGACGCTGTACCAAGCCTTTACCGAATGATGTAGTACCGACGATCAGACCTCTATCCAAATCCTGAATAGCGCCCGAAACAATTTCACTTGCCGATGCCGAACCGTAATTAACGAGAACAATCAAAGGTATAGCAGAGTATTCACCTGTCCTTTGCGAAATCAGATATTCGTCAAATTCAGTCCTTCTGCCTTTTGTATAAACAATAGTATCACCGGCTTTTAAAAACTCATTTGCCATAAAATATGCCTGCTGAAGAAATCCACCCGGATTACCGCGTAAGTCAAGAATAAGCTTTTTCATACCTTTTGATTTAAGTTCTGCGAGTGCTTCTTTAAGTTCGGTAAAAGTATTTGCTGCAAAACGATTTACTTTCACAAAACCAATATCGGAATTGTCGAACATAAATGATGCATCTACACTATATAATGGAATTTTATCCCTGATTATCGTAAAGGCAATTAACTTCGGACTGTTACCGCGTTTTATATCAACAACCACTTTACTGCCGCTTGGACCTTTAAGTTTCTTGGGTACTTCGCTGCGGTCAATTCCCACAGCTAATTCACCGTCAATGTTAATTATTTTGTCGCCGGACTGAATACCCAACAAGTCACTTGGACCGCCGGTAATAGGTGTAATAATGGTAATTGTGTCGTTTATTATGTCAAACTGAACACCTATACCTTCAAAACTTCCCTGGAAATCTTCCTGGACATCTTTCATTTCCTTGGCATCTATATATACCGAATGCGGGTCGAGTTCATTCAACATTCCCCGTATTGCGGATTCAGTAAGCTTTTGAGTGTCAACATCATCAACATAATTTTTGACCGTTATCCCAAAAACCTTTTTGTATTTTTCAAATTGGTCATAAACATTGTCACTCGAAACAAGGGGTGTAATTATTACACCGAGCACGACTCCAAAGATAAGAATCACACCCACAATAAAAATCTTACTCTTCATCAATTTCTCCAAACTTTTATACTCCATCAACATCTCCATATAAACGAAATAAAGACCAATAAAGTTTCTTATAGATAAGATATTTTTATTTATTTTAAAAATAAGGTATTTATAAGTTACTTAATGACAATTATACTCCTATAAAATCTTTCGCTGCCTATTGTAATCAGAATGTTGTAATATCCATTCTGAACACTGCCTAAATCAGCCGGCACCTTGTAATATCCGCGTTCAAGATTTTTGTATTCTATTGATTTAACCACTGTCCCAATTTGATTATAAATTATAATCGAAACATTTGACCGCTCAGGATTATTGAAATCAATATTTACTATGCCGCCCGATGGATTTGGATATCCGCTTCCGGCATAAGAACCGTTTGGAACTTCCGACAATTCGAACAAGAGCGGTATATCGCATCTCGAATCTCCTGTAAATATCATAGAGTCAGGTTTGCCCATCAATACTATATTTTTATCAATACAATTATATCTCATATTCAATGTATCAGTCATTATTTCCAATCCGCTTTTATTTGCGAGATAGCATAATTTAACGTCAACATAAGCTCCCGGTTTTATTATTACAGGAAGCTGTGAAGGCGGCAGTGAGAATCTTACATTATCCGACAGACGGGGATTATCAAAAATAATCTCATATTTACCGTAATTTGTGAGTCTGACCGAATCACAATATCTTATGCCTATTATTTTATTACCGAAATCAATCTTCATTGTGGAATCATCAATAAATTCAATTTCAGAAAATTCGATTGTGAATCCCGGTAAAGATTTTTCATAAGTAGTAAAATTACCCTGTTTATCCATTGCAATCAGACTGATAAAAGAATCCTTATCGCGTGAAATTACTTTAGCAATTACAATATAGCTCTTATCAGATATTTTTCTGATTTCTACATCCAAATTTTCCAATTGCACAATTATAATCGAATCAATTCCGGAATCCGTTCTGAGTGAATCTGTAACGGAAAGCTCTATAAACTGATTACAAGGGTCGTTAAATGACGAAACCTGAGGCATATTCTCATCCTTTGAGGATAACAGATCTAAAGAAAGGAGGTATCTTTCACCGCAGTCGCTTTTGATAAATAATGAATCTAGTACATTAGTAACTTTATCTGATTGAAAGCAAATTTCAAAATCAAGTTTTTCTCCTTTTACAATTTCAAATGTTTGCGGTAAATCAATTGTCAGTTCGGGATGACTTTGTATCAACCTGGCTATATTGACAGTTTGATTGAATTTGCCGTAATTGTAAAGTGTAAAGTTATAACATTTCTTTTCCCCAACATCTACTGTATCACTAAGAACATTTATATTCATATTATCTTCATTAGCCAATTCAGACATCAGTGTAACAGTAAACCCTGTTATTTCAAAATCCCTGCTAATTCTCTGACCGACCGAATCAATACCGGTAATTCTAAAACTGCCGTCAAGATATTCATTAACTAAATTTGCCGAAAACTTTGCTTCTTTTACATACGGTGTAAAAGTTTCGATATTAACAGCAACATTTTCGACAAAATTTGCCGGAGCTGTTATGCTTTTGAGCTTCTGGTCTGTAAACACACCTTCCATATCGAAGCAGTCAGTAGATGATTGCAGCTCCGGCGGCTCGTAATCATCCCGCTTTGCAACTATACCGCAGAAATATCCGTAGGAGTTTGCATACCCGTACCCGCATACAAAAAGTCCGAAAGGTCTCGAACCGGTCATTTGATGAGGACCTTCCTGAATTTGAATGTTTGCATAAAGGTAATTGGAATTATCAATTATTTTGAAAATTGTTTGATTAATAGGGCTTCCGTCAAAAAGTAACGTTTGGACATTATCAGAATCGGCTATAACCGTCATGTAATGCTCATCGTAAACTTTACTTTTCATTTCAAAAGCCTGAATAGTTGTAAATCTGTATGAATCGGAAAAATGATTGGGAGTAGGAATTATCTGAAAAAAAGGGTCCCCCTTCATTGTAGTATCCATGTCAAAGATACTTGATGAACGCTTATATCCTGCAGCCATAATTGGTGCATTGGCTTTGATATGTACAGGATTAATAAGATTGTTTTCAAAAATTTCTGCATGGTTAAGTATAATCTCCTTTCCTCCTTCAGTATTAAATTGTGTATCGTCATAGGCTGCGATTATTCGAAATTTATCAAAAATTGAATCAGAGTATTCAATCGCTGAGGGCTGTGGAAAAGGTACAATAATTGCTTCATTACTCCATGAATCTATCGGAGGTAGTTGCTCGGCAAGGTAATCTCTGGTAGTTTGTTCTCCATTAAATTCATAGGGTACTTTTGCTCTTTGTTGTCCTGCGAATACAGCAACCGGTTTAGTTGATTTTATGAAAGAACCGGATAAATCGGTATTCCCGTTATTGATATTAGACTGCACAAGATATACTTGTCCGCTGTTGAGTTTAATTTCCTGAACCTTGAGCCCGTTATATCGTGTAGATGTTGAAGGTGTAATAGAAACCCGGGTATCATCCTCAATAGCAACAACTGCAAACTGACTTGGTGTTCTATTGTCCATAATATCGCTGTGAACAACATCAGCATCTGCATTATAGGCTAAAACAAAATACTCATTTCCAAGTGATTCAAAAGGCAGAACATTAAATGAGTCACCTGAAAGTATAGCCTGACTATGTCCATATACGTGTACCAGTTTATCTGTAGTAATTTTAAAACTCAGGTTTGAAATGCTTTCCGAATTTGTTGACCAATCAAATAATACTCCTGACACATTATATCCGAGAAGAGAACTTTCGATAGTAGTTCTTTTAAATACATATACAACCGATGGATTAGGAATGCTGAAATTTATCTTGTTTTTAATATTTTTTTTATCTGTAAATTCAATTGTTCCCTTTGTTGGTTCGGATGAATAAATAAAAATTGAGATTGAGTCACCGAGCCTCAAACTTGCATTTTGACTTCGATATGCACTATGGAAATTAGGAAGAAAAGTTAGTATAAATTCCCTGTTTTTAGTTGAATCAGGCTCTGATTTTCCGATTTGCAAATTAAATAATAAAACAACTGTAATCATACTAATGAACAGATAAAACTTTTTTATAGTCAAATTTAATTTCATAAAATAGTACTCTTTTCCAATCCTCTATTGATTGAAATATAGTTAACGATATTTAGCTTTCTAAATTTATTTTTAAATTATTTCAGGACAATTATATTCCTATAAAATCTTTCGCTGCCTATTGTTATCAGAATGTTGTAATATCCATTCTGAACACTGCCTAAATCAGCCGGCACCTTGTAATATCCGCGTTCAAGATTTTTGTATTCTATTGACTTAACCACTGTCCCAATTTGATTATAAATTATAATCGAAACATTTGACCGCTCAGGATTATTGAAATCAATATTTATTATGCCGCCTGATGGATTTGGATATCCGCTTCCGACAAAAGCACCGTTTGGAACTTCCGAAACTTCGAACAAGAGTGGTATATCGCATCTCGAATCACCTGTAAATATCATAGAGTCAGGTTTGCCCATCAATACTATATTTTTATCAATACAATTGTATCTCATATTCAATGTATCAGTCATTATTTCCAATCCGCTTTTATTTGCGAAATAGCATAATTTAACATCAACATAAGCTCCCGGCTTTATTATTACAGGAAGCTGTGAAGGCGGCAGAGAGAATCTTACATTATCAGACAGACGTGGATTATCAAAAATAATCTCATATTTACCGTAATTTGTGAGCCTGACCGAATCACAATATCTTATGCCTATTATTTTATTACCAAAATCAATCTTCATTGTTGAATCATCAATAAATTCAATTTCAGAAAATTCGATGGTGAATCCCGGTAAAGATTTTTCATAAGTAGTAAAATTACCTTGTTTATCCTTTGCTATCAGACTGATATAAGAATCCTTATCACGTGAAATTACTTTAGCAATAACAATATAGCTTTTGTCAGATATTTTGCGAATTTCAACATCCAAATTTTCCAATCGCACAATTATTATCGTATCAATGCCTATATCCGTTCTGAGTGAATCTGTTACGGAAAGCTCTATAAATTGATTACAAGGGTCGTTAAATGACGATACCTGAGGCATGTTCTCATCCTTCGAGGATAGCAGATCTAAAGAAAGGAGGTATCTTTCACCGCAGTCGCTTTTGATAAACAATGAATCAAGTACATTAGTAACTTTATCGGACAGAAAACAAATTTCAAAATCAAGTTTTGCACCTTTTGCAATTTCAAATGTCGCAGGTAAATCAATTGTCAGTTCGGGATGATTTTGTATCAATCGGGCTATATTTACAGTTTGATTAAATTTACCGTAATTGTAAAGAGTATATTTGTAGCATTTTCTTTCACCGACACCCATTGAATCTCTAAGTTGTTTAATATTTTTATCTTCATTAGCCAGTTCGGACATCAGTGTAACAGTAAATCCGGGAATTTCAAAATCCTTACTTGTCTGCTGACCAACCGAATCAATACCGGTAATTCTAAAACTGCCGTCAAGATATTCATTAACTAAATTAGCCGAAAACTTTGCTTCTTTTACATAAGGTGTAAATGATTCGATATTTACAGCAACATTTTGCACAAGATTTGCCGGCGCTGTTATGCTTTTGAGCTTCTGGTCTGTAAAAACACCTTCCACCTCGAAGCAGTCAGTAGATGATTGCAGCTCCGGCGGCTCGTAATCATCCCGCTTTGCTACTACTCCGCAGAAATATCCGTAGGAATTTGCATACCCATACCCGCATACGAACAATCCGAAAGGTCTTTCGCCGATAATCTGATGGGTTCCTTCACCGATTCTAATTTGTGCATATCTGTAATTTGAACCGTTAACAGGTTTGAATATTGTAGGGTTCAAAGGTGTATTGTCTAATAATAATGTAGGCACATTTGCCGGTTCGGAAATAATCGTAATATAATGCTCACCATAAACACCCTGAAAATCTTCATAAGCTTGTATAGTAATAAATCTATAAGATTCACCGTACTGGTTTGGTGTTGGTATTATCTGAAGCAGGGGGTCGCCTTTGTAAGTTCCATTCTGATTGTTTATGCCAGATGACCTTTTGTATCCTGCAGCCATAATTGGTGCATTTGCCATTATGTGCTGAGGGTTAATCAGATTGGATTCATAAATCTCGGCTCTGTTTAAAATTGTAAGCAGTACACCTCCGACATATAGTTCCGTATTGTCATAAGCAGCTATTATGCGTAATTTGTCGTAATATTCATTTGAAGGTTCCAGATCTGTGGGTTTTGGAAAAGGAACAACTATAGCTTCGTTACTCCAGGAATCAATCGGGGGCATCTGTTCGGCAAGATAGTCACGTGAAACGTATCTGCCATTAGCACCGTGTGGCACTCTTGCCCTCTGCTGTCCGCTGAAGACCGCAATTGGTTTGTTCGATTTTATATGAGTACGACTTAAATCAGGATTGTCCTCAAATAAACTTGACTGAACCAAATAAACCTGGCCTGCTCTAAGTACTATATTCTGAACATCAATACCATTATACATTGTCGCTATAGATGGCGTAATAGTTACTTCAGTGCTATCCTCCACAGCTATTACTGCAAACTGGCTTGGTGTTCTCCCATCAGGGTTACCCGGTCCTGTATCGGTATTTGCATTATAAGCCAAAACAAAATATTCATTTCCCAACGATTCATTCGGCAATACATTAAATGATTCACTTGTCATAACTGCCTGACTGTGACCATATACCTGAATCGGCATATCCGCTGTAATTTTGAATGAAAGAAAAACCAGCTTTTCAGAATCTGTATTGTTTGAAATATTGCCGGAAACATTGTAGCCTAATAAAGCATAATCATAAGCCGGGCGTTTAAAAACATAAACAACTTTCGGGTCTGGAATATTGAAATTTTCGCTATAATCTACGCCGTATCTATCCTTATATACAATTTTGCCTGTAGTAGGTACTGCTGCATAGATGAAAATGTAAACTGAATCGCCTCGGCGCAAAGATGGAATATTACTGCTCCAATTATTATGATAATTTGGAAGGAATGTCATAATAAATTCTTTGTTTTTTGTAATATCAAGGTCTGCAAATGAATTTGACTGCACAAACAGCATAAAAAGAGCAAAAGAAATAATTAACTTCAAAAACTTAGTAAATTTACACATAATTTCACCCTGAACATATTCCAACCTCAAAAAAAACAATATATTTGCATGACAAATTTATATACATATTAAAGAACTATATACAAATTTATTTTGATACAATTTATATAAGTAAATAAACCCAAATAAATAAAAAGTTACAAAAAAATTTATGAAAAAACTAAAACATGACGAAATTTTAAATTTGAGACTTAACATCGAAGATTCTAAAATAGTTAAAAGACATCCGGTAAAGTTGATTTTGCATAATATACGCAGTCTTTACAATGTGGGTTCTTTGTTCCGCACAGCCGATTCCGCTTTACTATCGGAGTTGATTATGTGTGGATTTACTCCTCATCCGCCGAGAAAGGAAATCGAAAAAACTGCTCTCGGTGCTGTTGATACTGTCCCCTGGTCATACTTCAAAAATATTGAGGATGCTGTAAATAAATTCAAATCCGAAGGCTGGAAAATTGCGGCTCTCGAGCTTTGTCATAAATCCCGACCATACAATTCACTGACCCAGGAGGATTTCCCGTTATGTATAATTGCCGGTAATGAACTGACAGGGATTGATGATGATATATTGGATTTGTGTGATTTTGCTCTCGAAATTCCGATGTATGGTGTCAAACATTCGCTTAATGTCAGTGTGGCAGCCGGTATATCGGTGTATGCGGCGGTTGATGCTTATGAAAGAAATTGTAAAAATAGAACGGTATATCCTGCAAATGTATAAAGAAACGCAAAATTAATTCTGATACATTTCTTACTGTAATATACAAAAAAAATTGAAAAATAATTAATTAAAAATTTATATCAAAAAATTATGCCTGCAATATTACGTCATTAGAATATATATTTTTTTACAGATGATTCCTATTGGAGGATTTTGATGGCTGAATCGCAAAATAACGGCGATAATTCTAATAAAAACAAAAAAGACCCTTTTGATGAATTAAGAAAGTTAGGTGATGGAAAGATGCCGCCTGCAAACTTTATGAGAAACATGATGTTGTGGTTTGTTTTGGCTGCAGGTATTTTTATTGTTTATGTATTTATGCAGGGTAATCAAAAGCAGGAATGGCCTGTTTCCTATACGGAATATCAGAGATTCCTGCAGGCTGATTTGATTAAAGAAGCAATAGTTGTTAAAAGTCAGTATAATAAGTATGAATTTCGGGGCGTTTTGAAACAACCTGTAAATATAATGGCTGAAGGCAAAGAACGTGCAATCACAAGATTTTCATCAAAACTTGGTGTTCTTAACAGTGAAACAGAACAAATTTGGGCTGAAAAAGGCATAACCTGGGCTTATGAGGAAGGAGACGGTGCATTTTGGAATTTCATATTGCCACTGCTGCCTTGGGTACTGATAATCGGCTTATATATATTTTTTATGAGAAGAATGCAGGGAGGAGGCTCGAAAGGAATATTTTCATTCGGTAAATCCCGCGCCAAACTTCTGAACGAAGGTTCTCTTAAAGTAACTTTTGACGACGTAGCAGGTGCTGATGAAGCAAAATATGAACTTCAGGAAGTAATTGAATTTCTTAAAGAGCCGGCAAAATTTCAAAGACTCGGCGGAAGAATACCACGCGGAGTATTGCTGCTGGGACCTCCGGGTACCGGTAAAACTTTGCTTGCCAGAGCAGTAGCAGGCGAGGCAAACGTACCATTTTTCTCAATATCCGGTGCAGATTTCGTAGAAATGTTCGTAGGTGTAGGTGCAAGCAGAGTAAGAGACCTCTTCGAGCAATCAAAGAAAAGTGCTCCCTGTATTGTGTTTATTGATGAAATTGATGCAGTCGGCAGACACCGCGGAGCAGGTTTAGGCGGCGGACACGATGAACGCGAGCAGACACTTAACCAGCTTCTGGTTGAAATGGATGGTTTCGAGCAAAACAGCGGAGTTATCATTATCGCTGCTACAAACAGACCTGATGTACTTGACCCTGCACTTTTGCGTCCCGGAAGATTCGACCGTCAGGTGGTTGTTGACAGACCTGATGTCAGAGGACGCGAAGGAGTTTTCAAAGTTCATACAAATAAAATACCTTTAGGTTCGGATGTTGATATTGTTGTGCTTGCCAAAGGTACTCCAGGATTGTCGGGTGCAGATATAGCAAACATCGTTAACGAGGCTGCATTACTTGCTGCACGGCGTAACAGCGACAAAGTAACAATGTATGATTTCGAAAATGCCAAAGACAAAGTGCTGATGGGTGTTGAACGAAAAAGTATGGTAATTTCGGATAAGGAAAAAGAAATGACAGCATATCATGAGATGGGTCATGCACTTGCCGGAAAATATCTGCTGCATTCCGATGCTGTTCATAAAGTCACCATTATCCCACGCGGACGTGCTTTAGGTCTTACATGGCATCTGCCGAATGAAGAATTTCATTCCAAATCCAAAGAATATTTTGATGACCAGCTTGTCGTGTTATTAGCCGGTCGCGCTGCTGAACGGCTGATTTTCAATGTACTGTCAACCGGAGCATCAAATGATTTGCAGAGAGCATCGCAGATAGCACGTAAAATGGTTTGTGAATGGGGTATGAGCGAAGTTATCGGACCGGTGACTTTCAATCATGATAATGATGAAGTTTTTCTTGGAAGAGATTTCTCGAAAACACGTGACCACAGTGAAGAAACTGCCCAGATAATAGATTCGGAGGTTCGCAGAATTCTTACAAAAGCTCTTGAAAGAGCCGAAGATATTCTTGGTGAAAATATTGATATATTACACACCACCTCCAAAATATTATTAGAAAGAGAAATACTTGACGGCGAAGAACTGGATATTCTTATCAAAGGTGAAGAATTACCGCCGATAAGCCGACAAGCAATGTTGGCGATTAAATCAACAAATTTTGATTCTAATCAAAACAGTTCATATACAGAAAAAGAACATAGTTAACAATATACAGAAATGATACTTAAAGCAATAATTCGATAGGTGCGGAATGAGTGATGAGAACGAAAATAACAATGCTGTGACTGAAGATCACAAAAATGGTGAAATGCTTGTCCATTACAATGATGATGAATCTTATAATTCGGCAATAGCAGGATTTAGAGAAGAACTCGATAAACAAATTGTTTTTGCTGGTGAAAGTACTGACTGGAGAGAAATTCGTAAACGTTTGTCTGATTTAAGAGATAAATTAAAAACACTTTTTTTGAGAAGTGAGGATGATAAGCAGATTAACGAATTAATTCAAAGTACTTTGGAAAATATCAATCTCAGGCAGAATGAAGAGCAGGAAAAATTCGATGCTGAAGCTCAGGCTAATTATGATTCAATTATTGATTCCGTAAAAGAAGCATTAGAATATTCTGAAGTAAGCTTTGATTTTAAAAAGTCAAGAGAAAGACTGCTTTCTGCTCAGGATACATTCAAGAATCTTAAATTGAGACGTTCTCAAAAGGATGAACTTTATAAAATGGTTAATGCTGCTTTTGACAACGTCAGTAAAAGGCAGAATGAAGAGCGTGAAAATTATGAGATGGAATGTATTGAAAACTATCATAATTTAAAACATAAAATTGATATTGCCATAAGTTTTTCAAAAGAATCCGAGATATTTGCCGATGCCCGAAAAGCGCTGATTAATGTGCAGAATCTAATTAAAGGTTTAAAGCTTAAAAGAGACCAGCGAAATGAACTTTATCAATTTATCAGAGATGCTTTTGATGAAGTAAATATTCGACAGGAAGCCGAACGTACCACCTTTAATCAGGAAACTTCCGATAATTACGACAAATTGAAAATAACAGTAGCCGATGCAATTGCTTTTGCCGAATCAAATGAAGATTTCGGTCTTGCACGCGAGCAGCTTATCAATGTTCAAAATCAGATTAAATCGCTGAAACTCAAAAGAGAACACCGCGATGAACTTTTTGCTGAAATTAGGGCGGTATTTGAGAATTTAAATCAGAAACAGTCAGTCGAAAGAGATACTTATGATGCCGAATGCGCTCAAAATTATGAACGTTTGACTGAAAAGGTTAATGACTGTTTTGGTATGGTTCATGGCTTGACAGAATTCAACATGATTAGAGAAACTCTGATTACAGTACAGGGAGAAGTTCGTATAACAAGATTGAAGAAAGAACAGAGAATCGAATTATTTTCAAGAATAAGAGAAGCGTTCTCACTTTTCGACAAGAAGAAAAATGAGTACTTCGACCAGAGACGTGATGAAAAATCAAAAAAACTTCTTGAAATAAAGATAAATCTTGAGGATAAAATTGCGAGATTAAATGATGTTATGGCTAAAGATTTGGAATCTCTTGAACTGCAGAAAGTAAAACTTGCTGAAGCAGGAGAGGATGAATTTTTGATAGAAGAAGTTATGACAAAAATCAGGAATATCGAAGGAAGAATAAAGGAAAAGCAGGATATTATTGACCAGGCTCAGGCAAGAGTCGCTGAAATTGATTTAGAAGTAAACAAATTATAGCATGTTTAACTTTAGTAAATTTTATAAAAAGTGCAAATTTAACCGTTTGCACTTTTTTTTTGAAGAATAACATTATTTGGCAAAGGGAGAGACGTAAATCGTTATACTTCTTTGGAGTTGGAACATATTTATCACGTAGTGATTATTATTATTTTACCATAATTCAACCTCTACGAGGTAGTCATGTTCATCGGGTTATGTTCTTGTTACCATAATTCAACTCCTATGGAGTTGCGTTTATAGTTTCCGTTAGGTTTTGCTTATTATACCTATATTTAATCCCTATGGGATACAACCAATTCAAATCCCAAAAATCCCATCAATCCCAAAAATCACGGTTCAGACAAGTTCTTCTTTTTCTACAAACAGGGCACTCCTATGGAGTTAAAATCAATTCAGAATTCAGCATTAACTCCGCTGGTCTTCGACTTCAGCATTCATACAACACCAAAAAAAAAACCGGCAGCCTTTTGCAAGACTGCCGGATTTTAAATCAAGAAAATTCTAAGATGTTATCTGATAACTACCAATCTTTGGCTTATCATTACACCTGATGATTTCATAACTATACTGTAGATACCTGAAGTAAGATTCAACTTTTCAACATTGATGTTTAAGTTGTGCTGACCGGCATTCATAATTGCGTCGGTCAAAACGGCAGCTTCCGCGCCAAGTTCGTTGATAAGTGTGATTTTTACGTGTGACTGCGCCGGAGTTACATACGAAACACCTGAAACTGTCTGCGCCGGGTTAGGAGTTGCAATACCGAGCGAATAACCGCTTTCGGCAACTTCGATAACATCCGAAGCTGTAGTTGTAACAATTACATTCGAAACTACTGATTTAACTAAACCGCAGCTATTGGAAATTTCAACATAATATTTGCCGCTGTTTGATTCGGTTACATCATAAATCATGAGTGTATTCAAATCTTCATCTGCAATCGGAGTACCCTCGAAATACCACTGGTACATCAGATTGTCGCCAACTGCTTCGACAGTAAGAGCGAGTACATCACCAACTGTCAACATTACATTTTCTTCAGGCTCAACAGTAATAATTGGTTTTGCTTCGATTCTGACTGTAGCTTCAACTGTAGATAATCCAATCACTGAATTACTTGTTTTAACAATTGCGTAATAGTTACCTGAATGGGATGATTTCGCCTGAGAAATAACAAGATTATTCTCTGTCGAACCTGTGATACCATTCCCGTCATTTAAAATCTGACCATTTTTATACCATTGATAAGTCAGATATTCGCCCGGCATAGTTGTATTTGCTCTTACACTTAGGGTAATTTCATCATCCTGGCATCCATCAATACTTTCAGGTTGCTCGGTAATTATAATTTCACCTTTTAACAATCCGAAGTTACTTGCTTCCGCAAAGCCGCAATGACCGGTTACTACAACTCTGTAATCTTCACCGAAGTCAGATTCCTGAACATTATGTATCATCAGTCTATCAGATTTGGTGCCGATAAATCTTCCGCCATCAACCATAGGAACATCGCCGCGGTACCATTGTACATCAGGTTTGTAGTTTTCGGGAGTGCCGTTGACATGAGCAGTAACTCTCATCTGAACATCGCCGCCAACCATAATTGCCTGAGTAAATGGATTTTGTGTAATGTCTGTGCCTGTTACTACGTAAACAGATGCTTCTTCGGACATAAAGTCAAGGAAACCAAAGCAGTCTTCAGCCTGAACACGGCACTGGTAAAATCCTGCATCTTCGAATTGAGCATTATTAAAGTATAATACCGGCTGGTTATAGTTAGGTGTTTCTTTCGCAGTTAACATAACACCATCTTTAAACCACTGGTAGCTGTGAACATAACCTGATGTATTGATTCTTATAAAAGAACTTTCACCAACACAAAGTGTTTTGCTGTCAGGCTGCTGGTCAAGGAAGAAATAGGGCCAAATTCTGACGGCAATCGGCTCTGTATAAGCAACTGCAGTTCCGCAAGCTGCCGAGCCTAATATCTTGGCGCGATATATTCCACTTTCGAGCGGATTAGTATTGTCAATGTGGAATGTAGCTGTCAATGCGCTTGGATACTGAGCCGGCGGGAGGTCAATAAATCCGTTTCCGGCATCTCTCTGCCAGCGGTAACCGAATACTGTTCCGTCAACTGTGGTATTAAGGTCAAGCGGCTGGCTTACGCAAAGATAGCGTAAATCTCTGCCTTCGCTGCTGCCTACCTGATGTATTGCGACATTTGCAAGCGGGTCAGATAATGAAACATAAGCTTCATCTGAATAAATTACAGCAGGACCGCAATTGCCCGGACCCGTTACTTTTAATCTGTAATAGCCGACGCGGTCAAGAGTAATAGTTCTATAAAGGGCAGGTGAAATTTCTCCCGGTAACATATTCCATGTGGATGTTCCTTCCTGTCTGAATTCCCACTGATAACCAAAAAGAGTACCAAAAGGAACTGTTGGCAGATAAAGTTCAGGATTGGAACCGCATATTTCAGTATTTACAGGCTGCATTTCAAATGATAACGGAGTTTCAACTGACATCAATTTTTCAGTACTGTAAATTGTATTATTCATGAATGCTGCAGATGCATAATAGCGTGCAGAGTCATACATCTGAACGGGATTGAAATTCAGGTTCTTTGTATTTGCACCGGCTATAATCTCTCCGTTTCTGAACCATTGCATAGTCAGAGCAGGCAGACCTGTTCTGTCAACACCGTCACCGAATCCGGTAATAGCCGGGTCGAAGGAAACGGTTGCTGCACCGCCTACACATTGGAATGCCTGGTTTGGAGCTATTTTTGTATCTTCAACAAGCTCAAATATTGCATTTATTTCATCAGCACCGTAATAAGTAGGTGTATTACGCATTTCTCCGTCACCGTCATTAGTTACTTCATACATTCCGTTATACATATAGAATGAGTTGCCTATACTGCCTGCGTTTATATGTAAATCATTTGCACCCACAAATTCAGGAAGTCCGGTTTTGGAATTTTGGTCCTTACCGGTTCTGGATTGCCATTGTGCTAAATTATAAGCATAAAAAGTGTATGGATAAGAAAGACCATTTCCACCTACTTTTGCAGTATTACCAACTGAATAAACATTGTTATCCAAAGCTGTAAAATACGGTGCAATGTTGGCTGATGTACGGAACCAGATATTATATGCTTCAGGATTATAAATAGATGATGAAGCTTTATAAACTGAATTATGAAGAATATTGCCTCTGAAATCATTACCTGAATAGGAACTTGTCACCATTATATTAGCAGCAAATCCTCCGTAATAGGTACTTGTAGAATAGTATTTCATTTCACCGGTCATATAAATAGTATTATGCCAAACTTTTGTATAACTGCCGGCAAGTCTGATACCTGCTGCCTGATAGCTTGTCGGGGATGAAAAGCTATAGGCTCTTGTCAGGATTTCGGAAATCTTATTGTTAGTGATTACAGCATAAGAACCCGAAACATATATACCGTTTGAATAACAAGCGGATGTACCTTGATAGTTTATTGAATAAATTGTATTACCGTCAATATAAGTAGGAATTGAGCCGGTCATATAAAGCTGAATAGCGATACAATAATACGTACTGCTCGAAGTTCCGTCTATATTATAAATCGTGTTATGTCTGATTTGTCCGTTCGGAGCGTATCTGACTTCTATACCGTAAGCATTGATACTGTTTGATTTAGTGTCGTCACCCACAATATTATCTTCAACTATCAGATTGTTCAGCATCTGACCTGTTCCGCTGCCGCCTGAAAGATACATACCGTAATAACTGCTATAAATTTTATTATTTTGTATAAGCAGATTTGTGATGCCATAACTGCTTGCACTTGTCGAGATTGCGCCGTCACTTGTTATGATACCGAATGAATAACTTAATCTGTCGCCGCTTAAAATTTCACAATTCTTTATGGTAATATCTTTACCGCCGCCGACTGCAGTACCGCCGCTTCCAACCATTATAGTTGCGCGGTAAGTTGAGGTAGCTTGAGTTGCAGAGTTGTTAAACTGAAGATATCTTCCTCCACCGTTATAACTGCCGTCAATAGTAATATTGCTGGCACCGACTATACGAATTAATGCTCCTGCAATTTCACCGACAATGGTTCTTTTAGTTGTCGAACCGGCGCGGATTGTAACAGTATAAGGTCCGCCTTCATAAACAAGTTTACCAAGTGTAACTTCACCTGTTTCTGAAAGATTTGATGTTACATTTACAAATACATCACCGGTAACCAAATTATCATTTAGGTGCTGAAAAAAGCCGTCCGGTTTAGTTAGTGATGTAAATGTCTGGCTTGAACCGACACTATAATCCCCTGTGATTGCAACAGCCATCTTGTACATATCCGCATTGGTGACAGGGAAATGCGACGATGTCAGATTGGTTGTAGTCGGGAACTGATTAAATGTACCGGATGTAACAGTAATATTTTGTCTTGTACTTACATCCTGAACAATGATAAAATACTCGATAAAATCGCCGGTAGTTGCTCCGCCGTTAATTTTGCTGTAATCTATCACAAAAGTAAATTCATCGCCGTTTTGGGTTGCTGTTGAATATTTCCAGCCCGGAGTTGATGAAGTATTGCCGTTATAAGTATTATCGGTTGTTGTTTTTCTGAAATAAATTCTCGGTTCGGATGTTGACAGATTAATTCCTGTCCTGTCTTTAATGGTTGTAACAACCGTTCTGTTACTTGTGCTTCCTGTTGCCTGAAGTTTAGTAAAGACTACATCCGGTCCGATTATATCATCAGCTACCTCATAAGCACCGGGTGTAGGTGCAGTCGTGGAACGGGTATCGCCTATAATATCTGTTGTATAACCTGATAGAGGTGTTCCTTTACCAAAAATCGGAGAACCGATAAAAGGAGCCAAAACGCTTGAAGAGTTGAAATCAGGGAACAGATTATTTGAGTTTGCTTCTCGTGATGTTGCTGATTTCCAGGCATTCAAATCATAACGCTGACCCGAAATATAACCGAATATGCCGTAAGGACCTGCAACATAATAGTTGTTGTAATCCATTGTAGAGTTCGTCAGACACGATGTGCTTGTCATGTATATTGCATATGAGCTTGTACCGGGTCTGCCCTCAAGTTCATTAAAGAAATTATTATTTCGTATATCCAGATTATTAACTGATGAATTGTAAACCATCAAACAGGCACTCATTGAAGACGAGGAGTTGATTTCTATCTGTTTACCGGTTAGATATATACTGTTATAATAAACTTTGTAACCGGTTCCTGAATAAAGAAAAATACCGAAAGGGTTATAAAGAGTACTTGTTGTATATTGAGTAGTACGGATATTGGAAATAGAATTATTTACAAACTCGGAACCGTTCGAACTCATGATATAAAATCCATGCGCCCCTGTTGTACTTGAACCGTTTGAACTGATATTGTTTATTTTATTTCTGTGAAATTTCGATGAAGTACAGCTTGTTGCATAAACATTATAATTATATGTTGTTGCTACTGTATTGTTCATCGTGTTATCGGAAATATCGGAATAAGAGCAGGAACTTAAATAAATCGAAGACAACTGACCATTGGTTGTCATCAAGTTGTCAAATTTATTACCTTTAACTTCCATATAAGAGTTGGAAGAAAAATACATGGCATAAAAAGTTGTAGGATTTAATGCGTTTGTAATTACATTATTGTTGGCTTTCGAGTATGAACTGGATGTCAGGTAAATACCGTAGAATGTTGACCCGCTGTTAATATTATTAATAACGTTGTCGTGAATATCAGCATAAGAACATGAACCCATATAAATAGCAGCAACCTGGCCTGTTGATTTTAAATTGTCAAAAACATTGCCGTAAACCTCCATATACGAGCTTTGCTGCATATAAATTGTATAAAGTGTGGATACATGATTTATGTTTCTGATTGTATTGTTATATATTTTACCATTCTTCGAATAATAGATATACATCACATACATAGTTGAAGTATGGTCCAAATACTCAAATATGTTATTGTAAATTTCAGCACCGTTAGTATAGTACAAATACAATGGCTGGTATGCAATACTTTCAGTAAGTGTTGAACTGCCGAAAATATTGTCATGTATCTTTAAGCCCAATACTTCCCTGCCGGATTGACTATAAGCCCTGACAGCATAATACATCTTTTTAAAACTGTTGTATTCAATGACGTTTCCGGTACTGGTAGCAGAACCTGAATAACTGTTGCTCATACCGAAAGTAATACCGTAGGCGCTGCTTGTTTTGGTACCGGCTTCAATATTACAATACCTGATAGTATTATAGTTTGCGGCGTCACCTGATGTCAAGCTGTCAATTCTTATAACCTGACTTGTAGAAGTATAATTATTCTTCAAAGTAAGGGCTCTTGTGGTACCGCTCAAATCAACCCGGCCGTCAATAGTGACATTATCAGCGCCCTGTAATTGAATAAGTCCGTTTGATAGAGTGCCCTGAATCTTGTAAGTATCTGTAGGATAGATTACAATAGAAGTATAATCGGCACTGCCGACACCCGACCCCTGCAAAATAGCAGTCGTTGACTCAGTAATATTGCCTGTAATTTTTACGACAATATCACCGGTATGAGTTCCCGCATTTATGGCATTAAACGCACTGTACAGATTCGAATAGTTCGTAGAACCAATCGTAACCTGCCCGTAGGCTGCAACACTAAACAGCATCGCCACAAAAAGGACTGACAATTTCGTTGAAATTTTCATTAAACCACCTTATAATATAGAATAATATTTTTTAAGCTTCATCAATTTCATATCTATCAAGGAACATCAAAAAAAAACAAATCAAAAGTCATAAAACACAAGCCACATCAGCAAATATGCACTTAAGTAACAATATTTTAACAGTTTTAAATATATTGAAACTAACCATTAACATTCGCAACAAACAAAAATAACAAAATGTATTAATTAATCCAAGAAAAATTAATAAAAATATCAAAGTATTAAGTAATTGATAAAATAATTTAATTTTATAATGAATACTCAGGGTTTATCTTTGCAATTTATTCGTATTATGTCCTCCGCCGGCGGAGGTGTCACGGAGTGACGGAGGTGGAATTATTACTCAAATGGAGTCCACCCGATATTATTATATAAAATAGGTGGACTCCATTTTCTAAACCTTATTTAATCCCCTCCTTTTCTTTCAAGGAGGGGATTAAAGGGGTGTGGATTCCTGAAACTTCGCGATTTGCCTCTCTTCGCAGGCTGAGAGTGGCACATCTCGGAGCTTTATTTTACAAATATTAGAACAAATCAGTACTGCTTACATGTCTTATGCGGTTTAATATTTGTTTAATTCGCAATGAACTTATAAATATATCTTTTTCTTTCTGATACAACTTCAACGATATAAGCACCGACGTTGAATCTTTCTAAGTTAATCAGATGATTTGCTGATTCGCAGGAATATATAATTTCACCAGATAAGTTTGATATTCTAATTTCAACCGGTTCTGAATTAATAGATTCGACTGTCAATAGATTGCCGTTAATTTTAAAATCTATTAATTTATCAGTATTGTCACGAGCTGATGTAGATTCATCTTCAAGATATAATCCTACAACTGCATCAAGGTCAAATCCCGATAAAAGAAATTCAGGATTCCAGTATTTATGGCTTTTGGGAAGTCCGGCAACAATCAGTGTAGTATCTTTGATTTTTATAAATTTAATGAAGTCCAGCCCCAAATCATCCAGGTCAAATGCATCTCCTCCGCTTATGTCAGGATTGAAAGGGTCTTTGTCGCCATAAGTAGGTGTCAGTCCGGCTAATCCTTTTAAAGTAGTTTTGTCATAAGTGAATTCTATAAAATTTATCCCGTCTTTACTTACTGAAATTATTGCTGGTTCGGCAAAAATGCCATTCTTTACAGGATTTACAAAAGCATTTTCAAAAATGATAAAATCTGCTCCATTACCATTTAACAACACCCGTCCTTTAAAGCCGACAATTATTTCACCTGATAAACCTATAGCTTCAATGTCTTCACGGGAATTTGCAGGTATTGTTTTTGAAGCTTTTCTTGATGGAATTCCGTAAATATTTTGCGGGTAGTAGGGATTATTTTTTAATGAATCATCCTGCGAACCGGGTTGATAGGTAATTACCGTGTCAATTGTTCCCTGTTCTGAGAAGGAAACGGAGAAAGATGTAAAAAATAATAAGAACAATATAATATATTTATTAGACTTTTGGAAGCAACTGATTAAATAGTCATTCTGAGCGGAGCGAAGAATCCAGGATTTAAAAATCTCCGGTGAAAACATGGATTCTTCACTTCGTTCAGAATGACAACTTTCAAACTGAATTTTACCGGTAAAGTCATTCTGAGCGGAGCGAAGAATCCGGGATTTATAAACTACCGGTAAAAACATGGATTCTTCACTTCGTTCAGAATGACAAGTCCCGAAGTACGACATTTTCTTAAAAGCGGATTTGCTTTTAAAATCATTTTTTGTTATTGAATATTTCATTTTCTTTCTTCTTTTTATAATTTTATATCAATTCCGGCTCTTACTACTCTGCCCGGCATGGGGAAATTCCTCACAATTGAATATCTTTCTTCTGTTATATTATCTGCCGATAACGACAATCCTGCTTTTAACAAATCAAACTCTATTTCCTTTATCAGTTTGATATTTACAGAAAAATATGCAGGCATAACCGTGCTTATGTCGTTGCTTTGCAGTGAATATCTAAAACTTGAATAATTAAAATTCAAAACTGCAACAACACCCAAAATATCGGCAAAACCACTTATGTTGAACAATTCTCCGGGAACATAAACAATTTGGTTTCCGTAATTCAGTGAATTTTCAGTCCTATCATCTGAGGATTGAATCGTATAATTTGCATTAAATCCGTTTTTACCGTTATCTGACTTATATGAGAAAATCAATTCAATACCCTTATTCAGTGCTGTTCCGATGTTTTGTGCCGACCATATAACAGGACTTTTAGGAACCGATACAATTAAGTCTTTTGTATTTACCCAAAATGCTGCGACTTCAAAATCGAACCCTGCAATGCCATAACTTACCGCTAGATTGATTGAGACAGACTTTTCGGGTTTGAGATTAGCTGTACCGTAATTAAGGTAATAAAGTTCATTAAAACTCGGCATTCTGAAATTGCCCGAAGCATTTATTTTAAAATTCAGTCTGCTGTCGGACGGACTGATAATAATTGCTGAAAAAGGTGAAAATGCAGGAGAATTATCATTGAAAAAATCCGCTCTTATTGCATTTGCAAACAAAACATCAACCGAACCGGCAAATTGCAGTTTGTAATCATTTATCAGTGATAATGCCAGACCGGTTCTTTTTGGATTTTCGTCAATGCCGGGCTGGAGCATATCACCTTTAAGTAAGGAATAAAAAGTCTCAAGTCTAAATTCCAAATTGCCGTCTGAATATTGTTTTTTCAACGTGGACGAAAAATTGTATTCATCGGAATAGAAATGATTATCCAATGGCTTTCCGCCGCTTCCCAATGAATTGTCATCCTCATAATTGATGCTGTTGAACCTGGCATTTATACCGCTTTTTAAATGCCACTTGTCCTCAAAATCAATATCTGTACCGAGTAAAATTAATAAGCCGCTTTCGTTCATCCTTGCTTTTTCTGATTCGATATGACCCTGAAGAACAGCACCGGGGACACCTCTGTCTGTATTGAAGAAAAGCAGCATTGAGTTTATGCCTACTTTGTTGATTTTATAATTTCCGCTAACCACAGCCGAATAATTTGTAAAATCAGAATTTACCCTTGATACAGTTGATTCTTTACCGAAGTGGTTGATTGAAATGGGATATTTGCCGTTACTATGTTTGTATTCCAAAGCTGAATTAATCTGAAGTCCATTAAAATTCTTACCGGCGCTTACTGCAGCATAATTTTCGTTAAAACTTCCGTATCCGATTTGTAAATCCAGTTTGTCATTTGCAAATTGCTCTGGAATTATGTTTATGCAGCCGCCAATAGCATTTCCACCATAAGCAGCAGAAAAACCAGAACGAATAATCTCAAGACTGCCTATCATCGAAAGCGGTAAATTGGATAAATCAATCATACCGTTTTGATTTGAATTAAGACGTATTCCATTCAGCATAATTAAAGTTTGATTTGCAGCAGAACCTCGGACAGAAACCGTTTTCATACCACCCATTCCGCCGTAATCCTTAATAAACAGTCCAGGCTGATAAATCAAAGCTTCCGAAATTTGCAAATTTCCTGTTCTGGATAATGTTTCCTTATCAATAATTGTATTCGGGGAAAATTCTGCAAGTGAGTTTGATAAGATTCTTGATGCCGTAACCCTTACTTCCGGAAATTTTTTAGTAATGGTATCGCTTTTTTGCAGACCCATATTATTAGCAAAAGCATTTGTAGAAATTACTATAATGAATAAAATAAAAAAAACAGAAACTCCGCCTGAAAAGGAGAAGTTCCTGTTTTTAATATTGTTAATCGCGGAATTCATTATTTTACGACATTAAAAGGTACTGATTTTACATCAGAACCATTAAAAAGCCTCAATATATAAGTACCCTTTGACAAACCAAGCTGCTTGATATTGAAAGTATGACTTATATTTTCGGCATAAGGTAACTGAAATTCAGCAGCTTTTTCTCCTAAAATTGAAATTATTTCAACTTTAATATTTCCTCCGAAATTGCTGCGTAAATCCGCATCCAAAGTAATATACTCATTTGCTGGATTAGGATAAAGCTTGATAGAAGCTACTGAACCCGAGTTGTACTGTTTTACCGATACAGTTTGATTGCTGAGAACATAAACTTTATTGTTTAACATTTCATTAATATGTGAATTAGTTGCAGCCAGAAAAATTTCATTTTTAAGCTGGTCAACATTAATAGCAAGAGAGTTAACCGGAATGCCTAATGGCAGAAATTCTCTTAGACTTAGTTTAATATTTCCCTGTGAATCCCTGACACTTATGGGTATTAAATCGCCGGCAAAAGTACCGGCTATGAAACCTACATTTTCAACAGCAGCCATGTCTCCGGGTCCCTGCATATAAGTTGTGCCAAGATTAATGGTATATAACTCATTATCGGCGGCATTTACAATACTGACATCATTTGACCAGAAAGATGAAATACCGAGAAGATTTTCAAAAACCCTGATACTGCTGCCGATTTTACCTAACTCAATTGAGTTGTCGAGAGTAAAATCTGACATGTGTTTTATTGGACCATACAGTAATTTTGAATTTAAAGAATCTTCATCTGATGTAAGAACAGCAAGGCTTATAACCGGCTCAGGATTGCCTTCAATCATCAGCGGGAAGTATTTCACATCAGTAACGTTATCGCCGGCAGATACTCTTTGCAGAACCTGATTTGTCTGAAGATTAATTACATAAATCGAATCCGGAGCTTCATAATGATTAACTGCTGCAAGTAAATGCGTTCCTGCCAAATCTAACGCTGCGGCATCATATTCGGCTATCATATCATCATCCAAAGTATAATCATCAATATTATAGGATTTAATTACGCTTGATGACGGAAGATAAATAATCCGGTTTGCAAAATCAACTGCTGGTTTGAATGGATTTTTAATATCGCCAAAAGCAAATTCGGCTTTTTTCGCGGCAGCAAACTGACCTCCATTCTGCGATACTGTCCACCATGAGGGTGCTTCTTCGCCATTATCCAACACACCGTTTTCATTTATATCATTACCGAGACAAAATACATGCAGTAAATTTGTCGTTTCGTCAATAAACAAACCAACAGGACCGGCACCGACACTAACATCTTTAATCATATCAACCATTTCCTGCTTCTTTTTATCCCAAACCCGGACATAAGAATCTGCCTGATAATTCATATCATAAGGACCGGCACTTATAAATCTGTTGTCATTAACGAAGGCTACATTTTCAATTTTTGAAAAGGAATCACCTTCATATATCTGCATCAATTGCCCTGATAACAGGTCAAATGCCCTGACATCTCCGGAGTAAGTTGTAACATAAAGTTTGCTGCCAAATACAACTGATTCGCGTGGTCCATCCCATCCGGTAGTTCCGGTATGCCATGTTTCGACTTCGTGTGAAGCAACATCAATAACTTTTACCCAATGGGACATATTAGCTGTCACATATAATTTCCCGTTATTAAATAATATATGATTAGCAGTATTGCCGACTGTGACACTGTCCTCAAGTGTGAAGCTAAATGTGTGATTAATTGTTCCGTAATAAACAATCGAATTATCAGAACCGAATTCGCCCTGATTAAGAATGGCAATACTTATTCCTTTAGAAGTAGGATAATAAATACAATCCATTATGTTGATACCACCGGGAATTGTTTGAAGTATCTGTCCTGTTTCCAAATTAAATACATCAAGTCTTCCTGCAGCATCATTTCCACCGCTTACTGTAATCAGCAGGTGACCTCCGGCAAAATCAATACTTTGAGCATCAATTGAGGCAACATCACCGTCATCCATTGATTCGGCATTCAAATCAACGGACATAATCTTTCCGGTAAATGGAATGTAAAGAATATTGTTTGCCTTATCCAATGCAGGACGGAATGGGCGGTATTTCAAAAATCTATCAAAATTCATTATTTTTCGCGGTGCTGTTTCGGAATTATCCATAATCCACCACGAAGGACTTTCATCACCTTCGTCAATGATATCATTATAATTCAAATCCTCACCGGCACAAAAGATATGAATTTTATCCGAGCCGTCGAGTTTCAGAATTTTTACGGGCGATTTGCCTGTTTCGTGAATTGTTGATACATCATAAATCATTGTATCAAGAGATAAAACATTCTGAGAAAAAATTATCCCGGAAAGCATCAAAAGAAATATAAATTTATACATCGCAATAACCTCTAAAAGCATTAAATAAAATTACGAGGGGAAAATGTGGTATCTATCAACAGATGTGAGTGCAATGCACCTCAAAGCCAAATTTTCTCACCGTGTTTGTATGTCGCAAACTAATCAATGAGCATTTATCCGGCAGATATTCTGACTTCACCATCTTCCTCACATTCCGCCTTCCCATAATTAATTACAGTGGCTGTCAGTTAATTGACATGGAATGATTGTCCGGTGTTACAGCGGCGCAACCGTGCAGGATTTACACCTGCTTCCCTCGTTATCAGTATTAATACATTCACTAATAATGACAAACCGAATAAATAACAAAAGCAAAAATAAAGCTTTTTATTCAAAAAGCAAAAAATAAGTAAAATGTAATTGAACAATTTCTTTTAATTTCAAATGAAAATTATCATATTGTAATAATTTTCATTATTTTTGAAATCTATGTTTGAATGAAAATTGATTTTGTTATAAATTAAAAGGACTTAAATCGAATGGGACACAGTAAGAAAGAAAAAAAGTCAAAGAAACATGATTCGTCAAAAGTAAATTACGTTTATTATTTTGGCGGAAAAAAGGCTGACGGCACAGCAGAAATGAAATCGCTCTTAGGCGGCAAGGGTGCGAATCTTGCAGAGATGGTTAATATGGGTCTGCCTGTACCTCCGGGATTTACAATTACAACCGAAGTTTGTACTTATTACTACAAAAACGGTCACCAATATCCAAAATCTCTTGAGTCTGAAGTACAAAAAGCAGTTACAAAAGTAGAAAAGGAAATGGGTGCTATATTCGGCAGTCCGACTAATCCACTGCTTTTATCTGTCCGTTCAGGTGCCCGCGCTTCTATGCCGGGTATGATGGATACTGTTCTAAACCTTGGATTAAACGATGTTACTATCGAAGGATTGATTGCCAAATCAGGTAACGCACGTTTCGCTTATGATTCATACCGCCGTTTTGTTGCTATGTACGGCGACGTGGTTATGGGTTTGAAACCTGAAACCAAAGATGACATTGACCCGTTTGAGGAAATCCTCGAAGCTAAAAAGCTTGCCAGAGGTATCCATCTTGATGTGGATTTTACGGCAGAAGATTTGAAAGAGTTGGTTGCTGAATTTAAAGCTGCTATTAAAAATATCACCGGACAGGAATTTCCGGAAGACCCATGGGAACAGTTATGGGGTTCAGTTGGTGCAGTATTCGGTTCGTGGATGAATGAAAGGGCAAATGTTTACCGCAAATTAAACGGCATCCCTGAAGAATGGGGAACTGCTGTTAATATCCAGTCCATGGTATTCGGTAATCTTGGCGAAACATCAGGTACCGGTGTTGCATTTACACGTGATGCTGCTTCAGGAGCAAATTATTTTTACGGCGAATTTTTGATGAATGCTCAGGGAGAAGATGTTGTTGCCGGAACCCGTACTCCTTATCCGATTATTGAACTTAAAGACAAGGACGAAAAATCATACCATGAATTAATGGACATTCGTCAAATTCTGGAAATGCATTACCGCGATATGCTTGATGTAGAGTTTACAATTCAGGAAGGCAAACTCTATATGCTTCAGTGCAGAGTTGGAAAACGTACAGCATTCGCAGCAATCAAGATTGCTGTTGATATGGTTAATGAAGGTTTGATTAAACCCGAAGAAGCTTTGATGCGTATTGACCCCGACCAGCTTAATCAGTTGCTTCGTCCGATTTTTGACTTAAATGCAAAAGCAGAAGCGATTAAAAACGGTGCTGCTCTTACAAAAGGCTTGAACGCAGGTCCCGGTGCTGCAAGCGGTAAAGTTGTATTTAATGCTGAAGACGCTGTAGCAATGAAAGCCAAAGGCGAAAATGTAATACTTGTCCGTATCGAAACATCACCTGAAGATATTGCTGGTATGAATGCTTCCGAGGGTATATTAACAGCACGCGGCGGTATGACTTCACACGCTGCACTCGTAGCACGTCAGATGGGTAAAGTCTGTGTAGCAGGCTGCGGCAGCCTCTTGGTAGATTACAAAGCCCGTACGTTTAAGGTTGAAGGAAAAGATATAGTTGTTAAAGAAGGTGATTTTATCTCTATTGACGGCTCGACAGGTGAAGTTATATATGGTAATATCCCGACTAAACCAAGTGAAGTAATTGAAGTGTTAATTTCGGGTACACTTGCTCCTAAAGACGCTCCGACTTTCCAGATTTACAAACAAATTATGGATTGGGCAGACCAATTCCGTACTTTGAAAGTCCGCACAAATGCCGACCAGCCTGACCAAAGCTCAAATGCAATTGCATTCGGTGCCGAAGGTATCGGTCTCTGCCGTACAGAACACATGTTCTTTGGTGAAGGTAAAATCCAGCCAATGCGTGAAATGATTCTTGCTGAAAATGTAGAAGCCCGCAGACTTGCTCTTGCGAAACTTCTGCCATTACAGCGAGAGGATTTTGAGGGTATTTTCCGTGCTATGGACGGCAAACCTGTAACAATTCGTACAATTGACCCTCCTCTTCATGAATTCCTGCCACACGATGATGCAGGACAGAAAGAAGTTGCCAAAGAGCTCGGAGTATCTCCAAAAGTTGTTAAAGAAAGAGTCGAAGCACTTCACGAATTTAATCCGATGCTTGGTTTCCGCGGATGCCGCCTTGGACTTATTTTCCCCGAGATTACAGAAATGCAGGCTCGTGCCATTTTCGAAGCGACAGTTAATGTTAAGAAAGAAGGCAAATCAGTTCTTCCGGAAGTGATGATTCCTCTTGTTGGTAACGTTAAAGAGTTGAAAAATCAGGAACAAATCGTTCGTAAAACTGCTGAAGCAGTAATGACCGAAACAGGCACTGAATTCGACTATTTGGTCGGAACCATGATTGAAATACCACGCGGAGCAATCACTGCCGGTGAAATAGCAGAAGTTGCAGAATTTTTCTCATTCGGTACAAACGATTTAACTCAGACTACTCTGGGATTAAGCCGTGATGATGCAGGTAAATTCCTTCCGGAGTATGTTGCCAGAGAAGTTTATGCTGTTGACCCATTTGTGTCAATTGACAGACAGGGTGTTGGATTCCTTATGCACCACGCTGTTAGAGAAGGCAGAGATACACGCCCGAATATCAAACTCGGTATCTGCGGTGAACACGGCGGTGACCCGGCTTCAGTAGAATTCTGTCATACTCTCGGCTTGAACTATGTTTCCTGCTCACCGTTCAGAGTACCGATTGCACGTCTTGCAGCAGCCCGTGCCGCTATTAGAGATATGCAAATTAGCGGTAAATCAAAATCAGCAAAGAAAGATGCCAGGAAAGCAGAGAAAAAAGCTAAAGCTGTAAAAAAGGCTGATAAAAAAGACGCTAAAAAGGATGCTAAAAAGGTAGAGAAGTTAGCTAAAACTGCTAAAAAGGCTGATAAGAAAGCTGACAAAAAAAACAAAAAATGACGTGAATGATTTAGCAATCGGGATTTAATTATTCTGATGAATAATGAAATAAGCCGCTCTTAGTGATAGGAGCGGCTTATTTTTGTTGGAAAATAACTAAGAATAACAGATTTATTTTTAATTATTAATGATATTGTGAAAAAAATATTCTTATATTTGTATTATAAATTGAATGGTAAAAATAATTTTAAATTGTAAATTTCCTGGATGAGGTGCGAAATGAAATTAACAATGACACTAATGATATTAATAATATCAACTATCTCTTTATTCTCTCAAAATTTGTCTTGGGAACCTGTGGATTTGGAAATTGGAAAAAATATTACTCACATCATACCAATCAGTGGGTCTAAAATTCTGTTTAAATCAGAAAATGGAACTTTCATTGTAACGGATTTAACTGAAATTAAAAGAATTGATGATTTACTTCCGGATTCAGTAGAAATAACTTGTTTAGCAGTGAATACAACAGGTGATATTTATGCAGGAACTAATAATAGTGGAGTTTTGACTTTTACTGAAACTGATAAATCTTGGAGAAACATTAGTTATAATCTTGAATATTTAAAAATTGATGCAATAGCAGTAAGTAATGATAATGAAATATGCATCGTGTCTTCCATACCGAAAAATGATAAAACATATACTGCAATTTTAAAACAAAATGAAGTAATATGGAATTCATTTACAAGCAATAATTTGTCAAACATAAAATTTATAAATTATAATGATTTAGGAGAACTTTTTGCTTTTAATGGTTCAATATTAACGAAAGTACCTAATCCATACTACAATTATGCTTGGGAACGGGTAGACAGGCACTTTGAATTAAATAGTGAGCAAATTAATGATTTGAAATTATTTAAAAATGAATATTATATCACAACAAAGTACAACAGAATAAAATATTATTCCAAAGCAACTAATGCATGGATTAGTTTGTATGAAGGAATTGAGAATTATATTAATTTTTCATCTTTGTTAATAACAGAAAAAGCAGAACTTATTTTGTTTTCAGATTCAAATGGAGTATTTTATTCTAAGAATGTTGAATCTCCATTTGAAAAAAATAACTCGGGGCTATCATCATATAAGGTTACTTCATCTTCAATACTAAAAGACGGAAAAATATTAATATGCACAGACAGTTCCGATTTGTTTATATCTGCCCCACCTAAAGGTTTGCCGGCTCTACCTATAAGATGGACTGACAAAGGAAAATATTTAGAAAGAAAAACATCTACCGAAGGCATTAATTTCATTAAATTTTCAAATGACAGGAAAAAAATATTTACAATTTCCGGTTCACATTTAAAGATATGGGAGACTGAAACCGGAATTCTTCTCGAACAAAAAGTTTTTCTTAATGATAATTTTATTAGTGCGTCAGTCAGTAAGGATGACAAATCAATTTTAATAATGTATTTAACCCGATCACCTCAAGGAAGTGGCAACTATACAGTTTCTACAGAAATTTTCGATGCTGATGATTTTACATTTATTAAGAAATATGAATATATTGAAAAGATTTATTGTCAAAATGGTGGTGACTATAATATTATTAAATCTGATGCCCAATATTTATATTATAAAGATATACTTTATATTAATTTTACATTTATTATGAGATGCGATGGTACTGCTCAAATTGGTAATACTTTAGGCAAACTGACAAGAGTTGAATTTAAGAATGATTCGGCATTTGTTAAAATACTTTATGATAAGCCTATATTTGAGTTTTTATTTACTGATGATAAAAATTTAGTAATTTTAGAAAATTCTTATAGTTATATGTATTACTTCCAAAGTGAAACATCTGAAAGTATTAATAAAGTTTTGATAGGCGACGAAGATTTTAATAATGTGCAGACAATATTTTCAAGTATAAATAAAAATAAGGAAAATACAAATTATAATCCTGTAACACATATTGACTATTTGGAAAAGGCAAAAAAGATTGCAGGCAGAGCCTATAATAAAATTTATTTATGGAATTTGGAGAATTATTCTTTGTCGGATTCTGCGATATTTCCTGTAAAATATCCACAAGAACCAATAACATATATGTTTAATTATAATTTTAAAAAAATAATAGCCGCATTAAATACAGGAATTTATATATATTCATTTCCTGATATGAAAGTTCTGGATTCAACTATCTTTAAATATGAAACCGGTTATAACTGGAGAATTGCAATATCTCCTGACTCTTCCTCTTTTGCTGTAGGTACGTATGACGGTATGCTCCGCCTTTTCAAATCAGACTTGTTATCAGATGTAAATGATGATAATAATAATGAATTTATCGGACAATCAAATCTCAGCTATTTATATCCAAATCCCGCATCTGACAATATTAACTTTGAAAATCAGAGTTTATTCTCAGGAAATATTGAGGTGTATTCAATAACCGGGACAAAATTAACTGAACAAAATTGTATTAGCGGTCGAACTACCGAAATTGATATATCAGGTTTTTCACGAGGACTTTATTATATCAAATTTCAGAATCGGTTTTATAAATTTGTGAAAATTTGATTTAATTTTATTTGAGAACATAAATGAATTTTGAAATAATTTCAGATATAACTAACATTGAAACAATTGCACTTGGAACCGGTATAAAAGAAATAAACAGATTAAGGAAATATTACGGAATTGGAAAATGGAGAAAAATGAAAGGGAACGCTAAAATTATTCTAAACCAGATTTCAATTTTAAACGTCGAGCTTCATTGGTACGAAGCTAATGGTTTTGGTAGAAAAGAATTTAAAATAAAACGAATTATTTATTGAATGAAAGTTATGAAGACAAAGTTAATCGTATGCGTTAATAATAAAGGATTTGAGGCTTCACTAGAAAAAAGGAAGTTGTATCAAGTCATAGAAGATTATTCTGCTGAACAGATGAACTTAGTAAAAGTCATTGATGAAAGTGGAGAAGACTACCTTTATCCAAGCAGCCTTTTCCTTGGAATAAAGTTAAGAAAAGAAGTTGAAGAAGCTATCCTAATTGGATAACCCGCAAGTATGATTATCAAATTTCATTTCTGATACATATAACAATAATTATCGTATAAACTGCTCCCAGTTAGAGGTGGAGCAGCTTTGCTCAAAAGTCTGACTTCAAATCAACTATCCTGTACAACCAATATATTAATCCAATTTTATTTTTTCGAGCAGTTTAAATATCTCATTTTCGGAAATATCGGATTGCTCGGATTTATCAAAGATTGATAACATATATACGGTTTCTGCTGCAACATAAACGTGAGTTATTACTCTGCCGCCTCCGCTTTTTCCTTTTCCTTTTGATTCAATTGCAAGCCGGATTTTATAGCAATTTTTACCTAAATCAATACCTTGCTTGGGATTAGTCCTTAGGTCACTGATTAATTCTGAGATTTCTTGTACTAAAGAAGGATATTTTCTGATTAATTTTTTCGCTTTCTTCTCAAAATTTGCTAAGGTTTTAACTTTATAATTCATTCAAGAACTCCTGTGCATCACGTGCCTCGAGTTTGCCCTCCAGTACTAAATTTAATTCATCTACTGCTTCTTTCAATTCCATTAGAAATTTCGCACTGCCATTTTTCAGCGGTTTAATCTTAACATACTTCAAATCCTTTAGTACACCAAGAAGCTGGTCGGATTTGTTATCTTTTATATCCAATAAAACTAACATTACATCACCTGTTTAATTTAACAAGTATAGACACGATTTATAAGTAAAATATTTTTTGTTGCATAATTATCTATTAGATTCCGAAGATTTGATGCAATTAGTATTTTTAATACTATTGTTTTTTGGGCTCTATTCCATATTTTTGTATAAAGAAAGTTGTTCTGATAAATAATTTTTTAGGAGACTTTATGCAAAAAATAACACCATTTCTTTGGTTCGAGAATATTGCCGAAGAGGCAGTTAATTTCTATACTTCAATCTTTAAAAATTCAAAAATTGATGTTGCCGCCTTAGAAGAAGCATATAATAAATAAGTCTATGTAATTTTAGTTTAGTAAATGAATGTCAGGAAAACAAAATAAATTCCAAAAATGAAAAACTTAGATAAACCCAAAATATCAAATTTAGATTCTGATATAGTAAATGAGAAAGATGTTAAATATCTTATGGAATCAAATGGTATATTTTCAATCATTTACGAAAAGTACGGACCTCCGCCAAACTGGACAAGACCTGAGGGCTTTATCACACTATCAAGGATAATTTTAGAGCAGCAGGTAAGTTTAATGTCGGCAAATGCTCATTATATAAAATTGAACAGTTATCTGAGTGAATTTACTCCTACAGAAATTTTAAAACTTTCGGATTTGGAAATGAGGAACTGTCAGATAAGCCGTCAGAAAGCGAAGTATCTGAGGGAATTATCTTTTTCGATTCTTAGTGATGATATTAATTTGGAAAATTTAACGAAACTCGAAATTGATGAAATCAGGCAGAAACTAATGCAAATCAAGGGAATAGGACATTGGACTACAGATATTTATCTTATGTTCTGCCTTCAGGCAAAGGATATTTTTCCGTTTGGAGATGTTGCAATTATCAATACTATTAAAGAATTGAGTGAAGCCCAAACCCGTGATGATATTGTTCAATTATCCGATAAATGGAAACCGTACCGCTCGCTTGCAACATATTTTCTTTGGCATTATTATCTGAGTAAAAGGAACAGAACTGTATTATCATAATATTTGATGGAAATTATTTTATAACTTTTTCTCGTTTTGAGTTGGCAATGGGCTTAAACCCTTTGTTGAAGTTGAATGCAAGATATGTCTTTTGTTATTGTAAATTTTTGGATATTCAGTTAATTTGTATTTAATGAACTCCTCTTAAGAATAAATTATTTAGAGTCATTTATATTTGATTATTGTTACCTGATTCTCAACCCGTTTTTTGTTAACACTGAAAAATGATTTAATAGTTTTAAATGATGTTCTAAAATAATTTCTAATGAAAGTTCAATTCTTTCTGTCTTTGGAATGTCAGAAAGTCTCAAAAGTAAAATACCATTATGCTTCATTTTTAACCTATAAGCTAATTCACCAAAATCCTTATCTTCAGTTATTAATAGGGCGTCTTTTTTAAAAGCATAATCAAGTACATTATAATCATTAATACCTGAATTTTCTTCTTGGATAGAAATAACTTGTAAATTTCTTTGTCTTAACTCCCTGATTAAAGCATAATCAATATTTTCATCTGCTACAATAATCATTCTCAAGATGCTCTTGGAATGACTATTTCATTTTTTATAGACTCCGCTGCAAAAAGTAAACATGCAATTATGTCATCTTTTGTTATTGAAGGATAAGAATCAATAAGTTCATCAATACTATCCCCGGCAGCTAACTTTTCAAGAATCAGGTCAACACCTATTCTTGTATTTTTGATTGCTGGTTTTCCAAAAAGAATCCCGGGATTTGATGTTATATATAATTTCCAATCAAGCATTTCTTTCACAACCATTAATTTTGAAAACATTTTGTTAGACGCTGGCAATTAATGAAAATTGCAGATGCTCTCCTGACTTTTATTTAATAATTCACATATATAAACCTGAATTAAGTTGATACTTCCATATCATCCGGATTACTTTCCCAAATATTTTTGTTTTAAAATTAACTTTGAAATTCTGCGTTTTTCATTTTTTTAACTTATACATATAAAATTTATGGCATTTAATGAACTTGATGTACAGCGGGTGAGGGATATACTTACCGGTAAGGGTGTAGATTTTTCTGAAAAGAAGATGTTCAGCGGAATATGCTTTATGGTTGACGATAAAATGTGTTTAGGTTCGCATATAGACAGTAAAACCGGTGAAAGCCTCCTGATGTGTAGAATAGGTGAAGATGCATACGAAGATGCATTGAAAATGGAAGGATGCATTCCGATGGAATTCACCGGAAAACCAATGAAAGGATATGTGTTTGTGACTCCCGCAGGGCATAGCGACTTTGAAAGTTTATCATATTGGGTGCAGTTATGCCTTGATTTCAATCCAATGGCAAAGTCGAGTAAGAAGAAGAAGAAATAAAGACAAAATTGAAAACGTTGTGAAAATGCCTGCTTCAAATTTTTTAAAAATCATCAAAATAAAGTTTAACTCGTTAAAATCAAAAAAAATGATTAATTTTGCACTTTAAAAACTTAACAATACTGAAATTATTAATGGAAACAAGATTATTTTTTAAGAGAAAAATTAAAGGATTATACCTTAAATTTAAATTACATAGAATATTTTCTCCTCTTGATGGGATTTTAATGAACCTGGTTTATCTTGCAAGATTTTCTAAGTGGAAAGAAGAACACAGCAGTGTACCATTTTCTGACTTTTATAATATAAAATTCAATTCTCAACTGAGACCGGTCATATATAAATTCTTATTCGATTATGAAAAATTAGATTCCAAAATTAATTATTTGGAATTTGGGGTAGCATCCGGCAGGTCTTTTAAATGGTGGATAAATGCAAATCAAAATCCTGAATCAAGATTTATAGGATTTGATACTTTTACAGGATTGCCGGAAAATTGGGATGTTTTTAAAGCCGGAGATATGACTCAGGATGGACAGATACCGATTGTAGATGATTCCAGGGCAGAGTTTCATAAGGGTTTATTTCAACAAACGTTACCAAAATATTTGAAATCATATCATTCTGATGAAAGATTAGTTATTCATCTTGATGCAGATTTATACTCATCTACAATGTTTGTAATGACTAGTTTATTCCCGATTTTGAAAAAAGATGATATTTTAATATTTGATGAATTTGGTGTTCCAACACATGAATTCAAAGCTTTTGATGATTTTGTCAAATCATATTATCTTGATTATGATGTGATTTATGCCGGAAATAATTATTTTCAGTTGGCAGTTAAAATCAAAGGATTTAAAATGCCCGTTTTATAACTTAATTTTAAACTGTCTGTTCTTAAATAATTTGTAAAATTATTTGCAATTAACATAACTATTTTATATTTTTGTTTTATATGATATATTCATTTTAAAATGAGATGGAAATGGGCAGTTTATTAATTAAGCGGATAGTTTTGTTGACATTGTTTTTATCATGTAATAATATATGGTTAATTGCTAATGACAAACAAAATCAAACAACACCTTTATATAAAGATAAAGGTTCCGAAGAATTGCAAAATTTCAAAAATATAATATGGTCAACGTATTTCGGAGAAACCGGAAATGATTATATTAATCAAATTGCAATGGATAAAGTAGGTAATTTTATTATTGGAGGATATGTAAACTCAAATAATTTGCCTGTTGATATTAACTCGTATCAAAAGCAAAATAAAGGAGGCAACGATTTTTATATAGCCAAGTTTTCTTCAGATTTCAAGTTGATATGGAGCACATATATAGGCGGTGCAAAGGATGACTACTTAATTGCTTTAGGAATTGATATTGATGATAATATCTGGATTTCAGGCGAAGTCAATTCAAGTGATTTTCCTTCTACTTCTAATGCAGTATCAAGAACTCATTCGGGCGGAACTAAAGATATTATCATATGTAAGTTTTCAAGTGACGGTAATTTGGAATATTCAACTTATTTAGGTGGCAGAGATTATGAATCGGCATTAACGATTGCCTTTGATAATGAAAGAAATGTGTATTTTGGAGGTAGAAGCTGGAGTAATAATTTCCCAACTACAGTAGGTGCATATCAAAAAAATAAATTTGGTTATTACGACGGTATTCTTGTAAAATTTAATATTGATTCCTATAAATATTATGGTACTTATGTAGGAATAACAAATAATTCAGGAACTGACAATTTATATATTGAGGCGTTAACAATTGACAACCAAAATAATATAATTATCGGCGGACATACAAATTCCTCAAAATTAACAATGGTGAACAGTAAACTCGGAGATAAGTTTAAAGGAATATATGATGCTTACCTAATTAAATTTGACAATTCAATGAATATTATCTGGTCAAATTATTATGGTGGAAGTAAGAACGACAGACTGAGTAAAATTGATTGTGATGAAAACGGCAACATTTATGGAATTGGATTTACAAAATCTATTGACCTTGAAATGAAAAATAGTTTTGATTCAGTTCATCAGAGTTTTGAAGATGCTTTTTTATTTAAAATTAATTCATCAGGAGAACTTCAGTGGAGTACTTATCTCGGCGGAAATCGAACAGAAGGTAATCAAATGGATGATGATAATATTGACAGAATTTATGCTGATATTAAATATTTCAATAATAAAATCGGAATTGTATTTAAAACAAATAGTTCCGATTTGCCTTTAATAGGTAATAATTATTATTCAAAAGATTATCTTGGTGGTCAGTATGACGTTTATAGTATGATTCTATCTGATAATGGAATTCCAATTCAATCTTCATATCTTGGAGGTGATAATCTGGATATAGCCTTTTCCTCAATTTTTACCAAAGATTATATTTTTATATGCGGTAATACTAATAGTACAAATATTAAGACTACAACTAATGCGTTTCAAAGCAACTATAAATCAGGAATTGATGGTTTTGTTATGAAATTTATGATTAACAAAATTATACCCATTACATCAAACAATCCAATTTGTGAAGGAGACGACTTACTTTTGTTATGTGATTCTGTGCCTGATGCAGAGTATTTTTGGTCGGGTCCGAATGGATTTTCATCAAATTTAAGAAAAACAATTATTAAGAATGCAAAGATTAATCATTCCGGAATATATTCACTATATCTAAAAATTGAGGGGCAATATTCCGATACATCATACATTGATGTAATTGTAAGTAAATATTTAGTCAGCCCGGGTGACAGCAGTTTGATATATCTCGGCAGTGCGGAACGCACAGAGGATTATTTGAAACTAACAAATGCTGAAATCTTTGATACGGGTGCAATATGGCTCAGGAAAAAATTCTCATTTAAAAAAGATTTTGTTACAACTTTTGAATTTCGTGTCACAGGCGGCAGTAATGGTATTGTCAAGGAAAGCTCGATTCCCGGGGCTGACGGTTTTGCTTTTGTTATCCAAAACCATGATTACCCGTATTTAGGTCAGAAAGGCGGTGATATGGGTTATACGGGAATTCCTAATAGTCTTGCCGTTGAGTATGATATGTTTCAGAATCCGTACGACCTGAATGGAAATCATATTGCAGTTCAGTCAATGGGTTCAGAGCCGAATATAGCAAATCATTTAATTACCAAATCAATGCTGGGAAGAAATGATAACATTCCAATTATACAACAAAATACAATTTACTATTCCAAAATTGAATACAGTTGGGAAAGTAAAACCTTAAGTATATATCTTGGTACTGATTCTGTGCTTCAATCGCCGGTATTAAGTGTAAATAATTTTGATATGACAACTTTTTTAAATCTTGAAGATAATGAATATGCATATATCGGATTTACTTCCGGAACGGGTAATGCTTATCAGGAACACCAGATAATCAACTGGGTAGTTCCATGTACAAATCCGCCTGTAATCATAGATAATGTTGGCGATAATTTTGTTAATTCCAAGCAAATGCTTGTATATCCAAATCCTGGCAGAGATTTAATAGAAATTGAACTTGATTTGCCGTTATATGAAAAAGTCAGTTTATCATTGACAGATATAACCGGAAAAGTTTTAATCACAATTCTGGATAATCAGCATCTGCTATATGGAAAGTTGAAATTACCGGTCAATACAGGTGATTTAGGCAGCGGAATGTATTTCCTAAGATTACAGACACTTTCAGATATTGAAATTCAAAAAGTGCTGATAATTAAGTAATAAAGATATGTAAGGATTTATTTTAAAGAAACTCAAGTAATGCAAATTATTAAAATGAATATTCATAATATTATTTGCAATTACTATAACAAATTTATATTTTTGATAAATATGTTTTATTCATTTGAAAAATGAGATGCAAAAGGGCAATTGTCTGATTTTTAGAATAATTATGATAATAATTTTATTGTCATATAATTTTATTATGCTAATAGCTCAAGATGACCCAAAACAAATTACTCCTCAAAATAAAATTAATCCAATCACTGAAGAATTACAAAATTTCAAAGATATTATATGGTCCACATATTTCGGAGAAACCGGAAATGATTATATTAATCAAATTGCATTGGATAAAGAAGGTAATATTATTATTGGCGGATATGCAAACTCAAATAATTTGCCTGTTAATATAAACTCTTATCAAAAGCAGAATAATGGGGGAAACGATTTTTATATTGCTAAGTTTTCTTCAGATTTTAAGTTGATATGGAGTACTTATATTGGTGGTTCATCAGATGACTATTTAATAGCATTAGGCATAGATGCTGATGATAATATCTGGATAACGGGTGAAATTAATTCAAGTGATTTTGCCACAACACCTAATGCTGTATCAAGAACTCATTCAGGCGGTTCTAAAGATATTATCGTATGCAGATTATCCAAAGACGGTAAATTGATATATTCAACATTTTTGGGTGGAAGCAATTATGAGTCGGCATTAACGATTGCCTTTGATAATGAAAGAAATGTATATTTCGCAGGTAGAAGTTGGAGCGATAATTTTCAAACAACAGTAGATGCATATCAAAAAAATAAATTTGGTTATTACGACGGTATTCTTGTAAAATTTAATATTGATTCCTATAAATATTATGGTACTTATGTAGGAATAACAAATAATTCCGGTTCTGACAATTTATATATTGAAGCGTTAACAATTGACAGCCAAAATAATATAATTATCGGCGGACATACTAATTCCTCAAAATTAACAATGGTTAACAGTAAACTCGGAGATAAGTTTAAGGGAATCTACGATTCCTATCTAATTAAATTTGACAATTCAATGAATATTGTCTGGTCTAATTATTATGGCGGTAGCAAGAACGACAGACTAAGTAAAATTGATTGTGATGAAAATAGTAACATCTATGGAATTGGATTTACCATGTCAAATGACTTAATTATGCAGAACAGTTTTAATCCGACTTATACTAAATTTGAAGATGCTTTTCTATTCAAAATAAATGCTTTAGGAGAACTTCAGTGGAGTACATATCTCGGCGGTGCTCTATCTGAAGGCAATCCGATGAGTGATGATAATATTGACAGAATATATTCAGATATTAAATATTTCGACAATAAAATCGGAATTGTATTTAAAACAAATAGCACAGATTTACCAATAATTGGTAGTAATTATTATTCAAACAATTATCTTGGCGGACAGTTTGATGTTTACAGTATGATATTAACTTCAGATGGTATTCCTATACAATCTTCTTATATTGGCGGGGAGAATCTGGACAAGGCTAATTCCTCAATTTTTACTAATGATTATATTTTTATTTGCGGTAATACTAATAGTACCAATATTAAAACCACAACTAATGCGTTTCAAAGCAACTATAAATCCGGAGTTGATGGTTTTGTAATCAAATTTAAGTTTTCTGAAATACCCCCCGACGACAAACCACCGGTAATTTTCTCTCAAAGTGATTCGTGTAATGTTTTCAGAGTTATTACTGTTACTGATGAAGATATTTATGATAGAGGTATCAAATCCATTGAAGTTGTTAAGTCAGAAAATTGCAGTATTGAGATAATTCATTATTCTTTAAAAAGAAAAATAATCAGGATAAAACTGTATGATGAAGGGGCTCAGGGCGGTTATACGATTAAAGTACTTGATAGTAGTGATAATATACAATTGATTGATGGAGTCCTGCTTCCAAATCCGTCAACCAGAATATCACTCAATCCTTCCGATACATTATTCATTTCACCAACGCCACCGGGAGCAATGAGTTGTGATTCGTTGACTTTAATTAATATAAATGAATTTGAATTATTGATTTCAGATATTTACCTGCATAGTAATATAAAGTTTTCAGTGCCATCACATCAATTCCCAATAATTATACCGCCAAATGGAAAGGCAAGTCTTGCAATATGTTTCTATTCGGAGCAGCTTGTTGCAAGTAGATACTATGATTCACTCGAATTTCGTGCTGATTGTTATACAAAAGGTTTACTGCTGGCTGCGGAGACATTCCTTGAAGATGTTTACGGGAACTCCAAATGTGATATGCCGATATTATTCAGTTTTGATTCAAATTCAATTAAATCTATTATAATATACCCGAATCCTGTAGAAAGCAATTTGATTTCTTTGTATAAAAATAATATGGAAAGTCCAACTAAACTTATCATTTATAATATGCTTGGCGAAACGGTGTTTGAAAATATTTATATTTCGAAACCAATATTCAGTGATATACAAATTGATGTCAGCAGTTTTAATAATGGACATTACTTTATAGTTTTATTCAGCGGTCAAAAATATTATTATGAAAAATTTGCTGTTTCCCGGTGACACATTCCTTTTATCTATAATTTATTTCCAAATACTAATTTGTATGTTAAGTATAATTTAATCTGCGAAATTTTATCTGCGTCTTTTTTACTTTTTGTCGTCTATATTACTTAATGTATTACTTTTTATAAGAAATGATGGAAATTACAACCGAAAAAATCTGGAGCGACTTTAATAAAGAACTCTACGGATTTATTAAAAAGAGAGTAAAAAATAATGATATTGCCGATGATATTCTGCAGGATGTTTTTGTAAAAATTCATCTCAAACTTTCGACACTTTCAAATAACGATAAACTTATAAGCTGGGTTTACCAGATTACCCGTAACAGCATTCTTGATTATTTCAGAAAAAGTAAACATTTTGCCGATATGCCTGAAGATTTAATTGTGCTTGAAGATTCAGAAATCTATAATGATGATTTTGTGAAATGTCTGAAACCAATGCTTAACCAGCTGCCTGAAAAATATAAAGATGCAATTATAAATACTGAATTAGGCAATCTTTCTCAAAAAGAATTTGCCGAGAAATCCGGCCTTTCATACTCAGGTGCAAAATCAAGGGTGCAGAGAGGCAGACAGCAGCTTTCAGAATTATTCAGACAATGCTGTAAAGTTCAGGCTGATAAATATGGAAATATTATTGATTTTCATACAAATGATAAGTGCAAATTATGCTGAAAATATTTTGCGTCCTTTTTAGAAACCGGCGTCTTTAGGATGTAATTAAATTTTGTATAAACAAAAAGGTTTTGATAAAATGGACGAGAATAAATCAAATAACTGCTGCGGTAATAACAGCACTTCACAAAATTGCAACTGCAATACAAATTGCAATTGCGGCGGAAATTCAAATCAATCCTGCAATTGCAACTGTAATTGCAGCAATACTAATTCTGCAAATTGCTGCACACCGCAAAATAGCTGCTGTGGTAATAATTCAAGCTGCTGCTGATTCGTTATCAGCATTACGATATTGGAAGCAGGGCTGATTCAGCCCTGCTTTTTAATTTCAAATGATATATAATGTGAAATATTTTACCAAACTAATTACTAAATAAAAGCGTATATTATTATAATGTAAAACTAAATGATAAGAAGTATTTAGAATGCAAACATACAGATATGTAACACGCAATTCAAAAAACGGTAAGATTGATATACCAGTTTCAAATGAATTATTTGATAAAGACGTTGAAATTATTATACTAAAGAATGATAATAATGGAAATTCAAAATCAAGTGCCCGGGATTTTATAAATAAATGGTCCGGTTTTCTAAAAAATACAAATGCAGATAATTCAAAATATGAGTATCTTAAAGAGAAATATAAATAATCAACTACCGTTTTGTCATCAATTCGTATTTCAAGTAAAATTTCTTAATTATGGAACACCCGAATAAAAAATATTTTGAAAATAGAGCGGAATGGCGAAAATGGCTCGCTGAAAATTTTGAAACAGCAAAAGAACTCTGGATGATTTTTCCAAAAAAAACTTCGGAAAAGAAACGTATAACGTATAATGATGCTGTCGAGGAAGCACTCTGCTTCGGCTGGATTGACAGTGTACAAAAAACACTTGATGAGAATAATACAATTCAAAGATTTTCACCGCGTAAACCAAAAAGTTCATATTCACAAATTAATATTGAACGTTTGAAAAATCTTGCACAAAAGGGAATGCTGCATCCTAAAATTGAATCTATCACTAAAGAAATTATTGAAAAGAAATTTATATTTCCCGAAGATATTATAAAAAAATTAAAATCGGAAAAAGAAGTTTGGGAAAATTATCAAAAATTCTCCGATTCATATAAAAGAATCCGAATCTCATATATTGATGGTGCCCGCGACAGACCCGAAGAATTTGAAAAAAGATTAAATAATTTTATTGAGAAAACACGGCAGAATAAATTAATTACCGGTTACGGCGGTCTTGAGTATTATTATTTATAAAATAACGAATTTAATAAATGATTTTGGTTTTGAATGCGTTAATTTAAAAAAATATAAAATACAGTTTTTTTATAAAATGACTTTATAAATTTAAGTCAAGGTTAGTCAAAATGTTTCGGATATTTATTGTTTTATCGGTTTGTATATTATTTAATTCCTGTGCAGCAGTTATTAATAATAAATATACAAAAATTATAATAAATACTACAAGCCCTTCAAAAATTATTTATAATTTGGATACAGCATTTACTTATGAAAATCAAGTGGAATTAAGTGTTCCCAGAAATGAAAAACCTGTTGAAATTACAGCAATTAATGACAGCCTAAAAAAAAGTATAACAATTCCTTCGCGAAATTCAATTGCATATTATTTAAATATACCCTGTAATTGGGGTCTGGGTATGTTAATAGATAAAAGTTATTCCGAACATTATGCGTATCCTTCAAATATTTATCTTAACTCATCAGATACTTTATCCGAATATTTTACTTATGATATAACCGATAAAAAAGGTAACTATTATTTAAATTTATCTCTACCTTATATCAATTACTTTCAAATGCAGCCTGATAATGAAAGTTTGAAATCCAACGGAGGCTTTTTCGGTTTGTCTTTAGGACTGGATTATTATCATAGTCAAAACCAATTTATTAAATTTTCAGTAAGCACGGTAGCAGATTTATTTGCACCAATCGGTCCTTTAGATTATGAAGGTGAATATGAAAGACTAAATTCAACATATCTGGGTTTGACAAATAATCACAGATTATGGCACTTTTCTATAGGTTATGGAATAGCTTTGTCAAGAAATACCTGGAATTTGATAAATCATAGCTACCCGGATACTATTTTCAATACAAGAAAACCTGTTTCAAAAAGTAAAGGTGCATTAGGCTTAATATTTTCGACATATTATCAAACCGGAGAAAATCTACATATAGGTATAATTTACAGACCGTCATTTTACAGATTTTATTCAAAAGAAAATTTTCTCTATGAGCATCTAATAAGTATAGATTTTATATGGAAAATCAAAATATAAATTATTATTGATTGTTAATATGTTGAATTGTTTATTTTAATTTTAAAGAAAGATATATTATGAAATTAGAACCAAATAATAAAGTAGTTCAATTATGCGTTGAAGGAATGAATCTTGAAGCAGAGGGAAATAAGACTGAAGTATGAATAATCTTAAAAGCGAAATAGAAAAAAATCTGACACTTGACCCGGAAAATTGGGATTCAATTCGTGAATTAGGTCATCAGATGATAGATGATATTATGGATTTGATGCAGAATGTTTCTAAACAGCCTGTTTGGAAGCCTGTACCGGATGAAACAAAAATGTTTCTTCAGCAGGAATTACCACAAGAACCTCAGAATATTGATGAAATTTATGATGAGTTTAAGCAGTACATTTTTCCTTATCCAAAAGGAAATATACATCCGGCATTTTTTGCTTGGATACAAGGTACCGGTACGCCGCTGGGAGTATTAGCCGATATGCTCGCATCGGCTATGAATTCAAATGTTACAATCGGTGAACATTCTGCGATGTATGTTGACCGGCAGGTGATTGATTGGTGCAAACAAATGCTGAATTATCCGCAAAGTGCTACCGGAATATTGTTAAGCGGCGGCTCAATGGCAAATATTACTGCTTTGACGGTTGCAAGAAATCATCAGTTAGCAAGTGTTAGAAATTCCGGTTTGAAATCGGCTGAAAAGCAAATGACTATTTACTGCTCGTCCGAAACACACAGCTGCATCCAAAAAGCTGTGGAAATTTTAGGTTTAGGAGCAAATTCACTTAGAAAAATTCCTGTAAATGATAATTATCAAATAAATAATAACAAACTGATTGAAACGATTGAAAATGATTTGTCAGAAGGTTTATTGCCATTCTGCATAATCGGAAATGCCGGAACTGTGAATACAGGTGCGATTGACCCATTGGGTGAACTTTTAGAAATCAGCCGGAAGTATAATCTTTGGTTTCATATTGACGGTGCTTATGGAGCTTTGGCTAAATTAGACCCTGATTATGCCGAACAACTCAAAGCAATTGAAAAGTCGGACAGTGTCGCATTCGACCTGCATAAATGGCTGTATATGCCCTATGAGGTTGGCTGCACATTAATTAAAAATGCGGAAGCACACCGGAATGCTTTTGCAATTACACCAAATTATTTAATTCAGGAAAATAGAGGTTTGGCGGGCGGTCCCGACTCATACAACAATTTCGGATTTGAACTTTCAAGAGGATTCAAAGCATTGAAAGTATGGATGTCGCTCAAAGAACACGGAATTAAAAGATATGCCGAACAGATTCATCAGAATAATCAACAGGCAAAATATTTGGAAAAATTAATCGGAAAAAGTCCGTATCTGGAGTTATTGGCTCCGGTTTCGCTGAGTATTGTCTGCTACAGATTTGTTAAACCTAATCTATCCGAAGACGAATTAAACGAACTAAACAGAGAGATACTCATTCAATTACAGGAGCAGGGTATAGCATCACCGTCATCAACTATTTTAAGTAATAAATTCGCAATCAGAGTCTGCATTGTAAACCATAGAACAAAAGTTTTCGATTTGGATTTATTAATTTCCGAAACGGTGCGAATTGGAATGAATATCTGATTGAGTTTTTTTTCCCCAAATGAATATTATTAAAAAAATGAACTTGTAGCAAATTGCGACCGGTTTTAAATTCTTAAGCATTCCACAAACTTATCTTATGCTATTACCGAGCAGGGAGTGGCTACTACTAAAATTTAACTCTGTCTAATGAATTACTGAAAAATATTTTTAATTCAGGTTGTAACTTTTTTTTGATTTCGGTTGTCTATTTAAAGTCTTTAGAAAAAGAAATACTAAATAAGTATAATTTCAAAATAAGTTTAAGGTGGTATCATGAGAAAGTGTATTTTCAGTTTTGCATTGATTACTCTACTATTAAGCATCAGTGCATTGAATGCCCAGCAGAATTCTTTAAGACTCCTTGACCCAAGGAATCAGAACAGAACATCCAAAGCAACAGTTGACAGTCTGACGGTAATCGTGACGCCTCTTGGAGCATATTCACAAATATCCTTCATGGTTAACATTTCAACCCGCAACACTCAATTCAACAAAATTCAGGACACACTCGAAATTGAAAGTTACTTTAATTTACCCGAAAATGCAATCGTTAATGATTCATGGTTATGGGTAGAGGACACACTTGTTTTTGCTGATTTAATAGACAGATGGACTGCCGGTCTGATTTACGAAGACATTGTTAAACGTGTCAGGCGGGACCCGACTATTTTTTACAAAAACTCTGCTACAGCTTATGAATTCAGACTTTTCCCATTAGCAGGAACAAAATACAGAAAATTCCTGATTAGCTTTATGATTCCGAATGATATTTCGGAAGACAGGTTTAAGGTCAATATACCGACAATCTCATTTCCTCTTGCATTGATGCCGGATTCGGTAAATGTACTGTTTATGAATAACAAAAACTATACTAACAGTAAATTTAAAATCAACAATAATGATTTTATGACTATGACCGATGATGAGAATTTGTTTTTTGGTAAACATCTTTCAGTAAAAGTAGGTAAGAATAGTTTCCTCAGCCAGCATCTGTTGGACTTTTCAGCTAAAATTGAAAATGGAATACATTTAAACACTTATAGTGACTGGAACGAAAAATTTTACAGCATACTAATGGATTTAAAAAGTCTGATAGTACAAAGGAAACCCGTAAAACAGCTTTTCGTGATTGAACATGTACCTGATAATGCAATCCAGCCGTTACCTGTTTTACTTTCAAATTTAACCGAAAAAATAAGGGAATTTTATGCAGCGGGGGATTCAATAAATGTGCTTTATGCTAATAATCTCGGCGAACCGACTTTACTTTTTCCAGAGTGGGTTGCTTACGAACCTGCAAATGCGGACGTTTTGTTAGATAAAATTATAGAAATAGGAACAAAAGCTGCGGCTTTCCCTGTATTGCCCGCATTGCTGAACAGTTCTGTGCAGTTTTTAACTGACAGAGATACCACCGGAGCCATTGTTGTTGTGGCTTCTTCGGACAATTACGGCTCACTTGCAATTGCTAATCCGATTCTTGAGAATTTGTTAAAGAAATCAGGTCGAAAAGTTCCGATTTTCTCGATTGATTATGCAAATGTATATGGAAAACAATATAAAATAAACAATGTGAATTATAGGGGAAATGAGTATCTTTACCGCACACTTGCTACTCAAACAAAAGGACAGTATTTCAATGTAATTGAAACAAATTACGATATTGGACTGATGCTTTCTAATTTCTTCAATTCATGTTTGAATCGGATTTCGGATATCAATTATTATATTTCGACTGATAATGGTTTTACTTATCAGGATTATGAACCTCTAAAATATTCTACCGGCTCATATCTGAAACTATTTCAGGTCGGTAAGTATGTCGGCGGTGAGAATTTCAAAATCAGACTCACTTATATGCTCGAAAATGAGCCTTGTATAAAGGAAATCAATATTACTTCGGAGCAGATAATTAAGTCAAACCAATCCCTATCCCAAATTTGGACCGGTAATCACCTCAAATATCTTGAATTAATTGCCAAAACCAATGCACAAATTAAAGATATTGTTGATTTGAGTATGGCTCAAAGGGTTCTCTCAAGATATACTGCTTTTCTTGCTTTAGAGCCATGGATGCGTGATTCGCTCTTCCATGATGACGAAAATCAGGACGACGTTGATGATGACGGCGGCACAACTGATGTCAGCGAAGACAACATCCAATCCGTGATGAATATTGAACTTAACACATATCCGAATCCGGCAACTGTTGATTGCAGAATTACCATTTTGTCCGATTCAGAGACAAATATTAATAAACTGTTTATCTATGATTTGCAGGGAAATGTAGTACGGACAATTGATGTAAATTCGGCATCAGCAGGCTCTGAAATCACAATTCTCTGGGATTTGAATGATGAATCAGGTAATCCTGTACCAGCAGGAACTTATTATGTCATTATTTATCAGGGTATAAAATCATTTACTCACAAGGTTTCTGTAATCAGATAGATATTTTAAATATTTCTCTGACTGATTGCAATAAGGCGGGGCTATGGGCAGCTCCGCCTTTTGATTTGGAAAGGGTTTATGCAGCATTGCTCAAGCGTTCTATTATTAAACTAAATTCCTATTGCTCGTTACTCTAACGCCGCAAGCGAAGGGTCCATTGTTCTATTATTTGGAAGTCATGGATCCTTCGCAAGCTCAGGATGACGCCCCCTTAGCAAGTCTGTTGACAAAGCCTGCGTGAACGTCACTCTGAACGAAGTGAAGAGTCCAGGCTGTTAATTAATGAATACATGGATACTTCACTTCGTTTAGTATGACGAAACTTTGGGGATTGTGCATTTGTCACCCGCCGGCGGTGGCAGTGGGTGGAAATTAATTCATGTATACTTCGCAAACTCAGAAAGACGCTCTCACAAGCTTTTTCAACAAGTGGTTAATAGCTGAGAATAAATAATAATGATAATTCAGCAATTTTTTGTGAATTGTTAAGTCATATAAATTATATATTAATTATTTCAGAAAAAATAATAAATAATTATGGTTCGCATACTTGTAATTGAAGATGAAGAAGATATCCAGGCAAATATTCAGGACTTACTTGAAATTCATGGTTACGAGGTAATTACGGCTAATGACGGTAAATCAGGTATTGATAAAGTATTAAGCTCAAATCCCGACCTAATAATCTGCGATATCAATATGCCTGTTATGAACGGGCTCGATTTGATAAAAGAGCTTAGGCAATATCCTGAATTTTATACAATACCGTTTTTATTCCTGACTGCAAACGTCAGCAAGGACTCTGTTAGAACCGGCATGGGACTTGGTGCCGATGACTACATAACCAAACCCTACAAAAGCAGTGAATTAATTCAGGCTGTGGAAATTCGTATCGAAAAGAGCAAAAAGATTAAGGAAATATTTCTGTCAAAACTTGATGAACTTAAAAAGAATATTTCATTTTCTATACCGCATGAATTACGCACACCCTTAAATTCTATCATGGGTTTCTCAAAATTACTTCTCGGAAATGTAAGTGATTTTGACAGCAAGGATATGGAAAATATTATCGGTCATATTCATAATTCAGGAGCAAGACTTCTGAGATTGATTGAGAATTATACCTATTTCAATAATCTTTCAAGCGGAAGCCTAAATCCGGAAAATATTACTGAACCAAGCACCGCATCACCATCTAATATAATTAAAGAAGCTGTAAAAAGTGCAATGGTTGATTGTATAAAAGGAACAACATTTGAATTTGATTTGTGCGATGATACTCCCATCAGGCTTTCAGAACCGTATTTCCAAAAAATCATTTACGAGATAATGGATAATGCAATCAAATTTTCCGACGATAATAAACCTGTTAAAATTGTCAGTGTTGTAAGCAATGGTTTTTATATCGTCAGAACAGTAAATTACGGCAGAGGAATGGAACGCGACGATATAAAAAACATTGACTCTTTTATGCAGTTTGGCAGGGATAAATACGAGCAGCAGGGGCTTGGTTTGGGCTTATCAATAATCAAAAGACTGTTGGAACTTTGCCGCGGCAAATTCCAAATTGACAGTATTTTGAATGAAACAACAACTGTCAGGATATATATACCTGTATCTGAGTGAAAAACTCGAATTAAGTCTTAGCTCCGAAGGAGTTCGCTATTAGTAGTGAGAAAATCGAATTATGTCTTAACTCCGAAGGAGTTCGCTATTAGTAGTGAGAAAATCGAATTATGTCTTAACTCCGAAAGAGTTCGCTTTTAGTAGTGAGAAAATCGAATTTTGTCTTAACTCCGAAGGAGTTCGCTTTTAGCACAGATTTTCACGGTAATAATTGTAGTATTTGAAACATCGAACTAAATAAAAAATGTAGATATAAGTCTTTAAATATTAATCAGTTATAGAAATATCAACAGTTCAGTAACACAATGCATTACGTATTATATATGCTTTTATAGCAATATTATTAAATCGTTAATCCAGTTATCAACATATCTAATACCCTCTAAAAGCCAATAAATACACACTTAATGGCTTTTTTACATTTTTTATTTGGTTGTTTAATGATTTTTTATTACTTTTATCACGGTAATTATTGCACGTTTTTAAAAAGGTTTTTTATGAATGACAAAGACTATTTTTTAAATACGACTTCTATTTCTCAAAAGAAATATGAAGCTCTTAGAATGTATTTTGTTGATGGTGTTCCTGCTGTCGAAGTTGCTAAAAAGTTCGGTTATACTTATCGTGGATTCACTACCTTAGTTACCTGGTTCAGAAAAAAAAGGAAAAGTGGTGATTCCGATATCTTCTTTCTTGATAAAAAACCTGGCAGAAAAAGACCAGAGAATATTGCTTCCGCGGAAAATTTGATTATTCAACTCAGGTTGACTAATCATTCTGTTCCTGAAATCAAAACGATTCTTGACAGCAAAGGGTACGATTTTTCTGAGAAAACCATCTATAATATTCAGCATGAAGCCGGTTTCAAAAGATTGCCGAGACGAAGCAAAGAGACTAAACAACAATTAGTATTTCCAAAGATTGAAGCCGAAAAAAGTGCATCTGTTGACATTCAAAAAACAGACGAATTCAAAAGTGATTCAGCCGGTATTTTATGTTTGCTTCCTTTAATTGAGTCGCTTGATATTCGACAAATTATTGAAGAATCCAATTATCCGGGGACTAAACAAATCAGTAAATTAAGTTCAATATTATCTTTTGTGGCACTAAAAGCATCWGRTGYCAGGCGWTATACYGCTGACAATATTTGGTGYATGGACAGGGGTTCGGGACTYTTTGCCGGATTAAATGTATTGCCGAAGGCAGCTTGGTTTACTTCGTACTCGCATAGAGTAACGTCGGATATKAATAAAGATTTYCTSATYAAATTAAGTAAAAAATGGATTGAATTAGGACTTATCWGTGATACGGTTAACCTTGATTTTACGACTATTCCTTACTGGGGAGATTCCGGGCATTTAGAGAATAATTGGTCCGGTAAACGTAACAAAGCGCTTCCAAGTATGCTGGCGGTGCTGGCTCAGGATCAGGACAGCGGTATAGTTGATTATGGGGATACCAATATAATGCACAAAGATGAAAGTGCTGTTATATTGGAATTCCTTGATTTTTACAAAGAAAGTTCTGACGGCAAAATGGATTTGAAATATTTAGTTTTTGACAGCAAATTCACAAATTACGAAAATCTCAACCGCTTAAATAAAGATGGAATAAAGTTTTTAACGATTCGCAGACGAGGCAAAAATATAGTTGAAGAGATTGAAAATCTGCCACAATCGAAATGGAAAACTATTAGAATTGATGGTTCATCAAATAAAAAAAGAACATTAAAAGTTAGTGACCAAAGGGTYAARCTWAGAGGWTAYGAGGGCGAGGTCAGGCAAATTGTGATTACAGGAAACGGGAARATAAAACCTGCWATYATWATTACAAATGATTTCGAWTCTTCAGTTGAAAGTTTRGTTAGAAAATACGCAAGAAGATGGTTAGTTGAAAAAGAAATTTCTGAACAAATTTCATTTTTYCATCTTAATAATGTATCTTCWTCAATGGTTATAAAAGTTGATTTTGATTTRACGATGTCRATTCTTACGCATAATATTTACAGATTATTAGCCGGAGATTTGCCGAGATWTGAGAAATTGTCTATTCAGAATTTGTATGAAAAGTTTTTACTCAATAGYGCAGATATTCAGATTGAAAAAGAAMGCATTATCGTTAATCTGAAAAAGAAAAGAAATCTACCTCTTTTACTCGAATCTATGAACCAATTTAATAATTTGAAATATGCTTGGCTTGGTAACAAAAAAATAATTTTCAAGGGAGCTACGTATTCATAAACTACGTATCTCATTTTCCCGTGATAATCTGTGTTAAGTAGTGAGAAAATCGAATTATTTCTTAACTCCGAAGGAGTTCGCTTTTAGTAGTGAGAAAATCGAATTATTTCTTAACTCAGAAGGAGTTCGCTGTTAGTAGAAAAAATATTCTAAGTAATTATGAAAAAAGCTCCGTAGGAGCGACCTGTAATATTATTTGGTGAAAAAAATGGCAAATACATATTCTCAAATTTACATTCAAATAGTTTTCGCGGTAAATGGGAGACAATATTTAAAATTTATATTTTATTCAATCGTAAATATATATAATAAATTTAGGTTTGATATGATAAAGACAATAAAAGAAATATATGAAGACTGGCGCATTCTGCTTGATTCAGATAATGAAATACCCGATAAAACAACAGTTTACATTAGTTACAAAGATGATACCAATGAAGAATTTTTCTTGAATTCTTCGGAGTATTCATTGGATAAAATTTGGGCAAACGAAGAGGACGATGTCTATGAGCAACTTCTCAAGAAATGAAATTGTTGTGAACTCTGCACCCTCTTATATTAACAAGTCACATCAACAATGTCTTTACAAATTGTCAATTTAAAATTAACAATTGAAAATTTCCGAAACCCTCTTGAACCTACAATTCGCACCTCCGGTGCTATACGGTTTGTCCGGTTTAATGGTTTCTACTAACAGTTCGCACCTCCGGTGCTTTATGATTTGTCTGGTATAATGGTTTCTACTAACAGTTCGCACCTCCGGTGCTTTGTGGTTTGTCCGGTTTAATGGTTTCTACTAACAGGCTGCACCTCCGGTGCTTTATGATTTGTCCGGTATAATGGTTTCTACTAACAGGCTGCACCTCCGGTGCTTTATGATTTGTCTGGTTTATGGTTTCTACTAACAGGTTGCACCTCCGGTGCTTAAATCCAAATTAAGACAATTCTCTTTTTAAAATTATTTTTAAATTCCTTTTAAAAGCATTACATTTTTGTAAGAAGACTTTGTTTATACTTTCGCAGTGTAAATTATTGACTAACTTTTGAAAGGGTTTGCAAAGTGTTTTTAGAAATATTCAAAACAGGCGTTCATACGGATTCACGAGGTATAAGCGGAGAGTACCCCGCAGAAAATCTGGATAGAATTGCCGCAAATTACAGAAAACGTACTGCAGAAAATCCCGATGATAAAGCTCCTTTAGTGCTTGGTCATCCTGATTCCGGAGACGGTGCAAAGGGCTGGATTCAGAAACTTTTCCGAAGAGGAAATTCTCTCGTCGCGGATGTAGAATTAATTGATGAGGAATTTAAAAAGTCTCTTCGCTCGGGTGAATTTAGAAATGTCTCTATTGCCATAGACAGCGATATGAATTTTATCCATCTCGGTTTTCTCGGTGCAGCGGTTCCGGCTGTGCAGGGACTAAATCCGATGAAATATTCCGCAGTCAGCAATTTCGAGATTTTTGATGATAATCTGATTATCCTAAGCGATGAAAATCCGCTGCTGAATGAAAAACTTTCCGAACTTGAAAGCCGAAACATTCAATTTTCGCAAAAAATCGAAGATTATGAACGTCAGTTGCAGAGAATAGAATTTTCCGGTTTTATCAAATCGGTTTATGACAATTCCGGTGTTAAGTTTTTCTCAAATAAGCAATCAGATTACTTTATTGAACTGCTTGAAATGGGTGCAGGATTAGACAAATCAAATAATACTGCCGACAAACATACCTCCAGAGTCAGGGAAATTATCAAAGAATTTGCAAAAAACGACAGAAAACTTGAATTTTCGGGATATTTATCTCCAAAACAGGGATATTCCTTGATTGATGCTAGGGTTGAGCCTGAAAGAAATTCAATCCACCTCAAGGCAATTGAACTTATGAAAGAAATGCCGGATATTAGCTACGAAGACGCGCTATGTCTCACTACTTTATAATATTATTTTAATCAAAGGAGAATAAAATGGCAACATCAAGAATTGATGACTTAAGATTGGTTGACCCGGTGCTGACTACAATTGTACAGGGTTATGAGAACAACGCATTTATTGCCGAAGAGCTTTTCCCGACTGTAACGGTTTCGAAATTGAAAGGAAAAATACCGGCTTTCAGCAAGGATGCATTCATAGTACGCTCGACAGAAAGAGCAGTCAGAGCTAATTCAAACAGAATAATTCCTGCTGATTTCGAGCTTATTAATTTCGCAACTCAGGAGCAGGATATCGAAACAGCAATTGATTATCTTGAGGAAGAGGAATCACCGGATTATTTCAGATACGAGCAAAGAATTGCAAAAAATCTGGGGGATATTCTAAAACTCGGCAAAGAGAAAAAGGCTGCCGATTTGGCACAAAATACTGCAAATTATTCTGCTGAGATGTATGATGTACTGGGACCGGAAGAAGCTTTTAACAATTATCTCTCAGGTGCTAATCCTGTAACGATAATTAATGATGCAATGAATTCCGTTCGAAACAGAATTGCACGGTATCCAAATACAATTGTAATGGGTGTAAGTGTACTGAATGCTTTATTGATACATCCATCTTTAACAAACATAGTTCAATATTCAGGATTTGCCAAAGTAACTAAAGATGTACTGGCAAAGCTGCTCAATGTTGATAATATTATAATCGGGATGGGTGTTCATACCGATGACGGAGCAGCATTTACAGATATTTGGGGCGGTAATGTCGTGCTTGCTTATGTTGACAAATCACCGAAAGGTAAAAGAAACGAATTCAATCCAAGCTGGGGATATACTTTCCAGCGTGAAGGTATGCCCGAAATTGATACCTACTACGAAAACGGCGGCAAAATCAAGGTAATCAGAAATACCGATAATTATGGATTGGTCATTACCGGAAGTGATGCTGCGTTCCTGATAAAAGATGCAGTTCAAACAATTGAAGGAGGAGAGTAAGATGTCAGCAAATAACAAAACATTCCAGCCTGTGAGCCATTTCACCATAAAAGCAGGCTCTGATTTACTGCCAAACAGATTTATCGGATTTGACGGCAGTTATCCCGTGGCAGAAGGGAAATCGCTCGGAGTCAGCGATTCGAAATGGCTCGAAGGTGAGCAGGCATCGGTAATTACAATCGGGACAGCGATAGTAGAAATTACAGAAGCCATCAACGCAGGTGAATTAGTTACTGCCGATACGGACGGAAAAGCTAAGAAAGTAACTGTTACGGCAGCAACAAACGGCAGAGCATTGGATACTACAACCGGTGCGGGATTTATCAGAATTCTGCTGATAGGGTAAGATGTTTTCAATAGTCTGAACCGAGATTTATAGGATTAATAGGATTTTTAGGATTAATTAATTCTATTGAAATTCATTTGTGATTATATTAATTCCCCGCAGGCGGAGGAACGGGCTGATACGTTCTAATAAATTCAGCGAATTTCGTAATCTTTAAAAATTAAAACGTTACTCTTAGGTCGGTCATACTGAGCGATAGCGAAGTATCCAGGCTGTTAATTAATTAAATCCTGGACTCTTCGCTCCGCTTCAGAGTGACATTCCCTTGAGATTAGCTTTTGCCAGGCAACTGAGGCAGTAAGTGGAGATTTAATTTATTCTTTCGTATTTCCCTCTGAAATCTATATTTTTTGTCAGCAGAAGTGGTATAGAGATTTATTCTTTTCAACAAATTAACAAAAGGAGCCCCAAAATGCCCTATTCAACTTATGAAGACTTAGTCGCAACAATCGGCGAAGATGAACTTACCAGACTTACGGGAGGTACAGAGCCCGATTTGGATAAAATCAATAATGCTATAAAAAATGCCGATTGTCTGATTGATGCTTATACTTTCGGGAAATGCAGCATTGACGAAGAAAATATCCCGGATTTAATCAGAAAAATTTCAGTTGACCTGGCGCTTGTCACTCTATCCGAAAATTACTACCATTTCAGCGAACTATCCAACACAATGATTCGCAAAAGACGCGATTCAATCAGCCTTCTTCAGGAATTATCAAAAGGGAAAATTACTCCGGTAGAAGAAGGCTGCGGCATAACTATAAAAGTTATAACAAACAAACTAACATTAAAAGGATATGAAAATGAATATTAATTTTGAAAAAGTAAAAGATTTTCTGCTCAGGAATTCAATTTGGGTGGCTTTGTCTGTTATCTCGCTATTGTTTCTTGCTCCTGCAAAAGCAGAATTAAGGACATTTTTTCTGGTTGTTGCAATTGAGTGTTTAGCATTAGTGCTGTCGGCAGTTGCAGTTAAAGTTTATACGGCAGTTGATTTTACAAAACAGGCTGACAGCTCGCTTGGTCAAATATTTACAGGAGTACATATATGCGTAGGTCTTACGGTTCTCGGCGTGTATATTGCGCAGTTTGCACCCTGATATTAATCAGTTTTTCGCAAGCATTTTCAGCGAATAAATATGTTCTGAAATGCAGGAGTGATGTATTAACCGAATCAGAGAAGATTATGCTCTCGCAGGTAGGAATTCCTGAAATACCTAAAAATCGCGGTATAGCGGAAGTATATCTTGCATCTGTCGGTCTTGAGGCGGGCAATCCATACTGTGCAGCAGGTCAGTATTACTGCTACTTACAGGCTGTCAGAAAACTGAAATTATCTAATAAGAATATTCCGATTGCAAAAACCGGTCTCAGCAGGGAAATACTTTCGGATGCTGCATCAAGAGGAAAACTTACTGCTTTTACTGCTCAACGTCACGACTTAATAATTTGGCGTAAAACCGGAAGTGCCCGGCAGGGACATATCGAAAGAATTGTCAGTACAGGTAAAGCAGGATGGGTTACGACAGTCGGATTTAATGTGAAAATGGCTGATGGCAGGGAAGGTGTTTCATTCAAAAAACGAAATCTGTATAATTTAATCGGGAAGTTAAGAACCGCAGGAATTGTCGGATTTGTGGAGGTACAAAATGACTAACGAAATTTTCAAAAAACATAATTTACTCTTAAACAGAACATCAGACTGGCTGCCGATGAGCATAGAAAATCTGAATGTCAGAGGTAAATTTCTCGAAGTAAATTCAGTGACTATTATTTGGGAAAATGCCGTTTTCAATTCTGAAAGTAAACCGGGAATAAGAATCGAATGTTCCGAAGACGGCAGAAGTACAACATTTATGAAGACAGTAAATATTGATTCCGAATCAAACACAAATGATGTACTTACGCTGGTTGTAACGCAGCTTTTTAAATATATCAGATTTGTATATTCAGCAGGCAGTGCCGAAAGCGGCATTGTCAGCATATTTCTAAATTACAGGTGATAAAATGCCGATAAAACTACTTCCGGCAATAAACGGAAATCCTGAGTGGGGAGATATATCAGGCAGTATTGATTTTCAGACTGATTTAAGTGAAATATTGGAAACAAAAAGTCCGGCAAGTCATAATCACGGATTAAACAGTTTAACCGAAAAGAGTTATAACAGTCTTGATGATTTACCTGCTCTTGATGAATTTTTAAATATCAATGCTGCTGCCCAATTACTCCCCTGTTACAAATTAGACGGAACTGATGATTATCTTGAAATAAAACATTCTCCTGCAGTTGATTCCGGTGAGAATTTCAGCATTATTATTCGTACATCTGTAATAACTCATTCCGCTTTTGCTGTCATTGCGGCAAAAGGTGTTAGAAGTACTTTTACGGGTTGGACATTGTTCTGTGATTACGGAACTGTCGGTTTTTCGATTGGTGACGGCACTAAATATCTGACAGCAAGCCACAGCCGGATTTTAACTGAAGGCAAAATGGAACAAATTGCAGTCTCTTATGACAATTCCGAAAAGAAGCTGCTGCTCGGCATTGACAATGAAATAGAAGAATATGATTTTGCAAGTCTCGGGACGCCGGCTGGAAATTCAAGTCCGCTGTTGATTGGTAAGAATCCGGTAAATACTAACTATTCGCAAATAGGAGTTCATTCTGTCATAATTTTGAGAAAATCACTTTTATTTAATGATATACTCAAGCTTTATAATAATGGTACATTTGCATTATATGACGAATATAAATGTTCTGATGAAATTAGTCTTGCACTTCTGCCGCGAGCATTCGGTAAATATTTCTGGTTTGATTCATCGGGTGGCGAGCATCACGCATCGGTAATGGGCGAAATGAACCCTGTTTACCGCTCGCATTTAGTTATAATTCCATTATTATTAATTACGGATGATTTGAATTTATCCGATGCAGTTCCTGATGGATATTCGATTGAATACGTTTCATTTTATAATCACGGAATTGAACCGGTTGGTGTTACATTTAGTTCAGGTTCAGTAGAATTAATCAGTTCCGAATCAGTGGGTGCAGATTCTGAAAGGACATTCAGTCTGCAATTCCTGCCCTCAGTATATTTGTCATCTGATGTATCAGTTACATTCGGTACAGGAAGTATTGAATTTGATGTTGTAATTATTTTGAAAAATCAATTACCGGTATTAAAATGAAAATAGATTATAAAGTATTAATTATAGTTGGATTGATATTAATAATTGCCGCGTTGGTTTGTTCTAATTTTCTGAATGAGAATGATTCGGGGAATCAAAATGAAGTATTAACTCAACGAACAGATACTCTCTTCATTGAAGTTCCTGTTAAGCCTCTCATCATTGAGAATATGTCAGCTAAAATAATAGAGCAACAGGGTCAGGAAATCAAAACACAACCCTTTGAGGCTTCTGCAGACACTGTTGTTGATAATGATACAATCAAAATATCGTACAGTTTTCCTGAAAATAATTTCAATCTGAAAATTTTCCCGGGTGCTGATTCGATAATGATTCAAAGAATATTTACCGAAACTCACAGTTATCTGCCGGAGCAGTGGTGGGAGAACCCATTATATCTGACAATCGGAATATTAATCGGATTAATAATTGGAGTACTTTAACACAAAATGGAGAATAAAAATGAAATATCTGACTGACGAACTTGTTAAATCATCAAATCTTGTGAATTTTGTAAATCATCTGGGGATACTTCCAAATCCCGATAAAATTTTACGGAAATTCGGTAATACTTATCAAACTCTCCGTGAACTCAGTAATGATTCGCACGTCTGGAGCTGCATTCAGTCACGGAAAAGCGGTACCCTGAATCTTGATCATTTCATTGACCCAAACGGCAGTGACGACCAAACGACCGATTTTGTCAGGGATTTTATGGATGAAATGGATTTAAACGGAATAATTACCGAAATACTCGATACTCCATTATACGGTTTTCAGGTTCACGAAATTATATGGAAATTTGACGGTAAAAAGGACGGCAAAATAATTCCCTCAAAAATGATTGCAAAACCTCACGAGTTTTTTGCATTTGATACGAAAGGAAATCCGGTATTGAAGCCAACTCTTGGCAGTGAAAAGCAAAAACTGCCTGATTTCAAATTCATAGTTTCAACTTTTGAAGCAAATTCCGTAAATCCTTATGGAAATGGCTTGCTATCAAAATGTTACTGGCACGTGACTTTCAAAAATTCGGGCATCAGATTTTGGGTGAACTATATGGAAAAATATGGTATGCCTCTGCTGATTGGACAATATACACGCGGTTCTACTCAGGCTGAATCGCAGAAACTTGCCGAAGCTTTGGCAGAAATGACAGAAGACACTGTAATAGTTACTCCGATGGACATCAATATTGATATAAAGGAAGCAGCGAGAAATTCGTCGGTTGAGCTATACCGCGAGCTTATCAATCACTGCAATGCCGAAATATCAAAAACCCTGCTTTCGGAAACACTCACAACTGAACTACATTCGGGTTCGTTTGCTGCTGCCCAGACACATTTCAGAGTACGTAAGGAAGTGATTGCCGCTGATACAAAAATTGCCGAACGGGCGCTCAATCAACTAATCGGTTTAGCAGTAAAAATCAATTTCGGTGACGTGCCGCTGCCAAAATTCAAATTCGTTATAAATGATTCGGACAATATGAATAAAATTGACCGAGATATGAAATTAGTTCAATCAGGTGTCAAATTCAACAAAGAATACTGGATGAAAACGTACGGTCTATCGGCTGCAGATTTTGAGTTTGTCTAACCTGTTTATTTTGTCTAACCTGTTTATTTTGTCTGAATCACTGATTACACGGATTAAAGGATTACACGGATTTATTTTGTCTGAGCATTTGATTATTCTGATTCTTTTGATTTACCAGATTTATTTTGTCTGAACCTTTGATTTATCTGATTCTTTTGATTTACCAGATTTATTTTGTCTGAACCTTTGATTTATCTGATTCTTTTGATTAAATTGATTTCAATTCAAAATCAAATTAATCATTCCAATCAGGTTCAATCAAAGGTTCCGACATAATCACATCTTCACAAACTTAACTACTTTATCCCCGATTTTGATATAATAAACACGTGATGGCAAATACGAAACGTCTATTCTTTGTGTGGACAGGTCAAGCTCTGTCCCTACAGACATAACCTCAATTCCCAGAATATCGAATATCTGAATATAAGAATCTTCCTAAAGCTGGGAAAAAATATTAAAGTAAGATTGTAAAAAGAAAAATCAAATATATCCATTTATATATTTATGCAAAATACTGGAAACTAATGTTTGATAAGACAAACCTTCAGCAACAGCCCTTCGTTGAATTAACTCTAAGTCTTTTGAAGATAAAAGAATATTAATTCGTTTATCTTTTTTTAAATAGTTTTTTGCATACACAATGTGTTTTGAGATATCATCATTCTCATCAGATGATTTCTGCCAATTTCCATTATTGATTGAATCCATGATATCTTTTTCTTCTGAATCAAGTTCATACTTCATTTTTTCCCCTAAATACTTTTTAGTCGATTTTCTACTTGGAATTATTGCTTTTAAGAAAATTTCATCTTCTGATTCAACATAGGGTACGTTATATATATAATTATCAATATTTAAAACATAAATTTTTTGTTTAGCATATTTTTCTTCATTCGGATTAGTAATGATTTCAATTAAATTGCCGCTATTAATTAAAAAAATAACTTCCTCGAAAGAAATATTTCTTTCAGATTTCAGTTTGATATTCTTTTCATAATTCCAATTATATTTTTTCATTTACAAATATAATATATTGCAGTGCAATTATCAAAAAAATAGTTCTACATCTTCACAAACTTCTCTACTCTATCACCGATTTTTAAATAATAAACTCCGGCTGGCAGTCCTGAAACATCAATCCTTTGAGATGACAGGTCAAGCCCTGTCTCTACATTTAACACCTCTATTCCGAGCATATTAAAGATTTGCACTTCGGAAGAAATGAGGCTTGATTCATTGTTCTGTGATATTTCTATATAATCCGAAGCGGGATTGGGTGAAATTAACATAGTATTTTTAGTAAATTCATTTTCCCCGACTGATACAGGTGTTCTGATAGAATTGAAAATATAAGTATCCGGACAGTAAAAAGTCATATATTTTGTGCCGTCATTACTTACAATTGGATAACCTTCGCCGGGTAAGTTGCTTGAACTCAGTTCAATTAAATCATAAGCATAAAACACATTTTGTTTATCCATCGGATTGTTAATATAAGATACCCAGATTATCTCATGATTACCTAAGAAACCAAAACCCAGACTCTCTGTATATTGATAAATGTTTGGAATCTTGTAACTGAATTTTATTTTTTGAAGTTTAGTATCATAAACCAACAGACTGTCTCTTCCGATTGATAAAAGCAAGTATCTTTTGTCGGAAGAGAATCCATGTATTTTGGAGCCCGAAGGAATATTATTAAGGTCTTCAATAGTAAAATTACCGGTAAATGCATCATAAACATATAACTTATAATCTGCTGTAAGGAAAATTTTGCCGTCATCATTACAACCTAAAAATATCAATACACCACCCTGAATTTGAAAGTCTATTGTAAAATTTAAATTGAAATTTTCATAATCATATACATCAACTTTATTAAATGAATTTATTATTAATTTATCTGTAGTTTTAGAAATATGATAGACCTGTTGTAAATAACTTTGGTTTATTGTAAGAGTTCTCTCAATTTTATCAGTTGCAAGATTGTAAAATTGAACCTTATTTGAATCCCGAATAAAGAGATATTTTGAATCATTGCTGAATGAAACCGGTACTTTTTTATAATTAATGTATTTAATAAAATCACCGTTACCATTCACTAATACAGTCATTCCATTTTCACCATTAGAAACGGCAATCAGATCGTTAGTTTTATTAATTGCAGCAATTCTGGGATTTTCTATATAACCATTAGATAAAGATGCTTTTCTAAAGTTGTTTTGCAAGTCATAGACAAAATACACCGGTTCAAGCATAGGTATCTCTCCGACTCTATTGCAGTAAAATACGAAATTTTCAGAACCAAGCCCTCTTGAATAGTCCGAAGTTATATACAGCATCCGAATACTATCAATAAATTTGCCGGGAATATTTGTAAAGCTGATAACAGTATCTGCATTGTAATCATAAATATACTGCACTGAATACTCGTCTCTGCAAATCATAAAATTCATATTTGCAGAAAATTCATAATAGTAGATTTCAAAAGGAATTGTATGATTAAAAATTTCATTACCGGTTTGTGAGTTTAATACAATAATTTTATCAGAAATTACTAAAGAAATATTATCACCATTATTTCGGAACTTAACTTTTACAGCATCATTTACAAACGGAATAATTCTGTCAATTTTTTTATTTGGAATTGACCAAACCTCCAGCGAATCATTAATACTCAAAGCGAATTCATCTTTTTCACTGTTAAGATAAGCACCTGAGTATATTACAGGATTGGCATTGATGATTAATTCATCGGCTTTTGTACCACTTAAAACATCATATTTAATAAACCTTAATTCCTCTTTATTCAATGAATAAATCTGGCTGCCATCTTTTGAAAATTCCAATTTTAAATTTGGATTGCTGAAGTCTAACGTTGTAGAAATTTCTGAGATTTTTTGCATATTTTGATAATTATAAATATGAATCACTCCACTCCCACAATAAGCAACATATTTTTTATCGCTGTTTATTATGGTTAATTTCAAATCGAAATTATAATCTAAATTCATCTCAGTGTTTGTGCATTTACCTGTAACCAAATCAATGGTTGAAGAATAAAAATGATTTACATTTCCTCCATAAATATCACTTATCATTACAATATCTTTATCATTATAAGGATTAGCTAATAAGTATGAATTGAGAAGTTTGGTATTACTCCAACCAAATAAATTGTAACTGAATACAAAAAATGCAAAAATTAAAATTAAAGTAAATAATGTTTTCATAAAAACCTCTAAAAAAATTGTTTTACAATTTGATTTTATATTATAACACATCAAGTGCAATTTTTGTTACAAAGGAATTGATTTCTTTTTTTTCATCTGTCATTTCAAACTTCTCAGCCTTATCCTGAAATTTATCAATCGTCGCAAAGTTGTTAGACAAATTATAACTATCAATATTTTTCATAAAATATAATTTTATAATGAAAATTTTGCAAATTCGATACAATTTATTATATTGCATTTGCTTTTGGGGGACTTTGAGATTTTTTGGAGCATAAAGATGGAAATTATTGAAATAATCGGTTTTAAACCGAACGAAGAGATTAAAAACAAAATGTCATTGTACGAGATGTCGGTAGCAGCAGGTTACCCTATTCCCGTAGAATCAGGCGTTGAAAGGGAGGTTGACCTCAACGACTTTTTGGTTGAGCATCCCGCTTCTACTTTTTTCGCAAGGGTTCAGGGGCTTGACATGATTCATGCAGGCATTCGTGACGGCGACATTCTTGTTGTTGATTCTTCAGCAGAGCCGACAGACGGCAAAATCGTACTTGCCACTCTTAACAGCGGACTCACAATCAAAATATACAGAATATTTGACGGTGAAGCGTTTCTTGAATCCCAGAAACAACAGTTTTTACCATTGTCTATTGGTGAAATTGAGTTTAAAATAATCGGAACGGTTACAAAGATTATTCATTCATTATAACAGTTCATGAGTTGAATCATGGCTGGATGAATTGTAATAATTTGTTTAATTGTGGTTATCGAATTATTTTATACAGTTGTGGAGGTTTTAACCATACCCATACAATGGGATAGGAGTAAAACTGATTAAAACCATCACATTACAGATGGTTGCAGCAGTTTCTGATTATTATATTTGTATTTTTTGATTTTTTTTGAGAGGATGGAAAGAAAATTATGAAGGTTCGCAAATTAGTAGAACTAAAATCTGCATTCAGCTTTGAAGCACCGATACTTGCAGCATCGGGCAAAAGTAACAATTTAACATCATCTCAAATGTTCGACCTTAATTCCGTGCTTGCGCCTCGTCCCGGTGATGTTTATCTGGTAAGGGTAACCGGCGAAAGTATGATAAACGAAGGCATACTCGACGGTGATATTTTGGTAGTCAATAAATCAGAAAAGCCAAGAAACGGAAAAGTTGTGATTGCTGCACTTAACGGCGAGATGGCTGTCAAAACCTATAGGACTATCGAAGGTAAAGTTTATCTTTATTCAGCCAATGACAAGTTTCTGCCTATTGAGATTAAACCTTTCTGGCAATTTGATATACAGGGTGTTGTGAAACATGTTATTCACAGTGTCTGAAATCGTTTTAAAATCATTTATTTTGTATTCATCTGTAAATTAATACTTTAGCTCCCATAATCATACAATTATTCGGGAGCTTTTTTTATGGCAAATTCAAATTTAAAACCTCAGGCAAGAAGACTGTTTAAAATTATTTCAGGATTTATTGAAATTTATAATGAGAAATTATCCACGACATTATCAAAAGATGATTTAAGCATAGAAGAGCTGAATAAGGTAACGGCTGCAGTATGTAAGAATTTACCCGATTTGTTCAAGCTGCATGAAAATCTGGGAATGATAATAAACAAAAAAGAAGTTATTTCACAAAATTTCAATTTGACTGATTTAATTCAAAATGATGCACAGGCAGCACAACTGATTGATAAATTACTCGAAAGAATTTCTGCGAATACTGAGATTTAGCACGGATTATTCAATAACGTCAGAATTAAGCAGAACAGATACGTTCAAAATATCTCCTGTTGGTTAATGTAAATAAAAACAATACTGAATGGAGCGTCTTTCTGAGCGAAGCGATATATCCAGGCTGTTAATTAATGAAATCATGGACTCTTCGCTCCGCTTCAGAGAGACAATTCCCGAAGATAGAGCTAAATAAATTGAGTGTATCTTTCATTTTGGAACTTAGCGGGAGTCTTCATTTCCCTGCGAAATTACAATTGTTGGATTGTCAGCAGCCTTTAGCCATTCAGATTCCAATAATAAATATCAACAATTTACCATAATCACAAACGTATACATATTAATCGGTTAAATCATTTAAAAAATAAATTCTGTTTTTAAATCGGGCTGTTTTTCAAATACTTTTTTGTAGTATGGAAAAAAAATGTTATTTTTGAAATCCTGAAATTTCCGATAATTCTGGGACGTCGCCAAGTGGTAAGGCAGCGGGTTTTGGGTCCGCCATCCGCAGGTTCGAATCCTGCCGTCCCAGCTTTTTTATAAAAAGTATAGAAATTAACAGCAAATGCATGACTTCAAGGTAGCATCAGGCAGGTCAAACGTAGAACTGGCGAAAAAAGTAGCCAGCCATCTGGGTATTGAATTGACGGGCACAAATATCCGAAACTTTAGCGATGGAGAAATCTGGGCTAAGTTTGAGGATAATGTACGCGGAGTTGATTTGTTTTTAATTCAGTCAACTTTTGCCCCCTCCGACAATCTAATGGAACTTCTTATATTGATTGATGCAGCTAAACGTGCATCAGCAAAACGCGTGACTGCCGTCATTCCATATTACGGATATGCTCGTCAGGACAGGAAGGATCAGCCGAGGGTTTCGGTTACGGCTAAATTGATTGCAAACCTGATTACCCGTGCAGGAGCCGACCGCGTTATAGCTGTTGACCTTCATTCTTCACAGATTCAGGGATTCTTTGACCTTCCTTTAGATCACCTCTACGCATCACCAGTACTACTACGGGCTGTAAAGAAGCTGGGACTTGATAAACTGGCTGTCGCTTCTCCTGATGTGGGCGGCGTCAAAACAGCAAGGTCTTATGCCCGGAGAATAAACGGTGATTTGGTTTTGGTTGATAAAAGACGCCCCGAGCATAATGTTGCTGAGATTATGAACATTATCGGCGAAGTAAACGGCAAAAATGTCCTGATTGTTGATGACATGATTGATACGGCTACAACTTTTGTAAAATGTGCTGAAGCACTTAAAGAAAAAGGTGCTTTGGAGATAATCGGCGTTGCTGTTCATCCTGTGTTCTCAGGTACTGCTCTTGAAAAAATCGAAAAATGCGATGCAGTACAAAAAGTGTTTGTTACCGATACTATTCCGCAAAAAAGAGTATCTGATAAAATTGAGGTTGTCAGTGTCGGAGAATTATTAGCCGAAGCAATTATCCGAACTCATGATAATCGCTCGATTAGTTCATTATTTGAAATAGAAAGATAAAGAAAATTAACTGTTGATTTGAGGATTTAAAAGCTATGAAAGAAGTAGCATTAGTTGCTGAAAAACGTGACATCGGAAAGAAAGAGACCAAGGCTGTTCGCAATAGTGGATATGTACCCGGTAATTATTATGCACATGGTGATGTGAATATCAACATCAAAGCAAAACCAATTTCTTTGAGACCTATCGTATATACATCGCTCACACGTGTGATTAATTTGCAGGTTGAAGGTGATACCGACAGACTTTGTTTTTTGAAAGAAGTAAAGTTTGACCCGGTTTCAGACCAAATTATGCATTTTGACCTGCAGGGTATCAAAAAAGACCAAAAGATTACTTTTGAGGTTCCTTTCAAATTGATAGGCCAGCCTACCGGTGTTCGTCAGGGTGGTAAATTTATGCAGACACTGCATAAAATCAAGGTTACGTGCCTGCCAAAAGATATGGTCGAATCCATAGATGCTGACATCACACACCTCGAAATGGGTTCTATTCTTTATTTGAAAGAACTTAATACCGAGAATCTTGAAATTGATTTGATCGGCGATACTGTGATAGCAAGAGTTTCAAGACCTCGCGGCGGAGTAGCCGGCGAAGAAGAGACCAAAAAAAGCTAATCCTTAGAACTGTTTCATCTTTTTTTAGCAAGTGTAAATCTGTAAATTCAGATTTACACTTGTTGTGTTTATAATTTCAACTTATCGTAATTGCTAAAATGAAGCTTCTGAAAATAATATTTTTCTTTTATTCAAATATTGAAAAATTAATCAACTTCTTAAATCGAAAAAATGCCGCTGAACTAAGGGATGAATTGGGCACTCTGAAATGTAAACTTGATATAAAGGGTGAGTTTAGCAGATTTTTGGGATTATTTCTTGTAAGGAACCAAAATATTATCAAACATTTGAAAATGTTTATAATTCAAGGTTACTAATTTGCTTTTTGTTATAATTGAAGTTGCTGCAATTAAAGAATCTGCTAATCCAATATTGAAACTCTTTCCAAATTCATTACGTATTAATCCGCCTTTTTCAGCAATTTCTTTATTGACCGGAATAAAATCAAAAGCTTTGATAAACTCATCAATTTTCCTTTTTTCCTGCTGATTGCGAATTCCTGAATATAATTCTGCTGTTGTAATTGCAGAAATAAGCATTTCTTCATTAACAGATTCCAAAAATTCAATAGAGTGCGGCTCGGAGCGAAGATAGTCAATAATAACATCTGTATCAATCAAATATTTTTCAGTCATTAAACTCTCTTTCCCAGGATTTTCTGATTTTATTATAATCGGGTAAGTCAATTCTATCAGTCCACATTCCTTTAGCTTTCTTCAATAATTCCCTTATAGGTATTTCTTTCTCATAATTATAATTTAAAATTGCTAAATTAGCTATTTCATTTTCATTTTTCCCAAGTTGAGAAGACAACAAAGTTAGTCTTTTTTGTGCAGATTTTGAAATTGAAATATGATTCTCAAACATCTTTATTCCTAAAATTAATATACAAAAAGTACCATTAATAATAACGAAAAATATTCATATTTGTTTTTTAGTATCAACATCTTCCTATGGTTTTGTAAAATCAGGATGTGAATGGGAAGTATTAATGTTGTAAATTTATCTTTGGCATGTATTAGTAAAAGAAAATAAAATAAATAGAAAATCATTTCGTAACATTAAGTTGTAAATAATTTAGTGAGGAGTTATGCTGACAAGTTCTAAAATATCAAATATTCAATTTGAACTTTTGAAATTATATGCGAATAATATTTCGGAAGTAGATTTAATTGAGGTAAAAAAACTACTTGCATCTTATTTTGGGAAGAAATTGGATGCTGCCTTTGATAAGTTTTACGAAAGTAACCATTTGACACCTGAAAATTTACAAAATTGGGCAATGGAGCATAACAGGATTACAATCTGATGCAGGTATTTACTGATACAAATGATATAATCTCAGCTATATGTAAGTACTCTCCGAATAGAAAAATATTTGATGCAAAATTAAACGGCAGTTTAGAAATTTGTATTTCAAACGATATATTTCACGAATATATTGAAATCCTTGAAATTATAACTGTGAAATTGCCTGTTTATTCTTTACCGTCAAATGACCCCTGGAGAATAGTCCCGGGTCATCCGTACTTTATTACTTCGTCGCCGCCACCTCCACAAACTTATGTAATGGGCGAGCAATGTCCGAATTCACCATGGAGCGCATTGGATTCAGTAACAGCAAACTGGTCTTGCTGGGATACCACTTCGCTTGATAATACATTTTACAACCTTAATCCATTTTTGAATGTTAATTATCAGGTAACACATACTCCGGAGTTTATTGCTCTGGCAAAGAACGAATGGTATATCTACGGTTCGGCGGGACACGGCAGATTTGCGAGGGCTTACGCGCACACCGCCGACGAAAGGCAGGGCTATTCTAATGAGTTATTTGTTTCTGAATTGATGGATGAGAAACGTTATCTCAAACAAAAGCAATACGAATTGAAAGACCATCTTGGTAATGTGCGTGTGGTGCTGAGTGATATGAAAATACCGGTAAATGCAAACGATACATTGCCTCCGTTCAGAGCGGACGTATTGGCGGCATACAACTATTACCCCTTCGGCATGCTCCAGCCCGGAATGTATTCCGAAACAGGTACAACTTACCGCTTCGGCTTCAACGGCATGCTGAGAGATGACGAAGTCAAGGATATTGGCTCAACGTTGCCGCAAGAAGAGGGTGTGGGGAATAGCTATGACTTCGGTGCAAGAATGTATGATACGAGAGTAGGGAGATTTTTTAGTTTGGATCCACTCAAAGCTGCATTTACTTGGCAAAGTCCGTATGTTTTTGCTGGAAATAATCCGGTAAAATATATTGATTTGTTTGGAATGTCACAAGATGACCCGAATGAATTTGTTGGTCCTATGCAAACAAATCCTGATGGTTCTCTTGATTTTCAGGGTTCACATTTTATTAAAAGACCTAATGGTAGTTGGGCTTATGGTCCTTCTCCAAATAATGAACCGGCAGGAAAAAAATGGAATGAAACTGATGAATTAAAATATGATATTGACAAAAAATATGGAGCAGCAGTTATAGATAACGAAATGAATAAATTTACCTTTAATAATGCTACCGACGGTTTTATGAAAGGATTTATCGATAGATATATTTTGATGGGATTAGTTAATACTTCTCCAACTAAATATGAGCAAAAATATTTCGAATCGGGTCAGGATTTTGCCGATTATGTTAATGCCGGACTTGCAAAAGGATTAATCAATAAAGGTATAAAATTTTCTATAGCATTAGGAAAAGGAGTTTATATAATAGATACAGATGAAGGATCTTACATAGGTCAATCGGGTGTATTAATTACAAGAATAGTTAATCACACTAATAAAGGCGGCATACTTAGTGATAATTATTTGCAAAAAGCAATTTATGTTGAAATGCCAGGCTCGACAAAAACTGAAAGAGAAGTTTATGAGCATTATTTACTACTTAATTTAGGTGCTCCGAAATCAGAAGGAGTATTGAATCAAAGATGGCCTATGGTAGGAAGACCGGCAAAGTATGAAGAAATGATTGAAAAAGTTTTAAAAGATTACAATTTACCAAGATTTGATTAAAAACAGAAAAAATGAATATGGAAATAACAATAGCTCCTTATGCACCGCTTTTAAATTATAAAAAGTGGTATACTCCTGAATTTGTTGAAGAAACAATTAATAAAATGAATTTAAAAGGAATGCGAATATTTGCTCATTTAAAAGACCAAAAATTAGAATCATTGGATTTTTTAAAGGAATATACTTTTTTAAAAGAACTTCATATTAGTTGTATAGATGAACATGATTATAATTTCCTGAAATATTTATCCAATTTGAAAGGTTTGCGTATAGATCAATCTATAACTGAAAAAAATACAATTGATTTAAGAAACTTAGTTAATTTGGAATATCTTCATATATACTGGAGAAAGAAAATTATTGGATTGGAAAAATGTAAAAAATTAAAAAAAATTTTATTATGGAGTTTTAAAGAAAAAGATTTATGTAAACTGCATGAATTAGAAAATTTGAATGAAATTCGAATAGGAACAGCATCTATTCAAAGTTTTGATGGTGTACAAAATATGCAAAATTTAGAAAATATAATAATTGGTAACTGTAGATATTTAAAGAGTATAAAAGCAGTTAACAGTTTACAAAACTTAAAGATTCTTGATTTTGATACCTGTTCAAAAATTGAAGATTATGATTCATTAACAGATTTACCTATACTGGAAAAATTAGTTATAAAAAATTGCAAGGATATAAAATCTATACAATTTCTAAAAAACCTGCCTTCTTTAAAAAAACTTATAATATCGGCAAATTCCAAAATATTGGATGGGGATGTGAAACCTGCACAACATATAGATTGGGTATTTATCCGGCAGTGGAAACATTATAATATGATAAGTAAGAATTCAAAAGAAGAAGGTATGGAGCAATATTATAAAGAACTGGCGGAAAGACAAAAAAATCAAAAGAATATTCAAATAACAAAAGATAATTGAAGAGATAATAATAAAATGTCTCAACACGTATCAATTGCATTATATGCCCCTTTATTAAATTATAAGAAAGGTTATACTCTGGAATTTGTCAGAGAAAAAATCAAAGAATTAAATTTAAGGGGGTTAAATATATATGCACAATTAAAAGATGAAAAACTTGATTCTCTTGATTTTTTAAAAGACTTTACTTTTCTAAAAGAATTATATATCCAATGTATTGATGAACCTGATTTGTAACTACTCAGCCTAACAATACTAATAAAAATAAAATAGAAACGTTTAATTAAAAAGAAATATTTGAGCAGTTTAAAAAGGATGTTTTCTGGGGGGAAAATATGACTTTAGAAGAACAAGTAATACTCTTAATTGAAGAGAACAAGAAATTACGTGAAATAATCGTTATTTTAGAGAAACATATAGTTGCTCAAGATAAACAAATTCAAATTCAAGGAAGACGTATATCAGAGCTTGAAGAAGAACTACGTAAGTCAAGATTGTCTAAAAACAGCAGTAATAGCAGCAAACCTCCCTCATCAGATATTGCAAACCCTAAAAGGAATCAGAGTTTAAGGCAGTCAAGCGGAAAAAAAACAGGTGGTCAAGTCGGTCATAAAGGAACAACTTTAAAAATGTCAGATACCCCGGATTTGATAATAGACTTAGCACCAAATTTCTGTAATGAATGCGGGTGCTGTTTAGAAAACGCTGAATCACACTTAGTAGCCAAAAGGCAGGAAGTAGATATTCCTCCAATACAAACAATAGTAAATGAATACAGACAATATAGTAAAAGATGTCCTCAATGTGGTCATCATCAGAAAAGTTCATTTCCGAAACACATAACCAATAATATCCAATATGGTCCAAATGTAACATCATTAATATCATATTTTTCAGTATATCAATATGTGCCTTTTAAGCGATTAAAAGAATTATTCTCCCACATATTCAATTTAGAATTAAGCGAAGGCACAATTGATAATGTATTAAAACGGATGTCAGTCAAAGCCCAGCCGTTTTATGAGAAAATCAGAGAATTGATATTACAACTGAAACAAGCAGGTTCAGATGAAACCTCGGTAATAGTAAACGGAATAAAATTTTGGATTTGGGTGTGGCAGTCAAAAATTTTAACATATTTAACACTATCAGAGAGCCGAGGCATGAAAGCAATTGATAGTGTATTTCCATCAGGTCTTGAAAACGCTATTTTAAATACAGACAGATGGGCAGCACAATTGAAAACAAAAGCAGCCGGACATCAGTTGTGTGTTGCACATTTATTAAGAGAATTAAAATTTATAGAAGAAGTTGATAAAATAGATTGGGCTACAAGATTCAAAGAATTCTTAAAAAAAGGTCTGGAACTTAAAAATCAGCAATTAGAATATAGCAGGGACAATCCTCTGGCAATTCAATTAGAAGAGGAGTTAGACAAATTATTAAAGGAGAATATCCCAAAAGATATTTACCGAAACACATACAAGTTTCAAAAATCTCTGATTAAAAACCGGGATAGCATTTTGACATATCTTTATCACAAAGATGTGCCGGCAGACAATAATGGCTCTGAACGAGCGATTAGAAATGCAAAAGTAAAACAAAAAATATCCGGACAGTTTAAAACAGGGGGACAGGTATTTTGTGTGTTGCGCTCAATAATAGACACCTGCAAAAAAAATGATGGTGATGTTATGACAACTATGAATTTAATTGCTCAATTAGAATAGCCTGAGTAGTTACCCTGATTTTTCATTTTTGAAGAATTTAACTAATTTGGAAAGATTAACAATCGGGCAATCAGTGACAGAAAATAATTTAATTGATTTAAGTAATTTAATTGATTTAAGATACTTACATTTGTTTTGGAGAAAAAAAATAGTTGGAGTCGAAAAGTGCAGTAAAATAAACGAGTTAGCACTTATAAGTTTTAAAGAAAAAGACTTTTCAAAATTTCAAAGTTTGAAAAATATCCGTTCAATTAGAATAGCTACCGGTTCAATTCAAAATTTAGACGGTGTTCAAAATTTTAAAGATTTGGAATCAATATCTTTAGGAAATTGCCGATATTTGACAAACATTGTAGCACTTAACGGATTACATAACTTAAAAATTCTTGAATTTGATACCTGTTCAAAAATTGAGGATTATGAATCATTAACTGATTTACCAAATTTGGAAAAATTAGTTATAAAAAATTGTAAAGATATAAAATCAATACAATTTCTAAAAAAACTGCCTACTTTAAAAAAACTTGTAATTTCAGCAAATTCCAAAATATTGGATGGTGATGTGAAGCCTGCACAACATATAGATTGGGTATTTATTCGGCAGTGGAAACACTATAATATGATAAGCAAAAATTCAAAAGAAGAAGGTATGGAGCAATATTATAAAGAACTGGCGGAGAAAAATAATGTAGTCTAATTATTTTTCATATTTATTTAATTTTGTAATATTCTATTTTAGTTCTTTGAAATAAAAAAATACTTCAGCCCGGAATGTATTCAGAATCAGGCACGACTTACCGTTTCGGTTTCAACGGTATGATGAGAGACGACGATGCAAAGGATGTTGTCAGCACCTACCCTCTGCCTGTTGAGGGAGTAGGGAATAGCTACGACTTCGGTGCAAGAATGTATGACCCGAGGGTGGGGAGATTTTTCAGTTTGGACCCGATGAAAACGAAATTCCCATGGCAGAGTCCGTATTTATTTGCTGATAACAATCCGGCAAATAAAATTGATGTGGAAGGGAAGTGGGCTGGATTTGTTCATCATTATATTCTTGATGCAGCGATGGATGGAATTGACCCACAATTAGTTGCTAAATTAAAATTAGGAAGTGATTATGCTGATAGCGAGAAATATCAAAGTAGTCAATATAATAATAATCATGCTATGATGGATATCGGTCAAACAATGGATGCATATAAGGAAGGAGTTAATGGATTTCTAAATAGAAAAATGGACTTGTTTGTTACATCAGGTAACATTTCTGAGCTTAGTATGGGTTTGCATTGTGTTATGGATATGACCTGTCCTTCACATTTAGGTCAAGTTTGGAATGGCTGGACTTTGACAAATCCTTTTAAAAATCTTGATGAAGCTGCAATCCATACATTTTGGGATTTTAATTTATTTGGAATAAGTAATAACGAAGTCGAACAAGCTGAAAAGAATGTACAAACTTATTATGATAAAGCAGTAAATAAAAGAAATGAATACATATTAAATCATCCTGAATTAGAGAATAAAGAATTATTTATCGATGATTTAGAAGATAGAAAGAAAGAAGATGCTCTTGAAAAAGAGAACAAGGAAAAGAAATCTACAAACAGTAATGGTAATAATAAGCCAGATTAAATCAATAAATAGGTAAAAAATATGAATGAGTTGTTAAATCTATTGATTATAAGTCTTTTAGTAATGCTTATATCATCGTGTAGTAACATAAATTATGAATATACTTGTATTAAAACTTATGAAAAAAATCCTACGAGTTATCTATTTAATCAAAATGTAAATACAATAAGGCAAATACTGATAGAAAAGAAAAATGAAATTCAACAAGTATTTTGTCCATACTATAAAGAAAGTTTAAAATCTAAAGAAATATTTGTTGATGATTTTGGAACAAAGTTTTTTTGTACAAGTGATTTTTACTTTAAAGCACCAAAAGAAAATGATTCAATTGGGCTTTGGTCTGATACAAATAACAGAACTATTTACTTCAAATCAAATGGGATTGACATATTTTTGGCATGTGCTGGATGGTTTCATTCCGAAGTTTGTTTTAATAATAATGATATGCCTGTTGATATGCAGTCTAATTTTCTTATACATTTTGAAATAATAGATTGTATAAAAACAAAAATTGAAGTTATTGCAATTTATCCAGAAATTGAAACTGGTTTATGCAAATATTGTGGCTCGGGGTTTTCAGATATGGCAATTTTTTCTCCCACAGAGGCAACAACAATAGAAGGATACAAAATATTATTAAAAATTGGTGAGTTATTAGGTGAGGAAGACGAAATGCCAAAAATTAAAATACCCAAACGACCAAGTAAAAATGATTAGACAGAATAGTAAACAATGTTTTAACGGGATGATGTGGGACGACGAAGTAAAAGACCTGAGGACTACGCAATCTAATGAGGGAGTAGGGAATAGCTGTGACTTCGGTGCTAGGATGTTAGATACGAGGGTGGGGAGATTTTTCAGTTTGGATCCAATGAAATTAAAATATCCGGGTATGTCTCTTTATCTTTTTGCAGCGGATAATCCAATTTTGAATATTGACAAAGAAGATAAATGGGCAGCGGGTATTCATTATAATATTATGGTTGTATTACTAACAGACTTTATTATCATGAAGAGAAAACAATGTAATGAGTAGTAATAGTCATGTGTTGAGAAATATAGTATAAGAACACGTTTGGGAAGTTCTGCCTATTTATAGAAAAGTATTTTATCTCATCAAGAGCATTCCCACATTTCAGGCCAACTTTTCAAATATTTTCACTTTTATTTGTACTTTGATTATGTAGGATTAGTGGTATACTTTTACCGAAATAGTAAGTAAATACACATTATACGTACATTTCTAATTTCAATAAAAGGCTTAATATTTTCATTTATAGTTTCAAATTTTCTAACTTGTTTTTTCTGATTTTCCAGTCGGGCATTACTATAGTTAAAAAGGTATAAAATTGGTTATCATGAAAAGGATACTTTAAATGACATAGTTCGTGCATGATAACATATTCGATACAATGAGAAGATTCTATAATCAAATTTGAATTTAATATCACTTTATTTTTTGTATGAACGCACGAACCCCATCGGCTTTTCATTTTTCTGATATGAAGATTAGGCTGACTAATACCGTATTTATTTAATTTAGATAAGCATTTTAATATGATTTTATTGAAATATTCTATTGCATGGGACTTATACCATTTTTCAATCAAATTTTCTAAATTCTTTATTATTTACTAACTCCATTTTTTGAATATGGTTTTAAAGCGGAAATGATTGATATTGCATCATCGAATCCAACTTCAATACCAGTAATTTTATTATATCCTGAATAGTAACCATCAAGATGAAGGATAGTATATCCGCTATTTAGATGATTTAAAAGTTTTTTATCTAATTTCGAAAGTACTTCTTTATAATACTCAATTGATTTCCTTCCCTTTCTTTTGGGTACTTCTTTAAAATCAAAATAAAAATCAAGTCCTTTTAGTAAGCCTGAATAAGCAATGCCACAGGCAGATTTGATATATTTCTCATCTACATAGAATTTATCATCTTTCCCAGCTTGCTTAAGCTGTAATCTGGCATTTTCAATATAACGCATTGCTTCTTTGTATGGGTCTTCGTGTTTCATTTATATACTTATATAAAATTATAATTTTAAAAAAATACGTAATTAGTTGAATATTATTTGAATCTATTGTAATCGCAAATACATTTTTCTTCAATTTAATTTCTGCCATTTTCAAATCATTTTGGAGTCCTGTTTTTACACAAAAATAAAACTTATTTTGTCCATTTCCATCTGAAGTATTTCAATTTATAAAATCAGGATATTTGTTTATTAAATAATCTTTTTTGCGTTTGTAACAAATTGGCATAATAATTCGTTTCTTATTCGTAATAGAATAAATAAGTTTATTGGAGAAATTTTTATGAAAATCAGAATTACAATTCTTTTATTGTTATTGACCGTAATCATGTCGTGTAATGATAATCCTGTTTATAATGATAATTATTACTCAAATATTATCACAGAATTTTATACGCTGCACCCGGGTAACTGGAAAGTTGTTCCTGAAACATCAATTCAATGGTATCAGGATTTCGCTCTTCCTACAACAAAAATCAATAATTTCGATTTTGCAGGAGTGATGGTTTATTATCTCAATCAGTACGATGCCTGGGAAGCACTGCCGTCCACACGTATTTTCTGGACTGATAAAGATGTAGTATATTCGGATGAATTGTGGTTTTCGAATAATCTCGATTTCCTTTTTATTGATTACCGGAATACCATACCCGGTGCTGCATCTCCGCCAAAAGATATAATGAAAATTAAGGCAGTTTATTTCGATAATAATTTTCAGCGTTCAAAAGCGTTTAAAGATATTGATTGGAATAATTATGAAGATGTTAGTAGTAAATTGAATTTAAAGGATTAAGATGCCCGAAAGCACTCTGTTTGATGAAATAAAATCGTTACGTACCGAACAAAATAATCCTGAAAGCCGGCTTATTGATTCAGCATCAACACTCGAGATACTGAATATAATAAACAAGCAGGATAAGTTAGTTCCTCTGGCAGTTGAAGCCGAAATTGAACATATCGAAAAGGCTGTTGACGGTATAGTCCGCGGATTCAGAAAGGGCGGCAGATTGTTTTATGTGGGAGCAGGTACGAGCGGAAGACTTGGTATTGTTGATGCTTCGGAGTGCCCTCCTACATTCGGAACAGACTCCGATATGGTACAAGGTATCATTGCCGGAGGGACTGCTGCAATTTTCAAAGCTCAGGAAGGAGCTGAAGACAGTGCCGAGGGTGGTAAAGAGTCGCTCATAGCTGCCGGCTTGACAGAAAAAGATACTGTCTGCGGAATAGCTGCATCTGGTAGAACACCTTTTGTAAGAGGAGCGTTGGAATATGCAGGTTCTTTAGGATGTTTTACAATTTTTTTGACGACATCCTCACGCGAACACATTGAATCAATGAACATGAATATTGATGTTACTATTTGTCCGGATGTCGGTCCCGAAGTTGTCGAAGGCTCTACCCGTATGAAATCCGGTACAGCACAGAAACTTGTGCTGAATATGCTGACAACCGCTTCAATGATTCGGCTCGGTAAGACTTTGGGAAATGTAATGGTTGACTTGCAGTTAACTAATGACAAACTCAGGGAAAGAGCAAAAAGGATTATTATGAGAATCTGCGAAGTGGATTACGATAGTGCCGGGGTTTATCTTAATCTGGCTCACGGTCATGTAAAAAGCGCTCTTGTGATGATTCTCGGAGGCGTTGATTATGAAAAAGCTCTCGACCTTCTTGCTTCAACCGGCGGATTTGTCCGTCAGGCAATTGAAATTGCCAAAAAGTTAAATGCTGATTCATAATATTTTAGTACTTTTAATTTTATTGAAAATGTAATTTGAGATTATTTATAATGATTAGAATTTCTGTTATTTTATTAGTTTTCGCCTTATCCTTTATTCCTGCCTTTTCGCAGCAGGCAAGTCAGATTCAGACTGCTTATAATGCTCTGAAAAGCAAAAATTATGATGTAGCTGTCCAGCAGTATTCAAAGGTTATTGATACAAAAAATGATTATGCACCTGCTTATTACGGTAGAGGTATTTCGTATTATCACCTTGGTAATTTCAATCAGGCATTGACTGATTTTAACAAAGCAGCATCGCTTGATTCAAAACTTAAAGACCTTTATTATGCTCGAGGATTATGCAACACACAGTTGAATAACCTCACCAGTGCCGTTAATGATTTTACAAAGCATCTTGAATTATTTCCTAATTCAGTACCTGCAATTTATGCAAGAGCAAATGTGTATTATTTCTCCGAAGAAGATGAAAATGCACTTCGCGACTATTCAAAAGCAATTTCGCTGGATAATAAATATGCACCTGCTTATTACGGAAGGGCAGTCATTTACAAGATAATGAAAAATAACGACCAGGCTTTGCGTGACTTCGATATGTATCTTGAGCTTGCAGGAAAAAATTCACAGTTGTCGGCTGAAGTTGAACGTCTTATTCAGGAAATAGCAGTTAAAGATTAGTTTTTGCAGGGATGAAAGCATTACCGTCAAATTTTAAATAAAAACATCTCATTTTCTGTATTTTTATATAGTTGAATATTTACTTTTTGCCAATTCTTCTTATCAACATATATAGTCCAAACCTAATTCCTACTTTTAATTAGCAGGACTGAAAATTTCTAATACTTCCACGCTGAGAAACTCAATGGTTGGTCATACTGAGCCTGCGAAGTATCCAGGCTGTTAATTAATGAATACATGGACTCTTCGCAGGTTCAGAGTGACAAAACATTGGGTTTAATTTTATAAATAATAGAACTTATCAGCCCTGGGCTTTTAGAGAGATTGAATTTTGAATTCAAATTGAGAAATAACATTTTTATCCGATTCAATATTTCAGAATCTATACTAATTCGACTGTTTCTATTTCGGGGAAATTATCAAATATGATTCTTTCGACGACATTTTTCATCGTATAATTTACGGCGCTGCAATGCGAGCAGGCACCTCCGAGTCTGACTCCTACCCTGCCGTCCTCAACATATACAAGGGTGATTTTACCGCCGTCGGCTGAGACAAGCATCTTTATATCAGTATCTATAAGATGTTTTACCTTATTATATAATTCTTTATCACTCATCATTATTTTCCGGAATAGAAAAATCTCCTTTATCTATCTCTTTTATGATTTTTTCAGCTTCTTCCTTAAATTCCGGTGGCACCATTACCTTAATAATTGCCAGTTCACTGAAAATAAACGGGCGGGTTTGCGATAAAATCTGTGCGGGTATTTCGGCACGGTTTAGATTTGCAGTTATGAATGAAGCATTAAATTCATCACTTGTTAAATGCACAACTACCCAGTCTTCATTTTCACCGGAAACAGCGGAATCATCCGAAAACCCGGAATTGCAAACGGCACATTCCGAGTTTTCATCTAATTCATTATTACATATTTTGCAAAATTCTTTCATTGAAATAACTATTTAAAAAGCGGAATTTTTTCCACCTGCAAAATTTCTTTAGTATCATTATTATGCACGAATGCAACTAAACTTAGTTTTTCGGGTCGCCAGTCTTTTTCTTCAGTAATTAGATATGTTAAAGGTATCGTAACAGACTGACCGGCATTTATCGGGACCTGACCTATCATTAATCCCCATGTGCCGTTGATTGAACCTCTCATCACGTTGTTATGAACAAAATCAAGGTCATTTATATTCGGATATTGGCGGTCATCCTGCTGATATTGAACGACACTGTCCTCAATTATATAAACCGCCAGAAATTGATTTACGCTGCTTTCTTTAATAAAATCCAATTTTACATCAACACTAATCTCACGGCTTGATTGATTATAAGAACCGGTCAGACCGATTTTGACAACTGCTTCCTTAAGAAGCTGCTCTGCAACATAACCGCCCCATGACGAAGGAGCCAAAAGAGTTTGATTATTGTAAATCCCTCTGTTAACCATACCGTAAGGTGTAGCAGTCAGATTATAAAATGTTCCAAGTTCTTTGGTTTCAGGTGTTCTGAAATCATATTTACGTATAGGAGTAGGTACTGAAAGAGGTCCTGCATGAAGACTTATCATAATTACCTGTCCGTTATACAAATCAACCAACTGTTCACCTAAGTGACCTGCTTCAGGGCAGTTACCGCAACGGAAGCCTGTGAAATCCTCCAATAGTACTTTACGTTTTGCCGTATCAGCAGGAGGGACAACATCTCCCTTTTTGTAAGGAGGTTCGATTACATCGCAGGCAGAAATTGCTGCCATTAGGATGATTGCCAGTAATATATATTTATTTTTCATTTTTTTTCTCTTGCTTAAAAAATTAGAATGACGACGTTACAGATAAATACAAACCGTTGGAAGCTGGAACGGCTCTGCAGATACCACCGACACAAATAATGCCTCCCCTCTGTTTACCAAAGCCGACCTGTACTCTGGTAGTGCCTGTAAGATATGCGATTGAACCGTTAATATAGTGTAATTGTCTTTCAACATGTGCGTTTCCATAGTTGTACTGGTCATAAACCGTAAAAAACCAATGCGGTGCAACGGTGTATTCGAGGAGTAAATGAAGCCAGTTTCCGTTCATATTCTCGGGTTCGACTGTGACGGAGTCCTGCTTTGACCATGAATGCTGGAACTCCCATCGAATAGAATGTTCGTCATTAATTAAATACTGCATATCAAGAATTATAACATTTTGATAAACCTTACCGTAAAGCGGGGCGCCTTCATTTGCCATTACATCACGGTCGTAGAGAATATTCAGATAAGTCATATCTGTTTTGAATACATCAGACCATTTATGCGAAATATCAAAGTTGATATCTCTGAACAGCTTCCTGTCGCCGATTCCTAAAAAATTGGATTTATACGTATAAGCATCAATATTTACCGTATCAATTGACCTGACATCCGAATAATTTGCCGTAATCATTGTCCCGTATTTACCGCCGAATAAACTTTCTCTTGGAATCTGATAAGTCAATTCTACCTGAATCCCCGCTTCATTGTTAAATTGAGTTGAAAACGGATAAAGTGCGGCAAGTGCATAAGCATGCTGTTTTGTCAGAGGAGGTATAAAATTCAGGAAAAGTTCCTGAGCTCTGGCATTTCTGTCGCTTCGCATATCCATGTTATCAATCCAGTGAGCATTTAATGCAAGACCTATACCATCGCCGAAGTAAGAGCCTTTCATAATCAAAGCCTGACCGATGTTGTAACGGAATTTATTTGTCGCATTCGGGTCGTTGTATTTATAGGCATATTCACCGTCAATTGCAAAATTATCAGAAATTACTCCAAATCTTGTCGAATAAGCCAGTACATTTTCAGGCATTTTCAGAAACAGGTCTCTGTCGGGCTGGAATTTGCTTACTAAACTGGCACCGAGTGTAAATCTGTAATCATCAGACATGAAGTCCTCAAATAAATCATTAAGCCCGATATTAATATCGCCGCCGCGGACAATACCTTCTCCTTTCGACCAGAAGACACGGTTTTTGCCTATTAAGCCGGTAATTTCAATACCTTCGACAGGTCGCAGTTTAAACCGGACACCATCAATTGCATTGTCTATGCCAAGTGATGTTTCCTGATATGCACGAAGAATAATTCCGCTGCCGAACTGCTCGTAAAAATCTCCTGCTGTGACCTCGAAATTTTCTTCACGATAAGTAAAATATCTGAAAGGGATTCCCTGCCCTTTGAGTCTTGCGTCGAAACCAAGTATTGGATTCAGATAACTTTCGTAACGGAAACCGATTTCTACACCCTGATTTCTGTATATTAAGTTCAAATATGCATTTGAAAGCAGTTTTTCATCAACTTCCGGTGCACCCATCAGCGAATCCGGTGAGTATGATTGTGCTTCAATCTGGACATTGCCCGATAATGAACCTGATTCAAAGCCCTGTGACTGTAACTTTAGCGTTATAATACTAAGAAATAAAGTTAATATTAAAATTCTTGAAAACATAAATTCACAATGTGTTAAATTTTAAAAATTAAAAATAACAAATTAATAGAAATATAACAACTTGTTAATGAATTAAGTTACAAATAGTGTGATGATTCAACAGGACATATAAATCAGCACGCGGATTAAGTATGTGGTCGATTAGTTTTGGGCTGGTTTTGACTTATGTCCTCCGCCGGCGGAGGTGTCACGAAGTGACGGAGGTGGATTGATTTAGAAACATCTATCCCGCACTACGAAAATTATTTTTTTTCACAAAAACAAAATATTTTAAAGATTTGAAAAAAGAAGAAAGGAAAAAGATAGAAAATAGGTAAGTTTGTAGGTAGAAAAAAAGTCATATACTAAAAAAAAGTTTTATATGTCACAATTAGCTATTCAGATGTATCATTACGAAAAAGACCTGCAAAAAGCAAGATTGCCGGAACAAAAAGAGCAGATACAAGCCCGCATAAAATACACAAACAATAGAATTGACCGTCTCGTTTATGAATTATACGAACTGACAGAAGATGAGATTAAAATTGTGGAGTGAGAAGGTTGATGGAAAATAATCAATCAGCATTTATATTATTCAAAACCGAAGACGAGAAAATATCGGTAGATGTTCGCTTTGAAGAGGACACTGTTTGGCTTTCGCAGGAGCAAATAGCTGTTTTATTTGGGAAGGCACGGACAACCATTACCGAACACATAAATAATGTTTTTAGAGAAGGTGAATTAGACGAAAAAGTGGCTTGTCGGAATTTCCGACATACCATAAATTAAGAAGTAGATTTATTAAAAAAAAATTGAATTTTCATTATCTAAGGTAAAATAAATTGTGTAATTTTGCTAAAATATATTAAACTTAATAATTTTGATAATTATGGATAACAAAAATAAAACCGAAATAATTATTTATAAAACACCCGAAGGCAAAGTAAGTGTCGATGTTGTTTACAATCAAGAAACCTTTTGGCTTACCCAGAAAGCAATGGCTGAACTATTTGGTGTTGGTGTACCAGCTATCAGCAAACATATAAAATATATTTTTGAAGAAGGCGAACTTCAAGAATATTCGACTGTTTCCAAAATGGAAACAGTCGTAAGCCGTGGATTTAGAGGAGAGGTAAAAGAAGAAATAAAGATTGTGGAGGGAGAGTGACAACTGGGGACTTATCTAAAAAATAAAAGGTACACATGGACACAATAATATTGACTACTTGTAACAATGCTGTTGAAGCGTATCTTATTAAAGGAATGTTGGAAAACAATGGAATAAAATGTTTCTTGACAAATGAGAATATTTCCAGCTTAATTCCTCATTATAATGGAATTATGGATGCCGGAGTGCAGATAATCATAAATAAAAGTGACATAGAGCAAGTAAACGAGTTGTTGTTATCACAAACAAAAGAGAGTGAAATTGTATGCCCATGCTGTGGTTCCTTAAATGTTAGTTTTGGATTAGGTACAAATAAGATTAAAAAGTTCTTTGTTATATTGATTTCTTTGCTTGCTTGGATTCCATTCGGCAATTTAAGGAACTCATATTATTGCAATGAATGCAAAGCGGAATTTAAAACATAATTAACGAACAGTTCAACTCCTAAAGGAGTTGGGATTGTGGTTTCAGTCGGCTGTGTTCTTTTTCTACCGATATTTAATCCCTACGGAATATAATTAATTCAAATCCCACTAATCCCATCAATCCCAAAAATCTTGGTTCAGACAGTGCTGTGCTTTTGTTACCGATATTTAATCCCTACGGAATATAATTAATTCAAATCCCAATAATCCCATCAATCCCAAAAATCTTGGTTCAGACAATGTTGTACTTTTTCTACCGATATTTAATCCCGATGGGATAGAATCAAATTTAGATATCCAACATCTCCCACTAATTATTTTTACCGGACAATAGTATTTTCAATTATTTCACAAATAACTTTGAAATGAGTTGAAAATATATTATATTTAGTTTGTGGAATTGTACAGATTTTAATTTTGTGAACAGATAGTTTACATATTCAGGAGGAAAAGAGATGAAAGAAGTCCTATCAAAATTATCGGTGCTGATTGTTTTAGCTGCATTAGCCGGTGCTTGTTGTACCACGCAGTATGTTGAATACAAAACACAGGTTTATCAGCCGGTTTATAAAAAAGCTGACGAAATACGAAACGGGGTCAAAGTTACCGGTGCCAGACAATTAAAAAACACCGGAAAAATTTATGTTTATGATAAGTATATTCTGGTTAATGAAAGAAAAACAGGAATTCATATAATTGATAATTCCAATCCTTCAGCTCCGAATATACTCGGATTTATTGAAATTCCCGGAAACGGTGATATGGCAGTCCGAAACGGAATATTGTATGCCGACAGCTATATTGACATGGTAGCCATAGATATTACAAATCCCGGTCAGCCGGTTCTTGTCAAAAGAATTGAGAATATTTTTCCTGAAAGTCTCGATGCTTCATCAGGTTTTATTGACCATGAGAAAGGAATACTGGTTGAAGTGACCGTAAAAGATACTATAATTAAGTATTCTTATAAGGATTGCGGCGACGGCGGTTATGTAAACGCACCTATGACTGACGGTCGGGAATTTGGCAACGGCGGAGTAATAAAAGATGCTTCTGGCAGCAACGGAAACACAAACGGTATAGGTGGCTCAATGGCACGTTTTACCATTTTCGATAATTATTTATATGCTGTGGACAGGTCTAATCTGCAGATTTTCGATATCAGCAGTGCAACAAATCCTAAGGTATGGTCTAAATTCAATATCGGCTGGAATATCGAAACAATCTATCCTTTCAAAGATAAATTATTCATCGGCTCGATGACAGGTATGTTTATTTATGATGTATCAACTCCATGGAATCCAAGTCTGCTCGGACAGTTCCAGCATGCACGTGCTTGCGACCCCGTAGTTGCCAATGACAATTATGCTTATGTAACTGTAAGAACAGGTACAGGTTGCGGAGGCAATTTAAACCAGCTTGATGTCCTTGATATAAGCAATATTACTCATCCGAGGCTGATTAAATCCTATCCTATGCAGGAACCAGCCGGACTCGGTCTTGATAAAAATGTTCTGTTTATCTGTGATGGTCCTGCCGGGCTGAAAGTGTTTGACGTTACAAAACCTGAAGAAATCCAGCTACTTGACTGGCAGTCCGACATTAAAACATTCGATGTAATCCCGCTGGGTTATTCACTTCTAATGATAGGTGCCGACGGTTTTTATCAATATGATTATTCTAACCCGAAAAGTTTGAAACTCTTGAGCATGATACCTATTGTAAAATAACAAAATTTCATAATATTATATTATTTTCAATACACCCCTGAATCATTCATTGAAATAATTCAGGGGTATTTTTTTAGGAGGTAGATGTGAAAAACAATGACATGCAGACACAATATATTGCGGAAAATTTGAAGACAGCAGCATTTACAAGTAACCAACTTTCAAAAAAAACATATATTATTTCCCTTCGTCATTGATTTAAGTTTAAAAATTTTGGTAATCATTATGACAAAAGAACTTGTAATTACGACAATAAATGAGCTTGATGAGCCTTTTTCATTTGATGAATTTCTGGAAAAACTTTTGTTTATTGAAAAGGTTGAAAGAGGATTAAGGCAGTCTGAGAAAGGTAATATTATAAGTGATGAAGAATTAGACATCAGAGTTAAGCAATGGTCAGCTTAAATTGGACAGAGCAAGCCGTTAATGATTTAAATAATGTATATGATTATATTTCAAAAGATTCTAAGCATTACGCTATACAACATATTTCAAGAATTCGGAGTAAATGTTCTATTTTGAAAACTAATCCTTTGATAGGCAGGATAGTTCCTGAATTTGGAATTCAGAATTTGAGAGAGTTGATTTTTGGGAACTACCGGATAATTTATAAAGTTATTGATACTCAACAGATTGATATTTTGACAATATTCCATGCTGCACGATTACTAAAAATTGACAATTAGACAAATTAAGTTATGCCCTTACTAATATTACTTATTGCGGAGAAAAGAGGTGGTTTCAACAGATGTAACAATTAGTGGAAGAAGAAAAAATGAAGCATAAATTAATTCGGTAATTGAATCGTATTAAAATGATAATTTGAGTAATAAGTTGAGATTAATGAAATGAATCAAATTGGAACAGTACAGTTGGACAAACAAATGGAGAACTCTATTGGTAGATGGGTTTCTTCAGGTCTTTATAAAAATGCGAATGAAGTCATCAAAGCCGGTTTAAAGTTACTTGAAGATGAAGAGAAAAGGGTGTTAGAGTTAAGAAGTGCCATCCAAGAAGGTTTGGACAGCGGAATCGCATACAATTTCAACCCTGAAGAACAACTTCAAAATTTAAAATCTAATTATAAAACTGATGCCTAAACTATTATTTTCAAATAAAGCAATTAATGATTTATCTTCAATTTGGGAATATAGCACCGAAAATTGGTCTGAACAATAAGCCGACAAATATTATAATTCACTCATTGATAGCAGCAACCAAATTTTATTGATGCCTGAGATCGGAAAAAATTATGATATTATTCTAAAGGGTTTAAAGGGCTATCATTACGGTCAACACATAATATTCTATTTTCAAAAAGAATATTCAATTATAGAAATTATAAGAATTTTACACAAAAGAATGGATTTGAAAAACAGACTTCAAGGTAAATAATGAGTTTAAAGTTTGTTAACCCAAATCTTTAAATGCCCTACAGACACAATATATTGCAGAGAAAAGAGATAGTTCAGTCAATTAAGAAGTTGCAAATGATTTTGTTAAGTTTGAAGTAATTATATTTCCCTGACTTATTAAATGAGGAGATTTAGCTATGCCTTCACTAAATATTAAACTGAAATTCTTTAATCCGGTAACAGATTTGTATTATGAATCTGTTAATGATGTCAAAGTGCAGGTTATAAGGAAAAATCCTGCGAATGAAAATATATTAGATGACTCAGTTGACCTGTCTTTTGATGAAAACACTTTGACTTATTGGTTGAGTAAACCTGAATTTGAATTTTCAAAAGACCTTATGATTCGTATTGAATTTGATAAAGCAAATTTCTCTTCTGGTAAGCAGGAATGGCTGTCGGATGAAGAGGTACAGACAGCTGATTTGCCTGTTCTGATTCCCGCGGAGCTGCCTTACTGGGATACTAACTTTGGTTGGGATGCGGCTTCCGGTAAGTCTGAGAAAATATTTTCCGGCTCCGGATTATCGAGGGACTCAACGCCTGTTAATCCCTTTACAATACACATACCGCTGCGTGAAGTCTTTAATGTAGGTCATCGCGGTGCTCCGTATCATTATCCCGAAAATACAATCGCATCATTCAGAAAGGCATTGGAATTGGGAGCAAATGCCTTAGAATTCGACTTATGTCTGACAAAAGATAATAATGTTATTGTATTCCACGATTCACAGCCGGTAGCGATATCTGTCGGTACTGACAGAAGGCTTTTCGAGCCATATCCTTACGAACTAATTTCACCTTCATTTCTTTTTAGAAATGGTATTAGATATTTTTTGTGGAAAAAATTTATTGACGGTGTTTATGTTGATGAAAGTTACGAAATGATGACATCATTTAATCAGCTTGATATAATTAATTTAACGGTTGATGAAGTCAGGAAATATTATCATTTTGAAACTGTAAACGGTCAAAAATACGAAATTCCTACTCTTGAAGAATTTCTTGATTTTGCAGTTGAAAATAATAATCAGTTGAGACTGCTGTTTTTTGATATTAAACACCCAAATACTAATAATGACGAAACGCTGATGGAGCATCTTGGCAATGCAATAGGTTTCATACTGCAGAAATACCCTAAACTCCCGGAATACCTTGTAGTAAGTTCACCAAAAACCAATTTACTTGAAAAACTCCGCAAAGCAATTTTGGAAACCGGAGAAGACCGCTGCAGTTTTGCTTATGATGCTGCCGGTGGTTTGGATGCTGTTCTTGCAGATGTATCCGAAAGTTTACTTGACAAAATTTCGCAGCCCTTTCGTTGGTTTGCAGGTTTATTTACACCAAAAATACTCAATCCGATTAAAATTGCAAGGAAGTTGGGTAATAAGGTTGTTTCTATCGGTTCACTACTTCGACCAAGCAGTATAAAAGAAATTAAGGAAGCCGCTTTTGATAGGGATTTTAATATTGAAAGTCCTGTTGAAATAATATTGCACTGGACACTGAATGAACCAAGACAATTTATTGATTCGCTCAAATTAGGTGTAAACGGAATACTGACCGACAGACCGGATGAGCTTAAAAGAATATTGGAAAGATTAAAAGTTAAGATAAAGTAAAATATTTTGTTATTAATCTGAATTGTTATGTTTACACTCCGCTGCNAAATTATATAATCTTTATAGATTCTAAAATTTATTATTTAATTCGGATAAACTTTATTCATTTTTCAGGATTATGTTTATGAAATTATTACTCGCCTTTTCAGTGTTAATAATCACAAGCGTATTATTAACTGCACAGCCAGCAACAATTACCTATCAGGGCAAATTGCTCGACAATGCAGATGTACCTGTTAACCAATTGGGTGCTTCCCTTTCTTTTGCAATTTATGATGCTTCATCAGGTGGTAATAAATTATGGCCCCTTGGAAGTTCGGCTGTCAACAAGACAGTTGATATAAATATTGGATTATATTCTGTTTTATTAGGAACCGGTATCGGCGGTGACGAAGCCTTCACTGCTGCCATGTTTAACGGAAAAATTCCATATCTGCAGGTAACGGTAGGTGCATCCGTACTGCCGAGAACTCCGCTTACCAATGTTCCTTTTTCATTGATTGCAAATCAGCTTAGTGCTTCCGGCTGGGCAAGTCCTGCGGCGATAGGCAGCACCACATCAAGTACAGGAAAGTTTACTGCTGTTGCAATATTTAACCCTGCTGCAGGTACAATAGCATTAAATACAAACTCAACAAATGCATCGAATAATGCTACCGTAGGGAATTTTTCACAATCCGGATTGGGAAATGGAATAACAATTCAAATGTCCAATGGAGCAAATAGTGCAAGAGGTATTGATGTAACTCAATCAGGTGCGGGTCCGGGTGTTTTTGCCACATCTACAGGAGGTATGGGTATATGGGGTATATCATCTACTATTTCAGGAGCGGGTGTATTGGGGGATAATACATTCGGTGAAGCCGTAGTAGGAAGGAACCGCGGAGGCAATGGTGTCGGTGCTGTTGTGGGCAGAAATGACAGTTCCGGTTACGGTGTAAGAGGTTTTAATACAAAAAACGGTATCGGTGTACTCGGACAATCGGGAATCAGCGGAGGAACCGGAACAGCAGGCAAATTCGAGAATACTAATGCCGGTAACTCGACAAATGTAGTACAAGTTGCAACAAACGGTACCGGAGCAGGTTTAACAGTGCAATTAACAAATGCTGCAAATGGAGCGAGAGGTATTGATGTAACTCAATCAGGTGTGGGTTCCGGTGTTTTTGCAACATCTGCAGGAGGTATGGCATTATGGGGAATAGCTTCAGCGATGTCAGGAGCAGGAGTATTGGGCGACAATACTTTTGGTGAAGCAGTCGTTGGCAGGAACCGCGGAGGTAACGGTGTCGGAGCAGTAGTAGGAAGAAATGACAGTTCCGGTTACGGTGTGAGGGGTTTCAATACGAAAACAGGTATAGGTGTACTCGGGCAATCGGGAATTAGCGGCGGCACAGGTATAGCAGGACGATTTGAAAATGTAAATTCTTCAAATAACTCTACTACGGTTGAAGTAGCAACAAATGGTACAGGAAGAGGTATAACAGTACAGATGACAAATGTGGCAAATGGCTCACGAGGTATTGATGTTACCCATTCAGGTTCGGGTTCAGGAGTTTTTGCAACATCTACAGGTGGTATGGGTATATGGGGTATATCATCTACTATTTCAGGTGCTGGTATTTTGGGAGATAATACATTCGGTGAAGCAGTAGTAGGCAGGAACCGAGGCGGCAATGGGGTCGGTGCAGTTGTGGGCAGAAATGACAGTTCCGGTTACGGTGTGAGGGGTTTCAATACTAAGAACGGAATTGGTGTCCTCGGACAATCCGGTTACAGCGGCGGTACAGGAACAGCTGGCAGATTTGAAAATGTTAATTCTGCTAATGGCAGTGACGCTTTTCAGGTAGCTTCAAACGGAACCGGATGGAGTGCAAGAATTACAAATTCAAGTGCAAGCGGCGAAGGTCTTTTAATCAGTACACTTGCCGGCAGAGTAGCGCTTTCTGTTGTAGGCGGAACTAAAAACGCTATTGTCAACACTTCAAAAGGTCCCACCGGTTTGTATTGCGAAGAATCATCCGAAGTTTGGTTTACTGACTACGGAATCGGGAAATTAACTAATGGTTCCGTTCGTATTATCATTGACCCGCTTTATTCAGAAACAGTAAATCTTAATGAAATTTATCACGTATTTATTCAGGCAAGAGGTAATGCAGAATTATATACGTGTGATTATGATAATACGGGTTTTTCAGTAAAAAGCAGCCGCGGCGATGAAAATGTGGAATTTTCTTATAAAATTATTGCTAAAAGAACAGGTTTTGAAGATAAGAGAATGGAATTATATGAGTTTTTGAAAAATGACGAAGCTTTTATTTCACAGTCTGCACAGAAACCTGCTGCCAATATTCCAACAAATAATATTAAGCTGGCATCCGATTTACAGAAAAGTGAAAATTTCATAAATACGTCAAAGACCGAAGTCAATAATATTTCAAATCCATTAAATTTATCTTCAGAATCAACTTTGGATGTTAATAGTATTAAAAATCCGGTTGACGGTTTGAATTCAACTTCCGTCAGTGAAAAGAGAAATTTACAATTACCATCGGAATCAATTTTAAATGAGGAATCACCGGACAAAAAATAACATGAAATAATACTATTATATGTTATTAATTGACAATAATAATCCGGTGTCAATTGAATTTGATTTTTGTTATTAATTTTTATTCAAACTAAATACGGATAAAATATGATTAAGAAATTATTAATAATATTGCTGCTTCTCAGCCCAATGGTAACTTTATGTCAGTCAACTCAGGCTGATGTAGTTCCCGGCGGAGGCGGGGTGACCGCAAATGCCCAATATAAGAATTTCGGTACTTTCGGGCAGCCGGCAGCAAGCCAGTCGCAAAATGCATCATTTAGAAATAGGGAAGGATTTCTAAATGCCCAGGATCCGTCTCTTCCTGCTGTACAATCAATTTCCGTAAATGACATTTTTCCGTTAAGTGCAATTTGTGAGGGTAATCTTGTATATAATGGATTTATGTTTACTGTTTACGGTTTTGTTTGTAGTGAATCACCAAACCCTGAACTAATTGTTAATGAATTTAGACGTACTAAAGATAGTACAGGAATTGGAACTTTTATACATGAATTGACCGGACTTAATACAAATACACTGTATTATGTCAGGGCTTATGCTTCAAACAGCCTTGGTACTGTTTACGGCAGCCAGATGAACCTGACTACCGATTTATTACAACAGGATATTTCACTCAATACCGGTTGGAATCTCATTTCGACTTATGTAGAGCCGGATAATAAATCAATGCCGGTAATTTGGGATGCTATAAAGAGTTTTGTTACAATTGTAAAAAATAATGCCGGTCAGGCTTATATCCCGGCATTTAATATCAATCAAATTGGCAACTGGAATAAGTATGAAGGTTATCAATGTTACTTAACCCAGTCCAAAATATTGAGTATTATTGGAAATAATATCAGACCTGAAGATACACCTATTTCACTGACATCAGGTTGGAAAATTGTTCCATATCTGAGAAACAGTCCTATGTCTGCACCTGTTGCTCTTGGTATTCTGGTAAATGATAACGCTCTTACAATTGCCAAAAACAATGCAGGTCAGGTATATATTCCTGCTTTTAATATTAACCAGATCGGTAATTTGATTCCCGGTCAGGGATATCAGATGTATCTAAGTAAAAATACTACTCTTACTTATCCGGCAAATTCTCAGGGGCGTTTTGCTGCGGGTGAGGATGTTACGCCCATGCCGAAAGTATTGATACCTGTATATAAAATGACCGGTAATAATGCTGTTCTTTTGGTTCAGTCTGATGCCGATAATGGCAGCGAAATCGGTGTTTATAATCAAAATGAAAAGCTAATCGGTTCGGGAGTTGTTCAGAATAATATTGCATCGGTAACTATTTGGGGAGATGATGAGCAGACTGAGATAACAGACGGAGCGGCTCTTAATTCTGAGTTGAGAATTATGAATTATGAATTGAAGTCAGGAAAGCTGTTTGATGTTGATATATTGGAATTAGAAGATTTTATAACCGGTGAAAAAGTTGATGTATTGAATTATAAAAAAGATGCAATGTATTTTGTCAAAACAGGAATAATTCAAAATTCATCAACTATTTCTCTGAATGTAAGACCTAATCCGGCATCAGACATTATTGAAATCGAATTTACAACACCTGACTGCCAGGCAACCGACCTTTCAATTTATTCGGTTGACGGTAAATTAATTTCAAATTTATCAGGCAAGCTGCAAGCTCTGAATAACAATAAAATTACTCATAACATCAGCAATTTCTCATCAGGCGAATATACAATAATCCTCACCTGCGAAAATGAAAGAGCTGTGAGAAAAGTTGTGGTGGTGAGATAGAATCGTTTAAATGTGTCTTGTATTAAATTTATTAAAAGTCTGGCAAATATGATTTTGTTGGACTTTTTTACTCTTACTACTTTGGAGGGACCAGCTTGCAGAAAAAGTACAACCAACAGTTACTATAATCACCAACACCATAGTCACCCAAACTACTTTCTACATCCTTCTCTTTTCCAATGTAACCTTGACGTGTCAGTGATAATGTATCAAGCAATGTTCCTTCCAAAATGACATATTCATTGTAGTTAAAAAGTATTCAAAATGAAGCCTTAGTAATTCTATGAATTAGTAAACTTCATCATGAGTACCAATATCAATTAATTGGATGGTAATTTTGTCAATAATTTCAAAAACCAAACGATATTTAAAATCTAAATAACATGAATAATAATTTCTAAATTTACCTTGTAATTTATCTATTTTCAAAATCGAATGGAATGGCTCAACCTCCAATAATTCAATTCTTGATTGAAAAAGTTCACCAATTTGTTTATTATTCTTAGTCAGCTTTCTCAATTTGCGAACAAAGGAATCATCCCAAATTAGCTTATACACTATTAACTTCCCTAAATAAGTCCTTTGCAGAGCCGGTTCTTACTTTTCCTTCATAATAATTCTGTTTAGCTTCTTTTATTCTTTCGACTAAGGAATCTCTTTGAGATTCAATCAATCCCTTTTTCATAATTTCAAAAGAAAATTCCTTATCCTCTAAATCAAGGGTTTCCCAATTTTCGATTACTTCTGTTATTGTACTCATAATTTGATTGCATATTGTTTATAATAAATGATTAAACGATTGTAAATATTTAGTATTATAATGATGCAGCTTTACCATCCCAATCTTATGCCCAGATAGGGTTATTCCCGGTATACTGATACGGACTCCACCCCAAATACTTCTCAAACAACGGTTCTATACTTGTAAATCTCCCAGTTGCATAATCATACTTACGGACTCCGTGGTCTCTGAGACTACTTTCAACATCTTTCTCTTTGCCGATATAGCCTTGACGGGTAATCGAGAAAGTATCAAGCATTGTTGCTCCGTATGGTTCGTAAGTTTTGTAGTTCAGCATCTGCCCTGTACCGGACATTGTATATCGCAGCGAACCGAGATATAATCATTTATAAACATCTTTTCTATGAGCGATTCTAATTATTTCGATAATGAGGATTTTATCTTCTATTGAATATACAACCCGGTAATCTCCGACTTTTAAGCGATAATGTTTTGAAAGTGAAACCATATTTTTACTATTATCAGGTCTTGGTTCGTTAGATAATTCAGAAATTGCATCATAAATTTTATCTGCAAATTGATTTGGTATCTTTTTCAACTCTTTTACAGCGGATTTTTTCCAAAAGATTTTATATTCAATCATTTTGGTTAATCATAGTTTTTACAAGAGAATGTTCAATCAGAATATCGCTTTTTCTTTCTGCTATAACTCTTAAGTCATCAATCTCTTCAAGTATGTCAAGATAGTCAGAAAACGACATTACAACATCTGTCTTTTCACCGATTTCATTTGTTATATATTTTACTTCAAACATATAAAACTCCTTGTATTTAATCAAAATAATTGACAACCTTATATATCTTTTATTTTAATTAAGTGAATGTCAACCGAATTAAACCGTCCGGTCTCATAATCGTACTTTCTTACACCGTGGTCACTCAGACTGCTATTCATATCTTTTTCTATGCCGATATAGCTCTGACGGGTAAGCGAAAAAGTATCAAAAAAAGTAGCTCTGTAAGGTTCATAAGATTTGTAGTTCAGCACCTGCCCGGTACTTGACTTTGTATTTCTCAGCGAGCCGAGATAATCATAAATCTTATACTGTTTCTGACACTCTCCGTCCACGTATTTGTATGTCATTTTCGATGCTTGCTCGTTATCTTTTTTGAGTTACGCTTTAAATTCAATTTTGGAAAACATATAAAAAAATTAATCTCTATTATCCCAAATTAACTTTTTATTTTTTCCAAAATAGACATTTTTAACATTTTCACTAATTTCAATCTTTTCCTTCAAATTTCCACTTGACCCTACCCTTCTTCTTAAAGTCAAATATACTTGTACATATAAAGAATTACCATCTTCCTTATGTTGCACTTTATCTATATTCATTGAACTATGCATGCACAAACCAGAAATTTCAATATAATTTTTCCCGTTTTCTTTCATGACAATTATTTGAAGATCTGCAACAGACTCGTATTCTAAAATCATATCAGTACATCCTAATATTAAAAAAATAAAAAAAACAAGTAAAATACTTGATAATTTAAATTCTGTAACCTTCATTTTCAGTAATTTGTATTTTTTTATTATTGGTACTTCTGACATTATTTCTTTTTTCAGTATTTAACTTATTTTCAGTACAAACTTACCAATTTTCTCTGTTTTTCCCATCTTTCTTTTTTCAAAACTTACTAAAATGTTGAGTAGAAGGTGGAAAATAATTTGTGAGCCGTAATTTCTAATCCAATCCACAACACCCAAAAACTAATCAACCCACGGCTTAAGCAGTGGGTTGAATGAATTGAGGTTTGATTCTAATAATCAATTCAAGAACAGTGTCATTGTTCTCTGATATTTACCGTCTGAAAGCACAATGATATATATTCCTTTTAGCAAATTGCCTGCATCGCATCGCATCGTGCCTTTTCCGGTTGAAGAATCATAGAGAATTTCAGGATTAATATCTCCTGCAGACCTGCCGAGATAATCATAAATTTCTACTTTCATACTGCCAGGATTTGCATGTTCAACTACGAAATCAATGCTGAATCTGTCGCGTGCAGGATTAGGATAAATTAAGAATATTTCGGAATTTTGCGTAAAGTCTTCTACCGAAACCTTGACATCAAAAGGATAAGAAAAAAGCGTATCCCCGCATAAAGAAATTAGCCGCAATCTGTAATTTGCATCATCATCAGTCGAATCAGATGATAGTATAGTCAGCTTTAGCGATTTAGTCCCCTGATATTTTTTCCCTTCAGTTAAAATTGAATCATTCCTAAACCACTGCATAGCAAAAGATTTTGAAAACTCCTGCAGTGAATGATTAATTTGAACATTCAAAACTGTATTACTGTCAGTTCTTGCTTTTATATACTGCGGAATATCATCAAAATTATTTAACCTAATCAATGCCAGAATAATCGGGGGACTATCAAGCGAAATATCCAAATCCTGAGAAGTAACATTGCAGTGATATATGCCGGCTTCTGATTCGGTAAAATTCTGAATAATCAATAGCGAATCTACAGCATCTGCAATCAGTGAATTATTAAAATACCATTGAAATCCGTCTTTTGACCCGACTGCCGATATCGAAAGAGCTAATGAATCTCCACCGCAGACATCCCGCGACCTCGTAGTATTAGTAATAATTATCTCTTTCAGTTTAGTTTCGAAAGTGAAAATATCAGATTCTATTATAAATTGACCATTTGATACAGACTTAATTTTCCAATAATACCTGGTATTTAATTCCAATGCAAATGTTAGTTTTAAAGTAGTATCCTTTATAAATGATTTATTATATACAATGTTTGAAAATTCAGGTGTTTTGGATATTTGAAAATTATAATAATTTGTATTTATATTCTGTTTCCATTTAAATTCCGGCATTATAGTTATTTCATTGCTGCTGTTAAGAGGAAGCATGAGAATGGTTTTGTCAGGTATTGTTGAAAACTCTGATATATCAGACCATGGTGATTCGGCAGAAGACGTCATCCACTTTACTCGTGCAAAATATTGAGTGCCTTTTTTAAGCTCAGTCTGAATTTGAAGAACTGTATCCTTGAAATTCTCCTTAAAAAAAATTAAATTACTAAAGTTAATATTGTCGGATAATTCAAATTTATATGATGAAGCCTGTGATATTTTCCGCCATTTAAAAAGTGGTTTCAGACTTTGGTCAATACTCTTATTTTCCGGTGAAATAATATTGGTACGAGGTTTATAAGATATTTCAAACGAGATTGTTTCGCCGCAATCTGAGATGTTAAAAATCTCAAGTCCGCCTAATAAATCATTTGACAAAAATAGCCTGGGATTTGTAAAATTTCCGATAGAAGTTCTCCCTGATTCACGGCTGAAATTGGCGCTGCCAAGATTGCCTCCTGTCGAATTAGTACCATCGGGTCTGAATAAATAAATTTCATCCGGCGCTCCGCTGCCATTTCCCTGATTGAATAATTCAGAATCAATTCTATAAACCAATAAACCGCTGCCCGGCAACGATTTGTTATAGACATCATCCTTTTTTCTATATTCAAGAATGAAGTATTCAGATGCAGAATTCTTTGATTGAATTTTGTAAATACTTCCTGTCTGCGATGTAATCGGCAGCAGTTCGTACTTACCTTCAGATTTAATTTCAGGGATTGAAGTAATCCAACCTGTATATTGCCATTTCAGAAAATTACTCATTAATTGCGGAGGATTCGATGTATTTCCCATCAAATCCCAAATACCAACCGGAACAAATCCATCGTAACTGTAATGATATAAATCAGGTGAACCGAGTGTATGAAAAAATTCATGACAAATAGTTCCCAATCCGTAATTTCCATCTCTGACTAAATCGGATACTCCAAAGTTATAATCATGAACCTCGCTGCCATTTATGGTTATATCTCCGCCATACCATGAGCGATGGGGCCATAACAGACTACTCCAGCCGGTAGGACCGCCTTTGACAATAAAAGTAACATTATCTACATTGCCGTCATTGTCACCATCGAAATCAATATTATCGGGTATATATTGCAGAGCATTGGTTAATGCCGATGTCAGAAGCTGCCTTTCTCTTTGATATTTCTGCCCTTCTTTATATCCGGTAGGATTGGATGTTTCATTATAAGGACAATAATAATCTCTTACATTTTTGTCGGTAAATGATATTACAGTTTCCCCGTCGGTAGGATAAAAATAAGTCATCACATCAAGTGAATTATATGATGCTTCCTGATAATAATTTCGGAAAGAAATGTTTGATTTATCATTATACAGACTGTCATAGTAATTGATTTCGTCTTCATATTCAGTGTCTTTTGCAAATTTTATGAAAATTACTATGTTGCTTAATTTTCCGGTTTTGGATGCTAAATTCGGTTCGCCTTTTTTATTTGATTTGGATTTCTCTAAAGAATTTAATTTAATCTGCTCATTAATTTCATTTTTATCGGGTTTCAGCCATTTTTTTATATTTAATAAATCATGTTCATCCACACCAACTTTGTATTTAGTAGTAATTATTTCATTTCCCGGCTGGTCTGCAAAATAATAGAATCCATCCGCATCCTGTTTTATAAAATACCCTTCTTTTGTATGGAAATAATTAAAATACTCGTCACCTGACAAAAAGCAATTTATTTTGCTGCCGTCAGGCTGGATTAATTCAACCGGATAATTATTAATCGGTGCACTATACATTATATTGATTGCGGCTGTGCTGAGCAGTAAAGCAATCAAGACTGAAAATATTAACTTCATAAATACTCAATAATATAGACTAAAAACGGTAAATGTTATTTATTACCCAATGCTTTATGCGGTTCCTGCAAAACCATCAAATTACTTTTGTGAAAATCCACATATCACATATTCCCAAATTAAGGAATATTTTAATATTCTCCAAATTATTTTTGATGTTCAAGGTGAAAACTGTCAATCACAAACCATAGAAATCGAAATCAATATTCTGCAGATAAAACAATTCCATAGAATCAAGTTCAAGTGCTGCAAGATAACCCAAACCCTGAATGCTTCTGAAATATACACATCCGCCGTCAAGTCTTATCAAGTCGGTACCAAGCGATAATTTAATTTTGTCCAAATCAAACGGTGTGTGTCCGATTATCAGTTTTCTACCGCCTATTTTTGATGAGTCGCAGTAATCAATTCTTGATGATATCATTTTGTCTTTATCAGTCAATGGGTTTGCTATATTAAAATTTAATCCGGCATGAACAATCACGAAATTTTCAGTTTCATAGAAAAAACGTGTACCAAGAATTAATTCGATATACTTATCCTCAATAAATCCGGGATGGAATGCATCAAAACTATCGAGAGTGCTTTTACCGCCGTTTCGGAACCAGCTTTTCATTGCATTTGAATGGTCAAGAGCATTAATCATCATTTGCTCATGATTCCCGCGTATCAAAATGACTTCGTATTTACTGTCAATCAAGTTCAGAATAATATCCAAAACAGCTTTTGAATCCGGTCCCCTGTCTATGAGGTCGCCAATGAAAATCAACTTATCGTCGATTTCAATATTACATACATTGAAAAGCAATTGTTCGAGAGTCTTGGGGCATCCGTGAACGTCACCAATTACAAAAGTTCTACCGGGCATTTTTGAATCTATTAAAATAAAAAAATAAAAATAATCAATATGTACTTAATATTCAAATTTTATTTTATAAATGCAAATTAACCAGGTAATATAATGAGAATTATGATATTTATTCAGCATGATGTTATTAATTCTGTAGTTTATAAACGTTTTTCTTTTACCCAAACATTCAAAAACTCCCTAACCTATTTTGAAAGAAGTGCTGATACGTTCCAAATAAAATCAACGAATTTTATAATCGTTACAACATTAAAAATCAATTTTTGGCTGGTCATTCTGAACGAAGTGAAGAATCCAGGCTGTTAATCAATGAAATCATGGACTCTTCGCAAGCTCAGAGTGACCTATCGAGAAGTTTCATTTTTGAAATAATAGAACGTATCTGCCCTGCCATTTGGAGGGTTGGGGTGAGGTTGATATAATTACTTGAATTAAATGATTTTACGACGAATATTAATTGAGTATATAAAAAAAACTGACAGAAATCTTCATCAATATTTAACATCAATCATACCGTTCAAAATGAATTTGTTTACGCTGATAGCCCATTGCCATCAGATTTGTTCTCGCTTCAGAAACCATATCTCTCCACCCGCAGATGTAATATTCGACCGGTGGTACATGGTCAAAAAGTTCTTTATAAACTTCATGGAGGTAGCCGCGTCTGCCTTTCCAATCGTCAGATGTTTCACGGGAAAGTACCGGAATGAATGTAAAATCTCTTCTTTGAGATAATTGTTCAATTTCTTCTATGTAAATCATATCCCGCATAAATCTTGTACCGAAAATGACATAGATATGTTTATGCGGCATATTTCGTTTCATAATATCGAGATAAATTGAACGCAGGGGAGCCAGTCCGACACCGGTTGAAATAAAACACAAATCAGTATCAACATATTCAGGCACAAGAAAATTACCTCTCGGCTCGGAAACTTTAAGAATCGAACCTATTTCAACTTCATTAAAGAGATAATTTGTAGCTATTCCGTTCGGGTCCAGAACAATCAGCAATTCGAATATGTTACTGCCGTCGGGAGCATTAGCCAGAGAGTACTGGCGATAATTTTTACGGGCATCTATAGGAAATTCAATTTTTATATGCTGTCCGGCTTTAAATTCATAATTTTCTAAATCTGCTATCTGAATGAAAAATCTCCTTATAAACGGAGTTTCTTTTATAATATCAACAACTCTGCCTTCGTACCAATCTAATTTTGACATTCTTAATAATCTTATATAATCCTAATAAAAAAGTTAGTTAAAGACGATAATATTAGTCGGATATTATTTAATATAGTTCTTCCTAATAATTTTTAAAATTTACGTATATTCAATTAATTATTGTCTATTTATTACAAAATGAAAACTAAGGATTTGTTGTTCTTCCAAGTAAATTTATCCAATATTGTAAATAATTTTATTAATTTGAATAATAATACTATTTTTGTAAAAGTAAGATTAATTTAATACTTTATTACATAAATAGTTTGAACACAAATAAGGTTGAAAAATGAAATTTGTATTTTCTATATTAATTTGTCTATTATTAATCTCATGCAATGATAATGATTCTGTCATAAGTCCCGAAACGGACTTTATTATTGATATTTATAATAGTAAACACCCATGGAATCAGGATTTATATTTATACTCCAAAGAATTACTTCCATTTTACATAAACAGTAATCCAAAAAATTTAACTGATGAAATTATTAAGCAAACGGTACCAAATCATTTAAAGGACAAAAAATTAAGAATTGATGTCGGAACTGCTTATGACCTGAATTATTCGCATCAAAAATTTTATTATTTAAATTCTTCCTATGGAGATTTTCTAGAAGAGGTTTATGTTGGATTTGCTTATAATTTTACAGATAATAATGATAATTCGATATATTTTTGCAGAGTATTTATGCCTGTTACAGAATTACAGTAAATTTTCTCAATAAAAAAAATACTATAGGAGTGAAAATGTCTTTTCAAATTAAACTTATATTATACTGCTTATTGATAATTTGTTCAATTTTAAATCTATTGGCAGATGATAACATAGATGAAATTGAAATTTCAAAAAGAATTGGAATGGAAATCGAACCGGTACATAAAGAATATTTCAACTTATTTCCTAATATTAAAAGTTTTAAATCAGCAAAATTATATAAGATAAATGATTCAATTGTGCAATTTGAAATAGCAAGTACTCCTGATGGAAAAATCAAATATGATACTTTGCCATTTTTAAAATCTACACATTCGATTTTGGAAAAATTAATTGAAAATTATGAATATATAGTTGAATTTGAAAACAAGGGGCAAATTTTTGAAATAATCTGGTCTTCAGAATTATTAAAGATTGTTACTCCAAAATTAAATTTCAATGATTATCGAAATGCTTTTAAATTCAAGATGTCAGATAATACAATTATAAGTGGTGATTTGATGTGGGCTGACAGTTCGTTTTTAGTTTTAGCACCTGATAATTCACAATTCAATTGGAAAGATGTTGAAATTCAGTATAAAGTATATCATTTTTCTGAAATCAGTTCTGTTCTAATTCCGGGTAAAAGGGAATTTTTAGGAAGGGAAGATATTTATCTGTTAAATTTAAACTATTTTCAAGAATTGTCTTCTTTTATTGAAATTAATTTAGACAATGAATATATAGTTGTACCTGAAATTAATAATTTAATATCAGAGAAGAAGAAATCTTTGAAATACGAAAAACCTGTTCAATTTAATTCAATAGAAGAATTAATTTCTTTACGGCAGAGGGATTACACTTTTGTTATAGAAATAGGAAGTAATGTGTTATATGAAAATTTTTCTAATTTTATTTTGTTACAGAATTTTCAGGGTGAGACACTTCTTGAAATACCTTGGAAAGGTTTGAAAACAAATTATCCGTCAATAATATTTGAATATCCAATAGTTGGCAAACTGAATTTTGGAACAGGTTTGAACTACATTTCCGATGATTTCAGTTATAGTCCGGCACAACGGTCAGGTATTATTTCAAAAGGATTTACAGTAACGACCTATCTAAACTATACTCCTAATTACAGAAATATATTCGATTTTGATTTTGCAAGCAATTTTGAAATTAGTTACAAAATTGGTACTATAATTGGACTTTTTTCGAATCAAATAGTTATTAACGAGTATTTAAATACACAAATTTATACAAATTTCGATGAATTGAATTTTCAAGATATAATATTCGGAGGTTCAGCAGGTATAAAATTAGCATATTTTATAACAGAAAAGCTCTCTCTCAATTTACAAGGTCTATGCAATTTTGTTTTACCTGTAAAAATTGAAGATTGGAACCATAGAATTATATATTTAAAAGACCAAAATTTCAATTATACCGGTGTAGGTGTCATATTTGGATTAGGTTTCAAATTGTAATATTTTTTGATTATTTTTAAATTTATATTATATTAGATGAAATTAGGTATATATTCTTAGAGACTGTCATTTTTTTATTACTTTTGCAGATTCATAAATGAATTTAATAAGAAGATTTCTCGGAATGATAGATTTTAAAAAGCCAGCTGAAATTGAATTAATGCGTCAATCAGCACAATTGGTATCCAGAACACTCGGTTTAATTGCAGAAGTAATCAAACCCGGAATAACAACGCTCGAACTCGACCGGCTTGCCGAAACTTTTATACGCGACAACGGCGGCAAACCCGGCTTTCTTGGTTTGTATAAATACCCTAATACACTTTGTACATCTGTAAATGAGCAGGTTGTCCACGGCATACCACACGACAAACCACTTTTGGAAGGCGATATAGTTTCGGTTGACTGCGGTGTACTAATGAACGGATATTATGGCGACCATGCATATACTTTCGCAATTGGTGATGTAAGTGAAGAAAGCAAAAGATTAATGCGAGTTACTTATGAATCTCTGCTGCTTGGAATTGGAGAAGTAAAGCAATTCAATAAAATCGGCGATATAGGATATGCTGTCCAAAATCACTGCGAGCTCAATGGATACGGAGTAGTAAGAGAACTTGTCGGGCATGGTTTGGGCAGAAAAATGCACGAAGAACCTCAGGTACCAAACTTTGGCAGAAGACACAGAGGACCGCTGATGAAATCCGGTATTGTGCTGGCAATTGAGCCGATGATTAATATGGGACGTCCGGAGGTATATACTTTAAAAGATAAATGGACAGTTGTAACCAAAGATAATAAGCCATCTGCTCATTACGAACATGATGTTGCCATATTAGCAGGAAAGGCTGAGGTACTGTCAACATTCCAATTCGTCGAAGATGCTTTAAGAAAGAAAGGCGATTTTTTTGTATCCGACGAGAATTATAAACCTCAAATTCCAATTATTTATTCCTGATATTTATTTAGTATCATCCGAACTATAACAAAATTTATTTTTTTTCGTAATTAAGTAAAAAAATGGTGTTGAGATGAGCGAAAGAGTTTACAAAAGCGAAGAAATTGACAGAATTTTGAAGCGCGCTATAAAAAGCAGCGCCGATTACAGCGGTGGAATAACCGAATCGGAACTTCTGCGGATTGCTTCAGAGCTAAATATAAGCAGGGCTGAAGTATTGGGTGCAATTCGCTACGAAAGCGAAAACTCAGGCTTTGAACAGGCAAAAGTATTGTGGCTTACCAAAAAGAAATCATCATTTCGTGAACATTTGACAGCATATTTAATTATAAACGGATTTCTTGTAGGTATGAACGTCCTGACAACCGGTGGATTAAACTGGGCAATCTTCCCTATTTTGGGTTGGGGTATCGGACTTGCTTTTGATTACGTCGAAAGCTATCACCCAAGTGAGGAAAAAGTTGAAGCCGGTGCAAGAAAATTGATGAAAACAAACAAATGGAAAAATCTTTTTGAGCATTTCGGTACAAGAATTTTAGAAGAATTTCAGAAAAAGTAACATTTTTACTATTAATGCAATGTGAGTTTGATATAAGATTAATGTGGAAATAAAAAAACTCCCTTAATTTTGTGTTGCAGCATAATGACTTTCAAGTATTACAAATATTCAGCAAAATAGATGATTTTTGCAAAGAAATTTCATTAATTATTACATAAATTTACAAATAGTGAAAAAAAATATTAAAATTCAAAAATAAATTGGAAAATTATGTGACAAAATCGTTTTTCAATTGTCATACATATAGTTTGTGTACAATTTTTGAAAAAGTATTTTGAAAATGTAAATTTGTGATGGAAAAAAAACTGAAAGATAAGACCGACCTCGAACTGTATGAGATGCTTTGCAAAGGCAAAAATGTCGCAAGGGGAGCATTTGAGGAGATTTATGAGCGGTATTCCGACAGAATTTTTACTTATTGCAGAAGATATATAGTAAACACAACAATTTCTGAAGATTTATTTCAGGAAGTCTTTTTGCGGCTTTATACGAGCAGTCAAAAAGGTGAACAGATTCATAATGTCGGTGGTTTTCTGATAACGGTTGCAAGAAATTTATGTCATAATGAACTAAAAAGAAAAATGACAAATTATGCTGACCTTAACGAGATAAATTTGCAATATACCGATAAGTCAATTGAGAATAACGAAGTTAAGAGCATTGTAAATATGGCGATTGATTCATTACCCCATCAATTCCGTGAGGTAATAATTATGAAGGAATATATGGATATGACTTATGCCGAAATAGCTCAGGCATTAGACCAGTCCATATCGGCAGTCAGAATCAGGATTTTTAGAGCAAAAGAAAAATTAAGGGAAATCTTAATTCCTTATTTAAATGATTTGCAGGATTAATTAAAATGAAAATAAGTAATAATAATAAATGGTTAAAGTCAAATGTACAGCACTAATGAATTTATGAGCTCATCCGAGCGGTTGGTTTCTTTTCTTGACGGTGAACTGGGTCAGGAAGAAACCGGCACATTATTCTATGACTTAGCACAAAATCCTGATTTGCAGGATGAAATGAGGCAATATGTACAATTGCGAAACACACTTCGCAATTCCAAGATAGAGCCTCCCGCTTATCTCAAGAGCAAATTACTCGAGAGTACCGGGCTGAAAGAAGGACCTGTTTCCACTTTTATGGATGTCAGTTCAAAAGCAACAGCTATGTTGATTGCTATGTTTTTCAATCGCACTTCTTTATCTGTATTATTATTGTCATTCATGTCAATTGGTGCAATACTGATGCTTAATAATTCAGCAGATGAGCCGGCTGACACCAAACGGAAGAATTTAAATACTGCTTCTGTGAATCAATCCGTACAGAAAGTACCATTCACCGAATCGTACTCCGGTTCAGGGGAAACATCTAAATCATTCAGCGGTTTGACCGATGAAGGAAATTCTACCGGTAATTCGAAAAATAGCAATTATTCTTCAGTTGAATCAAAAAATGTTAAAAGATTTAGCGGAGGAAATGGTTCAAAATTTTCTCCATCAACTGAAAAACAGTCTTTCAGTCAAAATGCTCCGGCAGAAAATTTGATTTCTGAGAATGAACAGGTTTGGTATGATATTTCTCCAAGCAGACTAAATTTGGGTCATATTGATTTTGGAAATACATCAAATCATTTCAATAAGCAAAGAATTACTGCTGTATCGAATTTCTTATCGGTAATTATGGATAATTCAACTATTTATTTTAAAAAATTCGGAGCTGCATCATATCCCAACTTTAACCTTGCAAACGAATCAAATCCTTTGATGAATAATTTAAGCATAGGTATCAAATATAGTATAAACAGTGACCATGCAATCGGATTAGCAGGGGGTATCGAAAATTTTCTGATGACATTTGACAAGGAAGTTGATGATATTATTTACAGATATAACCAAAGCTGGAATGGCGGATGGCTTGCTGTCACATACCAATATAATCTGGGCGAAATAGCAGAGTCAGGTTTCCGTCCGGAATTGAACCTGCTTGCCGGCAGTACTGTTGTTGGTCCAATATTCAAAACAGGATTAGGAATGAACTACAGCATTACAGAGAATTTATATATTAATTTCGGAGTCGAAGGCGGTATGTTGATTTACAACGAGAAACAGGCTGACGGCGGAAGATTATGGTTTACAACCGAGAAATTAGGTTATTCTTTTGGTTTTGGTATAGGTTTGTAGAATGTCAAAAATTTTAACGATATTTTTATTTATTTTGGTTCTACTCTCCGGATGTCAGGATCCGTCAGCTTTGGAAACTCCAAAAGAGATTGTTGTGGTTTATGACCCTAATAATCTTCCGCCGGTTTTTGTAGTAGAGCCGTTAGAGATTGATTTTGGTATTGTGCATCCCGATAAAATTCATTCGAAGAATTTTCTTGTCAGAAATATTACTGATAAGAATGTAACACTCAAAACAATAACAACCAAAAATTTCACCGAAAATTATCAGTTTGTAACTCAGTTGCCTTTCACTCTGACTCCGAAGGGAACTACCGGTGAATTTCAAAATATTGTAATATCATTTACATCAGTAAAACCCGGAAAATTTGATGATATTATTAACTGGACAGATTTCAAAAATCCTGTTACAAATATTAAAGCAAAGGTAGCATCAGTTTGGGCAGGTGATATTAAATTCGGAATTACTGAAGTAGGAAATTTAGACCTGAAAATTTTAAATCTTATAAATTCTTCAAATGTGAAAGCAACTGTAAAGGAATTTGAGATAATTGACCCGGACGGAGTAATACTAAACGAACCTGCAGTTGTCACTCCTCTGGTTATTGAACCTAATTCCAGAACAAAAGATATATACCTGACTTTTAACCCGGGAGAAGCTAAAGATTATAAGGCACAAATCAGAATTAAAATTGAGTATGCAGGGACAGATGAACACTATACTGATGAAACAATAGAGTTAGATGGTCGCGGGATTTTTTAAATGGGTAGTCCCTGCGGTAAGGAGGCAGCCCATACTTAATAGTATGGGTTTTTTTTTGTCAAGTTGAAATTTACTCAATAAAAGTGAAAGTCTTTTTTGATAAATCAGAGTATTAAAACTCCAAATTGGAAAGTAAATAATAAAGCACGTTGTCATTACATAATTTAAAAAAGATATTAATTCAGGAATGAAGAACTGAATTTATAATATTATTTTGTTCGATTTGAATTTTATCCTTTTATCTGTGAATAAAATTTCGTAATTTTGAATGAAATTTGTTAGTATTACCTGAATAGTAGCAGGAAATTGAAATGGAAAAAGTTGCACTTATTATGGCAGGCGGTTTAGGGTCAAAATTTTGGCCCCAAAGTACCGAAAGCAATCCCAAACAATTTACACACATGATTGGTGAAGGTACACTGCTTCAAAATACTTATAACAGACTTTTAAGTTACTTCGGAAAAGAGAATGTTTATATTGTGTTGAGTTATCAGCACCGTGAGCTTGCTATTCAACAATTGCCCGGTATAAATCCGGATAATCTGATATTTGAGCCATTCGGCAGAAATACAGCGCCATGTAATGCCTTGTCAGTAAACTATCTTTTGCACAAGGGTTTTTCGGAAGATACTTTGATGGCTGTATTCCCTTCAGACCATATTATATCGAATCTCGGTGAATTCTATAACAGTTTGGATGTTGCATTTTCGACTGCCTTTGAGAAAAATTCCATACTTACAATCGGCATTAAACCTACCAGACCGGAAACACAATTCGGTTACATTCAGGTTGACGAAGTGAACAGCGGTGATTCACTGTTAAGCTACTGTCTGACGTTTGCTGAAAAACCTGATATCGGCACAGCAGGCAGATTTATTGAATCCGGCGATTTTCTGTGGAACAGCGGTATATTTATATGGAAAATCAGTGTATTTAAAGAAGCTTTCGAGAAATTTCTTCCTGAATATTCTGCAAAATTCGACAATTTAAATCTTTATTTCGGAATGGATGAATTTGTTGAAGAGTTAAGATATCTTTATAAGCAGATTAATTCAATTTCGTTAGACTACGGAATACTTGAAAAAGCAGACAATGTCTATTGTCTTCAGGCATCATTTACCTGGAGCGACCTTGGTAATTGGGACGAACTTTACCGCCTGCAGATGAAGGATGCAAATAATAATGTTATTATGGGTGACGTGATTTCAATCAAGAACAAAAATTCATTTATTATGTCCGGCGGAAAGATGATTGGAGTTGTGGGTATGGAAGATGTAATAATCATTGATTCTGACGAGGCATTATTGATTTGTAAAAGAGGAAATTCAGAACAGGTACAGGAAGTAGTGGATTTACTCAGGCGGAAACATATTCATAAGTATTTGTAAAATAGAGAATTTAGATCAAACTAAGATTGTCATATTATCTGAATACCGTATTTTAAAATCTCCTTTACAAACAAATCATCGGTAGTAAAATCCTCAGTTTTATATGGAAGAGGGGCAATATTTGTGTCAATTGCTAAACAGGCATCAACTAATTTATCTAAATCGTAGTATCTGTTACCTTCAAAATTTTTTGAAACCAGTGCCAAATCTATATCGCTCCACATATTCTGTAACCCTTTGGCATAAGAACCGAATAAAATAGCTTTATCAATATGTATTCCCGATTTTTCAACTAAATCAATAAATTTTTGAATATTCGCAATTATTTCTTTAGGGACTTGAGCCATTGAATTATCTCCTTAGATTTATTGTACAAACAAGATTAAATTAGTCGTATTTAATCCATTGTTATTTGAAAAAAAATGCTTAATTTTGCGTTATGAATTTTGTACCTTTTAAAATAAAGAAAGAATTTGAAGGGCTGTTGACCGCTGAATGGGATGACGGATTTAAGTCAGTTATTAAATTGGAAAAACTGCGTAATGAATGTCCATGTGCTGACTGCAGAGAAAAAGCAGACCAGTCTTCCAAATCAAATAAATTTGTGATGCCGACATTCTCACACGGTAAGAATGAATTAAAATCATTGTCTCCCGTTGGTAATTATGCAATCAACCCCACTTGGGGCGACGGACATGACACAGGTATTTACCCATGGGAATTCTTTAGAGTTATTTTTGAGAATTACAAATTGGCAGAAAATGAAGTTCAGGAATTTTTAGATATACAAAAAAGTAAACCTAAAATTCCCGATTTGAAAGTGAGGAATAATTGATATGAGAACTGTAAAAGTTCCACGCGGAACTGAACTAACTTGTAAAAATTGGCAGATTGAAGCAGCTTACAGAATGATTCACCACAATCTGGACCCTGAAAATGCTGAAAAACCTTCTGAGTTGATTGTTTACGGTGGCTTGGGAAAAGCTGCAAGAAACTGGGAGTGTTTTGATGCTATTGTTGATACGTTAAAAAATTTAAAAGAAGACGAAACATTATTGGTTCAATCCGGCAAACCGGTCGGTGTTGTACGAACTTATACTTCAGCACCGAGAGTTATCATTGCAAATTCAAATCTTGTACCCAAATGGGCTACCTGGGATGAATTCAGAAGACTTGACGCTCTTGGGCTTATGATGTACGGACAAATGACAGCAGGAAGCTGGATTTATATCGGAACGCAGGGAATCCTCCAGGGTACTTACGAAACATTTGCCGAATGCGCAAGGCAGCACTTCGGAGGAGACTTGAACGGAAGATTTCTCCTGACAGCCGGAATGGGCGGTATGGGCGGGGCTCAACCGCTTGCGGCAAAATTTACCGGTGCGGCATCAATTACAATTGAAATTGATGAAACAAGAATTGACAAGAGAATCCGAGACGGTTACTGTGATTTAAAAATAGACAATCTTGATGAAGCTCTGCGGGTGATGAATGAATACAAAAACCGTAAAGAAGCTATTTCAATCGGTTTGATAGGAAATGCTGCCGAGATTTTACCTGAATTAGTCAGAAGAAATATTATGCCGGATGTGGTTACTGACCAAACTGCTGCTCATGACCCGTTGAATGGTTATTATCCTGCGGGTATGACTATAAAGGAAGCAGACAATCTTCGCAGTGAGAATCCTGTGAAGTATCTTTCAGAGGCTTATAAGTCAATTGGAGAGCATGTCAGGGCAATGATTGATTTTCAGAAGCATGGTTCAGTAGTATTCGATTACGGAAATAATATTCGCGGTATTGCAAAAGATTTCGGCGGAGTAGAAAACGCTTTTGATTTTAACGGATTTGTTCCTGAGTATATCCGTCAGCTTTTCTGCGACGGTAAGGGACCTTTTCGCTGGGTAGCACTATCAGGTGACCCGAAAGATATTGAAGTGACCGATAAAGCGGTTATGGAGTTATTTCCTGACGATGCACCGCTTCACCGCTGGATTAAAAATGCAAGCCGTGTTGTGAAATATCAGGCGCTTCCTGCAAGGATATGCTGGCTTGGATACGGTGACAGATTGAAAGCAGGTATGTTGTTTAACGAACTGGTTCGTACCGGAAAAGTATCGGCACCCATTGTAATCGGTCGTGACCATCTGGATTGCGGCTCCGTTGCATCGCCATACAGAGAAACTGAGTCAATGCTCGACGGTTCGGATGCAGTTTCAGACTGGGTATTTTTTAATTTTGCACTTAACGCAATCGGAGGTGCCTCATGGGTATCATTTCATCACGGCGGCGGCGTAGGTATGGGATTATCCCAGCACGCAGGTATGGTTGTTGTAGCAGACGGCAGTGACGAAGCCGGAGGCAGATTATCAAGAGTTCTGACTTATGACCCTCTCATGGGTATTCTCCGCCATGCAGATGCAGGTTATGTCAGGGCTAAAGACAATGCACATAAATTTGGCATAAAAATTCCTATGCTAAGTTGAGAAGTTTTGTTTTATGTTGGTTATGACATTTTGTCATTAAGTTTTAGAGAGTAATTGTTGTTTTGAAAAAATATTGATTTTTTGTTGAAACCTTTTTGATTTTGATGTGTCATTACATAAGTAAGAGTGTTGCAATTAAAAAATACTTTTTGAAAAATGAATTAACGGAGGATGATGGTAGAAGTTTTTACGAATTAATTTTTAAAGGTGATTGGTATTACAAAGTCTATAAAATATAGAAAACCGGAACGCAAAAGTGATTCGAAAAATTATTATTATACATCTACAAATAGGAGTGGAGATATGGATTTAGCATTGCAGATCGAGAACCTGTTCCGAACAGACCGCAAGAAGTTCCTCGGGTTCATAAGACAAAGAGTACGCAGTCAGGAAGAAGCAGAGGACATCTTACAGGATGTATTCACAAATGTTCTTGCAGCATCGGCAAATGTACAAAAGCCGATTGAAAACATTGCGTCATGGGTATTTACTGCAGTTAGAAACCGCATTATTGACTCATATAGAAAGAAACGTGCAGAAACCTTTTCAGATATGCAGACACCCGGACAGGCTGAAGATGGTGTTGATACATTTGAGAATTTCCTTGGTGATTTCTCAAATAGCCCCGAAACAGACCTGATTAGAAAGACAATCTGGGAATCTGTTCAGGAAGGTCTGGCTGAGCTGCCGGCTGAACAACGTGAGGTTTTTGTCAAAAACGAGTTCGAAGGTATATCTTTCCGTGAGATGTCGGAGGATACAGGTGTGAATATTAATACACTACTGGCTCGTAAACGCTATGCAGTTCTGCATTTAAGAAAAAAATTGAAAGACCTCTACAGGTCTATAAACGAGAATTGATTTTATATTTATATAAATTCCGAATTGTTATGAGGGTTTGATTTAGTTAAAAAGACTATATTAAACCCTTTTTTTATCAGAATAGACCAACCGATTTTTATATACAAAATATTATACTTTAAGTTTCGTTAATACCTATGGTTACATCTTTCAAAAAGAACACATGTTATTGACCTTATTAAAGAATAATGTTTTAAAATCTCTTCTCTATATCCTGTTTTTCGCGGGAATCCTGAAGTTAAGCGGTATGCTGCTTACATGGTTTTGGAATTCATATCTGGTTAATGCTTTCGACGTTCAGCATATCACATTTTTAGAATCAGTCGGAATGCTGGCATTCTTTTATCTTGTCTATTCAGGTGTAAAATTTGGATTTGTTACTATTATCGGACAAAAAATTACTACTGACAATTTGTCGCCCCAAAAAATGCCTCAATGTCAGCAATGTGAAAAAAATGTATTAAATAATACTCACTATGTAAATAATCTTACGCCTGACGAAAAAGAAAAATTAAAGGCAGCTATAGCAAAATGCTGCGGATTTCAGCACTCAACTCCTGGAATTGAATCAAAACCTACTGTCAGTTTCCGTAATACAACCAAAATCAATCATTAACCTGCCATTTTATCAAAAATATATTAGAATTCCAGACAATTCTGATTTATAATTATTTTGGGTAATGCATTGTTAAATGTGATATTTTTATTACAATCTATTGATTTATAAAAAGGATAAATTATTATTATGAAAGCACTTATTACCGGAGCAACATCCGGAATCGGAAAAGAAATTGCATTGGTACTTGCAGAAATGAATATAGAACTGGTAATTGCAAGCAGGGATGAAATCGCAATGGCTGAGGTAAAAGAATTGCTCAAAGATAAAATCTCTGTTGATATTATAAAAATTGACCTAACGAAAGAAAAATCTGCAAAATCTTTATACGAGACAGTTATTTCAAGAGGGCATATAATTGATATTCTGGTAAACAATTCAGGATTCGGGTTGTATGGACAGACTGTTAATTTGGACCCGGAATTGCTTGAAGAAATGGTAATTCTTAACTGTGCGTCTCTGACCTCACTCAGCAGATTATTCGGGAAAGATATGACCTCGCGAGGCAGCGGCTATATTTTAAATGTAGCTTCTACAGCCTCCTATCAGCCAATACCGAATTTTGCAGTATATTCCGCTACCAAGTCGTTCGTTATGAGCTTTTCAAAGGCTTTACATCATGAATTAAAGCGTTTTGGAGTTGTGGTCACCTGTCTGAATCCCGGACCCACTGAAACAAATTTCCATAAAACGGCACTTGCAGGAGTGAGATTCAAACTTTTCAAAGCAAAACCAAAAATGAGTGCTAACGAAGTTGCTGTGATTGGCATTAAGGCTATGTTTGCCGGAAAACCTGTTGTAACTGCCGGATTGATAAACAAGATATTTTCAATAATTCTACACTTAACACAGATTTTCACGGGAAAATGAGATACGTAGTTTATGAATACGTAGCTCCCTTGAAAATTATTTTTTTGTTACCAAGCCAAGCATATTTCAAATTATTAAATTGGTTCATAGATTCGAGTAAAAGAGGTAGATTTCTTTTCTTTTTCAGATTAACGATAATRCKTTCTTTTTCAATCTGAATATCTGCRCTATTGAGTAAAAACTTTTCATACAAATTCTGAATAGACAATTTCTCAWATCTCGGCAAATCTCYGGCTAATAATCTGTAAATATTATGCGTAAGAATYGACATCGTYAAATCAAAATCAACTTTTATAACCATTGAWGAAGATACATTATTAAGATGRAAAAATGAAATTTGYTCAGAAATTTCTTTTTCAACTAACCATCTTCTTGCRTATTTTCTAACYAAACTTTCAACTGAAGAWTCGAAATCATTTGTAATWATRATWGCAGGTTTTATYTTCCCGTTTCCTGTAATCACWATTTGYCTGACCTCRCCCTCRTAWCCTCTDAGYTTRACCCTTTGRTCACWAACTTTTAWYGTYCTTTTTTTATTTGAWGARCCATCAATTCTAATAGTTTTCCATTTCGATTGTGGCAKATTTTCAATCTCTTCAACTATATTTTTGCCTCGTCTGCGAATCGTTAAAAACTTTATTCCATCTTTATTTAAGCGGTTGAGATTTTCRTAATTTGTGAATTTRCTGTCAAAAACTAAATATTTYAAATCCWTTTTRYCGTCAGAACWTTCTTTGTAAAAATCAAGGAATTCCAATATAACAGCACTTTCATCTTTGTGCATTATATTSGTATCCCCATAATCAACTATRCCGCTGTCCTGATCCTGAGCCAGMACCGCCAGCATACTTGGAAGSGCTTTGTTACGTTTRCCRGACCAATTATTCTCTAAATGCYCGGAATCTCCCCAGTAAGGAATAGTMGTAAAATCAAGGTTAACCGTATCACTGATAAGTCCTAATTCAATCCATTTTTTACTTAATTTRATSAGRAAATCTTTATTMATATCCGACGTTACTCTATGCGAGTACGAAGTAAACCAAGCTGCCTTCGGCAATACATTTAATCCGGCAAARAGTCCCGAACCCCTGTCCATRCACCAAATATTGTCAGCRGTATAWCGCCTGRCAYCWGATGCTTTTAGTGCCACAAAAGAYAATATTGAACTTAATTTACTGATTTGTTTAGTCCCCGGATAATTGGATTCTTCAATAATTTGTCGAATATCAAGCGACTCAATTAAAGGAAGCAAACATAAAATACCGGCTGAATCACTTTTGAATTCGTCTGTTTTTTGAATGTCAACAGATGCACTTTTTTCGGCTTCAATCTTTGGAAATACTAATTGTTGTTTAGTCTCTTTGCTTCGTCTCGGCAATCTTTTGAAACCGGCTTCATGCTGAATATTATAGATGGTTTTCTCAGAAAAATCGTACCCTTTGCTGTCAAGAATCGTTTTGATTTCAGGAACAGAATGATTAGTCAACCTGAGTTGAATAATCAAATTTTCCGCGGAAGCAATATTCTCTGGTCTTTTTCTGCCAGGTTTTTTATCAAGAAAGAAGATATCGGAATCACCACTTTTCCTTTTTTTTCTGAACCAGGTAACTAAGGTAGTGAATCCACGATAAGTATAACCGAACTTTTTAGCAACTTCGACAGCAGGAACACCATCAACAAAATACATTCTAAGAGCTTCATATTTCTTTTGAGAAATAGAAGTCGTATTTAAAAAATAGTCTTTGTCATTCATAAAAAACCTTTTTAAAAACGTGCAATAATTACCGTGATAAAAGTAATAAAAAATCATTAAACAACCAAATAAAAAATGTAAAAAAGCCATTAAGTGTGTATTTATTGGCTTTTAGAGGGTATTAGATATGTTGATAACTGGATTAACGATTTAATAATATTGCTATAAAAGCATATATAATACGTAATGCATTGTGTTACTGAACTGTTGATATTTCTATAACTGATTAATATTTAAAGACTTATATCTACATTTTTTATTTAGTTCGATGTTTCAAATACTACAATTATTACCGTGAAAATCTGTGATCATTGGTAACAATTCAGCAAATTTTATGCTAATTGTCTGTCATAGCTTCATCAATTTTTAGGGCTGTTTCATTCAAAAACATCACTTTGTTCATAATGACAAACATGATAATCTCAGTTTTTTGAGACAATCAAATGATAAATATTATAAGATTAAAAATCTTAAAAAGTATTCCTTTTATTTAACACAGATTTTCACGGTAATAATTGTAGTATTTGAAACATCGAACTAAATAAAAAATGTAGATATAAGTCTTTAAATATTAATCAGTTATAGAAATATCAACAGTTCAGTAACACAATGCATTACGTATTATATATGCTTTTATAGCAATATTATTAAATCGTTAATCCAGTTATCAACATATCTAATACCCTCTAAAAGCCAATAAATACACACTTAATGGCTTTTTTACATTTTTTATTTGGTTGTTTAATGATTTTTTATTACTTTTATCACGGTAATTATTGCACGTTTTTAAAAAGGTTTTTTATGAATGACAAAGACTATTTTTTAAATACGACTTCTATTTCTCAAAAGAAATATGAAGCTCTTAGAATGTATTTTGTTGATGGTGTTCCTGCTGTCGAAGTTGCTAAAAAGTTCGGTTATACTTATCGTGGATTCACTACCTTAGTTACCTGGTTCAGAAAAAAAAGGAAAAGTGGTGATTCCGATATCTTCTTTCTTGATAAAAAACCTGGCAGAAAAAGACCAGAGAATATTGCTTCCGCGGAAAATTTGATTATTCAACTCAGGTTGACTAATCATTCTGTTCCTGAAATCAAAACGATTCTTGACAGCAAAGGGTACGATTTTTCTGAGAAAACCATCTATAATATTCAGCATGAAGCCGGTTTCAAAAGATTGCCGAGACGAAGCAAAGAGACTAAACAACAATTAGTATTTCCAAAGATTGAAGCCGAAAAAAGTGCATCTGTTGACATTCAAAAAACAGACGAATTCAAAAGTGATTCAGCCGGTATTTTATGTTTGCTTCCTTTAATTGAGTCGCTTGATATTCGACAAATTATTGAAGAATCCAATTATCCGGGGACTAAACAAATCAGTAAATTAAGTTCAATATTRTCTTTTGTGGCACTAAAAGCATCWGRTGYCAGGCGWTATACYGCTGACAATATTTGGTGYATGGACAGGGGTTCGGGACTYTTTGCCGGATTAAATGTATTGCCGAAGGCAGCTTGGTTTACTTCGTACTCGCATAGAGTAACGTCGGATATKAATAAAGATTTYCTSATYAAATTAAGTAAAAAATGGATTGAATTAGGACTTATCAGTGATACGGTTAACCTTGATTTTACKACTATTCCTTACTGGGGAGATTCCGRGCATTTAGAGAATAATTGGTCYGGYAAACGTAACAAAGCSCTTCCAAGTATGCTGGCGGTKCTGGCTCAGGATCAGGACAGCGGYATAGTTGATTATGGGGATACSAATATAATGCACAAAGATGAAAGTGCTGTTATATTGGAATTCCTTGATTTTTACAAAGAAWGTTCTGACGRYAAAAWGGATTTRAAATATTTAGTTTTTGACAGYAAATTCACAAATTAYGAAAATCTCAACCGCTTAAATAAAGATGGAATAAAGTTTTTAACGATTCGCAGACGAGGCAAAAATATAGTTGAAGAGATTGAAAATMTGCCACAATCGAAATGGAAAACTATTAGAATTGATGGYTCWTCAAATAAAAAAAGRACRWTAAAAGTTWGTGAYCAAAGGGTYAARCTMAGAGGWTAYGAGGGYGAGGTCAGRCAAATWGTGATTACAGGAAACGGGAAAATAAAACCTGCTATCATTATTACAAATGATTTCGAATCTTCAGTTGAAAGTTTGGTTAGAAAATAYGCAAGAAGATGGTTAGTTGAAAAAGAAATTTCTGARCAAATTTCATTTTTYCATCTTAATAATGTATCTTCWTCAATGGTTATAAAAGTTGATTTTGATTTRACGATGTCRATTCTTACGCATAATATTTACAGATTATTAGCCRGAGATTTGCCGAGATATGAGAAATTGTCTATTCAGAATTTGTATGAAAAGTTTTTACTCAATAGTGCAGATATTCAGATTGAAAAAGAAAGCATTATCGTTAATCTGAAAAAGAAAAGAAATCTACCTCTTTTACTCGAATCTATGAACCAATTTAATAATTTGAAATATGCTTGGCTTGGTAACAAAAAAATAATTTTCAAGGGAGCTACGTATTCATAAACTACGTATCTCATTTTCCCGTGAAAATCTGTGTTTAATAATATTTAATTTCCAATAGTTTACCTCCAGTACTCTCTATCAAGACTGCGGTATTGAATTGCCTCGCTTATGTGGCTTGTCGAAATATTTTCCTCATTGTTCAAATCAGCGATGGTTCTGGATACTTTGAGTATTCTGTCATAAGCACGTGCTGATAATCCAAGCCGTGACATTGCTATTTTTAGCAATTCCTGAGAAGCAGTATCAAGCGAGCAGTATTTATGAATCTCCTGCGACGACATATCAGCATTTTTGAAAGAGCGTGAATTTTCAAATCTGTTATGCTGAATTTTTCTTGCCCTTATGACTCTTTCACGTATAACTTTTGATGACTCACCCTCTCTTTTTGAAGACAGTTCCTGATACTTTACTGCCGGAACTTCAACATGAAGGTCAATTCTGTCGAGCAGCGGACCTGAAATCTTACCGAGATAATTCTGAATCTTCTGGGGTGAGCAGGAACATTCTTTTGTCGGGTCACCAAAATTACCGCATGGGCAGGGATTCATAGAGCATAACATCATGAAATTTGCAGGATATTCGACTGTACTTTTTGTTCGGGATATAATAATTTTCTTATCTTCGAGCGGCTGCCTAAGCACTTCAAGCACATTTCTTGCAAATTCGGGTAATTCATCCAGGAATAAAACTCCGTGATGAGCAAGAGAAATTTCTCCCGGTTTGATGCGATTCATACCTCCTCCCACAAGTGCTGCATCTGAAATTGTATGATGAGGCGAACGGAACGGACGGATTTTCACAAGAGGTACGTCGCTTGCAAGAAATCCCGAAACCGAGTGAATCTTTGTTGTTTCAAGTGATTCTTCAAGCGTCAGAGGCGGAAGTATTGTTGTAATTCGTTTTGCAAGCATAGTTTTGCCAGACCCGGGAGGTCCTATCATCAGCATATTATGACCGCCTGCGGCAGAAACTTCCATTGCACGTTTGACAATCTCCTGCCCTTTGACATCCTTCATATCAAATAATGTATCAAAATCATCGGATTCAAAATATTTATGTACATCAGTTTCGCGGGGTTCAATTTCCAATTCACCGTTAAGATAATCCAGGGCATCACGCAGACTCTTTACAGGGATAATTTTGATTCCCTTAACCATAGCGGCCTCGTCTGCATTATCATCTGGCAGAATCAGCCTTGAGAATCCTTTTTCTTTTGCTTCCATGGCTATTGAGAGAGCGCCGTGAATTGGTCTGAGCATTCCTTCGAGAGATAATTCGCCGAGAGCCATTGCATCGCCTGCCATCGCATAATCGAAATTACCGGTTGCCGACAATATACCAAGAGCAATAGGAAGGTCAAATCCGCTGCCTTCTTTGCGTACATCAGCAGGAGCAAGATTTACCGTAATTTTTTTATTCGGGAAAATCAAATCCGAATTTTTGATTGCTGCTGTAACTCTTTCGCGTGATTCTTTAACTGCTGAGTCCGGTAATCCGACAACGGTGAACATAGGTAACTGGTTGTCAAGATGTGTTTCAATTTCGATAGTGAAGGCATTTATGCCTACGACTGATGCTGAATTAATTTTTGAATACATATTTTCGTTATTATGTTTTTTAACATTATACAAAATTGCATGTTTTTTACGAATAAAAGAAAAATAATATTTATTTTGAAGCAAATTATTGTGTTGTTGCTTAATTTATACGAAAATTCTTAAAATATTTACATGATTAATTTCGGATTTTTCAATCAACAGTGATTTGTTTTTGTAATTTTTGACTTAAGTTTCTCTTACAATTGAATATATCGTCATACGTTCATACAATTGATTTTATTTATAATCTAAAGAAAGATTATTGTGCTGACAAAAAGAAATATTTCAACCGTAAAATTAGAAAAGATGTCGGATATACTCAAAAGCATAGCTCATCCTATCCGTCTTGAAATTATAGAATTGCTCGAGGAATACGGCACTTTGGGAGTTACTGAAATTCAGCAGAAACTTACTATTGAGCAGTCGCTTTTGTCGCATCACCTGACAAAAATGAAAGATAAGGGTATATTAAGCTCGGTACGCGAAGGCAAAAATCTTTTTTACTCGATTTCGCTAACCCATATTGAAGGCATTTTCGACTGTATGGGTAAATGCGATATTGATTAGTGTCCGAACCTTTGCTTGTACCTGACTTTTGTGATTGTTCTGATTTTAATTTATACCTTACAATTCTGTAGGAATGCACTGTTTGTAGAAAATAATAATTCCCACATATATCATTAAGCTCCGTAGGAGCGGACTGTTCAAATCAACAAAGACTCAATTTTAAGAAGGCATACTGAATATTTGTAAATCAGTATGCCTTTTTTTTATTATATCAAAAAATAATTTGGATATATGATAATTATTTTATAGATTTGGATAGATGAATTAACAAATAACTGAAATTGATAATGTATAAGTTATTAGAACAAATGTTTTTTGTCTTCATGTATCAGGTAATATGTATCTGGTTTCAATTCTTTTTAATTACTCATCAATTACAAAATCAATTTCAATGTGACTTATTATTTGATTTAAATAATATGTATCGCTGCTGTCATACTAACTCGAGAGGTTATTTATGATTGTATGTTAAATGCGGGAATTATTTGTAAAAAGGGTACTTTGTTTTTTATTTAACAGATTTATTAAATTAAATTATGAGATGGAAATGAAATTTTTACTATTATCAATGATGTTTATGTTTACATTGAAAGAATGTACTTTATATACAAAACATATAAAGAATTATAAACCTCAAAAGCTTAGTGTAGATGAGAGTTTTCCTAAAAAGTCAATTAAACTGATTGATAAAATTAAACTAGAAGAAAATGAAGAAGTTATAATTAGCACTATAAATTCAATTGAAATATTAGATGGCGGTTTGGAATTTTTAATTATTGACCCATCCAGTAAAAAAACAGTTGTATTTAATTATATGGATGGTTCAATCAAGAATCTAATACTTCAAGAGGAAAATTGGTTAAGATATTTTGTTGCTGAAAAGCCTCATCCCATATCCGTTGCTATAAAAGGAAAATTAAAATATATAAATACTGATGATTACAGTAAATATGACTTAAATCAAAATGCTGTCAATTATATAAAATACTCTCCTTTTATCATAAAATCAATAAATAAACAACATATTTTATTATGTCATGCAAATATGTTTGCAGTATCTGATGAAATCAAAGAAAATAGTTTGGATAACAGAGTTTTTCTATTAAAATATAATAGCAAACTTAATTTATTAAAAATGGTGGTTCCGGAAGTTCTTCATAAATCATATATATTACCTTCAACTTTTGAAATTTTAAGTAATGGTAATTATATTGGAAGTTCCAGTAATTATACATATAAAGATAAAGGGAATATTGATTCAATTGTTACTGTTGCAAGTTATGACTCAACCGGAAAATTTTTAGGTAATATAGGTTATCTACCTGATAAATATGTAAAAAACCAATTGATATATCAGGAAAGATGGCAGCCTTTACTTACCAATATTAATGACAGCATCTTCATTGCATATCCCCGTGATAACGACATATATGCACCCGGGCAAAAAATCAGATTCAGTCTTAAGAATCTTCCCTATTCAAATGATTCAGGTTTGGTTTATCTATATGATTATTATAGATTAAAAAAAGTTGAAAATAGTAGATACGACAGATTTGAGGTAGCTAATCTTCTTCCGGTATCAATTATTTATACATTTAATTCAAACGGTAATTTCGGGGTTGTACTTTTAGTTTTTGACAAAGAACACCCTATGGGCTATTATTACATTGCTCAGGAATACGATTTTAAAGGTAATTTGCTCAGTCATACAAAAATAAACGACGAACCGGGGAATCAAATAAGAAATTTTGTATTCGATAAATATAACAATTATTTGTGCATTGTATCGAAAAATAAAGACGGCTGGACTTTAGAAAAGAGGAAATGGTAATGAATAAATTAATATTATTATTTTTATTACTATCGATACAAATAGGCTTATCAAATTATATTGTTGATATAAGAACAATTGTAAAAACAGAGAAAAGTGAAAGCATAATTGTATTTTATTTTGAATATAACCGATATATTTAATTAAATTATGAGATTTATATGAAATATTTACTATTATTAATGATGTTTATGTTTACAATGAAAGACTGTACTTTACATACAAAACATATAAAAAATTATAAGCCTCAGAAATTTATTGTTGATGAAAATATTCCTAAAAAATCCATGAAGTTGATAGATGTAATCAAATTAGAGGAAAATGAAGATGTAATTGTGAGCACCATTTCAGCAATTGATATAGGTAGAGAAAATAATTTTATTATAACAAATGAAGCAAACAGAACTGCAATTTTGTATAATTACGAAAACGGAAGAATTATAAAATCGATTTTTGCCGGTCAAGGATTAGCAGATAGTATCGCCAATTCAGGCTCAAAACCATATTCCTACTATGGCAAAAAACTGCGGTATATGAAAATCGAAGAATACAAAAGTAAGGGTGTTACAGATGAAGGGATGGAGTTGATTAAATCATATTATACAATTCCTTTTTATTATCGTAACAATGTTTACCTTTTATGTTTGATTTATCTTGGTGCCACATCTGATAAAGAGAACTATAATACTGTCGGAAATAGAAGTGCTTTACTTTGCTTTGATAAAGATTTAATGTTACAAAATATAATAATTTTTGAACTTAATGAAAAGGCTTATCCTAGTCCATTTTATTTTGAAATTTTAAAAAATTCAAATATAGTAATGTCTTCTACAAATTTTGATTATAAAAACAAAAGTTTTGACTCATTAGTAACATCAGCACTTTACGATTCAACAGGTAAATTTCTCAACAATATCGGTTATCTGCCTGAAATATATATAAAAAATAAATTGGTTTATGAGGAAAAATGGAGACCAATTTTAACCAGTATTGATGATAGTATATTTTTGGCATATCCTCGTGACTTAGATATTTATGGACCCGGTCAAAAAGTCAGGTTCAGACTTAAAAATCTTCCTTTTACAAATGATTCAGGAATGGCTTTTGTAACTGATTTTTACAGATTAAAAAGGATTCAAGAAAGTAATCCTGACCCTAAGGAATTAGGCAATCTTCTGCCGATAACAATTATATATACATTCAATTCAAACGGTAATTATGGTATTGTGCTTTTAGTTTTTGATAAAGAACATCCAATGGGTTATTATTATATTGCTCAGGAATATGATTTAAAGGGTAATTTACTAAACCAAACAAGAATTTACGACGAACCGGGAAATCAAATCAGAAATTTTGTATTTGACAAATATAACACTTACTTATGCATTGTATCGAAAAATAAAGACGGCTGGACTTTAGAAAAGAGGAAATGGTAATGAAAAAATTGATAATATTATTTTTATTGCTATCAATACAAATTTGCTTATCAAATTATATTGATGATTTAAGAACTACTGCTAAAGCTGAAACCGGTGATAATCTTATTGTTTTTTATTTTGAAATGGCAGCGTGCTTCAAATACTATATTGAACCGGATTTGATAATAAGCCATTTAGTACAACAAAATGAATTAAAAAATTTCAAAATCATTGGCATAGTTGTTTGCGACCGTGATATTGAACTTAAAATCTTCAAAAAAGAACATAAATGGGAATTTCCATTATACAGGGATGACGGAAATGCAAGAACCAATCTTAATGCACCATACGATTCATTTTGTACGGTTATAAATGCCGAAAATAAATTGTTACATCTTAAACCCGGCACACCCGAAGCGAATTATAACAAAATAATTGATTTTATATCGGAATAAAAAAGGGATGTGTCAGAACCTTTGATAAATCTGATTGTTTTGATTAAGTTGATTTTAATTCAAAATCAAAGTAATCAGTTTAATCAGGTACAATCAAAGGTTCAGACAAATTCAAAGGTTCAGACAATTAACTTCACAGCACTTTTTTTGCTTCGTCCCAGATTGCATCCATTTCTTCGAGTGACATATCATTGAGTGATATGCCGGTTTCTCTTGCTCTTGCTTCAATAAATTCAAATCTTGCTTTAAATTTATTATTTGTCAGATGCAGCGCTTCTTCGGCTACAATTCCTTCGTGACGGGCTGCATTTACAATTGCAAATATAAAATCACCAAGCTCCTGTCGTGCTTTTTCTTTGTTACCGGAAGTCAGTTCAGCCCTGAATTCTTCCAATTCCTCATAAATTTTCTGCCAGACATCATTTTTATCCGTCCAGTCGAAACCGACTCTTGATACTTTATATTGAATTCTTTCTGCTCTCAGAAGTGCCGGCAGACTTGCAGGAACTCCGTCCAGAGTTGATTTAACTTTTTCTGTATCCGATTTTTCGAGGAGTTTGAGAGCTTCCCAGTTTTGCAGAACTTCTTTTTCATCGGCTACAGAAATGTCGCCGAATACGTGCGGGTGGCGGTGAATCATTTTTTCCGAAATTCTACGGACGACATCGGTCAGATTAAATGCCTGACGCTGCTCTGCCATAACCGAGTGCATAACTATATGAAGAAGGATATCCCCAAGCTCTTTAGAAAATTCATAATCATTTTTTTCATAAATTGAATCAATTGTTTCATAAGCTTCTTCAATCAGCAGCGGTGCAATTGATTCGTTTGTCTGCTTTTTGTCCCAGGGGCATTCACGACGCAGGATTCTCACAATTTCAATGAAATTTTCAAATTGGGAAACTGCGGAATTTGGATTTTCCGGTATAGGAATTCTAATTTTATCACTCATATATAATTCAGCACGGTTAAATTAAAAAAATATGTCACTACTCAGACTATTAAATAATGACAATGATTCCTATTAAAATATATTTTGCACGAACATTCCAAATCCCACTAACTCCTTGAAAAGGCAAGGCTGATTCGTTCTGAAAAATTCAACGAATTTTGCAAACATTACAACATTAAACTGCATCTTTTGGCTTGTCATACTGAGCGACAGCGAAGTATCCAGGCTGCTAATTAATGAAATCCTGGACTCTTCGCTCCGCTTCAGAGTGACAATACCCGAAGATTGAGCTGAATAATAGAACGTATCAGCCCTGCTTGAAAAGGGGGAATTCAGTTTCCCCCTTTTCAAGGGGGTTAGGGGGATTTCTTGATTAATATAGTTAAAAGTTGACATTTTACTAAAAGATTATGTTGTTTAGGATTAAATATACTCATTGTATTAAATTCTAATAATCGGCTTAGTTTTTAACAAGTTATCACACATAAAAGAGTTTTACCATATTGTCATTTCCGAAAGACTCTTCTGCCAGACCGGAAACAAAAACTATAAGATTGCCCGGTTGAATAAATTCACATTTAAGAAGATGCGGTTTAAGTAGTTCAAAATTAGCAACGAAATCACTTTCCTGCTCAATAAACAGTGATGTAACCCCCCAGACAAAATTCAGTCTGCGGTGAACGTGGTCGCTGTGTGTGACAGCAATAATCGGCACTTTCGGGCGGTACTTGGCAATCTTTTTTGCTGTGAGAGTTGAGTTGGTTAAAGTTACGATTGCGGAAGCATTCACCTGTTCAGCTAATTGACACGCAGCTTTGCCGATAGCATCTGAAATATCGGACTCTTCGTGCTTGGTATGTCTCCTGATGAAATCACTTGCCGGATATTTATCTTCGATAGTTTTGATTATTCTGTACATATAATCAACGGCTTCCAGCGGATAGCGTCCAGTACCGGTTTCTGCACTAAGCATTACGCAGTCAGTTCCGTCCAGTACTGCATTTGCAATGTCGCTTGCTTCGGCTCTTGTGGGTCTGGGATTATTTATCATTGACTCAAGCATTTGAGTTGCAGTAATGACAGGCTTGCCGTAGTAATTACTCCTTTTTATAAGGTCTTTCTGAATCAGCGGGACTTCTTCGGGTGCCAATTCCAAACCCAAATCACCCCTTGCTACCATAATAGCATCAACTTCTAATAAAATTTCATTTATAGTTTTCAATGCTTCAGGGCGTTCAATTTTTGCGATAATGGGAACCGGACGCCCAAATATCCTCATAGTTGTCTTCAGTTCAATTATGTCACGAACATTTCTGACAAAGGATAATGCTACTACATCAATACCCTGTGATAATCCGAACCTGAGGTCTTCAAGGTCTTTCTCGCTCATTGACGGTGCTGAAAATGATACTCCCGGGGCTATAATTCCCTTCCTGCTTTTCAATTCTCCGCCTTTGATAATTTTTGCATAAATCCGCTGTCCTGCAATTCTTGCAACCTGCAGAATCAGATAACCATCGTCAAGCAGAAGCATATTTCCGGGTTTAAGGTCTTTGGGTAAGTCTTTGTAAGTAGTTGAAACCATTTCGGAAGTACCGATTTCAATTTCTTCAGTTGTAATAATGAGTTCATCGCCGTCATTAATCATCACCGAGCCATTGACAACATTTTCAATTCTTATTTTGGGTCCTTGCAAATCCTGCAGAATTGCAACCTGTTTGCCGGCAATCTCCGAAGCTTTCCGGATATTGGAAATTAAGGCTGCGTGTGATTCGTGGCTTCCGTGGGAGAAATTCAAACGTGCAACATCCATGCCTTTTTGAATTAATTTTACTAACATTTCGACCGATTCAGTCGCCGGTCCGATCGTGCAGATAATTTTAGTTTTTCGAGGAGTCATTCAAATTCAATTTTTGTAATACAATTAATAACAAAATACGTATTAGAGTTAATAACATTTTTGCATAAAAAAAGGGACTCTACATAGAATCCCTTATTAGTTCATTTAGGATTGATTATTTATTAAGAACAATTTTGCCTGTTGATACTTTGCCGTTAACTTCAAGATTATAAATATAAACTCCTGCAGTTTGAGTTCCGGCATCAAATTCATAAGTATGTTCACCTGCATTGAGTGCACCTTCAAATAATTTTGATATTAAGATACCACCGGTGCTGCTGACAGTAAGTTTGACTTTAGATGATTCCAACAAATTGAATTTGATAGTTGCTCTGTCTGATGAAGGATTTGGATATACATTCACCTGAACTGAATTATCACTTGCTGGTTTTGAATTACCGAAATCAGGATAATCACCGGGCTCAATATCGCATGAACCATTCCACAGCATCAACATACCGATAAACTGTTTGCCCTTTTCATGTTTTGAACCGAATTTACCCATTCTATCGTGCATTCTGCCCATTTTCTTGTTAGATGATTCGTTATTATTTTTCATATATTCATCAATGATTGCTTTTTTCTCAGTACTCCACTTCTCATGAAATGGTTTTGACTGCTCAAGAATATCTTTAACTAAATTGTCATAATTTTTAAGAATTTCCTTAAGTTTTTCACCGTATTCTTTTTTTGTTTCACTTAGTCTGCATGACTCGCCGCATTTGCTGCGTTCATGTTTCATTCCTTTGCCGAATCCTTTCCCTTTGCCCTTTTCGTTTCCTTCAGAATTCCCATCTGGTTTCATCGAATTTTTCATGCAGTTTTCCATGCACTCTTTCTTCTCAGCCATAGTTTTTTGAGCATCGGCTCTGAGCTGATTCAGCTTTTGGAGGTCTTCGGCAGACAAAGAATTATCAATTTTTGTTTTCCAAATCATCCACTGCGGGCATACATTTTCTTTATGATATGATTTCAGTTTTGCCTTTAGTTCGTTATTCGGCATCCTGTGACCGAACATCTGCGCATTTAGTGACATTACTGACAATAATGCAAACACAACAGTTATTTTCAAAATACTTTTCATTAAACCACCTTTAATAATTTATAATAATTTTCAAATTAAAAATCTAATACAGCAATTAGACCACTCCAAATCAAAAAAGGTTTAATCATCAATTTTAATAATAATTACACTTATGGGAACGATTCAAATATTTTTAATAATTCAGGAATGAAACTATATCGTTTAAAACACCACCCTGTAAACTTTACTGCCGACTTTATCAGAAGTAATTTCAAATGCAGCGCCTTTATTTTCGGGAAGTAATGAAACCACCATTATTCCTATTCCAATTTCTTTTTTATTTTTATTTGTTCCATTATCCAAAAATTCTGAAATATAATCACCATTATCACTGACAGTGATGCAAAATTTATTTTCTTTGTCGAACATTTGAATGCTCACTTTACCGCCGGGAGCAGAATTTTTTGCAGAATCAATTCCATTGAAAATCAGATGTGAAAGGATTGTCCTGAAATTGTCCTCATCAATTTTGTAAAAATCGTGTTTCAGATTAAATTCTACATTCAAGGAAACATTGTAAATCTCTGCTAATTTCTGATATTGACTGACTACCCGATTTGTATTAAGGCGGATATTATTGCCGAAATTTTCTTCTTCAAGATTCTTCAATTTTCTTAAATCCTGAAAAAATGCAACCCTGCCTATAATATTTTTTTTATTTTTAATCACAAAAGCATTGATTCTAACCGGAATATGCTCGCCATCTTCTGAAACTACAAAAGAATCCAGATTTGATAAAATTCTGTCGCTGCCATTGTCAAATGTAAAAAACTCAGCAGGGAGCATTTCATGAATTTTGGAGATGCCGGGTTTTCGTTGATTCTTCCAGTTGAGTAAGTCTTTAAGTGCCTGATTAAAAATCTGAACCCTTCCCTTGGAATCAATTGCAACAATACCTTCGGCTGAATTTTCAATCAGAATAGAATAAAAATCATGAGCGTGATATAGCTGGTCCTGTAATTTGCTTAATTCAGTAATATCATGTGAAATCTCCATCACCAGTATTGGAATTCCATCTATCGAAGTAAATGGAATGGATGATACCATTAATTGAATTCTTTCCGAGTTAATAGTAGTTGTCAGATAAGTGTCTGTATGTTCGTGACCGTCAATAAAAGAAAAGGATGTAGGTGAATTATTTATTTCATTTTTATGTTTAGCATTGTCAGAATAAAATATGCTGTAATTGTTTCCGAATGTATCTCGATAGCGTTGATTAGCTCGTACAATACGAAGATTTTTATCCACTATGGAAACAAATGCCGGAACAGTTTCAAACAGCAGATTAAATTCCTTATGAGAGTGTTCTGAATCTTTATTGTCGGAGATAAGAATAATGACATTTTTGACAATACTGTTTTCATAGTAAGGATACATATTAACAGTAATGTAAGTTGATTTATGATTATCACCTACACCTGTCAAAATACATGAGGATTCTTTTCCTGACTGAAAAACTTCCTCAACTCTGCTTATAACTTCAGGTTTGCTGATTTTGCTGTCGGTATCATAAAGATACTTGTCTTCAATAGAACCGAAAACTGCCCGCAGCCGATTGTTTATTCTTGAGATTCTTAATTCCCTGTCAATGAACATTATACCAAAAGGTATGGAATCCATCAGATAGTTGTCAGTTATTTTTGGTGAATCTGAATACATAAATCAATTCTATTAAAAAGTTTACAACTTATTTCACAATATACAAACCAAAATATTTTATCATCAATAGTACAAATAATTAAATTTAATATAACAATAATTCATTAATTCACAAAGAAATATTTAATAATATTTCATAATTTTTTCATAAATAGATAATATAAATAATTTTTGTAAACAAAATGTTGCTTTAATAATATAATACTTACATAAGAAAAGATATATTCACTTTTAAATTATATCGTTAATTTATTCAACTACTTGAATTAAAAAAGGTTAATTAACATGAATATTGAAAATCATCAGTCAATTGTTAAAGTATACTGATTGCAGATGATTGAACTGTCGTTTATGATAAGGTTCACTATATACTTTAATGAAATAAATCAGAAGGACTAAACGACATTAATTATATGATTCTGAAAAGTAAATTATTTTTTCCATACTTTAATATATAACATTTCAAATTCAATTAAACAAAACTCTTTGAAAAATTACTTATAAATGATAAATATAGATGAAATTATCTAATAATTTATTATGTTTGTTTTTTTTTGAATAACATCTTAAAAGGATTTATAAGATGGACAACATTAAAGATTTTTGGCAGCTTGCAAGTCTGAGATTTAAATCGCACCCTTGGCACGGAATTAATATCGGTCCCGAAGCCCCTGAAATAGTAACTGCTTTTATTGAAGTACTTCCTTCAGATACACTGAAATACGAAGTTGATAAGGATACAGGTTACTTGAAATTAGACCGTCCGCAAAAATTCTCGAGTATAACACCTGCGCCTTATGGATTTGTGCCACAAACCTATTGCGGGAAATTAATTGCCCAATTATGTAATGAGCGGAATAACAGAACTGACATACTTGGCGACGGCGACCCATTGGATATATGTGTACTGACTGAGAGGAATATTGTTCACAGTAATCTGTTAGTCCAGTGCCGCCCGATCGGCGGGTTCAGAATGATTGACGGTGATGAAGCCGATGACAAGATTATTGCTGTCCTGAAGCAGGATGAGGTCTATGCCGATTGGAAGGATTTAAATGACGTTCCAAAATCGCTTATTACAAGATTGAAACATTATTTCCTTACTTACAAGGATATGCCCGGGCAGATAACTCAAAAGTGCATCATAACCCATACCTACGGACAGGCAGAAGCGTGTGAAGTTATCAACAGAAGCCGGCAGGACTACATTAATAAATTCGGCAAACTTGAAAACAGATTAACTGTTGCTGCACTCGATGCAATTACTAAAGGACAGGAATTATCTAATAAGAGAAAGAAGAAACCTTAAATTATTTTAATTAGTTATTCGTAATATCTTTTTTGTGTGTAAATTAAATTTATAATTTGAATATATTTAGAGATGATGTAATGATTAAAAAAGAAGATGCAATTCTTTTTAGCGGTGCCGCTCCGGGAGCTGAGTCACATTTTGGTATTACTGCTGAAAAATACGGTATTGAAGAAGTAAATTATTCCTTCGAAGGTCATGAATATGCCCGTTCGAGAGGAATTAGAATACTAAACCATGAAGAACTGAAAGAAGGCGATATCAGTCTGACTTATGCTTCAAAGTTAATGAACCGCGAATATCCTAAGACACCGACTTTTCGTAAGATTTTACAGACAATTTGGTTCCAGATTAATAATGGTCAGGAAATATTTGTTATCGGAAAACTTCTGGATGACAAAACTGTAAAAGGCGGAACCGGATGGGGTGCTGAATTTGCTAAAATCTGCAATAAGCCTCTTATAGTGTTTGACCAGGATGAAAACCGCTGGTTCAAATGGAACAAAGAAGATTGGATAACTCTTAACGAGCCTGTAATTTCTGCGGCACATTTCACCGGAACAGGTACAAGAATTTTAAAAGAAAACGGGAAAAAAGCTATCGAAAATCTTTTCAAGCGTTCTTTTGCATAAAGGTTTTTGTTTTAACACAGATTTATTTTGAATTTTCCCTGACAATTCTTCGTTGAATATACTATTTCAAGAAGCGTATTCAGGGAATTTTTATTTAAAAGAAAATTTATATTCGGGCGAAAGATAAGAGTAAAATTTTTTAAAAAGTTGAAATTATTGAACTTCAAATATTAAAATTATTGGAAATCAAAAGGATGAAAAAAATAATTATTTTGCTGCTAATCGGATTATTTACATCTAAATTATTTGCTGCTGATGTTTATGAGATATTAAAATCAGCAGAGAATAAGTTCAAGGGTGAGACTTCGCAGGGTAAATTTACTATGATTGTCACTACGCCGGATTATACCAGAACCCTTAAGATGGAAAGTTTCAACAAAGGAAACGACAAAGCACTGATTATCATTACTGCTCCGGCAAAAGAATCAGGTAATAAAACATTGAAAATCGGCAAAGAGTTATGGACTTATTTAAGAGCAACTGAGACAACTATGAAACTGCCGGCTTCGATGATGCTTCAGTCCTGGAACGGCTCCGACCTCACAAACGACGACCTTGTTCGTGAGTCATCCCTGTATGATGATTATGATTTGAAATTGATGTTTGAAGAGAAAATCGGTACTGAACTTTGCTGGAAAATTGAATTAAAACCAAAACCGAATGCACCGGTTGTATGGGGAAAAATGTACTACTGGGTACGGCAGTCTGATTATAATCCGGCGTTAGTCCAGTATTATGACGAAAATGATGAACTCATACGTTCGATGAAATTTTCGGATATCAGAAATATTGACGGCAGAATGATTCCGGGAAAATGGATTATCACCAATGAAAAAAAGAAAGGTCACTCAACAGAGTTTATATATGATGATGTCAAACTCGACAAACCAATATCAGACAAAATCTTTTCATTCAGAGAATTAGAGAAATAAAGGTTTAATAAATGCTTTTAATACTAAAAATTGCCTGGCGTAATATTTGGAGAAACTGGCGTCGTTCGATTCTGACAATGCTTGCCGTTGTTTTTGCAGTATTTTTTATTGTTATGATGAAGGGAATTCAAAAAGGAACGTTTGATATGAACATCAAACATACATTGGAACTCTTCACCGGATATATGCAGATTCAAAAGAAAGGTTATCAGGATAATCCTACTCTGAATAAATCATTTTCTATGGACTTGGAAATGCTCGGCAGCCTGCAGAGTAATCCGGATATTCTTGGATTTACACCAAGGATAAACTCATTCGGTTTGATAGGATTTGGCGATAATTCTGTGGGTACAGCAATTTTCGGTGTTGACCCAAACCGTGAACTTCTTTATTCGAAGATTGCATCAAAGGTTAAAAAAGGCAGTTTTTTGAATGAAGATTATCCTTATGATATTATTATAGGCGATAAAATGCTGCAAAATCTCGGAGCCGGGATTGGAGACAGTGTTGTAATTTTAACTCAGGCATTGGACGGCTCAATGGGAAATATGAAATTCAATATTGTCGGAAGTTTCAGATTCGGCTCAAACGAACTTGACGGAATGGCAGTATTTATGAACATAAGAGCCGCTGATGATCTGATGGCTATGAACAACAAAATCAATTCGATATCAATATATATTAATGATATGAAGGATATTCCGATTGTTACAAAAGAAATTGATGAATTGATTCTTAAAAAAGCTGGAATGGGAATAACATTGCTGCCTTGGGAAGAGTTACTGCCGGATTTGAAACAAGCATTTGATATGGATGTCATTTCAAGTTATTTTTATGTCGGAATTTTAGTTATGATAGTCGGGTTCGGCATTTTAAATACTGTATTGATGTCAATTACAGAAAGATTCAGGGAATTCGGAGTTATGCTTGCCCTTGGAACAAAACACTATATTATAGTTGTGTCTGTTTTTATAGAAACTATGATATTGACCTTAATGGGAATTTTAGCCGGTTCCGGTTTAGGATATATCGGAAATTGGATTATTGTAAATAACCCGATTGCATTAACAGGCGATATGAACAAAATGTATGAGGAATTCGGATTCATTCCTGAAATACACGCTTCTCTAAATCCCGATATGTTCATTACGACTGCAATTATAATATTGATTATATCTGTACTGGTTTTTATTTATCCTGCATATCGAATGAACAGACTTGAAGCACTAAAAGGGATACGTTACACATGATGTTGAAAATTATATGGAGAAATATCTGGCGAAACAAACGCCGTTCGCTGGTTATGCTGTCGTCAGTAATTGTCGGTGTAATTGCAATTATACTTAATGACAGTTTCGGTAATGGTTTTGTGGAACAGATGCTTACATCGCAGATTAATAAGCATACTTCTCATATTCAGATACATAAAACCGGTTTCGTTGATAATATTACTATATCATCGGTAATTCCCGATATAAATAAAGCGGAAACTGTTTTAAAGAATAATCCCTCGGTTGTAAGATACAGCAAGCGGATAATTACATTTGGTCTGGTAAACAGTGCAAATTCTTCATCAGGAGTCAATATTGTCGGAATTCAGCCCGGAACTGAATCACAAATCACTGTTATGAAGAAGTCTGTGATAGAAGGCAAATATCCCGAATCAGGTAAAAGAGATATTCTTATCGGCAGTAAAATGGCTGATAAACTTGAAGTAGGGATAGGCGGGAAGCTCGTAGTTGTTGCAAACTCTGCCCAGGGTACTGTAAACAGCGAATTATTCAGGGTATCAGGTATATACAAATCAGGACATTCAGATTTTGATAATTCTTACATTTTTGTACCGGCTGATTTTGCAAATTCATTGCTTGAACTAAATGGAAATATTCACGAGTTTGCAATTATCACAAATTCAATTGAAAATATAGAACAAACCAAGCGTGAGATTGCAGAAGCACTTGGAAGCGGATACGAAGTTCTTTCGTACAAAGACCTTCTTCCGATGATAGTATCTTATATGGAAGTTTACCAAAGTTCAATCTTTATTTTTTATGCAATCATCGGTATAGCCGTTCTTTTTGGGGTGGTTAATACAATGCTGATGTCTGTTTTTGAGCGTGTGCCTGAATTCGGTGTACTGATTGCAATTGGTATGAAAAGAGGAACTTTGTTTAGAATGGTTCTTGGAGAATCACTTGTATTAGGGATTTTGGGCAGCATAATAGGCTCTGTTCTGGGATTGTTGATATATCTTCCATTTGCTAAATCCGGGATTGATTTAAGCTCTTTTTCTGAAGGTATGAGTATGATGGGGCTTGATGCAATTATTTATCCGTCGGTTAATCCGATGATGTTTCTGAATTCAACCATTGTTATGCCTCTGACAGCAGTCATTGGTGCTGTCTATCCTGCGTATAAGGCAATCAGGCTCCAACCTACTGAAGCAATGAGACACGTTTAATTAATTTACTGAGAATAAAAATGGAAATAATTAAAGTTAGTAATGTACATAAAATTTATAACAGCAGCACAGTTGCCGTTAATGCTTTGAAAGGTGTAAGTTTATCGGTTAATAAGGGTGAATTCCTTGTCATTGCCGGTGAATCAGGCTCAGGGAAAACTACACTCCTAAATATTATCGGTACTTTGGATATTCCCTCAGAAGGCGGAGTTGTGCTTGAAGGTCAGGATATTTCAAAGAAAAGTAAAGGAGAACTTTCGGACATAAGGCTCAACAAACTCGGTTTTGTCTTTCAGGCTTTCAATCTGATACCGGTGCTTACTGCTATGGAAAATATTGAATTCACAATGATGCTTTTAGGAATTCCCGAAAGTGTTCGCCGTCAACGGACTTTATTAATAATGGAAGAACTCGGCATAGCCGAACTTGCAGATAAAAAGCCTAATCAAATGTCGGGCGGGCAGCAGCAGCGGGTTGCCGTTGCAAGGGCGATTGTTCACAATCCGCTGATTGTTTTGGCTGACGAACCAACTGCAAATCTGGATTCCAAAACCGGTGAGCATCTGCTTGATTTGATGCAGAAAATGAACCGTGAGAAAAATATTACTTTTGTTTTCTCATCTCACGATAACAAGGTTATAAGCAAAGCTTCAAGATTAATTACTCTAAAGGATGGATTGATTTTGAGCGGAAAATAAACAAATCCATAGTTATATTTTGATTCTAAAATACAATTATAAAATGTGAAAGTTATAATCAGAACAGCATTAATTAGTATCTTCTATTAATTCTAAATGAAATTTTATCACGTTTAAAATATTTTCAGCTTCGAATGGTTTGGATAAATAGTCATCACACCCTGCTGAAAGTGCTGCAATTCTATCCTGTTGCATAGCAAAAGCAGTAACAGCAATTATTGGTAAATCAGGGCGGGCTTCTTTTATCATTTTTGTTGCGGAATACCCGTCCAATAAGGGCATTTTTATATCCATTAATACCAAAGCAACGTTTTTATTATTTATTGCTATATCAACTGCATCTCTACCATTTGCAGCCCTTAAAGTTATTATACCTTTTAAACCTGAGAGCAATTTCTCTATATACTTAAAATTAACTTCGTCATCTTCCGCTATTAAAACTATTAATTCATTCATTTCTTACACAATTCTCAGTTACTGATTAATTCTTGATAAATTGTAAAAACATAAAACAAGTAGCCATGTAATTCAGAGTATCAACTTTATTGTGAGATTATAAATTTAAAAATAACCTTAAAATTTCAACCTTAAAGCAACTCTGCCGAAGACATTTATTATAATTCAAATTCTCAAAGAACTTGAACTAATCTATAAATTGTAATATTATTATCAATAAATAATATTTTTAGGTTAACGCAAATAAGTGCAAAATATTATTAATATTTTAAATGTAAATTTTTCAAAGATACTAAATTTAAATCTATTTCTGAATCCCATCTTAAACTGATTGTACAGTTGTAACTGATTTAAATATTCTGCAATTTATTTTGCTCCAAATATGTGATTCATGAGCTAATATTAATCCCTGAACTGATACACATATCCGATTTGTGCCATCGGCTGAATATTGTCAAAATTGTAATTTAATCCGATCTGGACATAAAAACCATAATAATTGAAATTATAAGCTATACCCAAATATGTCCTGTACTCATTTGATGTATAAAAACTACCATCAGGATATTTACACTCGGACTTCCAGTTATAAGTTCCAAATCCTGCATTTATAGCATGGTAAGTATTTGTTAGAACTGCAAATTTGTAAATATATTCTAATTGCAAACCAGGAGTTCTTGTTAAAAAATTGCCTGATGCTCGAATGCCGTGAACTCCGTAATGCTTAGCCAGCACTATATTTGCCAATGCAGGAGTTCCGAAAGTAAAACCGAGCTCATATTGAATAGGTTTTGTTGGTACTTCATGAAATTGAATTGGTTTTGTTGTTATTTCACGAAATTTAAATATATTTACACTATCAATTTGATTCATATCGAATATATATCTGCTGCCGTCTTCAAGATGAATTTCATATTCTTTTCCTTCAGTAAAATCAACAATTTTACCGCAAATTTTAATATTATCTTTTAGATAAATGGTATCCTGATTATTTTCAGTAGTATATACTAAATTCGGTAAAAATAATAAAGTCATTACGGTGATAAATAATTCAGGATAATTCATAAAATACACCTTCAGGATAATTTATTAAGTTCTATACCAAAATCAAATATTATAATATAACTAATGAATGTAACATTTGACTACGACAATTAAAAACAGCTTCTAAATTTTAATCCCTGAACTGATACACATAACCGATTTGAAATATGATTTGGGGGTTTGGCATATCTACAATTTCACCCAAATCATTAGTAGCAAGACCATTTCCTAAACTAAGTCCGGCTTGTAAGTAAAAACCGTTTGTATTAAGGTTGTAAACAAGCCCGCCATAAGTCCATTCTGAAATTCTATTTATGTTATTATCGTAAATCTTTTTTTCTTCATATTCAAGGTAAGAGTAACCTCCAACTAAACTGATAGCATGGTAAGTTCTTTTAAATTCGCTGAGTTTAAGCCCAAGTTCGAGTTGAATACCTTTTGCACTCCTTCCCAAATACAAACCCGATGCTTTAACCATATATTTGTCGAAATGTTTGCCAATCACAAAATTTAAAACAGCCGGTGTTCCGAAAGTTCCGCCTAATTCTGATTTTGTTTTCTTAAAGCCTGAGTCCTTATCAACCATAAAGTCAATTTTCTCTACCTGTTCCATTTTAAAAACAAAGCGGTTACCGTCGCTTGTCTGTATTTCAACTTCTTTCCCTGCATCATATTTAATGATTTTACCGACAATCACAGAGCCGTTTTTCAGATGTATAATATCAACCTGTTCAGCAGAAAATAATTTCAAAGAGGAAATAATAAATATTACAACCAACCCTGTAATAAAAATTTTAAAATAATTCATAAAATACTCCATCAAGATAATTTGTTAAATTTAATATTGAAATCAGATTATTTAAGCTATATAATAATAGCTCAAACACTATGCCACAAATAATGAAATGCCGGATATTGACATTTATGTAGACTGGAGGTTATTTATAAACAGTAAATAAATTATTACCTGATTAAATATTGACAAATAAATCTGACAGAGTGCAATAATTTGTACAATTTAATTGATTAATTTCAGATTATTGCTGCTTTTTGTAAAAAACATTAGCATACCAATTACCCATTATGGCAGATTCATTATTATCAATAACAGGTTGAATATCTGCTTTGAGTATATCAAAAAAGTTTCTTTGTGCAATGTATAAAAGGCATAGCATTTTTCTCTTTATATCGGTTAAATTAAAATACAATTAAAGAAAACTGTTTACGAGTTATACTGAGTAAATTTACGAGATATAACTCGTAAATCAAAATTTTATTTTTGAGAAAATCTAATTATTATTTTTGTAATTAGTATAATTCCTATTTTAATATTTATTTTTATAATGCAAACCGAATAAAATCAGAACAAATAGTGTTAAAAGAATCATTATAACTAAAGATACAATTTTCAAAGTATAATCATATTCTTGACTAAAGGATTTCCCTAATTCATAGCCGACACTTTCAACAGCTCTACTTACACCGATTTTAACCTTAATGCTTTCGTTTGATAAATTTGGGGGAATTGAATCAAACTTTATGATTAAAGTATATTTTGTATCTTCTATTAATTCAAATTTGCTATAGCCAAAATCATCACCTGAGGTTAATAAGTGGTTTATACTTTTATCAATTGTAATATTCTTATTTTCTGAATAAATTTCAAAATCAAAATATTTACCAAAATCCTTTGCATATTTTTTGTCGCCAAATTCAAATCCCAAATAATATTCTGTACTGATACTCGAAACAAATGATTTTCTTAAATATGAATTTGGAGTAAGAACAATTTTTTCATTTAGAGGAATCATATTGAAACTAGATTCTTCTGCTTCATTATCTTCAGGATATATATAAATAATCCAAAATACAACTGTGATTATAAGTAAAATCCATTTAAACACTAAAAACCTCTATTTATAAAATATTGCCGATTCTTGTTGAGGTATTCTATCTTTAGTTCTTTTTTGTGAAAAATACTCTATAATTTGCTCGTGATTCATATCGGCAATTTCTTTACTTATCCTATCTCTTTCCTGACGCATAAATTTTACCGCATCAAAAATTTTATTTTTATTTGTTTTCATAATTAATTAATTCCTTTGGTGAACGGATTTCAATTAATGGATAACCTAATTTTAAATTAACAGAATTGTATCCCCGAATTTTGGTAAGATTGACAATATGCTTAAAATTCCAACTTACTAATACATCAGCCCGATTCAAAGTAGCAATAGCTATATGAATACAATCCTCGCGACTCGATTTACCAACAACTTTTTCATTGATATAGTGATCAGCAAGTATCAATGATTCATCAGTTATTTCTACATTTTCAAGCATAGTTTCGGGTATATTTTGAACAAAGTCCTTTACTATAGAAGGAGCATTGGTTAATTCATTTTTTGTCAATTCTGAATAAATAATCCTATAATCATTATTGAAAATTTGTTTAAAGAATATTTGTGTTGCTTCTTCAAATTCCGGGTCATAATATCCACCAAAAACTGATGTATCTATGTAATATCTAATTAACAATTTTTTCTTCTCCACAAGATTATTTTAATTTATAACATAATGTTTATTTGCATTAACAATTATTCTCAATTTATAAAACTTTTACGGTTTTCAGCCCACCAGTTTTCATTTAATTCATCAGCAAGTTTATCTGCATCATCCTGTGTAGCTTTTGTTTTTGATGTTAATTCAAGATAATTTAAATATTCAATTACTTTTTGAAAACCGATTTTGTCAATTTCAGAAGAAATTCTTATTACAATTTGCTCATCCGTTCTTTCGAGTATCATTAAAGTACCTTTTAGCTCAATAAATTGACTTTATTTTCATAAGTTATTATTACGATATAATTATTATTTTAGTATATATCGAATTATTATCATTTCTCACTCCTTACCCTCAAAAAATGTGGCAAGCGGAAATATTTGAAAGTTCTTACTAACTAACTGTAAGTATGATATTTGAAATCTGCTTTCTCAACTGGTTAGTATGTTCTTTAATTATGGTCGGTGATTGATTACAATCTATAGCTTCATCAATTGAATTCAATATCATCTCAATTCTTTTTTGAATAATATGATAAGATTTTGAACCTTTTATGAATTTATTAACCTGCTCATTTTGTTCAGCATTCAAATCACCTAAAATTTCAATTTCATTTATATTACTTTTCATAATCGAAATCCTTATAATATTGTTTAACTAACTTATAAGACGAATATCTAAACTTCTCAATTTCAAAATTGCCATTATTGGCATAGATGTTGACTTTATTATTTTAAAATTTATAAATAAGTCCGGCATTATTATGAGTTTACAATATTCTTTTCTATTAATTTTGACAATTACGATTTGGGGCTGCTCTGAAAAGAAAACAATTGAGAATAAGAACAATTCTCCCTTTCTATATTTCGAAAAAAATATTTCATTTGATACAAAATTGGTACTGCCTCAATTAACAAGATCACATGAGGAGTTTAATAATATTTTAAAAACTGTACTATATAACGATAAATTAATATCATTAACTGATAATGGTGGTTTAATATGCTTAAATGCCGATAACTTTAAAATTAATAAGGGAATGAACAAAAAACTCAATATGGGTTATTTTACAAATCTTACATTATTTCAGGATACATTAATTGTTGAAAAATCAGAAAAAACCTATTATCTCAATTCTGATTTTGAATGGGTAGAATATACCAGATTATTTCCTATTAAATATTTTGATATTTTATATGACGATTCTAACTATGTTTTTTATTACACTGACTGTGGTGAATGGGGTTCTTTGTTATTTATTTATGATAAAAAAGTGAAAATAACACGTGTGTTATTTTGTGATGCTCCTTTAAATGTATTTAAGACCGATAATTCATTTTTTATAAATACAATTTCACTTCATGAAAGTATAAGAGGTGCTTTTTTTACGTTTAAGAATCCCGAATTAATAAAGCATACAGTAATTGAGCCTTCGCTTTATTATGATTGTAACAATGATAATTGGATGGATAATTATCATTATAATTGTTACGAATGCGTAAAACGAGTTGAATACGAAAAAATTCATGAGCATTACCGTAAAGATTTAAAATTATGGTCTCCACCTGCCATTCTTTCTTCATTTATTTATAATGATAACTTATATAATTTTGTGATGGGGTTGGATTCAATTTATATATCAAAAATTGAGAATTATGAGTATAAAACAATTCAATCAATCAAGAAATTTAAGCCGACAATAACACGTAAATTTGGAAATACAGTTATTCTGAATGAATATTATGGCGGTGATGTGATTATAGTTAAAAATAATGCTATAACGAGAATTCATTTCAGTCCGGTAAAGTGAGCTTTCCTGTAAGTTATCTACAATATGAATCATGCGGAAAATATTAATAGATTATAGAATTGTACCAAAATTATATGACTGCTTTTTCTTTCGGATTTTTACAAAAAAGGGAGCATTTTACTGCTCCCCTTTTTCTTTTCCTCAATTCAACTATTTGACGTAACTCATACCTACTGCAAACGCTTCCATATTAAGCGGGATAAGCTTATGGTAACGTTCGGGAAGTACCTGAGCAAGTGCTTTGGGTATGGTGTCAACATTTACAGCATCGGTTGCTTTAATGAATGCACCGAGCATAATCAGATTCAATACTTTGATATTTTTGAGTTTTACTGCTTCTTCACTGCCGGGTACTGCATAAATATTTATGTCGGTACGGGTAGGGGGGACCAAAATATTTGTCGAATCATAAATCATATTGCCTCCGGGCTTTACTTTCGATTCGAATTTCTCTACTGACGGCTGATTGAGAGCAACAACCGTATCGTAACTCGAAATAATCGGCGAGCTAATCATTGCATCCGATACAATCGTAACTGCATTGGCTGTACCGCCACGCATTTCAGGTCCGTAAGAAGGCATCCAGCAAACTTGTTTATCTTCAATCATTCCTGCATAAGCCAGTATCATACCCATCGAGAGTACGCCCTGACCTCCGAATCCTGCGAAAATTGCTTCCTGTAACATATTAGTTGCCCTCCGGAGTTTTGATATCGCCAAGCGGATAGAATGGAATCATTTCTTCATCAACAAACTTGTTTGACTGCAATGGAGTCATCTTCAAGTTAGAAGGACAGTTGGACACGATTTCGACCATACAGAATCCGCGTTTTTCTTTCTGATACTGCAAAGCTTTCTGCAATGCTTTCTTGGCACGTTTTACATTATTAGGTTTGTGAACCGACTGGCGGGTTACATAATACACACCCGGCAGATTTGCTAGTAAATTACTAATTTTTAACGGATAACCCATAGTATTAACATCTCTTCCGAATGGTGATGTAGTAGTGACCATACCGGGAAGAGAAGTTGGAGCCATCTGACCAGAGGTCATTCCGTAAATACCGTTGTTTATAAATACAACAAGTATATTCTCACCGCGGTTAGCAGCGTGTATTGTCTCGGCAGTACCGATAGCAGCCAGATCGCCGTCACCCTGATATGTAAAGACATATTTTTCGGGCATTAATCTTTTAATTGCAGTACCAACAGCACAGGCACGACCGTGAGCGGCTTCCTGCATATCAACATTCATATAATGATAGGCAAAAACAGAACATCCGACAGGAGCTACACCGATAGTTTCTTCCTGAATGCCCATTTCGTCAATTACTTCCATAAGGATTTTATGAGCAGTACTGTGTCCGCAGCCCGGACAGTAATGTAACGGGGTATCAATTAAAGTCTTTGGCTTCATATAAAGAAGGTTTTCATCAAGGCAGATATTTTCCCTGACTTCCGGTCCTTCCAAATCCAATTCAATATCTATAATATTATTTTCAATCATTTCTTATCTCCTTCAATAAAGGTTTTGATAAAATGGTTGTAAATTTCTTCCGGAGAAGGAATCATACCGCCCATTCTTCCGTAGAATTCTACAGGTGTCTTTCCGTTTACTGATAAACGCACATCCTCGACCATCTGTCCCGCATTCATCTCTACGTCAAGAATTCCTTTAACTCTTCCGGCTACTTCATTGTAAATTTTAGTTGGGAATGGGAATAAAGTCTGCGGACGGATCACACCAACTTTATAACCTTCTTTACGTGCCATTTCCATAGCCTTCATACAGATTCTGGCACCCAGACCAAATCCTGTAAAGATATATTCTGCATCTTCAATCTGTGTAGCAACATATCTGACTTCTGTTTCTTCCATAACTTTGTATTTAGCCTGAAGTCTGCGGTTAATTGTTTCCATTAATTCAGGCTGAATATGCAGAGAAGTTATATATACTCTATCCTGTCCGGGCTTTTTACCTGTTGTTGCCCATTCCGGGAATTCTGTTCTTCTCGGCATTTGCGGAAATAATTCAACACGTTCCATCATCTGACCGACAGCACCGTCAGTAAGAATCATCGCAGGATTTCTGTATTTTTCTGCAAGTTCAAATCCTAATTTTACAAAATCAACCATTTCCTGAACAGTTGATGGTGCCAGTACTATTAGTTTATAGTCGCCGTGACCGCCGCCTTTAACCGACTGAAAATAATCAGCTTGTGATGGCTGGATAGTTCCCAGACCAGGTCCGCCGCGAACAACGTTTGCAAGTAAACAAGGCAGTTCAGCACTTGCTATATACGAAATTCCTTCCTGCATCAGCGACATACCCGGGCTTGAAGATGTTGTCATAACACGTCTTCCTGCTCCGGCACCGCCGTAAATCATATTTATAGCCGATACTTCACTCTCTGCCTGAAGAACAATCATACCTGTGCGGGCATTTGCCTCGCGTGCGAGATATTCGAGCACTTCGGACTGAGGAGTAATCGGATAGCCGAAATATGCGTCACATCCGGCTCTAATCATTGCTTCTGCAAGGGCTTCATTGCCCTTCATCAATTTAATATCACCCATTTTTCAACCTTTGTTATTAGTTCTCTACTTCAACAACTTTTGCCGATTGCTTCGGTTCGCGTACTACTTTTCTGTAAACCTTGATAACAGCATCCGGACACACCAGAGCACAATTCATACAGCCGGTACAATCGTGGTTGATTGTAACAGCATATTGATAACCTTTTGAGTTAATAGTATCCGACAGGGAAATCACTTCTTCGGGACAAGCATCTATACATAGTTCACATCCCTTGCATCTCTCTATGTCAATAATTATCTCACCTAAAACTTTTGCCATCATTTACCTCTTTTTATAAAGGATTTTGTAAACTAAACATTTTTTAACTACATTATGTCAAAAACATATCATAATAAGATTTTATTAAATCAGTTTTATAACAATACAAATTACGGAAAATTCTCCATATAAAAAAGGAAATTCACCTTTTTTACCACCAAAAATGATTGATTTTTAATGATTTATGTGATTTTTGTGTTATGCAAATCTAATTTATTATTTTAATTGAACTAACTTTTTGTGAAAAATAATTCACGTACAAATCCGAATTTGATAAAATTATTAAGTTAAAAATATGGATACTTCTCATTCAAGTTTTTTATAAATGTGGATTTATCGGAGTTGATAATTAGGTATTAATAAGAAACTTTTATATTACTTCATCTCAGATGCAGCATTAACGCAAATACGTAATTCAAATTTCAATTTATTTTTTTAAATATTAATTCAATATTAATAATCTTGTAACTTTATTTTAATTACTTTTGTCTATTACGTAATGAATGAACGCATTGCAATTTTTTTAAAAGGTAGATGTGCAATATGAAAAATAAATATTCTAATTTAGCAGCCGGACTTACAAGATTTTTAATAGTATTAGCTATTTGTACTTTTCTAATACCAATTAAGTCTTTTGCTCAGCAGTTTACTCCGGTATTAATTGCAAAAAGCAAAGATACGACATTCAGAATGCCGCTTGTTACTGCAGATTTGAAAATTAAGCTGAATGACCAGAGAGTTTCTTTTGAATGGCTTCTTGTTTACCGTAACCCTACAAAACTATGGATGGAAGGCGAACTCAGTATGCCGATGCTCAATAATCAGCTTATTACCGGATTTGATATGAATATCGGTAATGTTTTGAGAAAAGGGATGCTCGCAGAAAAACAGCAGGCAAAGACTGTATATGAAAGAATTGTAAGCCGAAGATGTGACCCGGGACTTCTCGAAATTATTAACGGCAATACGTTTAAGCTCAGAATTTTTCCGATTATGGGTGAAGAACTTAAAACAGTACGGCTGAGTTACGAATGTGATTATGAGTACAAAGACGGCATTTTTTCATTAAATTATCCTTTTGATTTTATAGATAATTTAAAAGAATTCAATATTGAAATTGATGCCGAAGATTTGAGCGGAACGCCGTTTATTGAATCAAATATTGACGGATTGAAATTTGACGATTCAAAATTTGCAGAAAAAACTATTGAGAATTTTTCAAGCAAAAACTTTTTCAAAATTATGTTCCGAAATAATCTTGAGCAGCCACTAACTGTATTTTCGGAATTTAATGATGAGATGTATTTTTCAACTTTATATAAATCTCCTGTTAAATTTGAACCAAAAGATAAAATTGAACATCTGACCTTGATTGTTGATGCTTCGTACTCTCAGAGAAAAAATAATTTTTATCTCGAAAGGCATTTTTTAAAAGAATATTTAAAAAGGATTAATAATGTCGAAATTAAAGTAATTGTCTTTTCATTAAATATTAAAGATGAGAAAATTTTTTCGGTGAATGAAGGAAATTCCGATGAGATTATCTCATTTTTGGAAAAAGTTGAATATCTCGGTGCAACAAATTACGGCTGCCTTAATTTGGAAAACTTACAAACCGACCAAATATTATATTTATCGAACGGGGTAAATAATATGGGTGAATTTAAATATCCGAAGTCAGATATTCCAGTATATTTTCTAAATTCAAATCCTGATTACGATGAGAATTATATCTGCAGAATTACTGATAAAACCAACGGCAGATTTATAAATCTTGCAAAAAACAGTGACGTATTTTCTTCGCTTGATTTAATTTTAAAAAATGCTGTTATACTAAATAAAATAAATTTCCAACAGTCCGAAGTATCAGATATTCAAATCACAAAATACAATGAAAATCCTGATATTTATCGTATAACAGGCAAAATGAAAGAAGATGTTTCAATAATTATTCCTATATTCGGCAATGGTGAAAAAGCTGATTCTATTGTTCTTGATACGGATATTAACGAATTATCAGACGACATTTCAATTCCGCGTTTATGGGCAAATTCAAAAGTCAGTGAATTAAGTGCTGCTTCAGCAATTGATACATCTGCCATCATAAAAATTAGCAAGGATTTCAGTTTTGCGACAAAATTCAGTTCATTTATTGTGCTGGAAAGAGTTGAACAATATTACTGGTTTAATATAGAACCACCTCCTGATTTAGTTAAAAAGTATGCAGCATTGTTAGATGAAGTTGAACAACAAGAAATTGAAAGGAAAAAAGATGATTTGAAATATGAGAAAGAAAGAAAAATCAAAAACGAATACAAAGTGAAATCTATATTAAGTAATTTGAAGATTAATTATTTTGATGAACATAAACAAATTTTTGATAAATTTTTGAGCTTATCAGATAATTATAATAAAACATTAAGATTTTTCAATAAAGAATATTTTCCAATTTCAATAAAATCAAAAGCTGGTTTAATCCTTCCGGAACAATATATTTATGAAAGTGAAAAATATAATTTATTAGACAAAATATTTTTTTTAAAGAATGGTGTACAAATTGATTCTTCACATTCATTTTATGAAAGTGAAGTGGCCTCTGACATAGACAGAATATTGATTAGATTAAAAAATAATGATACATTATCATTCCCGGTTCAGTTAAGTTGCGGGATTATAAATATGTTAGATATTGATATTTTTAAGGAATTCCGTTCGCGGGGTTTAGGTTTTAGTGATTTGAAACTTAATGTTACTGATTTTGGTTACAATCCAATGGATTCAATATATTTAGTTATTAATAATTCACGAGTAGAAGAAATAAAAAATGGAAATGCTGATATTTTCAATATTTTATCCGGAAAAAATAAATTTGTACTTTATGATAAAAATCAAATAGACGAATTTGAACTAAATATGATTCCGGACAGCTTAATTTCTATAAACAGAGTAATTGAACTTAGTAAAAATAAAGATCAGAATTTTGAGATTGAGCATAATTCAAGGGGCTATGGAATTTTAACGGGTATAGTTAAGGATTCTGAAGGTTATGGATTACGTGGCTGCAGTGTGTTTATCGAGGGTACACAAAAAGGTGCAGCGGTTAGGGAGTTTTCAGGTAATTATAAAATTACTGGACTTCTTTCCGGTGAATATACTGTTAGATTTTCTTTTACAGGGAAAAGTACTGTACGAAAAAATGTCAAGATTGAATCAGGAGAAACTAGTTTTGTATATACAATTCTTGAGGATAATTATAATAATACTAATGAATTAATGGTAATAGCCAGTCGGGAAGATTCAGAAACCTTTATAGAATTATCAGCAGAAGATAATATATCCGGTGATGGATTAAAATTTTTGGACGAATACGATGATAATTCTCTTGAAACTGAAATTAACACTGCTTTAAATAGTCCGGACAGAATATTTGAACTGACTGAAAAATTGATAAACCACAAGGATTCATCATCTGCATTATTGGTTTTATCAAGTATTTATGATATAGATATAGAATCAGCAAAAAATATGTATAAAACTTCTGCATACTTTTCAAGAATCGGGAAATTTGATTTAGCTTTAGATGCAATTCAAAGAAGTAGTTATATGTTTGAAAACGGAACACTTCAATTAAACTTCTTCAAGGCTCGCATATTTGAAAACCAAAAAATGTTTGATTCGGCAATAGTCTATTATAATTTAATCGAAAAAGAAATAACTGAACATTTTTTCGAATGCCCGGTAATAGGTAATATTGAAATAAAAAAAATAAATTCAATTCAAAACAAAACTGAACTGCCGGATGATGAAAAATTAGATTTAATTATACGCAGCGAAAGTTATGATTTTCAACATCATTTAAAATTAACAATTACAGATTCAATTGGAATATCATCAAATAAATATAAAGAATTCACACTTTTCGGCGGTTTTATGTTTGATGACCCTACAGATAATTATTACTTTATCCAAAAGCAGGCAGTCCCCGGTAAATACAAAATCAAAGCTAAATTTAATACCTGGAATAATCAAACTGAAAAGATTGAAAAATACCGCGGTAGAATAATAATTGAAAGAAATATAGGCTCTGCTAAATACCAAAAGAAAATTATTGAAGTTGAAGCTGACAGTTTGGAAAAAGAAATTGAAATTGAGATATAATATACGGATTTGTTTCTAATATACAAATTATTATGATATTTTGTAGGTATAGTTTACAAATTATTATGATATTTTGTAAGGTAGGATTTTGATTAACTTGTGAAAATAATCTAAAATACCGCGGTAGGATTATTATCGAAAGAAATATCGGCTCGGCAAATTACGAGAAAAAAATTATAAAGGTTGAAGCCCCCAGCCTTGATGAAGAATTTGAATTTGAGATATAATATAGAAATTTGTTTCTAATATACAAATTATTATGATAATTTGCAGGTATAGTTTACAAATTATTATAATAATTTGTAAGGTAGGATTTTAATTAACTTTTGAAAATAATCTAAAATACCGCTGCAGAATAATAATTGAAAGGAATATCGTCTCAAAATATTACGAAAAGAATATCATAGAAGTGGAGGCTGACAGCCTTGATGAAGAATTTGAATTTGAGATATGATATTGGGATTTGTTTCTAATTTACATATTATTATGATAATTTGCAGGTATAGTTTACAAATTATTATAATAATTTGTAAGGTAGGACGTATTATCAATTAGTTATGATTGAAAATACGGAAATATTTTAAAATGATAAAAAGACAAATTACCGATAGAATTACCGAAAGTCTGAAAAAAAGAAATGCTGTCCTTCTGACAGGAGCCAGACAGGTAGGTAAAACTACTTTGGTTAAAAGTATCGCCAAAGTAATAAATCAGGATTGGGATTACTGGAATTGTGACGAACCGGATATTCGCGAAAATTTAAATTCGCCAACCTCCACATTTTTGAAAAATCTGATTGGTAATAAAAAGCTCATAGTTATTGACGAAGCTCAGAGAATACCGGATATTGGGATTTCCGTTAAACTGATTACCGATAATTTTAAGGATGTAAAACTGATTATTACCGGCTCTTCATCAATTGATTTAAGAAATACGGTATCGGAAAGTCTGACCGGTCGTAAATTTGAAATCTATCTTTTCCCATTTTCTTATGCGGAATTGGTTGACGATTCAAGCCCGCTGATCCAAAAGAGACTGCTCAACAGCAGACTGATTTATGGAATGTACCCCGAAATTACAAATAATCCGGGCGATGAAGAAGATATGCTTTTGGAGATAACATCGAGCTATTTATATAAAGATGTTCTTATGCTGGGAGAAATCAGAAAACCTGAATTATTGGATAAATTACTTCAAATGCTTGCTTTGCAGCTTGGCAGCGAAGTATCGGTTAACGAACTTTCCGGAAATATCGGTGTGAGTCGTGAAACAATCACAAAATATATTGATTTGTTAGAAAAATCTTTTGTAATTTTTAGTCTGAATTCATATTCCCGCAATCAAAGAAACGAGTTAAAAAAAAGCAGGAAAATCTATTTCTATGACCTTGGAATCAGAAATTCAATTATTAAAAATTTCAATCCTGTAGAATTGCGGAACGATGTCGGAGCTTTATGGGAAAACTTCCTCATTGTCGAAAGAATGAAATTAAGAAATAACCGAAAAATAAGTTCAAATCAATATTTTTGGAGAACTGTGCAAAATCAGGAACTTGATTTTATCGAAACTTCACGGGGTAATATATCAGCATACGAATTTAAATGGAATCCGAAATCTAAAGTAAAATCAAATTCGACCTTCAAAAATATGTATCCTGAAAGTAAAATCGGAATAATTCACAGGGATAATTTTGAAAGCTTTGTCTGTTAGTGATACGGCTTAAAGTTACATTATTCATCCGATGACTGGTAGTTATCGGATGAATGAGTTTTTATTACAGCCCTAAATATTTCTAATTTGCAAAATATTATGATAATTTGTAGTTATAGTTTACAAATTATTATGATTATTTGCAGGTATAGTATACAAATTATTATGATTATTTGTAGATTAGGAATTTGAATTACTTTTGATAATTGATATTTACAGTTCATCAACGGAAAAATAATTGAATTTTAGATTTAATTCAGTAAATTTGAAATAATTATTTTTATTTTGAAATATTTTGTTATTTTTGTAAAGGTGAATTAATTATATATGCTTTCTATCAAGAATAGTGATATTACGGCAAATATTGAATTTAAGTTTTGTTAAAATGGAATGCCGGATTAAATTATCTACTAAAGAGAAATAAATATTTTTTTGGAGATATTGGATGAAATTAATATTATTTGTTGTTTTAATATTTGCGATAAACAGCCATTACAGCTGGTCGCAAATGAAACTAATTACAAATAACGGCGAAAGATTTACCGGTTTTGTAATTACTGAATCTGAAAATGACGTAGAACTTCAAACTCTTGAAGGTACTGTCGTCAAAATTCAAAAAACTTCAATTGATTCACTTAATGATATTAAAGTCGAAATCAAAACAAAAGCAGGAATCCGCTTTAAAGGATTTATCAAAGCTCTCAGGGAAAATGATTTTGATTTTATTTCAACTGACAGCGCAAAAGCTGTAATGACATTTGAATCTATTGAAGGATATTTCAGTGAAGATAGTGATGTAATGACATTTCTCAAAACAAAATTCAGAAGTATTCAATATCCAAAATATGTAAAAAATCAAAGCCTTTCAAAAGTATATAAAAAAATCGGACTTGCTGTTGGTACTCCGGTAGGAATTGGTGTTCTTTTCGCCTCGAATAACGGTAAAAGATGTATAGGAATTTCAGGAGGGTTGGGCGGTGCTCAACTGAATTTCGGTGTAAATGTATTTCAGGAGGCAAGTTTTGAATTTAATGTTTTATTCAATATTAGTTATATGCAGTATCAATATACAGAAAGTACATATTATATGAATTATAATAAAAATAAGTTTGGTATCGCATTCGGACCTTTATTGGAAATATATTTTTATGGATTTCATGCACAAGTGGGAGCAGCAATGTGGTCAGAGAACAACTTTAAATTACCATTGTATTTACAAGCCGGAATTGTGCACAGGTTCGGCAAATAAATTTGATTAGTTATTATTATTTCGGAATATTTGAGTGAAAACATTAATACTGATGTTTGTAATTTTCCTGATAAACTGTGATTTAGCAGTCACACAGACTAAGATTACAACAGTTCAAGGCAATAATATCATAGGATTTATTGTCAATGATTCAGATAACGAAGTTGTTCTCCAGAATCTCAGCGACATAATTGTTACTATTCAAACAAGCCAAATTGTTAAAAAGGATGAAATTGTGATTAAACTCACAATTAAATCGGGAGTTCAGTTGGAAGGTAATATAAGGTCAATTAGAAAATATGATTTTGATTTTATTTCGATTGATGGCACAAAATCTGTAATGACATTTGAATCAATAGAAGGATATTTTAGTGATGATAAGGATGTAATGTCAATTCTCAAAACAAAATTCAGAAATAATCAATATTCAAAAACCGAAAATAAACTTGATATTTCAAAAGGATTTAAAAAAATTGGACTTGCTGTTGGAACTCCCGGCGGTATTAATATAGTATTCGGCTCAAATAATAGTAAAGCGTGTTTTGGAATTTCTGCCGGATTAACAGGCGTTCAGTTGAATTTCGGTGCAAATGTATTTCATAAGGCAAGCTTTGAATTTAATATATTATTCAATATTAGTTATATGCAGTATCAATATAAGGAAGGTCCATATTATACAAAAAATAAATTTGGTATAGCATTCGGACCATTATTGGAATTATATTTATATGGATTTCATGCTCATGTGGGAGAAGCTGTGTGGTTAGACAACAGCTCAAAAATACCTTTGTATTTACAAGTCGGAATTGTTCACAGGTATGGCAATTAATTATCATTATTTCGGAATATTTGAGTGAAAAAATTAATGCTGTTGTTTGTAATTTTTTTGATAAACTGTGATTTCGCAGTTTCGCAGACTAAGATTACAACTGTTCATGGCAATAATATCATTGGATTTATGATTTCAGAAACTCAGCAGGAAATTGAGATACAAACTTTGAATAACATTATTGTAAAAGTCCCAAAGTCAGATATTGACATAGCAAAAAAAATTGAGCTTGGACTTACAACAAAATCCGGTGTGTATTTAAAAGGAAGTATTACCAAATTAAGAGAAACTGATTTTGATTTTATTTCAACAGACAGTATCAATGCTACTTTGAGTTTTGGTTCATTAAAAGTCTGCACTTCAATTGATAAAGATATAAATAATTTTCTAAAGTCAAAAATTGATAGCTATCGTGCTGAAGGCAATTCAATAAAACCCCCAAAATTCATAGAATACAAAAAAATCGGATTAGCAGTCGGTACTCCGGGGGGTATTGATATTATCTATGGTTCTAACAATCAGAAAAGCTGCTTCGGTTTGAGTGCAGGATTTACAGGATTTCAGATTGGAGGCGGAATAAGTGCTGTTTCAGAAGATAATTTTGAATTGAATTTTCATATCAATGCGAGTTATATGAAATTTAAATCACAAGGCATACCTATTATGACTGATTATTTTTGGGGATTTGGTCCAATGGTAGAATTTTATATTGCAGGTTTTCATGCACAGTTTGGCAAGTGGTTCTGGGCATCCGGAAATGTTGAATTACCATGGTTTTGGCAAGTGGGTATAGTGTATAGATATGGAAATGATTGAGATTAATTTTTAATAGTTAGGAATATTTTGAAGAAGTTAATTTTTATAATATTTGTAATTAATACTCTCTTTTGTAACGAGTCCATTTCGCAGACTAAGATTACGACAATTCAGGGAAATAATATCATAGGATTTATTGTCAAAGATACAGATAACGAAGTTGTTCTTCAGAATCTCAGCGACATAATAGTCACGATTCCCAAAAACCAAATTGTTAAAAGAGATGAAATTGTGATTAAACTCAAAATTAAATCAGGAGTTCAGTTAGAAGGACATATAAAATCAATCAGAAAGTATGATTTTGATTTTACTTCGATTGATAGTATAAAAACTGTTTTGGGTTTTAATTCAATTGAAAGTTTTAATGCAGATGATGCACTGCTCAATTCATACCTGAACACAGATTTTCACGGGAAAATGAGATACGTAGTTTATGAATACGTAGCTCCCTTGAAAATTATTTTTTTGTTACCAAGCCAAGCATATTTCAAATTATTAAATTGGTTCATAGATTCGAGTAAAAGAGGTAGATTTCTTTTCTTTTTCAGATTAACGATAATRCKTTCTTTTTCAATCTGAATATCTGCRCTATTGAGTAAAAACTTTTCATACAAATTCTGAATAGACAATTTCTCAWATCTCGGCAAATCTCYGGCTAATAATCTGTAAATATTATGCGTAAGAATYGACATCGTYAAATCAAAATCAACTTTTATAACCATTGAWGAAGATACATTATTAAGATGRAAAAATGAAATTTGYTCAGAAATTTCTTTTTCAACTAACCATCTTCTTGCRTATTTTCTAACYAAACTTTCAACTGAAGAWTCGAAATCATTTGTAATWATRATWGCAGGTTTTATYTTCCCGTTTCCTGTAATCACWATTTGYCTGACCTCRCCCTCRTAWCCTCTDAGYTTRACCCTTTGRTCACWAACTTTTAWYGTYCTTTTTTTATTTGAWGARCCATCAATTCTAATAGTTTTCCATTTCGATTGTGGCAKATTTTCAATCTCTTCAACTATATTTTTGCCTCGTCTGCGAATCGTTAAAAACTTTATTCCATCTTTATTTAAGCGGTTGAGATTTTCRTAATTTGTGAATTTRCTGTCAAAAACTAAATATTTYAAATCCWTTTTRYCGTCAGAACWTTCTTTGTAAAAATCAAGGAATTCCAATATAACAGCACTTTCATCTTTGTGCATTATATTSGTATCCCCATAATCAACTATRCCGCTGTCCTGATCCTGAGCCAGMACCGCCAGCATACTTGGAAGSGCTTTGTTACGTTTRCCRGACCAATTATTCTCTAAATGCYCGGAATCTCCCCAGTAAGGAATAGTMGTAAAATCAAGGTTAACCGTATCACTGATAAGTCCTAATTCAATCCATTTTTTACTTAATTTRATSAGRAAATCTTTATTMATATCCGACGTTACTCTATGCGAGTACGAAGTAAACCAAGCTGCCTTCGGCAATACATTTAATCCGGCAAARAGTCCCGAACCCCTGTCCATRCACCAAATATTGTCAGCRGTATAWCGCCTGRCAYCWGATGCTTTTAGTGCCACAAAAGAYAATATTGAACTTAATTTACTGATTTGTTTAGTCCCCGGATAATTGGATTCTTCAATAATTTGTCGAATATCAAGCGACTCAATTAAAGGAAGCAAACATAAAATACCGGCTGAATCACTTTTGAATTCGTCTGTTTTTTGAATGTCAACAGATGCACTTTTTTCGGCTTCAATCTTTGGAAATACTAATTGTTGTTTAGTCTCTTTGCTTCGTCTCGGCAATCTTTTGAAACCGGCTTCATGCTGAATATTATAGATGGTTTTCTCAGAAAAATCGTACCCTTTGCTGTCAAGAATCGTTTTGATTTCAGGAACAGAATGATTAGTCAACCTGAGTTGAATAATCAAATTTTCCGCGGAAGCAATATTCTCTGGTCTTTTTCTGCCAGGTTTTTTATCAAGAAAGAAGATATCGGAATCACCACTTTTCCTTTTTTTTCTGAACCAGGTAACTAAGGTAGTGAATCCACGATAAGTATAACCGAACTTTTTAGCAACTTCGACAGCAGGAACACCATCAACAAAATACATTCTAAGAGCTTCATATTTCTTTTGAGAAATAGAAGTCGTATTTAAAAAATAGTCTTTGTCATTCATAAAAAACCTTTTTAAAAACGTGCAATAATTACCGTGATAAAAGTAATAAAAAATCATTAAACAACCAAATAAAAAATGTAAAAAAGCCATTAAGTGTGTATTTATTGGCTTTTAGAGGGTATTAGATATGTTGATAACTGGATTAACGATTTAATAATATTGCTATAAAAGCATATATAATACGTAATGCATTGTGTTACTGAACTGTTGATATTTCTATAACTGATTAATATTTAAAGACTTATATCTACATTTTTTATTTAGTTCGATGTTTCAAATACTACAATTATTACCGTGAAAATCTGTGCTGAATAATAAGAAAAGAGAAGGAAGGAATACTTCTGACAGTTCACATGTCTTTCAAAAAATAGGATTGGCTTTAGGAACTCCAGGCTCATTGAACGTCATATATGAAGCCAATAACCAAAAATCGTGTTTCAGTTTCAGTGCAGGATATACAGGTATTCAGCTTGGTATCGGATTAAATGCTTACTGTCTTGAAAGTGTAGAACTGAATTTTCTGCTTAATTTCAGTTATTTACAGTTAAATTCAACTGGAAATAGTAATGACAATGAAAAATTTCTATGTATAGGACCAATTGCAGATTTTTATTTATATGGACTGCACCTGCAATTAGGTTTAGGTCAGCTTTACAGTTCAAAGAGTATGATTTTAAATCTCCAACTGGGTTATGCATATAGATTTGGAAATTAACAACATATAACTGTTACTCATATGTAATTGATAAAGAAAAATATACCGGTATTTATTCCCGACTATTAAAATTGAGGGCACTACACTAATGTATATTTTTGTAAATCAATATTAACTCAATTAGTTTGACAAATTAAGAATTGAAACACATCTTATCAAGTGCAATTCTTTCATTATCATAGATTTCAATAATGCCGTTCATTCTAAGCATTGAGAATAAGAAGTCAACATTATGATTTAGTGAGCAGATTGCAAGCTTACCGGTATCACCGGACTTGACTGTAGTATCAGTCAGGTAATTAAAACTTGAAACTATAGCACCCAAGCCTGAGCTGTCCATATAACTGACTTTTTCCAGATTAATCAGTAAACAAAGGTTACCTTCATCTATCAGTTTATCAACAGCTTCACGGAAATCGGCGGCATAAATGTTGGTAAATTTAATTTCATTAACATTTACAACCATAACGTTATCAACTTTAGTACATTTCAGATTCATATTTTCTTCTCAACAGTTAACTTGAAAAATAAATTCTAAATTAGTGATTTTTTTTATAATAATAAAGAAAAATGTAAGCATAAAGAGTTCAGATACGATTAATACCAGAAAATACTTTATTATGACAAATAATTAACAGGAATATCCGTTAAAAATTGAACTAAAATATTTTTCTGACATTAATGATGGTTCACATAATATAATGAGCATTTTTGAAGAATTTCACAAACGAAGAAATGATGGCAACACTGCAGTGTTGTCGCAGGAATTTTTGCCTTATAAGCGGTTTTATAATCTTGACACAAATGCTTACACTGAGGGTGTGCTGCCACAAAAATACAAAGAATTAATGGGACTTGTGGGTTCGATGGTTCTTAGGTGCAACGACTGCATTCTTTACCATATTGAAGGATGCGTAAAAGAAGGAGCAAACCGGGCAGAGATAAACGAATCAATGAATATTGCCCTTATAATCGGCGGTTCTATAGTAATTCCTCATTTGCGGTTAGCACTATCGGCTTTGGATGAATTACTGCCACAGTAATAACCGGAAGTAAAATTTAAATTCTGAAATCAGTATTTCATATTTTTTCTAAGAAAAGATTCTACCAAACTTAAAGGAATTAAGCACAGATTTTCACGGTAATAATTGTAGTATTTGAAACATCGAACTAAATAAAAAATGTAGATATAAGTCTTTAAATATTAATCAGTTATAGAAATATCAACAGTTCAGTAACACAATGCATTACGTATTATATATGCTTTTATAGCAATATTATTAAATCGTTAATCCAGTTATCAACATATCTAATACCCTCTAAAAGCCAATAAATACACACTTAATGGCTTTTTTACATTTTTTATTTGGTTGTTTAATGATTTTTTATTACTTTTATCACGGTAATTATTGCACGTTTTTAAAAAGGTTTTTTATGAATGACAAAGACTATTTTTTAAATACGACTTCTATTTCTCAAAAGAAATATGAAGCTCTTAGAATGTATTTTGTTGATGGTGTTCCTGCTGTCGAAGTTGCTAAAAAGTTCGGTTATACTTATCGTGGATTCACTACCTTAGTTACCTGGTTCAGAAAAAAAAGGAAAAGTGGTGATTCCGATATCTTCTTTCTTGATAAAAAACCTGGCAGAAAAAGACCAGAGAATATTGCTTCCGCGGAAAATTTGATTATTCAACTCAGACAAACGAATCATTCTGTTCCTGAAATCAAAACGATTCTTGACAGCAAAGGGTATGATTTTTCTGAGAAAACCATTTATAATATTCAGCATGAAGCCGGTTTCAAAAGATTACCAAGAAGAAGTAAGGAGGATAAACAACAATTAGTATTTCCAAAGATTGAAGCCGAAAAAAGTGCTTCTGTTGATATTCAAAAAATAGACGAATTCAAAAGCGATACAGCCGGAATTTTATGTTTGCTTCCTTTAATTGAGTCGCTTGGTATTCGACAAATTATTGAAGAATCCAATTATCCCGGAACTAAACAAATCAGCAAATTAAGTTCAATATTATCTTTTGTGGCACTAAAAGCATCAGATGTCAGGCGATATACCGCTGACAATATTTGGTGCATGGACAGGGGTTCGGGACTCTTTGCCGGATTAAATGTATTGCCGAAGGCAGCTTGGTTTACTTCGTACTCGCATAGAGTAACGTCGGATATTAATAAAGATTTTCTGATTAAATTAAGTAAAAAATGGATTGAATTAGGACTTATCAGTGATACGGTTAACCTTGATTTTACGACTATTCCTTACTGGGGAGATTCCGGGCATTTAGAGAATAATTGGTCCGGTAAACGTAACAAAGCGCTTCCAAGTATGCTGGCGGTGCTGGCTCAGGATCAGGACAGCGGTATAGTTGATTATGGGGATACCAATATAATGCACAAAGATGAAAGTGCTGTTATATTGGAATTCCTTGATTTTTACAAAGAAAGTTCTGACGGCAAAATGGATTTGAAATATTTAGTTTTTGACAGCAAATTCACAAATTACGAAAATCTCAACCGCTTAAATAAAGATGGAATAAAGTTTTTAACGATTCGCAGACGAGGCAAAAATATAGTTGAAGAGATTGAAAATCTGCCACAATCGAAATGGAAAACTATTAGAATTGATGGTTCATCAAATAAAAAAAGRACRWTAAAAGTTWGTGAYCAAAGGGTYAARCTWAGAGGWTAYGAGGGCGAGGTCAGGCAAATTGTGATTACAGGAAACGGGAARATAAAACCTGCWATYATWATTACAAATGATTTCGAWTCTTCAGTTGAAAGTTTRGTTAGAAAATACGCAAGAAGATGGTTAGTTGAAAAAGAAATTTCTGARCAAATTTCATTTTTYCATCTTAATAATGTATCTTCWTCAATGGTTATAAAAGTTGATTTTGATTTRACGATGTCRATTCTTACGCATAATATTTACAGATTATTAGCCRGAGATTTGCCGAGATWTGAGAAATTGTCTATTCAGAATTTGTATGAAAAGTTTTTACTCAATAGYGCAGATATTCAGATTGAAAAAGAAMGYATTATCGTTAATCTGAAAAAGAAAAGAAATCTACCTCTTTTACTCGAATCTATGAACCAATTTAATAATTTGAAATATGCTTGGCTTGGTAACAAAAAAATAATTTTCAAGGGAGCTACGTATTCATAAACTACGTATCTCATTTTCCCGTGAAAATCTGTGATGATATTTTGTACCGTCATAAAATTAATTACGGATTTCATATTGCAAATCGCGTTAATTGAAGCTCAAACGGCAAAAAATGAATGCCGGAAACGAAACTAATTTGATATTTTATTGTTTAATAAGTGAGAATATTATGAAAAGGTTTACTATTATTCTGTGTATTTTGATTTTAATTATTTCAGAACAGGATATTTTATCTCAAAAGCAAAAATATAAAAGCTATGAGGAAAATAAAATTCAGGAGCTTGAAAAAAGAGTTTTTGAACTTGAACAAAAATTCGACTTGTTATATAAATATGTTAATAATTTTAAAAATGTTTCAACAGTAAAGTTTATAATAAAATTTTACAGCGAAAGACAATTTAAACGCGGCGAAATAACAAATGAAAATGATTTGTTACAAGAGCAGTTCCGATTTCGTGAAAATTATGAAACAAAACTTTTATATATTAAAAATAAATTTTCATTAAATATTCTAAAAATAAATGACTGTTATGTGTTTAATCCAAATGACGTAAATACCGGTAAGGGAGAACTGCCTTTATTTATGCAACAATATCTGTCATTATTCTTAAAGGATAAAAATCCTCAAAATGAAATTACAAAAATATGTTTAGAGGGTGATTTGGGCTTTTTTGATAATAAATTTGAAGCGTTGGAGTTTATAGACAGACACTTACCGGAAGATTTGAATTATTACGTTGAAGAAATAAGGTAATAATCGCTGTTCAACCATTGAATGAAATATTGTATTAAACTTGATTAAGCTGATTCTTTTAATCTTATAAATCAAAAAATCAGCTTAATCAATGTTTCAAACATTTTAATAATAGTAGTAATTCATTTAATTATTCAAACAGAGTTCAAACAAGCATACTTTTATTCTTCGATTTCGTCTCCGAATGATGACTTATGATTCAGAACATTGATTTAAAAAATTCTCACTACATAAAGACTTCCTGAGATTAACCTAATAATAGTGATTAAATTTGAATTTATTTAATAAATATGACTTTCTCCGAAATTTTCTCATTACCTGTTTCGAATACGACATTATACTGTCCTGATGTAAGTTTGCTGCCGTTTACAACAAAAATATTTGTACCTTCATTAGCTAATCCATCGAAAATTATGCTTATTAATTCACCCTTGAGATTAAATAATTTTACGGAAATATTTAATTGCTGTGACAAGTTAAATTCTAAGTTTAAATCTTCACTAAAAGGATTGGGATAAGCATTTAAATGAATAAAATTATTACCGGAATTATCTTTTACTGTAGTTATACCGTCACTTAAGGCAATCGTATTGTTTAAACCGCAGGAAACAGAAACCCAATTTAAGTCAGAACCGGTTTGAATTGGAAATTTTTTGCCATTTCCTCCATACCAGAGTGTTTTGTTTGATTTAATTGCAAATGTACTTCTTTGTCCGCAGGAAACAGATGTCCAATCAATATCTTCACTAATTTGTTGCGGTGTATTGACTGATGAACCCCAACCCCATAATGTACCATTTTTTTTAATAGCATTTGAATGATTACCTCCTGTTGCAACTGATGACCAATCTGAATCTTTACCTATTTGAACCGGTTTATTCTGAATGGATTGGGTTCCGTCGCCTAATTGTCCTTCAGTATTTCGACCCCATCCCCAAAGTGTACCGTCAGATTTTATTACAAGGTTATGAGTACCTTTGCAGTCGAATGAAGACCATCCGAACCATCTACAATTTTAACGGGAGTGGATTTACTGATAACTGTACTGTCTCCAATTTGACCTAAAACGTTAAGACCGCAATACCACAGCGTACCATCTTTTTTGCGTAAATATGTTGAATGAAAACTGCAAAAAGCCTGCACCCAATCACTCTCATTCCCAATTTGTGTAAAAGTATTAATACTGTCTGTATTTCCATTACCAAGTTCGCCGTGAGGATTATAACCTGTACCCCATAATGTACCGTTATCTTTAACTGCAAAGCCGTGAGATTCACCGCACGAAATTGATGACCAGTCATTATCTGCACCAATTTGGACAGGGCTGCTGCTATTATCGTATGTTCCATTCCCAAATTGTCCGAATCCGTTCCATCCCCAAGCCCATAATGAACCGTCGGATTTAATGCCGTAAGTAGTTCTGGTTGCACACGATATGGTTTTCCATTCAGCATCTTTTCCAATTTGTGTAATATCAGAAATAAAATCTGTTTTACCGATTCCAAGTAATCCATCGGAATTATCACCCCATGACCATAATTGACCGTCAGATTTAATTCCAAAGAAAACATTACTACCGCAAACAACTGTTTTCCAGTTATTATCATTTTCAAACTGAATGGGTACATTGCTTATTAAATCTATATTAAATCCAAATTGATCTTTTAAAATTAATCCCCACATCCAGAGTGTTCCGTTTGATTTAATTCCGAATGAATGTTCAAAATTACTGTAAACATAAGCCCAATCATTGTCTGTTCCGATTTTTTGTGGTGAAGTAATTGTTTTTTTAATAGAAGTCCCGTCTCCTAATTGTCCATTCCAATTATGTCCCCAACTCCATAAAGTATTATCTTTTTTAATTGCAAACGAAGCATAATAACCTGCATTAATATATTTCCAATCATCATCTATCCCAATTTGCATCGGACTCAAATTTTCCGGTTTATTGCCATCACTACCCCATGACCAAAGTGTTCCGTCTTTTTTCAAAGCTAAGGTATGGTCTGTTCCACAAGAAACTGAGGACCAGTCATTTTCATTGCCAATTTTATATGGAAGATAAATATCGGTTGTAGTTCTATTTCCAAGCTGACCATACAAATTCCATCCCCATGACCAAAGTGTTCCGTCTGTCTTTATTGCAACACTGTGAGAATTCCCGCAAGATACTGCCTTCCAGTTTGTTTCACTGCCAATCTGAGTAGGTTTAGATCTATAACCTTTACTTTGTCCGGATCCTATTTGACCAAAAGTACTAAAACCCCAACTCCACATTGTGCCGTCATTTTTAATTGCTACTGAAAATTTCCAGCCGCAATCAACTGATTTCCAGTCATTATCTGTACCTATTTGAATGGGTTTATCACTTTCATAAACATCATCAAATAAGTCACCGGTTCCCCATGTCCAAAGAGTACCATCATTTTTAACGGCGCAAGTAATCATTCCGCTACATGAAATTGAAACCCATTTATTATCCGATTCTACTTTAATTGGTGACCAGGTATCAAAGCCTATACCTAACTGACCACTTTCATTTCGTCCCCAACCATAAGCCTGGTATTGCCCATAACTATTATAAGATATGAACACAATAAACAATGCTGTAAAAAACATTTTCATAAATAAAGCCCTTTTTTTATATTAGAGAAAATTTACGTTTTTAAAAAATCCAATTTGCTTCAATTTTAAAATATTAACAGTTTGTTGAAAAAGTAAAATATTCTAATTTTGTCATCCTTAATAAAGTGATGAATCCTGTGATTTAAAGCGTTACAAAAGCAATGAATTCTTCATTTCATTCAGAAGGACATTCTCACAGACTTTTCAACAGACTACTAATTACAAATTTAATAATTTCTATAGAAATAGAAAATTATTTTATATTAATATTATAAATTAATACGGAATCTTACTTTCAATGACTTAAATTAATTATATGAGTAAAATATTATCTTTTTATGTTTCTGAATGCAAGGTTTTTGGTAATTACAAATTCCATTTTTTCATCTTTTGAATATTCTGTTACCCTGATAATAAAATCATCAAAAGTATATGTTCCTATAAACTCGATACTGTTGCTTTTTGTTGCCGTAGGTTCGTACTGACCTTCCTTTTCAATAAATTTCCCGATTAAAATATCGCCTTTTTCCAGGTCCGTACTAATAGTCATGGATTCGATAGTTTCGTTTTTTCCCTGATAATAAAATTTTCTATAACCTGAAACAAGTTCAGCAACATCATTAACCGCAACATTTTTGATAAAGTCTTTGCTTTTTGGATTTAACGGCTCCTCAATTTTGATTTTTTTTGAACCTAATCCCTCCCAGAGGTCCTGAGCCTTATAAAGCTGGTCTCCTGGAAGCACATCAAATTCCTCTTTAAGAAATTCACCGATAATTCTAATCTTTTTAAAATAATCAATATTTGGGTCATATTTCTGGCTGAATGCCGGAAATGTAAACACAAATGTCATTAGCAGGATGATGGTAGAATGTTTCATAACTTATTCAAAAATGATTTAACAAGTTTAATATCATTTATAAACGGTTTATCCGTCATAAATTTTATTTTTAAAAGCGGAAATTTATTTTAGCATGAATTTTTTAAATCCTTTTGTATTATTTGGACTTTTAGCGGCAGGGATTCCTGTTCTATTGCATTTATTAAATTTACGAAAACTCAAAACAGTTGACTTCTCATCTTTAAAATTTTTAAAAGAGCTGCAGAAAACTAAAATCCGAAAACTCAAGCTAAAACAAATTCTGCTGTTAATTCTCCGTACACTGCTTGTGATTTTTGCTGTAATGGCATTCGCGAGACCTACCATTCCGGGTTCGATACCATTTTTTGAATCTTATGCCAAGACTTCCGCAGTGATTCTGATTGATAATTCTTTCAGTATGGATATTTCGGATGAATACGGCAACAGATTTAATCAATCCAAAACTGCTGTCCAAAACATCATTTCAAATTTGGGTGACGGCGACGAAGCAGCTTTGATTACTATGAGCGGTGAAAGTAATTCAGCGCCGGTATTCACGAGAAATTTTGAGTATGCCTACGAAAAGCTTAACGAAATCAAGATTTCATATACTCCTGCAAATCTTAACCGAAGTCTTCGGCTTGCAGAGTCTTTACTTGATGATGCAGCTAATCTTAACCGCGAAATTTATATCATATCAGACGCGCAGAGCAATATATTTAAAATATTGAATAACGATACAGTAAGACTGAAATCACCTGCTTCCTCGGTGATATTTGTGCCGGTAGGGTTCGGTTCAAAAGCAGATTTGCAGAATTTATCGGTTGACTCCGTTAAAATTATTTCTGCAATTTTTCAGCAGGATAAATTGGTCGAAACCGAAGCATATATTCGCAACGGCTCAAAGAATCCTATCAAGGATGTTGTTGTCAGCATGAAATTTAACGGCAGAGCAGTATCACAAAGAAGTGCAGATATTAATGCCGGTGAAACCAAATCATTTTTGATTGCTTCACAACCCGGCGAAAGCAGTCCGATCAGGGCTGCGATTGAATTGGAGGGAGATATTCAGGATTTGGATAATGCCGGATATTTTGGATTCAATATTCCTCCAAAACCAAGACTGCTGGTTGCCGGAAACCAGTCTCCAAATCCGTTTATCAAAGTTTCATTATCGGCTTTCGGAGTAAACGAAAATCAGCAGAACATACGCTACATTTCGTCCAATCAATTGTCCTCGGAAGATTTTTCAAATTATAATGCTCTGATTATTGCCGGCGGAAGTTTATCAAAAAATGATTTTGTAAGATTGAATCAGTATATTAACACTGGCGGTGCTGTTTTGGTTTTTGCTAATCCCGACACTGACAAGGATGAATTCGCTGAATTTCTGAGTTTGAACGGCATAGGCAAAATTACTGAACGCAAATACTCTCAAAGCCAGCCCGCGATGTTTACAAATGTTGACCGCAGCCATCCGATTTTTGACGGCGTATTTGATGACAAACCCGGTTCAAGCCAGATTGAGTCACCAAAGATATTACGTTCATGGGCATCCGAATCAGGACTGGCAATTATCAGTATTCCTGGTGGTGCATTCCTTGCCGAATCACGGCGCGGAGAAGGAAAACTGCTGTATGCTGCTGTTACACCCGATGGCAATTGGAGTAATTTACCGTTAACAGGTATTTTCCCAACATTAATTTACAGAAGTATTTTGTACCTGACTTCATCTGAAGACCTGAGTGTTAATTTAAAAGTCGGGGAGCAGTTGATATACAAGATACCAAACAGATTTACAAGTTCAGCTACATTTACAATTAAAGACCCTAACGATAATAAATTTATTTTGCAACCGGTTAAACTGCCTCAGGGAAATGTTCTGTCATTCGAAAATCTGAATATACCAGGAGTCTATACAATATTCGATGAAAAGAATGGTTATGTTGCTCAAATCGCTGTAAATTTTGACCAATCTGAATCAATAATTACTGAAATTGATGCCGGTAAGCTGTCCGAACTTATTGAAGAAAGAATAATTGAAACTCCTGTAACCATAATTCCTAATATTCAGGAATTGTCTGCAGGAATTAACCGCGTCAGAACCGGAACAGAACTATGGCAGATATTTATTCTGCTTGCACTGATTTGCGCTATTACTGAAATGATTGTTCAAAAAGTATCGAAAAATGAGGTCGAAACAATTTAGTTTTTAGTCAATTCTCATACATATATTTTCCTAATCATACATTACATCACTGATTTGGAAGTTATTATTCATTTATTAACACGAAATGACAAAGATTTAATACAACTTTCCTTCCCTTTTTTAGTCATTGGTATAGATATTGTTAATAAATTGATTGCAGATTGATAAATAATATTTTATATGTATTCAAAATGCACATTTTGTTCAATTCGGATTATGAATTGGACGGTTTTAATATGTTTAATTATGTAAATCTTTAGAAAATGAGACTGTTGGTGAGATGACTGCTAAAATAAATGCTTTTTCAATCAATTTGAAGGAGCTGAAAAAATATACATATTTCTATATCCTTGCACTGACTTTACTGGCTGTGCTGATGGTTATTGCCAATATATATATTCAAAGCAATCTCTCGGAACAAATGGGTGATTCGGAAATTGTCAATCGTTCTGCCCGTCAGCATACCCTAAGCCAGTCAATAATCAAAAACGTGCTTCTTGTGCGTTATGATTTGGACAGGACTATAAGGATGACTGTCGAAATCCGCAATAGTTATCGGGAATGGATTTCCAATGACTCAATCCTAAAAAAGCATAGCGAATTTGCTTTTCTTACAGACCAGAAATACAGATATACCAAAAATTTATATTCTCAACTTGATGTCGAATTTCATGAGTTAAAGGAATATCTCGCAGAATTTTTACGCGATGTTGAAGATGAGAAATTTAAAAATGAAGAAATTCTGCCTTTATGGGATAAAAGAATAGCAAAGCTTATCAAATCCGAAGACCGCTATCAAAAGATGGTTGATGAAATAACTTACCGATATGCTACTGAAGCAAGGCAGAAGGTTGCAAAGTTAAAAACCGTCAGCGGAAATTTATTGAATGTGATGCTGATTATACTTTTAATCGAAGCGTTCCTGATATTCAAACCGATTATCAGCCAGTTCTGGTACACTATTGAGCAGTTTAACGAAAAATCTATCAAACTTTATAAAGCAAACGAAGACAATACAAAGATATTTAAGATAATTGCTCATGACCTGAAAAATCATATTGCTGCTTCAATTTCAAGCAACGATATGATTATCGAGTATTATGACAAGCTGACACCCGAGAAAATGTTCAGTCTGGTAACAAGACTAAGGTCAAGTCTGCAGAATCTTAATGACATCCTTAATAATCTTCTGATTTGGGCTTTATCACAAAATATGGAATTAAAGCCGCGTTATGATAATTTCAACATAAGAATTTTATCCGATGAAATTGTCAATCAGGTTGAAGAGCATGCTAATCTAAAACAAATCAGCATCATTAAAAAAGTTCCCGAAACCATAATTACAGCCGATAGAAACATGATTTCGGTAATTATTCGTAATCTGCTTATGAATGCCATCAAATACTGCAAAGTTAACGACATTGTTGAAATTGTATTCGAGGACCATGCTACTTACTACAATCTGATGATTTATGATAACGGAATCGGAATGGGTTCAGATAAATTATCAAACTTATTTGTAAGTAATTCCGAATCAACCAAAGGAACAAAAAATGAGAAGGGTACCGGTTTGGGTCTCAAGATTTGCAAGGAGTTTGCAGAATTGCATAAAGGCACTATCTTCGCAGAAAGCACTCCCGGAGTCGGAACAAAAATATCGGTTAAAATCCCGAAATACCGCAAAATTCAGGTTCATTCTGTATAATTGATTCGATAAGATTGATAAGCAGTCTGTTGGTTAAGTATGAATGTCAGTTATGTCAGTCTGAGCCCATCGGCAAGCTCAGGATAAACTTAGTCGAAGACTATTATAATAACCTGCAATTAACGCATATATTACACTTCGACTTCGCTCAGTGTGACATTCACGTAGAATTAGAATAAATAAATACTTCTTCATCAGACTCTTAGAAATAGAAGCAAAGTTATTAATATAATTTAGATTTTTGCATAAATTCATAAATATTTCATTTTTATAAAATATTTTAAAATATTTCTATATGAAATTTACAATTAAATCGTTTATACATCAGCTTTTTGGGACTACTTTAGAATTATGGCTTTGAGTTATAAAAATAGGATGTGTGTTGTTTTAATCGCATTGATACTGGGATGCGGGGAATTGTATTCTGATGAAGACCTTCAGAAACAGGTTGACAAATTAAACGAAGTAATTAAAGCTGCCGGCGTAAGTCATGTTGACAATGTCGAATCAAAAAAACTTGTTGATGCTGCTATACGCGGTTTATTAAAAGAGCTTGACCCTTACTCATATTATTTCACGGCTGAAGAACTCGAAGACATTGCAAACCGTCGTGCTGGTTCATATTATGGTGTCGGTTTCAGTTCTTTTTGGATGAATGATACTTTGCAGGTTGTGTCTGTTTCGCCTAATTCACCTGCTGAGATTTCGGGTGTGCATATCGGTGATAAAATTCTACGGATTAACGGCACCAAAATAGTCGGTATGGGTAAAGATGAGGTTGAAAAAATGTTCAGAGGGAATAAAAATGTGCCTCTCACTTTTGATATACTCAAACCCAATAAACTTGAAATCAAAAATATTAAAATAAGAAAAGTTAAACTTCCGCTCAACAGCGTTGATGCATCCTATATGCTTGATGGTACAAATATCGGATACATTGCTGTTAACCGTTTTATGAATTCTACATATTATGAGGTTTTGGACTCTCTTTCGATGCTGACTGAGCGAGGTATGCAAAGCCTGATTATTGACCTGAGAGGAAATCCCGGCGGTTTGATAGACCAAACCTACATGGTTGCCGACGAATTTATTCCCGATGGTGATGATATCATTATTACCAAAGGCAAAGACCCGCAGTATAATTTCAGATATAAATCCTCACCCAGCGGCAAGTTTGAGAAATTACCCATAGTTCTGCTTATTGACAGTTCTACAATATCAGCTCCTGAAATTTTTGCAGGTGCAGTACAGGATTTAGACCGTGGAATTATAGTCGGTAAAACATCCTACGGCAAGGGTGTAGTACAGAATCCACTGAAACTATCGGACGGGTCGGAGCTTTGGCTTACTGTTGCACGATACTATACACCTTCAGGAAGAAGTATTCACAAGGATACGACAATTGTAAAACATCAGCCAAAAAGCAGAATTGAAGATAAAATGGTTTTGAAAGAAGGTATGATTTTTTCACAAAGCGTCGAAGTTACGCCCGGATACGGCTATAACGATTCGATTCCGGTTTATACCAGTAAATACGGACGCCAGATTAAAGGCGGAGGCGGAATTACACCTGATTACTATGTTGAAGAAAGTTCATTTAATGATTTTTCAAAAAAACTTATTGATAAAAATATCCTGATAAAAACTGCCGTTGATTATATGGTATCTAATGGTGATTCTATAATTGATAATTATTTGAATGACTATAAATCTTACTATAATAACTTTGAAATTGATGATAAAGTTATTGAAAATCTTCGTTATTGTGCAGAATTAAACGGTATCATCTGGGATAACGACAAATTCATGATGGATAATGAACTTATAAAAGTCTCTATCAAATCCCTGATTGCAGGTATGGTTTGGACTAACAATGAAAAATACCGAATCATTAATTCCAAATCCACCCTGCTCAAAAAAGCAGTAGAAATAATGCCTGTTGCCGAAAAAATTCTTGACAAACGTACCGATTAAATCAGATATTTGATTTCTCCTTTTATCAATCAACCCGCGGCTTTTGCCGTGGGTTGATTAGTTTTTGGCTGGATTTGATTTATGTCGTTCGCGGGCGGAGGTGGATTTGATTGGAAATACCATCCCGTCATTCGTAAATCATTTATTTTTCCAAACTCCCAACATTTTATTAGATTTGAAAAAAGTAAGTGGGAAAAAGATAGAAAATTGGTAAGTTTGTAGTGATGTTATGTGAAAGAAAAATAAAATCTATATTTATAATAACAATTAAACTATGACCATAATAACCCATCTAATGATTGCTAATGCCGAATCTTTTATTCAGAGATGGAGAGGCGCTACAACCGAAAGAGGTTTATTTGATTTATATGATACATATACTTCAGGTATGATCCCGGCATAGAAAAAGGGGAAGAAGAAAGGACAGTTTAAATAACTATTTTATAATAATTAATGAGGTTTTGAAATGAGAGAAGAAATCTATTCAAGTCAACTACATGCAGGCAGCCGTAAATATTTTTTTGATGTTAAAAAGGCTTCTACAGATAAACTTTATCTTGACCTTACCGAAAGCAGGAAAAAAGCTGACGGTACATACGAAAGACACAATATTATGGTTTTTGAAGAGGATTTTAAACATTTCAAAAATGAAATTGTAGAATTGTACGATAAATTCTTTTCAACAGTAAATCTTCATACACACAAAGAGGAATAAATGAAATCAAAAAAGACGATTAATGTAAAAGGTACTGAGATAAATATTATAAGTATCCAAAATGATGATTACATATCACTTACCGATATGTTGAAAGCAAAAGATGGTGACTTTTTTATTTCCGACTGGCTTAGAAACAGAAATACAGTTGAATTCCTTGGTATATGGGAAAGTGTTTATAACAAGAACTTTAATTATGGCGAATTTGCCACAATTAAAAGTTTTGCAGGTTTAAATAACTACAAATTAAGTGTAAAAGAATGGGTTGAAAAAACAAATGCAATTGGTTTGAAAGCTACAGCGGGTCGTTATGGCGGTACTTATGCTCATAAAGATATTGCTTTTGAATTTGGTATGTGGATAAGTGCAGAATTTAAAATTTATCTCATTAAAGAATTTCAAAGATTAAAAAATGAGGAAAATGACAGATTAAAACTTGACTGGAATTTATCCCGAACACTTTCAAAAGTAAATTATCATATTCATGCTGATGCCGTAAAAGAAAATCTTATACCACCCGATTTATCAACTGATAGGCATAAATTTATCTACGCCGGTGAAGCTGATTTGCTAAATTGTGCATTATTTGGAGTTACGGCTAAAGAATGGAGGGATTCAAATAAGGATAAACAGGGAAATATCAGAGATTATGCAACATTAGAACAACTGATTGCTTTAACAAATTTAGAAAGTTTAAATGCCGTTTTGATTAAACAAACTATGTCGCCTCAAGAAAGATTCAAATTACTTAATAAAACAGCAATTGAACAAATGAAAATATTAATCTCTAATAATGTATCGTCTAAACTGTTAAATAAAACTTAAACTCTATCTATTAACATATAAGTTCTTCGGAGTTTGGGATTGTGGTTCCGTCGGTTGTACTATTTCTACCGATATTTAATCCCGATGGGATAGGATCAATGATGAAGCCGGAGACCTGCGAAACTAATTATGGATTACGATTAATTCAAATCCCAACAATCCCATAAATCCCAAAAATCACGGTTCAGACAGGCTGTCCTTTTTCTATAATAATGTCACTGCTTTGAATTTAACCCAACTTGCAACTTTCCACCTCAAAAACAGGCTATTTTAGGCTATTTTCATTGACAGCGCCGCTGTAAGTCATTGATAATTGACATAGTGAATTTTGAAAAAGTGTGAAAAACGCTTTGTTGTGCAGTATGATTAATACCTGATAGTATATATTTTTTGCATATTTGTATATTATTTTTTTCTTCATTAATAAGCAGTTTCATAAACTTATTTCCTAATTTCTTTTAAATCTTTTTCATTTACACCTCAATAATTCCATTAGTATAATTTTTATCTTTTCAATAAATTATAAATTTATACTTAAATTTAGCAAATTAATTATTGATTTACAAATTCATAAAAATTATTCAAAGCATTTTCTAAACTTGTTGAATGATCACCATTTACTTCAATAAATTTCAACTTTAATTTATTTTTAGCATAATATTCAATTGCTATTTTTTGTGTTTCAAGAGCATATTCATCTTCTTTACCACAATACATTAAATGCTCTCTTTTCATTTTTGTTAAACTATTTATTGGAGTTCTAACTATCAATTCCGATTCTTTATTAATATCAAAGGGCATAGTATATCCTATTTGATTCCAAATTTCAAAAATATTTGGTTCATATAATCCAGCAGAGCTACCGCTAAATTTTACAGGTATATCGTCATGAAATGATAGCATCAAAGAAATCCCCCCGCCAATACTATGTCCAAATGTATAAATTCTGGTTGTATCGATATAAGGTTGTTTAGCTAACCATTTTACAGATTCTTTAGCATCTTTAATTTCACCCAAAAAACATTCAAAAAAACCAGGATTTTCAATTTCACCTCTGTAAGTAGGAGTTAAAACAATAAAACCCTCATCAACAAATTTTTTACACTGATATAATTCATCATAACTAACCGAAAAGCCACCATGGAAATAAATAAGTGCCGGTTTTCTTATTTTATAATCAATATTTTTATTCCATAAAAAAGCTTTAAGTTTTAAACCTTCTGATTCATAGTAAATTATATCCATATCTTCCATATTTGATGGTAAACCATAAAATTCTTGTGGAGCCTTAATTTTTTTAGTAAGATTTGTCTTAAAGTTCAAAAAAGTTTTCATATATGAATTATCATTTTCATCAATTATACCACGGATATTCTTTTTATCGGAAGAACAGGAAGTTAATAAAATACATAACAATCCAATTATTATAGGCATTATAGATTTCAAAATTCTATAGTACATAATAAACTCACAAATTAGTATTAAAATATATCGTTTACAAATTTAAATATTTACAGCAAATCTTATTCTAAAAAATATCAATGAGAAAGGAATAGAAAACGTATATACTAAATTAAACATTTTGAAAATCATATATTCTATTTCTATCTTTACTTCTAAGTATTCACCCAAAATTAATTGATTCATATTTTTATGTGACACATTGAATAATTTTACTTTACAAATATATGATTTTTTTTGCAGAGTAATAACTCAAATATGTGTTTTTATTTTTAACGGCCTACAAATCCTTCGGAGTCGGGATTGTGTTTCCACTCTTTTGTGCAATTCAGCTCTTACTCACCTTTATGCAAAAATGTCCAACACTTTTGGGGTATTGGACATCTTTTGTTTAATTGGCTGATACTTTATTATTTCATTAATTGCAGTAAAATATTACCTACAATGCGGTTAAATCTGTCATCGGATTCAAAAATTGCCTCTCTGAAAAGTTTATCCTCATCAAAAAGCCAGGTTTCCGAACCGCTGTCGAAGCACCATCTGTAGCGGGTTTTGTCGCCGTCTTTACCTATGAACAAGTCAGCAGACCATTTCCCGACATATTCATCACCGCTGTTTCTGATAATCTTGAAAATTATTCCTGCAACCTCAGTTGCAATTGTCAGAGTTGGTGCCGTTACATAACCCGCAGTTTGGATTGCCTGAAGAATGCTGTTTTGGTCGCTGTTGAGCCATTTAACTACCTCATCTTCAATTTCCTGTCTTTTTTTATTCTGGCCGCTCATTATTTTGACGAGTTGCGAAAGACTTTCGTTGGCAAAAGCGATTTTCACCATTTCAGAATTTCTGTCACTTTCCCAGCAATGTAATTCGACAATACAATGAATTTCATCTGTATCATTAGCCTTAGGAAGGTCAATCAAAAATTTGGGGTCGTTGAGTTCGCGGTATTTATGTCCATCGTTATTAAAACTATAGCCTGAAGACAAATCACACCCAATTGAAAATCCCTGCGAGACATTAGATGTTTTGTTGTCGTTCTGAATCAGAACCCGCCAGGTCCAGTAAAATTCACTTGAAGTATCAAATGGATTAATCGGATTATCACTCCAGTCAGTGCAGGTTGCATTCCGCAGATTTACGTGCAGTTTCATTATAAATACTCCTTTGGTTTATATGAATTGAATATGAGTTAAAAATACTCAAACAATTTTCGCAACTTCAAAGTGCATACCGTCAGGTCTTTTCTTAAAATGACCGCCCCAATAAAATCCATACTTATGTGCAATCGGCACTAATTCTCGGACACTGCCTTTTCTACCAATAAATGCAGGTGTTACACCAAGCCCGTTCCAGGGGACGTTTATATCAAATGCCGTACCCCAGGCGTGTGAGCTTAAAGTTGTTCGGCTTCCGCGAATAAATCTCGGTACCCACGAACCTGCATACGAAAGAACAAGAGGTAATAATCCGGCTTTCTCCCATTCATCCCACATTCCGAGTAATTGGGCAGCAGCGTCTTTATGAAAGTAGATTTTTCCGGTTTGGGAAGCTCCTTTGATACCGATTAGTTGAGGAACTATGACTGAAGTTATGTTTTTTTTATCCCACCCGTTTGTAATTTTAATTTGCTCGGGATTGCCTGCTCTGGGTACTGATACATACTCTATTTTACCGAAAAGCTGATGTTTCTGGCTTGAATTCAAGGGAGCAAATGCCGGTTCCGGAGGAAAATCGGGACGGATTACCGGGTCATTCTTAGGATATTCAACTACACTAAAGCCCAGCATCATTGCCTTACCGATAGTTTTATTGCCGACAATACCATCAGCAACCATTCCGTATTTTTTCTGGAATGCTTTCGAGGCGGCTTCTGTTTTCGGACCAAATTTGCCGTCAGCAGTATCTTTCAGCAGTCCCTGACCGATTAGAAACAACTGCCATCTTTTAACATCATCATTACTGTCGTTCAATCTTAAAGTTTTCATTATGTTATCCCTTAATAATTAAAAATCACATAAATTTACAAAATTATTTAACTGCTTATCAAAATCCTTCACCATTTTAGCTCCGTCCTGCTGAAGATTCTGAAGATTTGCAAGAGATGCATTATCCATCTGCGATGAAGCAAAAACAAGAGGAGCGTTTATTCGGGTATATTGCTCCGGCAATTCGACAGCATCATAAATCTGCCTGAGTTGATAATCAACCGTTTCTGATACTCCCGACATCATAATATCAAGAATCGGACGCACCCATTCAACTAATCCCCAGTCTTTTGCCTCCTGATAATAATAAGGTTTTTGCGAGTACCCTGTTCCGAGGGATAAAATAACCATATCTTTGGCTGTAGGATGATTATCAAATTTGTTTCTGACTTCTGCATAACCGCAGAGAGTCGGATTATTTGCAAAAACACCGCCGTCAATCAAAGTATATGGAATATTTGTCATTGATTTGATTTGCGAACATTCAAAGTAAGTCGGTGCTGCGGCAGTGGAATAAGAAATGTCACGCAGCAGGAAGTCGTCGAAAAGATTTTTCTTTGCATCCATTTGATTGAAAAACATCGTTCTTCTATTTCTGATGTCATAAGAAGTCAGCAGGCACGGCTTGATTAACTGGCTTAAACGCGTATCTCCAAAGTAATCGTTTAGAGCATCCTTCAATTCGGCATTATCAAACTTTTCGTCCAGTACTCCTTTTCCTGAACGTGCCTTTTGCCATAATGAAATATCAAAAATAGCCTCTCCGCGTGTAAGATAAAGGTCAACAGCCTCTTTTGCAGAAAATTTCGGAGTACTGCTGCCTAAACTTTCCGGACATAACAATGCCGAAGTCAGAATCCCGCCTGTACTGGTACCTACTATAAAATCGAAACAATCTCCGATTTTCAAATTAGGATTACCGGCCTTTTTCTTCAGTTTTTCTTCTAATGCAACCAGAACGGTTCCGGGAATGATTCCCCTGATTCCACCACCGTCAATTGAAAGTATTTTTATAAGATTACTCATTGAATCACCTGTGAAAATTTAATAAAAGAATTGATTGATTTTATTTTATTCAGTGAAGTATTGGATTCAAATAAGGATTCAGGAATAGGAAAATGGAAGAAACGATTATTTATTAAATAATCAAATATTTCCTTCTGTTGTAGAAAGCAGCAACTATCAAATAAGATTAAACAATATGGAATTAATCTATTCATACATAAAAGTTAAGGTTAACTAAACAATGCAAATCAAAAATAATAAATTGTTTTATCAATTCAAAATATTAAGTACTACTACTGAAAAATAATGTTAAACCTGTGAATTTTTGAAATTATGTTTACATCAAGAAGATGTGTTTTAATTTTGGTAACCTTTACAAAAAAAATTCTGCCTCTTTTTTACATAGTAACAAAAGAGGCAGAATTATATTTAACAACTTTAAAATTGCAGTTTTAAACTTTTATGTTCTGATTCTCACAGTTCAATCAAATTTTAGCTGCAATTGCTCTTGCTAAATCAAGTGTCGTTGCCGAGCCGCCCATATCATAAGTCCTGACTTTTCCTTCGGCGATTACTTCAGCCACTGCATTTTCGATTTTTACTGCCAAATGATTTTCGCCAAGCCAGTCAAGCATCATTTTAGCAGCGAGAATCGTTGCTATAGGATTAACTTTGTACAATCCTGTGTATTTAGGTGCAGAGCCGTGAGAAGGCTCAAATACGGCAAGTTTACTGCCAATATTTCCGCTGCAGCCGAAACCTAATCCTCCAACCATTTGTGCTGCAAGGTCTGAGATAATATCACCATATAAATTCGGAGCTACAAGAACATCATAGTTATCAGGATTTTTGAGCATCCACATAGTCATTGCGTCAATATTGGCATCATCCATCTGAATTTCCGGATAATCCTTTCTGACTTCATTTGCTGTCTCAAGGAATAGTCCGTCTGTTGCACGAACAACGTTTGCTTTATGGATTACTGTTACTTTTTTCCTGCCGTGAAGCTTTGCAAATTCGAAAGCAGCACGAATAATTCTTTCAGAGCCCGCACGGGTATTGATTTTGCACGAAACCGCATATTCATGACCCTCAAGGTCAGCAAATTTTTCAAACGGTTTGGATAATTTCCTTAGTACTTCTGCAAGTTCTTTCGGGACAGGATTGAATTCAACGCCGCAATACATATCCTCAGTATTTTCCCGATAAACTACCAAATCCAATGTATCTTTGAAATTCAAAGGATTCCCCGGATAAGCCTTGCAGGGACGGAGACATATATAAAGGTCGAAAATTTGGCGCATTCTGACTATCGGCGAACGGTAAATCATACCTTTGCCTCTTAGCTCAGGAATTAATTCCAACTCCGCCTGTTTAACAGGTTTTGAAGTTATTGCACCAAACATCGCAGCATCTACACTGCCGAGAAGGTCTAAAGTTCTTTGAGGCAGAGCATCAGCTTCTTTACACCAAAATTCCCAGCCAATATCACCGTGGATATATTCGGCATTAAAATCCAATTTGTCGAGAACGATTTTTGCAGCTTCAAGTACTTCTCCCCCTACTCCGTCACCGGGGAGCCAAGCTATTTTGTAAGTTTTCATATTACACCGGTTTCAATTTTATAATAACTTTTTAATTATTTGGCAAATTGCCGGATGCAATATAATACATTAACAATTTATAATAAAGCAATATCGGGTTCTGAATCTATAACAAGTGAATTGGAATGATAAAATAATAAATTAATTAAATTATTTTGCTCAGATGATTGCAAGGGAAGATTGGGATAAATAGGAATAAAAAATTACTTAATAGTGAAATAAGTGTATTCGTAAATGTATTTAGATCTGATATCTGTAAAATAATCAGTTATCATTTCGGAAATTATACTACCTAATTCATTATAATTATAACAAGTGCTTGTTGAGAGCTTGCCTTCGGAATTGAACCGGAATACGGTCACTTTTTTTAATTCGGATTGATATGATATACTGTCACGCGATAAATTTCCGGTTTCATTTTTAGTAACACGTTCGACTAATTCACCGGTCTGATTATACTGATAATCAATATTAACATTAGTAACATTACCTGTGTTGCTGTAAGTCTGTGTTTTCTTGATTAAATTACCATTTGAATCATAATCAAAAGTATGGATGTCATTGACTACACCATTGCCGTCATAATTAATTTGCTTAATTACTCTGCGGTTACGGTCATATACATATTCTGTTTTACTTTTGTCCTTGACTTCACCTGTTTCGGTAAAAGAACTTTTTTCTTCTAAACTCTTTTCACTATCATAAGTATAGGTAGATTTTGTAACAATTTTTCCCTCATTAGTAAAATCTTCCTGCAAAACCAAAAAACCTGTTTTATCAAATTCTTTGAATACTACTCTTGCTATTTTTGAATCATTTAGGGTATCAACTTTCCATTTTGAAATTGTTTTGATTACAAGCCGCTCTTCACCAACCGGTCCGGCAACATTCTGACATCCTGCTAAAACCGCAAAAACTATAAAAATCAGGCAATATTTGTAAGCAATTATTCTAAACATATATTTCAAAAATTATACTAATCTATAAACATAAAATTAACTATATTATTGTAAATAAACAAATAATATTTCATATTTTTTAGGAAAAAATGAAACTTTTTTTAAAAGAACAATAACAAATGAGTTAATCAATTTCAATTTTGTAATCAAGTGAACGCAAAATATCTCTTACGTCATCAATATTCATTGTATTCATCAGCTTTGCACGTATTTCCGAAGCACCATAAAAATCATACGTATAAATTTTCAAAAATCTCTTTAAAATTGCAAAACTTTTTTCAGATTTCCATGTTTCAGTAAAAAGTTTAACATGCCTCCATAGCAGTTCCAATTTATCTTCGGGTGTATGGAAGACTTGATTCGTATTAAAAAACCATGGATTTTTGAAAATTCCTCTGCCAACCATAACACCGTCAATACCGTATTTATCAATTTTATCATAACAGTCTTCAAGTGAAAACAGGTCGCCGTTTCCTATGATAATTGTATCATAACCACCATCGTCGCGAACTTTGACAGCTTTTGCAATTTCATCCCATTCAGCTGGAAAATCGCTCATCATCTTTTGTGTTCTGCAGTGCAAAGTAATACATTCCGGTTTAGCTTCGAGTAAATTTCCAATCCATGATTCGGTATCATGCTGCTTTATTCCTGTTCGTGTTTTGACAGAAACCGGCAGAGCAGAACCTTCCTTTACTGCTAAAATAATCTCTTTTGAAAGCTCCGGGTATTTAATTAATTCAGAGCACGATGCCTGTTTGACAATTTTTTTGACAGGACAACCCATATTGATGTCAATACCGTCGAAATCATAATCCGAGCAAATCATTTGGGCTGCTTTAAAGAATTTCTCAGGGTCTGAGCCCCAAATTTGTGCAATTATTTTAATATTATTTTTCTTTAAAATTTCACGCTCTGTACTGCTTATCAAAAACCTGTGACTTACCCTGTCTCTGCCGACCGGATGACACATACCGTCAATTGATGTAAATTCGGCAAAAACTACATTCAATGTATCAGGTTCGGAAATACTCATTACAATTTCTCTGAAAACAGTATCTGTAACATCTTCCATCGGCGCCAAAGCAATAAATTTCCTGTTCGGAATTTTCCAAAAACTTGTCATTATTTTTTTATATCTCCGGCAAGATTTATTATTGTATCAGCAAGGCTTTTCCATGTTGCCTTCAACTTATAGGATTGGATATTTGCAATAAATTCATCAATATTTAATTCAAAGAATTTTTTTATGCTTTCAGCTATTGCTGATGGTTCCGGTTTGTCAATCATAATACCTGCTCCGTAAGGTTCAATCATTTCCGATAAACCTCCGACATTCGTTGCTATTACAGGCAGGTCAAAGTGGTATGCAATTGCAACAATTCCGCTTTGAGTTGCAGATTTATAAGGCAGTAAACAGGCATCTGCTGCAGAGAAGAATAATGGAGTTTCATCATCTGAAATATATCTTGTAAAAAGTGAAATCTTGCTGCCGGTATTAAGTTCGTCAATTTGCGACTGATATTTATCAAAACTGCCGTAAACTTCACCTGCTATCACCAAATGATAATCGTCACCAAGTCTGCTTACCGCAGATATTGCAAGGTCAATTCCTTTGTAATCCCTTATGAAACCATAACAGAGAATTATTTTTTTATCCTGAGGCAGACCAAGACGACTCCTGGCTTCAGGCTTTTGTATTTTGTCTCCGAAATGCTCATAAAGCGGGTGCGGGTGGAAAACAAACTTTGCATCGGGCTTTAACTTCAACAAATCACGCTTAACAGTTTCGCTCATAACTATAAAAGCATCATTTCGATTAAGAAAATATTTTATCAGCGATAAATCACCGTATCTCAATTCATGTGGTATTACATTATCTAAAATACTGATAACCCTGCTTCTGTTTTTCAATTTACCTGTCACATATCCTAATGAAGGGGCAAAATACGGCATCCAGAATTTTGTAATCAAAATATCAGGCTTGTCAGTCTTTATCTTCCTGGCGGCAGATATATAACTCAAAGGCTGGATTGTATTCAGCACTCTTTCTGAATCAATTACCAATGCATTATCACCTTTCTGAACCATTTGGGTAGTACCCGGAAAAAGTAACCGCGGATACTGAAGCGTAAATGTGTAGGCTTTTACATCGTTATTCACTGATAATTGATTGTATAAGGAAGCATTGAACTGTGCAATACCGCCTCTATACGGATAAAATGTAGATAAATAAGAGATTTTCATTAAACTCAGCAATTTTTAATTTACAATTTCGTAAAATACTAAATTAATCATAATTATAATATTACAATGACGGACAGGATAAGGGACTTAGTTTTTAACAGCGAAATTACCGATGCTGAAAAATATTACTGGGGTTATATGTACGACCTGGGCAGGATTACAATAGTACCATATTTAACCCAAAAAGGTATTTACAAAACAGGTGATTCCGTCGTCGAAATCGGCTCTGCTGAAGGCGGAGTGCTTCATGCCTTTGCCGATAAAGGTGCTGTTGACTGTCTGGGTACTGATATTGCAGAATCAAGACTTGAAAAGGGCAGAATTATTACGAACATTGCAGGTCTTAACGTTGATTTTGTCTATAATGACATAATTTACGGAGAACCTGAAAAAAAGTGGTATAACAAATATGACCTTGCGATACTTCGGGATGTCATTGAGCATCTTGATGATACTGCAATTGCTTTGAAAAATATCAGCAAAGTGATTAAACCCGGGGGTTATCTTTTTGTTACTTTTCCGCCATATAATTCTCCTTACGGCGGTCATCAGCATACTCTTGCAGGCAGACTGCCGAGCCGTCTTCCATATATTCACCATTTACCCGTTTCATTATTCAAAAAGTTAATTAGCAGCGGAAGACCTCAGGATATTGAAGAAGTTGAAAGACTTATAAACATTCAGCTTTCTCCCGAGAAATTTTTAAAGGCAGCAATTAGTGCTGATTACGAAATTATCAGCACCGACTATTACTTGCTGCGTCCTGTATTCAAAATGAAATTCGGACTGCCGACTTTGAAAATAAATTTACCGGCTAAATTACCATTTATAAGAAATTACTTCTGTATGGAAGCTGCATATATTCTGCGTAAGAAGAGTTGAATTTAATAAATACAGGTGTTTTAAGCTTAAATACCTTTACATCAATACCTGACCCAACTTTATTAATTTCACGGAATTCATCATTTGAAAATTTCAAAAAAAAAATTTCTAATTCAGAAAATATCAAAAGTACTTATTCTTGAAATTGAATCATCAAATTTGCAACTAAATTGGTCTTTTTTAAAAAATATGAACTTTTTATAGTGTTTTGAATATTAAGAATTTAATTATTCACTATAATTATCTATTTTTGTATATTGATTTAAGTACGTTTACGCTATTTTAATAAAAAAATTGACAAAGAGATACCTTGATAAAGCTGTTTTCAAATGACGTTGCAATAGACTTAGGAACTGCAAACACACTTATCTGGATGAAGGGTAAGGGGATAGTATTAAATGAACCAACCATCGTAGCTTACGACCGTTCAACTAAGCACATAATAGCAATTGGGCATGATGCTCAGTCTATGGTAGGTAAAACGCACAAGGATATTAAAATTATCAGACCTCTCCGGGATGGTGCTATAGCGGACTTTGAGATAACCGAAGGTATGCTTAGGGCATTTATCCGTAAAGTTTCGATGTCATGGCAGCCTGCACGAAGAGTAGTAGTCTGCGTTCCATCAGGCATAACTGAAGTCGAAAAACGTGCAGTCCGCGATAGCTGCGAACACGCCGGAGCCAAGGAAGTGCATTTGATTGCCGAACCAATGGCAGGAGCTATCGGTATCGGTCTTAACGTGCATGAACCGATCGGCAATCTGATTGTTGATATCGGAGGTGGAACTACTGAAATTGCTGTAATAGCACTCTCAGGTATAGTTGCTGACGAATCAATCAGAATAGCCGGCGACGAAATGACAAATGCCATTGTTCAGTATTTCCGCAGAACGCACAACATATTAATCGGCGACCGTACAGGTGAAATGATAAAATGCAGCGTTGGTTCGGCTGTTCCGCTCGAAGAAGAGATTGAAATTGAAGTAAAAGGACGCGACCTCGTATCGGGCATTCCAAAATCAATAATTGTCAGTTCGCCTGATATTCGTGATGCACTTGCAGAATCTGTTAACGAAATTGTTGATGCGGTTTTGAGCCTTCTGGAAAGAACTCCTCCCGAACTTTCGGCTGATATTTTCGACCGCGGTATTATGCTGTCCGGCGGCGGTGCATTGCTCAAAGGTTTGGATGAACGTTTACGGCGGGTGACAAGTCTGCCGGTTCATGTTGCTGACGACCCGTTAACTGCTGTTGTCCGTGGTACAGGCAAGGTGCTTGAGAATCTCGCTGATTATTCTTCTGTATTGATTAAAAGTACAAGGTACTAATCAATTTTTTGACAGCTTATATGATTGACAGGAAATCATAACATATATGCAAAACTTAATCAATTTTGTTACTAAGTATAAAGAATACATAACATTTACGGCATTAGTTATTATTTGCTTGTCATTAATTTCTATTGGTGATGTGTCTCGTATTGGTGGTTTCCGAACCGTTATTATCGGTTCAATGGCTTGGATGCAGGGTGCTTTATCATGGATTCCCAATCCGGGGGCATTACAAAATGAAAACCGCGCTTTGCGTGAGTTAAATCTCGAACTATCCACCGAAGTTACCAAAATGCGTTCTGCCGTAATTGAAAACAACAGATTACGTCAGGTTTTGGAATTTCGTCAAAAATTCCCCGATTCGTTGATTACTGCAGAAATTGTCGGCAAATCAAGTATAGAATTGCGAAATTATGTAGCCATAAATAAAGGCAGCAGTGCCGGTATCAGTCAGGGTATGTCCATTCGTACGGATGCAGGATTAGTAGGTACTGTAATTGGTACATCAGAAAATTATTCATTAGTCGAACTTGTGAATAACCGCAATGTAAAAGTTTCTGCAAAAATTCAAAGAACAAATATTGACGGCATTCTTACATGGAGCGGAGGCGATTATTTCAATCTGAATAATATTCCCACTTCGTTTGACATCAAGAAGGGCGACGTGGTTCTAACTTCCGAATTCTCAAACAAATATCCGCCGGATGTTCCTTTTGGTGAAATTGTACAGGTTAAGGACGAGAAAAATTCATTGTTTCTAACCATTAAAATCAAACCTTTTGTAAATCTTGCATCGGTGGAACAGGTCTTTGTAATAAGGCGGATTCCGGATGAAGAAAGAAATAAATTGATTCTGCAGCTCGAAGAAAGATTATTAACAAAGAAAAAAAACCGGTAATTCATGATTTTATCTTATGATAGAAGAAACGCTAAAGACAAGCAGCTGCGGTATGTATTATACTCCTTAGCAGCATTACTTATAATTGTGTTTCAGATATCAATAGTAAATCTGATTCAGATTGGCGGGCTGACTCCCAATCTCATGATTATCCTTGTCGTCTGGATAACACTTTCCGAGGGTCAGTTTGTCGGGCTTTTTGCGGGCTTTTTAGCAGGGTTCATATTTGACGTAGCCACATTTGATTTGATAGGTACAAATGCTCTGGCGCAAACCGTAAACGCTTTTGTTGCCGGATTTTTTTACAAACAGGGCAAAGAAGACCTGACATTGAAACGTTTTGGTTTTATAATCACAGTTTTCGTCGGTTCGGTATTTCATAATGTTGTTTACTTCTTTCTATATCTTAAGCTGAGCGAGCTTGATTTTTTCAGCTTTTTCTTCAAATACGGAATAGCAACCAGCCTTTATACAACAGTTTTTGCAGTTGCCGCAATACTATTTAAAATGCCCCGGAAAGAAGTAAATATATAAATGGTTTGAATTGTGAATCAGTATTTGTAAGTCATCGAAAGGCTGAATATCTGAACAGTTGAAAAATAATCTAAATAATAATATTAACTACTGTTTTTCGTTCATTCTGTAATATTTACAAGTATAATTTAGGTGATATAAATGATGACTACGTATCAGCTCCGCTCCGATGAACTTAATTATGAATTGATAGATTCAATTAAAAATACTTATAAAAATAAGAATATTGTAATTGATGTTTATCAAAACGAGGATATTGATTTGGCTCTAAATGAAATCACCAATCCTGAAATTATCAAAAGAATTAACGATATCAAAGTAAATAAAAATATTGTCACACCGGAATTGACAATTTGATATGAGAATTTTAAGTTTCCACCAAAATGCATTCTTTGAATATCTTGAATGGAATGAAATTGATTTATCAAAATATAACAAAATCAATACACTTCTAAAAGATATATTAAGACACCCATTCACAGGAATAGGTAAACCCGCACCGCTTAAATACAAGAATAATAAATATTGGTCCAGAAGAATAACTGATGAACACAGAATTGTATATCAGGTACTTGATGAAATGATATTGATTATATCCTGCAAGGGGCATTATAAATAATTATCAAAAATTCTTGAGACGTTTTTGAAGTTGATGTGTCATTATAAATAGATGACTATGCAAATTATAAAAAAGAGATTTGGTTATGAAAAAACTTATACTGATTTTATTACTACTGCCGCTTACAATCCTTTGTCAGGTCGATTTCCCTGAATGGGAAAAAATTGATTACGATAGCTTTTCAAGTTTTTCAGAAGTGAAAATTGTATCAAATCATAAAAGTGAATTATTCGGCATACTACCAAACGGTGTTTTCAAATCAACAAATCAGGGAGATAATTGGAAACGTTTGAATATGCCTGATTCTATCATATATAATCAGATTTTTATAAATAAAAATATAATTGCAGCTTATGGATTTTCTTATTCAGATTATAAACAAATCGAAGGTTATCTTATAATATCTAAAGATAATGGAAATAGTTGGAAAACTTATCCTTTCATTTATGGTAATGAAAAGGATTCTTTATCTCAAGATTGGTTTCAATCAATTTTAACAATAGATGAATTTGGGAATTTATGGGGAAGATTTCGCGGAAGTATTCAGGATTCATCTGGGATTTATTATGGTATAGAAAAACTATTTGTATTTGATTCAGAATTTGAAAAGCAAATTACAAAATTTAAGATTGATGGCAATTATCATTTTAAAAACATGATAATTGAAGATTCGACAATTTTTGCCTTTTATGCTACTCATACTGATTTCGATTATCTTTTATATATATTACATTCATCCAATTTAGGACAGTCATGGGACACATTACAATCTGATGACAAAGGAACTCCTTATTTTGAAATGAATACTAGAAAATATTATGATGGGGGAACTATAGTTTATTCTGAAGGTAAATTATATTTGGAATTAGATGAAGCAGATATGATAATAAATATTGAAAATAGAACTTATCAATACATAACTTATGAAGGGCATAGAGACCCTTATAAGATAATAAAAATAAATGATGCCGAATTTTATTCATATACTGATGATTATGATGGAAATTGGAATTTTCAAATCCGGCGTTCAAGAGATACTATGAAAACCTGGGAGAATATTACATTTAATTTATATGATATTACAGATATTATTTATTCCACTAGTATTTCAATAGACAGTAATGACAATGTGTATTTAGATGGAATTTACAGACTTTTGAGTGGTGATTCAATCTGGACTTATGTTAATAAAACAAATCTTCAGTTTTTGATAGGAAGTTATTTTCAGGTAAATACAAAATCTGAGATTTTAGCTTTTCCTTTTTCATATCCATCTTTAATGTATTACAAAAATAATGAATGGCTGACACCGGATTGGAATGTTTGCGGAATATGGATGACGGAATCTGGCATTAGATTTTTACCTAATGATAATATCCTTGTATATTCAAGCTGCGGATTAATAAATACAAAATATCCTTTTAATGAATATTCATATTATATATCAAATGATTCGTTAATTATATCTGACGTTTCGAATTGGTTTGATTATCAACAGGATAAATATATCGGTACCGGTTATGTACAGAGAAATGATGAAAAAATAACATATAATGCTTTTTCCCGTGATAATTGCGAAACCTGGGAAATATTAAATAATTTCACAAGACCAGGATTTGGAAACATAATTATCAATAAAAATGAAGAAATTATTCATTTTGGTGATTCCGCCCGCATATATATATCAACTGATAAAGGTACAACCTGGAAAATTGCACACGATGAATCTTCAAAAACAACTGATTATGATGAAATAGGGCCCAGCATATATGCAGCCGAATATTCATTTAATCAGCTTACAGGAGTCGGGTATGTGATTTATTATAATCCATCTTCGCTGTTAATAACACGTGACAATGGTCATTCGTGGACTTCTTATGATACTTGGGATGAACCTTTGGAACCAAATATAGATTTGATATTTTATTCACATTATTATAGTCAATCTCCATTTAGTGTTTTTAGCCCGGGTCTTATTCCTGATAACACTACAGGTTACTTCTATGCTGCTACTTTTGGCGGTGTGTATCGCTCCACTGATTCATTACGTTCGTTTCACTGTATAAGCAAAGGACAAGTAGAGCCGTCTGTTATTACATCATTATTTTTAGGTTATGACGGCAGGTTATATGCAGTGAATTACAATGGCTTCTGGCGAACTAAAAATAAAGTAACAAGTGTTGAAAATGACACTAAACCTGAATTCAGTAATTCAGATATATTTATTTACCCAAATCCGGCAGGGGAATATATTATAATTCAAACTTCGGAAGTTTCAGAAACTTCCGAAGTTTATAAAGTTCAGATATTTGATATGCTTGGGATTGAAGTAATATCCGAGCTTATTCATCCGATGACTGTCAGTCATCGGATGAATGTAGAAAGTCTGCCGGCAGGTGTGTACTATATCAAAATTGGAGATAAGGTAGAGAAATTTATGAAGAGGTGATTTTACTTGTAAACATCTCCACGGTTATCTGCTTTGTAAAAATAAATTAGGACTGTTTCCTTTTGGATTTCATACAGGAATCTGTAATCTCCGATTCTTATACGGTAAAAACCTTTCGGTTTGCCCTTCAAAGGTGTTATATCGAGATTTGAATTTCTTGAATACGGATTTTCTGCTAAACACAGATTTTCACGGGAAAATGAGATACGTAGTTTATGAATACGTAGCTCCCTTGAAAATTATTTTTTTGTTACCAAGCCAAGCATATTTCAAATTATTAAATTGGTTCATAGATTCGAGTAAAAGAGGTAGATTTCTTTTCTTTTTCAGATTAACGATAATRCKTTCTTTTTCAATCTGAATATCTGCRCTATTGAGTAAAAACTTTTCATACAAATTCTGAATAGACAATTTCTCAWATCTCGGCAAATCTCYGGCTAATAATCTGTAAATATTATGCGTAAGAATYGACATCGTYAAATCAAAATCAACTTTTATAACCATTGAWGAAGATACATTATTAAGATGRAAAAATGAAATTTGYTCAGAAATTTCTTTTTCAACTAACCATCTTCTTGCRTATTTTCTAACYAAACTTTCAACTGAAGAWTCGAAATCATTTGTAATWATRATWGCAGGTTTTATYTTCCCGTTTCCTGTAATCACWATTTGYCTGACCTCRCCCTCRTAWCCTCTDAGYTTRACCCTTTGRTCACWAACTTTTAWYGTYCTTTTTTTATTTGAWGARCCATCAATTCTAATAGTTTTCCATTTCGATTGTGGCAKATTTTCAATCTCTTCAACTATATTTTTGCCTCGTCTGCGAATCGTTAAAAACTTTATTCCATCTTTATTTAAGCGGTTGAGATTTTCRTAATTTGTGAATTTRCTGTCAAAAACTAAATATTTYAAATCCWTTTTRYCGTCAGAACWTTCTTTGTAAAAATCAAGGAATTCCAATATAACAGCACTTTCATCTTTGTGCATTATATTSGTATCCCCATAATCAACTATRCCGCTGTCCTGATCCTGAGCCAGMACCGCCAGCATACTTGGAAGSGCTTTGTTACGTTTRCCRGACCAATTATTCTCTAAATGCYCGGAATCTCCCCAGTAAGGAATAGTMGTAAAATCAAGGTTAACCGTATCACTGATAAGTCCTAATTCAATCCATTTTTTACTTAATTTRATSAGRAAATCTTTATTMATATCCGACGTTACTCTATGCGAGTACGAAGTAAACCAAGCTGCCTTCGGCAATACATTTAATCCGGCAAARAGTCCCGAACCCCTGTCCATRCACCAAATATTGTCAGCRGTATAWCGCCTGRCAYCWGATGCTTTTAGTGCCACAAAAGAYAATATTGAACTTAATTTACTGATTTGTTTAGTCCCCGGATAATTGGATTCTTCAATAATTTGTCGAATATCAAGCGACTCAATTAAAGGAAGCAAACATAAAATACCGGCTGAATCACTTTTGAATTCGTCTGTTTTTTGAATGTCAACAGATGCACTTTTTTCGGCTTCAATCTTTGGAAATACTAATTGTTGTTTAGTCTCTTTGCTTCGTCTCGGCAATCTTTTGAAACCGGCTTCATGCTGAATATTATAGATGGTTTTCTCAGAAAAATCGTACCCTTTGCTGTCAAGAATCGTTTTGATTTCAGGAACAGAATGATTAGTCAACCTGAGTTGAATAATCAAATTTTCCGCGGAAGCAATATTCTCTGGTCTTTTTCTGCCAGGTTTTTTATCAAGAAAGAAGATATCGGAATCACCACTTTTCCTTTTTTTTCTGAACCAGGTAACTAAGGTAGTGAATCCACGATAAGTATAACCGAACTTTTTAGCAACTTCGACAGCAGGAACACCATCAACAAAATACATTCTAAGAGCTTCATATTTCTTTTGAGAAATAGAAGTCGTATTTAAAAAATAGTCTTTGTCATTCATAAAAAACCTTTTTAAAAACGTGCAATAATTACCGTGATAAAAGTAATAAAAAATCATTAAACAACCAAATAAAAAATGTAAAAAAGCCATTAAGTGTGTATTTATTGGCTTTTAGAGGGTATTAGATATGTTGATAACTGGATTAACGATTTAATAATATTGCTATAAAAGCATATATAATACGTAATGCATTGTGTTACTGAACTGTTGATATTTCTATAACTGATTAATATTTAAAGACTTATATCTACATTTTTTATTTAGTTCGATGTTTCAAATACTACAATTATTACCGTGAAAATCTGTGCTAAAATATCAGTTTTGGTTTTAAAAATTCTAAGATAATCATCAGTGAGTATATCTAAAAACTTTTGTACTTGTTTTGATAAAAGTATTTTGTACTTCAAGAAATTCCTCTTTTAGCAAGATAGTCGTCCAGTTCAATAACATCACCTTTAACTATATCTAATAATGCTTTACGATATGCTATCTCATCTTCTAAAAGACTAATATCCGAATCTACTTCAAAATCAAGATTTCTTATCTCAAAATTTTTTTGTGGAATCGGGCTAATCAAATCCATCAAATATGGTACATAAGTATCATCAATTTTCAATAAAAAAGTCTGCATTATCTAACACCTTATATATATCTTAAGTTGTAAAGAAGAATTTAATAAATGAATATTGGATTTTGATTACGATTTAGACTTCTAAGTATCAAAAAACAGAATTAAGTTTGGGGATTATATTATTATTAAACCTTCCGAAGGTTATTAAGTTCTACTCTAAATGTTTGAGTTCTACCCTTTAGGGCGCTGTGTTGAGTGGTTGTCACAAATTTTACGACAACCACTCCCTTTTCACAAAAATCTATTCTGTTGTTTTAACCGCCTTTTTATCAAAAAACGGGAAAATTTTATCAAAAGCTCTTAATAATAAAAAAGGTATAAATATCAGCAGAAAAGAGACTACTAATCCTTCTTTGTCGAACCACAACGGAAAATATTCCGTAAATCCGCGCATACTTTTTGATACTAACTGTCCGCCGATTACTACGTTCCACCGCATAAGCAAAACCTGTATCAAAAGCATTCCCGAGGACAGCCATATCAGAAAATTTCTTGTGTTGTTATTGAATTTGATTAATGATGTAGCAGAAAGAATCAAAAACGGAACAATTGAAAAAAGCCCGATCTGCAGATATATATACGAAACTTTGAGTTTGCCGTATATTAAGAGCTGTAAAATTTCCCATTTTTCTGTTTGTTCGTATGATATTGACAAAACCTCCATTAATTCAAGCGTAACAGCAATTATCATAAATCCCCAGAGCCATTTAGACATTAAATCAATAGCTTCCTGATTTACTTTAATTTTTCTTTTCCAATGTACAAAAAGATACAGAAATGTCAGAACTGCCAAACCGGAAACTATCGCAGAAAAAATGAATATTATAAACATCAGGGGAGTTGACCACCATAGATTTGCCTTTAAAGAACCGAACAGAAAACCAACATATCCGTGCAGAATACACGCCACCGGTATGCCGATTGCACCCAGAACAACAACCATTTTATTGTCATATTTTCTTGTATTCGGATTATCATTTGTATTTCCGAGAATGAGGACGTTATAAATAAACTTTACAAATCCCTTTGACTGCTGATACTTCTCGATAAATTCCTTCCGGTAACTGAACCAGATTTCCAAAACAACAATTAACATATAAAATGCATAAACAAAACCAAAACCGCTCATTGCAGAATTGAAATTAGGAGTGAGCATTATATTAAATGCCCGTTCCGGTTTACCGAGATGATTAAGCAGCGGCACTGTTGCAAAGAGTAAAAATGCGAGGGATGAAACAAGTGCATATTTTGCAATTGGTTTAAGCTTTTCCATACCGAATACGTGATAGAAAGATGATACTATAAAAGCCCCGGCAACCATACCCGTAATGTAGGGGTAGAGGACAATCATAACAGTCCAGTAAATATGCATTTCATTCGGAAAAAGAAAATTCTGTGCAGCATCCATTATTTGACCTCCATATCAAGTCCGATGTAATAGCATTTAGGATTAGTTCCTAATTCAGGTTTAAGTGTTCCGTATCTTCTTTGACTGAGTATTTTACGGATGTTACTTTTTGGGTCTTTCAGATTACCGAATATTCTGGCGTTTCTCGGACAAGCATTTACGCAGGCAGGAAGTTCACCATTATGAATCCTGTGATAACATAATGTACATTTATCTGCCACTCCTGCCTTATGGTCTATATATCTGCATCCGTAGGGACAAGCCTGTACGCAGTAACCGCATCCAAGACAATGCTCCTTATCAATCAATACAACTCCGTCAGGCGAATGATAGGAGGCTCCAACCGGACAGACTTGAGTACACGCCGAATCGTGACAGTGATTACAGATTTTAGGTACAAAGAATGCTTTTACGACATCCGAATCAAAATTATCTTCTTTGAAGCTCTCCATAGCACCGTTTGGAGCATCTACCCTAACCTTTTCATCTTTATTTATTTCAAATCTTTCTACCCAGGTTCTGAAAAAAGTATCCGGCACTTGATTCTCAACCGAGCAAGCCCTGACACACGCACCGCAGCCAATACATCTTGTTGTATCAACAATATAACCCCAATCAAATTTTAACAAATCTTCATACTTGAGTACTTTTATAGGATCGGTGCTTTTACTAAAAGCAAAAAATGAACCTACAAGTAATCCGGCTGTGCTGTACAAACCGCATTTTATGAATTGTCTTCTCTCTATATTATCCATCATTAATGTCCTTTTAATTTTTTTTTATATACTTAATGACATTGACCGCAGAAATCATTGTTATGGCAATTTGCACATAATTTCTTCCCTTTTTTGGCTACAAGCAATTTGTGATTATCCATAAAGTCCTCTGGATGCGGCATTTCGGTTTGATGACACGACATACAATAATCAGACGCATGACAATTCTTACACGCCGATTTATCTTTAGCAGCAAAAGTTTTCTTAGCAAATTTCTTATGTTCTGCTTTCCAATTTCCAGGATGTGGATTCCCCCTCATAGTCAAATCCATTTTGTGAATATCCTTTGCATGGCAATCCAGACAAATTTTTGTATCTGTTTTTTCGATATGTTTTAAATCGCCGATATGACCTGTCCATTCAATTTTAGGGGGGAATTTCGGGTCTTTAAAAGGTTTACTCTCGTGACAAAGGAGACAGAATTTTACATTTCCATTTTTGTACATTCTTCCGATAGTCTCATCTTCTTTATGGAATAGATGACAGGTTCTGCATTCTACTTCGTTGTGATGCGGTTTTGTATTAAAATCTTTAACAATTTCTGCGTGACAATCCTTACATTCAAAGATTTTCGGATGGTCTGCGACATCATAGTAATCCTTTTCGGGTTTTGTCTTATGGCAGTCCGTACATTTGTAAACCATTGGATGCAGCCGTGACTGTCTTGACTCAGTCAGCAGGAATATCGGCTCATGAGGATTGTGACATGCAATACATTTTGTAGTCGAATCAATGATATGCATATATTTATAATGTTCTTTCTGATTAACCTGCGGGAAATCAGAAGGTCTTGCATTTAACTTCCTATGGCAGAAAAGACAACCTTCAAAATCAAATTCCTTCTTCAATACAGCCTGCTGTTTGCTGATGTTTTTGGAATCAGCATCTTTTTTATAATATGAAACATGCAAATTCCCCGCTCCATGACAATCAACACACGGAACATTATAATGAGCATCTTTCTGATGTAATTGATAAATATCATTATGACACTCATTGCAGGTATTGATATTTTGATTGATTATCTTTTGGGACTGGAGTTCATTTACAGCATCCCAACGATAATGTCCATACTGGTCAAAACTTTTTGGCTGGAGCAGTCTGTCTGCTATAATGGCAATAATTAAAACTACAATAATTATTGCGAAGACTGTTACAATATGCTTTTTATCTTTCATCAAAACCTACAGTATATTATTGTAATACTTTTTATATCAAAATAACAACATATATACAAGTATATATATGAATCTAATCAGTCAACAATTAAAAATAATCATTTATAATCACATCTGCAAAAATTATTTATATTTTGTAAGTGGTTATGTTGTTGATAAATAACAAAAATTAAAAGAGCGTGTCAATTTGAAGAGATACTCTTCAACCGGCACGCCCTGAAATTTAAATAATTATAGGGTAAACAAATAATTATTATAAAACTATGATACTTCGCACTAAATTGTACTTTTTGCCTTCGATAACAACAAAGTATGAACCTGCAGGAATATTCTCAAGTGAAATATTCAAATTATTTTCACCGGCAGACAGATTACCTAAAATCTGCATTTTAATTAAATTTCCTTCTACCGAATATACCTTAAGAATAGGTTTATCGTCTGTTTCAAGGGTAAATTTAATATTAACTGTGCCGTCAGCAGGATTAGGCAATGCTTCTATTCGGCTGTCATTAATATAATTGTTCAGTACAGAAGCAGGAAGTTTTGTTTTAAAAGTCCATTCCGGTGACCACATTGAAGTATCACCCGCTGCGTTTTCAGATTGAACGCTCCATTTATAATCCTGATTTGGTTCAAGGTCGGTTTCATCATAGAAGTTATCACTCCCTGTAGAAACCACGAATGATGACATAGGAGAACTGAGACTGAAATTATAGGTCATATTCTCAATCATTGCCCAGCTAAACTTCAGGCTTTCATATTCAACATCAACTGCACCGTTTGCCGGTGAGAGCTGCACCGGAACTTCGGGAGCATCTATATTGACAGTATATGATGTAACAGAAGACCACTCACTATTTATACTGCCGTAAGAAGATTTTACACGGCAATAAACAGCACCTGTCATTTTAGGATCACTTACTTCGACACTTGTAACACCGGTAACATTATACTCAACCATTTTCTGGGGGTTTGAAAAATCAGATAATGTCGAAACCTGCACATTGTAATTAATTTCCTCGAGAATAACATCTTCAATCGCGCCCGAAACAATAATTTCAGATGCTGTCCATTGTACTGTGAAAGGAATATCAAGGTTTGATGTACCATTAACAGGTGAAGTAATCTGAGGAGTAGTTAAAGTTTCAGTCTGAGCTTCAGCATTATGAATATGAACATTTTTTACAACTGTTGTTGTGTTTTGCCCCATCATAGATTGAGAATTTGTTACAACTGAAATTGTTAACAACCCAAACTTATAACTGTCATTTGTCCATGTATATGTTTCAATTTCAGTAGTCATTATTATACCGGGGAATCCCGGAACCGGGGGCGGCATAGTATCACGTGTTTTATGTATGCTTTTGATTCTCAGAACATTTGAAAAAGTACCCTGAGGAAGAATAAGTGTCCCGTAAGCATCTGCTGTAGAATTTACAGTACCTTTACGGTTGAGGGTATAAACTTCACCTTCAATTGTCACGGTAAAAGTTCCATCAAAATCATCGGTGGAATTATCACCATAAGTAAAAGGATAATTCATAAAAATTTCTGTATTAGTAAGAACTTCAGAACCGTCTGCGAATCCTGTTCCTAATCTTTCGACGAATGAACTGCCTGTCTTATAATAACCATAAGCATCTTCAGTTTTATATGCGTAGGTTGCTGAAGGGAACAATTCGCTTTTTAATCCCTGCCCCGGACTGACTATATCATACGAAAAAGTAGCATTCTGTCCTGTCTTCAGTACGAGATTACTGAAATTCCATGTGACTCCGGCACCGGCATTCCCTTGAGAAATTCCGTTTGTATCACAATTCGTAAAAGAGTACGAATCACCGACAACAGGTATGATTTTATCGGTTATTACTGGTTGTGATATTGAAGTACTCACTACGAAAAGAAACAAAAAGAGGTAAGCAAATTTATACATAACAAACATCCTTATATAAGTTGAAAATTGCCAAAAGATTTAGACTATTTGATAAATTGAATATTGTTATTGAGTAAATCGAAAATATATATTTTGTGTTAAATATCTGAAAATAACCCTTCAATAATACATTAAATGATATTCGTTGCTGACTCTTATTCTGGATTAAGTTTAAAAGAAAGCATTTATTAAACTTTACATGCCAATCTTTTCATGTATTTTTTTATCATCTTTTCGATAAAACTTCAATAGAATTAAACATATTACACGATTTCAACCTACATTTACAATATTCATTTGGTAAATCCTTTAATATTTATTATTTTAACAGTACTTGTTTTTTCAATTATTATATAATTTATTTTGACAAGACTTGTGCTACTGTTCTTTTAAATAAAATTTAATGAAGGGGTTGTATATGAAGAGATTATTATTACTACTGTTAACTGCACAATTAATTTTTAGTGCCTGCGGACCAAAAAAGGAGTATCTTTCTCCATTGGAGATTGAGAACGAAAAAAGCAATGTCAAATCAGTAATTGCAGATTATAACAGAGCTTTTGAAGATAAAAATTTTGGCAAAGTTGTAGAAACTTTAGCTGATGAGGTGATTTTCTTTGGCACTGATTCTTCAGAAGTCATAAAGACTTTTGCAGATTTCAAAAAAGCCATAGAAAAGCAGTGGCAGGAATATGATAAAGTTACTTATGGAGACCTTCGTGACGTATCAATTCAAATGGATGATAATGGCACGATAGCCTCTATTATTTATGGTGTACACGCTGATTATCTCCAAAAAGATACATCTTATCATTACTATCTCAGAATTGCCAGAGTTTTAAAGAAGAAAAATCATAAATGGCTGATTGTCAGCGGTATTGTCGGTATCGTTCGCGATGATGCACCTCCGCGTAATATTGATACTTTACAACAATTGGATAACTAATAATTTATACATTTGTGATTTAGTGATTTTTTTCTTTGAAGAGAGTCCCTTGTAGGAACTCTCTTCAAGGATTTATTTTTTGTAACAATCAGTCATTTTAATTATTTTTAAGGGTGTTTATGGACAGGGTTTTAGCTTATATTGAAGCAAATAAGAAAAAGCATATTGATGAGTTGTTCGATTTCCTGAGGATTCCGAGTATAAGCAGTGTTCCTGATCAGGCATTAGAAGTTAGAGAATGTGCTTTGTGGCTGATGGATAACATTAAAAAAACCGGTATTGAAGACTGCAGATTAATGGAAACACCAGGACACCCTATTGTTTACGGACAATGGATGGATGCCGGCGAAAATGCACCGACTGTATTAATCTACGGTCATTACGACGTACAGCCTGTTGACCCCCTTGAATTATGGAAATCAAAACCATTCGAGCCGGTAATCAGAAATGGCAAAATATTCGGTCGAGGGACTTCGGATGACAAAGGGCAGTTGTTTACTCATCTAAAAGCTATTGAAACTCATCTGGCTGTTCATGGCAGACTACCAGTAAACATAAAACTTTTGATTGAAGGTGAAGAAGAATGCGGCAGCAGCCATCTTGAGGAATTTATTAAGGCGAACAAGGAAATGCTCAAGTGCGATACAGTCATGATTTCTGATACAGAATGGTTTGCTGACGGACTGCCTTCAATTTGTTACAGCCTGAGAGGAATTTCGTATGTTGAAGTAACTGTTACCGGTCCAAACAGAGACCTTCACTCAGGGACATTTGGCGGTGCGGTTGATAATCCAATACAGGTACTTGCAGGCATGATTTCAAAATTGAAAGACGAATACGGGCGAATTACTATATCAGGTTTCTATGATGATGTCCTTGGATTATCGGATGAAGAAAGAGAAGGATTTAAAAAATTACCTTTTGATTATGAAGATTACTGCAAAGACTTAGAAATTGAGGGCGGTAATGGTGAATTCGGTTATTCAACTCTGGAAAGAACATGGGCACGTCCCTCTCTTGATATCAACGGTATTTACGGAGGTTATACCGGTGAAGGTGCTAAAACCGTATTGCCGTCAGTAGCTTCTGCAAAAATTTCAATGAGATTAGTACCGCATCAGAATTATCAGGATATCAGCGATAAAATTACAAAATATTTGCAGTCAATTGCTCCTCCAACAGTTAAAGTTCAAATTAAACCTCTGCATGGTGGAAATCCGGTACTTGTACCAAGAGACAGTGAAGGTGTAAAAGCTGCTATGACTGCATTAAAAACAGCATTTGGTGTTGAACCTGTATTTATGCGTGAGGGAGGTTCAATACCGATTGTAAATGTATTCAGCCTCGAACTGGAAGCTCCAACTGTATTAATGGGATTAGGTTTACCAGGCGACAATATTCATTCTCCAAATGAAAGTTTTGCGGTTGAAAACTTCTATGGTGGAATAAGAGCATCTGCTGTATTTTTTGATGAGTTTTCAAAATTAGTTAAGAGTGTTTAAATAAATAATATTTTGAAATATGCCGGTTTGTTCTAAGTGGCAGTTGAGAAAGTATTTTAAAGATTGACAAGTAAGGATGCATGTACTACTTAGCTATTGAAATTAAAGTAGGTCAAACATCCTTGTTTGACATGAGATTTGGAAATATTGACTTTTTCAACAGACACTTAAGTAAAATAAGGTTCTACTGATCAAGTTTTCATCAAATTCTGATATGATTATTGGTTTTTTCTTATCTTGAAATTACTTTATTAAATATTTATAGTTTCATCTAAGTTTTGCTGATTATTAGTGATTTTAAAATCTTAGAAGATAAAGAAAAACTTAATAATGAAATATTTCCATAAATAATTTATTAATTAGACTATAATTTTATATTTTTGTATTAGTATTATTTTTTGTTTTTAAGGAGTTTTTCTAATGTCCAAACCACATCATTTGACAGATAGTGAATTTGAAAATGTTGTATTAAAATCTGATATTCCCGTCCTTATTGATTTTTGGGCGACCTGGTGCGGTCCTTGCAGAATGATTGCACCGATAATTGAAGATATGGCTGTTGAATTTGAAGGCAAAGCCAAAATATGCAAACTTGATGTAGATAACAATACTCAGGTAGCCAGCAAGTACGGTATTCGTTCTATCCCTACTGTTCTGATTTTCAACAAAGGTGAAGTTGTTGACCAGATAGTCGGTGCTGTACCAAAACAACAGATTGTTGACAGATTACTCGCACATTTATAAGAGGATATCATTATGGCTCGTCCGGTTTTATTAAATGATGAGAAATTGAATGATTTAATTTCTGAACTTCCGCTTTGGGTTCACGAAGGTAAAACAATTGTCAGAGAGATAGTCGCGGCGAATTTTGCTGCGGCTATCGGCATTGTAAATTCAATTGCCGTACTTGCCGAAACAGCCGACCACCATCCCGACATTCTTATCTACGGATGGAATAAAATACGTATAAGTCTTTCAACACACGACAGGGGAGGACTAACAAAACTTGACTTTGAATTAGCTGATAAAATTGATAAATTAAATTTTTAAATTGGAATTAATAAAATGAGTTCTATAATAACTGATGTTTATGCACGTGAGATTCTTGATTCAAGGGGAAATCCTACAATTGAAGTAGAAGTACTTCTTGAAGACGGCTCGATGGGTAGAGCTATCGTTCCATCCGGTGCAAGTACAGGCGAACATGAAGCCTGTGAATTAAGAGATGAAGATAAAGACCGTTATATGGGCAGAGGTGTTTTGAAAGCTGTTGATAATGTAAATGAAACCATTGCAGATGCACTCGAAGGTATTGATGCAGCAGAACAAACCCAGATTGATAATATTCTGATTGAGCTTGACGGAACGGACAATAAATCCAATTTGGGTGCAAATGCAATATTAGGTGTATCAATTGCCTGCGCTAAAGCTGCTGCCGAATATCACATGCTACCTTTATACAGTTATATCGGCGGTATTAGAGCCAATACACTTCCTGTTCCGATGATGAATATCCTTAACGGCGGTAAACATGCCGATAATAATGTTGATATTCAGGAATTTTTGATTATGCCTGTCGGTGCAGAAACATTTGCAGAAGCTTTGAGAATGGGTACCGAAGTATTCCACAATCTCAGAACCGTTTTGAAATCTAAGGGATATAATACTTCAGTCGGTGATGAAGGCGGTTTTGCACCCTCACTAAAATCGAATGAAGAAGCTTTCGAGGTTATACTTCAGGCAATTGAAGCAGCAGGTTATAAGCCAAATGATGATATTCTTCTTGCAATTGATGTTGCTGCAAGCGAAATGGTTGAAGGAAATAAATATAAAATGTTCAAATCAACAGGTGATTTATATTCTGCGGAAGAAATGATTGACTGGTATATTGAATTATGTAACAAATACCCGCTAATATCTATTGAAGACGGTTTAGGTGAAAACGACTGGGAAGGCTGGAGCAAACTTACTCTTGCTCTCGGAAATAAAATTCAGATAGTAGGTGATGACCTGTTTGTAACAAATCCTGATATGCTTGGACGCGGAATTTCGGAGCGTATTGCCAACTCGATTTTGATTAAACTTAATCAAATCGGTACTCTAACCGAAACACTCGATACAATACATCTTGCTCAGAGATACGGTTATTCAAACGTGATTTCTCACCGTTCAGGTGAAACTGAGGATACTACCATAGCCGATTTGGCAGTTGCAACAAATGCCGGTCAGATTAAAACCGGTGCACCGAGCCGTACAGACAGAGTTGCTAAATATAATCAATTGCTTAGAATTGAAGATATGTTCGGCGGTGACAGTATTTATCCGGGAAGAAGTATTTTTAGCAAGTAATATATTGATTAATTATCGGATTATTGAAATGATAAAATTTGGTACTGACGGCTGGAGAGGCTTGATTGCACGGGACTTTACCTTTGAAAATGTGCAAAAAGTTGCTCTTGCTACTGCGAGGTATTTAAAAAATAAATTTCCGGACAAAGACAATTTAAATGTCGTCATCGGTTACGATACAAGGTTTCTTTCAAGACAGTTTGCTGAGGAAACAGCATTAGTATTGGCTTGGCAGGGAATCAAGGTTCAGCTTACCAATGGAGTTTCATCAACTCCGCAGATATCTTATCATACGAAGCAAAAAAACGCTTCCCTTGGAATTGTAATTACTGCAAGTCATAATCCGCCTGTTTATAACGGATATAAGATTAAAGCTAATTTCGGAGGTCCTGCAAAACCTGATGATATTACCGAACTTGAGTTAGAACTGAAAAAATTGTGGAGCAAACCTCCTCAATTTAAAATGAGAACATTGAATGAGTATATTAAATTGGGATTAATTAAGATTTTTGATGCCAAAGAATCTTACATCAGATATCTGAAAAAGAAAATTGACCTCGAAGCAATTCAAAAATCCGGTTTTAAAATACTGTACGACCCTATGCACGGTGCAGGAATTGACACTATTAAGCTGCTTCTGCCTTCTGCCGATGAAATTCACGGAGATTACAATCCTTCTTTTGGTGATATTGACCATCCGGAGCCGATTGCCGAATGTCTTGGTACATTATCTGAAAAAGTTGTATCGGGTAAGTATGATATCGGCTTGGCTACTGACGGAGATGCAGACAGATTGGGGCTGATGGACCACGAAGGCAGTTTTGTTGATTCACATAAGATTTTTATGATTCTTCTGAAATATCTTTATGAAATCAAGAAAAAACGCGGTGCTGTTGCAAAAACTGTATCGCTTACCACAATGGTAAATCTTTATTGCGAAAAGCATAAGATTCAACTCCATGAAACACCGGTCGGTTTTAAATATATTGCAAAACTCATGGTTGAGGAAAAGATTTTAATCGGCGGGGAAGAATCCGGCGGATTAAGTTCAATTATTCATATTCCCGAAAGAGACGGCTTATTCAATTCGCTTTTGGTTCTTGAAGTTATGTCTGTCAGAAAGATGTCTCTAAAGCAGCTTTGTGATGAGCTTGATGAAGAATTCGGAGTGCATCGGTTTAACCGCCGCGATGTTGTTGTCACCGAAGAAATCAAGGCTCAGATACTTAAGGCAGCATCTTCTAATCCTGCAAAATTAGGTAAATACAACGTTATCGGCAAAAACTTTACCGACGGATTCAAATTCTTTGTTGATAAAGGCTGGCTGCTGATTCGTGCTTCCGGTACCGAACCGCTCTTAAGATTCTATGCTGAAGCTGATACACCTGCTAAAGTAAATGAATTACTTGAAGCCGGTATGAAAATGAAATGATGTTTGAGTTTTTTAAATCTCCCTTTATTTTATGGATTACTTCTATTATAATAAAGGGAGTTTTTTTTATCAAATTTCTAATTGAGAATTATCAAATTCCGAAAAAACACATGATTCCATGCAAAGTGAAAGTCTTCACTTAATAATACTAAACTGCTTTACAGCATAAGCATTTCGCGAACTTAACCGGACAAAATAAGTTCCCGGACTTAAATTTGACAAATCAAAAATTATGCTGTTGAGACCCTCCTGATAATCTACCTCACCCATCGAAAGATAGGATTTACCTAAAAAGTCAATTATATCAAACTTAGCTCTAACTGTATTGAGCAGCTTGAAAGTTACTTCGATAATTTCATTTGCAGGATTTGGAGATATATTTCTAATTGAGAAAATTTCGAGGATAGGTTTGACTTCTTCCAGATTATTTGAACCGCTCATATCCAATTTAACTTTTGCCATATAAATACTTATATTCCCGCCGTTTGTTCGTCCGTCCGCCCATACAGGATAAGCATACTCGCCGGTCATCATAATCGAATTATATTCACCGATACCGAAATCTCCGTTTGATTCACCTATTTCATCAAATCTTGACGGCTTTGAGCTTACTTTCTGATTGTCAAAGGTTTTTCCACCGTCATAAGAAATTCCGATATAAAAATCTGTCATAGCACGCTCGATGGACAATTCATCGGCGGCATAATTTCGTCTGTCGTACCATGAAACAGCAATCGCACCATTTTTATTTACAGCAATATTCGGATAAAAATTATGAACATAATTCAAACTATCGTTATTTATGATTTTCGGCGTCTGCCAGGTCTTACCGTTATTGGTTGAACTTGAAAAATAAATATCAAGTCCTTTATTTCCGGTGCCGTTTATTCCGGATGCCGACCATGTGACATAAATATTACCCTTATATTTCCCATTGCCTTTATCAACAGCCATATAGGGTGAAGGATACATCCTGCCTTCGGATACCCCACGGACATCTTCCGTACCCTGCATTTGACGCATCGAACCAATCAGATTGCTGATTTTAAAAGGATTGGAGAAAGTTTCACCACCGTCTGACGAAACGCAATGATATAGTGCCTGACTGCTTTGGGTTATTCCATAAAATACAAAATGAACCTGACCTGCAGCATCAACATCAATACTTCCAAATTGAATAACATCAAATTGTGATGTTTTTATAATTGCAGGCTTTCTGTTAAACCCGCTTTCATTTCCTCTCTTATGATAGATTTGAAACTCAAAAAATGCCTGCGTACTGGTTTGTTTTAAGTATAAACATGATGCATAGACAGAATTTCTGTAAGTTGAGCCTGAATAATCTGCAGCCATCCATTGTTTGTCTAGCATACCTTCAAGACCATACGAACTTGAATACTTTGAACTGAATATCTTTGAACCGAAATAATTTGCTTCATCAAAATCAAATGTTACACCTCCGTCATGGGATACTGCCCAAAACAAAGCAGCATGGATAGAATCTGGATTGTTCTTATACAAAGTAAAATATAGATTTATCCATGAAAAATATAAGTCACCTTTTGCATCGAAAACCATAACCGGGTCACCGCCGCCGATAAGTAGTACGGGCTTATAGTCAGGTCCGGTTATAAAATTGCTTTTCTGCCAGGTATTGCCCGAATCTTTTGAATAATAAACCGGGCAGGTCACCATGCTTTTCTGGTCTGAAGGATTAAACTTTATCGGTGAAACTGCCATGTTAGCCGAATTTAATGGATTGATAGCTGAATGTACTTCGGACTGCGGTGTGTTAATTCCTGATACTTTTACTTCACCTTCTACGACCTGTAATGCCGGTGAAGTACTGTCTTTAGTATCCTTGACATTGTATTTTTCAGGATGATAGTATCTGTCGAGAGCTTCTTCAACCGATATTCTGAATTTTTCCTGATTGATAAAACCTATAACCGGATTATTTGTAGGATTTTTTAATTTCTGCCCTGTCAATTGATTAATTGATAAAAGACAGAGTATAATTATTAACAAAAAATATTTCATGGCTGTTTCCCAAATAATTGCTTTTTACTTTTCATAAAAATACAATAATTTTATTTACATGATACTTTTATTTTGAAATTCTTAAAATAAATTGGCAATGATGTGATTTTTTATTTTCTTGACTTTGGAGTGACCTGTTTGTAGAAAAAGCAAACCCGACTGAAAGGGTTCAGGGTTCGGGGGCTGGGGGTTAGGGGTTGGTTTATGTCCCCCGCTGGCGGGGGTTAGGGGGTGGATTCTACTTTTCACAAATATAACACAAAGCACTACCCGACGGAAAACACAAAATATTTAACCTTCCGTAGGTTTCGGGACCTTCGGAAGGTTTGTTCTTTCCGGTAGAAAATAAAAACACATATCTGCTTTATTACTTTACAAAATATAACTATATTTGTAAAATTGATTTGTCAATCTGTCAGAAAAAAATATGAATCAACTAATTCTCGGTGACTGCCTCGAAGTGATGAAAAAAATGGACAGCGAAAGCGTTGACCTGTACGAACTGAACGAAGACGAGATTAAAGTTGTGAAGGGGGAGAATAAGTAATAAGTTATCAAATTTGCATAATCATTTGGCAAATTGAATAAATACTAATTCTAAATAAAATTAATTGCTTAAATTTGAAAAGTTGAAATTTACTAACTTATATCAAAGTTTATATCAAAGTAGATAACTTTTGTTTAAATTAAGAAATAAAATGAATTTTGTAAGAAAAATGAAAAAGGAATTCAAATAATGAAAGTAACATTGAAGAATTTTGGAGTTTTTAAACAAGTAGAATATGAACTTGCAGATTTTACAATTATCTGCGGCAAAAATAATTCAGGTAAAACTTATGCAACTTATGCATTATTTGGTTTCATTGATTTTCTTAAAAATGGATTTCAATTTGAAATTAATAATAATATTATAAACAATTTATTTGAAAAAGGTACTGAAAATATAGATTTATTTGAATATAGTAACCATCTTCAAGATATTATCAACAAAGCGTGTGAACAATACAAAAAGTTTCTGCCATTCATTTTCGCCACAAGTGAAACAAGATTTAAAGATTCAGAATTTCACCTTGCTCTTAAAAAGAAGGATGTTAAGCTTAATAATACTTATAATAGAACATTAACTTTTACTAAAAATGATTTTCTTCAAATTTCTAAAGAAATGGATAAAGAAATACTATCAATTACTTTTCCAAGAGAATCAAAAGAAATTCAAAATGCATCAACAATAGATATTATAAAGAAAGAAATTAGTAATGCAATTAAAGCTTTAATTTTTGAATCTACTTTCCCAAATGTATTTATTGCAAGTGCAGAAAGAACTGGTATATCAATTTTCGAAGATGATATTAATGCAAATCTTCATAATCGACTTATCAAGAGAATAACACATTCTACTCAATTAAATATTAATGAAATAATTGCAGAATTTTATAATTCACCATATCCTATACCAGTTACAAGGAATATATTATTTAATAGTCAATTAAAAGAAGTTGTTAAACTAAGCAGTATTATTGATATTGAACATAAAGATATTCTAATTGATTTCGCTGATATTTTAGGCGGTGAATATAAAGTTGATAAAGAAGGGTTATGGTTTATACCGAAAAAAACAAGAGGTATTAAATTAAGTTTAGGTGAAAGTTCAAGTTCAGTACGTTCTTTACTTGATGTTGGGTTTTATTTAAAGCATATTGCTCAAAAAGGAGATATGCTGATGATTGATGAACCCGAACTAAATTTACATCCTGAAAATCAGCGAAAATTTGCGAGATTATTAGTTAGATTAGTAAATATTGGTATTAAGGTTTTTGTTACTACTCATAGTGATTATATTATCAAAGAATTGAATACATTAATAATGTTAAATTTCAAGAAAGACCAAAAATCAATTATTGATATGATGATTAAATATCATTATTCTGAAAATGAACTAATCAGCCCAGATAAAATAAAAGTATTTATAGCTTGTGTTAATAAGAGAATACCTTCACTAAAATTAGCTAATATTGATCCATTTTATGGTATTGAAGCTGCAAGTTTTGATATAACTATTGATGAAATGAATAACATTCAAAAATCAATTGTTTTTGACAGGGATTTAAGATGATTAATGAATACTTTATTGATTTATTTGAAAACGATTTATCGTTAAATTCTACTGATAAATATGCAATACTTGAAGAAAAATCAAATAAAAAAAATGATGAATTGCAAAAATTCAAAATTGATTGCAAACCTATTGATTTTAAAATGATTAAATCTGATAAAATCATAGTAAATAATCTTTTTAAAGGTAAAGGAAAAGGTCAAAAGAAACATTGTGATTACTTATTGATTACTAATAGTAAAGTCTTTTTTATTGAATTAAAAACTTCGTTGGTTGTGGATAATACTGATGATATAGATTCAGTTATCAAGCAATTTAAAGGAACTCTCTGCATAACTGATTATATTGATAGTGTTTTATTTCATTTCTATGAAAAAAATAAATTCTTTGAAAACGTTAAAAAGAGATACATTGTATTCTGTAAAAATCTACCAATTTCAAAGATCACAACAAATTTAAAAGAATTAAGAGATGAAAGTAATGATAAACCCAATAAATATAAAATAATTGAAGTTGATAATGATGGCGTTGTAGCAATAGAAGAATTAGGATAAGTATTTTTTTACTATCAACAAACTTCTAGGTAATTGAAAACCCCATTCCCCCTTCCCATTTCCTCCTAATAATGTGGTAATAACTTACCGATTTCTCCCTTTTTCCGGTCCTGCTTTTTTCAGAAATAAAAAAAATATTCCTAAACTATTCCGATAAAAAAAACCATATCCCGAAACTTTAGAATCGTTCGGGATATGGCTTTGGTGAAGAAGGGGGAATTTCTTCAGATTATTTGATTAAAACTATATTAAGTGTTTTTGTGATGCTGCCTGTTTTGAGAACTGCTAAATATGAACCTGCAGGTAATTTAGTGCCGGATTCATTTGTGAAGTTCCATGAAATGCTGCCAATACTTGCGGCATAACCATTGAAACTCTTAACAACACTGCCTTCCAAATTGATTATATCAAGCGTATAATCCGAAGCACTTGCAAGTGAGAATTCAAATGACAGCATGTCGCCTGACGGATTCGGAAATGTTTTGAATTCAGAAACAAAATCATTATCATCAACTGAAACGGTAACTCCGGCTCCTTTCAGATTCACGCTTAGAGTATTACCTGTTCCGTAGAAATTCAAATTCAAATTGCAGTCAAATGAATTTTCAGTTAGCGGTTTAAATGTAACTCTTAAATCCTGATTTGAATTTGCTGAAATTAATGCCGGTAATGCCGGTGAAACTATTTGGAACTCATCATTATTAGCACAATCGGTATCAGTATTTAGTAAAGTAATGTCATAATTGCTTTGATTCATAATAATTATTTCCATAAATTCATCCGAACCAATTTCAACATCTCCAAAATCCATCTGTGATGTACTTAAAACCGTATTCCAATCAGCACCGACAGCCGATAATGCTAAAGAATGCATTCCTTCGGTTGTATTTGTATAGAATTGAATTTCAGCAGTTTTCGCGCCGGGTGAAGTAGGAGTAAATATAATTGATAAATCAGCACTTTCACCGGCATTGAGTTCGTATAAATTCAAATCTGCGGCAAAGGAACCTGCATCTGTACCTGCAATTTTAATACTGTCAATTTTTAGTAATGCAGAGCCGTTGTTTGTCACAAAATTAGAAATCGTTGTATCGAGAGAATTATTTGCAAATACCTGGCTCAGATTTACAGTCAGTGATGTAAAGCGTATGCCGGGTCCTGCAATCGGGTCATCTACAATTAATTTTGCTTTTGCAGTTGTAGTTTCTCCGCAGGAATTTTTAACAACACAGTCGTAATCACCTGCATCTGTTTTAGCAGACTGGGCAATTGTATGTTTTGCTGCTACAGCACCTATAATATTGACGCCGTCTTTTCTCCATTGGTAAGTGAGTGTACCGTTCTGGGCAGTGACATTAAATTCGACCATATCACCTACAGTTACGGACTTGTTTAATGGTTGAGATGTAATTGAAGGCTTGCTGTTCACAGTAAGTACAGCAGTTTCACTTCGTTGTGGCTCACCGCAGGTATTATAAACTATACAATGATAATTACCGGCATTGCTTGAATTTACATTTTCAATGATAAGAGAATTACTTGAAGGTACTGTTAATTTAACTTCGTTCAAATACCAGTCATAATTATTCTCTAGTCCTGAAGCTGCCATAGTAAAAGTAGCAGTCTGACTTTCGCATACAGAAACATTTGCAGGCTGGACTGTAATAACCGGCTGGTTATTGATTCTGAGCTGTACGACAGCACTTTTAATTTTTCCGCACAAACTGCTTACCTCGCAGTAATAAGCTCCTGCGTCGGTTAATACTGCAGCGCTGATTACATGCTGTGCACCGGTTGCGCCGGGTATCATTTGGTTGTCTAAAAACCACTGATAACTAAGATTTTGACCATCTGCAGTAATACTGAACGCAGCGCTCTGACCCAAACATGTATTAGAGGAAACCGGCTGTGAAGTGATGACAGTAGCCTGCATTACATTGACAGTTGCACTATTGGAGGTCGCATCTGCCTGACATGATGAAGATACAACAACAGTATATGAACCTGCATTTGCAGCAGTCACATTACTTACTGTATAGGTCGAATCATTAGCACCGCTTATAGATGTGCCGTTCTTTTTCCATTGGAAACTCAATCCTTTGCCATTAACAGATACTTTCAGAGAAAGGTTCTCGCCGACGCATAATTCCTTTGATTCGGGATGTGTTACAATTGTAAAAGGACCTGAAATTGTGAAATTATTTGTCATTACTGAATTAATATTTCCATTGGAAGCATCAGATAATCTAATCTTAAATTGGCTGCCCTGCTGGAAATTAGCAGGAATTGACCAGTTGTATGTACCTGATTCAGCACTAATGCTGCTTTCGATGGTTTCAGTCCAGGAACTGCCTCCGTTAGTAGAAAGCTCGATTTTGATATTTGTTATACCAACCTGAGTCCACTTGATTGTCACCTGATTGCCGACACAGTAACTCAAGCTGCTGCCTGCAGGTTCAGTCAAAGTTACGCCTTTGACCATTACTTCCTGAACAGCCATAAAATTCCATTCATCACCACTGTTACTCCCATTACCATTAACTGCATTTCCTGCTGCTCTCAAATAATATTTGCCGGGAGTAGTAGGTGCAGTCCAAGTAAAGCTGAAATCAGCATTGCCGCTTGATAAGTTTTTAGGGCTGGAATGAGTCAGTTCGCTGCTCATGGACTGCAAACCTGAGCCGGATGCAGGACTCAATGAACCGGTATTGGTTTCACCCGTAGCAGATGTTTTTACAGCTATATTGATACCTGCTTTAGTCTGGCTTGAGTTTGCATTAGAAACCCTTATAGTATATGAATTTTCGCTTCCGGGTTCTACAGTCAGACTACCGGAAGTTAGTGACAAACTTGTCGAACTTGAAGGAGTCGTGCTATGACAGTAGCACCCTCCACTTGTTGTTGAATTTTGACCGGTTATACCTCCCGACTTTGCAAGGACCTCAATTGTAAAATATACCAATAAAGCCAGTAACATCAAAGGCGGTACAATTTTGTAAGATACTTTTTTCATTTAAAACCTCAAAAATAATTTTAATAAAGTTCGTTATCATTCATTAAATCATAATATTTTACTAAATCATACAAATTCAAAAATTTATGGTTTAGTATAATCACAATACTTTTTTAATCATACCTATATTAAATAAAATTATAACAATTAAAAATTCAATTAGTTACAATTAAATCACATAAAATGCATCAAATGATAAAGAATTAATCATAAAATAATTGTTGAGGTGTTGTGTACATATTGTTCTAAGTGATTTAAAAAACAAATTATTAGCAAAAGAATGGACAACAATTTTCATTCATTATTATTCATAATTTAGTTAAATCAAAATGATTTTCAGAATAATGAGGACAGCATCAAGATTGATGTTTTGATTGAAAAGATACAATTAAATTCGGAAAGAATTCGGAAAGGATTCGGAAAGAATTCAGAATTGAGATTGCGAAAGCATTTGAAATTATTCATAAATATCCTGAATATACAGCACAGCAAATTGCACAAGAACTTAACAAAACCCCAAGAACAGTCAAAAAATATCTTGCCAAACTAAAAGATGCAGGAATTATTATAAGAAAGGGTCCAAAGTTAGGTGGATATTGGGAAATAATTTAAATGCAGGTGGGCGTGTAAGACTAATTTTTAAATATTATAATTTTAAAAATCTTGGATATCTGTATGTGGCGTCGATTAGGAACTAATCGACGCCACATACAGAGACACATTGTAAAATGAGTTTTATTTTTGAATATTATGTCCAGTTTTTTATATAATAAACTGGACATTTAAAAGTCTTTGAGCTAAAATTAAAAGCTATGAATATAAAGAAATATATAGAACTTACGATAGACAGACTTCCTAAAGGATATGTATTCACCTATGAAGACTTTATTACTGAGGTGACAAAAAAAGAAGCTGTCATAAAAGCACTAAACCGTATGGCTGGTTCGGGGAAAATTTCAAAACTATCAAAAGGTAAATTTTACAAACCTGAAAATACACCTTTCGGATTACTTCTCCCCAAGCAGTATCAGATAGTAAAAGATTTACTTGAGGATAATGGTAAGATTACCGGATATTTAACAGGTTACAGCATTTACAACCAATTGGGATTAACTACTCAGGTAAGTAATACTATTCAAATCGGTAAAAATGTGATTAGACCAAAGCTGACAAGAGAACGCTATACAATTACTTTCATTAAACAAAAAAACACTATTAATAAAGAAAATATACCGTTACTTCAAATACTTGATGCCGTCAAAAATATTAAAATAATACCCGATGCAAGTATTGAATCGTCGTGCAAACGCTTTTTGGCAATTCTAAAAGACCTTCCAGCAAATGAAATAAGTTCATTGGTTCGCCTGGCTTTGAAATATCCACCATCAACAAGAGCTTTATTCGGTGCAATGTTAGAGGAATTACAACAATATAATTTAACCGAACAACTTTTAAAATCGTTGAATCCAATTACAAAATATAAACTGACCGGAGTATCAAAAGTTTTATCCACTACCGAAAAATGGAATATTGAATGATACTGCATCAGGACAAAAAATTATTTTCAGACATTTTAAGGGCTGCTTCACAACAACTTGGAATTAAATTAGAGTTTATTGAGAAAGATTATTGGATAACACAAGTATTAAGCAGCTTGGCAAAAAGCAGATATGTTAATGATACCGTTTTTAAAGGTGGTACTTCTTTATCAAAAGGGTTTGGTTTAATAGACCGTTTTTCTGAAGATGTAGATATAGCAATCATAAATGACAGTAACAAAACAGGTAACGAGATTAAAAATATTATCCGTTCAACTGAAAAAGACATTACAAGTGGTTTAAGTGAATTACAGGTTGAAGGTATTACGAGCAAGGGTTCAAGATTTCGTAAATCAGTATTTGAGTATTTGAGTGTAGATAATAAAAACAAAAACAACAAATTAATTGTAGAAATAAATTCATGTGCTAATCCATTCCCATTTAAAATATTGGAAATAAAAAGCTTTATCTATGATTTTTTATTAGATACAAAGCAATTAAAGTATATTGACTTATATCAATTGGAACCATTTAGAATTAACGTATTGAATAAAGAGCAGACCCTGATAGAAAAAACAGTTTCCTTAATTAGATTTTCGTTTGCCGGTAACAGCTTTGAACAGTTAAGAAGTAAAATCAGACACTTTTATGATTTGTATTATTTGTTGAATGATGTTGCTTGTAAAGAATTTATTGAAACAACAGAATTTAGACAAAAATTTGATGAAGTTTTAAACCATGATAGAGAAATATTTGAAGAACCGACCGGTTGGAAAGATAATATAATTGTTGATTCTCCCTTAATAAATGATTTTGAAAATATTTGGAATCAACTAAAAGATAATTATAAATCAGAACTTTCAGCTTTAGCATATACTCAAATACCTGATGAAAGAAAAGTTTTTCATAAATTTAAAGAACTAATGAAGCGGATTCAATGAAATACACCGAAGAAAAATTATAGCAGACAAATCAGAATTTATTATGATAAAAATTATGAAGTCGACATGAACGGAGGTGTCCAGGTTACTTTATTCAAAAATAAACAGACAGTTTCTTCGGAAAGTGTTCAGAAAGAATTCGGAAAGTATTCGGGATTGAGATTGCGAAAGCATTTGAAATTATTTGTAAATATCCGGAATATACAGCACAGCAAATGGCACAGGAACTTGACAAAACTCCAAAAACAGTCGAAAAATATCTTGCCAAACTAAAAGATGCAGGAATTATTAAAAGAATTGGTCCTAAGTTAGGCGGTTATTGGGAAAGAGTTTAAAGAAAAGAAATTAACAAAGGTCTTTTTTTTATTAGTATTAATTGAAATGCACAAAATTCATAACTAATAATAGCCGCTTAATTCATTATTATTCAAATATTGGTATATTTGTAAATTATTTTATTGCAATTCCTGATAAATCTCTGAAATTGCAAAAATAATACAGTAAGATTTTGGTTTTTTGTCAATTATTTAAAGTGGGGTTTATATGAAAACATATCATTTACGACTGTTTGTAATTTCAGTATTTTTTCTCTTTGCATCGAATTTGTTTTCTGCTGAGACTGTCGGTAGTTTCAATTTTACAATGATGTTTAATGGTGAAAGCAGAACAATCGCATGTTTTGTTCCAAATGATTACAATTCAGCCAATGATTATTCTTTGTTAGTCGGATTGCACGGTGCCGGGGATAATAGTGTAAGTTATCGTGACATTCTGATTGGTAATGCACAATGGCAGACGATTATGCCAAATACCATCTTTGTATTTCCTGACGGCGGAAGTGACCAGGCGAAGGATTTTTTGTCACCTGCAGGTGACGAGGCAATAATTGATTCGGTAATAAAATGGGCTGAAAACAATTATAATATCAGTAACACAAAGATTTATCTTCAGGGATTTTCACTCGGAGGCAGAAGTGCTTTGAAATACGGCTTGGATAATCCTGACAAAGTTTTCGGTCTTTTACTTCATACACCTGCAATGCAAAGCCCTTATGATGTTCAGAATAATCCAGATTATTCATCAATCTTTAAGTATAGCAATGCCGGTAAAATTCCAATATCAATTAGCCATGGAGAAAATGACTTCGGTTTTCTCAAAACTGTTAAAATGCTGGCTGATTCATTAGTTTCGCATAATTCAAAATTATTTTATGTTCTGATAGCCAATATGGCACATACAATTACTCCAAATCAAATAACCGACCCGATGTACAAGTTTTTATTTACCCAAATTGATGCTGCCGCACCGGTGATTCACAAACTTAACGGACCGATTATTTCATACAACAAAAATGCAGAGCTAAATTGCAGAATGAGAAATATGGGCGATGCTGCAATTACTTCATTGACTTTTGAATATACTATTGATGATGTTAAAAAATCGTTTAACTGGACCGGCAGTATCACTAAAGAAAATTTTGTTGATATATCTTTACCGGCAGCTGAGTATGGTGAAGGTGTTCATACTGCATCTATATCCATCACCAATTGCAATGGCGAAGCAATGTCGGCAAACCCGGTTTTCAATCTTGGGCAATTGTTCTTTAATGTTTTTGAAAATGGTTTACCACTTCCGTTTAAGGAAACTTTTGCTGACCCGAATAAAACTGCTGAATATTTTGCAATCAAAGAATCAGGTAATTATATATCATGGATGCCTGAGACCGCTGCAGGCAAAGATGGTGCCGGCTGCATGTTTATGCTGAATACTCTGCTTGCCTATACTAATTTCGGTTTAACAGAATCTATGTATTCATGCAAGTTTGATTTTTCAAATGCTGCCAAACCATTTTTGAAATTTGATGTTGCATATAATTACTGCTATTATCTGCCTCCATATTTTAATTCCAAAACAGAATTTAAAGATACTTTACAAATCTTTTTATCAAATGACGAATGGAAAACTTCGACCTCGATATTTAAAAAATGGGGTGATGATTTAAGAACTTTTCCTGCACCACTCGAAAATCCGCTGACTATTCAGAGTTTCTTAACAATACCTACAGTCAATGATTGGAAGACAATTGACCTCGATTTGAAGAATTACAATGTAAACGATAAAACAATGTTCAGAATGGATTATATCTCCGGTTCCGGCGGTGTAATTTTCTTTGATAATTTTAATGTTTATGACAAAGATGCAGTATCTGTCACTGACAGCAGGAAATCCACTTTCTCGGTATATCCTAATCCAGCAGCCTCTAACGGAAATATTGTCATGACATTAAATTCCGGCGATTTTGGTGATGTTCAGATTGAATTATACAACAATCTTGGACAGAAAGTCTCAAGCTTGATTAACAGCAGACTAACAACGGGTGAAAATTCTTATGGATTCACATTACCAAATTTATCATCAGGTGTATATTTACTGAAAGCAAAATTTAACAATGCTGAACAAACTGCAAATATCATTATCAGATAAATCTGAAATAATAATTATATTTTGTATTATTTTCAAAAATTTTTGAATTGTAAAATTAAACCTCCCTGTAGAATTCTAAAGGGAGGTTTTTTTACATCGCTATATCTTAAAATAAAAAACCCTTGCAACTTTATAGATTACAAGGGTTTATGATTTCGTCAAGCGGAGAGGGAGGGATTCGAACCCTCGGTAGCGGATGTAACCACTACGTCGGTTTAGCAAACCGGTGCATTCAGCCTCTCTGCCACCTCTCCTTTTTTGCTGAATACAAGGATTACAAAAATAAAACAATTTTTCTAATCTGCAAAACTTTATTTTTTATTGATTATCGAAACTGTAGCCTGGTCGGTCGGAGTTACCATGATATCCTGGATGGCAACATGAGCGGGGCGTGTAGCTGCAAACAGGGCAATCTCGCCGATGTCTCTGCCGTCTAAAGGTTTGAACTGAGTATATACACTTTCTGCACGCTTTTCATCACCATGAAATCTAACTAATGAAAATTCAGTTTCCACCATACCCGGGTCAATGTTGCATACTCTGACACCGGTACCGTTTAGGTCAATTACCATACCTTCCGAAATTGATTTTACTGCACTTTTGGTGGCACAGTAAACATTACCTTTCGGATATAACTGGCGACCGGCTATTGATGCTATATTAATGACCATACCTTTCCCGCGGCTGACCATACCCGGCAGAACCGAGCGTGACATATACAGAAGTCCTTTCAGATTCGTATCAATCATTTCTTCCCAGTCATCTATGCTGCCTTCCTGAATAGTGTTTAATCCACGGGCAAGCCCTGCATTATTAACAAGAATATCAATTGACGACCAATCATTCGGGAGGCTGTTAATAAGTGTATCAACGGAATTGTAATCCCGTATGTCGTTTTCGAAAGTTATCACACGAACACCAAATTCTTTCATAAGATTAGCGGCAAGTTCATCAATCAAACTTTTTCGGCGGGCAGTAAGGATTAAATCCGAGCCTGCCTGAGCAAAAACTTCTGCAATTGAATAACCGATTCCGGCTGATGCACCGGTAACCAAAGTGATTTTTCCTTTCAAATTCATTTTTCAGTACCTTTTTATAATGTATTTATTATTATTTTCAAGCAAACCGGCAATACCGCGTTTGCCGACTACATGAGCCGCGCCGACAACGACGAAATATGTCTTATCCGATTTGAGATATTCTTCAATTTTTTCAACCATTTTCACGTTTCTTTGATAGTTAAGTTTTTCCATTACCTCAGCAAATTCTTTAGTTTCATTCCCTTTATTTGTTAATCGTTCGATTTCATCAGCATCGCCATTTTTCCAGGCTTCGATTAGTTCATCAACAGATTCGCCTGCTGAATCGGTTTCTTCGAGAACGGATTTCAGAAAGTCGCCTGTAAATGCACCCAGTTCATCCATTAAATTCATCTGAATTTCGAGTGACTCAATTTCGAGTACATCCATATCTTTTGCGCGGGCTTTCTTCAGAAAATGCATATCTACACCCTCGGCAGAGGAAAATCCGGCAGATTTGAAAGCATCAGACTGTAGAGTCAAAGCTGCGAACCATGGCTTGAATTTGTTGTAAATCTGTTTTGGGATACCATTCTTTTTAAACATTTCTGCAATCTTTTCATAAACATCAGGCGGAAGTTCCGATTCAAGGGTTCGTTCATCCATGAATGAAAGATATTGCATTATTGACATCGGGTCAATTTCATCAACTAAAATCTCAAGAACTAATGCATCCGAGTTGATAAAAGCTTTTTCTATAGCCGGATTTAGCGGATAAATCCTTTCATCTGCAAGATGGATAGAGCCGAGTACAAAAACCTTCCCTTTTCCGCCGGCAGAACTAATTTCCCACATCAGGGTACTTGGTTTTGCATTGTCCTTTACCGAAGAGCAGGAAATAAAGATAATAAAAAGCAGTAATAAAATCCGGTATTTCTTCATCTGTTATAATTCAAAATCGTAAATCAATACATAACGATTAGCATCAAATTGAATTTTTAACAAGCCGAGAAGATTGTTAAAATCAAATTAAAACCGGTTAGAAATTGATATTCATCTATAATTCTTCTTTCACTGACATGATGAGCTATTACCAACTGCTTCCAAGTTTGATTTTTACTTCCCAGTTTTTGGCATTCTGTGTATTACTTGTCACATTATTACTCGAAGCTTTTGATAACTGAAGTACAAAGTTTGACCAGAAGGGATTAGCCGAAAATTCTGAAGCCGGTATTTCGATTGAAATCTGATTATTACTTGATAAATCGGCAACATTGCCTCCTATTGTCCAGCTTATACCGCCGTATAACTGACCTGATAGTCTCAGAGTAGCCTCTTCGAGATTCATCGTACCGCCCTGAAAATCCAATTCAGCACTGTTTATCACGCCTGTACCAAGCAGTAGTTCCGAAAGTGCCTTAGTAGCAAAGTTCGATACACCAGAAGTGAAACTCTCATCAAATAATGAATTGTTGCTAATACCGGTGCCGCTGCTTTTTTTACGACCGGTTACAAGCAAATACAAAGCATCTTCATTTATTTGGTCTTGCGAGCCGGAAGCCTCTACACCATCAACAAAATATGTTAATTTAACGATAGGTGTATTTTTAGTTCCTGTAATAAACATCTTTACTATGAACTGTTTTTTCGTATCGCCATCCATCATAGAATTAGTATAAGTTGCAACCAAATCCAGGGAAGGATTTGCAATACTGCCAGTCGGAAACCTTATAGCACCGCTTGCCGAAAGCTGCTTCCATGATTTGATTGTTGACTGCTCTTTCACAATTAGTTCACCGAAAAGCTCGGCTTCTTCCTCATTTCTTGTTTTCCTGTATCTTAGAGCAGATGATCTTTCGGTAGTACCGATGACAGCATACATCGAACCAATTACATTCATATCCATTTCGACAACAAAGCGTCCCAAAATTTTAGCTGTTATATCATAGTTAATCAAATCCGAAATATTTCTTGCAAGTCTTGTATCAATTTCTTTAATAAGTGTGGTGCTGTCTTTACCGGACTGTGTTGTGTCAGTTACAGTTGTACTTGTAATCCTGTACATATTATCCATTTTTTTATATGTAAAATATGTACGAACGGATTTCTTTGCTTCCTGCATAGGCATTTTCAAATGCCCGTAATTGATATTCACATCACCGTCCAGATTCGGTTTATCTAATGTACCGTAGAAATGAATCGGATTATAATCTGTTGAAATAATAAAATCGCCATACAAGTCAGGCATTGTTACCATTGTTGCATCTGTCATTACAAGAAGTCTGTCGGCTTTAATCGTAAAGTCAAGTTCGCCGACATCAAACCCCTTCATCTCTATAAAGCCTGTGACTTCTCCTTTGCCGATATTGCCGAATCTCGAATCTTCGGGAATATTTCTTAAACTAACTCTTGAAAGGTTTAATTTATCCTTATTAAAATCTACATCAAACTCCGCATCGTATTCTACGTTTGTACTTAACAGCCTTAGCCTTGCTTTTTTGGATTTAATGTTTCCGCTGTAATCTATTCCGTTCTTCATGGCACCGTCAACTACTATATTTGCATCAGCAAATCCTCGGATTTCTCTGATACCGGGAATAAATGGTGATAAAATTTCGAGCGGCAGTCCGGTTGCCTTTAACCGAAGGTCCATTGCTTTTGATTCGTCAAACAAGGGAATTTTGGGTTTTATACCAAAATATACCGGAAGATAATTAATATCTATAACAAGAGTTTTTCTATTATCGCCAAATAACGGTGTTGTCATATCCACGGTACCTTTAACGTAGGCTTTATCATGAATGATACTACCGTTGAGCGCCCCCATATTATAGTTATTAAATATGATACTGTCTGAGTTTATTGTTGCAGTGATAACGGGTTCTTCAATGTCGCCGTTTAGTTTAATCTTTAAAGAATCCATTGTGAATTTTATACCGGCGTACTTTTTTCTTGTTTTTTCATCAGTGAGTACCAGAAAATCTGTCAACGGTAAGTTAAGGACATCAATAGAAAGGTCTTTTGCAATATCGTCTGTTATTGAACCTTTCATTATAATTGTTTCGGCAGAGTCTCTCTTGATTTCGAATTGGTCAATGCTGATGCTCGATGGTGTTGAATGTGCAAGTATCGGATTAGGTGTGTACCATTTGAAATGGTCTTTATAGATAACCCATGTAGAATCAATTTTAAATTTCAAATCTGAGTAACCGATATCGAGATTTCCTTTAGACATCACCTTAATTTGATGTTCAATTCCAAGATTAACCATATAACTCAAATTTGATCCGTCGAATGATATCTCCGAAAATAAATCATTTATTTCAAGTTCATTTATTTTTAGTGTTTTTGTAGTGTCAAGATTTAATATTACATTTTCGATTTTGGGGTGGGAGTCTTCAAGCTGTGTTATTAATCTCCCGTCTAATGAAACTTCATCGGTCTTGATTTGCATATCTTTAGTTTTCAAATCAAAATAACCTACTTTGATTGAATCAATAAATAAAGTACTGATATTTTGACTTGAAATTAATTGAAAATCAAGTTTAATATCGCTGTAAATACTCATCGAATCAAGAAATATATTCAGCGGCGACAAATCATTAATCTCGGCGCTGAATTGAACATCAATATCAGGAAATGTTGCTGCTTTGTAGGTAATATTTTCAATTGCAAGAGAGTCATTTTTAAATAAATTCTGAGGATTGTATGATTCTATCTTTTCGGCAATAAATTCACTCAGGTATTTTCCCTGCAAAGCAAGACTTTCGATTAGGTCGGAATATAAAAAATTTCCTTTGATATTAACTTTGAAAAAATCTGATTGCAAACTCATTGATTTACTGATACTGTCAGGTTTTGTGAATTCAGCAGACAAATCAAACGGCAGGAAGGCACGGTCCTGAAATCCTAAGCCGTTAATTTTCCCTGTTACTTTTCCTAATAAACTATCCGGTTCAAAACCTTTCATATCTATCTTTAAATCTGCACTGACAAAGTCCGGATAGGTATTATTATCGAAAATATCTTTTAAATCTACTTCCGATAATCTTATATCGAATTTATATACAGGCAAATCAGTGTTAGTCAAATCAAGAAAACCCTTAGTTTCAATTTCTGATATGTTGTCGGATTCAAAACTTGGAAAACTTTTATCAATCAGTCTCTTTAATGCAAGACTTAATGAATCAACATAAAATACTTTAGACTCTGCTTTAATGAATGTGGTAAAATGTTTGATATCCATACCGTAAATCTGAGAATCATGTAAATCAGTCTCAATATTTGCTTTTAAACTGTTTAAATCTGTACCATAACCTTTCAAACGAACTCTGCCGTTAAGACTGCTTTTCAAATCCGGATTATGTGAAATATTTTGTATGTCTAATTTATGAACAAGAAAATCGGCAAAGTATCTGATATCTTTTCCTGCGAAATTCATACCTGCTTTTCCTTTAATTGCCCCTATATTGGTTTTGAGGTCCATATCGGAATAAACACTGTCAACAAATCCTCTTACATAAAGTCTTTCGGCATATCCTTTGCCAAAATCCGGAATACCACGGAGGTCTATGCTTTTTAGAGTTTTTATAATATCCTGACGTGTAAAGGTAGATTTATTCAGAGAAAATTCATATTCAAAATTCTCAGTTTCCAGTAAATTAGTAAGTTTACCGGCTAAATTAATATCCGAATTTCCGGTAACAAGTTTAACCCTTTTGACATCGAGTTTATTTAGAATACCTTCTGCATCAATTATTACATCGGCTTCAGTACCGAAACTAATTGATATATCCGCAAATTTATGAATCAGTGAATCATTGATTTTATATCCTTTAGCAGCAACTGTGAATCGGGCTTTTGCAATATCAGGCTCATTAATTGTATCGAATGTGTTGAAATCACGCATCTCGACATTAATATCAAATACTGATTCATTTAATTTTGCACTTAAATCGGTTGCAGAGATTATATCTTCATTTAGCGTGAGTTTTGCTGCAAATTCCTGAATATTAAGCTGTGAGTATTTTTCGGTAGCTCTGAGTTTGTAAATTTGTGCAAAAAAATCATTATTTTTCAGCTTAACATCTGCTGACAAAAACAAATCAAAATCATCAAGCCTTATGTGGTCATAATCCAAAGCAGTAGTATTAGTGCGGATAAGCGTTGAATCATAAAGCAAAAAGTTTGCATTCCTAAGTTCCAGATGCTTAACCGAAATTTCCCAGGGTGAGGGTGTAGTTGTTGTATCCAATGATGGATAGGCTATCTTGTCATAATTCCAGAGACTGTCTGAAGTATTTCTGAGCAGCCGGATAGTAGGATTTTTGAGTATAAGTCTGTTAATTCTTACTTTTTGGTCTAATAGCGGTTCATAATTGATATTCAGAATCAATTCCGGAATGTTTGCCAGTGTATCGCCGTCTGTAATCAGTCTTGCGCCGGTTAGCTTTATTCCTTCCAGATTGAAAAATGTCAGGTCGTCAACTTCGATGGTTGCGATTAACTCATTTTTGACTAAACCTAAAATCTGTTTGAGTGCAAAACTGCGGAAAAATCTGAATTGAGATAATATTACAAGGGATATGCTGAAAAATGTAAATATTAAAATAAGCACAAGGAGAACTTTCAGCAATTTTCTGCCGAAAGATGTCTTTTTTACAACCTCATTAATATTTTCTTCTTTTTCAGACATATTTTTATCTTGTAATAACCATTAAAAACCGTGCCGAATTTATATAGACGAAATTTTCTGACTAAGATTTGTCAATTAATTACTCAGAATATTATTTATATTGGTATTTAAATATATACTTCTTATTTTTGTTAATAATAATTTCAGTTTAAACATTTTTTGCGATTGAAAAATGACAAAAGAAAGCGTAACAGGAAACAGTTCAGGATGGATGAATTCTATCGGTAAATTTGCAGGCGGGAAAATATTCCCATATATAGCAATTCTCATAATAGCATTACTATGTATAGTGATTTACTCAAATATTTATGACAATTCAACTCATTTTGACGATGATTTTATTTTTAAGAATACAGACCTTCATAATCCTGGGGATTTTGACAAACTGTTTTCAATAAATAAATTCAGACTGATACCTTTCTGGACCTTTGCCTATAATTATGCCTCCAGTAACGAAGGAAAGGAACTTGGGGGATTTTACGCTTTTAATGTGATGATTCATATCATCAACAGTATATTTGTTTTCGGAATAACATTGCTGATTTTCAGGACACCTGTCCTTAGAGATACTTCAATAGCAAGACACGGACCTATGCTTGCTTTTACAGCCGGGTTGCTTTTTGCGGTTCATCCTTTGCAGACTCAGGCTGTAACATATATTTACCAGCGGCTTGCCTCAATAGCTGCAACATTTTATTTCGGTGCTATTCTGACATATCTTGCCGGAAGAATAGTGAATAAGGGCATGGGAGTCAGGATAATTTTATTTTTCCTGAGTTTTGTATTTCTGATACTCGGACTATTTTCAAAGGAGAATGTTTTTACTATATTTCCTATGATACTAATAATCGAGTTGATGCTGTTTAACAAGAATTTCAGATTGTCACCTGCTGTTGTGGGTGTATTTGTTGGATTAATTGTTGTCGGGATATTCATATTTCTGCAGTTTCAGGTTCCGGGGAATGTATTTGCTCCGCTTGTGAATTTTAACGGTGAAACTATCACAAGCCAGAGCTATCTGCTGACACAATTCAAAGTTCTGCCAATGTATTTCAGACTTTTTATATTTCCTTTCGGACAGAATTTCGACCATGACATCAGGGTGTCGGATTCATTTTTTGACGGCGGAGTACTTCTGGGATTTGCAATTATTGCTTTGATTATCGGTTTCGGATTATATATGTATAAATATAACAGGCTGATAACTTTTGGTATATTGTGGACATTTTTGACAATTTCAATTGAATCAAGTATTATTCCGATTGCCGATGTAATGTTCGAGCACCGCGTGTATTTGCCTATGCTGGGAATGATACTTGCTTTAATCGGAATATTATACGAAGTATTTTCCAGAAGAGAAAAATTACTTCCTGTAATGTTTATTCTGCTTTTTGTTTTTGCTGGTATAAGCGGCGTTCTTGCTAATAAAAGAAATAATGTCTGGAATTCGGAACTTACACTTTGGACTGATGCCGTTCATAAATCACCCCAAAAAGCAAGAACATACTTTAAAAGAGGTCAGGCAAATCTAACAGACGGTAAAGTCGCATGGGCTTTATACGATTTTAATCAGGTAATCCGCTACCGTCCGGAATTTATCTCTGCTTATACCTACCGTTCTGCTATACTTGAAAGTCTGAACAAAAACCGCGAAGCATTGAATGACCACGATAAATTCATAGAGTTATCAAAAGATAAAACACAGGGTTATCTAAACAGGGCAAGAGCTTATGCAAAAATGAAAGTATTTGGTAAAGCTCTCGAAGATTACGATGCTTATTTAAAGAAGAATAATCTCGACTCTGATGTTTATCTCGAAAAGGCGGCAATATACGAATTACTTAATAATTCCGAATTGGCTATAAAAACTTCTCAACAGGCTCTGAAAGCGGATACTTCAAATCCGAATGCAATGTATGCACATGGTAAATATTTATATATGACTGCAAAATTTGACGAGGCGCTTGTTTGGTTAAATAAGGCAATCCTTTCTCCGAAAATCAAAACCGGCACAATATTGAGAGCTTATAATATCAAAGGAAGTACGCTTTTCTTCAAAAAACAGTATGATGAATCGCTGACTGAATTTAATAAGGCTTACGAAATCAGTAAAACATATCAGCCCTTGCTGATAAATATGGCTCTTTACTATCGTACAACCGGCGATTACAGTAAAGAATTGACAATTATTGACCGGGTCATTGCATTAGAGGAAAACAATACAAACAACTGGCTGGCTCGCGGGTTGTGTAATATTAATCTGAAAAATTATAAGGAAGCCGATAAAGACTTAAGAAAAGCTCTTATGCTTGACAGAACTAACAAGGAAGCTAATTTTAAACTTGCAGGTATTCAGAAATTTCTGAATTAGTTATTGATTTTTAGGTTTCTATTAAGTTATAAACGTAGTTGACGGAGGTGGATTTGTTTAGAAAACTGTATGTTTTGTCACTCTGACGCCGCAGGCGAAGAGTCCAGGCTGTTAATTAATTAAAACATGGATTCTTCACTTTGTTCCTAATAACAAATTCCTGAGTTTTTGTATTTGTCCCCCGCTGGCAGGGGCAGGGGGTGGAAATTAATTCATTGATTGGCTCTGCCGCTACTTCGTGGTCTTCACTTTGCTCAGAATGACTTTCTCGCAGGCTTTTTCAGCAGACTACTAAGTTTATAATATGTAAAGAAATTGATAAATAGATTTTGAAAAGATAGAAAAATTTTCTCTTCAATATATATAGGTTTTGAAATGAAAAGTTCGAAATTGTATTTGATGATTATGATGGCTGCTTTACCATTTATCATGGCTCAAAGCGAACCTGCCGGCTACGTGGTTTTATCATGGAATGATTTGGGTATGCACTGCTCAAACAAGGATTTCAGTTCATTAGTAGTACTGCCTCCATATAACAATCTGCTGTGTCAGGTTATTAAAAAAGGTGACGAAAATTCAATGCCCGAAATCATAACGGATGGTTTGAAAGTAACTTATGAAATCCCCGGCAATACAACATCCACTAACAAAACCAACTTCTGGCAGTATGCAAACGCTATTTTCGGAGTGACGTTAGCAGACAATATCGGTCTGACAGGAAAGGGATTAACCGGAGAAATGGATATTAAATCCGGATATTTTACAGCAGCGGGTATTCCACTTACTCCTTATACAGACGCTGACCTAATCAATGAAGACCCTTATCAGCTTGCATTGGTTAAGGCTTTTGACATCAACAACAACTATCTTGGTTCTTCTACTCCTGTAATACCTGTTTCAAATGAAATTGGCTGCGTAAGCTCGGGATGCCACTCCAGCGAACAGGCGATATTAAACAGCCATGAAAACGAAGACGGATTTGACCCGACTAAAAAGCCGATTCTTTGTGCAAAATGCCACGCATCCAATGCTTTAGGAACAACGGGTATAGGCGAAGCTCCGATATTTTCGTATGTAATTCATGAAAAACATGCCGGCAAAACTTCGGACTGTTACAAATGTCATCCGGGTCAAAAAACTAAATGTTTCAGAGATGTTATGTCTATGGCTGGTATGCAATGCTCTGATTGTCATGGCAGCATGAGTAACGTTGCCACCACAATATCGCAGGGAAGGAGACCATGGCTGGATGAACCTTCATGCGGCGCGTCAGCCTGCCATGGTTCGAATTACAAGGAAAATGAGGGGTTGCTGTTCAGACAATCAAAAGGTCACGGCGGTGTATATTGCAGCGGTTGTCATGGCGAGCCGCACGGTATAGTACCAACACGAGAAGGCTCAAGAGATAATGCTCAGAATATTGCTTTGCAGGGTTATCAGGGTGCGCTTCGTGAATGTAAAGTATGTCATACCGTTGCTCCTACTGCACCGGGACCGCATAATATTCTTCCGAGTGAAGTAAAAGTTCTTAATGATGATTCCCGTAAATTTGATTTTAATCTAAAACCGATGTATCCAAGTCCGCTGACATCAACATCTGTAATTCCATTCAGTATTTCCAAAGCCGGAGATGTGCATGTTGATATTTATTCAGAAGACGGCAGGCACATTCTGAATCTGCTCAATCAATACCTGCTTCCTGCGGAATATTCTGTAAATATTCAGTCTGGCAACCTATCAAGCGGTATTTATATCTGCGTTTTAAAAGTTAATGGTGCTACCAAAACAAGCCGGCTTGTAGTTCAAAAATAATAATTCCATTTTAGATTAGATGGAGTTCACCTCGGAGGTGGACTCCATCTTTTCATCTCCCCGAAAAATATTCAGAATCACGGATTAAACTAATTACACCGATGCCACGGATTTCAAATCAGTGAAATCCTTTAATCCGTGTAATCAGTGATTCTGATAAAATGGAATATGTCCGAACCTTTGATTGTACCTGATTTTTATGATTGAATTGATTGGGATTTGTCTGAATCACGGATTTAACTAATTACACCGATGCCACGGATTAATAATCAGTGAAATCCTTTAATCCGTGTAATCCGTGATTCTGATAAAATGGAATAATTTTTACTAATTCACAAATCTGTTTTGCTATATTTCAAGGATTAATAAGTCCAATTCTTTAATCACGGTAAATCCATTATCTGCAGTTACTAAAGGCAATTCATAAACTATGGATGTTGCTGCAATAATAGCATCAGGTAGTTTGATATTATATTTTTTTCTTAAGTTAATAGTTTTCTCTTTTATTTGTTTGTTCCAATCAAAATAAAAGCAGTCATCAATTAGTAATCGAAGTTTTGTTTCTACTGATTTGGTTATCCCACGGAAACCCAATAGTTCGACTTCACTAATGAATGATATACCAAATTGATAAGCAAGTAAGTGGTTCACAACTTCATTCCCTTCATGAACGTATATCAGGAAATTTGTATCAGCAAGAAAATCAATTTTCATTTGCTCTTACTTCTTGTTGATACTTCAAACCATCAATATTTCTTCGCAACTTGCCGAAATGCTTCGACAAATTTCCATTTTTAACTGATTTCTCAGCTTTTTCTGATAACGATTTAAGTGATTTCCTTAGATTTATATTATCAAGCACAACATTCATCTCAATACCTTTAATAGTTTTATTTCTAATGATTAAAACGTCAATCCAAATTTATTATTTTCTACTCTCCTCTCACCACCTGATACTGTTCGACTTCTTTTCCACAGTAAACCTTCACAGAATATACACCAACCGGGTATTGTGTAAAGTCAATAGTAAGAAGATTGCCGGATACCCCAGAAAGATTTGAAGATTTGATTAAATTCCCGCTTGAGTCGAATATTTCATACTTACTTGTGTTAACGCAATTCATAGGAATGTTTACAATTCCGGTAGTAGGATTGGGGTAAATAATAACTTTTGGGTTATTTTCTGGAACACCGGTATCTGGTTGGTAATTGAATTTATTAATTGTACCTGTGCCATATCCAATAAAAAACTTATGTATAGAGTTATATACAGAATTTCCGGGGTAAACTGTGTCACCATCCTGATAATGTCTTTGGAATTCCAATTCCATAGAAATTAAATCAACTATTTTCACAAATGGACCTCCACCGCCTAAAATTTTGGTTTCATTTTCAAAAAAAGTAAATCCCTCATTATATATTCTATCGTCAATATCCTCAACTGTAGCAAAAGTAGAATCAATTATTCTGTTTTGGATAATGCTGAATATACACAAACCAAAAAGACCATTGTTATTGTCTTGATAAAATTGTCCGGTAAAGTAAATTCTGTCTGTATTCAGTTTGGAGAATTTCACATCTGCCGGGTCGCTCCATTCATTGGTGTTCTGGTCAGATATATACTTGTCAACTATTTTCTGGCGTGTATCAAGAGACCAGACCATTAGTTTGGATATTTTCCCCTCATTCATAACCGCCAGATATTTTCCGTCTTTTGATACCGCAAGATTTACAAGCAAGAGTTTTTCGTCTTCAGGGGTTGTCAGTTCACCCACTGGCTGCAGGGTTTCCCTGTCATAAATCTGTATTTTCCTGTAAAATACCCAATATCCAAGACTGTCCTTTCCTTTTTTCCAAATAACATAGATGAAAGGACGGATAGGGTCAACAGCAATTTCTTCAAATGCACTGTAAAAACCTCCTGTATCCAGTGGGAGTTTATATTCACTCACTAAACTCATATCAGTTATATTTCTTGTTTGAAGTGTTTTCATTCCTCCGACATTATAAATCATGGCGAGTTTGTTATTATCGGGTGTAAATTCAAATTTATAAACACCAATCGGATACTTAGTTATTATATCCCCATTTTCACAGTTACGTATTTGCAGTTCATAACCGTTTGTGATCATAAAATTATCTTCCCCCGGCATAAATTTTATACCTGAAATCATTCCTGAATCAAGATTTTGCATCCAGTTGACCGTAATCTCACCTGCCCTCGTCGGGCTTGCACTTAGAAATAGCAGCACCAAAGCCGCCGCCGTTAAAAACATTTTACGATTCATAGTATTCTTCTTTCATCAATATGTACATTATCAATTAATCTTTCAAATTCGCTATATATTTTGTCATTCTCCAAAATGCGTTTCTTATTATAAATTTCATATTCGGATTCCGCTTTTTCAATGGCAAGTTCGTGACTTATATTTCCGGCATGTGTTAGAATATCCCTGTCATTAAGATTCAGAAATCCATCTAATTTTTCAATCCAATTCTTCATATTCATTGGTATTCGCCGCATTGCCTGTCCCGTAGCAAAAACTAAATATTGCTCAACGAGATTATTTAATGCCAATAACTCTTCTTCATTTAAATAATTTTTAGCTATTACGACGTCCTGCTTTCTAACTTTTGTCCCCCGCCAATTGGTTAATCCCATATTTTTTGAATTGTTGTCTGCTCTTTCGTTAATAATTTCAGCAGCAGTTTTTCCTGTGATAGCCCAGTGCATTTTGTTTTGTACAGTTTTAAAGAATATGATACTCATTTCAGCAGTTGGGTCGTAATCAACACTTGTAGCATAAATATCTGTTATTTTCTGATAAAACCTCTTTTCAGAAGTCCTGATATCTTGAATTCTTCTTAACAACTCTTCAAAATAATCATAAGGCAAATCAGGATTTTTCAACCTTTCGTCATCAAGAACAAATCCCTTTACGATATATTCCCTTAATCTTTGAGTTGCCCATTGCCTGAATTTGGTTGCGATATGGCTTTTAATTCTATACCCTACAGATATAATCGCATCAAGATTGTAGAATTTCTGTTTCCGTTCTACCATCCTAATGCCCTCTTTTTGAACTTGTAAAAAATCCTTACAAGTTGCCACTTCCTGCAATTCATCTTCATCAAATATGTTTTTCAAATGGATAGTGATATTCTGTGGTGTTGTTTGGAAAAGCTCTGCCATCATCTTTTGAGACAGCCAAACAGTCTCATCTTCGAGCCGAACATCTAATTTTGTTTTCCCATCCTCTGTTTGGTATATTAAAAGCTGTGAACTCATTTTATTTTTCTACAATGTTACTAAAAATTTAGTTGTATAATCTTTGTTACTTTATTTTATTTGCTTTAAGGAAGTGCCTTGTTGTTATATTATGTTGGATTCGCCCGTAAAGGTTGTAAGTACCGATAAAGACAAACACAGCGAATAAAAACATTTTACGAATCATATCATTTTCCAAATAACATTTTTATATTTTGCAAACATAGTCAATTATAATGACACATGAAACCGGAAAAAGACCACAAAATAATTTTTAAAATAATTCCGAAGATAAGTATAAAAATCTTTACTTTTGTATTTAGTTATATTATATAATTAAAAAATGAAGTTATAAATGAAAGGTAAAAGTTTAATTTCTATTAACGATTACACCAAAGAGGAGCAAATCTCTATATTAGATTTGGCTGCCGGCTTTGAGAAAAATCCAACCCAAAAAATTCTTGAAGGCTTTGTTGTAGCAACACTCTTTTTTGAGCCCTCCACACGCACGAGGCTTAGTTTCGAGAGTGCAGTTAACCGTCTGGGCGGCAAGATAATAGGATTCTCTGACACGTCCTCTACAAGCGTTAAAAAAGGCGAGTCTCTTAAGGATACAATTCTTACAGTCAGCAACTATTCCGATTTAATTGTGATGCGTAATCCGGTTGAAGGCAGCGCCCGCTATGCCAGCGAAGTTGCTACCGTACCGCTGATAAATGCCGGAGACGGTTCTAACCAGCATCCTACACAGACATTACTTGACCTTTACACAATACGGCAGACTCAGGGAACACTTGATAATCTGAATATTGCATTTGTCGGCGACCTGAAATACGGCAGAACTGTTCATTCGCTCGTTATGGCACTATGTAATTATAATACGACATTTTATTTTGTATCGCCTGAAGAACTTAAACTGCCGGGCTATATTAAAATGCACATAAAAAATAATAATCTGACTTATCACCAGATTACTGATATGAAAAATATCATGGGTCTGAGTGATATTCTGTATATGACCCGAATTCAAAGAGAACGTTTTTCAGATGCACTCGAGTACGAGCGGGTGAAAGACTCCTACATTCTAAAAAGAAATATGCTTACCGGAATAAAAGATAATTTGAAAATTCTGCATCCGCTTCCGAGAGTAAACGAAATCTCTGAAGATGTGGACGACACTCCGCAGGCACATTACTTCCAGCAGGCACTTAACGGTGTATTTGTCAGACAGGCTTTAATAACTTCTATCTTAGGAATCAAATGATGATAACAGAATTAAAAGTATCCGCAATTGAGAATGGAACAGTAATTGACCACATACCTGCCAACAGTGTTTTTAAGGTCATAAGGATTCTTAATCTTGAACACTTCGAAAACCAAATTCTTTTTGGTACACATTTGGAAAGTAAAAAGTACGGAACTAAAGGCATAATCAAAGTCAGTAATAAATTTTTTGAAAAAGATGACATCAACCGTATTGCACTCGTAGCGCCAAAAGCTACACTGATAATAATCAAAGATTACAGAGTTGTTGAAAAAAGTACAGTAGAAATTCCCGATACAATTGACGGTATTGTCAAATGTTTCAATCCCAACTGCATAACAAATATCGAAAATGTAAGCACAAAATTTAAGGTTGTATCTAAAGAAGAAGTAGTATTGCAATGTCACTACTGCGAAAAAAATACCGTGAAAAAGAATATTGTTTTTAAGTAATGTGTGGATGATAAGTAAAAATTATATTGCGTGACTTGCAGGAAACTTTAAGCCGGGAAGACATAAAACTCAGCACCGGCACTTTCTAAGAATGGTGAGATTTGCGAATTTATGATATGGATTTGAATATTATCAATAAACAATAAGACCGTTGGCATTTATAATTGCACTAAATAATATATTTGTGTTTATTTTCACTCCACCACCTTTTCTTTGATTCATCGGCAATTTTAGTTATTTCACCTTCATCAACATGGCTATTAGATGTTGATTCAGCATACTTTAAATATTTGGTAATTTTGTCCAAATTATAAGTTCCAAAATCTAAAGGTAGTCTTAAAATCAACTCATTATCTGTTCTTTCAATTATCATAACATTTCCATATTAAAATTATTTTATAAATTTGACGATATTATCACCCTTTAATTTTTGTAACTACACAGTCAAATCATCAGATATTTCTAAAATATTACAAACATCATAATATTTTGGCAGCAATCATGCTATTAATTACAAAATTCTTATGAAAATAATACAAATATGATTGACCAAAAATTAGATTAATTCACTCATAAATTCCGAAAATTCATTCAACGTATCCTCTATTCTTATTGATTTTATTCCTTTATCACCCTTTTCAGCCCGAACTGTTTTGTAAATATCAGAAAGCGGATGAAATTTGATATAGAAATCATCCATACCCGAATATAATGCAAAAACAGGTTTGTTGAAAGCTGCTGCAATATGTACAATTGCCGTGTCGGGAGTAATGATAAATTTACATTTCGAGACAAGTGAAACTATATCATTAATGTTTCGGGATTTGAAGATTTTTAGAGCCGGAAAAACCTTTTGCAGTTCCTCTGCTCTTCTGGATTCTGAAGGTGCAAAAGTCAAAACAACCGGTAGTTTAATATCTGCCTTTGATAAAAACTCAAGCCAGCACGAATTATCCCACATTTTATGCTCAGCGGAACCCGAAATGTTGAGTACAACGTATTCATCCCCAACATCCACGAGAAAATTCCGGGTATAAATATCTGAATCATTTTGAGTATATAGCACAGGTTTAGGCGGTTTTTCAGGAAGTTTAAAATTGAAATTCAAAAGAGGACTAAGTGAGATTAGTGAATGATGTTTCAACGATTCAATGTTTTGTAAGGAAATATCAAAAACCTTTTTCATTTCGGGATGATTATAACCGATTTTACACTTGGAATTTACAATTGATGCTATGATTCTGCTTTCTTTCGAAAAGTGGTCTTTGGGGTCTATCCAGAAATCATATTTTATATAGTTTAATTCAAAAACTGTACGGATAATTCCCAACGGCGTTTTCTTAACCAAGTGGATATTGTCTATTGCAGGATTATTTCCGATTATTGAATTATTTGAAGGACCGGCAAATACGTGAAGTTTTGAGTCGGGAAAAAGTTTTTTTATTTCATCAAAAAGAGGTGTCATCAGTACCATATCACCAATTCTACCGAGTTGTATTATTCCGATATTCATATTAATTATTTCCTTCAATAATTTCAACCGCAGCATTCATAACAGATTCTACAGAAATATCCGCCAGATTTCCGGTATCGGTTTTTAGCATTTTATAAGGTGAATTATATGGGTGCCAGGGCATACCTGTATCAGACGAACCTGTCCACAAATGCAGACTGATACACGGCACCTTGAAAGCTGCAGCAAGATGCACAGCAGCAGTATCGGCTGTAAGCAGTAAATCACAAACAGACAGATATGATGCATATTCAACAAAAGAACCGGCTTTAGGAGCTTTTTCGGCTGAAGTTGATGAGATGATTTGATTTAATTCAGTTTCATAATCCGGCATTGAAAAAATAACTACTTTATAATTTGTAAATTTATTTGAAAAAGCTTTAATAAACTCTGTGAAGTTATCAGTTCCCCAATATTTTGGTCTACTTGAACCCGACAGGTTAATGCCCAATACTTTTTTCCCGCTTCTCGTTATTAATTCGTTTGCTTTTTTTCTCTCTTCGGGATTGAGATGAAATGATAATTCCCCGGCAGATTGAGTAGGTTCAATTCCAAACGGCATCAAAAGATTTGCAATACGCTCAACAATATGAACCGCATTTTTATTAGGTAATGGAACTATATGCGTATAAACTGCAGAATTTGATTTGTCGAATCCCAAAGAATATTTCGGTTTCACAAATTTGATTATATAAGATGATGTCGTGGAGGGATTATCAAACAAATCAATTATTATATCATATTTCCGGTTTTTGAGTTTTCGGAAAAGTTTTATAATATTTACCAATTTTTTATCATAAATATAAATATTATTTATATAACTATCAACAGCTCTTTGAGCAGATATATTATTAGGAGACATCAGCATATCAATTTCAATATTCGGGAAAGCCTTCCTCAGAATTGTCAGAAACGGAGTTGTAACCATTACATCTCCGATTCTGTCGTGACGCAGAAGAAGAAGTCGGCTGCCGTCAGTCAATCTGAATATCGTTTCCGAATTATTTATTAATACAGGTTTGTTATCTTTCAATAACATTTTATCAAAAAAACCTTTTACAGCGTATTCAATTTTCTTTAACAAGGAATTTTCCGTACAATGTTCAAATCTTGATAAATAGTTACAAAACTGTTCTTTTACTTTTGTAAATTATACCTCTTTCGATCAAATACTCAAAGACAAAATCAACTGCCTTATCATCTCTGCCTACGTACTCAGGTGGATTAATTCCGTGATTTTTATATAATCCATTTGCAAGCAGATTTACTGCAGCCGTACCTGAATAGCCTGTAGTGCGAGCCATAGAGGAAATTTTCGTCTCGGGATTATAACGGTCAAGCAGATTATATTCATAATGAATATTTTCACCGTGCTCAATACCCTCAAAAATTATACGCATTACTGTAAATTCATCTTCTTCGGGCTGCAGTTTCCATTTATCGAACAATATTGCAGAAGTATAATCCCGCGGTTTAATTTCAATTCCGTTGAAATTCATTTCATCTTCTGAAAAGAAACCTGCTTTAATCAGCACTTTTATTATATCTATATGTCCGGGGTATCTCAGAGTTTTTTCGATTTTATTAGGTATATCATTTGTAAATAGCAGCGAACGGAGTCCATCGGTATTGAAAGCTTCGAGAGTTCCTATTTCACCAAATTCAAGATATTCGGGTTCGGATAATGCTTCCTTAACAACAATCTGACCGCCGGAGACATATCTTGCGGGACGGGTGTACTCTTCAATAACATCAACAGGCGAGAAAGGTGCTTTATACTGGAATGGCAGCGTGCGGGCTTTAGGCAGACCACCGACATAGCACTTGTAATCATTTATCTGCATCTTACCCTGATGATAGCCTAAAAGCAGATTAGGTATTCCGGGAGCAACGCCAAAATCAACTATTGCAGTTACGCCGTTACTTTTCGCTTTTTCATCCAATCCGAAACAATCTTCAGGGAAAAAAGATATATCAACTATATCTTTACCGTCTTCAATCACTGCTTCTATTGTCTTGTAACCCATAAATCCCGGAACAGCACCTAGAACAATATCAAAATTCTGAACTAATTCTTTTACCTTCTCAGGTTTTGATAAATCGGCAATTAATGTTTTGATATTAAAATCTTTCAACGAATTAAGATTTGTCTGATTAAAATCAACTGAAGTTACTTCATGCTGGGTTGAAAGGTCTTTAGCCATTGCACTTCCGACCATTCCGGCGCCTAAAACAATGATTTTTGCCATAATTCTAAATTTCCAATTATTAATGATGTCACATTCAATTTCAAAAATAAGAAATTACTATCATAAAACGTAAATTCATATTTTTTTTCTACGATTTGTAAAAGTTGACTTCCATTATTTAACAGATTAATTGATTTTTAAAACAGCATTATCATTTAAAGGTTTTGACAGGCTTTTTAATAGAAAATAATTAAATAATCCTGATACGTCCCAACAAATTTAAAATATGCAAATATTTCAGAGAATTCTTGACAAATATGCTCCCGCAGCAAAATCTTTAATAGAAATCTTAGGCAGTATTCCCGGGACTGCTGTGATTGCCGGTTCGGGAATTGCAGATACTCTTGATTCCAATAAAATCTTACTCAAAATACCTTATAATAAGCTGTCCGGTATCCCTGAATTGTCAGTTCAGGGACATAACGGCGAAGTATTACTTTATGCAGCAGAAAGTAATACAGCTCTGGTATTTTCCGGCAGATTTCATTATTATGAAGGCAGGACTTATGATGAAATTTGCTCATTGGTAATTATCAGCTATTTGGCAGGTATCAGGAAAATAATTATTTCAAATGCTGCCGGTGGGTTGAACCCGCTTTTTGTACCCGGAGAAATAATGCTTATTGAAGATTATATTGATTTTATGTTTCTTGATTCATCATCAGTATTTGATACAATTTCACCAGTCGGTAACATTTCCTATAATTTTATTAACAAATCGTATTTCGGCAGTATCAGAAATTCATTAATTAAACAGGGAGTTCAATTCCGGCAGGGAACTTATGCCGCTGTTACCGGTCCTAATTACGAAACAAGAGCCGAGATTAAAATGCTGCGAAGACTAAAAGCTGATGCAGTCGGGATGTCAACAGTTCCGGAAATGAAGACTGCTGCGATTCTTGGAATGGAAACAGCAGCATTTTCTCTGATTACAAATTCTGCAAAGGAAGTTATTCAATCCGTTTCACATAAGGAAGTAATCGAAGTAGCTGAAAAATCAGCATTATTGGTCAGGCGTTTTATTGAAACTGCTGTCTAATTCTAATAAATTTATAATTTGTTTGATATTAATTAATAAGCTATTTTTGTTTGCAATTATTTAACTACTTTATACAACTGAATTTAATTTGATAATCATAGAACTTTTATATAATCTTTCATTACTTGTCGCAATAAGTGTACTTTCCGGTTTTATAGATAACCGCTGGAGACGAACAACAATTACCGGAAAAGTATTGCAGGGAATTCTGTTTGGTATGGCTGCTGTACTTGGGATGATAAATTCTTTTGTTTTGTCTGAGGGTATAATATTTGACGGCAGGTCTGTTGTATTAAGTATTTGCGGATTATTTTTTGGACCGGTGCCTGCTGTTATTGCCGGATTAATTACGATAGTCTATCGCTTAATTATCGGTGGACCCGGTTGGATAATGGGTGTATCTGTCATAACTTCTTCTGTTATTATCGGTATTTTATTTTATAACAGAAGAATTAAGCAGAACCAATATCTAAAAACATCTACTCTTGTTTTCATGGGTATTATAGTTCATGTAATAATGCTTGTATTAATGCTGGGGCTGCCTACCGGACAAAGTATTAATGCCTTCCGTACAATTGCCTTATCCGTAATTATTTTTTATCCGATAGCCACTGTGGTAATAGGTAAAATACTGATGGAGCAGGAAAATAATCAAATCCTGATGAAGAATTTAATTGAAAGCGAAAAGACATTTAAAATGTATATAGACTATGCGCCGGATGCTATTCTTGTTGTTGACGGTAAAGGTAATTACATAGATGTCAATCCTGCTGCAGAAAAAATTACCGGATATTCTAAAAATGAATTTTTGCAAAAAAATGTTTCTGATTTTGCACCAAAAGAAGACCTATTGTTTGCAAAAGAGCATTTTAGTGATGTTAAGTCTCTGGGAAGTGCATACGGTGAAACAAGATATATCAGGAAGGATGGTTCGATAGGCTGGTGGACTGTTGACGCTGTTAAAATCAACGACAACAAATATTTAGGTTTTTCAAAAGATATTACTGTCAGGAAAAATGCTGAGTTTCAAAAGGAAGAAAGCCTGAAAAAGTTTCAGGCGATATTTGATTTGGCTCCCGACGCAATGAAAATTCTCAGATTAAGCGATTCCTGTTATATTGATATCAATTCAAAATTTGAAGAACTTTTTGGTTATACGAGAGTAGAGATTTTAGGTAAAAGTTCAGCTAATTTAGATTTCTGGATAAATCTAAGTCAGAGGGAAGAATATTTCCAAATATTAAATAATAATGGAAGATTAAGCAATCTTGAAATTGATTTCAGGTGCAAAAACGGAAGTATTGTTAATACAATGGTATCAGCATCAGTAATTTCGTTCAATGATGATAAATATGTTATTGCTATAATAAGCGATATGAGGCAAAAGAAAAAATATGAAAATGAGCTTAAAAATAGTGAGAAAAGATACAAAGATTTAATCGAAAATCTACCTGACGGATTTTACCAAAGTACTCCTGAAGGTAAATTCGTTTATTTAAATCCAGCTTTTGTAAAGATGCTCGGTTATGATTCCAGGGAAGAACTCATGGATGTTGATATACCGAATACAATATATCATACAATTGATGAAAGGGTAATTGGTTCAGTAGAAAATTCTGATTATACCGATGATTTCGATATTTATCGTTTAAAGAAAAAAGACGGCAGCAGTGTTTGGATTGAAGACCACAATAAATATATCAGGGATGATAGCGGTAAAATAATTCTTCATGAGGGAATCTGCCGTGATATTTCAGAAAGAATTAATTCACAGAAAGCAAATGCTGAACTGATTGACAGGATTAAAAAGGTTTCGCAGCATCTACCGGGATTTATTTTTCAATATTGCTTGAGACCTGACGGCAGCAGAAGTTTTCCTTATGCAAGTGACGGCATTATTGATATTTATGGAGTGACACCCGCAGAAGTTATCAGCGATACATCAAAATTAGCTTTTCTTATTCATCCCGATGATTTGGATGGTTTCAATAAAAGACTTTTGAAATCAGCTAAGAACCTCGAAAACTGGCGTTATGAATACCGCGTTTGTCACCCTGATGGAAAAACCATCTGGGTTGAGCTTAATTCAACTCCGGAGAAACAGGATGACTTAAGCATAATTTGGCATGGCTATATTAGTGATGTAACAGAAAGAAAATTGGTCGAGGAGTCAATCAGGGAAAATGAATTTTCTCTTAGGTTTGCTCAGGAAATTGCCGGAATGGGTTCATGGGAAACTGATGTAACTACAAATAAAATAAAATGGTCAGAAAACTATTTTAAACTTTTGGGCTATACTCCGTTTACATTCGAACCTGAATATTCTGATTTTACCGGCAGAATTCATCCCGATGATATTACTTTTGTTAAAGAACATTTCAAAGAATTCTTCAATAATCCTAAGCCCGGCAGTTTTGAATTCAGAATCATTTTACCGGATGGTACAATCAAATGGTTATTAAATTCATTTTTACCGATTTTTGTTAATGGCAGGCTGCAGACAATTAAAGGTATAAATTTGGACATTACTGATAGAAAGAAATCGGATGTCAATTTACGAAAATTATCAAGAGCAGTTGATCAAAGTCCGCTTGCAATTATTATAACAAGTCTTGATGCTGAAATTGAATATGCTAATCCAAAATTTACAGAGATTACAGGTTACGCATTAAAAGAAATTATTGGTGCAAATCCAAGAATATTGCAATCTAATTATCATAATTCAGAATATTATAAAAATATTTGGGATACTTTGTTACAAGGAGATGTCTGGCAGGGTGAAATACTTAACAGAAAAAAATCCGGCGAAACATACTGGGAATCTATGGTAATTGCACCGGTAAGTGATGATAAGGGTGTAACAACTAATTATATTGCAATTAAAGAAGACATTACAGAAAAAATCAAACTTCAGAATGACTTGATTAATGCAAAGAACAGAGCCGAAGAAAGCGACAAACTAAAATCGGCTTTCCTTGCAAATATGAGTCACGAAATCAGAACACCAATGAACGGAATTATGGGCTTTTCCCGTATGCTGGGTTCGGGAGATTTAACAAATGAAGAAAGGACTGAGTTTGCAGAAATACTTAATTCAAGCTGTCAACGGCTTATCAATACAGTAAATGACATTCTTGACATTTCAAAAATTGAAGCCAATCAAATGGATGTCAGGATAAGTAATTTTTCGATAATATCACTTTTTGAAGAACTGCGTACTGCTTACATTGATACAAATTCAAAATCTGAGGTACAGTTTATTACCAAATTGAATAATATCCCCGAGTCTTTTTCAATGTACAGTGATGAACAGAAGGTCTTTCAGATACTAAATAATCTGGTCAGTAATGCTTTTAAGTTTACAAATGAAGGTTCGATTGAGTTAGGCGGCAGGTTATTAGAAAATAAAATTGAATTTTATGTCAGCGATACCGGTATTGGTATTTCTGAAGATGCTATGTCTATGATATTCGGAAGGTTTTATCAGGCTGATAGTTCATTAAGCCGAGGTTATGAAGGTACAGGCTTAGGTCTTGCCATCTGCAGAGGAATGATTGAATTGCTTGGCGGCAGCATTAGTGCAGAAAGTAAGCTGGGTACAGGTTCCATCTTCAGAATTGAACTTCCGTTAAATTAATATGATTTATCAAAGAGTCGGCTCGTTGCTGACGGGTTCCTTGCCGATAAGTGTTTTGAGTTCTGAAATTCTGACAATCTTAAATGCAAGTATTAAACTGAAAAATATTATAATGCTGATTATGGTTGAAAAATAAACATTAAGTCCAAATTCAAAGATATAATGCCCGATTATAAATGACGGTAATCCAATTAGTACTACTGTTATAATTTTTGTCAAATATATAGTTTTCTGCTCTCTGTAGAATATAAATGCTGCGACTGCAAGAACTGCAAATTCACATGCTATTCCTGCAATTGCGGCTCCATAGTATCCGTATTCCGGTATTAAGAAAATACTGAAAATTATGCAGGCTGTCAGCCCGGCAATGTTTGCAAAGATTACAAGTTTTTCTTTTTTCCACGCCAATAAAGGACTAAAAAAACTAATACTTATATATTGTATTAAAATTGTTGCCGACAGGAATTTCAGTATTCCGTTTGTAGAAGAATATTTCTTACCTAATATTGCAACAATTGGTTCAGAAAAAGTAAATAACGTAAAGGATATTGCTACTCCCACTATCAGGCTCATTAAAAGAAACTTTGATACAATACTGTTTCGTTCTTCAAATGTATCTATTCTTGAAAATTTAGGGAAAAAAGCTCCCTGTAAAACTACAGACGGAATAAGACCGAAAATTATCACCTGCAAGGCAGCACCATAAATTCCTGTTTGGACATCACCCTTGAAATAGGACAATATTTGTACACTTATACTGTTATACAATTGGACAATCAGAAATAATGCACCGACACTAAAAGATTGTATTAAGATATTTCTGCAGAGCTTGAAATCAAGTGTAAATTTGAATTTGCCTTCAGTCTTAACATAATAAAACAACATCCATACAGAGTTTAGAAATGTTGAAATGACAATTATCCAGATTGCAATCAGCAAATCATCTTTATCTCTTACAAATAATAAAATTCCTACAAGATTTAATGTATTTATTAATACACTCCGAATAGCGTTAATATACATTCTTTCGATAGCCTGAAATACCCAGTAAATATGAATGGCGTTCCCAAATATCAAAAGCCCGTAAACGTATATTACGAGTCGGGTTTTATAATCAATTGAGTCATTTAGGTGCAGTGTTTCCAGTATAATAATCAGAATTAAATATCCCAATACTGCTATTGATAAACGTATAGCTAAAATTGAACTGACATAATTATGTATTTGTTTTCTGTCTTTAACAACTTCCCTGATACCGACAAGGTCGAAACCCAACCAAATAAATATTAAGATATATGAGATATAAGATTTTGCTACGGTATAAATTCCATTGTTTTCAGGTCCGATAATTCTCATCAAATATATAGTATATATCATTGCAAACCCTTTCGCTGCGTATTCTGCCACAGAAAGGGAAAATATATTTTTTAGAATTTGCTTGCCGTCACTCATTTATTTGTACAGGTCATCCCACCACTGTAACTTAAGTTCAGGGAAAATTGAATTACGCTTTCCTGTTTCTTCAAGATATTTTTTATCATCTGACAAAATAGGGGAGCCGTCTGAATATTTTTCAATCATATCGCAAAGTCTGTTAAAATCAGAATGGTGATATGTAAATCTTTGTTCGGCATAATCCCTTGCTGACTCGGTAAATATTAAGAATTGCCAGTCAGAACTCTGTTCAAGCATTAATTCTCTCAAAGCCTGAAGTGCGAATCTATTTTGAACCGGATTGAGTTTGTCAACCGGATATTTTTGGAAAATATTATTGAGTCTCAATTCATCATTATAAATACATTCCCATGTCCATGTATTTTCATCATTAGACCATACATCATGATTATTATTTACACCCCACGAACCTTCAGGTATAGATACAACTTCTTTAGGGTTAACAATCATTAGCTGCTCGGAGGCTTTTACAGCATGAACATAAGGAGAATCATGAAGTCCTTTCAGCACAGCTTTGATAAATTGAGGTCCCTCGAACCACCAATGCCCGAAAAGCTCTGTATCAAAAGGTGTACAGACTGTACTAAGTTTACCGGTTAAATGATGATAATGATTACTGGTATTTTCAACATGATGAATAAAGTGCATCGCCTGTTTATCTGCCTTGTCATAAGTCCAGTCAGGGTGATACAGGGTTTTGTACATCATATCAGCCTTACTGTCGGTAACTCTCCAGTATCTCAGCCACGAATTTACATGTTTTTTATGAAAATCCAGATAATCAGGTTCGCCCGGATAGCCTGCTTCACCGCTCCATACCTGCATAGAAATATCACCGTGTCTTGAATATACCGCTGCCGTTCCATATTCTGTTTTATAACTTGAACTGACATTGTAAATTCTAAGCGGTGATTTATCAAAATTACCCATCTCATGTCTGTAGCTGTCTGAATTGACACTTACAAAATTCTGTTTCTCATCATCTGTAAATACTCCAAGCGGATTTATCCTCTTTATAATATCTTCATCAGTAACAAAATATTTGATTCCATGAGCAGCTAAAATCTGTTCAACTCCGGTACGGAGTTTTTTGGAATGAAATGGTTCGACAGGTATATATGTATGCCACTCATAAGACGGGCGGTAAGCACATTCAGGCAGCCAGCACCCGCGGGGTTCACGACCGAAATGCTTCTTATAGTTTTCGACTGCTGCTTTAATCTGCAGATTGACACTCTTATCGTATCCAAGAAGGGGGAGATAGCCGTGAGTAGCACCGCAAGTCATAATCTCAATTGCGTTATCGTCCTGCAGGTCTTTTAAGCCTTTTATAATTGATGAATCATATTTATTCAGGAATTCATCCTTTCTTGCCGAGAACCAATCTTCCCAATACGTTGTAAGCCAGATATGGTGGGCATCATAACCCCAGTTTGTAAAATCTTCTCTATCACGGCGGGCAGCAGCAATCATTTTGTCACAATATATTACGAACTCTTTTTTGAAGTCCGGATGCTCGAGTTGTTCGCATAGAACAGGAGAAATATCGAGAGTAACATTCGGCTTGATTCCCTTACCATTCAGGTCGTTAAATACATTGAGCAATGGTATATAGCACTCTGCAACCGCCTCATTCAGCCAGTCAACTCCATGAGGAGCAACCCCGTGATGCAAAACCCATGGCAGATGTGTATGCAAAATCAGAACATAATTACCTGAGTGCATAAGAAAACTCCTGATATAATTTATAATTAATTAATTTTGGGATTTCCATTGCCAAAACCGGAATATGAATTCAGTCCGTTATGACCATCAATATTAATTTCTCCGAAAGTATTTTCGAATCTGGAAATATTTTCGTTTAATGCACGCAAAAGAAGTTTGGCATGTTGTGGAGTCATTACTATTCTTGCATGAACTTTTGCCTTTGGTACTCCGGGGAGCACTCTTGTAAAGTCAACAATAAATTCAGCAGGCGAATGAGAGATAATCGCTAAATTTGAATAAATTCCTTCAGCTTCTTTTTCGCCGAGTTCGATATTTAATTGCTGCTGTACCGGTTTGTTTTTGTCTGACATTTTTAATAACCTTTAGATATAATTAGTTTTATTATAGATGTATATTTCATATAATTAGTTTAAAATTTTTATAATAAAAAAATAAGCTGTTTCCTGATGAGAGAAACAGCTTATTTAATTTAAATAGAGGAACTATACAGAAATATTCTGTGCTTCAAGTTCTTCCTGAATTTCTTTGGATGCATGCACCAAAGTATCTTTTTCTTTGTCATACGTAGTTTTTCCGAAAATATTACCGACGTCCGAAGTCCAGGACATTTCCTGATATGCTCTTAATCCGGTACCGGCAGGAATTAACTGACCGATAATAATATTCTCTTTCAAACCCTGTAAATGGTCAACCTTTGCTGCAACAGAAGCTTCCGAGAGAACTCTTGTGGTTTCCTGGAAGGATGCTGCCGAAAGCCAGCTTTCTGTTGTAAGCGACGCTTGAGTTATACCAAGAAGAATCGGTTCTGATATAGCAGGCTGAGCAGGTTCGTATTCAGCAATTCGGAGGTCTTTTTTCTTAAGTTCATTATTGATTTCACGAACTTTACGTTTTTGAGTCAAATAACCTTCGCTGTATTTTGAATCTCCCTTCTCAGTAATCACAACCATATTTTTGATTAACAGATTCTCTTCATTGAATTTTTTGCGGTCAACATTATCATTTTCAAGTAATGATGAATCGCCTGATTCAACAATTCTAATCTTCTGAAGCATCTGACGAACTATGACTTCAATATGTTTGTCATTAATCTTAACACCCTGCATACGGTAAACTTCCTGAATTTCGTTTACAAGGTATTCCTGAACTGCATTTGCACCTTTAATTCTCAGGATGTCATGCGGATTAATCGAGCCTTCGGTAAGTCTGTCGCTTGTACGTACAAAATCACCTTCCTGAACAAGTATATACCTGCCTGCAGGGACGCTGTACTCAATCTTGGTTTTACCATCCTGCGATGTTACAACTACCACTCTTTGACCGCGTTTCATCTTCTCAAAACTAATTGTACCGTCAATATCCGAAACAATAGCCGGACTTTGAGGTGAACGTGCTTCGAAAAGTTCGGTAACTCTTGGCAGACCGCCCGTGATATCACGTGTTCTTCCTAAGTCTCTCGGGATTTTTACAAGTGAAGTACCGACTCCTACCATATCATTATCGTCAACTCTTAGCTGTGCTCTTGACGGAATATTGTATGATTTCAGTACCATTCCGGCATCGTCAATGATTTCGATGTTAGGCAGTTTGGTTCTGTCTTTCGAATCAATTACAATCTTCGTAATGTGTCCTGTCTGCTCATCATTTACTTCACGATAAGTAATATTCTGAAGCAGGTCACGGTAACGAATCCTTCCTGAATGTTCAGTTAGGATAGTTGCATTATAAGGGTCCCATTCATAAAGAATATCACCTTTCTTGATGGCTTTTCCGTCATAAACTGAAAGAACAGCACCATAAGTAACGTCATATTTTGTCAATGTTCTGTTACTGTCAGGGTCAACAATCTGAATCGTCCCGCTTCGGCTGACTGCAATAGTTATAGTGCCTTCATCACCTTCATAGCTGATTGTACGTATATTTTCAAAATTGACTACACCATCAAACTTCGCAACAACAGATGACTGAGATGCTACAAGAGCAGCAGTACCACCTGTGTGGAATGTACGGAGTGTAAGCTGTGTACCTGGCTCGCCGATTGACTGTGAAGCAATTGTTCCGACTGCTTCACCAATATCAACAAGCTGACCTGTTGCAAGATTTCTGCCGTAACATTTTGCACAAACGCCTTTTTTAGATTCGCAGGTCAGAACTGATCTTATTAATACTGATTCAATCGAAGTAGCTTCAATTTTAGCAGCAATTTCTTCATCAATCAATCCGCCGCCTTTTAATACAAGAGTATCGGTCATCGGATCAATGATATCACGCAGCGCAGTACGACCGACAATTCTCTCGTTCAAAGGCTCTTTTACTTCTTCGCCGTCTTTAAGGGCAGTTATCTCAACACCGCGAATTGTACCGCAATTAGGCTCGGAGATAATAACATCCTGAGCAACATCATGCAAACGACGTGTAAGATAACCTGCATCCGCTGTTTTAAGGGCGGTATCTGCAAGACCTTTACGTGCACCGTGTGTTGAAATAAAATATTCAAGGATTGAAAGACCTTCCTTAAAGTTTGAGATAATAGGATTTTCAATTAACTCACCTGTCGAACCCGAAAGTGACTTCTTAGGCTTAGCCATAAGACCACGCATACCTGCAAGCTGTCTAATCTGTTCTTTTGAGCCTCTGGCTTTAGAGTCAAGCATCATCCAGAATGTATTGAATCCCTGTTTATCTTTCTGCATTTCAGAGTAAAGTTTGTCTGCTACCACATTTGTGGCAGTTGACCAGGTATCAATAATCTTGTTGTATCTTTCACCGGCACTGATTACACCATTACGGTATGCTTCTTCAATTTTATCAACCTTGCCCTGTGCATTCAGGATGATATTACGTTTAAGGTCAGGTATAACAACGTCATGGATACTTACAGACAATCCACCCTTGGTCGCAAAAAAGAATCCTGTATCTTTCAGGTCATCAAGAAATTCGACAGTCTTAGCCAATCCTGCGGTTCTGAAGCAGTTACCAATGATTTGACGAAGTCTGTTTTTGGTTAGAAGTTCGTTGATATAACCAAGTTCTTCAGGAACGATTTTGTTTAGAATCACTCTGCCGACAGTGGTATCAATAATTTGACCCTTAATACGCACTTTAATCTTTGAGTGTAATTCAACTTTCTGCTGGTCATAAGCAATGGTAACTTCATCAGGATTTGAGAAAGTTTTTCCTTCGCCAAGACAACCGGTTTTTTGTTTTGTAAGATAATAGACACCCAAAACCATGTCCTGTGACGGAACTGTGATTGTATCACCGTTCTGGGTATGCATAATGTTATGAGGAGCAAGCATCAAAAGCATAGCTTCAAGCTGGGCTTCATAACTTATAGGCACGTGAACAGCCATCTGGTCACCGTCAAAGTCGGCATTAAAGGCTGTACAGACAAGCGGGTGAAGCTGAATTGCTTTACCTTCGATAAGTCTCGGCTGGAAAGCCTGAATACCAAGTCTGTGAAGTGTGGGAGCACGGTTAAGCATAACCGGATGACCTTCAATAACTTTTTCAAGAATATCCCAAACTTCGTTTGTTTTGCGTTCTACCATCTTTTTGGCACTTTTAACGGTCTTAACGTGCCCGCGTTCAATTAGTCTGCGGATGATAAATGGCTTAAACAGTTCGACAGCCATGTCTTTTGGAAGTCCGCACTCATGAATTCTAAGCTCGGGACCTACCACAATAACCGATCTGCCGGAATAATCCACACGTTTACCAAGAAGGTTCTGACGGAATCTTCCGGTTTTGCCTTTCAAAGTATCAGCAAGTGATTTAAGTGCTCTTTGAGATTCACTTCTCACCGAACGGCGGCTGTTGTCGAAAAGTGCGTCAACAGCTTCCTGAAGCATTCTTTTTTCATTACGGAGAATTACTTCCGGTGCTTTAATATCTATAAGTCTTTTTAATCTGTTATTTCTGATAATAACACGTCTGTACAAGTCATTTAAATCGGAAGTAGCAAATCTTCCGCCTTCCAGCGGAACAAGAGGACGCAAATCCGGCGGAGTAACAGGTACGACATCCAAAACCATCCAACTGGGTTCATTTGGAAAATTACCCTTTGTACTGTTTTTGAATGCATCAAGAACTCTTAATCTTTTTAACAGGTCAGTTTTCTTTTGCTGTGATGTTTCAACTTTCAGAATTTCTTTAAGAATGTGATACTGCTTTTCGGGATTAACTCTCTTGAGCATTTCCTTTATAGCTTCACCGCCTATCATGGCAATGAATTTATTCGGGTCTTCATCATCAAGCAATAATTCTTCTTTTGATAAAGATTCAATAACATCAAGATACTGTTCTTCAGTTAATAAGTCTTTTGAATGCAGTCCGGTTTTTCCCGGTTGAACAACTATATAAGATTCGTAATATACTATACGCTCTATATCTTTTGTGGGCATACCGATTATAGCACTGATTTTGCTTGGCAGAGTTCTCAAAAACCAAATATGAACAACAGGAACTGCAAGCATGATGTGGCCCATTCTCTCACGGCGAACCGATTTTTGAGTTACTTCGACACCGCATCTATCGCATACAATACCTTTGTATCTGATTCTCTTGTACTTGCCGCATGCGCATTCCCAGTCTCTGATTGGACCGAATATTTTCTCGCAGAACAAACCGTCTTTTTCAGGACGGAATGACCTGTAGTTTATCGTTTCAGGTTTGGTTACTTCACCGTGAGAACGATTGAGAATATCATCCGGCGAGGCGATTTTGATGGATATCTGCTTGAATCCTCTCCTCGGAATTGACATTGATTGCATGGAAACACTCCTTCTATCTGTGAGTTTTCAATTTATTATTTTCATTTTTCATTGTAATAGCGGGAACGTTAAATAAACATTCCCGCCGGTAATCATTAACTTATTCAATGTGAATATCAAGACATAAGCCCTGCAATTCTCTGACCAAAACATTGAAAGATTCTGGGATATTCGGGTCGGGCATATTGTCGCCCTTCACTATAGCCTCGTACATCTTAGCTCTGCCCTGCACGTCATCGCTCTTCATTGTTAACATTTCCTGCAAAGTATGAGCAGCACCATAAGCTTCCAATGCCCAAACCTCCATCTCGCCGAGTCTCTGACCGCCGAATTGAGCTTTACCGCCCAAAGGCTGCTGAGTAATCAGGCTGTATGGTCCGATTGAACGTGCGTGCAATTTATCGGCAACAAGGTGGGCAAGTTTAAGCATATAAATTATACCTATCGTAACTTTCTCATCAAATCTGTCACCGGTTCTGCCGTCATAAAGTACAGACTTGCCGTCTCTCGGCAGACCTGCTCTTTCCAGATAATTACCTACCTGATCCCAGGTAGCACCGTCAAAAATTGGAGTTGCAAAGTAAGTACCAAGTTTGGTACCTGCCCAGCCGAGGGCTGTTTCATACAACTGACCAAGATTCATACGTGAAGGTACGCCTAACGGGTTGAGAACTATATCAACCGGTGTACCATCAGGCAGAAACGGCATATCTTCAGGATTAACAATCTTAGATACAATACCTTTGTTACCGTGACGACCAGCCATTTTATCGCCTACCTGCAATTTACGTTTTTTAGCAACATAAACTTTTGACATTTGTAGAATACCCGGTTGAAGCTCGTCCCCTGCAGCAAGTTTGTTCTTCTCTGCACGATAGTTGCCTTTTTCGTCCACTCTTTTGGCATTATAATTTGTCACTAAATCAACAAATTTTGAATTCTTTATATCATCAGCAAAAATTGGCTGCTCAATATCAAGCATTTCAGGTTTTAAGATGCCTTCATCAAATTTTGTAAACACATCTTTAAGAACAACTTTGCTTCCTGCACGGAATACAGAGACACCGTTCTGCAGACGAAGACCAAGAATTTTCTCACCGTCGAGCATTCCTGCAATTCTTGTTACGCAATCCAAATCAAGTTTTTTAAGTGTATCTTTTTCAAGTTTAGTTATCTGGTCCTGACGTTTTTTCTCAACTGCTCTCGTATCTTTATCCATAGTCAGTAATCTGCGTGTGAATAATTTTGTATTGATAACAACACCTTTCAATCCGGGAGTTGCTTTCAAAGATACGTCTTTTACATCACCGGCTTTATCACCGAAAATGGCTCTGAGGAGTTTTTCTTCAGGAGTAGGGTCAGTTTCGCCTTTTGGCGTAATTTTACCTATTAATATATCGCCTTCGTTTATTTTTGCACCTATTCTGACGATACCTGTTTCGTCAAGGTCTTTTGTTGCTTCTTCACTTACGTTCGGAATTTCACGTGTAAATTCTTCTTCACCTCGTTTTGTATCGCGTACCTGCAGAGTAAATTCTTCAATATGAATCGAAGTAAAAATATCTTCGGCAACCATACGGCGTGAAATTATTATCGCATCCTCAAAGTTGTATCCGCGCCAAGGCATAAATGCAACCAAAACGTTCTGACCTAATGCCAACTCGCCTTTATTGGTTGAAGCACCGTCTGCAATCGGCTGACCTTTTACAACTTTCTGACCTTTAGCAACTATCGGACGCTGATTGATACAAGTATCCTGATTTGTTCTGAAGAACTTCATTAATTTATATGTAACTACATCTTTATAATCGAAAGACACAAGTTTTTCTTCTTCTGTACGAACATCATCATAACGAACTCTGATGAGGTCGGAACGTACATATTCGACAACACCGTTTCTTTCGGCAAGTATTAATGTACGTGAATCTTTTGCAACCTTAGCTTCCATTCCGGTTCCGACAATAGGAGCATGCGGACGTAATAACGGTACCGCCTGACGCTGCATATTCGAACCCATGAGTGCACGGTTGGCATCATCATGCTCGAGGAAAGGGATCAATGATGAGGCAGGACTTGTAATCTGGTCAGTTGATATATCTATATAATCAACCTGTTCAGCATCAACAAGCACGAAATCACCTGAGCGTCTTGCGCGTAATTTCTCACCGACCAAAGTTCCGTCTTCGTCAGTAGGGGTAGATGCAGGGACAACAATCAAGCCGTCTTCTTTATCTGCCGGTAAAAACTCAATCGTGTCGGTTACTTTACCATTGACAACCTTACGGTAAGGTGTCTCGATAAAACCAAGATAATTGATTCTCGCGTGCATTGCAAGAGAAGAAATCAAACCGATATTCGGTCCTTCAGGTGTTTCAATCGGACATAATCTACCGTAGTGGGTATAGTGAACGTCACGTACTTCAAAGCCTGCTCTCTCGCGGGTCAAACCGCCAGGTCCTAATGCGGAAGTTCTGCGTTTGTGAGTAAGTTCGGAAAGCGGATTAGTCTGATCCATAAACTGTGAAAGCTGATTTGTTCCAAAGAACTGATTAACAACCGAACTTATTGTACGGGCATTAACAAGTTCCGAAGGAGTTAAATTTTCACCGTCATGAATACTTAATCTTTCTCTGATAGTACGAGCCATTCTCGATAATCCGACATTAAACTGGGCATTAAGCTGTTCACCGACGGTTCTAACGCGGCGGTTACCAAGATGGTCAATGTCGTCACCGCTTATTTTTTCATCATGTAAATGAATCAAATGCTTTATAATAGAAACAAAATCTTCAGTTGTTAAAGTAGTGTCTTCAATTGGAATTTTCAGACCTAACTTTTCATTAATCCTGAATCTGCCTACAACTCCAAGGTCATATCTTTTTGGATTGAAAAACAGTTTGTCGAGTAAACCTTCGGCTGTTTCGATATCCGGCGGTTCGCTTGAACGTAACTGACGATAAATGACTTCGAGAGCATCCTCACGGTTGCGGGCTGTATCCTTAGATAAAGTTCTTGCAATTACCGGTTCTTCAGTAGGGTCGTAGGATTTAAATACACGTAACGGCAGAATCTCGGTAGCTTTTATTTGAACTATCAATTCTTCTGTAATAACCATGTCACGAGTAGAAATAATTTCACCTGTATTCATGTCAACCACGTCTGATGCAATTCTTCTGCCAAGGAAACTATCGTTTACATTAGTAGGGTCAACATCTTCTGCCAAATCAAAAAGCTGAAGAATATCTTCATCTGAAGAAAAACCTATAGCACGGAGAAGGGTTGTAACAGGGAATTTTTTCTTTCTGTCAATATAAGCATACATGACATCATGAATATCTGTTGTAAACTCAATCCATGAGCCGCGGAAAGGAATAATTCTTGCAGTATAAATTCTTGTACCGTTAGGGTGGATGGCATCATCAAAAAACACACCCGGGGAACGGTGAATCTGGCTTACAATAACACGCTCAGCACCATTAATAATAAAAGTGCCGCGTGGCGTCATAGCCGGAATATTGCCTAAATAAACTTCTTGCTCTACAGACTCGATATAATCTTCAGAGCCTTTCTCAGCTTTACTCGAAAGTCTGAGTTTTGCTTTCAAAGGTTTTGCAAAAGTAAGTTCGCGTTCACGACATTCTTCTTCACTGTATTTCGGTTTTTCTATCGTGTATTCAACAAAATCAAGTTGGAATATTGAAGAAGCATCTTCAATTGGGAAATTAATATTAAAAGCGGCTTGCAAGCCAACATTCAGTCTCTTGGAAGAAGGTGTTTCCTCCTGAAGAAATTCCTTGTAGGAATCTAACTGAATGCTCAACAAGTCCGGGTAGTCAGATTGGACTTTAGAACGGGAGAAATTTATTCTCCTGCGTAACCTGACAATACCATCATCGCTTTCAAGAAGTTTCAGCTCACCGCTGTCGTGGTCTTTGTAGTTCTCCAACAGAGCGCTGGTGCTTACATCTCCAATCACTTCAAAATTATCATCGGTTTCCATTGAGCACCTCCTGTAATTGCATGGAATATAAAAATAGGATTTTATGACTTGTCTTTTCACTTGAAAGAAAAGTCATAAAACCCCATATATTATTTTTTTTATTCATCTATAAATTTTGTAACTTAGCACATATTGCAACAAACACTTTCGGGATAACTAAGTAACTATTTACTTATATTATTTCAAAAACAACAAAAGGGGCTGGCGGAAAAATCCGCCTTCCCCAATTGTAAAATTGGGCTTTAGTTACTTAAGAGTAACTTTAGCTCCGGCTTCCTCAAGTTTTTTCTTGATTTCGGCTGCTTCATCTTTGCTTGCAGCTTCTTTCACAACTTTTGGAGCAGCTTCAACAAGGTCTTTAGCTTCTTTCAAGCCGATACCTGTAATTTCGCGTACAACTTTAATAACATTAAGTTTGTTAGCACCGAAATCTGTCAATTCAACATCAAATTCAGTCTGCTCTTCAACAACAGCGGCAGCTTCTGCAGCAACCGGCATCATTCCGCCCATCATCATAGGAGCGGCAGCGGTTACACCAAATTTTTCTTCAAGGGCTTTCTTCAGTTCTGAAGCTTCGACAAGTGTTAAAGAAGAGATTTCTTCAACTAATTTTTCTACTTTTTCTGACATTTTATATCTCTCAATATATTTAATTTACAAAATAATAAAGTTAATCAAGCCGCTTCATTCTGTTTTTTTGCGACTTCTTCTACTAATGAAGCAACATCACGCATCACTGCATTGAGTACTCCGACGATACCGGATGCCGGTGAGTTAAGACTGCCGAGTATTCCAGCAATCAATTCTCCTCTTGTTGGCAGAGCCGCTATGGCTTTTAGTTCGGAACCGGCATAATACTGACCTTCTACAAATGCAGCTTTTAAGCGTGGTTTTTCACCTTTCTCGAAGAATTCCTTTATGACTTTTGCTGGCTGGGTAGGGTCATCATTACTGATTACCAAACCTGTCTGACCTTTAAAATCCGAATCCGGAAGAGTATATTTGCCTAATTGCTGGGTTGCTCTTTCAATAAGAGTGTTTTTAGCAACACGGTAAATAAGTTTCTTTTCATTTACGGCTTTACGGAATTTATAAGTATTTGCAACCGTCATAGAAGTAAAATCAACAAGATAAACGCCGGTGGCATTTTGCAGCAGTTCTACTAATTCCTGAACAATCTGTTGTTTTCTTTCTCTTGTTATCATATATAACCAATTATATTTTTTAAACACTCGGAGCAACATCCGAAAGATATCTCATACGAATGTAGAAGCTTGCTCATAAATGTGCGTAATAGTCAATTTTATTTTTCGAGTTTAAAAGAGCCTTCTTTAACAATCACTGAAGGACTCATAGTTGAAGAAAATACAACATTTTTGATGTATTTTCCTTTTGCAGTCTGCGGTTTAGCTTTAACAATGCTGCTGAAAAATATATTTGCATTGTCTAACAATTTATCGGCTTCGAACGAGCACTTGCCTATAGCAGCATGAATGTTTCCGGTTTTGTCAACACGGTATTCAATTTTACCTGCTTTAAGTTCCTTAACGGTTTTAGCTATATCGAATGTAACAGTACCGATTTTAGGATTAGGCATGAGTCCACGTGGTCCGAGAATCCTTCCAAGCTTACCTACTTCACCCATTACATCAGGAGTTGCGACAACAACATCAATCTCTGCCCATCCGGCTTTGATTTTTTCGATGTATTCGTCAAAACCGGCAAAGTCTGCACCGGCGTCAAGAGCTTCCTGGTCTTTTGGGGTTTTGGCAATAACAAGCACACGAACATCCTTACCGGTTCCGTGTGGAAGTGATACTGTACCACGTACCATCTGGTCAGCTTTTCTTGGGTCAACACCAAGATTTATAGCTATTTCAAATGATTCGTCAAATTTAGCATTAGCGTTCTTCCTGACGATATTTATTGCATCGGCAATATCAAATAGCGATTCAAAATCATAAGTTTTCAATATCGCTGCGTATCTTTTTCCGGTTTTTCTCATTGCTATTCAGATTTTTTATTATTAATTTTCTTAATTCTCGACAACTATACCAATACTTCTGGCTGTTCCTGCAATCATACTGACAGCAGAAGAAAGCTCAAAAGCATTGAGGTCTTCTTTCTTAATTTCAACAATCTCTTCGAGTTGTTTGGTTGTAACCTTACCTACTTTAACTTTATTTGATTCCTTAGAACCGCTTTTGATTCCGGCGGCTTGTTTCAGAAGTACAGATGCAGGCGGTGATTTGATAATGAACGTAAAAGTCTTGTCACTAAAGAAAGTAACAAGAACAGGAAAAATTGTTCCCTGTTGTTTCGCAGTTTTTGCATTAAACTGTTTAACAAACTCCATGCCGTTCAAGCCTCTCTGACCGAAAGCAGGACCCACAGGAGGAGCCATAGTTGCTTCTGCAGCTTTCAGTTGAAGTTTAAACGAACCTAATACTTTTTTTGCCATGATATTTCAACATTAAATTTATAATTATATCTCAAGCTCTACTTGGTTGAAGTCTAATTCGACAGGTGTCTTTCTGCCGAGAATACCGACTTCTACTTTAAGTTTCTGTTTTTCTAAGTTAATTTCTTTCACAGTACCGTTGAAAGTATTGAAAGGACCTTCAATTACTCTTACAGGATCACCGATTGAGAAACTTGTTTCAACGGTTGTGATGTCCTTACGTTCTTCTACTCTGCCGATAATACGGGCAATTTCACTGAGTTGCAGCGGAACAGGCTCATTACGTCTGCCGACAAAACTCACGATAGAAGGAATCTGTGTAATTACATCTTTAGTTTTTCTATCCAGAATAGCATTTATAATGATATACCCGGGTAGAAAATTTTTAATCCTTGTTCTGCGTTTACCGTTGCGAACTTCAAAGACTGTTTCCTGTGGTATTATTACCTCAATGATTTTGTCTTCAAGATGCAGTCGTTTGGCTTCCGCTTCGATTGCAGTTTTTACCTTTGTTTCATGACTTGTAAAAGTCCTGATAGCGTACCATCGGGGCTCGTGACTTTCATATTGCGATATGTTTAGATTTTCTGCCATGAAAAATGCTTTTTGTTTGTTAGAAAATTGATTTTACAATCAAAGTCATAATTTCATCAACTATAAAAGTAAATGCTGTAAGGAAACCGGTAACAACTATTACCACCACAGTTGATTCTCTCAATTGCTCTTTTGAAGGCCAGGATACTTTCTTCATCTCAGCCACTACTTCATTAGCGAACTTCTTTATTTTTCCAACCATGACTTGTCACTTTAATATCAAAAAAATCAGGTTTGCATAACTTGCAACACCTTGTCCAGCACGGGTGGCAGGACTTGAACCCGCAGCCAATGGTTTTGGAGACCACTACTCTACCAATTGAGCTACACCCGTATGCTCATTTGAGCTGATGACGGGACTCGAACCCGTGACCTCGTCCTTACCAAGGACGTGCTCTACCAGCTGAGCTACATCAGCAAACAAGACATTAAGTACTTCAAAAAACTATATGCACAACCAGTCTTTGCCTGATTATGCCTGATGCCTTCTTGCTGACTGACTCTTCAGAGCGGGAGACGAGACTCGAACTCGCGACCCTCAGCTTGGAAGGCTGATGCTCTACCAATTGAGCTACTCCCGCATAGAATGTCAAAGTCCATTTAAAAAGTGGGCAGAGAAGGATTCGAACCTCCGTAAGGATTACCCTAGCAGATTTACAGTCTGCCCCGTTTAACCGCTTCGGTATCTGCCCCTTAAACGAGCTTACAAAAATAATACTTTTTTATATTGTAACAAAATTATTTTTATGATTTCTCAAATATATTTTTTATTTTATTTTTATAACAGGCAAATTCTATCTGTAAAGTATGTAAAAATTACATAATCCTACAGTTGAAAAATTATTCAATAATTCTACAAATAATTAAATAATAAGGAGTTATAGAAATTGTCATCATTAAATTATATGCTTACTATAAATTAATTGAATATTTTCAAAAAAAATATGAATTTTGGCAAAATTCTTCATTTCAAATATAATCTAAAATACTTTAAAAAATATTTACCTGCTGATTTCATCAATATTTAATTGAATGTCAATATTTTACATCATATATTTTATATGAATTATTCGTTTGTGTATCATAAGCACTATATATTTATGAAATTAGAACTTAGCTAATATGACCGGTATTAAATATTTAACATCAAATATCAGTTATTATTTAAATTGAAACGTTATATAGCTCAGTAAATTGTTATATTCGTAAAGAGAGTCTGTTATGGATAAAGTCAATATTTTAGAGAAGTTATCACAATTTAATGATTACTGGAATCCGCGTATAGCAGGTGAACTTAACGGGCAGCATGTTAAGCTTGCAAAATTTCAGGGTGAATTTCCATGGCACAAACATGACAATGAGGATGAGATGTTCTTGGTTATTAAAGGAACTTTCAGGCTTGAATTCAGAGACCATTATGAGCAGATTGCCGAGAACGAGTTCATTATCGTTCCAAAAGGTGTTGAGCATCGCCCTGTAGCAGAAAGCGAAGTTTCCGTCATGTTGTTCGAGCCGGCAACTACAGTCAATACAGGCAACCTCAAAAACAACCTGACAAGAGAAAAGTTAGAGAGAATTTGAAATACGTTATTATCCAACTGCAATAACTATAAATTAACTGAAAATATTAAAACTTTAAAATTGTTCAAATTAAAATTATTTTGAAAAATATTCGAGAGAATTTATGAGAAATATCAAATATCTATTGACGATTATTTTTGTAATCTGCGTATCTTGCGGTGTCAAAGATGGATCGGAAAAAATGAATTATTTCAATTCTGCTTCTTTTCAGAAAACTTATCTTGAAAAAGGTCGTAAAATATCGGAACAAAGTTTTACAGTTTTGAAAACCCAACTAATGAATTCTATTAGAATGGGTGGTATCGAAGGTGCTCTGAAATATTGCAGTTCTGAAGCCATCCCGCTGACTGATTCGTTATCTAAGGTTTTTGAATCATCAATCAAAAGAACTTCATTGAAATGGCGTAATCCGAATAATCAGCCTACCGAAATGGAACGGGCTATTCTTGAGTATTTTGGGAGCCGGCATGCAAGAGGTGTTATGATAAATGATAGTCTGATTGGGTTGCAGGACGATATAGTTTTGTATGTCAAGCCTATTTTTGTTCAGGAGATGTGTCAAAATTGTCACGGCACGGTTGGAGGCAGCATTACCGAGAGCAATTATGATATTATCAAAAAGTTGTATCCGGATGATAAAGCCGTAGATTATAAATCCGGTGATTTGAGAGGAATGTGGAGCATTAGACTTAATGTTAATAAATCTCAATAAAAAATAAGATAAATACTGATATACAATTTTGATGTTTAATTCACGTGATAAATTGATATTTTGTTTAAATGTAGATTAGTTATTTATGAGCAAAAAACTTATCAGATTCGACTGGGCAATGAAAACAATTCTTCGGGATAAAGCAAATTTCGATGTATTGGAAGGTTTTTTATCTGCACTTCTGAATGATGACGAAATCCGAATACTCAGTATATTGGAAAGTGAAACAAATCAGTTTACTGAAACAGATAAATTCAACCGGGTTGATTTATTGGTTGAAGATAAAGATAAACGAAAAATATTTATCGAAATTCAAAATACAAGAGAATCCGATTATCTTGAAAGACTGCTTTACAGTACATCAAAAATTATAGTTGAGAATCAGGAACTGGGGAAAGATTTTTCCGATATCAGCAAAGTTATATCAATAAGTATTTTATATTTCAATCTCGGTTCCGGTGATGATTACATATATTACGGTACAAATGAATTTTTCGGACTCAATACAAATACAAAATTGATACTCAAAAAGAAAGTAGATATTCAAAATGCTTTCGAGCCTAAATTCAGTTTTATCGAAAAGAATATTTTTCCTGAATATTATTTGATAACTGTCGAAAGATACCAGAATATTATCAGAAAGAAAATAGATGAGTGGATTTATATCATCAAAAATAATGAAGTAGCTCAGGGTTCGACATCCCGTAATATTGACAAAGCAGAAAAAAAACTTGCCTTATTGAATATGACAGAGTCAGAAAAGAAATCTTATGAAAAATATCTTATAAATGCTGTTGTAGAGCGGGATGTTATGAAAACTGCAAGTGATGAAGCATATATTAAAGGTGAACTTAAAGGTATTGAGAAAGGTATTGAAAAGGGTATTGAAAAGGGTATTGAAAAGGGTATTGAAAAGGGTATTGAAAAAGGAAAGTCAGAGGCTTTATTACTCTTTGCAATTAATAGCATCAAAGCAGGATTGGATAATTTAACAATATGTAATGTAACAGGTTTATCCGAAAAGGAAATTGAAGATTTGAGAATTCATAGTTGAAAAATTTGGGCTTAACTTCATTTATTTGTTAAGCCCAATTTAAATAAAATCAATATTTAATCAGCGAACCCTGACGTTTTTTTGCAGCTTCATCCCAACCTTTTACAACTGTTTCAAGAAGTTTCAATTTATCTGCTTTTTGCTTTGCCATATCAATTCCGATATAATTCTGAGCTTTTTCCTTAGTTGAAATATCCGGCAATTTCACAGGAATTTCTTTACCAAGTCTAACTAAAATAACATTTATCATACCGCGTGCTTTTTCTGCTCTTTCAATTGAAGTTCCAAGTACCCTCAATGCTTCGACAGGTGAATGAAAGCCAAGCCCGTTGGCAGCAGCTACCCAATCCCAACGCCATTGAGCGTGTCGTATTAACGTCAAAACAGGCTTCATAGATTCTTCGGTTGCTCCGGCATCCCATGCAGCTTTTGCTTCAATATGAGCCGCTGCAAGTGCTCTCTCTGCAATACGGCGAATTTCAAGAACTTTGTCCTGACGTGAATTGACATCATTTCTAAGCTGTTCTTCACTTTCGCGATGGCAGGTCTGACAGGCATTCGCAATATTTTGCAAAGGACTTGCAATATGATGGTCTGTAAACTTAACTCCGCCCTCAATTTTATATGGCATATGGCAATCGGAGCAGGAAACATTTCTCGCAGCATGAACACCGGTTTTGTAAAGTTCATAATCAGGATGCTGCGCCTTTAGCATCGGTGTACGACTAAGTTTATGTGTCCAGTCCGAGAATTGAATACTATCATAGTACTCTTCCATATTATCGGCTGAATAACCTTTATCCCATGGAAAAACGAGATATTTGTTCTCATTTTTGAAATAATACTCGACGTGGCATTGGGCACAGACAAGCGAACGCATTTCCTGACGTGAAAATTCATTCATCTTTTTGCCTTGACGTTCAAGTGCTTCAACTAAAGCCGGACGGGTAATACGCAGATTCATCGTTTTAGGGTCGTGGCAATCCTGACAACCTATTGGATTGATGATTTCTTCGCCGAGCTTAATCCATTTATTATTATAGAAGTTCTCAATACCTTCCTTATCCATAACTCTCGGAACATCTGTACTTTTGCATGACCAGCAGGTTGATGGCATAGGACTGTTCTCAACTCCGCCTGTACGTAAAATATTTCTTATGTCTTTAACAGCATAAGCATGACCGCGTCCCTGATTATATTCAATCGAAAAGGGATAACCAGCCCATAAAATTACAAGCTCGGGATATTCTTCAAGATAATCAGTCTTGGCACTGCCTCCATGCAAACTTGCAAAACTCGTATCCAAAGTTTTGCGGTAAGATTCCCATTCTTTCGGGAAATTTTCGCCCCACACTTCATTTCTTGGCTCCCACTCGGGAATTTCACGAACAATCTGCATTCTTGCAGCTTTTTCGGCACGGCGTTCCATAATTGATGCTGTAAAAATACCTGCAGTAAAAACGATTGCAATGGTAATAAAAAAAAGTATCCAGTTTACATAAGGTTTGCGTTTATTATTTTCCATAATTGACCTCTATTTATTTAAATTTTTAATTTTATCAATCCATTCCGGAACAACCGGTGTCTGGTTCGGTACCAATGCGTGAGGTGTAGTAGTCTGACTGTTTCCTATACCATGAGGTACGTGGCGGTGACAATCCCAGCAAAGACGCCCTTCACCGTGGGCAAATGCTCTGCCGGTATTTTCAGATAAGGTTGTTTCGCCAAGCTGTTTTTCGTGACATCGAATGCAGTTATCCTGAACAGCCTGAATACCGGCATCCTTTATTTGGATAATATCAGGTTCGAGATGAAAAGTAAATACATAAGCATGTCTCATACCGTCAGATGCTTTGAACATATACTTCCGAAAAATATTATCCTGCGGTACGTGACAGTCGCCGCATGTAACTGAGCGTCCGTGGCTGCTGTTCATCCATGTTGCGAAGTGCGGTGTCATCAGGTGGCAGTTGATGCAGGTTCTTGGTTCGTCGGATAAATATGAAGAAGCATTGGATAAATGAAAGGCAGTAATACCTACACCAACAAGTACACCAAGTATCACAACAACTGTCGTATGCCAGTTTTCAGGCGGTTTTAACCATCTTAAATAATTCTTTACTTTATCCATAAAATACTTTTTGCATTCAGTAAAATATTCAAATTTAAAATTAGGTCTTATTTTTCATATAAGCAAAAAATAATTAGTTTTTCTCAATCCAAAGTTGATTATTTAAGCTTTTTTTATATGATTTCCTATATTATCACCAAATTTGATTAATACGGCTCTATCACATTTAGCCCCTCGACAAGCTCAGGGTAAACTTAGTCGAAATGTGTTTATGTTGTCTCGGGTTTCGTTCAGACGGATAATAATTCCAACACCTTTACAAATTTATCTCATATTTTGTCTGAACCATGATTTATGTGATTAACAGGATTTTTGGGATTTTAAAATCATTTTTATCTCAAAAATCCCATTTATCTCACAAATCCAGGTTCGGACAATTCTTACATCTTTACAAATTTCTCTACCTTATTCCCAAATTTAATGTAATAAACTCCAGCGGAGAGGTTGGAAATATCTATTCTTTGCGATGACAGGTCAAGCCCTGTCCCTACATTTAATACTTCTAACCCGAGTATATTGAATATCTGCACTATATCGGAAGTAATGAGGCTTGCCTCATTGTCAATTTTTATATCAATGTAATCGGTGGCGGGGTTGGGTGAAATATTGAGATAATTTCCAACTAATTTAATAACTTCATTTTCAACCGAAGTAATTTCATCTGTGCTTCTGTAAACACCGGTCGCAGTTGTCACATAAATATGTTTATCATTTAAATATTTTATCAAAATTGAATGTGAAGGTATTAAACCTGATTCCTCTAAAGTCCAGATTGTATCGGAAGGATTCGATGAAAATAGACCAGAGTTAGATGATGCATATATTTTATCACCAATTAATTTAATATCCATAATCCGAATATTATTAGGTTGAAAAATTGAATTAATTCCATTATTTGAATAAAACCACGTTTCACCATAATCACTTGAACGTATAATACCTTTACCGTCAGTTCCAAAAAATATATTATCTCCTGAAATTTCAACGCTTTCAATTCCATAAGAATCAACCTCACTTAGCAAAAGACATTTTTTCTCTTTCCAGGTATTTCCAAAATCCTCAGAAATAAAAAGAAACATTTCGTTATCTATAATAATTATTTCTTCATTTGACCCGATACCAAAATAATTAATGACATTATTAACATTTATCTTCTGCCACGAAGTTCCGTTATCTTTGGAATAATATAACAAGTCCTTATGATTTTTTCCATATGCATCGAAATAAATATATCCGTTTTTACTCTTTTTAATTTGTATTACATAGGAAATTTCAGGGTCAAGTGGAGCATCATTAAATGTTTTACCACCATCAGTAGATATTAAAAATCTATCATCAAAAGTTGATACAAATATTTTACCGTCATCAGTGATACATCTACGGAACATTTTATCTATATCATTATCAAATCCAATCTTTTCCCAGCTTTGTAAATTATCTTTAGAATGGTATAAATTATTAATAGTTATTAAGTGGAAATTAGAATTAATATCCTTTTCTATTAATGTAACAATAGGATAACCTGGATTTGAAGTCATATTCAGCCAGTTTTCACCATCATCTGTTGAAAAAAACATTCCCGAAGAACCCAGATAAATTATATCATCTTTTATTTCAATATCATAAATCTTATAATTACCAAATTCGGAATTTACATTTTGCCAGTTAGTACCTTCATCCGTTGAATAAAAAAAACCACCGTCTTCGGAACCGGCAAGTAATTTTCCGCTTTGTGTGACTTCGAGTACATTGATACTAACATTTCTTGGTGAATTTGGAAGATTAGCCCAAGTTTGCCCATTGTCGGCTGATACATAAATGCCGCTTGTGTCAGTACCGGCAAATACTTTCCCATTACCAAAGGCAAAACATCTGATATATGAGGAATCAATACCTTCAGTATATTTATTACCCTCAAGGGTTTCAGGGTCAATAATCCAAACACCTTTATTGGACGCAAATAATTTCCCATCAGGTGATAATTTAATTTTTGCATCAAAGCTATAACCTGTAGGCTGATTTATCCAAATTGCGCATTTTGTCCAGCTTTTACCAAAGTCATCAGAATAAAATAATGAATAATCTCTGTTTGCGAAAATTCTGTTTTGATTTGTTTTGAGAAAGGAATTAATATTTTGAAGCTTAGAATCCATCATTTCCCATAGTACGCCTGAATTTGTTGACTTAATTATAAATCCATCATCAAAACTTCCCAAGAAAAGTGAGTCATTCACAGCATAAATTGACGATAACATAACAGGTAATGTTGATAAAGAAACAATCTGTCCCTGATATTCCAATAATGATATATCGTTCCACTTATTGCCGGAATCAGTTGAAAGATACATTCCAAAACCTCCAACCAGCATGTTACCGTTACTTAAAAAAGATATATCTCGTACATCTGTGTCATTCGGTACATTTACCCGCTCCCAAAAATCTTTTGAGAAGGATTCATTTAACAATAAAATAGAAATAAAGCAAAGGATAAATATTTTTTTCATCTTGTCACTCATGGTTTATTTAAAATTACCTTTACAAAAGTAACAAAAGAATTGATATTTCAATAAAATATTCTATAATTCAGGATAATTAAATAGTTTTGTTAAAGTATTTATAAATATGAAAACTAAAAATTGGAATATATTTGTATATATATTGAAATAGAGGGTATCGTTAAATATTTTATACTTATCATCAAACATGATACTATTGACTCGGCATCAATAGTAGAATATATTTTGTAAAAGTCTGTATTTTTAAAATTTTACTCGGATTTCAGATTGTTTATCTCACTGATTATCTGATTATTTCTATTGATGGCTTTACCATTTGGAAATTGGGTTGCATAGGCTCTTACAATGCTGACAACCTGGTCGTATTTCTTCATATAAAACAATGCTTCAATTTTGCCGATATATGCATCTTCATAATACTGAGTATCACTGTAATTGTTGATAACAGCATCATAATATATAACCGATGCCCGCGGGCTGTCCATTTTGCGGTATAATCCGGCAGTAAAAAACTCTCTGTAAGCAAGTTTATCCCTTAATTCGGCTATTCTTTTTGATGATTCAACATTTAATGAATCTTCAGGGTAGAGATACTGAAATTCCATGAAGGATTCAATAGCTTTTGTGGTATATTCCTGGTCACGGTCGTAAGTTGGTGATAAATTATAAAAGCACATGGCATTTTTATATAAGCTTTCCTTGCTATAGGGACTTCCCGGATAAACTCGTCTCAGCATATTGTAATTAAAGGCTGCCAATATATATTCATCCCTTTTAAAATTGATTTCGGCAAGATAATATTGTGCGTCGTCTGATTGCTGACTTGCCGGATACTGTAACTTAATTATATCGAAATACTGTTTGGCTTCGAGATAATCACCGTTGTTAAAAAGTTCCTTTCCTTTGTTGAAAACCTGTTCAGCATTAACGTTTTCGGGTGTCTTAGTACCGCCGCATGAGCTTATAACAGTAGCCGAGAGAATTATCAAAAATAAAAAATATTTCATTTTGTCCGATTTTATTTGTTTACTAACATACAAAAATACGCAAAAAGTATTACTGCAAATTATGATAACGAAATAGTTATCTTTTTGTTAGAAAGTCTATAAAATTAATTTTTTTCCAATACTTTTTATTTTTCTCTTTTATATTTGAAAATAATTTGTTAATTTTAAATTTAGTCAGGATAAAATTTATAATTAGTTCTAATAATTAAAGTAGGTAGCAATATGTCCGATAACCTTGATGAAATTTTGAAGATATCAGGCGATATATATCAGCCTCCGGTGAGAGTAAGCAGCGGTGCATTGATAAGCTCGGAAGATTATCAGAGAATGTACAGGGAATCAATCGAAAACCCGCAAAAATTTTGGTCGGAAATCGCAGATAAAGAACTGCACTGGTTCAAAAAGTATGACGAAGTCAGAGATTGGAATTACCCTGATTATCAATGGTTTCGCGGCGGCAAACTGAATATTACCTATAACTGTCTTGACCGCCATGTCCTGAATGGCAAGCGAAATAAAGTTGCATATATTTATACGAATGAAGACGGTGCCGATATAAAAATTACTTATGGAGAGCTGTCGGAACAGGTTAACCGCTTTACAAACGGATTGAAATCTCTTGGTGTCAAGAAGGGTGATACTGTTACAATAAATATGGCTCAAACTATCGAGCAGGTAGTCGCTGTGCTGGCTTGTGCGAGAATCGGTGCAATTCACTCTGTTGTATTCGGCGGATTTGCTCCTCATGCCCTGAAACTTAGAATTGAAGATGCAAAATCAAAATTAGTGATAACATCTACCTGGACAAAAAGACGCGGAAAAAGAATACTCATCAAGTCAATTGTTGACGAAGCAGTAGATTCACTCAGCTATAATGTTGATATAGTCATTGCCCAAAGGGAAGGAGATAATTTTGAATTGATAGAAAATGAGTATGATTTCCATAAACTGATGCAGCAAAACAGTCCGGTATGCGAGCCTGAATGGATTGATTCGGAAGACCCTTTGTTTATACTCTATACATCGGGAACAACCGGCAAACCAAAAGGTGTTCTGCATACAACTGCCGGATATAATTTATTTACACATTTTACAGCTAAAACTGTATTTGATTTGAGAGAAGATGATATTTTCTGGTGTACTGCCGATATTGGATGGATTACCGGTCACAGCTACATGGTTTACGGAATACTCTCAAACGGCGCTACATCTGTAATTGTAGAGGGTGCTCCTGATTATCCGAAACCTGAACGATGGTGGTCAATTATTGAAAAATACAGGGTAAACATTCTTTATACCGCACCTACAGCAATCAGATTATTCATGAAATACGGTCCTGAATTTCCGGCAAAACATGATTTATCTTCACTAAGAATATTAGGAACCGTCGGTGAGCCGATTAATCCTGAAGCGTGGCTTTGGTATTATGAAAATATCGGTTATAAAAGATGCTCAATTGTAGATACATGGTGGCAGACAGAAACAGGCGGTCATATAATAACAACTATGCCTACAGTAGCTCAGAAACCCGGTAAAGCCGGATTGCCTTTCTTCGGTATAGAAGCATCCATTGTAACTAAGGAAGGCAAACCTGCACCATTAAATACTGTCGGTCTGCTCGTTATCAAAACACCATGGCCCTCTGCATTGCGTACCTGCTGGGGCGAGCCTCAGAGATTTGAAAAGTACTGGAATGAAATACCTGGGTACTACTATGCCGGTGACCTTGCGACAATTGATGAAGACGGCTATATTATGATTCTCGGAAGAGCCGACGACGTTTTGAATGTATCAGGGCATCGAATCGGTACTGCGGAAGTCGAAAGTGCACTAATTACTCATCAATCTGTTGCCGAAGCCGCAGTTATTGGCAAGCCCCATGAAATCAAGGGTGAATCCATTAAAGCATTTGTCGTACTTAAAAACGGATTCGAGCAGGACGACCATCTGGTAAATGATATTAAATTCAAGGTTCGAAGAGAATTAGGAAGTATAGCTGTTCCCGATGAGATTGAAATTGTTGACAAACTGTTCAAAACCAGAAGCGGCAAGATAATGAGACGCGTATATAAAGCCCGCGAGTTGGGACTGGATGTAGGTGATTTATCAACAATTGAGGATTGATTGAATTTGTCTGAACCTTTGATTGTCTGAACCACTGATTGTACCTGATTTAAATGATTTCTTTGATTTTGAATTGAAATCAATTAAATCAAAATAATCAGGTTAATCAAAGGTTCAGACAATTCTTAATGAATTAAATCAAAATAATCAGGTTAATCAAAGGTTCAGACAATTCTTAATGAATTAAATCAAAACAATCAGGTTAATCAAAGGTTCAGACAATTCTTAATCAATTAAATCAAAACAATCAGGTTAATCAAAGGTTCAGACAATCACTGGTTCAGACATTTTTGTATTTACTATTAATCAATCTTCTGTACTCTAAACTCCGTGCACCAAAGTTTATCAATAAACCAATTTCCAAATGATAAGCTTCAAGATAATTTATTGCTTGTGCTAAATGAACATCTTCCAAATTTGTTAATGCTTTAAGTTCAACAGAAATTATACCTTCAACAAAAAAGTCAACCCGCCTTGTTCCTATTTGTTTTTCTTTATATAAGATAGGCATGTCAAACTCTCTGGCAAAGTTCAAATTTTTCAAATACATTTCTTTTTCTAATGCCCTTTGATAAATTACTTCCTGAAAACCATTGCCCAATATTTTGTGTACTTCCATTGCACAACCAATAATTGTACCTGTTAACTCAGAATATTTGTATTTTTCACTTATAATCATAAAATAATCCTTTATTTATATTTATATGTCTGAACCTTTGATTGTACCTGATTTGACTGATTTCTTTGATTTTGAATTGAAATCAAATTAATCCAATCAATCAGTTTAATCTGCGGCTCAGATAATTTAACTGAATACCTTTATTAAAATTGTCTGAACCACTGATTGTACCAGATTTAAATGATTTCTTTGATTTTGAATTGAAATCAATTAAATCAAAACAATCAGCTTAATCAAAGGTTCAGATAATTTGACTGATTTCTTTGATTCGACTTAAAATCAGATTAATCAAAATAATCAGCTTAATCAATGGTTCAGACAATCTGATTCACACTTTTACATACACAGCATGTATATCGCCGCCGCTCATTTCGGTTGTTCGTAATTTAAATTGATAGGCAGAATTTATGTTTGTAAGATTTATTGAATCAAATGGATTGCGGCATTTGCCGAATATTTTGGGAGCTATGAAAACCTGCAATTCGTCAACCAGACCTGACTTAAGAAATGAAGAATAAATTCCGCCGCCGCCTTCTACCATTAGTGAACTGATTTGCAAATTTTCACTCAATGATTTTACAACCTCGGGCATTAGCAGTCTGCCGTCCTTGCCGACATTGACCGGCAAAACATTTATGCCGGAATTTATCAGATTTTGAGCTTTTTCCGATTGAGCAGCTTCTGCATTGCAGCAGACAACTGTTTTAGTATTACTATCAGTCTTAAATAATTCAAGGTCAGCAGGAAGTGAGAGATGAGTATCACAAACTACTCTGATTGGATTAACACCTTCCACCGAGCGTACTGTAAGCTGTGGATTATCCTTTAATGCAGTTGTTCTTCCGATCAGTACAGCATCAAAATCGTTTCTTAATTTATGGGTAAGTCTTCTGCTTTCGTCGGATGTAATCCATTTGGACTCGCCATTCTGCAATGCAATACATCCGTCCAGCGATTGAGCTATTTTAAGCATAATATACGGATTGCCGGTTGTAATGTGCTTAAAGAAAATTCGATTACACCATTCAGATTCATCTTTGCAGACATCAGTTAATACCTCAATTCCGGCATCTCTGAGTTTGGTTATTCCCTTCCCGGACACAAGAGGATTCGGGTCAGTACTGCCAACAATTACACAGGAAAAATTCTTTGAAATAATCAAATCTGCACAAGGCGGTGTCTTGCCATAATGCGAACACGGTTCTAAATTTACATATAACGTACAGTCTGCGAAGTCATCAATTCCGGCTTTACGTATTGCATCAACCTCTGCATGGTCGCCGCCGAATTTACTGTGCCATCCTTCAGTAATCACCGTACCGTTTTTAACTATAACTGCTCCTACCTTTGGATTAGGACTCACATTTCCTGCTCCCTTTTCTGCCAGTTCGATAGCCCTTATCATATATTTATTGTGTTTCAATTCTCAATTCCGAAGTTAACAGTTAAAAAATATGAATCAGGCAGAGAAGGTATTGATAGAATTGCCGTGTAATTGCCCGGGGGTACTTTTTTGGAAAAGTTATTTTTGACATTCCAGATATATTCATACTCTTTTTCGTCGCCGGTTAATTTCGGTTCGACATCCATTATTGCCTGAAAAAAATTCTTTTCATAATCAGAATTGAAAATAACAGTATTATCAGCATCAAAAACTACAACCCTGAAATTTTCGGAATTGGGCAGGTATTCACCGTCTTTGACCTTCAATCTTTTGGCTGTCATTGAAAACTTTATAAAATCATTTTCAATTTTCTTAACACTGCCTGTTAATTCCATAAATTCATCCGATTTTTTTGTACTTTTGCAATCAGTATTTGCTGATGAGCATTTGCACAAGGCAAATACTGACAGAAAAATCAATAAAAAGTAAATATTTGAGAACTTCATAAATAATTTTTTAAATATTTGATAAATAACATAACAAATATAACAAGATATGAAATACATCACAGACATTATTTTGATAATAGCAGTAATAAGCTGTAATTTTGGATATGTTTTATCTCAGGGGACGGCTGGTGATAAAGCTGTTTATGAAACGCGGTTTATTGTTGACATGCCGACTGCCGGAATGCTTCGTGATAAATCTTATTGTTTCACTTCTGCTGTTTACCCTTCGGGTGGATTGATGGCTGCTTTTGATGCCGGATTTCTCAGGTATTTTAATGCAGGAGTAAGAGTCAGCGGTAATAATATAGTAGGTGACGGCGAAATAACCTGGCAAAATCTTCCGGGTATATCAATTAAAGGCAGAGTACTGGATGAAAGAAAGGCAATACCTGCAATCGTACTTGGTTTTGAGTCGCAGGGCGGAAGCAACTATATCGGTGACAGCCGGTTTAAGGCACATTCACCCGGGTTTTATCTCGCTCTGAGTAAAAATTATGTCTGGGACTTAGGCAATCTGGCATTTCATGGAGGCATCAATTACTCTCTAGAGCCAAAACCGGAATATGCCTCACCCAATTTATTCGGCGGACTGGAGCAATCAATAGGTAGTTATATTGCTATAAATCTCGAGTATAATTTTCAGCTTGATGAAACCGAAAATCTGTATTATACAAAAAGGGGATTACTAAATGCTTCCTTACGGGGGTCAGTTGCATCAGGTATTACAGCCGAAATAAGATTCAGAGATTTACTCGGGCACTTCCGGAATAATGACGGTCATGAAAGAATAGTCGCTCTTGAAATCATAAAGTTTTTTTAAATGTCCAATTCTTATTCAATAGATTTCTTCAATGTGATATTAAAAGTAGAGCCTTTGCCTTCTTCGCTTTCTACCCAAATCTTTCCGCCATGGTACTTAATAAATTCATTGCAAAGAATAAGTCCCAGCCCGGTGCCTTTTTCTCCCGAAGTTCCTTCGGTACTTCCATACTCGCCGATACTGAATATACTTGTTAATTTATCCGGCGCAATTCCCACTCCGGTATCACGGAAATAAACCTGAACATATTCTTTCGAATGTTCTGAATCAGCCGGTTTAATAAATGAACCAATTTCAAATGTGCCGCCGTGTGGAGTAAATTTAACGGCATTGCTTATCAGATTACGAAATATTGTATTAAGCATTCCAACATCTCCGTAAATTAGAACCGGATTAGTGATGTTATTAGTTAGGGTAATATTTTTGTTATCGGCTGAGGCTTTATGAAGACTTAAAGAATTTTTGGCAAGTTCCTGAATATTAATCTCAGCAGGATTAAAACTAATCTTGCCCCTTTGAGAGCGGGACCATTCGAGGAGATTTTCAAGTAAATTATAAACGTTATCAGCAGAATTCTTTATCAATTCCAACATTTCGTTACGCTCATCATCAGTAAAAGTATCGGGATTCTCGTGCAGCATTGTAACAACTTGCATGAATGAGCCGAGCGGACCTTTCAGGTCGTGAGCAATAATTGAGAAGAATTTATCCTTTGTGGCGTTCAATTCATTGAGTTTATCGTTCTTTTGTTCCAACGAAATATTCAATTGTTTCATATCTAAACTTGCTATTTCCAATTGGTCAATCATATTATTGAAGGATTCCGCCAGATTTCCAATTTCATCCTTCGATTCAATATTTACTCTTTTGGATAAGTCTTCAGTTGATATATCGTGAACAACCTTTGAAATATCAGCCAGTGGTTTAATGATTACAGAACTTATAAAGTAGGCAGCCGATAATCCGATTATAAGCAATACTAATGCAAGATATATTATTGAATTTCGAAGTTTCAGGAGATTTAAATTTACTGCAGCCAGTGAATAACCAATATATAAATCTCCGACTTTTCTGTCATTAATATTAACAGAAGAATAAGTTTGATATAATAATCCGTCGGAACTAATTTCACCTGACTGTACTGAAGTGTAATCATACTTCCTGGCATTCGGGAAATATCTTGAGTAAATCACTTTATGATTAATATCATGAATTACAAGATACTCAATATTGGTGTTGATATAAGTAGCTTCAAGGTCTTCATGTAATGTTGTCAGTACATCAAAATCAATTGCAGGAGCAATACTTGTAGCGGTCATCTGTGTAATACTTTTAGACCTGACCTGAATTTCATCCAAAAGTGCTTTTTGGAGTAAGTAATGGAAATAAAAGGAAACAAATAAAGTAAATGTTATTATAAGAAATGAAAACATTAGGAATAATTTAGTCTTTATTTTGACTTTCTTATTTGTGATAACGCTTGCATTTATAAATTTTTTAATCATTGTTTGTATTTATTACCTTAGCAAGTTTTAACAGACTTACATTGAAATCCGCCCCAGAGAGTTTGGAATTATTCAAATCTATTACTAACCTGGGTTTGTTATCATCCAAATCAACAATAAACGGAATGGCATAGATAATATATTCGGCAATTCCTGTTAAGGCAAGGATTTTGTTCTGCCTCAAAATATTCGCCAGATTTTCGACATTTACGGAGCGTAGCGGTGCTATATAAACAACATCATAATTACCGGTTTTGATGAAATCTCTAATATCATCAGATTTGTTAATATTGATTCCTTCAAATTCGAATTGAAAATTTGAATTGGCTTTTGATTCCAGTTCTTTGGCAATATTTATTACTTGATTTTTTGTATTAAATGAACTGCGGAAATTCTCCTGATATATAATTCCGATTCTAATAATATTTTTATTCTTTAAATTTCTGTCATAATCCAGTGATTTCAACATAATCGGTAAATGAACACTTACAGGAGTGGATAGCTGTTGTGATAAAGATTCGCCTCCGTTTATAAAGAGGAATGCAATTGCTGCGAGAGTTATATATATGTAATTTAATCTGCTCATAATTTTGCACTTATACTGAAAGTGAAAACTCTGCCGTATTGCTCTATTGAAGTAGTAGATATCCAATCAGGACCAGGCAGATAGTAAATTTTGTCAAATAAATTCTTTATCCTGAGTCCAAATTGCAGATGATTTAAAAATTTCAAATCGGAAGTGCTGTTAGAAACTTTTGGGCTGAAACCGAAATTTGCATCAACTAAAAAGAAATCATCTGTAACAGTATTATAGAATGTTTTTCTGCTGCTTTCGTAACGGCTTTCGAGACTGAATGTCACATTTTCAATTATGCTGAAACCGAGTCCTGATTTACAAAGAAGCTGCGGTGAGTTGGTAATCTGTTCACTTGCCGAATCGGTTGATAGTTGATAAGATAAATTCAGATACCATTGCAAACCGAATTTCTGCTTACCTCTGAATGAGGTTTCTACACCGACGGAATTGAAATAATTTATGTTTCTATAAACTACACCCGAATCCGGGAAATCCGGATTGATGCTCGCAAGTTCTATAATATTTTTGAACTTGTAATGATAAAGTGAAAATGTATAATTGAAATTTTCACTTACAATATTCTCCCAAATAATTTCATTGCTTAATAAGCTTTCAGATTTTATATCTTTATTTTCTCTTTTGAATGTGGGGTCATCAGCAAACAATTCATAAATGCTTGGTGTCCGGTATCCTGCGTTAAGTAAATACTTCAGGGTAGTATTATCAGTCGGATTATAAATCAGCGCCACACGGGGATTATAGTTCGGTGTGTAATAAGACAAAAAATCTGCTCTGATACCGAAATTAATTGAAAAATTACGAAGGATTTGATAATTATCCTGCAGGTAAACTGAAGCAGCATTATAAGGATTATCAGTTTCAGAATACACTTGTGTATTGTCAAATAATTTACTTGTTAATTTGCTGATTCTTGTAATTGAAGAGCCTGCAAGAAGACGGTTCTGAGGATTCAAATCCCATGTTAAATCAACTTCAGTGCCGAACCAGCGCCCGATGTTTTCATCATACAAAGGTTCGGCATCATACTGAAAAACATCATTGTAATCGAAAGCGTCAAAAAAAACACCTGCTTTTATTGCTTTATCCGAACCAATCTCAAGCTGATAAACCAAACTTAGAAACGAACGAATATCCTGACTTTTTGTCGGGCTTGTATTAAAATCAGATTCATAAGGTGCGTTAGGTATTGCTTTTTCTCTGTTTGAGTAATAGAAATTTAAAGAAAAATCCTTATAATTTGCCTGAAGCGAACTTCCATAGTGCTTTTCCCAATCTAAATTTCGTGCAATTCCGTCACTGACTGAATCCTTGTATTCATCAAAAAAGAAATCCTTACCCTGCCTGTCACCTATTCGTCCGGTAAGAATAATGGAAAAGTCGTCAATTGTTTTACCATAAGACAGATGTGCAGTTTTGTTGTCATAAGTACCATAACTCAGACCGGCAGTTAGACCGTTTAATTCCTTTGAATCCTTTAAAATAATATTGATAAGTGAAACCATTGCTCCCGAGCCGTATAGAGTAGAGGAGGGACCCTGAACTATTTCAACTCTTGAAATATCATTCATATCAATTCCAAGATAATTATCGAGAGATTGTGAGCCGTAAACAAGTTCGTTAAGAATATGCCCGTTCAGCAGAACCATGTTATTGCTAAAGCTTGATGTTCGGTCAAATCCTCTGGCACCGGTAAATTCGTAATTCAAATCGTTTCGGGTGTACATTCCCTGTAAAGTTGCAATTAGTTCGGCAACAGTCTGATATCCGTAAAGACTTATTTCGTCCTGAGTTATGATTATGATAGAGTTAGGTGTTTCAGATATTTTTTGATTATATAGTTCACTCCTGCTGATTTTGGTTTTTAGCAGCGATTCCAAATCCTGTTCCTCTTCAGCCTTAAAAGCCAACAAGTTTACAGGATAAATCAGAAAAATTATAATGAAACTAATTAATAATTGATGTATATAATTTGACAATATAAGCCTCGAAAATATTATCAATAATCAGTTAACAGCGCTTGTCGAAATATACTTTTGCTAAAATATGACTTTTTACATCAAAAACAAAATATTAATTATTTAAATTTTAAAATATGTAATTGTCAATATTAGAAATTCAAAATTAAATGTAACTTTATTATGATTCAATATAACGATTTCTATTGTAAGTTGATGAAGCCTGCAAATTATTGAAAAACAAGTATGAAGGTCATCGCGGGCTTGCGAAGGATCCATGTCTTCTGCTTAATAAAATCTTGGATTCTTCACTTCGTTCAGAGTGACTTTCTCACAAGCTTTTTCAACAGGAAGTTGGTCACCGAAAAAGAAATTATAGTTGTTTTTATACCAATCCTAATCTTTTTCTGAAATCTGCAATCGTTTTTCCCAGTCCTTCTTTTCTATCCACTTTTGCCGACCAGTTTAAAAGTTGATTTGCTCTTGTTGTATCAGGTTTGCGAACCTTAGGGTCGTCTGAAGGTAAATCTTCAAACCCGATGATGCTTTTGGAACCGGTTAGTTCAATAATCTCACGGGCTAATTCAAGCATTGTAATTTCATCGGGATTGCCGATATTGACAGGATATATTTCATCTGACATAAGCAGTTTGTATAATCCTTCAACCAAGTCATCTACATAACAGACTGAGCGGGTCTGGCTGCCATCACCGTAAACTGTAACCGGTTGGTTTTTAAGTGCCTGATTTATAAAATTCGGAATTGCCCTGCCGTCTTCAATCCTCATACGCGGTCCGTAAGTATTGAAGATGCGGACTATACGTGTATCTACATTATGATAGCGGTGATAAGCCATAGTCATAGCTTCGGCAAATCTTTTCGCTTCATCATAAACTCCGCGGTATCCGACCGGATTGACATTTCCCCAATAATCTTCCTGCTGAGGATGAATCAGCGGGTCGCCGTAAACTTCGCTTGTAGAGGCTATAAGAAATCTTGCATTTTTTGCTTTTGCAAGTCCGAGGGTTTTATGAGTACCAAGTGAACCTACTTTAAGCGTCTGGATAGGAAGTTTCAGATAATCAATAGGGGAGGCAGGTGATGCGAAATGCAGGATATAATCAACTTTTCCTTCTACATAAATATATTCTGTAACGTCGTGTTCTATTAATTTGAATCTCTTATTTCCGAATAAATGTGCAATATTGTCCGGCGAGCCTGTAATAAAATTATCCATACAAATAACTTCATCGCCCGATTCGATAAATTTGTCACATAAGTGCGAGCCTAAAAATCCTGCACCGCCTGTTATAAGAACTCTTGCCATTTTATTTCCGAAATTTGTCATTAAAGAATATACAAAAATGCAAAAAAATTATTTACTGACAGGTATATAATGTAAATTTTAATAATTCCTGAAATCCGAAACCCAGATTCAGCTTCTTTTATTAAAAACCTGACCTTTCCATACTATCCTGCTGTCAATCAAAAGCGGGGGGACAATGAGTTCAATCAGCATATAAAAAGCGATTTCAGCCGGTATCCAGGAACTGAGATGGTTTTGCTTTAAAATATTCATAACAGGCTTGATTACGATATAGTCGCCGATAAATCTTGTAAAAAGAACTGCTAAAATCCACAAGGGATTCATTGCAATTACAGCAACAACCAAACCTAACCATATACTCAGGGAAGTCACAACAAAGAAAACTGCATTATACCCTAAATCCAATCCGCCGACTGCCCAGCGTTTATGCTGCGAAATATATTCGCTGATTGTTGTGCAGGGGAGAGTGCTTACAGTAGAATCGTAATCACATACATAATTTACCTTGTGTCCTGCCTTAAAAACAGCTTTTAATAATGCAAGGTCTTCGGTAACTGAAAACCTGATATTCGGGTAGCCGCCTAATTCATCATAAACACTGCGTCTGATTGAAAGATTATTGCCGTAACAGCCGAGCGGATTGTCAAGTCCGACACCTGCACTTGCCATAGTGTGCATATAGAGCCACTCCACAGCCTGAATCTTATCAAAAGGTTTATTGCCCTTAATTAAGGTAAAAGAAGGAACAAGTCCGATTTTGCTGTCATCAAATTTTTGGGCAATTGATGATATCCATTTATGATTAACCTCGCAATCAGCATCCGTCATCATCACAATCTCGCCTGTTGAATCCTGAATACCTATGTGAAGAGCTCCGGGTTTGCCTTTCAGATTTCCTTTATCAATATCATTATTAATATGTATAATTTTTAGATTTTTATATTTTACTGCAAGAGCATCCAAAATCCCGCCGGTTCTGTCGTCGGAGCGGTCATTAACGGCAATTACTTCAAATTTATCAGCCGGATAATCTGAAAGCATAATATTATTGATACATAATTCAATCTTATCTTCCTCATTTCTTGCAGGAACAATAACTGACACAAATTTATGTGAAAATGAGGCTGTACTGTCTTTAGTCTTTTTTCTTTCCCTTGAGCTTCCAATAAACATAACAATTGCTCTAAAGGCAAAAACAGCAATCGAACAAACAATTATCCAAACCATATAAACTAAAATCCAATTCTTACAGACTAAGAAAAATTTGTATTGTAATTAATTATAAAGTCGTATTTAATAAAATTTAGTCTAAAAGTTTGTGAAACAAGTCGAATTATTTTATGTGCACTTTAATTCTGTTTAAAGAAAATTCAGGAGCCGGAAATAATGAACTTATATCATGTTCTATTATAATTTCAGGTTTGACAGAAAATAGATTGGTTTTTGGGCAGGTTGGACAACATTTTTAATTTTTATTGCATATTGTGGTTATTTACAAGTAAAACAAAGGACTTGGTTACGAACAAAAGTATAGATTTCAAAAATAATTTAAAAAAATTTGATTTTTTTTTCATTTTTTTCACTTTTTTTTGAGACGTTTTTCATTTTAATGTGTCAGTCTAAGTGAGAAATAAAAAAAAAGTGAAAAAAGTAATGAAATTTGAGTTAAATATACTATATTGCAATGTGAAAAAAAGCAATTTTAGAAAATTTAAAATAAATATGTTTTTAATTTACAGTTTTGTTGTACAAATTATTTAGGGGTTTTTAAATGAAAAAGCTTATACTGCTTATAGCTCTGACATTTGGACTTATTGTAAGCACTTCGCTTTCAAGAGATAAAGAGTCTGATGAAGAAGAGTTATTGAGAAAAAGCAATCTGTCCGAACCTCCAGCGTTTAACTCCGGTGCTACAAGTATGCCGAGAAACTTCAATGCTACCGGTCAGTGGGCAGACCCACTCAATGCGGCAGCATCCACCGGATACTACTGGATTGATAATGCAGAAGTTCTGAACAAACAATTATTCCCCGGCATGCTTCCGGTATTGGGCAGAGCTGATACATTCTATCAGCCCGAAATGTGGCGTAAAATTACACCCGGTCCAAGAATGTTACCTAAAGTTTACTGGGATAATAACAAACAGGAAGGCTTGGCTTTCTTTCGTCAGCCCGCAGATGCCGATTTTTGGACAAGTCCTTCGGATTCGACCGATGATGCAATTGCCGGTCCGATTCCTTTGGGTATAAAGGGCGGCTTCTATTTCAATGGATTACGCTATGACTCATTCTATGTTTCTACAAATGGTGTAATCGCGCTTACCAACAGAAGATATTTTTATGATGCAAACGGCAACCGTGTAATACCTCCGGGTGCAACAAGTTGCTATGACCCAATGTCAATGGACTGGTTTGCAGGCGGTGTACGCGGAAGAGATACTTTATGGGTCAGAAACTGGACCAATACCCAGGACTCTATTAACCCGGCAACTGAAAAGAGAATTCTTGATCTTGACGGTAACGGTAATGTTCAATTCAAAAATGGCTTGAATGACCCCGTTCCTGATAACTTCGGTTATCAATTCTCAGTTTTAGGTACTAATCCGCTTAATATTACAGCAGGACTAACTGCCCTGAGCGGTATTCGTTCAAGGAATCCGAATAACGGCGACTTGATGACAACTCCTCCTTTAACCAGTAAGTCAGCAATTATTGCTCCTTTCTGGGGTGATATGATACTTTCTCAGTACGACCCTGATACAAAACAGCGTGATGAACATGGTATGTGTTTCTATAAAAGAACATATTCCAATGACTCATTAATAGTTGCTTTTTTCAGAATTCAACCAAAGGGTGCTCTTGCAACTCCGCAAGGTACTGTTACTGTAGATGCAGATAACAGACCTCCAAGTGATGCATTCCCTGACAAAAGAAATTATGTAACTGCTGATGCACACGTAGTATTATCTGCTGTTGACTCAAGTATAACAATACATTATACAAGAGTTGCAGACAGATTTACTCATAGCAGCGCCAGCGGCGGTCCTTTAGGAAGACCTATATTCGGTTATGATGTATTTAAATATAATTCAACCTGCGGTATCAGAGGTTTTGCCCGTCACATTAACTTCGGAAAGGGCGGCATTACCAATAATCAGCCTTGGGCTGGTGAATACGTACAGGCAACAACTCATTTCCAATATTACAGAGTTGCTAATGCCAATATTAATTATCCTGGTACCAGCCATGCAGTAAAATTTAAACAATGGCAGAATACTCTCCGCGTACATGAAATTACTTATCGTGTAAGAAGTAAAGACCCTAAAGCAGATAATCCGACAGCATTCACAACAGAAGTAAAAGCTGCTGATGTTATTGATTACGAATTGCTTGCCGGTCACGAGCGTCTCGGCGCTATCCAGCCTGTAGCATTGATTCAGAACCTGACCAACGAAATTCAAGGTCCGGGTAATGTTAACTTTGTTAAGCAGGACCTGAGATTCCGTGGACGTTTCCAAATCAGAAATACAATTTCTAACAGAATAATTTACAATCGTTTAGTTCCTGTTGACGCATTATGTCTCGGTCTTACAGAAGACCCTGAAGATGCACAGAAATGTAACGGCGACCCGACTGTAAAAGTTAGACTTGCAAAATTTAACGGAACAACACTTGTAATTGAAAATAACTTCCAATCAACAGGTTTTAACGGTGTTCCACCATACTATTTCGTTCAGATTCACTTCCCTCCATTCGAACCTAATGAGTTTATTGACAATCATATCGGCAGAATGCGTTCATTCATTATTGCAGAACCTATTAATCCTGAATCAGGTGAAAGACTTCGCGATAACTGGCCCTTTGATGACTCGTCAAAAATTACATTATTTGTAATGAGAAGATTCTATGATGACCATCCAATACCTGAATTCAGAAATTTTGAAGATGACGGTTTGGAATGGCATGTTGATACCGAGTCCGGTGACAATATACCATCAGCATGGAAATGGGTAAGCATAAATGCCGAAATGGTATCAGGTGATGATGTTTCTAAATACCCGCTTGCTCCAAGAGGACCGGTAGCAAATCATAATTATACAGTTCTGCATGCAATGCAAAACCCTGTAATTTTACGTTCGCCGGTAATCAAGATGAACCGTATGCAAATGGACGGTGCATCAGAACCTCTTGCTAAATATAAAGATAAGCGAGGTTTCGGCGGTGATGAAATTCGTTCATTCCCGATAGATTTACGCGGAAAACAAAATCCTATTCTGACACTTTCTATTCAGAGAGTAATTCACAGGGATGATTGGGAAAGAGGTTACAGCGACCAGTTAATGATTGGTCCTGAGCCGCGTGTTATCAGACAGTCTGATCCTTTCAACAGATATACCGGTGGTGTAGCTGCAAATCCTGATGAAATAGTAGTTGAATTTGCAAAACCGTCAGATGATGAAATTGACAGAATTACAAATATCAAACTCGAAGACTGGAGACATTTACCTTTCAGAAGAGGAACAAAAACTGCTGCTCTTGCTGATCAGGCTCCGCTTACTTTATATGGTGCCGGCGGTTATATGATTGCCTTTTTAGAAACAGATAAAGACTCTACTCTGGCATTACCGGATTATACCAACTATTACAGAAACTCACTCAGATCAGACAGGTTTGACGATGGTATAGACTGGGAATATAATAAATTTGCACTTCCAATTCCTGATACATTTGTACTATGGAAAAATCAGGGTGCAAAATACTTCAGATTCAGAGTTAAAGTTTATGCAACAAAAGACGGACCTTTGTGTATCGGTTGTATTGATGATGACTCAGATGACTTCTTTGTTGATAATGTGAAGATACTTTACAGAGCTGAGATTACAGATATCGAAGTAACATCTGTAAAAGTTAACTGGCCCTATACAATTGTACCTGCCTCACAAGCAACTGCAATTCCGATTTCTGTAAGAGTGTCAAATAATACAGATATTGACGCACCTAACTTCTCGGTAAAAGTGAAAATATTCAGAACTAATCAATTCGGTGACCCGCTTGATACAGACCCGATTTATTGCCGTACTCAGAATATTTCCAATCTTATAAGAAGAGGAAGTCACGACCAGTTGATGCCTTCATGGAATGCTCGCAAGAGCTTACGTGACAGCGTTGGTTATTTCAGATTACAAGCTATAGTTATTATGAGCGAAAAAGACCTTGTACCTAAGAATGATACAACCTATTCCGACTTTGTTTTAAATGTCGGAAGAGTATTCGCTTATGATCCTGCGGATGCTGAGCCTCAAAACTCAGGTATGCTCGGCTCCTACGGTCTTAACTTCATGCTGCCTGTATTAGCTTCCGGTCAGCCTCGTTCAGGTCCGGCATGGGATGCAGTTTACGACACCAGAGGTTCTGTAGGCGGTACAGGTTCAGGTGCAGTAGCCATTAAATTCAATCTGCTCAATTCAGATACATTGAGAGGATTCTCAGTTCTTTGGGGACCTATGAACCAGGCTGCAGACCAAATCTCAATGTCATTGTTCAACGGCGGTGACAGACTTCCGTTTACAAGCAGCCGTATTTTAAGTGTTATTACAATGCGCGGCGGTGCAGGATACCAGAATATTTACGGTCGTTATGTAAATTATATCTTTACTAATCCTGTGATTTTGGCAAAAGGTACTTACTGGATTTCAATTGCCCAGGATGGTGAAACAGGTATGGAAATCGGTGCTTCCTCATCAAGAGGCGGTATGAGAACTACAAATACTTACGTATCACCTGCAAATGTATGGGGTGAAGCCGGAACTTCATTGTCACTTGACAAAAACTTCCGTAAAGTTCAGTCAGGTAATTATATCAATGATAACTACTTCGCTTTCCAAAACGTAGCAAACTCATTGGAATGGGGTGAATTTACTCCTACTTCAGGTAACATCGGTTTTGGTCACTTAAACCACTACGGAGCTCCTGTTGACCCTGCTACAAATACACTTACCCGCGGTTTCTGGATACCTATGATTCGTCCTTATTTCGGAGCAAAGGCATTCGGCGAAGCAGTTGATGAATACCAGTGGTGTCCCGATGATGTTGCAATCGACCCAGTAGAACTTTATACATTTACCGGCAGTATCCATGAATCAGGTGCTGTTTTAGCATGGGAAACCGCTTCAGAAATAAATAACTACGGCTTCTATGTTGAAAAAAGAATAGCAGGTAATGATGCAGAATTCCAGCAAATCGGCTTTGTAGCCGGCGTTGGAAATGCTTCAACTATCAGCCGCTATAACTTCCTTGACAAAGATGTAAAAGTTAAGACTACTTATGAATACCGCCTCCGTCAGATGGACAGAGATGGTACTCAGGAATGTTTCACTTCAAATATAGTAACACTTACTTATGACAGAATCGGAAAATTAAGTCTCGAACCTAATCAACCGAATCCGTTTGTAAATCATACATTGATTAGATTCAGCGTTCCAAAAACACAAAATGTCAAATTGGAAGTTGTTGATTTATTCGGTAACGTGGTTAGAGTGTTGGCTAACGAAACTCTTAATGCCCAGGAACATTCATACACCTTTGACGGTAATGATAATAGCGGAAATGCTTTACCAAGCGGAAGCTATATCTTTAGATTGTCATCAGAAAATGAAGTCCTGACCGGCAAGATGAGCATCGTACGTTAATTATTTTTATAATTAACTATTTGATGATTGTTCGTTGATGAATATTCAGCCCTTTACTAAAAGGTAAGGGGCTGATTTTTTAAAAATGACTTATAGAATTTTAATGTTAAAAAATATACTAGGAAGTAAATTTTTAAAATTTCAGATTAATTGAACAAACAATTTTGAAATATTAAGTTGTTATGCTATTTTTGAAAATAAGTTTATCTGTATTTTGCAGGTATTTTTTTACATTAAAGTTTTGTCTGTCTTTTTTTATTAATAAAATAGGATTGTTATCGGTAAGCATATTAAATAATTTGAAACATAATTATATGATAAATGAAATAAAGATTTGGGAATAGTATATTTATTCCTTAATTTACATGTTATTTTTTTGCTAATTTTAACAAAGTATTATTACAGGTTAAGAAAATGGAAATCAAAGGATCAAAAATTCTTGTTTTAGGAGGCTGGGGCTTAGTTGGTTCAGCTATTTGTCATAAGTTGATGGAGCATAATCCATCCCAGTTAATAGTATCATCATTAAAGGAATCAGAAGCTCTTGATGCCGTAAAACAGCTCAGGGCAGAATACCCTGACGTAAATCCTGAGATGTTTGTTCCTAAATGGGGTAATATATTTACCCGAAGTGAATGGAAAGATATTGATTTTCGGGAAGTTTTAAATAATGATGAAAAGAGAAAAATACACATAAAAGACATTTTCTATGAATTGTCAAATGAAATATTGGAAACATCTGCTTTATACCAGCTTATAACAGAATCAAAACCTGATTTGGTTATAGATTGTATAAATACAGCAACAGCTATAGCATATCTGAACATTTACAATACAGTAACTAATGCTATCAAACGTATAGAAGACAACAATTTAGAAGAATCACACGTTGAACAGATAATCGCAAGTTCGTACATACCTCAGCTTATAAGACATATACAAATATTATACCGCGGTCTTCAGGATTCCAAATCGCACATGTATTTCAAAATTGGAACAAGCGGTACCGGCGGCATGGGATTCAATATTCCTTACACGCACAGTGAAGAAAGACCTTCGAGAGTTTTGTTATCCAAAAATGCGGTAGCAGGTGCTCAGACACTTTTGCTTTTTATTCTTGCACGTACTCCGGGCGGACCAATTGTAAAAGAAATTAAACCAACTGCGGCAATTGCATGGAAGGGCATAGCTTACGGAGATATCAAAAGACGCGGACAGGCGATTGACCTTGTTGACATGTCAGTCAATGATGCTAAATCAACTGCCGGTTATCTGCAGTTCGATGATGTTGCGGGTGTAAATGATACCGGTGAAAAATTCAAATCGGTTTATATTGATACCGGAGAAAACGGTATATTTTCACGCGGAGAATTTCAGGCAATCAGTTCTTTGGGGCAGATGGAAATTATTACTCCTGAAGAAATCGCAGAATATCTTGTTTACGAGGTGATGGGCGGTAATACCGGCAAGGATGTAATACAGGGTCTTGATGCTTTTACAATGGGACCAACCTATCGCGGCGGCATGCTTCGTAATATTGCCATGAATAAATTAGATAAACTTGAAAAGCAGCATAATGTAAACAGCGTAGCGTTTGAATTATTGGGACCGCCGCGTTTATCAAAATTACTTTATGAAGCATATCTGATCAAAAAAATTGCAACGAAACTAATAAATGTTGAAAATTTAAGTGCCGAATCATTAGCCGATGAAGCTCAGTATTTAATCATAAATGACCGTCAACTTCGTTCTCAGATATTGTCAATCGGACTGGCAATATTGATGAAAGACGGTAAAAATTATCTTCGCGGCAAAGATATAAAAATTCCGGTTAGACGAGGTGAAGACAAACTTGAAATGTCACCGGAAAATATAAATCAGTGGTGTTATGACGGCTGGATTGATTTACGCTCTTCAAATTTCCAGCTTTGGATTGAGAGAATAAATCAAATTATTAACCATTCAAATTCATTCCCTAAAGATGAAACAAGTTCAAGATATACTTATACGAACGATTTTTGGGATAATTTCGAAAGTATTGATGAAGGAAAATTAGTTGGCTGGATTTTTGAATTTGAAGATAAAGGCTGGCGTTTTAAACGCTAGGAATACAAAATGAAAATTATAAAAGTAACAATTATGTTTTACAAATTTATTGGGGTTTTTTAATGAAGAATCTCTTACTGCTTATAGCTCTCAGCTTCGGCTTAATTGTCGGCATATCCTATGCAAAAGACAAAGAGTCGGATGAAAATGAGTTGTTAAGAAAAAGCCAATTGACGGAACCGGCAATATTCAACGCCGGATCAACAAGCTTTCCGAGAAACTTCACTCCAACATCTGCGTGGTCAACACCGCTTAATGCGGCTGTTTCTACCGGATATTACTGGATTGATGATCGTGAAGAATTGAACAATGAGCTTTTTCCAAACATGCGTCCCTCTCCTGTCAAAATTGATACGGGCTATCAACCGGAGCTTTGGAGAAAAATAGTTGCCGGACCGAGGATTTTACCCAAATCATATTGGGATAGCCACAAACATGAAGGCACCGCATTTTTCAGACAACCTGCTGATGGTCTTTCGGAAAGTTCATTCTGGACAGATCCTCTCGATACAACCGATGAAGCAATTGCCGGTCCGATTCCGATAGGAATTCAGGGCGGTTTTTATTTCAATGGTATTCGTTATGATTCATTTTATGTTTCAACAAATGGTATCATTGCACTTACAAACAGAAGATATTTCTATGATGCAGACGGCAAAAGGACAATTCCTGCCGGCGCAACAAGTGCTTATGACCCAATGTCAATGGACTGGTTTGCAGGCGGATTTAGAGGCCGTGACACATTATGGCTCCGAAACTGGAACAATACTCAGGATTCGATTAATCCTGTAAATCAGACAAGATATATTATGAGGGATGAGAATGGTAACGTCCTTTATAAAAACGGACTTAACGACCCCATATTCGACAACTTCGGTTATCTGTTCTCAGTACTGGGTGCAGATCCACTGGCTATGGCTTACGACAGAACGGTTAAAACAAATGGTATCCGTTCCCGCGGCGGCGATATAATGACCGGACTTAATCAGAACAGTAAGACTGCATTTGTTGCTCCGTTCTGGGGTGACTTAATGCTGTCGCAATACAATCCAACTACCAAGAACAAAGAAGAGTTTGGAAAAGTGTGGTTTAAGAGGTCAGCAACAATGGACTCATTGATTGTAGCTTTTTACAACATTCAGCCCAAAGGAACTCTTGTAGCTGCATTAAATGCCGGAACTCCAATAAATACATATGCTGCTCCTGATTCACGCCCCGGAGACTCGACTTATGCAACAGCAGATGCACACGTTGTATTTTCTGCCGTTGATTCAAGTATCACAATACATTATTCAAGAATAACAGACAGTGTTTCATATCTTGACCCTTCTACTGCTCTTTATGTAAAAGGCAGCGCAAGAGAACTTTTCAGATATAACACTACGTCAGGTATTCGAGGTTTTGCACGTCACATGAATTTTGGAAAGGGCGGAATAACCAATAATGAGCCTTGGGCAGGTGAATATGTGCAGGGAACTACATATTGGGATAGATACCGCTCCGATACATTCAATGTTGAAGTTATGTATCCTAACACAATGTCAGCCGTTAAATTCAAACAATGGAAGAATACTTTAAGAGTTCAATCTTTAAACTATAGAGTAAGAAGCCAGACATCTAACGTACCAAATCCGAATGATTATGTTGTTGACCTTCCTGCAGCTACAATGGATGATTATGAAATGCTTGCCGGTCATGAACGTTTAGGTCAGATTCAGCCTTTTGCAATTGTTCAGAATCTGTCAAATGAAATTCAGGGACCCGGCGGTGTTAACTTTATGAAACAGGACCATACTTTCAGAGTACGTTTCTTTATCAAAAATTCAATAACCGGAAGAGCTATCTATAATCGTGTTGTTCCGGTAAATGCAAACTGTCTTAGTCTGCCTGCAACCGAAGCTGTGAACTGTAATGGCGACCAATTTGTCAGAGTTAGATTAGTTCGCGGTACAACAGTATTGACGGATAATGATTTTAGAAATCTGGGATTCAATGGTGTTCCTGCATACTATGGTGCTCAGGTACAATTCCCGGCTTTCGAACCTAATCAGTTTATTGATGAACATATCGGTAAATTAACTGCAATGGCAATTGCAGAACCTATTTATCCAGCCAATAATACTGCTTATACTGATAATTGGCCATTTGATGATACACTCAAAACAACAATGTTTGTTATGAGAAGATTTTATGACAAAAATCCTGACCCGAGATTCCGAGTATTTGATGATGATGCAAGTGAATGGATGGTTGACGTTGAAACAGGTGACAATGTTCCTTCAGTATGGAAATGGGTTAATATAAATGCTCATGTTGTAGGTGGAAATACAATTTCTAAATATCCTCTGCCTCCAAGACATAATGATACCGCAACCAATTATTTCTTAGGCGGATTAAACGAACCAAGAGTTTTAAACTCACCTGCAATCAAAATGAACCGCCTGCAGAGAAACGGAACTAGTGAATTCCTTTCAAGATACGGTGATACCAGAAATCCGCAGCGCGGCGGTGATGAATTACGTTCTTTCCCTATTGACCTTCGCGGAAAACAGGGTGCCGTTCTTACATTGTCAGTTCAAAGAACTATTCATAGAGATGACTGGGTAAGAGGTTACAATGACAGAATGCTTGTCGGTCCCGAACCAAGAGTTGTTCGTGAAGGAAATGTTCTTAATCCTTATATTCAGGCAAATTCTGTAAGTCAGTATCCGGACGAATTAGTAGTAGAATTTGCAAAACCTTCAGATGATGAAATAAGCGGTATCACAAATATACCTCTTGCCAATTGGAGACATCATCCACAAAGAAGAGGTTCTACTGCCGGTGCAATTACAAATAATCCGGCTTTGACTTTGTACGGTGCCGGCGGGTATCTGATTGGTTTCCTCGAAACTGATAAGGACTCAGCATTAGCAGTTCCCGGTAGTTCCGCAAGCGGTCTGATTAATTCATTAAGAGCAAACATATACGATGACGGTATTGATGTTGAGTTCAAGAAATTTGCAATTCCGATTCCTGATACATTCATTGTTTGGAAGAATAACGGTGCAAAGCATTTTAGATTCAGAATAAAAGTATATGCTCATAATTCCAGAAAATGTGCTACATGTATAGCCGATGATGATGATAATTTCTTCGTAGATAATGTCAGACTTCTATATCGTTCTGAGATTACAGACCTTGAAATTACTTCTGTAAAAGTAAATTGGGTTTATACCTTAGCTCCTGCTTCACAGGCTACTTTCATACCTTTGTCAGTAATGATATCCAACAACACTAATCTAAATGCAGCAAATTTTGCCGTAAAAGTTAAGATTTTCCGTGTTGATACAAATGGAAATCATTTAGATAACGACCCTATTTACTGCCGTACACAAACTATATCGAATTTGATTCCGAGAGGTACTTTAGATCAAACTATGCCTTCGTGGAATGCAAGAAAGAGTCAGATTGATACAATTGCACATTATAGACTGTATGCTAACCTTATAAGTGAAGAACCGGATTTAATTCCAAAGAATGATACAACTTACTCAGACTTTACTTTAAGATTCAGTGATGTATTTGCTTACGATCCTCCTGTAGAAAAAACAAAAAATTCGGTTGATGATTTTATAATTCCAGCCGGAAAAGGTTTGGGTTTACAGCTGCCGACTATTACTATTCCTAATCCGATTCCCGGTCAGCCTGCAATTCCTAAGGATACACCTAGAGGCGGAAGCGGAAATATAGATGCCGCTCCTGCTAACCCGACTGTAAACTACGACAGGGTAACCGATGTTGTCGGTGCTGTTGGCGGTTCCGGTTCAGGTGCGATTGCAATGAAATTTTATCTCCTCAATTCAGATACGCTGAGAGGCTTTAGACTGTATTGGGCTGGTATAAATAAAGCTGCTGATTTGGTAACACTTAAAGTCTATGAAGGCGGCGATTCCTTACCAAACAAAAACAGAGTAATCGGTACTTTAACAACCCGTCGCGGCGGACCTAATTTTATGAATGTTTATGATAAGTACGTTACATACTTTCTGGATGAGCCTCTGGTATTACCGAAAGGTATGTACTGGGCTTCAATCGCGCAGGATGGCGAAACAAGTATGGAATTAGGTGCTTCAAGTTCCCGCTCCGGTATGAGAACTACCAATGTTTCGGTAGATAATACTACTACTCCGACCTGGTGGGGAGAAAGAGGTATTTCGCTCAACCTTGATAAGAGTTTCCGTAGAACTGTTGGCGGCAACTTAGTAAACAATAACTATTTTGCAGTTCAGAATGTGGCTAACTTAGGTAAATGGATGCCTTTCACTCCGGTAATGGGTAATCCGGCATTTGGACACATGGATCACTTAGGATTCAGAGGCTGGGATGCGACTACACGTACTATGACTCGCGGTACATGGATACCGCTCATGCGTCCGCTTTTTGCTTACAAATCATTCGGTGAAGCTGTTGATGCTTACGAATGGTGTAACGATGACATTATTCCTGTAGAATTGTATGTATTTACAGGCAATGTTCATTCATCAGGTATTGATTTGTATTGGGAAACTGCGTCAGAACTTAACAACTACGGCTTCTATGTTGAGAAAAGAATTGCCGGTAAATCAGAAGAATTCAAACAAATCGGTTTTGTTACCGGAATTGGTAATTCTTCAACTATCAGCCGTTATAATTTCCTTGATAAAGAAGTTTCGTCAAAAACTACTTACGAGTATCGTTTACGTCAGATGGACAGAGACGGTTCGCAGGATTGCTTTACTTCAAACATCGTGACTTTGACTTTTGACAATGTCCGTGATATGAAGCTCGAACCAAACTCTCCAAATCCATTCGTAAATAATACTGTAATCAGTTTTTATTTACCTTCCTCACAGAATGTAAAATTGGAAGTTGTTGATATGTTTGGAAAAGTTGTAAATGTTATCGAAAATGGATTCCTAAGCGCATTTGACCATTCGTATGATTATGATGGTAATGATATGCAGGGTAAACCTTTGCCGACAGGCAGTTACATCTTGAGATTGACATCTGAAAATCAAGTGCAGACAGGTAAAATGACGATTATTCGTTAATTTTATCCGCTTCACAAAAGCGAAAAAAAGCCCTTTGCCGTCATGGTGAAGGGCTTTTTTATTTATTATTTAATCGGATTAATAATATGGCTGATTCAATTTTTACAAAGATTGCCAATCGTGAGATTCCTGCTCAGATTGTGTTTGAAAATGACGAGATAATAGCATTTAATGATATATCTCCAAAGGCACCTGTTCATGTTTTGATTGTCCCCAAAAAACATATTGAAACCATTAATGATGCAGGCGTTGAAGATGCCGCAATTCTGGGGAAACTCATTTTGGCTGCATCTGCCATAGCAAAAGAAAAAGGAATCGCTGAACGCGGTTATAGGGTCATTATGAATTGTAATAAGGAGGGAGGTCAGTCTGTAAATCATATACATCTTCATTTGATAGGCGGGAAACAGCTTGGCTGGTCGCCGGATTGATACTGTTTGTAATATGATAAATTGTTTTATAAGAAATAAAGTCCTTATTTTTGTTTTTATCCCTTATGGAATATTATATGAATGAATCTGAAATATTGAGTATTGGTATTCAGGCATTAGACGATGAGATAAATGCTTTGATTTCTGCAAAAAATAGATTGTCTTCAGAATTTGCGGCAGCATCTGTATTGCTGGCTGATGCAAATAAAATTGTTATTAGCGGCGTTGGAAAATCCGGATTAATTGCCCGAAAAATAGCAGCAACATTTTCAAGTATAGGTGTATCGGCTATTTTTCTGCATCCTGTTGAAGCTTTACATGGTGATATCGGAATCGTTCAAAAAGGTGATGTTGCTATTCTGCTGTCAAAGAGTGGAACAACTGAGGAATTAGTGAAACTTCTCCCATATCTAAAAATGAGAGATTCAAAAATAATATCAATTATTGGAAATATAAATTCTGCTATCGGCAGATTTTCAGATATTATTCTTGACGGCTCGGTTGAAAAGGAAGCCTGTCCTTTTAATCTGGCACCTACTTCGAGCTCAACTTTGGCACTCGCTATTGGTGATGCACTTGCAATTTCTGTTATGAAATTGAGGAATGTTACACTCGAAGATTTTTCAAGACTCCATCCGCTCGGACAAATCGGGCGCTCTGTGACTGTCAGGGTATCAGATGTCATGCACTCAGGTGATGATATACCTGTTATTTCCAAAGAATCATCATTTAGAGATGCTATTATTGAAATAACCAAAAAAGATTTGGGCTGTGTGTGTGCTGTTGACGAGTCTAATCAGCTTTTGGGAATTATCACAGATGGTGATGTAAGACGTATCCTTCAAAAATCAGAAGATATGAGGGGATTGATTGTGGATAAAGTAATGACTAAAAATCCTATTACAATCAGGAAAGACGCTTTTCTCCATGAAAGTTTAGCCGTGATGGAAAACAGAAATAGTGAAATAAATGTTCTGCCCGTTGTAGATATTCAAAATCATTTGATTGGGGTAATTAGACTGCACGATATTGTCAGGTCAGGAAGTTAAAACCGTAAGGTATCTTTTTTGGGTATCGGGAATTGCGGAGTAGTTTGAATTTTAGATTGCTCTATTAGTTTTGGCTTAACAACAACCTTTTCTCTCTCAGCCCGCTTTCTTGATGCTCTTAGGCTGTCACTTTTTATGGAATACGTATTTAAGACTTCTGTGGCGGTAATTTTAATATTTTTAACAACAGAACCCGTCTTGCCAAATTGAGGCAGAAGTTCGTCATTTCTGTATATCTTTGCACCGCCAACATTTCCGAGGTCAACAATAAAAAATTCATTGGCAGCCCAATTTTCTTCCATTCCCGGATTTAAAAGTGATTCATATAATGTTTTTCCATCAACAAGCACCCTTATCCAAACTGTGTCGTGTGCCTTTGCAGATAAACGTAATGAGTCGGACTTCTCGAAATATGAAAACAAATTATCTGACTCAGTTTCCAGTGATACAGTATCACTGCCTGATAAAATTTCAGAGTTTTCAATATCTACAGAGGACTTATTCAACGATGTAAAGGCAAAATAAATTGCAGCGGCTACAGCAATAAACAGAATAATATAAATCGTTTTATTGAGATACATGTATCTTTTATCTTTGTCTAATTTCCTTTTCTTAAAAAGTTCTGCAAAATGTGAAGTTTCAACTTTGGGAGACTTTTCAAATGATTTCTTAAGAAAATCGGTAATATAATTGTCTTTATTTGATTTTACAGGAGGAACTGATTCGATTTTCTCGTCATCAAAATTCTTCTTTTTGGGTTTTATAGGTTTTGCAGAAATAATTTCATCAACATAATCAATCTTAAGAAATTTTGTAAGTGTTTTGATAAATGATTTGATATACACTTCGGGCATTACTGAGAAATCACCTTTTTCAATTGATTCAATAACAAACTGACGCACTTTAGTCTTGTCACTTAATTCCTTAACTGACATCTTCAATTGAGTACGGGCTTCTCTTATTCTATTGCCTATATCATTCATATTTATACAACTTATAAATTCATTTATTTATTTTACAAAAAACTTGTATCTAATTTAACGATTTTTTATTTAATAATTTTATCAAATTATAAATATATGACCTAAATTTCACTATATTTGTAATACAACTATTTACAATATTAATTTATCAATTATTATACCATAAATGAAAAATAGGTTTAATTTATTTGTTATTTGTTTTTTATTCATGATTTCAAGAGCAAATTCCGTTACAAATGACACTGTGGATGTTAATTTTGATTCTAATTTAATCGTACTTGCAAGCGATGAATTAAATTCTGATAGTTCTATTACTGATAGCACTGTTTATTCAGATTCTCTTACTGCTGACAATACTGCTGCAAGAATATCCCAAAGTGATTTTATGTACGCTGATAATTTCAGATATACTTTAGATGGCAATCTACCGCTCATTGATACAAAAATAGATCCTCTCAGATTTGGACTTTTTGCCGGAGCTTTAACCGGCTTCATGGTTAGCCAGCATATATATCAGGTAAATACAATTTGGGCAAAATCTGCAAAATTCAGATTTATAGAAGATGGTGATTATGCTTTATATTCTGATAAAATCGGACATTTTTATGGGGCATATCTATCAGGGCAGGTATATACGGAAATGCTGATGTGGTCAGGGTTTAGCAAAGAGTCCGCTACTCTTACCGGAGCTTTTATGGGAATTGCCTACTCAACTTATGTCGAAGTAATGGATGGATTTGCCGAGAATTGGGGATTTAGTCCATCCGATTTTTATAGTGATGTTTCGGGTTTCGGTTTCTTGCTTTTGCAGTATTATGTGCCGTGGTTCCAAAATGTTACTCCTAAATTCATGTATATACCTGCTGATTGGCACGGTGAGAAAAAAAGAAGTCCTAGTGAATTTTTTATTGATGATTACAGTTCCCAAAGTTTGTACTTATCTTTGAATGTTTTCAATATTTTGCCTGATAACCTCAAACAATACTGGCTTCCATGGCTTCAGTTGACTGTTGGATATGCTGCAAGGAATTTATGTAATCCTTCTGACCCAAATTCTGAATGTTTTCCTGAATATTCCACAAAATATAATGATTTTCTTGCCGGAAGTCCGCGTTTTATTATAGGTCTTGATTATGATTTGGTTAAATTACTTCCCGACGGACCTCCGATATGGAATTGGTTTAGACAAACGCTTAATTATTTCAAGCTGCCGGCACCTGCCATTGAAATAAGCGAGCGTGGAACAAGGTTTTTACTAATGTATCCATTCCTGCCGTTATAATGTCACATTCTATTGTTTCAAGATGTACAGCTTTTCAGGAGCTATTGGTACAAAATCATCAATCCACCAAACTAAAAATGGACTCCACCTTAGAGGTGGAGTCCATGTACTTAGGGAAAAATCAGATATTTACACCGGAGACTTCTGCATATAATGAGTATGAAGAAGTTTGTGGGAAAAGGCTCAGTATTAATATTTTCTGCAAATTCAAATAACAGTAAAATAAAATTCTATTGATATTTATAGGATTAATTTTTCCAATTTGCAATTTCAAGTCCTTTGACTCTTTTGAAATGTTCTGTATTATTTGTAATTAACTGTAATTGATTTGTAATTGCGATACCTGCTATTAACGTATCAGTGTGTCCGATTACAGTTCCCTTTTTTCTAAGTTCGGACTGAATTGTCGCTGCTTTTTTGGCGGCAGGTATTGTAAGTGAAATAATTTTGTTCAGTTTAACAAATTCCTCAAATCTGATAAGTTGTTTCTTTGCATCCTTATACAAAAGACCGTTAAGTATTTCATAATATGTTATAACACTAAGATTGATATAGCCATATTCTATTAAATGTTGGTCAACCTTTGTAATAACAACCGGATTTCCTCTCAAAAATTCTGAAAGTACATCAGTATCAAGCATAGATTGTTTCATAATTCAAATTCACGGTCAAAAAGTCTGACTCTTGATTGTTTTGTATAGTTTAAGAAATCGGAATAATCTTCATTACTCATATCGCTAAAAGCACCGCCATAAGAAAGTATTTGTTTTCTCACAACATCAGAAATATTTATTTTGGGTGATAAAGAATGTACGAACTGATAAAGTTCCTCAAGCCGACCTATCGGTACATTTTGCATTTCTTCAATTATGGTGTTCAATGTCAACATATTCTCACTTTGTTTCTAATTTATCAAATCTTAAATAATAAATAATGCCGAAGTATTCAATCAAGTAATTGTTTTCAACATTTAAATAAACGCAGCTATTTGTGATTTAGTTTAGGTTATACCAAGTTGCGTTCTAATATGTAACATTAAGATAGGGGAAGCAGGTCATTGATTTGATATATTCTGGATTACCTGACAAATCTTTTAACCCCTTGCATACTTCTTCCAAAGTATGTTCTAAAGAATTAAATATTTTATTGAATAAATATTTTTCTCTTAACTCATCCCAAATATGTTCCGTAGGATTCACTTCAGGACTATAAGGTGGTTGCTGTATAAAATAAATATTTTCTGGTATTTTCAGGTCTTTACTTCTATGCCAGCCTGCTCCATCAACCTGCATAATGATTGTATGTTCTTTAAAATCATACGAAACATTTTCAAGAAATAGATTCATCATTTCCGTATTCCCGAATGGTAAGATTAAAGAACTGATTTTTCCAAGCATTGGTGCTACGGCACAGTATACATAAAACGATTGTCTGACTACTTGTTTGGCCACATTTGGTCTGGTTCCCATCGGCGCCCAGGAAGATTTTGGAATATTTACTCTACCAAATCTACCCTCATCCTGTGTCATTATTATTACTTTATTTCTATCAAGATTATTCTCCGAGATTATGCGGTTTACTTCTTGTCCAAAGTTTTTTTAAAATCTTCCTGTGCTTGAATATCCTTTTTGGGATGATGAGGAAGCGGAACTATTTTTCTCCAGCCATTGCGCTCTAACAGTCTGTATATTGTTGTTTTATGAACAGTATTACCTATTAGTTTTTCATAGGATTCCTTGATTTGACCTGCTGTTGCTATATGTCCTTTTTGAGCCTGAGTTATAAATCCATCCATAAAAGTATGCTCTTCTTCTAATGTTAAATATGAATTTCTTCTGCCTCCTTTACCTCTGGTTTCTATGGATGAAGCACCAAACCTGTTAAATTCAGATATTGTTTTATGGACTAATGATTTAGATACTAATAAATGATTCGCTATTTCCGTTGAATTGCGGGGATAATTAAGAGCATTATGAACTATCAGCCATTTCTGTACTCGCCAAAATCCTACAGTTTCTTTTATTTTATTTTGTATTGCCTCATTGCTTAAAATTGGTTTAGCCTTGGTAATCTTTCTCATAATTTTAACTCTATTAAATGAAAATTAACTATACGCAAAAGTAAATATTTATTTTCTTTTATGCAAAAATTATTTTCTATATTAGAACGCAACTTGGTATTAGATGAGGACAATGCAAACAAGGAAATATTTATGGGTAGATTTAAGAAATGAGATTAAATTATGTGGATTTATAAAACCAGTAAATAATCATCAATCAACCAGGTATTAAATTGTCCGGCAACTTATCAGCACCGGACATATTAATATTTGAAATGAAATTGAAGTCACTGTCCGATAAGTATTTGTTTAATTTGGCTAAACTCTTTAACTTTGGTGGCTTTTTCATTTTCAAGGTCAAAGTCATTTTGTAAACCCAGCCAAAATTTCGCAGAATTTCCAAAAAACATACTTAATCTTAAGGCAGTATCTGCTGTAATTTTCCGCCTTCCTTTAATAATTTCGGATATTCTTGTCTGAGGGATATTCAACTGCTGAGCAAGTTTGTATTGGCTTACTTTCAAAGGTATCAAAAATTCTTCATACAGAATTTCGCCGGGCGATATATTTCTAAGTTTTTCCATAATTGTAATTGTTAATGATAATCAATAATTTGAACATTTTCACAAATTCCGCTTTCCCAGTTAAAAATTATTCTCCATTTTTCATTAATTCGTATGCTGTAATACCCAAGTAAATTAGTTTTCTAACTTTGAAAATGCTAAAAATTTATATAAATTATCAGTCCGTAAATTTTGTAATGTCATAATATATATTCTTAAAATACTATTTTTGTAAGTAATCTAATACAATATTTAAAGAAACTTATTTATATAATTTTGAAGTTGTATTAATGATTGTTGTATGTTGGCCACTTCTTTTATAGCATCCTTAATATCTTTTCCATAAGTTCTATTTACATAATCTATAATAAATATGTTTTGCTGATGTAAAAATGAAGTTGTAAGATTTATATTTTCACTAATTTTTTCATTTTTTAATGAAAAAATTAGTGATGAAATAATTCCTAATATTAAAATAGAAATTAAGATATATGTCATCATTTCTATTATTTTTGTAATCCATGTTGCTGGAATAATTGAATCTATACCATTAAATGTCATACACTTGACTGTATAATATATAAAATCAAATCCTGTTGGAATTCCTGTAACTTCAAAATTAAAATTATTAATTTGGAAAAGTTGAAAATTTACAAATGAAAAAAATAAAATTGTAAAAAAGATAAATATCAATAACTGGTAAATTAGTGAAGTTACGTATGTAGTTTTCCTATTAAAACCATTCAAACGATTTATTATTTCATTTAATGTGTAATTTAGTTTTATCAAATTTATCAAATTTTTATTTTTTAATTCTTCAACAGTAAATTTTGTATTATCGCTCTTTAAAAGAAATGCTGAAATTAAAAATGACTCACTATTTTTTTCCTTAAAAATTATATCATTTATAAAATTTTCAAAACTATACCCAAATATTGTAGCTTGGCTAAATGAATTTTTTAAATATTCCCATAAGTATGAAATATAAAAGTAACAAGCTGTGCAGATTGCAAACCATTTAACCCAATCATTCGATATCATTAATAATAATATTATTGTTACGATGAACAGTTCAATTTGGAAAAGAGTCTTTTTATAATTTTTGAACTTATAAAAAATGTAATTAATATATTTAATAAGGAAATAAATTTTTCCATTATTCAGAATAAATTTTGGAATAAACCAAAATAGGGCTAAAAGAGGATAACAAAACAATGCTAAGTTATAATACCACTTTTGAGTTAACATTATCAAAAGAACTAATGTAATTATAATAAGTGGTAAAAATTCTTCAAGCCATTCGATGTTATATTTTAATTCATTTAAAATTAAAATATCAACTCTTGCAAATACTACTAAAATTCCAATTATCCAAATAAGAGAAAACAATAAATTCTTCCAAAGAAAATTATTGGTTTTTCGCATATCCGTTCCTTTATTAAGAATTGATGCCATTTAAATGTAATATCGTATTTTATGTACTTAAAAAATATATAATTCTTTGTTGCTATTTAGAAGGTATGTTCTTTTCTTTACAATAACTTTCTATCTCAGAATCATTCACGAAGTATTTATCACAAAACTCATCAAGTTCTTTTTCAGTTGATGTTGCATATTTTTCAGATGCAGTCATAAGTTTTTCAATTTGTTCAATAAATTTTTCGAATTCTTTATTGATTTTACAAAGTTTGTCAATTGTTTTAAAATCTAAAATTTTATATTTTGGTTGAAAAAGAACTTTGCTTTCATAAGGATTTGACTTTAATTCAATTATACCAATACCAAAAGATTGATTAAGTCGCTCCATTTCTTCAGTCAAGTTATTATTAATTTCAAATGCTACAAGAAATCCGTAATTTGCCCAACTTGAATTTGAAACTGCTTGAAAAAAGGATTTTTTTAGTTCATAATCAGTATTAATTTCTTTTTTTAGTTCATATGAACTTATTTTAAAAGTATCAATTCGATTAATTGCTTTTAAAAATGTTTGACTTGCATTCGTTTGAAGTTTCAAAAATTTTATACCAACCATATCAGGATGAATCCATTTTTGATGATCATCATTTCTATTCGATTGTTCGTGAAAAATAGTTTTTGTATAAATTTCTGATGTTTTTAAAAAGCTTGTCAAAAGTTTATGCAAATGCCTTTCATCATAATCTGATTTTTTAACTATTTTTTTGCTTAATACTGGCTCTGGTTTTAAAACAATATTTTGGTCTAATTCTTTTTCATTCATTGTCAAGTAATATGAAAATGAACCATTTGGTTCTTTAATTCTCTTTACTCTCGAATCACCATTCCTAATGAATCCACCAAGTAAAGCAGAAATAGTAGAAGCTGGTGTTTTTGCATCCCCAAAATCATAATATTTTTTAGCGACGATATTTTTATAAATCTCATAATAATTGGATTTATTTTCAATATCTTCTAGACTTTTTAAAATTGCTTCTTTAATTGTCATATTTATTTTTTAATTACTTCTGTAAATAATTTATCTTAACAAATTGCTTATTAGCACTTACTCAAAAAATATATGCAAAATTAAAGAAAACTATAATCATTTCCAAATATCAAAAAAAAAAATGGACTCTACCCTAAAAGTAAAGCCCATTTTCTACAGAATAATCAGAAACTTACACCGGCGACTTCTGCGTATAATGAGTATGAAGAAGTTTATGGGATATATGGCTGAGCGGTTTCTCGAAATACTCGGCATATATTTCTATAATGTCAGGATTTTCGTGTGATTTACGCAAAGTTTTACCTTCATCTTCACGGTAAATAGCACCCATTCTTTTCTCGCGGACATCATTGGTTGTAAATCTCGGCTGACCGCCTCCGCCGATACATCCGCCCGGGCAGGTCATCACTTCAACAAAATGAAATACTTCACCATCCTTTATTCGTTTCAATAGCTCTGCAGTATTTCCCAAACCGTGCGAAACTGCAACCTTCAACTCTACTCCTTCAAGGAATGACCAGGCAGGAACAGTACCTTCAATTTTTAAGGCAGCAGTTTTGATACCTTCCAAGCCCATTAGCGGCTCTAAATGCAATTGTTCGGTCGGTAGTTCCCTTCCTGTAACGAGTTCATACACAGTACGTACAGCCGCTTCCATTACTCCGCCGGTATTAGCGAAAATATCCGCCGCACCCGATGAACGTCCCAATGGATTATCCATTTCCGAGTCCGGCAAATTACGGAATTCAATACCAGCCTGAATTATCATTCTGCCGAGTTCGCGGGTTGTAAGCACGTAGTCAACATCACGGTAACCGCTGCTGTTCATTTCAGGGCGGGCAGCTTCGTATTTTTTTGCAGTACAGGGCATTACCGACACAACTGTAATATCCTTAGGGTCTATATTGTTTTTCTTTGCATAATAACTCTTTGCGACAGCACCAAACATCTGCTGGGGAGATTTACAGGTTGATACATTTTCCATAAATTCAGGATAAAAGTATTCCATATAATTAATCCAGCCCGGCGAGCAGCTTGTGAACTGAGGAAGAGCGGCATTACCATTATCCACAAGTACATTTTTCAGTCTTGTCAGAAGTTCGGTACCTTCTTCCATAATAGTCAGGTCGGCAGCAAAGTTTGTATCGAAAACTTTATCAAATCCAATTTGCTTAAGCGCTGAAACCATTTTTCCGGTTACGAGTGTGCCGGGTTCCATTCCGAAACACTCACCAAGAGCAGCTCTGATAGCGGGTGCAGTCTGAACTAAAACGACTTTATCGGGATTATCAATTGCTTTCCATACTTTATCAATATGTGAATTTTCTGTAATAGCACCGACAGGACATACTGCAGCACACTGACCGCATTGCACGCAGGCTACAGTATCAAGATTCAGTGCAAAAGCAGGACCGATTACAGAATCAAAACCCCTGCCCTGCGGGAATAATGCACCTACATTCTGAACTTCGTTGCATACAGTTACACATCTGCGGCATTTAATACATTTTCCGTTATCACGAATAAGAGCGGGTGTCGAGTCATCATACTGATGCTTGGCACGCTGACCTTCAAATCTGACATCATCTATACCGAGATTACGAGCAATTGTCTGAAGTTCGCAGTCATCATTTCTGTCGCAGGTTTTGCAATCGCCGTCGTGTTCCGACAATAACAGTTCCACAACAGTTTTTCTTGCGTCTCTGACTCTTTTTGTAGCGGTGAATACTCTCATACCTTCCGTTACAGGCATTGTGCAGGATGCAACCAGCGTACGTGCATTTTTGACCTCTACCAGACAAACCCTGCAGGCGCCTTTTGCTTCACGACCCGGGATGTGGCATAGAGTAGGAATATGTACGCCGACTTTTACAGCAGCTTGAAGCAGAGTGGTCCCAACAGGAACCTGTATATCTAAACCATTTATAGCTAAATTTATCATTATTTTTTTCTCCTGTTATCAATGACCATAATCACAACGTAAACACCTCTGTGACTGACGAACAGCTTCTGCTTCGAGCCAGGGCTGCTCAACTTCACTAAAGTTATATTTTCTTCTGTCAACAGCAAGCAGTGACATTTTACTTCTCGGGTAGGGGACAGGTTCGGCATTCGGGTCAAAAAATGTAGTGACAACTTTTTCTTCACGCCAGAAAGCATTATTCTGTCCTGTGAGAAATGTATCAATACCTACCGCTGCTCTTTCTCCTGCAGCAACTGCTTCTACAACTGTTTTAGAACCTTCTGTAGCGCAGTCTCCGCCGGCAAATATCCAATCAACTGAAGTTTTGCCTGTCAGCGGGTCAATGATAATGCTGCTCTCGGCATTCATCTCAAGCTGAGTTCCCTTATATATCAGAGAAGTATCGAAATCCTGACCTAAAGCCATAATTACCTGGTCTGCCTTGATGACAAAAGAATCTTTTTCGTTCATCGGACGTCTTCTGCCTGAATGGTCAAATTCTCCAAGTCTCATTCTGTTACAGCGAACACCTGTAATCTTGTCATTTTCAATTAAAATTTCCTGAGGATTAGTCAAAGGATAGATGATAATTCCTTCCTGCAATGCTTCTTCGATTTCTTCAGCATAAGCCGGCATTTCTTCCTGGCTGCGTCTGTAAACTATATTTACAGTTTCAGCGCCAAGTCTGATTGCTGTTCTTGCAGCATCAAAAGCTGCATTACCGCCACCTACTATTACAATCTCCTTTTCAACTCTAACCGAGCCTCTAAGATTGTAAGTTCTAAGGAAGTCCATTGCTTTTGTTGCTAAAGGATGGTCACCGCCTTTAATATCCATTGCTATACCCTTCGGCGAACCGATAGACATAAACAGCGCATCATATCCTTCATCCTTCAAATCCTGAACAAGAAAATCTCTGCCTAATTTTTTATTTGTTTCGATATCCACACCCAGATTTTCAATCATACGAATTTCGCGTGCAAGAATTTCTCTCGGCAGTCTGTATGATGGAATTGTCTGTACTAACATTCCTCCGGGACGTGGTTCCGATTCAAATACTTTTGGTTTATAACCAAGTCTGGCAAGGAAATATCCGCAGGTTAATCCTGCAGGACCGCCACCGATTATTGCAATTTTCTTTTTCGCATTTTCAGGATTCTCCCTTACTTCAGGAAGCTGAATAGTAATTTCCTGGTCAACCATAAATCTTTTTATGGCTCTGATTGAAACTGCATCATCCATTGTACTGCGGCGGCATTTGTCTTCACATACGTGGAAGCAGACTCGGGCACAAACTGCAGCAAATGGATTACGCTCCCTGTGCAGTTTGAGCGCCTCGGCATATCTCTTTTCGCCGATAAGCGATACAAAGCCTGGAATGTCAACGTGAGCTGGGCAGGCACTCTGACAGGGGGCACGTACCAATCCGTGACAAACACCGGCTTCGCAATGTTTATTTCTGATATGAGCTTCGTATTCGTGACGGAAATGTCTGATGGTTGATAGAACAGGGTTCGGGGCTGTCTGACCTAATCCGCAAAGAGAAGTATCCTTGATTTGTTCGCCTAATTCAATCAGCAGGTCAATATCAGTTTCTTTACCTTGACCGCCGGCTATTCTTTCCAGAATTTCCAGCATTCTTTTTGTACCTACACGGCAGGGAACGCATTTACCGCAAGATTCTTCCTGAACGAATTCGAGGAAAAATCTGGCAACATCAACCATACAGGTATCTTCATCCATAACGATTAAACCGCCGGAGCCCATAATAGCACCAAGCTCACTCAACGATTCATAGTCTAATGCTACATTCAAATGTTCTTTAGGGATACAGCCGCCTGACGGACCGCCGATTTGAGCAGCTTTATATTTTTTCCCGCCCGGTATTCCCATTCCAATATCATAAATCAACTCACCGAGTGATGTACCGACAGGCACTTCAACCAATCCTGAATTGTTGATATTTCCGGCAAGTGCAAAAACTTTTGTTCCGGTACTTGTTTCAGAGCCGATGGAAGCAAACCAGTCGCCGCCATTATTTATTATTTGAGCAATATTTGCAAATGATTCGACATTATTGAGAACGCTCGGTTTTCCCCAAAGTCCTTTTTCTGCCGGAAACGGCGGACGTGGGCGGGGTTCACCGCGTTTACCTTCAATTGAATTCATCAATGCAGTTTCTTCACCGCAGACAAATGCACCTGAGCCCATTCTGATTTCAAGACTGAAATCAAAACCACTGTTCAGGATATTTTTGCCAAGAAGACCGTATTCATCAGCAAAATCTATAGCTCGCTGAAGTCTTTCAACAGCAAGCGGATATTCGGCTCTTACGTAGATATAACCCTGATTGGCACCTATTGCATAACCGCCTATTATCATTCCTTCGATAACCGAGTGCGGGTCGCCTTCCAGTACACTTCTATCCATAAATGCTCCCGGATCGCCTTCGTCTGCATTACATAAGATATATTTTTCGCCAATTCCGGCTTTAGCAGCAAATGACCATTTCATCCAGGTAGGAAAACCTGCTCCTCCTCTTCCGCGAAGCCCCGATTTACGCATCTCGTCAATTACATCTTCAGGCTTTAATTCGCAGAGTGATTTAGCTGCTGCCTTGTAACCGTCAACTTTTATGTAATCTTCAATACTTAAAGGGTCAATAAAACCGCAATTTTTGAGTACAATTTTATTCTGACGTTTGAAGAAGGAAATATCATCCATTTTAATTGTCGGCGTTTCTGAACCTAATTCAGTCCAGGCAAGCCTTTCAACCTTATTGCCATCCATAATATGTTTGACAATTATGTCATTGGCATCTTCGGGTTTGACTTCCTGATAAAAAGTATTATCACTTTGCATTACCACAACCGGACCTCTCGAGCAAGGACCCAGACATCCTGTTCCAACTACTGCAACCTGACCGTCAAGACCGTGCGATGAAACGGATTCCTCTAAAGCTGCTTTTAATTTCAATGAGCCTGATGCTATACATCCGCCGCCGATACATACGTGAATTTGTTCTTTCAGATTTTCTTTAATTTTTAATTCACTTTTCTGAATTGCAATCCGTAGATTAAGCAGGTCTTCTTTCGACATTAACTTTTTCATACAACCTCCTTAAATTCTTCCTGTGGTTCAGCATTCTTATAAGCATTAATCAATTCACCGATTTTTTCCGGTTTAACTCTCTGGTGAACTTCGTCATTTACCATTACAACCGGAGCTAATCCGCAGGCACCGAAACATCTACCCACATCTATGGAAAACAGTTTATCATCGGTTGTCATACCAACATCAATTTTAAGCTCTTTCTTCAGGGCGCTTAATACATCTTTGCCGCCGCGAACATAACAGGCTGTACCCAGACAAACACGGACAATATATTTACCGCGCGGCTGGGTTGAGAAAAATGAGTAGAACGAAACCACTCCTGTTACTTCACTGTAGGATTTTTTCAACTTTAAACTAATTTTTTTTAATGCTTCCTGAGGTAAATACCCAAAAATTCTCTGCGTGATTTGTAAAACGGGAATCAATGCACCCGGTTTATCTACATATTCACAAAGAATGTCATCAAGCTGACCGTAAAGTTCTTCTTCGGTCGGTTCTGTAAGACATTCTACACATTTTATTTCACTCATACAAGATACCTGAAATTTTTGTTATATAATCAATTTTACATTTGCAAAACAATTCAACAGCAAAAATACGATATTATTTGCTAATATCATCACAATAAATCATAAAAAAATATATTTAATGCTATTTTTCTAACATATTAACAATATTATATGTATGATATTGTATATTAATTGACAATTCGTTACAACAAATGACAGTATATGTGATACTTTCACATATTAATTGTAAAATAATGATTATTCGATAATAATGTTATTAAATTCACATATAGTACTGTATAGTGATATGTAGATAAATAAATAATAGAGAAATTACTAAAAAATTCCTTATTGAGTACAAATGTTAAAGTTGTGCAGAATAGCTAATTTTGTACACAATATTGTTTTTGTACACAATATTGTTTTTGTACACAATATTGTATTTGTGCACTATCTCAAATTTGATTTGAAAATGAAAATTGATGTTTATTCCAAAGCTCAAAAATTCCAGAAGACAAACTTCATTTCTCTAAAATTGGAAAGTGAAATATATTTTAAAACTCAGGTTATAAGAAAATTATCAGTTTTACATATTTAAATATTACTTACATTATAATACACACAAGTATAATATCAAATTCGAAGTTGATTAGAAATCAATCAAGAATAATCACATCAGAGTATAATTCTTTTAGTTTATTTCGATTCACCCGGAAACCACTACCGTGGTCGTGTGGTTTTCCCAAATTTGTACCTGATTTGTATGAGCCTATTCTAATGTCATATTGAATTGAACCGGAATTTATCATATCTAAAAATTTATTAAATTTGAAATCTAAAAATACAGTTGCCTTTGTATAATGGAAATGTTCAACACCATCAATGATTTTTGCGTCTGCAAATACAACGAATAAATTGGTGAGTTTTGAAATACTTGCTTCTAAATCTTTAAATGAATAATAAAATAACTCATTACTAACTTTATCAGTTAATAAGTCTTTTACTGTGATAAATATCTTTTTCTTTCTTTTATTCACATCAAGCTTGAACGCGAATTTGTTAATATATTTGTTAAACTTATGACCATAGAAGGAGGTGTGTATTCTTTTCAAAAGAGGATTGTCAGAATAAGAATCACCATAACGAGATACAAAAAAATAATTCGCTTTTTCCGGGAATGAAGGGCTTTTTGTAAACAGGGTAATTTTAGAACCGGTTAGAAATCTTTGACTTTTAACTTCAAACTCCAAAAAGTCAGTATCCTTTTTATTGTTCTCACTAACCCCTAATAAATCCTCGAAAGTCTTACCTATACCAGTATTATGACTTCTGTTAGATTTAACAAATCCCATTTCCTTTATTCGATAAAATTCAAACTTGATTTTTTCAATTTTATCCATTTTTTGTCTCCAAAGGTTTTTCAGGGAAGAAATCTTTAGGACTGCATTGCAAAATCATCGCTAAATTGTTTAGATGATTTATGTTGTATTTCGAATTATATTTCGGACTTTCAATCTTTCCAATGAAACCGTTACTTAGGTTTAATCTGAATGCTAATTCTGCTTGTGAAATTCCTAAAGATATTCTTTTTTCTTTAACTTTATCTATTACAAATTGCTCTATACTCGTCTTTTTCATTTTATTTTACTTTTGTTACAATAATAAATGCAATTTCCATTATTTTTTGTAATTTATCACTTGCTTATAAGCAAGTATTACGTGGAGATAGACTTTGAATTCTATAATTGATACTTCTTGGGATTTTGTAAACTCTAATACAAAAGAGTTGACTCATTGTTATCATAATTATCCAGCAATGATGATACCCCAAATCGCAAGGAGACTAATTCACGAATATAAACAAAAAAGTACAAATTTATTACTTGACCCTTATTGTGGTTCGGGAACTTCTTTGGTCGAATCAAATATGCAGGGAATCAATGCAATTGGTTTTGATATTAACCCATTAGCAATACTGTTATCCAAATCTAAAACAACAAAGTTTTCAATTGAACTGATTAAACAAGGGATACAAATATTCTATGATGAATTAGATAATCATCTTTTTGCAATGAATTCTCAGTTTGGATTATTCAATATGCATCAAGAAAATGGATATAAAACACAAATCAAAAATAATAATCAAACATTCAAAAATATTGATTTTTGGTATAAGCCGGAAATTATTGGAAACCTGTCTAAAATCAAGCATTTTATAAAAAATAAAATTCATCCGGATGTACAGCTATTTTTTCTAACCGCTTTTAGTGAGACAAGTCGTGAAGTATCATTAACCCGAAATAGTGAATTTAAGCTTTTCAGAATGAAACAAATTAAAATTGATGATTTTAATCCTGATTCTTTTTCAATTTTCTTACAGAAATTAAATAGAAATCTAATCGGTTTAGAATCTTACACAAATAAAATTGAGAATAATGCTGAATCCAAAGTTTTTATGTTTAATACTTGCTATCAAAGTCCTTTAGAATTAATTGACGATAAAATTGACTTAATTGTAACTTCACCGCCTTATGGTGATTCAAGAACAACTGTGGCTTATGGTCAGTTTTCAAGACTTTCAAATCAATGGTTGGATTTTCCGGATGCTGAAAAAGTTGATAATAGCTTAATGGGCGGCAAAACCAATAGATATATGAATGGATTTGAAGTCACAAGTGCAAAAAAGGAATTTGAATTAATTAAAGAAATTGATTCTAAAAGATTTGATGAAGTTAATTCTTTTACTTTTGATTACTATAATTCAATAAAAAATATTTCAGAAGTAGTAAACAAAAATGCTTTCGTCTGTTATGTTTTAGGAAACAGGACTGTAAAAGGAGTACAAATTCCTTTGGATAAAATCACTGTTGAATTCTTTGAGTCATTTGGTTACCATCATATTAATACTTTTGTAAGAAGAATACCAAATAAAAGAATGCCTTCAAGAAACAGTCCAACTAATGAAACAGGAATTACCGGAAGTACAATGAGTAATGAATATATTGTGGTTATGAAAAAGATGTAAATCATTAATATGCGTGATTAATCTTTTTAGTGTCTTTATTGAAATTCAAGTTCACATTAATCTTTCCAACTCATTTGCTATACATCTTCCTATACAATTTATGTCCGTATAATGAGAAATTCTCAAAATATCCGGTGTACCATTGATTAAGCGATACACCCGCATTTTTCGATTCTTCCAGGTCATTATAACTGTCTATACCGCCTGTCCGGATAATATGGAATTCCTTTTTCAATTCTGTATTTTTGATAATTTCTCCTGCTCTCCTGCATAAAGAAAGTGATTTATTACGAATTAATTCGCCGCTTACACCACCGCCGAAATTTTCTGTGAAATACTTAAATGCTTTTCTTTCATTTTCAGAAATTAATGGCAGATATTCACTATATGTAGTGGATGTATTGCCAATATTAATCCCGTCGAATCCGTAATTTATCAGTAATGGGATTAATTCATCAAGTAAATTTGGGTCGGTATCAACAGAATATTTCGCAATTACAGGAAGATTCCTTTTTCTGAATTTCAAAAAATGACCACTAATGTAATCTAATCTGGTAACCATTTCTTTATCAAGAGTGTTGGAATCACTATTGGAATGATGTGGTACATTCGGGCAGCTTTCATTTAATTCGATAAAATCAACATTACTCTGACTGTAGGCATCCATTCCGTCAACAAGTGATTTCATCGCAGTCAGACCGCTTTCCGAAGGGTCACTGCTCACACTGACACCGATTGGGCAGCCGCTTATTTTTTCAATTCTTGAAATTTTACCTGCAAGAGCAAAATGCCCGTCATTCGGCAAACCCAACCAATTTACAGCCGAACGACTACGGGGTAATGAAAGAAACGGATGCAAGATATCGAGCTTTTTATTTCCTGCTCTTGGATGAGTGGTGGAAGTTCCTGCCAGCCAGGCACCTGCACCCTGCAATGCAGACATTTGATATCCTTTTCCGCTTTTGAACATCCCGGCAGCATTAAATAAGTTGTTATTAAATTCAATATCCCAATATATTACTGGTTTTATCCAGTTATCAATATCAATATTATGCGGTTCGTCATCTGATAATCTTGAAAGGAAATCTCTTCTGCCCCGTGAATAAAAATCAATATAAAACGCGGGTGATAGTTTTGAGATTAATGGTCGAAATATTCTATCAAGTTTTGCAAGACTTTCGGAAAAACTCATTTTATTTTGCCTGTATCATTCATACTGCAAAAGTACGATTTTTTTGTTAAACAATTAAAATTCAACATAAATAATCAATATTAATTTTAAATGGAATAACTGAAACTTAGAACTGAATTATATTAACTCAGTCAAAAATTATCAAATATGTTAAAATACTGTTAACATTTTAGGATTTGGTTGTCAGTATGAATTTAATTTTAAAAGCTGCTTATACTAAGTGTTATTTTTTTAGATAATAATATTTTTGAAAATATAAATCAATTCTTTATTTTTGAATACCTTAATTCTGTATTTAAAAATTAATTTGTTGGTTGCAATTTTGAAAGATTACTTTTTAAAAACAGAAATATTGGAATTAGAGAATTATGAATTACAGAATTATTAACTAATATTGTAGGAAATATGAATCCGATTATAAAGAATATTTTGGCTGTAATAGCCGGCTTCGTTGTAGGAAGCGTCGTGAATATGGCACTTCTCAAAATAAACGGCACACTAATTCCATTACCGGAGGGAGCGGATGTTTCTTCTATGGAAGGTTTAAAAGCATCCATGCATTTGTTTGAGCCTATACATTTTGTTGCCCCTTTTTTAGCTCATGCACTCGGTACATTTGTCGGAGCTTATCTGGCAGCTTTTATAGCCGCAAGTCATAAAATGAAATTTGCTTATGTTATCGGCATACTTTTCTTACTTGGAGGAATCGCAAATTCTTTAATGCTTCCATCTCCGGTATGGTTTACATTTTTGGACATAATTGTTGCTTATATTCCAATGGCATATATTGGGGGCAAATTAGCATTGAAACCAAATTAAAACCATTTTTAATTGAATATTTGGTAGTTATAAAGCCGTAGTGATTCGCTAACGGCTGAAGCCCTTTGTTGCATTTGAATCAACATACGGTTTTAACCTTATGCAAAAAACAAGGAATACCTGCCAAATCCCATTTATAGAATTCTTCATAACATTATATTTCATTCCATTCAACATAAATATAATATTCACAAAATTAATATTTTGGCTAATATAAAAAATAACATTACATTAGCAAATAATTTGTTGAAGAAAATAAAATATAAAATTATATAGGAGTGAAAATGGTGTATTACAAAACAACTGCAAAAGTAGTTGGTGTGGTTTATCTTGCAGGATTCGTAGTAGGAATTGGCGGGGAAAGTCTCATCCAGTCTGTTCTTGGTGTTCCGAATTACCTTACTTCGATTTCAGCAAATAGTTTGACGTTGGCAATCGGTGCAGTTCTCTGGTTGATTGCTGTAGCCGGCGACGCTGCTCACGGTGTACTAATGTTCCCTATCCTAAAGCAACACAATGAGCGTATTGCAATAGGCTATCTTGCATTCAGAATTCTTGATGCTGTCTTCATTGGCATTATGGTTCTGTTTATACTGCTTCAAATACCCGTGGGCAGTGAGTACTTGAAAGCAGTAGTTCCCGACAGTTCCTATCTTCAAACCCTGAGTACTTTGTTAACGGAAGCACAGCATTTTTCTTATGAGATTGGAATGAGTACTCTTGGAATTTCCGGTTTGATGCTTTGTTACACCTTGTACAAAGCTAAGTTGGTACCAAGAATTTTGGCTGTATGGGGAATCGTTGGATACGCTGTTATTTTTTGCGGTATGATATCTGAAATTATGGGTTCCGGTCTGGGACTTATTTCCTCAATTACTGGCGGATTGTGGGAAATATTCATTGGAGTATGGCTGATAGTTAAGGGTTTCAATTCACCACAAATCTCATTCGAGGGCGGCAAATCAGATATAAATGATATATAAAATGAATATGCCCGGTCTTTAGAAACAACTTACTAGAATTATTCAGGATTACTTTTTGATACTAAATTTTAATACATTGCATTTTTCTACAATTCATCAATCATGTTATCCCAAGCTTTAAAAACTGATTCCCAGGACTTCTCTGTTTCGACATATTGGCGGGCATTAATTCCAACTTTTTCGCGTTGATTTTTATTTGTAAGCATTTCAATAGTATAATGTGCAAATTCTTCATTACAGCCTGCAATATACCCGTTCTCACCGTTTGAGATATTGATGCCGTTTGCACCGCTTTGCGAAGTAACTACAGGACAGCCGGATGCCATTGCTTCAAGTACCTTGTTTTGCACGCCGGAACCTCCCGAATGAGGATGAAGAAAAACTGCTGCCTTTTGATAAAACGGCGTTATATCAACCGGATTCTGATGAATTTGGATGGATTCCGATTGAAAATTCAAAATTCCTTTAACGGGATTTGCTCCTGCAATGTGAAGTCTGACTCCTGGATTTGCTTTTTTTATCAAAGGGAAAATCTCCAGAACAATTTTATTTACCATTAAAATATTCGCCCAGACATCTAATTTACCAAGAAAAAGTATATCATTCCGGTCTTTTGCATCAATTGATGGAGTATATATGTCTGTATCAACTCCCTGAGAAATAATTCTTATATCTGCTGCCGGATTCAGTTTGAGCATTTGTTTACGGTCTTCTTCCGTAACAACTGTTGTCCTGTCGAAATAATTCATAATATCAGATTCATAACGGGCAATCTTAACCGCATCATAACCCCTGATAAATTTCTGACGTAATTTCTTGCTGGACTCCGATGTTCTTTTCTGATAATAAGACCTGCAATCTTCAGCCACTAATATTTTTTTGACAGGTAATTTCTTGACGTGCTCTGCCGTGCGTATAAAAAAACTCAGAACTAAATCAATCTTATGATTATTCATTATTTCATTTATCTGGTTTCTAAACTTTGAATGTTCAAAGTATTCAATCTCCAATGGATTTCTGAATAAAGTGAATAATCCGGCAGATAAAGCGGCAGCAATATGATTAATCTTGAAAACAGTTGTATCTACACCTAAAGATTTTATAACATCAATATATTCCTGCCTAACTTCATAACCTCTGTCAAAACTTACGAGAAAAACATTGTGCTTTTTGGCTAAATGTTTTATAAGATTAAATAATTTAATCCTTTCACCACCTATCATCGGAAATGGAAAATGAGGTGTAGCAATAAGAATATTTAATCCCGAAGTTTTCATTTATATCCGTTCAGGTTGTTAAAAATCTGTTTTTAATAAGTTTGTGCCAGCATGAAGGCTGCATTAATATGCTTACGGATAAATTACATTCGTGAGTACAAATACATTCAGTATCCTGAATTTCTTTTCTGATTTCATCCCCTTTATTTGAAGCAAGCATTTTTGGTAAATCAAATTCGTGGTCTCTCAGGTTTCCGAATGACGTTGGCAGCATTTCACAGGCTCTTACATCTCCGTTACTTAGCACGACTGCAGTCAGACAACCTGCTGCACATCCTCCGCCGCGTCTTGTTGAATCAATAGTTCTTAAAATCATATCTCTTCTAAGAGCATTTTTTGCTGTAAGCCATTTCCCGAGACTATGACCTCTGTCGCCTGTGAAATCATTTTTAGAAAATCTTTCTGCTATAATCTCATTAGCCTGTTTATATGCGGAAGTTGTTGCAAGTGATATTTTAAGACCCGGTGAATTGCCGCGTATAATATTAACCATCCACTCTCCGGTAGGAAGAATCTGTTTTACTAATTCAGCTATTTCAGTTATTTGATGATTATTCTCATCAGATATGGTTGTAATTATTGACAAATCAAATAATTTATTTTCTTTTTTTATTTTCCCAAGAGATTCAATGGTTTTTAAAGCATTTGAAAAAGCATGTCTGTTATGCCGGATATTGTTATGCAATTCCTCCGTCCCATCCAGAGAAACATCAACACGGAAAGGTGTATTGGGATTTTGCGAGAGGATATTTATTACTTTTTTTGTTATCAATTCACTATCGAAACCAGATGTCGGTATGTCAAATCTGCTGACTTTTGAGTTTACAACAAAAGCCCTGACAATTTCTTCTATATCATCTCTCAAAAATGCTTCTCCGCCGCTGATTGTCAAAAATCTGATATTATGAAGAGATTTTGACAATTTTACAAGTTCATCCAGCGAAAGTATTTCTCCTTTAAGGTTTTCATCTTTCCAATCTGAATTATACCAGCAATGACTGCATTTATTTGTACATTTATCACTAACAAACAGAATCAGGTAGGGTGGAGTACCTATCATCCTTGTAATGGTATTTGACGCTAAAGTATATAGTAGTTTTCTCATAGTTTGCTTATTAGTATATCTGTTAAAAATTCAGGTAGAAATTTAAAGGCATAGTATTTGATTCTATTATTTATTCCGGGTATTATCATAGTTCTGCCTATTATCAGTTTCCGAATAGTGTAACTTACCACACCTCCGGTTTCTGCTTTTTTAATATTCGAATCATCTTTTTTGCCTGCATTAAAATCAAATGAAGATATAGTTTTGCCCGGACACAGCACTGAAAATTTAACCGGTGAATTTCTGTATTCAATAGACAGACTTTTCGTCAAAGAAAGAATATATGCCTTTGAAGCAGAATATACAGCCCAATCGGGACTTTTTCTAAACGCAATCGTTGAAGAAACATTTAGTATATTTCCCCCTCCGTTTAATATAATCAAGGGTGAAATTAATTTGCTCATTTCGGTTAATGATATAATATTTAAATGAATTGTATTCAATTCCTTTGATAAATCCGTTTTATCAAAACTTCCATATACGCCGGCTCCTGCATTGTTAATAAGTAAATCAACTTTAAAATCAATTGATTTTATATATGAAATTATCTCATTAACTGATACAGGTGAGACCAAATCCAAACATAGAATTTCTACTTTGATATTGTATTTTGATTCAAGTTTACTTTTAATATTTTCTAATTTATCTTTGCTGCGTGCAATCAATAGAAGATTAACATCATTCGACGCAAGCTGGTTTGCAAATTCTAAACCTATCCCCGAACTTGCACCTGTAATGATTGCATTTTTCCATTTTACAGAGGTTCTCATTTTGGGCTCTTTCCGGTAAATATTTGAATAAATGTCCTGATGATTATGATTAAATCAGATTTAAAAGAGAAATTAGAAATATATTCAAAATCGTATGTTAACTTTCCTATTGTACCATCTATTGTATCTGTATAAGGATAATTGATTTGTGCTAATCCAGTCAGACCGGGAGGTACACATTTCCGGTGTTTATAATTTTCTATTATTTCAGAAAAATACTCATAATGATAGTAAGCTTCCGGTCGCGGACCAACCAAACTCATATCACCTTTAATTACATTAATAATCTGGGGAATTTCATCTATTCTGTGAATTCGCAGAAATGTGCCGAATTTGGTTTCCCGATTGCTGCAATGGTGTATATTTTCCTTGCCGTCAACATCAGAATCAATCATAGTTTTAAATTTGTAAATGATAAACGGCTTACCTTTGAAGCCGATTCTTTTTTGAGTAAAAAATATTTTCCCGTTGAAATGAAAAAAAAGAATAAATGCAAAAAAGACAAAAATAAATAATAAAACAGGAAAAGAAATAAAAATCAAAAACAAATCAAAATATCTTTTTAATAGCATGTCATTAGATTTAACTTTTGATGACTTATAAGGTACATCCATTTTGACTTTTATTTTGATATTTTCAGTTAACATATTTTTCTGTGATTTTGTTCAAAAATTGACTGATTGACACAAATTGAAATTCAACTGCAAATTTTTCCAGTTTGCTGATGGTATTTTCAGTATTATAATATTTTCTAAAAGTAGATAATCTGCTGTCCGGTTCAAGATAATCACTTTTACTCAGTTCCCATGGATGAATATAAAATATTGAGTGATTATTCTGTTTAAATGATGTTCTGAATAAATGTGAAAATAACTTATAAGGGTAGAAGCGGAAATATGCACCGCCGCTGCATGGAATTCTTAATTTTGAAAATTCTGAAACAGAAAGCGGGATTTCTGTTAAACCGTTTTTGAAATTATAAATATTTGCCGAAGAATTACTATATCCGTAATCCGGGTGATATCCAAATGGTTGGACGGATGAATCATAATCAAAATCCATCTCTTTTAGAATGTCAACAGTCCATAAATTACTATCGGAAATTGAAAAATAAGGTGCTCTGAATCCTCTGGGAACTGTACCGCATGCACCATAAATAGCATTGGAAGCACGTTCCAAATCAATTCTGAAACTATTTGGATTCATTAGTTTTAAGCTTTTATGGTCATAACCGTGACATGCAATCTCGTGACCATCATCCTGAATCTTTTTGATTAATGCCGGTAAATCATCTGCTAATTTCCCCAAAACAAAAAATGTAGCTGTACAGTCCGATGAGCGTAATATTCTAAGTATTTCATTTGTGTTATTTATTAGGGTTGATTTTATTTGATTAATGGTACTTGCTTTCAAATCCGTATGGTAATCTACCGTATAGATTCTGTCTTCTAAATCAACAGTGAATATATTATTGTCAGCAATCATTTTAACTCTGTCATTTCCGGCTATTTATCAAAATATCATTTAAACAAAAAATTTCCGGCATTCAATTACAATTGTCAAGTTCTTAATTCAATTTATATGGTTATAATCCTGAAAATATTAAATATCTTTTTTAAAAATTGACACTGAACTTTATAGGACTGACACATCAAATCTAAAAAAGTCACCAATTATTTTTATTCTGTATATAAATATGTATAAAAAATAGTTGTAAATACTAATCAAAACAATATATTATCTCATATTTATTTTTTTTGCCAATGTTCGAATAATACAGTTTTCAAAAACCAAAAAGGTGTGATAACTATTCTTTGAAATTTTGCTTTTGGCTGTAACAAAAATCTAAACAGCCATTCTAATCTTAATTTTCTAATTATTTTGGGAGCTCTTACAAGATTTCCTGAAATAAAGTCAAATAAACCGCCGACGCACCAAATCGCTCCAGCCGATATATTATTATAATTTTCGAAAATGAAATCGGATTCCTTCTGCATACCCATTGCCAGTATGAGTAAATCAGGTGATGCATCAGTAATCATTCCGTTTATGCTTGAATAATCCGATTTTTCAATATAGCCATGATGATAACCTGATATTATAACATCAGGAAACATATTGTTGATATTTTGAACTGTTTTGTCAATGACCTGCCGGCTTGCACCAAGAAGGAATACTTTCATTTTGTGATTGGCAAGATGCTCAAAAAGAATCGGCAATAAATCTGTACCGTTAGTATCATTGTTCCAGCCTTGTCCTGTAAGAAATACTGCTGATTTCATGCCGATACCTTCGCAGAACAAACGGCACTGAGTCCCGTATCTATTCAATAATCTGCCGTCCTTTTTCAGAATTGAAAAATTGTTCAGATTAAGATGAATAAATATATTTTTCGAATTCCCGCAGGATGAACATATTATTTCATCAACTATTGAATCAAATGTTGATGAACTGCTCGATATTCCGCCGATTCTAACGATTTCTTTCAAGTCTTATCCTGTGACTGGTGATATTTACGAAATTATTATTCAATGTTTCATTTAGGAATAAAAAAATGATTTATTTTATGATTATATTTATTTTTAGTAATCCTTATTTCAACCCGTTCAGAAATTTCAGGATTGTCTCAATATCTTCTTCCGGATTATCCTGCATCGTCAGATGACCTGCGTTTGATGTTACTGAAAGTTTAGAGCCGCGAACAAGACTTTGATAATATTTGGCAGTAGATTCGCTTACTTCATCAAATTCACCAATTATAAACTGAACTGGTACCTTTACATTGCTGAGTATGTTGGTGCCGTTGTATGTTTTGAGTGTTCCTGTGGCTGTAAACTCACTCGGTCCCCACATATACTGATAGACATTCATTCCAAAATTTGCGAAAGTGCTGTCTATATCTGCAGACCAGGGGAGTTTTCTGGCAACATATTTTTCATAAAACTCCTGAATTGCATGCTGATAATCAGGCGAGTCGAAATTGCCGCTATCAGTACAGTCCTTGATTGTTTTCTGTGTGGATTCCGGTAGTGTCTTTACTAGTAACTCTGTATCGGTTTTCCATTTTTCTACACTAATTGCTGGACTGCTGAGTATCATAGATTTTACTTTTTCAGGAAATTTTGAGTAGTATTCCAAACCGAGTATAGTTCCCCACGACTGTCCGTATAAATGGAATTCACTGATTCCGAGATGCCTGGTAAGTCTTTCTATCTGGTCAATATGATTTTCAATTGTCATAAGAGTTGTATCTGTAATTCTGTCTGACCTGCCGCAGCCAAGCTGGTCAAAAATAACAATACGATAAGCATTTCTTAAAGATATTAATGGATTTAAATAATAACTTGTACCTCCGGGTCCGCCGTGTAAGAGTAATAATACCGGAGCAGTTTGACTGCCGATGTCCCTATAATGGATTTTCCCTCCGTTTACCTGAATAAATCCCTCAGTTTTAGGAGTATTTGTCGGAGTTGTATCACACAATGTAATCATAAAAAGTCCTGTAAAAATATATAATGAAAAGCATAACTTAGTCGAAATCATCATATTTTCCATTTTATAACAAAAATTGTTAATCTACACATCACAAATATAATGAAATAATTGGAGCAGCATTTAATAATAATCTTGAGAAGGGTATTATTTGAAATTTTGCCATAATTCCAATTCGGACAATACTAATTGGAATGCAATATCTGTTATTTTCAAAAAAAAAATAGTTTATTTGTAATATTTAACCTATTTTAGTTCAACTTAAAATTATAATTGTTCAATATAAAAATATTTGATGTACGTGACTATGAATGGGCTGTCCACCCGTTATGACGAAATTATAAAGTGGAGACCGAAAAACACAATAAAAACGGGGCGATTCCGAAAAGCCTGACGAGTAGGAAAAAAACAATTAATGTGAAAAATTAATGATTAAATATATGTGTTTCTTTTTTTTAGGTATAATAGGATTTATATCTTGCAGTACAGATTCCTCTACTAATCCTGACAATACAAATAATGAATTTACACCGCCGACAACTTATTATTATAAAGTTGACGGAATATCGAGTAATGAAAGTGCTGATGCTCCGAAAGCATCGCTAACATCCGGAGATTTTCGTTTAACAAAATCATTTAAAGTCAGTAATGAAAAATCCGTGATTGGCAGAATGCACATGTTAGCAGCTTATAATTCCACAATAGCGGCTGATTTGGCTGAAGGTACTACTAAAGTAGTTTACATTTCCGGATTAAACGCAACCAGCAGCAGCGATTCAGTTCAAATGTATTTGGAAATGGATGATTATCCTACAGGAATTTATGATTTGAAAGCTAGTACCGGGAAAATTTATATTAACAAGAAAAATGGCATTCTCAGGTTTACAAGTGACGGAAAAATTACTTTAACCGGATTCAATAATTTCCCGCCAAAAGAAGCACAAACAAGAACTTTAGAGTTCAGTGTCGAAAATGGAATTTCATTTTAGAACTGATATTTTCTAAAGATTGTTTAGCTAAAATGAAAAGTCGAAAAATTTATAACCGGTTCTGAGAAAATATAATAATCAGAATCGGTTTGCTTTTATATCAATTTAAAATATTGCTCACCACCAAATGTACAAACAATTTTAAATATAATGTTTCGTGAATTAATATTGAGGTAAACATAGAATGGAAATTCAGGAACATATAAAATATTGGATTGATTCTGCAGATGAAGACCTGATTTCTGCTGAGTCAAATTTGCATACAAAAAGGTACAATTGGTGTTTATTTATAGGACATTTAGTGCTTGAAAAAGCATTAAAAGCTTTGTATGTTCAAGTTAACAATAATTCTGTTCCACCAAAAACTCATAATTTGTTAAAGTTAGCCGAACTTTCCAATATCAATTTGAGCACGGAAATGTCTAAATTATTTGCTGAAATTAACAGATTTCAAATTGAAGCTCGTTATGTGGAATATAAAGCTGAATTATATAAAATTGCTGATGAAAAATTTACTGTTTATTATTTTGAAAAAATACGGGAATCATACTTATGGCTCAAGTCCCTGATAAAATAGTTGAATTAATCAATAAGTTTATTGAAGAAGCTAAAAAGGATAATATTACAATATCTAAAGCAGTATTATTTGGTTCATACTCAAATAATACTTATCATGAATATAGTGATATTGATATAGCCGTTGTTTCAGAAGATTTTGAGGGTATTAGTTTCTATGACAGCAAGAAACTGAACGCAGCTATGTTGAGAACAAGTATTGATATCGAAACGCATCCATATCGTCCTGAAGAATTTAATCCCGAAAATCCTTTTGTCAAAGAAATTCTTGAAACCGGAATAAGGATATTGTGAAGATTACTTTTAGATAAAGCGTCAATTTCTTTCCTCAAGAATTATTTGCGACGCATAATCTTTTTTACTTATAAATACCAAGTTTGGAAGTATATGATTTTTGCTTTTTTTTACTGATTTCTGATTATACGGCTTGACAATTACTTCCACAATTTCAGCCAGAAAATCATCAGGAATTTATATTTCAATATGACTATTTTTTATTCCCTGTATATCTCTTAATTCATACATAATTGGCACTTGTAAGTAAAATTAATTACTCACATTTGAGTTGATTATAAAATCTGTCAATTATTTGGCGGCTATCATTATTTAAATTGTTATAATCGTAGTTATATTCAATTGCTTTCAGCAATCCTAACAATTCCATACGATTAAGAATTACTCTCGGAACATAATGTCCTTCGAGGTTAAATAATAAAAGAAACAAATCATTTTCGTCGGACTTCAAAGTATTGCAATTCGCTGTAAGATTAGTTTTTGAAATTACTTTTGCCAAATTATAAATTGAGTCAGGGGTAATATCACGCAAGTAAATTTTAAAGGATTTCCAGTCAATGGTTTCAATACCGCACTTGTATGTATTGATATGTAAATAAATATCTTTGTAAACATTGTTACTTTTACCGTTATAATATAATCTAATTTCATTTCTTGCTAAAATATTATGGGTTTGTATTGAATCATTAGAATTAGCCGCATTTATAATTTGCGGAGAAATCAATAAAAGTAAAAATCCAAATAGTAACTTCATATTGAAAATCTAAATATAAAATTTAAAAAATCTTATAACGAGTTTTAATTTAAATTAGTATTTATTAATCGCTGTGCTTTGTTTTTGAAGAGAAAGAATTATTAGATAGTTTCATTTAGTGACTCAAGTTATTTTGAACTAAACTATTTATACAGGCATTTAAAACAATTTTAAATATAATATTTCGTGAACTAATATTGAGGTCAACATAGAATGGAAATTCAGGAACATATAAAATATTGGATTGATTCTGCAGATGAAGCCCTAATTTCTGCTCAATAAAAGTTGCGTACCCAAAAACAGAATATTAGACACAAAGTTAAGATAAGAAAAATCAATGACTGAATTACAAAAACATAAACCCTTGTTTGAAGAAATTTGCAAGATTATTGAACAAGGCAAACACAAAGTAGTTGCTCAGGTAAACAGCACACTTACGCTTACCTATTGGCATATTGGCAAAAGTATAAACCACGATATTTTACAAAACCAGCGTGCCGAATACGGTAAACAAATCGTAACTTCATTAGCTACTGAATTGGTACAGATTTACGGTCGTAGTTTTGAGGCTCGCAACCTTCGGCGTATGATGCAATTTGCCGAGCTTTTCCCCGATTTTCAAATTGTGTCACCACTGGCGACACAATTGAGTTGGACACATTTTATTACGCTTTTGTCAGTAAAAAAAGATGATGCAAGATTATTTTATGCCCAACAATCTATTGAAAACCTTTGGAGTAAAAGAGAACTTCAATATCAAATCGAACGAAAAGTATTTGAACGTGCCGAAATTGCAACCATTAAAAATGATTTATCCGACACTGATTTTGATTTTTCATTTAAAGACCCTTATTTCCTTGATTTTTTGGGGCTGAAAGATGGATATTTGGAAAAAGACATCGAAGGTGCCATTCTGAAAGAACTCGAATTGTTTATTTTAGAACTTGGCAAAGGTTTTGCATTTATCGGACGGCAAAAACGAATGATAATTGATGGCGAAGATTTTTATCTGGATTTGCTTTTCTTCAATAGAATTTTAAAACGCTTGGTTGCGGTTGAACTGAAAATCGGCAAATTTAAAGCCGCCCATAAAGGGCAAATGGAACTATACCTAAGCTGGCTAAACCAATATGAGCGACAGCCCGACGAAGAAATGCCAATAGGTTTAATACTTTGTGCCGGAGCCGGAAAAGAACAAGTAGAACTCTTGAATATGAAAAAAGATGGTATTATGGTTGCTGAATATTGGACTGAACTGCCTCCAAAGCATTTACTCGAACAAAAACTACACTCTGCACTAATGGAAGCTCGCAAGCGAATAGCCGGCAACAAAATGCTTTTTTAACCACAACGATGACGCTGTTTAATATAGATGTATCACTATAAAACTCCGGCTGCCACTAATTAAAGCGACAGCCGGAATTTTAAAAAAATAAAAATATTTATTACTTTCCAAAAATAGCAGCGCACATATATTCTCTGTTCAGCATCGCAATAAAGTTTACTGAGATACTCTTAGGACAGGCAGCTTCACATTCGTAGTGATTTGTGCAGGCTCCGAAACCTTCCTTATCCATTTGTTCAACCATCGCCAATGCTCGTTTTTTACGTTCTGCCTGTCCTTGCGGAAGCAGAGCATACTGACTGACTTTTGCACCGGTAAAGAGCATAGCAGCACCGTTAGGACATGCTGCAACGCATGCTCCGCAGCCGATACACTGAGCGGCATCCATTGATTGGTCGGCTTTCTCTTTCGGGACAGGCAGAGCATTAGCATCGGGTGCGTGACCTGTACCTATGCCGACATAACCGCCTGCTGCCTGAATGCGGTCCAATGAACTGCGGTCAACTATCAAATCCTTAACTACCGGAAATGCTTTGGCTCTGAACGGTTCGATATATATAGTCTCGCCGTCTTTGAATTTTCGCATGTGGAGCTGGCAGGTAGTAGTATCTTTTTCTTCACCGTGAGGTCTGCCGTTGATTGTCAGAGAGCAGCAGCCGCAAATACCTTCGCGGCAGTCGTGGTCAAATGCAACAGGTTCGTCACCTTTATGAAGCAAATCTTCGTTAAGTACATCAAGCATTTCCAAAAAGGACATGTGCTCGTTAACTTCGTTTACGTCATACTTGACGAAGTCACCTTTCGTTTTGTTATTTTTTTGTCGCCAGACATTTAAAGTCAATTTCATTATTTATAACTCCTGACAGATAAGTGTACATTTTCAAAATCAAGCGGCTCGACATGACGGACAGGTTTATTTCCTACACCGGTATATTCCCATGCAGCAACGTGAGCAAAATCCTTGTCGTTACGGAGAGCTTCACCGTCTTCGGTCTGATGTTCTTCGCGGAAATGTGCTCCGCAGGATTCGTCACGCTCTAAAGCATCCCAAACCATAACTTCCGCAAATTCAAGGAAATCGGCAACACGTAAGGCTTTCTCGAGAGCCATGTTCAAATCACCCGATTCGCCGGTTACATTCAGATTCTTCCAGAATTCTTCACGAATCATTGGAATTGATGCCAGTGCTTCTCTTAACCCTTTTTCGTTCCTGCCCATACCGGATTTATCCCAGATAACTTTGCCTAATTCGCGGTGGAATGAAGTAGGAGTACGTTTGCCTTTAATTGAAAGAAGTGTATTTATTCTGCTTGAAGCCTCTTCTTCAGCTTTTTTGAATTCAGGATGATTTGTATCAACAGTTCTGTCTAATTTTGCAGTCGCAAAATAGCTTCCTATAGTATATGGCAGTACAAAATATCCGTCAGCCAAACCCTGCATCAGTGCACTTGCACCAAGGCGGTTTGCACCATGGTCGGAGAAGTTTGCCTCACCTATTACGTGCATACCCGGAATAGTGCTCATAAGATTATAATCTACCCAAAGACCGCCCATTGTGTAGTGGGATGCCGGATAAATTCTCATTGGTGTCTTATATGGGTCATCGCCTGTAATTCGCTCGTACATTTCAAAAAGATTTCCGTAACGCTCTTCAATCTCACTTTTACCAAGTCTGCTGATTGATTCTGCAAAATCAAGATAAACACCAAATCCGGAAGTTCCAACACCTCTGCCTTCGTCGCAAACCTGCTTGGCAGCACGGGAGGAGATATCACGCGGTGCAAGATTGCCAAAACTCGGGTATTTTCTTTCTAAGTAATAATCTCTTTCATTTTCAGGTATATCTTCAGGAAGTCTTGTATCTCCGGCTTTAAGAGGAACCCAGATTCTTCCGTCATTTCGCAAAGATTCACTCATAAGTGTAAGTTTTGACTGATAATCGCCGCTGACAGGAATACATGTCGGGTGAATTTGTGTATAACAAGGATTTGCAAAAGCTGCTCCTTTCTTATAAGCACGATAGGTGGCAGTAACGTTACAAGCCTGTGCATTTGTTGAAAGGAAAAATACGTTTGCATAACCGCCTGTTGCAAGAACAACCGCATCACCGACGTGAGATTCAATTTTACCTGTTACTAAATCACGAGTAACGATTCCGCGAGCCATACCGTTTATCAACACCACATCAAGCATTTCCTTACGGACGTGCATTTTGATTTTATTGGCACCAACCATTCTCATCATGGCTGAGTATGCTCCAAGAAGCAACTGCTGACCTGTCTGTCCTCTTGCATAAAATGTACGGGAAACCTGCGCCCCGCCAAAAGAACGGTTTGAAAGAGTGCCGCCGTATTCGCGTGCGAATGGCACACCCTGTGCTACACACTGGTCAATAATATTGTTGCTTACCTGAGCAAGTCGGTAAACATTTGCTTCACGGGCGCGGAAGTCTCCGCCTTTTACTGTGTCATAAAACAGACGCCAGATACTGTCGCCGTCATTCTGATAATTTTTTGCTGCATTTATACCGCCCTGTGCTGCAATACTATGAGCACGTCGGGCGCTGTCGTGATATGTAAATGCTTCTACATTGTAACCGAGTTCTGCCATTGAAGCTGCAGCAGATGCCCCCGCCAATCCTGTCCCAACTACTAAAACCTTAAATTTACGTTTATTGGAAGGATTGATAAGTTTCATATCAAATTTGTATTTATCCCAGGATTCTGCTAATGGTCCTGTCGGTGCGTTTGATTCTAATTTCATAATCCTGTTACTCCTTTACCTAATCCAAAAATCCATACAGCTACGGGAACGGCAGCAAATCCTACAAACAAACCCCATCCGATAATCTGACTTGAAGCATTTAACAGGGGCGTTATCTTTGGTCCACTCCAGCCAAGAGTCTGGAACATACTCTGAACGGCATGAATCAGATGCACGGCAACAAAAAATACAAACAGTATGTAAACTACTGAAATATACCATTTGCTGAATCCGTTGATGACCATTTGGTAGGCATCGTGACGTTGAAAAATACCGTTTCCGGCATCAACGGCTATTTGCTCACCGCTGATTTCAATGATTGACTGGGTCTGGAGTTTTGGTCCGTATGATTCCTCAAGAGCTGCATATTCGGGGTCGGTAACATAAGCTGTAAAATGCAGAATATGATAAGCAGCAAAAAGGAAAATCAATATTCCCGTGTAAATCATATTTCGGGAATAAAGGGTTGATTTAACATAACTTTTGACACGGTAGCCTTCAGGCTTTGCAGCATTGTTCAGAAACTTCAGTTTTAAAGAAGTGAAAACATGCAGTAATATGCCGGCAAGCAGCACAAATCTTACAATCCATAAAAGTTCGCCCGTTGACTGCAGAAAATGAGCGTAAGTATTGAATACTTCTCGTCCCAGAAATACCTGCAGATTACCGACACAATGACCTATCAGAAACAAAACCAGCAAACCGCCGGTACCGGCCATCACAACTTTGTTGAAGATTGTAGAGTTAAACGGGTTAAATTTACTCATAACACTTTAAGAATAGTTTGAAAAACAGTCCATTTTATTTTCTAATAAAATTTTATTCAAAAAAACAAAAGTATGAAAATTTTTCAATAAATAAAATTACGTTACTAAAATGTTTTGAAATATGAGCATAATCACATAAAATACTATAAATTTGCATTATGTCGTTCATTATTTCACTAAAAATACAAAGGAGTGTGTCATTTTAAGCCGCAATTGAAAAATCCAAAGAATAATTGTCAGAACCGTGAATTTTGGGATTAATGGGATTAGTGGGATTAAATCCAAGCCCTGATTTAATTATATCCCAAGAATCCTAAAAAACCCACAAATCACGGTTCAGACATATATTGTTTTTTCTACCGACATTTCACTCCTGACGGAGTTTAAGAATTTGGTTTTCCGTCGGGAGTTTCCACTTACCATAATATAATCTCTACGAGATATAATCAATGATAAATTATATTGATTTAAAATCCCAACAATCCAATAAATCCCACAAATCAAGGTTCAGACAGATATTGTATTTTCTACCGACATTTCACTCCTAACGGAGTTAACAGATTGATTTATTCCCCTCCTTTTTTTCAAGGAGGGGTGTCCGAAGGACGGGGTGGTTATCAAATTTTTACAAACAGAACACTCCTAACGGAGTTAAAATTGATGTGTGACAACCGCAACAAACCGGAAATTTATGTAATAATTAATAAATTCATTGCATAATGTAAATTAAATTCTCCAAGATTAACATAAAATTCTTATCTTTACGAAATTATTTATTTACTTTTTTATACTGTTTAACTTGAATTACATTATATTTATAGTTACTTTTGTCAATTGAAAAATTTGAAAACTTTAATACAAATTATTGATTAAGGATTTATGGGCAAGCAGAACGTACAAATCAGAAACTTTATTACTCCGGGTGACATTTTTGCAGTCCTTGTAATCGCGTCAGGGCTTGTAGTTGCGATGGTTTTTGAAGAGATTGCAATCAGAATGATAGGGGTGAGTATTTCTATCCTCGGCGCTGTAGCACTTTTTATGCTGATTTCCCAACGGCTGTCCGATGTAGTAGAGAGCCGCTATCCCAGAACAGGAACTCCGCCACCGGAATTTACAATGACTACCACAAAGGATTCGGCAGCAAAAAGACAGACTGTCGAAGATTTCAAACAGTCCTTTGGCGGTGAAGATGATTTCCCGATTACAGCACCTTCGATAAGTAAACCTGAAGCAGCCGATACTATTGCCAAGACTGTTCCACCTGTTTCGGCAGGAAGGACATCTTCAGTTTCTGAAGGAGATCACGGCTACAATGACGGTTTTTCGGGTATGCGGATTGTCGGCAAAGTTAAGCCTGTTTACAAGGAACAATCCGTTGATACTGCAAATCCGGTTATCAGTAAAGAAATCCCGAAAACACCCGCTCCTGACGATAAACAGTTTTTGAATCAAAATATAACCGAAACAACCCGACCGGTTATTACTGAACCTGCCGGCAGGCAAGAATCCTGCCGTCCTGCATCACAACCGACTGCTGTACCTTTGATTGAGGAAGTCCCAAATATTAAAGAAGATTTTGAAGAAGATATTATTCAATCAATTCCCGGAATAGATAAAGTAAAATCCGAAACAGTGCACTCGGAGGAAATTGCTTCAAAAAGCAAATATTCGGGTAAAGTGATTGACCTGCCTTTGAATGTATTTATGGAAACCGACCAACTGCTTGGTGATGAACCGAGAAAAGAGTTTGAATATTTTATGACACGTGTATTGATGATAATCAGGTCTTCGACAGATACACGTACTGCTCTCTTTATGCTTTTTAATGCCCAGAGTGAAGAGATTATTCTGGAATCTTATGTTACAAGTGTTCCGGCTGCTCTTAAGACCAAACTGAGATTTAATCTTGCGGGAGATATTATAAGCCAGATAATTTCTAATGCCAAGCCGCAGATTCTTACTGAAATTAATCCTGCTGCAGAATTGGATTTGATACCATATTACAACATAAGTGCTTCGACAGGCTCATTGATTGGTGTACCGGTATTCTGGGGTGAAGGTGTTGTAGGTGTGCTTGTTGCAGATTCGGAATCAAAAAATGCTTATGACTCCGGCACGGTTGCATTTTTAGGACATTTTACAAAGTTAATAGGAGCTTTGGTAAGAAGTTACACGCATAAGTATGACCTTTTGCAGGCATCAAAAACGCTTGAATCAATAAATAGTTTTTATCAGATAGCAGCAAACAGCCGTAACGGCAGCGAGAATATTTCCGAAGTCATTGCTGACAGCATTAAAACCATATTTCCAAATGCAATTACAGGTTTATGCGGTTTTGACGGTCAAAGCGACAGTTGGCGTATCAAATCATATAGAGGCTCAGGAAAGGATTGTACCGGTACCGAAGTCAGCATTGATGATACTCTTCTGGGAACCAGTATATACGAATGCAGGACAATTCACCTGAAATCATTGGCTTTGGGTGAAATGGCACGCGTTCATAAAGATGAACTGCCTATCAGCGGCGAGTTTGTTTGTGTCCCTGTAAAATCAACTTCCCAAATTTACGGTGCGATTTATCTTGAGACTGATTCAAAAGACAGTTTCACGGAATTTGACATTTCGGTTATTGAGCTTATCGGCGAACATGCCGGAAATAATATTGAAAAACTCTTTCTTCTGGAATCACTGCAGAATTCTGCTGTTATTGACAGATTTACAGGTCTGTTGAACCCTGCAGCTTTCTATAAACGAATTCAGGAAGAACTTGCAAGGTCAAAAGATTTGAAATCGGAAATGGCGCTATGCTTTTTTAGATTTGATAAATATGCTTCATTAGACCCGAATAATTATCCGAGCAGATTCGAACATACTTCGCAGTTAATACTTGAAAGAATCAAAAGATACTTGAAAGAATATGATGTTTACGGTAGTGTTGATGAAGAAACCTACGGCATACTTTTTCTTGGCAGGGATTCAAGCAAATCAAGAATGAATGCAGAGAGAATCAGGGCAGATGTAGCCAATACAATAATCGAACACGGCGGCGGCAGGTTTAGTGTTACCATTAGTATGGGAATGATTTCGCCGACCGGTGAATTCGATATTGATGTATTGATAAAAGATGCTCTGACCGGGCTTGAAAGAGCTTCAGAGACCGGAAATCAGGTTCAGGTTTTATATTAATAACTCATGGGAGCTGTAACAAAGTGAATTTTTCGTTCAAATCCAAAGTCATAATAATGACTATAATTTCAGCCGTAATGCCTGTTTTGATTATAATGATAATTACAATGTCATTTCAGGGCAATATGGTAACAGAAGCCGAAAATGAACTGGAAAAACTTGCATATTTAAATGTTGACCAGATAACAGAAGATGCTTATAGTATATGTATGACATCCCATGAATTGTTTACAGTAAAGAATGATGTTGCTCAAAATCTTCTTAGAACTGAATTTGAAAATGGCGGCGGTTTGACATTCTCAGGTGAAAAAGTAAAATGGCAGGCAAAAAATCAGTTTTCAGGCGAAATATCCGATATAGAGATTCCCAAAGCCTTGTTTAAAGGAAAATGGATAGGAAAATCTTTTGAATATTCTGAGCCTTCGCAACTCGTGGACAAGGTTACGAAACTTGCCGGCGGTACAGTAACAATATTCCAGCGGATAAATGCAGTCGGAGACATGCTGAGAATAGCAACAACTGTACCGACCATTAATGGCAAAAGAGCCGTCGGTACTTACATACCTGCCGTCAATCCAAACGGAGAGAAAAATCCGGTGATTGATGCAGTTATGAATGGTAAGAAATACGAAGGTTTGGCATACGTGGTCAATGATTGGTATGTCAGTGTTTATGAGCCTTATTATGATAAAGCCGGCAATATTGCAGGTGCTATTTATGTAGGAGAAAAAATAAGTACTCTCAGTACAATCCAAAACATTTTAAAAAATATGCATGTCGCTAAATCAGGCTATATTTATATTATCGGCACTACTCCTCCGCATAAAGATAAGTTTATCTGGTCAAGAAACGGCAAGGACGACGGAAAAAATGCAGCGGATATAAAGGATATAAACGGAAAAAGTGTTTACTCGATGCTGCAGGAAAAATTTAAAGAAAAAAAAGCGGATGAATTGATAAGATTCAATTATACTGCTCTTAACGAAAAGGGAGAAGAGGTTAAATATATCAGTTCGGCTGTTTATTTTAAAACCTGGAACTGGATTATCGGAGCCGTAACCCTCGAGAGTGATTACTTGTCGGCAAAAGATAATTTGAACAGACAGTTTTCAAATTTAAAACTTAAACAATTGCTGTCAGGTATCGGGGTTTTATTATTTGTGATTATCATAACTTCTCTTTTAGGCAGAAAATTGACAAAGCCTTTAGACATCATAAATCAGGTTGCTGCTAAAATTGCAGACGGTAATATTTTTGCAGCAAAAGATAATTTGAATAAATTCCGTACAGAATTGAAAATTAAGGATAGCAGTATTAAAAGTAAAGATGATGCTGTTCAGTTATTCAATTCGTTTGGGGCGATGGTTTCTAATCTGGATTCTCTCATTGGGCAGGTGCAGAAATCAGGAATACAGGTTACGACATCCGCTACCGAAATTGCAGCTTCGGCACGTGAACTTGAAACAGCAGTTGCAGAGCAGGCAGCCTCAACACGTGAAGTAAATGCTACATCAAGAGAAATTTCTCAGGTATCGAATCAACTTTCCCACAGAATGCTGGATGTAAGTCATAATGTAGAAGAAACGGCAGGGGTAGCCGAAAAGGGACGCCGGAATCTTCAAAATATGGAAAATGTAATGAGCGATTTAACAAAAGCTACTGTTATGATTTCTTCAAAATTATCCATAATTAATGATAAAGCCGGCAAAATTTCTGCTATTGTAACAACAATCAACAAAATCTCCGAGCAAACGAATTTATTATCATTAAATGCAGCGATTGAAGCTGAAAAAGCCGGAGATTTCGGAAAAGGATTTGCTGTAGTAGCGCGTGAAATCAGCAGACTTGCCGACCAGACAGCCATTGCAACAAAAGATATAGAATATATGGTCAGGGAGATGCAGAGCTCAGTTACATCAGGAGTGATGGAAGTTGACAAATTCGGACAGGAAGTCAGAAATAATAATTCGGTCGTATCGGATGGTGTTGATAATCTGAATGATATTATTGATAAAGTGAAGTTCCTTCTTCCGGAATTTGAAACCGTAACACAAAATATGCAGTCTCAGACAATTAGTGCAGGACAAATCAGCGAAGCCATGAATCAGCTTTCGACAGTTGCCGACCAAACCAAGGAATCTCTTGGAGAGTTTAAACGTGTTACCGAACAATTAAATGATGCTGTTCGGGGCTTGCAGACTGAAGTCACCAAATTTAAAATAAGTTAATATGTATAGGATACCGGTATGTTTAAAAATTTAAAAATATCTGTTAAACTGCTGCTAAGCACAGTTGTTTTTATTTTTCCAATCGGTGTGCTGCTGTATTTTGTGGTTTACGGATTCGATAAGGATATTGATATTGCCAAAAACGAGATTTCCGGAAACAAAGCTTTAGGAAGCGTTGTTGCTGTAACAAATGATATTATTGAATATCATAATTTGATTACTTTACAAAAGTCGGATACTGTAACTTTTTACGGCAATTTCGGGAATGAATCCATAGGCAATATATCAATGAAAATTGATAAATCGTTTATTGAACTTATAAATAACTGCAAAATTTACAAAGAAAAAATTCATACTGTATCTCAGACAGAATCAAAATATCTGCATAAAATTATCGAGCCTGAAAAATTATTTGAAAAGTGGAATTTAATAAAAACGAAGGATTTAACTTCAAATGCCGGGATCAATGAAGATTTTACTGAAATTTATGACGGTTCGCTTGCTTTAATAAGATTCATAGCCGATGAATCAGGATTAATACTCGACCCTGACCTTGATTCGTATTATTTGATGGATATATCCGCCTTAGTCCTGCCGAAATTACAGATGCAGATAGGTGAATTAATGCTCATTGTTCAAAACTCATATACAAAAGGAGTAGTCTCTGAATATGATGCAAATAAAGTGAGGTTATTGACAGAAATAATCAAATTTGACTATATTGACCGAATAAATCAGGGAATACTGACTTCTATCAGGGAAGACAAAAATTTTTACGAGGAAAGCACTACTCTGAGACAAAACATCCCTCTGCATTTTGATAAATTCAATCAAGCTGTAAGCCTTTTTGCCGATGATTTGAAAAAATGGTACACCGGAAGCGAATCCAATGATGAATTACTGATGCAGAAATTAAAAATCAATGGTTATCAGGCGCTCAATTCGAGTGCAGAATTCTGGGAAGGAGTTAATGCTGAATTAGACGGACTGCTTGTTCAAAGAATCGCTCATTATCAGAAATTGCGGTTGGTGGCTCTCTTAAGTTCAGGATTTGCGTTTGCATTTGCTGTATTTTTAGTTTTATATGTTTCAAAGCAGATTGCCCGCCATTTGAGAATAGTTACCGATATAGCTGTTGATATAGCTGACGGCAGAATAGATAAAGCAGTATCTGAATTGATGGATGATAAAAGAATCGGAGTATTCAGGAGTTATACCGACGATAAAATTCATGTAAATGATGAAATCATTATTTTGTTCAGAGCTATCAGAAAAATGACATTTAATCTGTCATCACTTCTGCTTCAGGTTTCCAAGTCAGGAGGGCAGGTTTCGGACACTACATTTAAAATTACGAGTTCTGCTCGGGATATTGAGGCTACTGTTGCCGAGCAGGCTGCTCTTACTAATGAAGTAAACGCCACCAGCAACGAGATTTCTAAAACAGCTGCAGACCTTGCCAAAACAATGGATTTTCTTACTCAGACATTTCATGAAAATTCTTCAATGTTAAAAGCCGGACTTGAAAAACTGAACGAAATTAAAGTCAATATGAACGAACTATTTGAATCTTCAGGCGAAATATCACAAAATCTTGATTTGATTAAAGAAAGAGCTTCCGGTATAAATAGTGTGATTACTACAATTACTAAGGTTGCCAATCAAACTAATCTTGTATCTCTTAACGCATCAATCGAAGCTGAACGTGCCGGTGCATTCGGTACAGGATTTGCAGTAGTAGCAAGAGAAATTCGGCGGCTTGCCGACCAAACAGCAGTAGCTGCACTTGATATCGAAGACATGATTACAGAAATGCAGGCAGCGGTATCTGACGGAGGTGATACTATTGTAAGATATATGGATAAAACAAAAACCGGTACCGAAAAAACAGCACAAATCATTGACCAGATTGGCGTTTTAATTGACAGGTCAAATGAACTTCCCAAAAAAATATTTGTTGCAAATAAGGGTATGAAACAGCAGTCTGAAAGCGCTGTTCAAATCCATGAATCAATGCAGCAGTTGAACACAGCAGCTATTCAAACCCGGAATTCTTTAGTTGATTTCAACAGTGCTACCGAAAAGCTGAACGAAGCTGTCAAAGGCTTAACAGACGAACTTCAGAATTTTTCTTTGAAAAATTTAAAACAGGAAGATTAATATGCTTGTACTGCCTCTTAAAGTCGGAGATGAAATGTATGCTGTCGGTATAGACAAAATAAAAGAGGTTATACCGGTTGTAGAAATCAGACCATTACCCGAATCACCTGATTATATGAAAGGACTGATTAATTACCGCGGTACTGTATCACCTGTTATTGACCTGTGTATGCTTATCAAGGGTTATGAATCTAAATATTTTTTGAGTACCAGAATTGTAATGATAGATTTTGAAGGTGAGTTCTGTTCATTCGGATTAATTGCCGAGCAGGTAACTGAAACAATAAACATAGATACCGATGAAATTCACAGTATAGCAAAAGGCTTATCAAATGCAGGGTATATACAAAACACGATAATCAAAGACGGGAAAATTATTCAGCTTCTTAATCCAAAAAAAATATTTTCAGAAAAAATAACAATTTTTCAGGTGGATAATACGATATAACGATTATGAATGATTATCAGGAAATATTAGTATATCTTAATAATGAAATCGGATTGAATGTTGATTCGGTAGGATTATTAACTATTGCAAGAGGTATCAGTAATTCCATGAAAAAATCAGGCATTACCGACCCATTGGAGTTTTCTGAAAAAATTAAATTTGACCCTCTGATATTTAATGAACTCGTTGAAGAAATAAAAGTGCCGGAGACCTGGTTTTTCCGAGATGCAGAATGTTATAATTTCATGAAAAACCATCTTCAATCTAATCTTGCTCAGTATTCTTCCTCTAATCCTTTGCGGGTGCTGTCAGCGCCTTGCTCTACTGGTGAAGAACCTTATTCCGCCGCTATGCTCGCTCTTGATTGCGGATTATCTCATTCAGCAGTGGAAATTATTGCCACAGATATCAGCAGAGAATCTATAGTCCATGCTAAAAAAGGTGTATTCCGTAAAAGTTCTTTCCGGAATGATTACAATGATTTCAACAGAAAATATTTTTCTGATGATAACGGAAATTTTAAAATTGACGAGAAACTTAAATCTATTCCTGTTTTTATAGAGGATAATTTTATTAAAAGCAGTTTCCTTGATAATCAATTGAAATTTGACTTCATATTTTGTAAGAATTTATTGATATATCTGAATGACGAAGCCCGGACAATGGTACTTACAAATATCAAAAAACTGCTGAAAGATGACGGAGCCTTACTGGTTGGATTATCTGAAATCAATTATTTTACACGTAACGGATTTGAACAGATTAAGCATAACATGGCTTTTGCATGTAAAAGAACTGTAGATAAATTGGAATCAATTTCTGAATTCAAACCGCGTGAAAATGTAAATGATATATCAAAGACAAAAATTAAAACTTATTCCGAACCCAAAAGAAAACCCGAAGTTAAAATAAAAGAACGTAAGGTTACTGTAAGTCCGGTAGAGACTTTCACTATTGATAAAGTTAAACTGATGGCTGATAAAGGTGATTTTCATGGTGCAGAAAAAGTTTGCAATACCTTGCTTCAGAATGAATATGCAAATTCTGAAGCTCTTTATTATATGGGTTTAATTCAGAATGCACTAAAAAATTCTGATAAAGCTGCTGATTATTTCAAAAAAGTTTTGTATTTAAATCCCGAACATTACGAATCTCTTATTCATATAAGTCTTCTATATGAATCTTCAGGAGATAACGAACGTGCATTGTTATTTCGAAATCGTGCCGAACGTGTATATCTTAAAAACATGAGTTTTACCGGAGGTTCAGAATGATTGACATTGAAAAAATCAGAGCAGAAAAAGGTGAAAAATGCTGGGACAGTATTGGGGTGTTCGGTGCGGGTATCTGTGAACTTTTAGATGATTATCATCACTGTAAAAACTGTCCGATTTACGCCCTTGGAGGACGCCATCTACTGGAAAGAGAGATTTCTCCGGAAATGATTCACGAATGGACATCAATTATCAGTCTGCCTAAAGAACATGAATCTGTAGATAAAACATCACTTGTGATTTTCAGAATAGCTGACGAGTGGCTTGGGATTAATACCAATATATTTCAGGAAGCCGTCGTCAACAAATTTGTACATTTCGTACCATCGAGAACAAATGATTATCTGCATGGAATCATCAATGTAAACGGAGAACTGCTCATGTGTATTTCGTTTGCGAAATTGATAAACCTGCCTGCAGTTATGACCGAATCAGTTAACAGCAAAGAAAAAGTATTCAGGAATATTCTTATCATTTTTGATAAAAATTATAGATTTGCATTTCCAGCCGATGAATTTTTTGGTGTGGCATCTTTATCACGAGAAGAAATGACAAAACCGCCCCTGACCGTTTCAAAAGCTGATAACACAATCAGCAATTCATTAATTATTCATAATGGTAAAACAATAGTACTAATTGACGATAAGAAAATGTTTTCTTTAATTAACAGAAAAGTGATGTGGTGATGGCAAATACTTCAATAAATATTGATAGTTCCATGCTCGAATTATTCGTTGTTGAGTTAGAAAGTCACACCCGGACTTTAGAGCGGGGACTTTTAGGACTCGAAAACAACAGTTCCTCACACATTTATGAATCATTGATGCGTGCGGCACATTCTATAAAAGGTGCAGCAAGAATTATCGGACTCAACAAAGCAGTGGAATTGGCTCATGAAATGGAGGATATTTTTGAATATTCACGAAAAAGCGGCGAAAAAGTAAGTGAGAACAAAATTCAAATTCTTTTGGAATGTAATGATTTTTATTCCTCACTTCTTAACTTTCCGGTTGATGATATTCCTGCCGCTTTGGACAATTCTGCCGATAAAATTGAATCTTTGATAAAAAAATTAAAAAAATCCGAAGTACAGCCGTCAAATCTTAACGGTTCGAATAAAAATACTAACGGTTCTTCCAAAAAACAGGCATCCACTGCAAAATCCGAACCTGTCAGGACAGCTTTCAAACGAACTTCCGATAAACTCAATATTGATAATGCTTTACTTGAACTTTTCAAGAATGAAATTTTTACTAATTGTAAAATATTGACTGATAAGCTTATTGATTCAGACGGCAAATTCAATAAAGGGGCTATTGATGATTTGCAGAGGGCTGCCCACTCGATTAAAGGAGCATCAAGAATTGTCGGTATTGAAGAATCTGTCGAAATCAGCGGAAGACTTGAAATTATTTTTGATAGAATAAAATCAGGACACGACGAGAAACTGAATTTAACTGCTTTGTCAAAGTCTGTTAATTATTTAAGTTCAATGCCCGATGGCAATATTCAGGAGTTGGCTGCATATTTCTTATCTCTTGATATGGATTCGATAATTGCTGAATTTCAAAATCAAATAATCAATTCTGGTGAGAATAAAGTTGAAATCATAGACTTAGATTCTGTGATGAATGTTGTGACTGAAAAACAACCTGAAATAAATACTGAGTCTGAAATACAGTCAAAAGATGACATACACAATCTACCGGAGTTTGTTGAAAAACAAGTCCCGTCAGAGAAAAAGGAAGAAAGATTTGTTAGGGTTCTCTCAGAAAATCTCAACAAATTATTAGGTTTGACGGGTGAAATTCTCGTTCAGACAAAATCGCTGAAACCTTTTTCGAAAGAAATGCAGAAAATTAAAATCGGGCTTCTGGAACTAAACTCTTTCAAAGAGCAGATTTATCAGGAATTATTTCAGGAAGGAATTTCTGAAGATATTAACCAGAAATTTCAGGAATCATCCAAACAGCTTGATTATATTCTTTCGACAATAATTAAATATATCGAGAACTTTGAGAATTTCTCACGCCGCCTTGAAATGACATCCGACAGGCTCTACAACGAAGCGGTTGAAACGAGGATGAAACCTTTCAGCGAAGGAATAATCGGTTTTCCGAGATTCGTTCGTGATGTATCAAAGCAGCTTGGTAAAAAAGCCGAACTTGAAATAAGAGGTGAATCAACAAAAGTTGACAGAGATATATTGGAAAAACTCGAATCACCGCTAAATCACCTTGTAAGAAATGCTATTGACCACGGACTTGAATCAACTGATGAAAGAATCAGTGCCGGTAAATCCGAGACCGGAAAAATTATTCTTGAAGCACGTCACAGTTCAGGTATGCTTTTAATATCTATATCTGATGACGGAAAAGGTATAAATCTTGATTCTCTCAGAAATTCTATTGTCGAACGTGGTTTTTCTTCAAAAGAAATGGCTGCCGATCTGAGCCCATCAGAACTTTATGATTTCCTCTTTCTCCCGGGATTTTCTACTCGTCAGGAAGTGACGGAAATTTCCGGTCGGGGAGTTGGTTTGGATGTAGTATTTTCTATGGTTAATGAAGTCGGCGGAGTTATAAAGATTGATTCCGAATTTGGCAAGGGAACAATTTTTCAGCTTCAACTTCCTCTCACTTTGTCGGTAATCAGGACTATGCTTGTCGAGATAAGCGGTGAACCTTACGCTATTCCACTTTCCAGAATTGACAGAGTATTATCGTTAAATCATAATGATATAAAATCCGTAGAAAGTATGCAGTATCTTGAATATAATGGCGAAAATATAGGAATAGTTGATGCCCGTCAGATATTCGGTTTGAGTAAAGGGAAAGTCGGGAAGGAGAAATATCAGGTCGTAATATTAAGTGACCATATTAACCGTTACGGTCTTGCCATTGACAGATTAGTATCACAGCCGGATTTGGTAGTAATGCAGTTAGATAAAAAACTGGGAAGGATTCCGAATATATCCGCAGGAGCTATACTTGAGGACGGAACACCTGTTCTGATGATTGATGTAGAAGACGTTGTCAGGTCAATTGACAGAATAACAAAAACCGGTGAAATAAATAGAGTAGCTCAATTATCTGATAAAGCAAAGAAGAAATCACTTCATATATTAGTAGTTGACGATTCGCTGACAGTTCGCGAGGTCGAACGCAAACTTCTCGAAAACAAGGGCTATCACGTAACAGTCGCAGTTGACGGTATTGACGGCTGGAATACACTTCATCGTGATAAATTCGATATGATTATAAGCGATATTGATATGCCCCGGATGAATGGAATTGAAATGGTCAAGCGAATTAAAAGCGACGTTAAGTTTCGTGAAATTCCTGTAATGATTGTGTCTTATAAAGACAGAGAAGACGACCGCAAAAAGGGATTGGATGCAGGAGCTAATTATTATCTGACGAAAAGCAGTTTCCATGATGATACAATGCTTGATGCAGTTTATGATTTAATTGGTAAACCTTAGTGCGATATGAGAATAGCAATTGTTAACGATGTAGCATTGGAAATTGAAATACTTAGAAGGTCGCTGAATAATTACAGCGGTTTTGAAGTTGCCTGGCTGGCACATAATGGAAAAGAAGCTCTTGAAGAATTTGCCAAAGACAAACCTGACCTGATATTGATGAATTTAAGTATGCCCGTTATGGATGGTGCTGCAGCAACCAAGGCTATAATGGAGATAAGTCCGGTAGCTGTTCTGCTTGTAACTTCTTCTGTTTCGATAAATCAGGCAAAAGTTTTCGAGGCAATGGGTTACGGGGCTTTGGACGTTGTCCGTACACCTGTATTGAACTCAGATGGTGAGATTGTCGGTGCAGATGAACTTATCAAAAAAATCAATATTTTCAAGAAACTTATCAATTATCATAAAACGGTTTCAACTGAAACACCTAACCCTCATCGTTCATCAAAAGTAAAACGTACACGAATTGTGGCTATCGGGTCGTCAACCGGAGGACCGAAGGCTTTATCAGTCATTTTGAGCCAAATTCCGCGTGATACAAAAGCTGCATTTATAGTTATTCAACATGTTGACTCGCAATTTGCAACCGGACTTGCCGAGTGGCTCAGGAATTACTCAAATTTGCCGCTGCATCTTGCCGAAAGCGGAATATCTCCTGAAAACGGGAATGTTTATATTGCTAATACCGACGACCATCTGTTTTTAAATTCTCATGAAAAATTTGAATATACAGCAAAGCCTTTAGATAATCATTTCAGACCTTCTGTTGATGTATTTTTCAAAAGTCTGACCGATAACTGGAGTTACAAGGATATTGCAGTTCTGCTGACAGGAATGGGTTATGACGGTGCTAAAGGATTGCTTGAGCTTAAAAAAAACGGATGGTACACAATAGCGCAGGATGAAGCAACTTCAATCGTTTACGGAATGCCTAAAGTAGCAAGTGAAATGGGTGCTGCTCTTGAAATTTTACCAATTGAAAAAATAGCCGAATCAATTATTAAAAATTTAAATAAAAGGAATTAAAATGTCAGATTATATACAGGATATACTTAATCCGCTGAAATCAGAATATAAAATAAAGGTTCTGCTTGTTGATGACCAAATGATTGTCGGTGAAACAGTCAAAAGGATGCTTGCTGAGCAGCCGGATATCGAACTGTATTTCTGCTCAGAGCCTGCTCAGGCAATTTCAACAGCTAAGGAAATCGAGCCGACTTTGATTTTGCAGGACCTTGTCATGCCTGATATTGATGGACTGACATTAGTTAAGTTCTATAGAGCAACTGCAAAGCTAAAGGACATTCCCATAATAGTATTGTCATCAAAGGAAGAGGCATCTACTAAAGCCGAATCTTTTGCAGTCGGGGCAAATGATTATTTAGTTAAGCTGCCTGACAAAATTGAGTTAATTGCACGAATCAGATATCATTCACGAGGTTATATAAATCTTCTGGAAAGAAATCTGGCTTATGAATCTCTTGAAAGAAGTCAGAAAGCTCTAGCGTCCGAACTTGCAAAGGCAGGGGATTATGTTGTTTCTCTTTTACCTGAGCCTCTAAATACTCCTTTAATCGAAACCTTCTGGAGATTTATTCCTTCAACTCAGCTTGGCGGTGATGCATTCGGTTATCACTGGCTTGATAATGACCATTTTGCAATGTATCTGCTGGATGTCTGCGGACACGGTGTCGGACCCGCTTTGATGTCAGTCTCTGCATTGAATGTACTTCGCGGTGAAACCCTTGCCGGTGCTGATTATAAAGACCCTGCCAGCCTTCTTGCTGCTTTGAATAAGTCATTTCAGATGTCAGACCATAACGGGCTGTATTTTACTATTTGGTACGGTGTTTATAATAAGACTTCTCAAATACTCAAATTTGCTGCAGGCGGGCATCCTCCTGCATTCATTATCTCAACCGACGGAAAAGCCGTAAAATTGTCAAATGAGAATTTCATCATTGGCGGTTTGCCCGATTTCCCTTATTCAAGCAGCGAAGTAAAAGTGGAATTGCCTGCTGAAATTTTTATATACTCGGATGGTGTTTACGAAATTGAAAAACCGGACCATTCAATCTGGGAGATTGATGAAATGTGTGAATATGTCGAAAATCACCGCGGCGCCGGAAATTTCGAAATTGATTCTCTGCATGAGTTTGTAAAAAAACTGTCAGGTAAAAACATTTTGGATGATGATTATTCTATGATGAAAATAATTATAAAAGAGGTATAAATGAGTCTGACTATCAGGAAAGCAGAAATTGAGGATGCTGAACTCATCTTAGGATTTATTCGTGATTTAGCTGAATTTGAAAAATTAAGTGATGTTGTATCGGCAGAAGTAACCCAAATAAGGGAAAAATTATTCTATGACAAACCTGCTGCAGAAGTTATAATTGCAGAGTGGGAAGGCATACCGGCAGGATTTGCTCTTTATTTTTATAATTTTTCGACATTTCTTGCAAAACGTGGGTTATATCTTGAGGATTTATTCGTTAAGCCGGAGTTCAGGAGTTTGGGTATAGGCAAAGCACTGCTCAAGAAATGTGCTTCTATAGCTGTTGAAGCCGATTGCGGCAGAATGGAATGGAGCGTGCTGAACTGGAATCCTGCCCGTGAATTTTATGAGTATCTCGGCGCCAAGCCAATGGATGAATGGACTGTTTACCGCATAGCAGGTGAGAAACTGAATGAATTGGGAGGAAGGTAAATAGAAATCTTATCATATTGGGCGAAATCGAAGGGGGCGTATTCACATTTCGACTTCGTTAAATGTGGCAATTATTCTTAAATCTTCAAAATTTTCTCAACTTTGTTGCCGATTCTGATGAATAATTGATTTATTCACATATATTTATAATAGTTTTTCATCAGTTGTAATTTTTTTTTTAATATTCTTATTGGAATCCCTCCATATATTCATACAATATACATGAATTAAATCTCAATTTGAATTCCTTTTTTTAATATTTCATCACGAGCAAATAAACTATTATTAAAATCTTCAGAACGAAATGGTAATGGTGAAATATCTTGTCCGGCTTTATAAATAAAATCCGTTAATGATAATATATCCAAATACCTGTCACCTATAAATTTGTCCGATACTAATGCAAGGTCAATATCACTCCATTCATCAGTTTTACCCTTGGCATAAGAACCAAAAAGGTAAGCTTTTTGTATATTAAAATTATTATTTTCAAGTAAGTTAATAAAGTTTTTAATCTTGCTGCTTACTATATCTGAGATCTCAGCCATAAATAAAGCTCCTTTATTTTGTAAATATTGTCTAAAGCAAATTCTTTGGTACATTTTTTATAAAAACTTAGTTTCTCCTCCGGATATCGTGCTTCAATATTAAATGTATTTACACTTATTAGAAATTTTAATTGTTCTTCACTAAATTCTAATGATAATTGATTTGCTAATTTAAATAAATCATGAGTTCTTGGTGGAGATTCTTCTCTAATTTTAACGAAATGGGCTTTTAGAATCTTTTCCAAAATCAAATGTCCTATAAAAAGAGAATACGAATAATCACCTGACTCGAACAGGTGTTCCATAACTGGTATATCATTCTCTGAGACAGTAACCCAATATTTGATTTGTTCATAAATATTCATATAAAAACCTGTTAAATCAAATTTAGTTACGATTCTGTAATTCAATTATTTTACATCTTCACAAATTTCTCTACCTTCCTTGCAAAACGCGGTTTATATCTTGAGGACTTATTCGTTAAGCCGGAGTTCAGGAGTTTGGGTATAGGAAAAGTACTGCTTAAAGAATGTGCTGCTATAGCTGTTGACGCGGATTGCGGCAGAATGGAATGGAGCGTGCTGAACTGGAATCCAGCCCGTGAATTTTATGAGTATCTCGGAGCAGAGCCATTGAATGAATGGACAGTTTACCGCATAGCCGGTGAGAAACTGAATGAATTGGGAGGGAAGGTAAATAGAAGTTTTATCATATTGAGCGAAATCGAAGGGGGCGTATTCACATTTCGACTTCACTCAATGTGACAATAAAAATTAGTATCCAATGAAACCATTTGAAAACAAATATTTTTTATAATTTCAATAATACAAATATAAAAAAAATTATTATGCTGCAAACAAATATTTTGTTAAAATTCATGTTACATTCAATCAATCTTTCAAATAATAAATTTTATTAATCGTAAATATAATTAACAAATATTTACAGGATGTGTATGAATATTCAGGAAAGAAAAATAAATTTGTTAAAAGAAATAATAAGCATCAATGATGCTGATTTAATCAACAAAATTGAGGAAGTTCTTCTTGTGGATAACAAAACAACTTACAAATCAGGATTTAAACCAATGACAGAATCTGAATTGAATATCAGAGTAAGTGAAGCTGAATCGGATTATCAAAATGGGAGACTTACGGATGCTGAATTATTGTTAAAAGAAATTGATGAGTGGAATTGAGAGTACAATGGACTGATAAAGCTAAACTTGATATAAAAGAAATTTTTATATTTTATTCAGAGATAGCCTCTAAAAAGGTCGCAAAATCTATAACCAAAAATATAGTTAAAAGAAGTTTAGATTTGAAATTAAATCCCTATTTAGGTGTGATTGAGGAGTACCTTATTCATAGAACCAAAAATTACAGGTCTATAATTTATGGCAAATACAAAATCATCTATTTCGTTGAAAATGAATCAGTAAACATAGCTGCTGTATTTGATTGCAGACAAAACCCAATCAAGTTATCCAATATTAATTAAAAAAGCTGTCCGATAAACTCAGACAGCTTTTTTGTGCGTCAAATCAATAGGAAGTAATACTAATTCATTACCTGTTCGACAATTGTTTTGAATACTTCCGGTTTGTTCATGGCAAAATCAGCCAGAACTTTACGGTTAATATTCACGTTTTTAATTTTCAGGGCATGAATCAGATTTGAATATGTTGTGCCATGCAGACGTGCTGCTGCATTAATACGCATTATCCAAAGACTGCGGTAACTGCGTTTTTTGAGCTTACGACCGACGAAAGCATGCAAAAGCCCTTTTTCAACATGGTTCTTTGCAACCGTCCAGACGTTTTTACGCGAGCCCCAGTATCCTTTGGCTAACTTTAAAAATTTTCTTCTTCTGTTTCTTGCCGCTACTTTATTGGTTGACCTTGCCATACCATAACTCCATTTGTGGCTGGGGGAGAGCAACTGTCCCTTTCACCGGTTAAAAAATCAGTTAATTACGCAAGAGCTAACATTCTTCTAACTCTCTGTACATCTACCTTTGCAATCACAGATGACTGCCCGAGACTGCGTTTTCTCTTGGCAGATTTTTTAGTAAGGATATGGCTGTGATAAGCCTTTTTCCTTTTTATAGTCCCGCTTGGAGAGACCTTAAATCTCTTTTTGGCGGCACTGTTCGATTTCATCTTTGGCATAACGCTTCCTATTTTAAAATCTTAAATCAAAGAACAACAAAAATACGAAGAATTTATGAGTTATTCAAAAATTAAATTGAATATGTTAGAATTTTTCCCGATTTTCAACAATTTAATACGAAATATATATATGAATTTCTTATGATTAATTGTCAGTTTATAAGAGTTTAAAGAATATTCGAATTTGATAGTTTCATCGTGTATTTATTTTTTTTTAATATATTTACAGTCATACTAACTATAAAGTTTATTAATTACTTCATTTTGATTACTTTTGTAAATTATATATATAGAATTTAAAAAGACATTTGGCTGAATATGGCAAAGAGTTATAGGATTTTGTTTGTATCAAGTGAGGTTTATCCTTTTGCTAAGGAAAGCGGTATAGGAGATGTATCGCACTCACTGCCACTTGCCATAAAAGAATTTAGTCACGATATACGGGTGATGTCGCCAAAATACGGCATCATATCCGAACGCAAAAGCAAAATTCATAATATCGAAAGACTTCGCGAAGTACCGATTCAAATCGGTGATAACACAATAATTGCAAATATTAAATCATCGGCGATTCTAACTCCAAAACACAAAGTGCAGGTCTATTTCTCTACTCATCAGGAATATTTCGATGACCGTACAGGGGTTTACCGTGACCATACTACATGGGCAGAATATCCCGACAATACCGAAAGATTCATTTTTTTTAGCAGATGTGTACTCGAAACTTGCCTCAGACTTAAATGGATTCCTGATATAATACATTGTAATGACTGGCAGACAGGTCTTATACCTGCATACATGAAATTCGATTACGGCGGAAAATTTTCGAAAACGAAGATTGTTTATACTATTCACAATTTCTACCGTCAGGGTAATTTCCCTCTTTCTGAGTTTGCTAAAACCGGTCTTAGTCAGGAAGTTCTTGCAAACTATCTTCATAAAGGACAGTTTAATTTTTTGAAAGGCGGCATTCATTATTCTAATTATATAACAACTGTCAGCCCGAGTTATGCTGAAGAAATTTTAGTGGATAAACAATATGGTGACGGGCTTAATTCAGCACTGACATTAAAGAAAGGCAATTTCAAAGGTATTCTGAACGGAATCGAACCTTATACCTGGAATCCAAAAAGGGATAAATTGATTCACAGTAGAATGACTGATGATTTCGAAGATTATAAAATTAAAAACAAAGTCTTTCTGCAAAGAAAAGCCGGTCTGCCCGTTAACCCGGAAGCACCGCTGTTCGGAATGATACCGAGAATTGGTTATCAAAAAGGAACTTCACTGTTTATCGAGTCTGCTGATAAAATTTTCAAAGAAGATATTCAGATGATTCTATTAGGGCAGGGAGACCCCGCACTAAAAACCCAGTTAATGAATATTGCAGATAAATATCCCGAAAAATTCAAAGTAGTTTTTGCATTTGATGAAGATTTGTCTCATCAAATTGAAGCAGGGTCTGATTTCTTCCTTATGCCTTCACTTTACGAGCCATGCGGTCTAAATCTTATGTATTCTTTAAGATACGGAACAGTGCCTGTTGTCAGAGCTACAGGCGGTATGAAAGATATGGCAATAAATTTTGACGATATTACCGGAATTGGCAATTCAATCGTCTTTGACAATTATGATGTAAAAGATTTTACAAATGCTATATTCAGAGCAAAAAATTTATATGAAAATAAGACTGAACTCAAGAGTATTATCCGGAATGGAATGGCAGGCGACTATTCCTGGAAAGAAGGTGCTAAAGAATACGATTCAATTTACAGAACAATAATGAAAGAGTAGATCCAATAATGACATTAAGAATATTTTTGAACAATTTCTCCCGCTTCCTGATTGTGATTTCCCTGTTTGCAGGAGGATTTATGTTTACATCCTGTAACGACAAACCCAGCGATTTGGCTGTTAATCTGCTACCCGATACTGTAGCGGTAAAAACCATCAGTTCGGTGGATACTTTACTGATAACAGGCAAGCATGTATATATGCCCGATTATCCGATTTTTAATAACGGTTCTATTTTTATTGGAAAATTTGAAGATATTTCTGCAGCATCTCTTGTCAATTTTGCATTTCTGCCGGATACACTCGGTAATTTGAAAGTTGAACAGATTGAGTCTGTCGAACTGACTTTATTTCCTGATAGATATGCTTATGGTGATACTCTGGGCGGTACTTTCGGATTCGATATTTATAAAGTAATCCGTAAATGGACTCCTGTATCAACAAATTACGATTCACTTTTCGTAAGTCCGGCAAATTATTTTTCCACCGAAAAAGTGCAAACTTATGATGGGAAAATTGTTTTAAAAGATACAATTGCCCCTATAAAAATTTCACTTCCGGCAAGTTTGATAATTGAATGGCTCAAAACTGAACAAGTGCTTGATACTGCAACCAATACTTTGAAACCGAAAATTATTCCAAATTGGGGATTATCATTTATACCTAAAGATAATTCTACTGTTGTTCACAGATTCGAGGCTGCCGCACCGTCTAAATTGATTTCGTCAACAATTGTGGTAAAGTATAAAATCGAAGGCTCCGATTCAACACGTTATCTGAATCTTATTTCCGGTATTGATGTTTCGTATCTCAAAACTTCCGTGCCTGATACAAGCGATATTGTTATCCAAAATGGTTTGAACTATTGGACAAGATTCGATTTTGACCTTAGTATGATTCCAAGATTTGCCGGTATTCATAAGGCACAATTTGAGCTGACTCTCGACCCATCAAGGTCGCGTAAGGGAAATGTACCGCTTGATACAATTATTGAAATGGCATATTTTACCGATAGTGTAAAAAACGCAAAATTTGATTATACCGGAGGCAGGCAGCTAAATTCAGATAAATATATTTTCCCGAGTTTAACTTCAATATCTCAATACCAAAACAGATACGAAGGAAAGTTTTCGCTTGTTTTAATGCCGTATTTAATTACAAACCAGTCACGCGAACTTGAGCGGCTGACTTTCTTCGGCTTGAATAATCCTGACCCCGAAAAGCGTCCGGTACTTAAAATAATTTACTCGCTCAATCCTGCTTATCTGGAGCCTAAAAAATGAATAAAATGAAATTGTTTATAGTAATAATAATCGGCTTATGCTTCACATTTCCTGCACTTTACAGTCAGGGCGGCTCCAATTATTCCATTATCGGAATAGGTGATATTAATTACGGCGGCAATGCTTCTTATACAGCTATGGGCGGTACGCAGATTGCATTCCCTTCAGAAAATTCAATTAACAGCCGAAATCCTGCAATGTGGAGTTTTGTAACCAGTACCAGACTTCAGGCAGGTTATAAATTCAATCAAAATGCAGTAACCGGCAGTGACTTTACTATATGGCATAATAATGGCGCTATGTCAGGTTTTGCAGGTATATTCGCAATTGACTCCGCACTCGGCATATCGGCAAGTTTTGGTATTGTTCCATCATCAAACATCAACTATCTGACTGCAACCGAAACTACTATCAACCAAATGGGATTAGATCTGAAAGGCATTACCACCTATCAGGGAAGCGGCGGAGTATCGCAGGCTTATGCAGGTGTCTCTACAAAAATTACTGATTGGCTTGGAGTCGGGGCATCATTCTATGCATCATTCGGAGTTGTCGAAAGTTCGCGTGAGACAAAATTTGAAAGCGATTTCTATTCATTTACCTATACCACAACCAAAAGTGACTACATCGGTGGATGGGGAAGTAAAGCAGGTTTGTTTGTTATCCCTGCCAAAGATTTGATACTCGGTTTATCATTGGAAGCACAGCCGAATTTAACCGTAAATACTGAGACAAAGTATAAATCCACAACCCTTGCTGATACTACTCTAAAATCTGATTCAGAAATTTCTATACCGGCATTGCTTGGTATCGGTGCATCATATACCAGCGGGAATTTTATATTCGGTGCTGATTTATCTATGAGAGATTTTACATCTTTCGATTACAATCTTGGTTCCAATTCTGAATTTACAAACAGTTATCTTGCAACAATCGGTGTAAACAGAATGGGTAACCGCTCGCTTAATGCACCTTTTGCAGACCGTGTGTCCTATAAATTCGGTTTGGGATACAATCAGTTGTATTACAAGGTATTAGGCAGCCAGCTTCAGGAATACACTGCCGCAGCCGGTATGCAGATGCCTTTTACAGGTACTATGATTGTTGACTTATCTTTCATTTTAGGCAGCAGAACTTCAGGCAATCCTAATCTCGTCAGTGAGTATTTCATAAGATTCGGTGTAGATGTCAGCATCGGCGAAACCTGGTTCGTACCATTCAGAAGAGATTATTAATCAGATATTCTTTTCCTGCAAAATATCCTGACAGCCGGTTGAAAAAGCTTGTTAGAAAGTCATTCTGAGGCGACATTAAAAAATTTTAACTAATAATGGAATGACAAAAAAGTGTTAATTTTGTATAGTTGTAAGAACGTGATCGGCACTTTTCTGGAGTAAAGTACCCGTTTCTGAGGCTGATTCCGAAAGTCAACACTGATAATTTGGAGAAACTGGTTTATAGCTTAGTTATCCCGCTTAGGAGCATTTGATTTGCACTATACTTTCGGCTTACAATATTTTGTAAATATATATAAGGATAAATTCAAATGTCAATATCTGGTTTACCTATAATCCGTAGTAATGCAGCCGGAATAGATATAGGCACAGAAAAGATGCACGTATCAGTAGATGGTGAAACTGTAAAAGTATTTTCAACATATACTGAATCATTAGCAGAATTGGTGAAGTATTTACAATCTTCAAAAATTACTAGCGTAGCAATGGAAGCAACCGGTGTATTATGGTTACCCTTGCATGATATGATAGAGTCTGTAGGTATAGAAATATATCTTGTAAATGGACTCCACGCCAAGAACATAGGTGATCATAAAACAGATTTTCGGGATAGTCGCTGGCTTCAAAAGATACATAGTTGCGGCTTGCTTCGGGCCTCATTTGTACCTAAGGATGCAATTCGTGAATTACGTACATACATGAGACAGCGAGAAAATCATGTAGATTCGTCATCAACCTGTATCCAAAGAATGCAACGTGCATTTGAATTAATGAATATCAAATTGCATAATGTAATAAGCGATATAAAAGGTGTCAGCGGAATAAAAATCATAGAGGCAATCCTTTCCGGTGAGCGTGATGCTAAGAAATTATCGAATTTATGTGATACAAGAATCAAAAGCAAGAAACAGTTAGAAGTAATATCCTCCCTAATCGGAAATTATAAAAGCGAATATATTTTTTTATTAGAGCAATCATATGAAGAATACAAATTCTTCCAAAAACAGATATTAGATTGTGATAAACGAATCGAAATTTTGTTATCAGAAATAACCAGGCAACTACCGGCTCCCCCTGAAAGTAATCCTAATCCGGCTCGTCATAATCAACCTAAAATACAAAATTTACATTCACAACTTGTTCAATTAAACGGTGGAAAGAATGCAGTAATATTGCCGGGTTTTTGTGATAAGACAATCTTAAAACTCGTTTCTGAGTTAGGAACTGATTTGAGTAGATGGCCAACATATAAACATTTTGTAAGCTATTTAGGTTTATCTCCACGAATGAATCAGTCAGGTAAAAGCAAAAAGAGAGGAAAATGGAAAATCAAGACATTGGCAGGTCAAATATTTAGGGAATCAGCTTTAAGTATTGCCAATAGTAAACATTTAGCCTTGAAAGGTTTTTATAACCGACTTAAAAGTAAACATGGTCATAAAGTCGCAATAAAAGCAACCGCAAGAAAGCTTGCAGTTCTTTATTATTTGTTTCTAACAAAGGGTCTAGAATATGTAGAAATAGGATTAAAACAATATGAAGAAAGTTATAAGAAAAATTTGATACGCATATTAAATAAAAAAGCAAGCAATTTAGGTATGAAACTTGTATCAGCTTAGTAAATATAAAAGAAACAATACAAGCATTTATTATTTTACAAATGAAAACCTGATTCTTATTCTTCGGCAGCATTTGATTAATTGGTTGGATTCTTGAAAACAAATAAATGCTTGTGATTCAGCAACTTACGGTGGTATAGCCACTAGAGATGTCATTAGGAACGAAGTGAAGAATCCAGGCTGTTAATTAATGAAGATGTCCGACATTTTTTGAAGTGCCGGACATCTTTATCTTTAAATCTCCCCTTTTACTAAATGGACTCCACCAGAATTAACCTTCCGAAGGCTCCGCAACCTTCGGAAGGTTTTTTTTGTTTTATTGATTTAATCCGTGAAATCCTTTAATCCGTGTAATCTGTGATTCAGACAAATTGTATTTGATTCATGTCCTCCGCCTGCGGAGGTGTCACGGAGTGACGGAGGTGGATTTGGTTTATATTACAATTTCTCAACTTTTCATTATATTTTTAAAAAATTAGCTGATAGGAGGGAGAAAATTGGTAAGTTTGTAAGGTAAAAATTAAGTAAAATATTATAATATTTGTAAAACGAATAAATTATAAAGTAAAAACCAGTAATGTATCTATTTTTTGATGTTGAAACCACAGGATTGCCTAAATATAAGAATGCACCGGTATCAGATATTGATGCATGGCCTCGAATTGTTCAAATCGCTTGGCAGTTATATGATATAAATCAGAAATTAATAGTAGAAAAATCTTACATTGTTAAACCTGAAGGTTTCATTATACCTAAAAGAGCTATTGAAATACATGGAATAACTAATGAAATAGCACAAAATGAAGGTAAAGATCTTGATTTTGTACTTCAATCATTTAAGAAAGTTTTATTAGATTGTGAATATGTAATTGCACATAATTTTGAATTCGATTCTGGTGTTGTCAGAACTGAATTTAGTAGAAAATTTAAGAAAAGTGGTATTACAAATAAAAAAAGTATCTGCACAATGAAGTCAACAACTAAATTTTGCAAATTAACATATAATCCTAAATATGGTGATTACAAATGGCCCAAATTATCTGAGCTTCATATGAAATTATTCAATTTTGAATTTGAGAATTCCCACAATTCATTGTATGATGTTAGAGCTACAGCTAAATGTTTCTGGGAACTTAAGAGTAAGTATGGGTTTTATTATGAGACACATAAACAAGTTTTATATTCAACTCCTATTATTAATTCTCCAAAAGTATTACCGAAAGATAACATAATTTTCGATAATTCTAGAATTACAAATCAAAGTGATTGGTTAAATAACTCAAACCAAACAAATAGATATTTAATAGATATGGATACAAAAAAACCAAAACCATACTATTTAATTTTGTTTATCATGATAATTTTACTTATACTTATACCCAATATATTTTCAGGATTAGCTACAATGGTATACATTAGCTTTATGATTATTTATGGTCTATATTATGTCTATACATTTTTTTTTGGGGAAAAAAATAATGAATAAAACAAAAGTACTTTACTACACTTGTATTGGTAATATTTCTAATTTCTATGTTTTGGGGAATTACATAAAAAATATAATTTCTTTAAAAATCAAGTTTGTCGTTATTTTTATTTTCATAGTGATTTTAAACTCTATGAAATTTAACAAACATTTAATCATTAAATAAAAGAAATTTCAAATGGAATTAATTGTTCTACCAATATTAATTTTGATTATTTATTATTTGTTTACTTTGCTTTATAAACCAGAAATCGAAAGGCAAATTTTATTGATTGAATCAGCATTTAAAGATTATAAAAATCTTCTTGATTTTTCTAATGGGTATTTCAATGCTAATAAAATTCAAAATTGGAAAATAAAATATGATGCAATTCTCAATAAAAGTTTTTCAATTAAGTTGAAATTCTTTAGCCCGACAAATAAATTAAGGTTAAATTATCTTGAAATCGAAAAGTTCAATTTGATTTCAGAGGAAATTCGACAAAAGTATAACGATAATTTCCTTATTGCCGAACTTGAAAAATATTCTGAGTTTTTTGACAACATAGAGGGTAGGAAATTAGACTTAGAACAAAGAGAGGCAATTATAATTGATGAGGATAATAATTTAGTAGTTGCTGGTGCAGGTTCAGGTAAGACTACAACAATTATTGGTAAAGTTAATTATATTATAGATAAATACAATATCAAACCTGAAAATATCCTGTTAATATCATTCACAAAAAAGTCAAGTGAAACTCTTTCAAATCGAATAGGAATTAAAGGAATAAATGTCTTTACATTTCATAAATTCGGACTTGATACTATATCCGAAGTAGAAAATATAAAGCCTTCGTTATATGATGAAAGTAAATTACAGAATGATTTACGTAGTATTTTACAAGATCTTTTGAAAGATGCACAATATAAATCTAGATTTGTAACTTTCTTCATTGAATATTTCAAATATGCTAAGCCACCTGAAAATTTTAAATCAAAGGGGGAATACATTCAGCATCAAAAAGATATAGAACTAAGAGAGTATAATAGTACTTTAAGTACTTTTAATGGTATTCAAGTGAGGAGTTTTCAAGAGTGTAAGATTGCAAATTTTCTGTTTAGGAATAGAATTGTATATAAATATGAAATGCAATATATTTTTAATACTGCTGATAGAGATAGAAGACAATATATACCCGATTTTACAATATTTATAGATGGCAACAAAAACAATATCAATACGGATAATTTGTTGTTTCTTGAGCATTTTGGAATAAATGAGAAAGGGGAAGTTCCCAATTGGTTCGCCAAATCTGGACAAACACATGAACAAGCAAATATTGAATACATTAACAAAATAAAATGGGCAAGGGTTACTCACAATAAATTTGGAACTAAATTGCTGGAAACATATAGTTATGAATTCAATAATCAGTCAATATTTAAAAATTTAATAAATAAACTTGTACAGAATGGGTTAATTTTGAATCCAATGTCAGATGATGAAATTATTAATTTCATTAAAACAAATTTAAGTAAAGAATATTCTAGCTTTATTAAATTAATGATGACCTTTTTAGCATTGATGAAATCAAATAACTTAACAAATGATGAAATTAGAAGAAAAATTCCTGAATCGAAATTAAGTATTATGGACATTCGTGCATCAATTTTTTGGTATTTATTTGAACCGGTTTATAATAAATACAATGAAATGCTAATTTCAAACAATATAATTGATTTTAGTGATATGATAAATAAGGCAACTAATTATATTCGAAATGATAATATTAAATATAATTATGATTACATAATAATTGATGAGTTTCAGGATATTTCATTTGGAAGATATCAATTAATTGATGCCATCAAAAACAAAAAAGATAATTGTAAATTGTTTAGTGTAGGTGATGACTGGCAATCCATTTATAGGTTCACAGGTAGTGATATTGGTCTATTCAATGAATTTGAAAAGTACTTCGGAATTTCAGAAATTTCTACAATTGAAAAAACATATAGATTTGGAAATCCTCTTTTAGAAATATCAAATAATTTTATTTTAAAAAACCCAAATCAAAGCCAAAAATTATTGAGAAGTTTTGATGAAAGAATAAAAACAAAATATAAAGTTATTGAAGAGGATACTGAGATTGCTGGGTTGATTGATTTGTTAAAAGATCTCGTGGATGAATATCCAGATATTGATAAGAAAGAGATATTATTATTAGGTAGATATAATCACGACTTTGAGGACATAAATAAAAGTATTGCTTTTAAATCAACAAATAATGGTGACATTTTGTACTTTTCACGTGGTAATGTCACTTTAGAATTAAAATATATGACTGTTCATAAAGCTAAAGGATTAGAGGCTGATATAGTAATCTTAATAAATTGTAAATCAGGAACATATGGGTTCCCATCTGAAGTAGCAGATGACCAAATACTAAGTTTATTATTAAGTAAATCAGACCAATTTGAGAATAGTGAAGAAAGAAGACTTTTTTATGTTGCCTTAACAAGAGCTAAAGAAAATGTTTTTTTAATTACGAAGAAACACAATATTTCAAAATTTGTTAAAGAATTTACAGCATTCAATAATAAAGGAATTAAATATTGTCCTGACTGTAAAACAGGAATATTGGAATATAAAAAGGGAAATACAAATGGAAGAAATTGGGCTTTTTGGGGATGTAATAATTATTCTTATGGATGTAAATATACCAGCAATATTTAATTAACGGAATACTCCGGCTATATTAAACCGATATTATGCCATTTATTCTCTGAGTTGTTGATTGTATGTGACAAGTAATAAAATTTCGAACCTTCTTTGTATCTCTAACACCAGAAAAAACAAAACCCTTCCGAAGGTTTGCAACCTTCGGAAGGTTAAATCATTTGCATTTTCCGTCGGGCTTGGCTTTTTCTACCGATATTTAATCCCGATGGGAAAGAATTAATTTTTAATTAAGGATTACGATTAATTCAAATCAATTCAATCATACAAATCAGATTAATCAATGCTTTAGACAAATTCAAATCCCGCTATATCATTTCAACCCTTTTCTTTTTCAATTTAATCATTGTTTTAACGATAAATTTCATTATTTTAGCTTTAATTTTGAGAGAATATTGGAGATTTTATGCTTAGTTTTGGTCTTCAAATAAAGGCAGCAGAGCCGACCGGAAAATTCCGTGACATCCAAAGTCCTTTCGATGGGCGAACAGTCGGCAGGGTTGAGATTCCTGATATAGCTCATCAAGAACTTGCATTGGAATCAGCAGCCCAATCGTTTGAAAATATCATGAAAAAAATGCCTGCATGGAAACGGGCGGAAATTCTGTACAGAGTTGCAGATTTTATTAAAAGAGATAAGGAATTGCTTTCCCAAACCATCGCAGCAGAAGGAGGTAAGCCAGTTAAAGATGCACGAATAGAGGTGACAAGAGCAGCCAACACAGTGAAAATGTCCGGCGATGAAGCACTTAGTCTTAATGGTCAGCAAATTACAATGGACAGAGCAGGAGGCAGCGAAAATCACATCGCGTTTACAATCAGGCAGGGGCTTGGTGTTGTACTCGCAATTTCGGCATTTAATCATCCGGTAAATTTGATTTGTCATCAGGTTGCCACAGCTTTTGCAGCAGGTAATAGTGTTGTGGTCAAGCCTGCTTCGCAGACTCCGCTGTCGTGTATGATGGTTTGCCGGTATTTTATCGAAGCCGGACTTGATGAAGGTATAATCAATGTACTTCCGATTTCGGGCAGCGAGACGGAAAAATTAATCGGTGATAAACGAGTAAGATTTGTCTCATTTATCGGTTCGGCTGAAGTTGGCTGGAGAATTCCCAAACTTGTTGCTCCGGGAACAGGATATTCACTTGAGCATGGCGGAACGGCGGTTGCTGTTGTAGAGAGTACTGCTGATTTGGATTTTGCAGCAACAAGTATTGTCAAGGGAGGGTTCTACCACGCCGGTCAGGTCTGCGTATCAACTCAGAATGTATTTGTATCTGCCGGTATTTATCCGCGGCTTATTGAAATGATAAAAGAAAAAGCAAGCAAGCTGATTACAGGCGACCCTAATGACGACGCAACGGATGTAGGACCAATTATAAATGCTCCTGAACATTCGAGAATTCTTTCACAAATACGTGAAGCGGTTTCAATGGGTGCCAAATGCGTTCTGGGTGGTGATGCCGTACATAATACGTGCATTAACCCAACCATTTTGACGGACACAAATTATAATATGGCTGTGATGAAAAGTGAAGTGTTTGGTCCCGTAATCAATATCAACAAATTCGACAAATTGGATGATGTTATCCAAATGTGCAATAACACACCCTTTTCATTCCAAAATGCGATATACACAAAAAATATTGATACTGCTCTCGGGTTTGCACGGCAGATTGATTCAAAAGCAGTAATAATTAATGATTCGACAGCGTTCCGTGTGGATTGGATGCCGTTTGGCGGCTCGAAAGAATCAGGATTCAGGGTTGGCGGAATTAAATATTCCATTGAAGATGTAACAGAAGAAAAATTGATAATTATCCGGATGCACGATTATGATGCCTGATTTTGTTTTTAATACTCTTATGACTTTCAGAATTTTATTAATGAGATTATTCGGCAGTAAACTGCAGAAACTGCTGATAAATATTTCAGAGAATTATTATGAATTACTTTCTGACGGAATGATTCACGAGGATGCAATTGCAGTCATTATGAAGCAGCAATACGACGGAGACAAAAAGCAGATTGAAGACTGCGGCTATTTTGTTTACAGCCGCAAACAAACCATTGATACCGTCTTTTTATCAAGATTTGGCAGCCGCGGCAGATTTATGATTCATCTGTTCAAACTGATTCAGAAGATTTATCTTGATAAATATCAGACCGGCTACAGAACTAACGAGATTGAAGAAATGAATAGAACAATGGCTCTGCTTAACAAAAATTTTAAAAAGGTTGTATTATATATGTTTATGAAATATGACAATTGACCTGCTCAGAGAATATTGTCTGTCACTGCCTCATGTAACTGAAGACATCAAATGGGGGAGTGTACTGTGTTTTTCGGTATCCGAAAGAATATTTTTTGTAGTAAGTCTGGACGAAACACCTCTTGGAGCGTCATTCAAGGTCCGGGATGAAGATTTTGATTTTATGTGCGGGCTTGCCGGTTTCGTGCAAGCCCCGTATTTTGCAAAAAATAAATGGGTTAAAGTTCTTGATATTGACACAATATCATCAACAGAATGGAAAGAATATCTCTTTCAATCATATCAGTTGATAAAATTGAAACTGACTAAGAAGCTGCAGAAAGAGATTGACGAGATGCTGAGTTTGAATAAAAAGGATGAATAAAATATGAAGGGACTACTGAACTGCGAAATAAACACTGATTTGAAAATTATAATGACGCACCCAATAAAAACAGTTTTTTCCCCGACAGAATTGGCACATCAGGCATATTGAAATCCTGACTTATTTTCTATAGATATTTCTCTTACCCCTACATATTTATTAACGTTGTCAAGTAAATTGCTCTGTTCATCTAAGCAGGATTCAATAGCTTCTTTAACGTTAGCCATAGCCTCATCAATTGTATTGCCATAACTTCTACAGCCTCTAATTGATGGACAGTTAACTATGAAACAACCATCTTCGTCAACTTCAACTATTATTGGCAATGAAATATTATTACTCATTTCTCTTTCCTTTAATCAAAAATTATAAAGACTATCATTTTATAAAAAATTGTAACATAGATGTTTTTCAAGTTGGCAGCAGTAATTTCTGTTTTTGTCTAAAGCATTTTGCAGGCAGTGAATCGTTCTGCTATATTTCCGAAAATACTAATAAACTCTAAATTATTGATTCTTACTTATTTAATGGATATTTTAGGAGGTTAATATTATTAATAAATTTATAATCTTTTTGGTTTTTTGATAATAATAATAAATTCCTTGAAATTGATGTAGCGGCAATAATAGAATCACCTATTAATAAATTATGGCTTAATCTGTAGGAAATCAATAAGTCTGTTGCATTGTTCGAAATAATGTTATCAATCGGTATTATCTCAAATTCATTCAAAAAAATATTCAATTTCTTTTGCTCTGATTTATTTCTGCATCCAATCAAAAGTTCCATTTGGCTCATTTGACTAATATAAACTTTGCCGTTGCCCATCATTAGTTCGAAGGATTTTATTGCATCAGGAATATTTCTTCCTACATCAATGATGACATCTGTATCAACAAGATATTGCTTCATTTATCAACTCTAAATTCTTGAGTTCGAATATTCCGGACATAATCTGAACTGTTATTTAATGTATCATTATCAGCCCAGATTCCGCAAAATTTAAAATCTGCAATTTTGAGACTGTCAATTTTATTCGATGATTTTTTGCCATCAACGAATTTTTCAGTTTCGTGTTTAATATCGTCTAAAATCATTTCAATGAGTGAAATTTTCTCATTAAAATCCAAGTTTTTAACAATATCATCAAAAATAATTGTATTCATCATATTTTAATAAATTATATAGTAATAATTTCAATTACAGTAACTTATGTTTTCCAAAAAAATTGTAAATGTAAAAATCTAATTTACAGTAAATTTATGTATTTCTGCTTCAAAATTAATAGATTTATAAATTCAAAAAAAGTGTTTCGATTTTTGAAAAGATTTCATCATAAGTAATATCATAAGACTCGTAAACTTCATCAAATTGATGGAAATGATGAGGATATGATTTTAAGCTTTTATGATGTGGTGCATTATCCCAACGCGCAATAAATTTGGAATCTGAATCTTGAAGATGAAATGAATAATTTCTCGAATTCTCGTCAACATACTCTTTGATATGAAATTCAAATCCATTATTAAAAATACATTGAATTTTAACAAAATATCCATACCTGAATTCTTTAAAGTCATGAATCATCATATCAACGATATATTCTTTACTTTTAAGAAAGTTTATAAGATTCATGACTTAATTCTTTAATGAATTCAGATTTTTCAGATGCAATTCGATAGTAAGTTTTCCATTCCAGATAATCATCCCACTCTGAAAAATTTTCATTTTGAGCACTATTAACATACTTTTCAAAATTTAAAAAATCCATCGAATACTTGTTGGAAAAAAGATTAATTTTCGATTTTGCAATTTGATATTCATACAGCAAATTCAGTATTTCATATTGATTAATATTATATTTGTCATTCAGCATAAGAAACTCATCATTAATCTTTTGAAAATATTATTGAAGCATCTTTATTCATAATATTGTAATTAGTTACTGAAAGAAAATTATCCAAATATATTATTTTTAATAAATGTTACTTATGTTGTAATTTTTGAAATTCCAGTAAATTAAAACAAACCCCACCTAAATCCTCACCACGTGGAGGATTTAAGTGGGGTCTCAAATCTTCCTGGCATGAAATAGCTGGCAAGTCTTTACAACAAAAATGTTTACTACTTTTCATTCAGCCACTAATTAATAGAAAAAGCAATTTAATTACTCTTAACCGGCATAAAAATATGAATTAATGAAACCTGCAGTGATAGATAATATTATGATTGAATACACTCCGAGTATTAAACCGGAGTATTTATCGAAAATGTCATTTCTAAATGCATTGTTATAAATTACCAATATCAGTAAAGGCATTACCGGTATAAAATAAACGCCCCTGAGTCCATATATCACATTTGAACCAACCGGTGAACCTGAAATGAGAAATACCAACATTACAGCCAGCAAACTGATAATACCGATTATGAGGGAAGTGTATTTAATTTTAGCAGTTAATATAATATCTTTGCTGCCGTTAAAAAGTGCAGCGGTTAAAATTACTAAAATATGAATAACAATCAAAAATTGAGAAGGCATTGCACCGGCATATCCAAAGTTTCCGAAAGACCCAAGTAACCATGATTTCCCCTGAGAAAATATGTTCATGAATATATTTCCGAAAGTCTGAAACGGATGCGACAATTGATACGCGAGATTTTTTGAACTGTCTGTCATAAAATCTGTCCGTACCTGAGCGCCGCCTGTAAATCCTGCGTTGCTGAGAATTGCATCCCACGATAATCCGGGAAGGAAAATGAGCAGAACGAAATAAGCTAAAATTAAATAATAAGTAATAGGATTTTTGAACTTACTTTTCGATACCATTAAAATTAGAAAAGGTATAAAATAGTATCCGTCACCGGCAAAACGTTGAAAAAAGCATACTATTACCAGCCAGATAATATCTTTTGCCTCGATATGACCATAATTGTACGTCATTTTCAGAATCATTGCAAATATCAAAAAACTCAGCGATATAGACAAACTGTCCGGTGATATAGAAACAGCCTGATATAATGTCATAGGTGAAACAGCAAAAAGTAATAAAACACCCTTGAAAAATGGTATTATTCTGATAGCGAAAAAGACTATTATAATATAAAAAGCAAGACCGGCTATTCTTGATGACCAAAGCAGATACAGCGGATTGGAATTGAATATTTTGCCTGCTGTTATGCCTGCCATATTAGGTATATAAGCAATTGGATTGAATCTGTATTCGGGCAGATTGTAAAATACTCGTTCATTTTTGTTTAGTTTGATTTTGGCATAATTATCAACAGTCTGCTGTGAGATTTTCTCTTCGGCTGCGAAATTTATATTCTGAAAGGCTTTTGATGTTTGAATCAGCGACCTTGGCATCATAAATCCAATTTCTTCGCCACTTTTTTCAGGTATAATCTGCCCTTCGCTTCTGACAAAAGCACTGAGAAAATGCCCGTCTTCGTTGACTGATTGAAACGGAGGATTCAAAAACACGAATAAAATGCCAAAAAGAAGAGCAACTACAACAAAAACGTATTCTTCGTTGATTCTGAAACTCTTGCTATTACTGATTTCTTTATCTGTCATATTCATATTATTTTTTTATTAAATCCAACAAATTTTGTGCATCCGTATTGGATGGATTTTGTGTGAGAATCATATTTGCATAATGGCTTACTGAATCCGGAATACCTTTAAAATAGTAACACCTGCCTAAACCGAGCATAGACTCAATATCCTGATTATCGCTGCGTAATGCAGCATAATAGTGAAACAATGCGGCATCGGTTTTGTTCCGGTTCAAATAGAATCCTGCAAGATTTCTGTTAATCAATAGCTGGTCTGGAGCTAATCTTACAGATGAAGCATATAATTTAAATGCTGAGACTGTATCTCCTAATGCCAGATAGTATAAACCTTTATTTATTGTAGCGTTTGTAAGCAAATCGCGGGCAGGTTTCTCAATTGAATTATCGCCGCCGCCGCTTACTAATTCAATTGCTTTAGTCTGGTGACGAATAACCGAATCCATTTCGCCGTTCATAAAGAAGTAATACCCGACAAGCGTATGAAGCTTTGCATGATAAGGATACTTATCAATTAATGCCAGAAGTTCCTTTCCGCCAACCTTAATCATCTCAGTTCTAAGATCTTCGTTGGGGACTGCTGTTGCAGAATCAATCAATTTTATAGAACTGTCCCAAGGGTTAAAATAATCGGGCGCAGGAAGGATACTGAAAGAGATAACCAAAATGACCGCAAGAGAATACCAAATCAAAGCCGGTTTTTTACCGCTGTTATCAAACTCTTTTTGCTCTTTTTCTTTTTGCATTTTTAAATTCAATCCTCAGATTAATATTCAGCAATTATGTCAAAAGTAATAGAAAAAATACACTAAACTGAAATTCAAAGTATGTATTTATTTTGAATTTGCAAAAAATAATTGTTGCAAAAATGAATTAATTGAAACAAGTTATACGAAATAATGTAATTCTACCGTCAGGTTTGGTGTAAATCATGTATTTTGACAATGATTTTATGAATATTCAGCAGGTATAAGAAATCTTATAATTTTATCAATTAAAGTTAATTTGTCTATTCTAAATCAATCGGGAGCTGCTGGATTTATATGCCGGCAAATTATTTATGAACAATTTTAGACTTAATTCGTCAAATTATAATTATTGTGTGGTCTTTTTTGGTTTTCATGTGTCATTATAATAGATTGTTTAACAAAGTAATTTTATAATATTATGTTTAAAAAGATTTTAACTATCTTTGGTTTGGTTTTGGTATTGAATATTACCACTTATTCTCAGGCGCTTTTTCAACCGGATAATTTAAATTTTGAAAAAGGTGTACCCGGATTAAAGCCTCCTTCCTGGTCTTTTTCACGAAAATTGGATGAAGCAGGTTTAGTAATTGAAACAAGTGAAGTAAATCCTGCTGAGGGAGATTTTTGCGTTCTTCTGACCAATCCCAAAGAAAACATGGATAGTGAGAGTTACGACGGCAATGCTCTTCCTGTTTATCAGGTTCTGGATGCATTACCCTATAGAAATAAGACAATAAAACTTTCTGCTTCTGCAAGAATTGAAAGTGATGTACTTGTTTCCAAAGGTCAGTTATGGGTTATAGGAAGGCTGTCAAAAGATTCAGTTACAGTAACTATGTATCAGGATGAGACTCCAATTAAATCTAATAAGTGGCAGAGATATGAGATTACTTTCAAGGTTCCCGTCGAAACAAACGAACTTAGGATTGGAATACTTCTAAAAGGACCCGGCAAATTATGGGCTGACGATTTTAAACTTGAAGTTATTCAGCCAACAGGCTCTATTGATGAACCTGCAAAAGAGATAGGAATTCAGGAACTTAAAAATCTGACTGCTTTAACGAAACTTTGGGGTTATCTTAACTTTTTTAATCCTGCAGACAATTTAAATACAGTACAAAATGAAGAACTTACATTTTGGGCAATATCTAATGCAGAAAAAGTAAAAAATGATAAGGAATTAATATCATTTCTTGATAAATATTCCAAAATATTATCGCCGGTTTCTACTGTTAATCAGCTTCAGAAATCACATGAATATAAAAAGCCGCAGGGAACTCTGGATTACAAAGCACTTGCCATGCAGTACAAAGGCGGTCCTGTTGAAAGAGCAGACGATATTTATTCGGCAAACATTGCTAATGTATTTGCAACAACCAGAAAAAGAGAAGCGTCAGTCGTCCAGATTATTGATGCACTGAAATATAAGAATAAAAAAATTAAAATTAGTGCTTCAATTAAGGTGCAGCAGGCATCCCCGGGTGCAAATGCACAAATCTGGGCTAAAGCCGAAAGAATTGCATCAAACGAATATGTCGTTGCAACAAGTATAAATACTCCCGCTATGGCTGATACCTGGCGAAAATATGAAGTAGATATGGAACTCCCCGATGATATTTATACAATTAAGCTTGCATTAGTATTTTTGGGTGAAGGAAAAGTATATTTTGATGATGTACGAATAGATGTTATAGATAATGAAAAGAAAACCGATGAAATTCCACTTATGAATCAGGGATTTGAGTCTCTCGACAAATCAGGTCTTCCGCTGAACTGGATGTTTGAACCTTCTGTGTTAAGTGCAGGTTATATGGTCAGTGCTGATGATAAGGAAAGTACAAAAGGAAAAACTTCTCTGGTAATTGAATCCGAAATGGAAAACAGAATTAAATATCCAATCATCGGTGAAATATATTCTAATAAAATTGCTGATGATATTTATCTGCATCATCCATATATATATTACGCCGATAATGAAGGTACCCTGCCTAAGATGTCTTCTGTTGGATTTAAAACCCCGGGTAAACCTTCCGGTTACCAGCCAAATGTCAACGACAGATATACGCGTCTGGCATCTGTTATTAAATTATGGAATACTATAAAACATTTCGGTCCTTCAGCAATTGATGATGCTTCACTTGATTCTGTTTTAACTTTTGCTGTCAGCAAAGCTTTTAAAGATAATTCCACAGAAGAATTTCTTTCAACACTGCGTTCAATGCTTCTTGTAACAAATGACATTAAAGCAATTGCTTGGAGTTCACTAAAATCCAATGACTATACATTCCCACTGGTATTGAGAGAAATCTCAAACCGTACTTATGTGAGTATAGTTGTTGATACTACTCTTGGAATTAGTGCCGGTGATGAACTTACTCATATCAATGATCAACCGGTATCTGAAGTATTGACAAATATTATGAATATGATTCCCGGAGATAATTTAAGTTTTAAATATATTAAAGCCCTTGCCGAAATCAGAGCCGGTGAAAAAGGTACATCTGAAATGATGACTTTCAAAAAAGCTGACGGCAGCTTAATCAATATCAAATTATCAAGAACGGCTTTGATGCAGAACATATTCGAACCCAGACCGATTCAGGTAGTTGAGTTGGATTCGGGTTATGTTTATATTGACCTGACCGGCATGGATGATGCAAGATTAAAAGACTTTGTCGAGCCATTAGCACAGAGAGGTGCCTATATATTTGATATGAGAGGTTTTAGCAGCATAAGCGAACATTTTCTTAATTTTTTTACAAAAGACAGCATCAGAAACGCATCATGGGAAATCCCTGTTTATACTTTCCCGAATAAGGAAAATATTTCTAAAAGTAAATTCGGTGACGGATATTTGAAAGGTAACGGTAAACTTGCAGGCAAAAAGATTATATTTCTTACTGATGAAAGAACTACCGGTTATGCTGAAGCAATTATTTCCGTTGTGAAAGCCGGTAAGATTGGAAAAATTGCAGGCAGTTCAACTTCCGGAAGTGCTTCCGAAGCCATGCCGATAAGACTTTACGGTGACTTTAATGTATCTTTTGCAGGGCTTTCGGTTTATTCTCCTGATGGTAAATTACTTTTCGGAAAAAGTATCGAACCGGATATTGAGATTAACTATGAAATCCCAAATTCACCAAACCAACTTGACAATGTTATACAAAAAGCATTGCAGATATTGAAAAATTGAGTATTTTTGAGTAGATTTATTAATTGTATTTATTATAAAGGTGTCAAATGACAATTCAATCGAAACTTATGGTTCTTATAGCGGTACTGGTTTTTGCTGCTGCTTCGGTTTTTGCGGAAACAAAAGAGATAAAGGTAAAGACTAATCTTCACTGCGGTTCATGTGCTTCAAAAATCGAAAAAGGTTTGAAGAAAACTGACGGTGTTATAAAATCAAAAGCAAATGTCGAAACTAAGGTAGTTACAATAAAGTATGATGAATCAGTTACAGATGAAACAAAACTGACAAAACGTATTTCTGATTTGGGTTATAATGCCGAATTAGTTAAAAATTCTGATGACAAATGCAGTACAGAATGCAAATCAACAAAAACTGCGGGTAAAGACTGCTGCGATACTAAAGCAACAAAATCTGCACCTAAGAAATAATTCTGTAAATTGATTTTAAAACTCTGAAAACGGTTTTTTTGATTAATTCAGGGGTATCTGTCTGATTAGGAAATTATCTAATCAAAGTAAGATACCCCTTTTTTTATTTTTGCAATGACTATCATAATCGGAATCAACTATTCCGAAGGTTTTGAGCCTTCGGAAGGGTTGATTCTTATAATCAATTCAAAAATAAAGTCATTGTTCTGTTGTATTTTCCGTTAGACAGCACTACAATATACATTCCCTTTGGCAAGTTGCCTGCTTCACATTTCATTGTACCATTTCCCGTAGAGGAATCGTAAACTATTTCAGGATTCAGCTCTCCGGCTGACCTGCCGAGATAGTCATAAATCTCTACTTTCATACTGCCAAGATTTACAGGCTCAACACCAAAATCTATGCTGAATCTATCACGGGCAGGATTTGGGTATAGTCTGTTCATAAAAAGCTGATTCGATGGCGTTTCAACACTAGTTGGATTTGTGATAATTAAAAAACCTTCATAGCCATTTGGTAGATATACTTCACCATTTGATAATGTTATTGCATGACTTATTGTAATTTCGCTTTTAAGACCTATATTTCGATAGTTTATACTTGTTTTATTCAAATCTTTGTCAATTACAAAAATACTGTCGCCATTTGGAGTATCTGAGGAATGTATTTTAACATATAAATTCTTATTCTTATCAAATGCTAAATTAACAAAATTTTTCATTGGTTTTCCGTCATTTAACAAGTTGAAATAAAAATCAAGATTAGTAAATTGATTCCCGTCGTATTTTGCAAAATGAAAGGCTTCATCATTATTAGTATAAATAAAATATAAACTTTCATCATATAATTTGAAATCTGAAATTTGATAATTACTGCTTTTGATATTTTTGTAGAAACTAACCGTATCAACCTTTTTTTCTTTTATATCGTAGTATGCAAGTGTTATCATGTGATTTATAAAATAAATCTTATCATCTATTTTATGAAGCTTGCCACCAGCCGGATACGGATGAAAATACTTATTACTTGCTCCGTCAATCAAAAGTTTACAATCTTTACCGTCGTAAACTAATAATTTTGCATTTGATTTAATAAATAAATTCCCATCATTATCTACTGTCATTGCATCTATTTGTTTTATAGAGTTTGCTTTAATTAATGAATCATAAACAGTAAATTTTGTCCCTGTTTGTTTATATAGTCCTCCTCCGTTAAAACTGAACCAAAAACTATTATCTTTGTCTTTTAAAAAACCGGTCAAATAATTATAACTCACTAAAGTATCTTGAATTATTTCATGTAATCCAAATTTTATAAAATGATTGTTATAATAATAAAATAAATACAAATCCTTCATAATAGAATCTTTTGAATTATTCCAAAGATTCCCATAGAAAATAATTGTATCTCCGAAATTATAACAATAAGCACCACGAATACTGATTCTATGATTATCATCAAATTTATCGAATATTTTGATTTCGGCTGAAAAACACATTGATGACGATAAAATGAAAAATAATGAAATAAGAAGACAACTTTTTTTCATGTCAAACCTCCATTATAATAAACAATTATTTAAAAAAGCAACGATTTTTGTCGCCACATCTATATTAAAAAACTAATTATCAATAATCAAAATTCCTATCTCAAATATAAAAAGAATTGAAATAATTTCCAAATATTATTTGATATTATTTACCCTTCCGAAGGTTTAGCAGCCTTCGGAAGGGTTTATTCTACTAATCAATTCAAAAATAGTGTCATTGTTCTGTTGTATTTACCGTTTGACAGCACTACTATATACATCCCTTTGGGTAAGTTGCCGGCTTCACATTTCATCGTACCTTTTCCGGTAGAGGAATCGTAAACTATTTCAGGATTCAGCTCTCCGGCTGACCTGCCAAGATAATCATAAATCTCTACTTTCATATTGCCAAGATTTACAGACTCAACACCAAAATCTATGCTAAATCTATCACGGGCAGGATTGGGGTAAATTTTGTTCAAAAAAAGTAGATTTGATGGTGACTCTACCGAGGTAGGAGAATGGATTTTAAGTAATCCTCTATTCGACAATGAAATGAATATATCTCCATTGGACATTTTGAAAACACCACTCATGGATAATAAACTTTTAACTAAATGATGATATTGAATATTTTTTACATTCAAATTTTTATCAATAATATACAAACTATCAGTACTCTTTGGTGAGTTGTAGGTTGTAAGTAGGAATAAATTACCCTCATTATCAAAATCAAAATTATATCCATCTGACAATGGAACTAAATCTAAATAATAATCAAGATTTGTAAGAGAAGTACCATCATATTTAGCAAAATGATATTTACCCCAGGAATAATAAGTTAAATACAATTCATCTCCAATTTTTTTTAATCTTGCAAGATTGTAGTAACTCGGATTATTTAGCAAATCATCAAATTCCTTAAAATCATTAACTTTACCTGTTTCAAAATCATATATTGAAAACCGGTTAGTCATATTTCTAAAAATTAATTTATCCCCAATAAGGAAAATACTATTATTAGATAAAGAATTTGGTAGGATATTATATTCTGATGGGTCGTCAAAAATTTTTTCAATATCTTTTCCATCAAATTTGAATAAACGAATATTGTTTTGAATATATATATTGCCATTTTTATCTGATGTTATTCCATTAATTTTTGATAGTTTTCCATCAGCAAATAATGAATCATAATTACTGAATTTTCCTTTTGAATATTTATACAGTCCTCCTGCATCAAATCCAAATAGAAAATCACCATTTTCATATTTATAGAATGATGTCATAAAACTATATGAACCGAATACTTTTTTAACAAATTCAGACAAGTAATGCTCGTGAAATTCACCATCGTAATACATAAACAATCTGGTGCTTATTATACTTGAATCTTGATTTATTATTATCCCATAGAAAATAATAGTATCTCCAACATTATAAGTATATCCTTGATTATGAATAGAAAATTCATTATAATTGTCTATCATAGATAATTTCTGTGAGAAGGAATTATTATGAAAGTAAATAAATATTGTAATAATTAGTAAGTATTTGATTACATTTTTCATTTAATTATTCCACCTGTAAAACTAACAAAAAACATGACTGCGATAATAATTATCGCGGGGAAGAAAAGACGGAAATTGCGTAAGTGCTTGAATTGCAAGGGTTTACCCCCCCCCAATTTCAGCAGCCGAGTAAGCATAAAATGAATTTATCATTTCAAACCTTTAATATTAATAAACAATTATGTAATTAAATGACGATTTCAGTCGCCACATCTATATTAAAAAAACTAATTGTCAATAATCAAAATTCCTATCTCAAATATAAAAAGAATTGAAATAATTTCCAAATATTTTTTTTTATTTTTTCCATTTTTCGAAGATTCCGAACATTCAAAATGTTAAAGAAAAATTGATAAATGAAATGTTTTCGTTCAGCAACAAATTCTTATTTACAATCAGACTTTTGATTTAATTCTTGAATTTACTATATCAATCGCGGCATTTATTGCATCTACTGTACTTTGCTCATCTGCTATACCTTTACCGGCTATGGCATAAGCTGTACCATGGTCGGGCGATGTTCTGACAATAGGCAGTCCTGCAGTAAAATTTACTCCGCCTCCGTCGGCAAGCAGTTTCAGTGGAATGAGTCCCTGGTCGTGATACATTGCAAGGTATCCGTCATAATTTTTATAATCTTTATGAGCAAAAAAGCCGTCTGCCGGAAATGGACCATCACAATCAATTCCAATCAACTTTGCCTGATTAATTGCGGGAATAATATCGTCAATCTCCTCAGAACCGATATTACCGTTCTCTCCTGCATGAGGATTCAGTCCCAGTACTGCGATCTTTGGTTCTGAAATTCCGAAATCTTTTTTAAGTGAATTGTTAAATTTTGCAATAGAATCAAATACAGAATCTATTGTTATATGTTTTGCAACATGTTTAAGAGGTTTATGAATAGTCACAAGTGCAGCACGAAGATTATCTTTGAAAAGTATCATCAGCGGTGATTTTACATTACAGCGTGAAGCAATCATTTCTGTATGTCCCGGGAATTTCCATCCCGAAAGATACATTGACTCCTTTGTAATCGGCAGTGTAACAATTGCATCAATTTTATTAGCAAGAGCATCACTTACTGCCGATTCTATTGCAAAGCCGGCTAAACCTCCGGCTATTGAGCTGATTTCTCCCGGCTGAATTACATAATCACTCTCTTCACCATAAAGTCTAATTTTTAAACCACTAATTTCGAGAAAATTGCTTTTGATTTTTGCAGGGAACTTAAGCAATTTTATCCACTGGTACAAAACATTGCTGCATCCGTAAAATTCAAACTCCGCTTCAGAATTATATTTATTTCCCGAAAGAGCTTTGAGCATTACTTCAATACCGATGCCGTTCGCATCACCTATGGTTATTGCTATTTTCATTTTTTTCTATACTTAAAATAATAATAAAGAGGCAGACCGATTACAACAAGTATCAATCCGAATGCCGAATTAATTATTTCGGTGTCTCCGCTAATATAATTACTTATATCGTTATAAAGTGTAAGTACGACATATACTGATGCTACCAGAACAAAAGTCAAAGGAATAAATGGATACCACGGGACTTTGTAGGGGCGAGGGGCATCAGGCATCTTTTTTCTCAGGACAATTACTCCGTAAGCACCAAGAGCATAAAATATCCAGCTTACGAAAATCAACATATCTGTCAAATCATCAAATGAACCGCTCAGAACTAATGCAGATGACCACACAGCCTGCAATGTAAGTGCATTTGCCGGAGTATGATGTTTGCGGCTGACATTGCCGAACACAGGAAAGAACATCCCTTTTTGTGCCATTGCAAAATATACCCTTGCACTTACCATAATTGTGCCGTTGGATGTTCCGAAAGTCGAAATCATAACAAGTGCGGCAACCATTCCACCGCCCCACATACCCACAGCTTTATCGGCAACATCAGCAGCTACAAGTTTGGATTGTGACATTACATCAATCGGCAGTACATATAAATAGGCAATATTGATAAGCATATAAACTGCTATGATTATTAACGTGCCAATAATTAATGCCAGTGGTATATTTTTCATCGGATTCTTGACTTCACCTGCAATATATGTAACGTTATTCCAGCCGTCATAAGCCCAGAATGCTGCTGAAAGAGCTGCAATAATACCACCGAGCATACCAAGTTCACCATAAGAAAATTCAGGTATATCATAACTCAAATTGTCAAATGTGCCTCCGCCGTACATGAATCCGGCGGCAACGAGAACAAGCATTGCAAGAACTTTTGTAACCGTAAAGAACTCAGCTACACGTCCTCCGTACTTTATTCCGAAGTAATTGACCGAAGTGAGAAACATTATCACAAATATTGTCAGAGACTTAACGCCAATGTCTTTCAAAGGATAGATTGTTCCGATAAACGGCATGTAAATTTGATAGGTCTGTTCGATTTCTTTGGATAATCGGGGCAATTTGAAAAAATATTCTGTATATTCTGAAAAAATATATGTAATTGATGCAATTGAGCCGGTCTGCATAACAGCAAGAATTGCCCAGCCGTACAGATAGGCTGTAAGGCTGCCGTACATCTTCTCAAAATAAACGTACTGTCCGCCGGTCTCGGTAATCATACCTGCAACTTCAGCATTTGACAAAGCACCGAACAATGTCAGTACACCGGCAATTATCCAAATTCCGAGTAATAATTCAGGAGAACCGAGGTCACCTGCCATAACAGCCGGTTTTCTGAAAATTCCTGAGCCTATTACAGCTCCTACCACTATTGCAATTGTAGTATAAAGCCCAAGCTGCGGCAGCAATTTATCTGATTTCATTCTTTAGTCTAAATTGAATAAATTTTGTATGTAAAATTAACAAAAAATATCCAATCTGTGAACTAATTATTTTTAATCAGTTTATAAGAGAGCGGAAATTAATCGAATTCTATTCAAACTTTACAAAACAACTCCACAAATCCATCGCAGTCAATCAATTTTGCTTTAGTATGATGACCGCCACGCTTTAAAAGCTGTTTGTCGTTTGAAATTATATAATCACAACCGGCAAGATTTGCAATTTCCAGTATTTTTGAATCCTGCCTGTCTGGATTGAATTTTAGTGAATCACTTGAAATTTCAACAATAATGATATTTTGAACTATAAGATTCTTTAGTGATTGAATTTTGTCCGATGAAAACTTGAATTTTTCTCTTGCAGGAATTGTTACATATTCATGCATCAACCTTGAATCGGCATACATCTGCCACTTATTTGAAATAAGAAAATCCAACAGCTTAGTGGCATTTTCATTACCTAAACAGTATGATATAAAAATATTTGTATCAACAACTGCTTTCAATTATTTATTCTTAAATTCTTTAATAAATTTTTTTGTGAATTCTGACAAAACTAATCTTCCGCTTATTTCTGCACGGCTTTCGAGCAGTTCATCCCAGTTTTCGGTACCCTGCCAGAATACTTTCTTCAGTTCAACGGCTGCTTCCTGACTCATAGAAGCAAGTTTTGCAGCCAGGGTAGTGACAGCATTATTTAAATCATCAATTGTATAATACACATTTGCGTACAATCCTTTATTAAGAGCCCAGGTCGAGTTATACCATTCCGTATCCGTTGAAATTTGTGCAAATGCAGAACTGCCAATTTTGCGTTCGACTGCAGGACCAACGACAAATGGTCCTATACCCAAATCAAATTCGCTTAATTTGATTGATGCATCCTTGTATGCTAATGTATAATCTGCAGCGGCGGCAAGTCCGACACCGCCCCCGACGGCTTTACCCTGCACTCTGGCAATGACAAACTTCGGAGCTTTACGGATTGCATTTATTACTCGTGCAAAACCCAGAAAGAACTCCTTGCCGGCTGGAAACTCACTGATACCGGCAAGCTCATCAAATGATGCACCGGCACAGAAAGCTTTTTCACCGTCGCTTTTCAGTACAATTACCTTAATATCAGGGTGATAACCTGCTTCAGTAATGGTTTCTGCCAGTTTATTCAGAATATAAGCCGGCAGGGAATTGCTCTTGGGATGAAAAAATGTTATTATTCCTACTGAATCATGTATTTCAAGTGTTACATAACCTTCATTCTGCATAATATTTCCGTTATTAATAAAGCAAATTAATTAATACGCAACACTAATGAGTATATTGAATATGATAATTTAAAACAATTAAGTATAAATCATAATGAACCACATAAGACACATAAGTAATTAAATATAAATCATAATGAACCACATAAGGCACATAAGTAATTAAGTCATAAATGAACAATTTTCAATTGTCAATTATCAATTGTCAATTCTTACATTCTAAACCTTTGCCAACTCCTTATTTGTAAGCATTTGCATTGAAACAATAAATATTACAATGCCGGAAACTATGAAAATATAGAACGGGTCTGTAATTTCAGTCAGATAACCCATTATTCCATAAGAGATTGGCTGTAATGAAAACGAAACTGCCGTAATTATTCCGAATACTTTCCCTCTGTTTTCGTTATCAAGTACCTTCTGATAAATAGTTATCAAACAAATGTTTGTCACATTTAATCCAAAACCGGCAAATGATAGAAAAATAATAGTCGGGTAAAACGCTTCAAAGAAACCAATGACCATAAAGCCTACACCAATCAATAGAATTCCTCCGATGGCATATTTACCTGAATTATCCCGGTCTTTGATAACTGACATTACAACCGAACCCAAAAACATTCCGATTGTATATGATGCCATCATCACACCCAGCCCTGTAGCACCGGATTGAAATTTCCCCTCGGAAATTACCGGAAGTATCACAACCAAAGACGAGAAAAAGAAATTAATAACAATAATCGGCAGAAACATAGATTTTACCAAAGGATTGTTGAGAGCAATTCTAAATCCTGAAACTAAATTCTGTAGGTAAGTGCCTACCCTTTTTATTTCGATATGTTCATAGGCAACACGGCTAATATAAAATGCTGAAAACATAAATGATAAACCGTTAAAAGCAAACGCCAGAGATACACCTATCAAAGCAATCAGTCCGCTTCCTAAAAGCAAACCTACAACACCGCTTAGATTAGCAGTTGATTGATTTAGTGCATTTGCTCTTGAAAGGTCTTTCTTTTCTACAATATTGGGAATAATTGCAAGTGTAGCTGGATTGAAAAATGCTGAATTTATTGATATAAGTATAGTAGCGAATATCAAAATAGTCAAATTCAATATCGAAAACCAGGATAGAATTGCCAGACCTAATACAATAACACCTCGTATTATATCGGTGATTATCAAAATTTTTTTTCTGTCGTATCGGTCTGCAAGTTCACCTGAAACCGGACCTAAAAGTACTGCCGGAAGTGCAGTTGCAATCATTATAATTCCTACTGCCAAACCTGATTTTGTCCATTGATACACAAGAATCAGAACTGCAAGACTATGAACCTTGTCTCCCATCTGCGAGACAATCTGCCCGTACCAGAACTGTCTAAAATCGCGGTCTCTTTTTATAAAATCTATTGTTTCGTTTGCCAATTTGTCCAACCTAATATTAATTTTTGAAATAGAGCAATTCAATTATTTAAATATAGGAAAAAATGAATAATTTAATACAAAATAAAATGAATACGAATAGTTCCGGTTGATGAATATTTCAAATCTTATTCAGTAAAGTAAACCACATAATCTAATTCTTCATTACATTGTTTGTAAGGTACGAATTAAGTCTTGACAGGAATTGTATTATTACTGTCGGATTTCCTTTACAACCACCTTTACGAAAATCTTAAAAAAATGCTCATATTATACCTTGAATTAATAATAACACACTTCGAGATTGCCCGATGTGGTTTACTTATCATTTTTATACCGGAAGTCATTTACATTGTACTTCTTCAATGAAAATTAATGATTCAGGTATTAATTATTTTTGTAAATAGAGCGGTCCATCCGGTCCGAGTGGGATTCCCACTAACATCCAAACAACTAATAAAAGAGTCCATAAAATTGTAAGGAAGAACGTATATGGAATCATTGTTGAGATAATGGTACCAATTCCATATCTTTCGTCATATTTTTGTGCAAAAGTAACAATCAGGGCAAAGTAACTCATCATTGGTGTAATCAGATTTGTAACCGAATCGCCAATTCTGAACGCCGCCTGAGTTAATGCAGGATGATAACCCAAAATCATAAACATCGGAATAAAAACCGGTGCCATAATAGCCCACTTTGCAGATGCACTGCCCATAAACATATTTATAAATGCTGAGAGAAAAACGAATGCGATGATGAGAGCAATGCCTGTGAGATTAATGTTTTGCAGAGCATGAGCACCATTGATGGCAAGAATTAATCCAAGATTTGAGTAACTGAAGAAGTAAACAAATTGTGCCGCAAAAAATACTAAGACAATATAACTTGAAAGTCCGCTCATCGAATGAGTAATATGTTTTACTGTATCTTTGTCATTTTTGATAGAACCGGTAATTATTCCGTAAATCAGCCCGGGGATGAAAAAAAATATCAGAATTCCGATAATTATACCATCAAAAAATGGTGAATGAAGCACAGACCCATCAACCGGATTACGGAATAAACCATTTTCAGGAATTATGGTCATAGCAAGTGCTATGATAACACCCAATAGCCCTAATCCTGCAAATCGTAAACCTTTTTTCTCCATTGGAGTGAGCTGTTCGATTGATAATTGCCTGGCATTGCCCTCGTATTTTCCAAGTCGCGGCTCTACAATTTTTTCTGTTACCCAAGTACCAATTAGAACTACCATTATACCGGATGCAAACATAAAATAAAAATTTACAGCAGGGTTTATTACAAGTTCAGGTTGAAGTATCTGTGCCGCTGATGTTGATAGTCCTGCCAATATAGGGTCAACCGAACCGATTAGAAAGTTTGCACCAAATCCACCACTTACTCCGCAGAATGCAGCAGCGAGCCCTGCCATTGGATGCCGGTTGAGTGCATGAAACATCATCGCACCAAGTGGTATCAGAATTACATAACCTGCTTCCGAAGCAAGATGGGAAATAATTCCAGCAAGTACAAGTGCTGCTGTGATTAATCTTGGCGGTGCCGATAGTACCAAAGCGCGTATCATAACTGCAAAAAGCCCTGACCCCTCAGCTACTCCAATACCAATCATTACAACAAGTACATAACCCAAAGGCGGGAAATTTACAAAATTCTTTGTTATATGTGTATATATCCACCTGATACCATCACCGCTCAACAAACTATTTACGTTAATAGACTCCTGACTTATCGGATGAATAGCTGAAAAGCCGAACATATCTGCAAAATAGGACATTATTGCTACTAAAACTGCAAGTAATGCGAATAGGGTAGCGGGGTGGGGAAGTTTATTTCCAATAATTTCAATATAATCAAGAGATTTCAAAAACATTCTTTGAAATCTGCCATTTTTCTTAGTGATTGTTTCTTCCATAATTTCTTAATATGTAATTTATAAAATATTATTTACAAATATAAAAAATAGCTAAGACTAATCAATTAAAATATATTAAATACTCAAATCTAAGATGGATAAATATTTGAAGTTTTAAAAATAACAGATTGATTTTTGTCGGTCTGTAATAAATTGATTCATTGAGAATTACGATTAAGTGTCTTTGAAATTACTGTTAAATTTATAACTTGTCGAATGTCAAATTATTACTTCTTCATTACATTTTTTGTATGATATGTATTAAGTCTTGCCAGAAATTGTATGATTACCGCCCTTTCCTGTTGGTTCAAATCACCGAGGACATCCTCGGACATTTCTCTCAGCTTTTGATATACTTTTTCAACGATTTCCTTCCCTTTGGGCGTGATAATCATTCTTTTAGACCTTTTATCCGTTTCATCGGGAATTTCTTCTGCAAGTCCGGTTTTTACTAATTTTTTTATAATATCCATCCCTGTTGTTATTTCAGTCAGATTTACCTTGCAAAGTTCTTTTTTGTTCGGTCTGTCCATCTTGTCAATAAGTGCCAGAAACGAGAAATCATCAGAGCCGTTCAACCCGTAATTATCAAATATATCCTTAGTATAAATTCTGATAAACTTGTTCATCCGTTTAAGAAAATAAGATGCAAGAAACTGTGTTTGGTCAGCATATTCTTCGGTAAGCGGTTTTCCTGTTTTGATTATGGGCGACGGATTTTCATTTTTTTCTTGAATATCTGAATTGGCAAGCCATCTGCCGAATTCGGAAAATCCCTGCCCTTTGTGAATTGTTTTAAATTCACTCCATTTTTTCAATAATTCAATAATTTCATCTAAATTCATCAATTGATACGATTCCGTGATATAAATATTAATAATATTAAAATAATCAAATTATTACAACGTTATCGTTTCAATAAACGTTGCAAATATAAATAAATTTTAAATTTCTTAATTTGGATAATATTGTGATAAATAAAATATTGAAACTCGGATTATTGTTCCTATTATTGGCTGGAAATATTGAGTTGTCTGCTCAAACTAAAACCGGCGGTGTAATTACGGGAAGAATTGTCAGTTCTATGACGCAGAATCCGCTCCCGTCAGTTAATGTCAGAGTATTAGGAACTGAAGTTGGAGATATTTCCAAAAAAGACGGCTCTTTTGAGATTAAGGATGTACCTTATGGAATTCAAAAAGTCCAGTTTAGTTTGATAGGCTATGAACTATTTGTCCGTACAGATGTGCCCGTCGGTGCAGGAAAACCAGTATTTCTTGAAATTAAACTTGTTGAAAAAATTGTTGAACTTGAGGGTGTTGAAGTAAATTCAAGTTATTTTATACAAAGGACCGATGCTGTAACAAGTACTCAGAACCTGAATTTTGAGGATATACGCCGCGCCCCCGGAGTTCAGGAGGATGTTATAAGGGCAGTTGCATTACTTCCCGGAGTAAATGTAAGCTCTGCCGGACGAAATGATTTGGTCGTCAGAGGCGGTGCACCATTCGAAAACTTATTTATAGTTGACAATCTCGAAGTAAATAATATCAATCATTTCGGTTCACAAGGTTCGACCGGCGGACCTTTATCAATAATTAATCTTGATTTTGTCAGGAATGTAGATTTCTCGGCAGGCGGTTTTGGTGCAAAATACGGTGATAAAATATCATCGGTAACAAATATCCAGCTTCGCAACGGAAACGAAACACAATTTGGCGGTAAAGCAACTTTGAGTGCCGTAAATTTCGGATTGAATCTCGAAGGTCCCTTGGGAAACAGCGGTTCGTGGCTATTCAGCGCAAGAAGAAGTTATCTGGATTTTATATTTCAGCTTGCAGGATTTTCGTTTATACCTCAATATTGGGATTTTCAGGGAAAGGCAAATTACCGCCTGGATGATAACAATATATTGACTTTTATGACTGTTTCGGCAATAAATGATGTTAAATTAAATAATGCGGAAGAAGATGACAGATTCAGCAACAGTCAGGTTGCTATCCCCAGCCAGTATCAGAATTTCTCGGGGCTGACCTGGAAGCACCTATTTGGTACAGGATTTCTGACTGTTACAGCCGGAACGTCATATACTACATTTACAACATTTCAAAATGATTCCAATCTGGTTGAAATTTTTCGCAATGATTCAAAAGAAGGCGAATTTATACTTCGAACCGATGTAGATTGGCAGCTAACACCGAAGACTGAACTTACCATTGGTAATCAGCTTAAATATGCCGGAATGCTCGAATATAATATACTTATTCCCGGAAATGTACGGCGTGACCAAAATGGAATTCCGCAGCCGATGCAGCTTGATACAACTTTTACAGCTTTTCGGAATGCAACCTATTTAAGTCTCAGCACGGCATTGGGTCTTCACAGATTCACGATTGGCGGAAGGATGGATTATTATAATTTTACCGAAGGCAGCATATATTTTTCTCCAAGATTTTCGTATAGCTACACACTTAATGAACACTCTACATTTATCGGCAGTATCGGCAGGTATTATCAGGCTCCGAGCTATATCTGGCTTATCGGCAGTCCTGAAAATAAATTGAAACCGATAATCGCCGACCAGGTGGTAATCGGATATGTACATACTCCGCTTGAGGATGTCAAAGTGCAGTTAGAGGTATTTTACAAAAAGTATTCAAATTATCCCGGACGCGTATTTCGTCCTCAGGCAGTTTTGGCACCATCGGGTTTTGATGATATCAGTTCGGATATTCCGTCAGGACTCGAGCCGATTTTAAGCGAAGCTGAAGGATGGTCGCAAGGTGCGGAATTATTTATTCAGAAGAAACTGAGTGATATACCAATCTACGGATTAATGAGTCTGACTTACTCCGAATCAAGATTTACGGCACTTGACGGCAAAGAGCGACCATCAGCATTCGACAGCAGATTTATTTTCAACATTGCAGTCGGCTGGAGAATTGATGAATCCTGGGAAATATCCTCGAAATTCAGAGCTGCTACAGGCGTTCCGACATCTCCTTTTACCACAGACGGCAGAATTGATTTCACACGTTATAATGAAGCTGAAAGACTTCCGGACTTTAACTCTGCAGATTTGAGAATTGACCGCCGGTGGAATTTCTCAAGTTCAACCTTGATTACATATATTGATATTCAGAATATTTACGGCAGAAGAAATGTTTCGGGAGTGCGGTGGAATCCCCGTACCGGTCAGCCGGAGAATAACGAATCCATAGGACTATTGCCGAGTATAGGTGTCAGTTGGGAGTTTTAAGTTTTTAGTTTTGAGTTTTTAGTTTTGAGTTTTTAATTAAGCCAAATCTGAAGGATTGGCATTATTATAGAAAAAGCACAATCTGTCTGAACCGTGATTTTTGGGATTAATGGGATTAATGGGATTTGAATTTGTCTGAACCATTGATTAATCTGATTTGTATGATTGAATTGATTTGAATTAATCGTAATCCATAATTAGCTTCGCAGGTCTCCGAATCAAAATTGATTATATCCCATCGGGATTAAATAATGGTAACAAAGCACAGCCCGACGGAAACCACAAATCCCAACTCCGTTAGGAGTTGAATATGATTAGAAAAGAAAAACGCGTATCTGTTTTATTTCTTTACAAAAAATAACTATATTTGTAAAAATGTATTTGCAATCTGTCAGAAAAAAATATGAATCAATTAATTCTCTTTGACTGCTTAGAAGAAATGGGAAAAAACAAACCCGTTAATGAGCAAAATGAGTTGATGTCAGGCGAAATTAAAATGGTGGTGGGAGTGTGAAAATGAAAGAGGGTAAACTGAAATTTATTAAACAGTTATTTTCTAAAATAAATAAATTATTTAAAAAGTCTCATGTTGATACAAATACTCTCTATAAATTGGATGATATATTTACCCCAGGTACAGTTGCAAAACATACTTTTATTGAACGTCCAATGTTGACTGATAAAATTAATGAAGCAATCGAAACTACAGGCAAACAATTAATTATATTTGGAAATTCCCAAAGTGGCAAAACAACAATAATTCACAATGTTTTAAATAAGAAAGGAATTAAATATATAATTTATAATTGTACACCTGATTCAACCTTTGAAGATTTAATTAGGCACACATTCGATGAATTAAATTATTATTATACAATAGAAATATCAAAAAAAGAAGTTGATTCTATAGTATCAGAAATTTCGGCTAATTATAAATTTATAAGTGCAAAAACAAAAGCTAACTCATCAAGTGAAGTATCTGAAAGAAAGGTAAGAATCATACCTCCAGAATTAACCATACAAAGTTTAGCTAAATTTATAGGAGCTGCTGAAAAATTCTTAATCATAGAAGATTTTCATAAAGTTGATTTTAATGAAAGAAAAAAAATAGCTCATACTTTGAAATTGATGTCTGATATTGCAACAAGTTTTCCAAAAACAAAAGTAATTGCAATAGGAGCAGTTGATACAGCAAATCAACTAATTGAGTTAGATAGAGATATAACAAATAGAGTAGCACAAATTTTTATACCATTAATGAATGAGGAAGAATTAAAAAGTATAATAAAAAAAGGTGAAGACTTATTAAATATACAAATTTCAAGTAATATTAAAAATGACATTATCAAAATGTCACAAATGTTGGCAAGTGTCTGCCATCAATTATCAAGAAGTGTTTGTAACTATGCAAATATTTACGAAACTCAAGTAGATAGAATAATTGTAGACGATGACACTTTTATTAAAAAAGCTATTGAAACTTGGGATAGTGAAAATTCTAGCAGTTACAGAATTGATCTAGAAAATGCAATATTAAATATAGATAGTAAGGTTGTTAATATATCAAATATACTGATGCCATTTTGCTATTTAAATAAAGATGAACTTTCATTTGATGAAATCTACAAAGAGTATAATACAACTGAAATAAGAGAGAAAAAAAGAAAAAAAGCTATTCGAATAGCTACTTTAAAAAATGAAATAGAGAAATTAACAGAAGAGCAAAGTGGTTCAATTTTAAGAAAAACTTCAAATGGGAAATATTGTCTAACCTCGCCATATTTTAAAGTATTATTACTAATGGATAATAATAAAAATGTTGAATGTAAAAAAGATGATAATTTAAAATCAATATTTTTTGGAGATAAAATTAATTTTGATTATACTTTAAAATTTAATAACTCTTTTAAGTTTATTGAAGCAAAGAACGAATTTATTCAAAGCGGAATAAATGATTTAATTAATAATGCTTATTTTAACATGTTTCAAATTAAGTACTTTAATATTAATAAGGAAAAGATGGATGAAATAATTAAGCAAATTTCGACTGATATTAAAATTGAAACACCATCAAAACTAAAAGTATATGATGAGAATGCAGAATCAGTTGCTTGGGACTTTTATTTAAAAAAAGATTTCAATAAATCTTTGGATTTATATTTGAATCAAACGAAATTAGAACCTGACAATCCAAGCCTTTGGAAAGGAGTTTCTATGTGCTATTCAAGACTTGAACAATTGGAATCTGCATTAGAAAGTGGATTAAAAGCATTGGATTTAGCAAAAGAAAAATTTAATAAATATGATGAAAAACTATCTTATTACTATAATCAAATTGGTATTGTATATTTTTTATTAAAACAATATAATTTGTCCATTGAGTATTTGAACATGTCTTTAACCATCTTTAATAATCCTAAAATTGTGGATTTAGTTTCATCTATAAGAAAAGGAACTTAAATGATTAACAAAAATTAAATGTTCTTTTATTTATGATTCGTTTCTATTCTCAAAATTCTGATTTCCCATATATATTTTTATATTTCAGATAACGATTTACATTCCACCACCCCAAAAGTGATGGTTTTTTTTTGCTTTTTCTGCTTTTTCATCAAATATAACCTTGCAAAGTCAAAAAACATAATGGTAAGACCAAAAAATATTATGACAAGACCAAAAAATATAATGACGAACACAAAAAAGATATTTCACGAAGTCTTTCCGAAATCTTTTATGGTTATTCCGAAATCTTTTATGGTCATTCCGAAATCTTTTACGGTCGTTCCGAAATCTTTTATGGTCATTCCGAAATCTTTTATGGTCTCTCCGAAATCTTTTATGGTCTTTCCGAAATCTTTTATGATGTTTCCGCAATCTTTTATGATGTTTCCGAAATCTTTTTTGGTATTTCCGAAATCTTTTTTGGTGTTGCCGACACTTTTTTTGAACAGTCCGCTCCTACGGAGCTTTATAATATTTGAGGGAAAGACATTTTTCTACTAACAGGGCATTCCTACGGAATTGGAAAGCAATTCTGAATGCTGAATTCTGAATTAAGTAAAATTCAAATCAATTCAATCATAAAAATAAGATAGATCAAAGGTTCAGACAAGAAATTTATTTTTTAATCATCTTACAGAATTTCTATTAGGAATTAAGTTATTTTTTTGTATTTTTATAATGGAAACAAGTCGCAATTTTATAATGATTATGAATATAAAAAGATATACTTATGAAATTCAAATATTTACTTCTCCTGTCCATTAGCGGATTACTCAGTTTTCAAGTTTCATACAGCCAGATTTATGCAGGGCTGGGCGGCGGATTTTTGCAGCCTTTCGGAAAATTTGAGGAAACAAACAAATCTGCACCAAGCTATATTGTTAATCTCGAAAACCGCTACTACTGCAAACTCTGGTACGGTGTCAAATTCGAGTATTCTGATTTGAAACCGGTTGACGGATTGGATGCAGCAACGCCGTATTATAATAATATTCTGAATATTACTCCGCAAATCAGATATAATTTCCTCGGTCTGAACTGTTATGATAATGTTACATTTCCCTATTTGCAGCTTGGTCTGACTATTAGTTCTGCCGGAAGGTCTGATAATACTGCCAGACTTGGTTTGGGCGCTCTCGGCGGTGGCGGCGTGAGCTATGGATTCAGTCTTTTCGATGCTTGCTTCCTGCTTGATGCAAATGCTTCTTACAATCTGCCAAACGTGATTTTAAAGAATGACAAGCGGGACAACATTGAGTATCTTCATATTAATTTAATACTTAATGTGAAGTTATAAGCTATGAATAAGAAAATTATATGTAAAATCAAATCCCGCTTCCTGCCTTTTTCATTATGCAGTATAATGCCGTATATAGTCGTACTGATATTGATTTTGATGGTACTATCCTCTTGCTCGACAATTGACAGGAAAGATGATGCCGTGAGAATTAAATCCGGCAAAGAAACCATTTACAATCAAAGAATAGACAAGAACGGCAATATTACTAAACGTGACGGAACAACGCTTCGGGGCACTGTATTCAGGATTGTAAGGCAAACAACACCAAACTCCTGTCCTGTAAATGATACTACAACATTTTCCAGTAAATATTCCGTACTGTTTTTGGATTCCCGTGCCGGCAGTCTTGACGATGTTGAAAGAATACCACTTGAAAATATTGACCCGATAGGAATAAAGCCTGAGCTAAAGGAAAAACTCAGTAATAAATATGACAATATCAACTGGTTTGAAAATTTCAACGACCCGCTTGACCCACATTCAATTAGGGAGGTACCGGTTGACTCGATATTCGTAAACACGTGCCCCGATATTCGTGACTGCAACTGTAATCCTCTGTCAATTGCTCTCGAGCTTAATTGTCCTGACTGTAATTATAAAAATTACTTTGTAGAATTACGTGGCGGTTATGCAGTTTATAACGACAAAAATTCAGACGGTCTGCCAATCGGACGGGATGCATACTACGGAGAACTCGCATTCGGTTACAGATGGGACCGCTGGGGAATCGGATTGATGGCTTCCACAGGAGTTCCTGTTTACAATTCCATAACCGATGCTGATTTATTAAGACCGCTGCTGCTGTTTCACGGCAGGTATCAGTTTGACAAAGTGCTTTGTATGTTCCCGTTTGTTTACGGGCAATTAGGTTTTACTATGGATGTTCAGTCATTGGGATTGTTCAGCGCCAGTGCCTGCGATCTGCCGGATGTTACGCTGCCTGAGGTCAGTCTTCCAATTTCTTATGGATTTGGAATCGGATTGGACGTACCGCTTCCGTTTTGTCTTTTTGATTTGTCTTTTGACCTTGGCTATAAATCAGTTTTGGTAGGGGAAACTTTTAATACACCGCTTTTCAGCAATGTAAGTGATTCCCGCCGGATTCATATGTTTGTTTTCAGATTAGGGGTTACATTAGGATACTGACTATGAAAAAAATAATTTATATCTTTTTAATATCATCGGCATATATTCTTAATTCGTGCTGCGATTGCTCGGTAAATCCTGTAAGCAATCCGGCTTTTGATTGTTTGATTCGGGAAACGACAATTACAGAATTCAACGCAGAACTTATCAAGGTTGATACTGTGCTCAATCCGGGACCATATTATTCGATTCATAATTTTGTATTTCCGGAAAATAAATATCTGACCGGCACACTGGTTAATGACGAGAGATTTGCTTTGACAGGTGAAGTAATTGTTGCCCAGCAATCTTATTCAGACGGCAAACCCTATAAAATTGCAATTCTCGACAACAATCCGATTAACAGTAATATGATTGGCGATATGCTTATTGATACGGTTTATAGTGCCGACACTACTGCCGATTTGAAATTTAAAGGGGAATTGACACGTTTGGACAGTTCATTTTTATTTGATGATGCAGAACTGTTTTGTGATTATATAAAATTTAACGAGACATTCATAAAAGGTAATATTCCGAATTTATCTGAATACGGCAGAAATATAAGAGGTTCGGGAGTACCAAAAACTTTTTCTAATACTGATATCAGAATATTAAATTCTGACAATGAAAATGTAACCGGCCAAGGCGGAGTTCCTGCACCGTCAAATGAAGATATAGCCAATTTGTTGCTCAAAGTAAACAGCGAAAATGTAGTTATAAGAGTTAAGTTAGGTGATATTTTCCTGTATAAATCAATAGCGGGCGACCTGTTTGTAGTGCTGGTTTCGGATATAGGTAACGGATTGCTTGCTCCGAATAAGGGCAGAGTTACAATAATGTTCCAAAAGATAAGCTGAAAATATGAAAAAGTTAAATTCTAATGAAAATACAAAAGTAAAATTAATTAAAACTAAAACCCCCAAACCCCCTTTGAAAAAGGGGGCTTTAGTTGCATTTTTAGAAAATAAATTATTTTCACTTTTTTCCTTCTTCAATGCAGAACATATATTTTCTACAAATGAGTGCATTACAAAGTTTGTCATTCTGAACGAAGTGAAGAATCCAGGATTTATTAAACAAATGAAATACAATGGATTCTTCGCTCCGCTCAGAATGACATCATTCAATCTATTCTCCGGGAGTTTTGTCACTCTGAAGCGGAGCGAAGAGTCCAAGATTTCATTAATTAGCAGCCTGGATACTTCGCTGTCGCTCAGTATGACAGATGCAAGGTTATTTCATAATTTAAGCATTCTTTTTATATCATTATTATTCATATCTATCATTACCACTTCCTGCTCTCCAAAATTGACTTTGCCGAAACAAAATTTAAGCTCAATTCAAGGTGAAGTGGAAAATACGGAAGAAGATGATATCGCACCGTCTCAGGAAAAAATTATTGATTGTACAAAGCTATCAATTGACAGTCTGCACAAAATTAATCCAGTAATGTCTTCATCAGAGCAGATAAAAAATTTGTTTAATTATGATGAATCTCAAGCTGACATAACATTACAAACAGTGATAACGAATATGACAAGGAATGTCGAATCACTATATTTTACAGATGCACACTCCGGTTTTTCTTCTTTTTCCCATCCGCCTGCACCTGAATATTTGATGGGTCAGAATCTTCCGTTTGATAAAGATGAAAACGCCGGCGGGACTGATATTTTTAGTTTTGCACCCAATAAAAATAACCAAATCCGCTTCCGCAGTTTCAGTAAGATTAACAGTCCTTTCTGGGATTCGCACCCAACAGCCGTTACTCAAACAAACAGCAAAGGAATTTGCGTCACACTTCTGATTTTCTCATCTGACAGAAACAATCCGTTCAATAAGGCAGTAAATCTTGCAGGTGATACAATTTACGGCGGCTCGACAGATTTGTTCTACAGCTTTGGAGTTTACAAGGCTGATAATGAAAATAATGATAACCAAATTGCAAATTTCGACTGGACTGAAGCAAAGCCTCTTGCCGGAGTAAACTCAATTTCAAAAAACGATGGCTCACCTTTTGTTTTCTGTCAGTGCTGCAATCCTACACTGCTGTTTTCAAGTAACAGGGACAGCCAAAATTCTATTGATTATGATATTTATGCTGCAAAATTAATTATTGATTTTGATAATCTGAAATTGGATGTTATAAGTTCACCGGAATTGATTGATGCTAAATCTCATAACGTTGATTCAACAACATTAGCCATAAATACAATTGCCGATGACAGATTTCCTTTTATACCATACCCGCATCAGGAAAAGGGTGGAGATAACTTTATTTATTTTTCTTCAGACAGAAACCGCAAACCTGCTGAAAAGCCTTGCGACTGCGAAACGGGCATAGACCGTACAGAAAATATTGGAGGATACGATATATATAAATATACTCTTCCCGAAAGATTTAACTGTCCCAAACCATTGGAACCTGTTAAACCTGTTATTTTCGAGCCGGAGTTATTTACTGAAATAACCCTGATTGATGCTGCAAATCCTGAGCAGCCCGTTAAGAATTCACTCATTAAGGTTACTGACTTTGAGGGTAATATTATCGCTGAAGCTAATGGAAAGAGCAGTCTTAGTGCAAAATTGGAGTTTGATAAATCTTATAAAGCAAAAGGCGGCAGCACATTTAATGAAATGGACTGCCGGTCAAGTGAGGATATAATTTTCAGAGGTTATACAGGTGTAAATAAGTCAGTATTTGAAACTCTGCCGGATTCTTCGACTGCTATTGATACGGTTAAAGGTCTTACAATGCGTGCCGGCGAATTCATAAAAATGGATAAAATCTCGCAGAATACTGAAAAAGGGACTACTCAGGTAAAAGGTATTGAAACAGAAAGCAGATATGTGATTACCCAGGAAATAATTAATGCAAGGATTGTGTTTGATACGGTCTATTTTGATAAGCAGATTACAACCGTCAAATATTGGAATAAACTTGATATCCGCCCGGACTTATCCTCTGTTCCGGATGAATCACAGGTTCAATCTGCTTTGTTGGGAGAAGTTGAATCAGTAATTACGATGAATCAAAGTTTTAATATATCCAAACCCTTATCGAATGAAAAAATTATTCTGAAGGATACAATTTATCTACTGGCTGATTATGTTCTGAAACCGCCGTGTTACTGTGAATTTGGCGGGGTGCTGTCAGCATATCAGCAGAATGTACCGTATTTCCAGACCGGTTTCTGGGAAGTCAATTCGATTGACAATTACCGCCGTCATCTAAGAATGTTGGAATCTGCAAAATACGGCGAAGCAAAATGGATTGAACTTCATAAAAACAATCAGTATTTCGGTGAGGGTATGTACGGTCGTAATTCAAGATTCAATGAATATGAACATTATGCACGTGTTGTTGATACCAATCTGTCAAAGATGGCGGAAATGATTGCAGGCAATATCATACCGGCATTTAAGGTCATTGACAGCCTCACACCGGGAAGTAAATTAATTATCAGTCTCGATGCCTGGAGTGACCGCCGACCCGTTACCAGAGGCTGGTATATCGGCGACGAAGTCAATTATGTGGAAGGGTCGCTGATTGAAGGCAGCAGAGATTATGATATTGATTTCAAAAAGGTAGTTATTGATGACAGAAGTTCTTTAAATCTTAACAACGATACTCTATCACGGCTTCGGGCTTACTACGGTTATAAGGAATTATTAAAAAAACTTTTGGATACGGCAGTTGTCGGACGCGGTTTTTATGATTACTATATTTCAGGGCAGACTCTGCTTCCTGATGATGAAAAATTGACACAAACCAATTTGAATCTTCCTTTTTCATTAAAGGCGGTCGAGGAATTGGTATATAATTCAAAGATTATAATTCTTTCAAAGGGAAATTATTTCGACTCAACTGAATATAAAATCCCGAGATATATCAAGGATATTGATTCTTCACTCTTTATGCTCGATACAATCCGCAGGATAGATGTCAGAATCAACACACTACTCTATGAAGCGGGAAAACTGATTAAATCTCCCTGCTGCAATGAAAATTTACCCTGTGTTGACTATCGTAAATTACTTGATATGCGGTACGCAAAACCTGAAATTAATGCAGTTGACCCGAGAAAAAGAGAAAGGAAAAAATGATTTTTTAAACCGGCTGTTTTACTTCGCCGGTCGGCTTACTTTTTAAATTAATTGGTGTTTTTATGAAAAAGTTTTTATTTGTTTTATCTGTTATTTTAATATTTTGTAATCATAATTTAAAAGCTGAAAAGATATTTGGTTGGGGAAGTAATGATTCTTATCAGCTTGGCGATGGTAATATAAGAGAACATACAAGTCCTGTCCAGTTAGGCAATGATGCAAACTGGTCGAAAGTGGCTTGTGGGAGTATTCATAGTTTAGCCCTAAATATCAACGGTACTCTTTGGGCGTGGGGTTGGAATACTGATTATCAACTAGGTGATGGCACATCGGAAACCCGAATAAGTCCTTTACAAATTGGCAGTGAAACAAATTGGTCTAAAGTGTCTTGTGGGAGTTCCCATAATATAGCCATAAAGAGCGACGGCACTCTTTGGGCGTGGGGTTTAAATGAATATGGACGGCTTGGTGATGGTACAACAATAAGCCGCATAAGTCCTGTTCAAATTGGCATTGAAACAAACTGGTCGCAAGTAGCTTGTGGGTGGGCTCATAATTTAGCCATAAAGAGTGATGGCACTCTTTGGGCGTGGGGTAAGAATGAATATGGTCAGCTTGGTGATGGCACAAAAATTAACCGTTCAAGTCCTGTACAAATAGGGAATGATACAAACTGGTCGCAAGTAACTTGTGGTGTTTACCATAGTATAGCCATAAAGAACGACGGTACACTTTGGGCTTGGGGTTATAATTTTTATGGGCAACTTGGTGATGGTACAGAAACAAATCGTATAAGTCCAGTGCAAATAGTCAGTGGAACAAACTGGTTGAAAGTTACTTGTGGATATAGACATAGTATAGCCATAAAGAGCGATGGCACGCTTTGGACTTGGGGTGATAATGAATTTGGTAAACTTGGTGATGGCACTCAAACGAACCGCAAAAGTCCTGTTCAAATTGGCAACGAAGCAAACTGGTCAAAAGTATCTTGTGGTAGTGATCATAATATAGCCATAAAGAGCGACGGTACACTATGGGCTTGGGGGAGTAATTTTTATGGTCAACTTGGCGATGGAACAAAAACGAACCGAACAATTCCTATTCGAATTGGCATCGAAGCAAACTGGTTGCAAATAGCTTGTGGAATGCATTTTAGTATTGGAATTACAAAATTAATTAATAATGTTGATTATACAAAAGCTGAAATATTTAATTTCAAAGCCAGTCCAAATCCATTTTTCGATGAAGTAAATATTGAATTTAGTTTACTTTCTTTCAATAAAGTTAGTTTACAAGTTTATGACTTAAACGGCTCTGAAACAAGTACTCTTTTTGAGGGCAGTCTTGATGCAGGCACTCATAAATATACCCTTGAAGGTTCAAGCTTTGCAAGTGGCGAATATACAGTAATTCTCACAATCGGTAAAGAGCGTTTTCTCAGGAAAGTGATTAGAGTGAAGTAGAGTTAATTATATCAAATTTGGACAAAAATTGGAGAAATTTTTGAAGATGTAATATTCTATAAACTACATAATTCTTAAACTTTCGGAAAGTTTAACATTGTATCATTTAAATAAATTCAGGGACATTCTTCATTTTCAACTGTCAAATTGAATATTAGAAGTTAAATTTAAAAATAAATTATTTATTGGAGTATTTATGAAAAAGTTTTTATATGTTTTATTTGTTCTATCAGTAGTATTTAACATTGATTTGAAAGCTGAAAAGTTATTTGGCTGGGGTGGTAATTTAGACGGACAGCTTGGAGATGGCACAACAACACCCCGCAAAAGTCCTGTTCAAATTGGCAGTGAAACAAACTGGTCGCAAATAGCTTGTGGGTATGATCATAGTATTGCCATAAAGAGTGACGGTACACTTTGGGCTTGGGGTTATAATTATTGGGGTCAGCTTGGCGATAGTATAATCTCAGAAAGTAATACTCCCGTTCAAGTGGGTAGTGAAATAAACTGGTCAAAAGTAGCTTGCGGGAATGGTCATAGTTTAGCCATAAAGAGTGACGGCACACTTTGGGCTTGGGGTAATAATTTTTTTGGTCAGCTTGGCGATGGCACTACAACAATCCGCAGAAGCTCTGTTCAAATAGGTAGCGACAAAAACTGGTCGCAAGTTGTTTGTGGGGAGAGACATAGTATAGCCATAAAGAACGACGGTACACTGTGGGCGTGGGGTCGTAATGTTAATGGTGAACTTGGGGATGGCACACAAACAATCCGCAAAAGTCCTGTTCAAATTAGCAGTGAAACAAACTGGTCGCAAGTAGCTTGTGGTGATTGGTATAGTATAGCCATTAAGAGTGATGGCACTCTTTGGGCGTGGGGTGATAATGGATATGGTCAACTTGGTGATGGTACAACTGATGGTAAAACAAGTCCTGAACAAATTGGCAACGAGGCAAACTGGTCGTATGTATCTGCTGGAGGAGAGCATAGTTTAGCAATGAAGAAGGACGGCTCACTTTGGGCTTGGGGAAGAAATTATGAAGGTCAGCTTGGAGTTGGGACTATAAAAGTCTGCACAAGTCCAATACAAATAGACAGCCAGGCAAAATGGTTACAAATAGCAGCTGGGTCGTCACATAGCATAGCCATAAAGGACGACGGTACTCTCTGGGTATGGGGATTTAATGAGTCTGGTCAGCTTGGCGATGGCACAACAACAGACCGCAAAATTCCAGTACAAATTGGCAGCGAAGCAAGCTGGTCGCAAGTAGCTTGTGGGTCAGATTTTAGTTTTGGATTAAAGACATTAATTGATAATGTGGAAGATTCAAGAGCTGAAAAATTTAATTTCAATGCAAGTCCGAATCCATTTTTTGATGAAGTAAATATTGAATTTAATTTGCCTGCGAGCAACAAAGTTAGTTTACAGGTTTATGACCTAAGCGGCTCTGAAATAAGCACACTTTTTGAGGGTAGTCTTGATGTAGGAACTCATAAATATACCCTTGAAGGTACAAACCTTGCAAGTGGTGAATATACAGTAATACTCACAATCGGTAAAGAGCGTTTTGCCAGGAAAGTGATTAGAGTAAAGTAGAGTTTTTTTTAAAGGAAATTTGGAAATAAAGCTTGGAGTTTTTATGAAAAAGTATTTATGTATTTTATTTGTAATATCAATATTATTTAACATTGATTTAAAAGCTCAAAAGTTGTTTGGATGGGGCAGAAATTTTGATGGTCAGCTTGGAGATAGCACTAAAACAGACCATTTAAGTACTGTTCAAATAGGCAGCGAAACAAACTGGTTCCAAGTAGCTTGTGGGGATAGACATACTATAGCCATTAAGAGCGACGGGACACTTTGGGCTTGGGGTAGAAATTTTGGTAGGCTTGGCGATGGCACAACAATAAGCCGAACAAGTCCTGTTCAAATCGAGAGTGGAACAAACTGGTCACAAGTAGATTGTGGGGATATGCATAGTATAGCCATAAAAACTGATGGTACACTTTGGGCTTGGGGTGATAATCAGCGAGGACAGCTTGGAGATAGCACTAAAACAGACCGTTTATGTCCTGTCCGTATTGGCAACGAATCAAATTGGTTACAAGTTGCTTGTGGGGTTTGGCATAGTATAGCCATAAAGAAAGACGGTACACTTTGGGCTTGGGGTGATAATCAGAGTTGTCAGCTTGGAGATAGCACAAAAATAAGCCGTACAAGTCCTGTACAAATTGGCAGCGATGCAAACTGGTCGAAAGTATCCTGTGGGGCGAACCATAGTATTGCTATAAAGAACGACGGTTCACTTTGGGCTTGGGGTAATAATTATAATGGCGAGGTTGGTGATAACACAAAAAATGAACGTACAAGTCCTGTTCGTATTGGCAACGAAACAAACTGGTCGGAATTAACAGCTGGAGGTTCTCATAGTTTAGCAATGAAGCAGGATGGCTCCCTTTGGGTTTGGGGAAGAAATTTTGAAGGTCAGCTTGGCGTTGGAACAATAAAAATTAGTACAAGTCCAATACAAATAGAGAGCCAAGTAAAATGGTCACAAATAGCAGCTGGGTTGACACATAGCATAGCCATAAAGAGCGACGGTACTCTTTGGACTTGGGGTGAAAATTATTTTGGTCAGCTTGGTACTGGTGATACAACAGACCGCACAAGTCCTGTTCAAATAGGCAACGGAACAAACTGGTCGAAAGTAGCTTGTTGGACATTTTTTAGTTTTGGATTAACGACATTAATTGATAATGTGGAAGATTCAAGAGCTGAAACAATTAATTTCAATGCAAGTCCGAATCCATTTTTCGATGAAGTAAATATAGAATTTAATTTGACTTCGGGCAACAAAGTTAGTTTACAGGTTTATAACCTAAGCGGCTCTGAAATAAGTACACTTTTTGAGGGTAGTCTTGATGCAGGCACTCATACTTATACCCTTGAGGGTACAAACATTGCAAGTGGTGAATATACAGTAATTCTCACAATCGGTAAAGAGCGTTTTGTCAGGAAAGTGATTAGAGTAAAGTAGAATTTTTTTAAAGGAAATTTGGAAATAAAGCTTGGAGTTTTTATGAAAAAGTATTTATGTCTATTATTTGTAATTTCAATATTATTTAACATTGATTTGAAAGCTGAAAAATTGTTTGGCTGGGTTAGAAATAGTGATTGCCAGCTTGGAGATAGCACTAAAACAGACCACACAAGTCCTGTACAATTAGGCAGTGAAGCAAACTGGGTGCAAGTAGTTGGTGGGGAGAGAAATAGTATAGCCATAAAGAACGACGGTACACTTTGGGCTTGGGGTTATAATTATTGGGGTCAGCTTGGTGATGGCTCGTCAACAAACCGCAAAAGTCCTGTCCAAATAGGTATTGAAACAAACTGGTCAAAAGTAGCTTGTGGGTTTCGTCATAGTATAGCCATAAAGAGCGATGGCACACTTTGGGCGTGGGGTTCTAATGACTATGGACAGCTTGGAGATGGTACAACAATAAGCCGCATAAGTCCTGTTCAAATTGGCATCGAAGCAAACTTGTCAAAAGTAGCTTGTGGGTCAGATTTTAGTTTTGGATTAACGACATTAATTGATGATGTAGAAGATTCAAGGGCTGAAATGTTTAATTTCAAAGCAAGTCCGAATCCATTTTTCGATGAAATAAATATAGAATTTAGTTTACCTTTTTTCAATAAAATTAGTTTACAAGTTTATGACCTAAACGGCTCTGAAGTAAGTACACTTTTTGAGGGCAGTCTTGAAGCAGGCACTCATAAATATACCCTTGAAGGCAATAACCTTGCAAGTGGTGAATATACAGTAATTCTCACAATCGGTAAAGAGCGTTTTGTCAGGAAAGTGATTAGAGTGAAGTAGAGTTTGTTATATTCATCCGATGACTCAAAGTCATAGGATGAATATAGAGAGATTACATGCCGGAGTATATTATATCAAAATCGGGGATAAAGTAGAAAAGTTTGTGAAGATGTGATTATTAGAAAAATGCTCAAATATATGTAGAAATTTAAGTTAAATAAATATAATTGTCTTTAAAATAATTTGAAAATCATTATGAATGACCCCAAAACTAAACTTGCTATTTTTAGAGGAAAAGAAATTAGAAAAACCATCCATAATAATGAGTGGTGGTTTAGCGTGGCTGACGTTTGCAGAGTTTTAACCGAGAGCGCTGATGCAGGTGCCTACTGGCGAAAGCTTAAGCAAAGATTGAACAATGAAGGAAGTGAGGTCGTGACATTTTGTCACGGACTGAAATTGTTAGCTTCAGATGGCAAGAAATATTTAACGGACTGTGCAAATACAGAAGGATTATTTAGAATTATTCAATCCATACCATCTCTAAAAGCTGAACCATTTAAGCTCTGGCTTGCAAAAGTAGGTTATGAAAGAATTCAGGAAATTGAAGACCCCGAGCTTGCTACAAAAAGAACAAGGGCTCTTTACAAGGCAAAAGGATACAGCGATGATTGGATTGAAAAGAGATTACGAGGCATTGCAATCCGCGAAGAATTGACTGATGAATGGAAAAATCGGGGAGTCAAAGAACAAAAGGAATATGCAATTTTAAATGCCGAAATCAGCAACGCCACATTTGGAATGACTCCATCAGAATACAAGAAATTCAAGAACCTTAAGAATGAAAATTTAAGAGACCACATGAACGATTTAGAACTGATTTTTTCTATGCTTGGTGAACGGGCTACATCTGAAATTACTAAAACAAATGATACCATCGGTTTTGATAAACTAAAGGATGATGCATATCAAGGGGGCAAAATTGCAGGTGATGCTAAAATCGCACTTGAGAAGAAGACAGGAAAAAAAGTAAGTACAAAGAATAATTATTTACTTCATTCTCAAAACAAAAAATTATTAGATTAGTTTAATGTTTTCCATCAGGAGTGTATTATATAAAAATCGGAGATAGAGTAGAGAAGTTTGTTGTATTGGATTGAGGAAAGTTTATATTTGATTTTAAATAATTTAATAAAATTATACCAAGTGCGTTTATACTATTGTAATATAAATTTATAATATAATAAAATGACCTATACTATAAAAATAACAGATAATCAAACTGAACTTGCACAAAGTTTATTGTTTTATTTAAAATCTCTCGCTAAATCACCGGAGTATTCTTTTTTAGAAATTCAGCACGTTGATGATAACCAATTAGATGATGAACTTATTAAAGAATTGGAACAAAGATTTGAGCATTATCAAGCAAATAAGAACAATTACAGCGATTGGGAGAATATAAAGCATAAATACATAAATGTATGAAAATTAAGTTATCCCCTTATGCTGAAATTGATTTGCAAGTGAGTATTAATTTCTACAATGAACAAAAAGAGAAATTAGGTTATGAATTTGCAAACGAAGTAAATGATGCATTCGATAGAATAAAGGATAATTACGAGCAATTCCCAAGAATCCTCAAAGATATGAGAAAAGCAAAAATAAATCGTTTCCCTTATAATATTTTCTTTATTGCCGAAACCCAAATCGTATATATTTTAGGAATTTTTCACACAAGCAGAAATCCTAATATAATGAAAAACAGACATAAAATTAAGAAATAAAAAACAAGTCAATCCTATCAATGAGGCAAGCCTCACTGCTTCCCGTAAAACACAAATGTCCAACATCTACTTGATATTGGACATCTGATTAGAATTAAAAATAAAATAAATACTATTTTCTGTATTTTGAGATAAATTCCTCAACTTCGGGTATGCCGCCCTGCATCACAAGATAGCCGTTTGATGGCTCGCGCTCTGTGATTTCACCATTTACGGGAGTCAGCATTATTCTCTGAACTTCATCAAGGTCGGATGTCTGTCCCATTGCCCAGCAGAGTTTCATATATGCAACTTCGGGGAGCATGTTTGCAGTTGGGATAACTCCTAAGTCCATCATTTCCCTGCCCGTTTCGTAAACGTACATCTGAACGTAACCCCAGATTGTCTGAACTGTCATATAAACAGCTACTCCGGCTTCCTGTGCACGTTTGAGTGCAGGATAAAGCGGTTTATTAACGTGACCGAGACCTGTTCCGGCAATTACTATACCCTTGTAGCCTCTTTCAACCATCGAATCAATCATATCGGGCATCATATTCGGGTAGTAGTAAATCATTCCTACTCTTTCTTCAAAAAATGGCATCAGCTTGAAATCATTATCTTGACGGCGTTTGTTATAATCATGTCTGAGAGGAGTAATTTTCTCTCTGCTAATCATTGCAAGCGGAACGTCGCCTATTGTTCTGAAAGTCGAACGGTATGAAGAGTGCATTTTTCTTACTCTTGTTCCGCGGTGCAGAAGACCGTAACTATCGGAAGTAGGACCAAACATACAAACCTGAACTTCTGCTATATCTGATTCTGCGGCAGCTTTTACGCTGTGGATAAGATTCAGTGCTGCATCGGATGAAGGTCTGTCGGATGACCTCTGCGAACCAACCATAACTATAGGAATCGGTGAATTCTGAATCATAAATGATAAAATAGCTGCTGTGTGGTGCATTGTATCAGTGCCGTGACCGATAACAATACCATGAACGCCGTTATCAATTTCTTCGGCGATGGCATTTGCTGTTCCAATCCATTGTGCAGGACCCATATTTTCGCTGAAAACACCGTATAATTTGACGGTTTCAAGATTACAGTAATCAGCAAGTTCAGGAACCGAACCATATAACTCTCCGGGAGAAAATGCCGGAATTACAGCACCTGTACGGTAGTCGAGACGGCTTGCAATTGTACCGCCGGTACCGAATAGTTTTACGCGGGGTTTATTTTTTGCATAAGGAAATTCTTTTTCAGGAATTTTGTAATTTGCAATTTTACGCCCTTTTATATTTATATCTGTTATTTTTTCAGCACGGATACCGATATTGTAACCGGTTGCCATTTTAATCACTAAATGCTTATCATCGGAAGTTTCGGAGCGGGGAAGTATTGTACCCGAATAAAATGAACCTTCATTGGTTGACACATCAATATCACACCAGACTAAAGCATTGAATTTCTTTAACACATCGAGCGTTATGCCTGAATATCCTTTATATAATTCTTTGTCATCCATCACATAATCTCCGCATTAAATTTTTCAATTATCAATTTTTCGACCATTTCCCCTTCAGCTCTTCCACGCAGGTCGTCCATAACTAATCCCATAAAAATTTCCTGTTTGTTATCGGGATTTAAAATATTAATATGATTCATTTGAATTAAACCCGCATTTACTCTTGATGTAATTTCATGTTCGGTGCAGGGTACAGGGAACAGGTCTTCAATCAGTTTGCCGCTGCTGAGAAAATCTTCGAGAATAAAGATAATTGATTCTTTAATAATTCTTTTGTTTTTTAATGCGGCAAAAATTGTCAAAAATACTTCATTATTGAGTTTAGCGATTTTTAAGCCTTTTTTCTTAAGCTTTTTCGGGAACTGAATAATTACAGTTGATGCAATTTTCGGGTCAATACCAATCTCGCTTACTGCAAAGTCAAATGTTTTGGCAAACCGCGAAACAGCCAAATCAGTAATCAGGTCGGCAGGGACTCCCATTTGGGCATATCTGTCCTCACGCAGCCAAAACTGCTCGGGCATTTGTGCTCTGATTGCTGTAAGCCTTTCAGTTGTAATTGGTACGGGCGGTAAATCTGTATCGGGATACATTCTTTCCGGTCCGGGCAGTATACGTTCAAAACCGTTTGTGCCATCTCGGAATGCCTGACGTGTTTCCGATGGTATGCCGATTGTTGCTTCTTTACAGCGGATAATTATTTCTTTTGCACCGGTTTCTGCATCCATTTCAGAACCCCAAACAACGACGAGTGCATCGTCAGAAGTTGCCCCCATAGTTTTTTTTAGTGAATTCCATTCGGCAGAAGAAATATTTTCGCCCACATTATCGGAATGTATGATATTTGGAAGTGTTGTGAGGCAGGCTATTACTCTTACTCTGTCGGAAATTTCTTTTGAGAAATAAGTATCAGTCTGAGTCTGCCATTTCAAGAATCCGCTAAAACCTTTTAGTATGATACAGTTCGCTTTTCCGCCGTTACGAATACTTTCGGACAATGGGCTGTAATGGCTCTTTCTGAATAATTTAGTAACATCTTTGTATTCTGCTTTGAACGTATCTTCAGTAATACCCTTGTTTTTCAGAGCTTCACGCAGACGGAGCAGATTCCACTGACGCATTGCTTCATTATATGTCAGCAGAGGAATTCTTTTTATATTCGGAACGCCTTTAATTTCGATTCTGGTTCCGCCTGTTACAGAAACATTGACATCCTCTCTGCCGGCACCGATACCTGTTCTTACTTTGCCTGTTGAGCGTACAAGTCTGCGGAGAATATTATTTACTTCAGCAACTTCCTGTGGTGTTTTCATTTCAGGATAGGTTACAGTTTCAATAAGCGGCATACCAAGTCTGTCTGTAATATAAACACGTTTGTGACCTATATCGCTGATTTCACGGCAGGAATCTTCCTCGATGGACATTTGAATCAAATTGATAACTTTATCCTTGTAGGGAATTTTACCGCCGACGCAGGTAATTGCAGTTCTCTGAAAACCTGTTGGTATTGAGCCGTCCAGATACTGCTTACGTGCAATGTGCAGCTCATCAACTACATAACCGCCGAACAGCATACCGACTTCGAGAGCTATATCAAGCGCCTGGTCATTTATCAGAAACGGGGGAGTATCATCCATTTCGTAAGTACAGACAGTATCGTAATGTATTCGGTAAATAATATCTTTTTTGGTCTTAAATTCCATCAATGCAGTGCCGTCATACTCACCGAGTTCAGAAAGAGTGGGACGCATGTGCCTCAAAATCTCAGCATGATAGGAACTCTGGAATTTGCCTGCAGGACAGCGGCAGAAAAGTTTCTTTTCGGTTAGAAGCTGTTGATGAACCTCAAGTCCTGACTTAAAACCTACTCTTTCATAATCTTCGGGGGTCATTTCCTCGAAAGGTTTGAAAATAAAATCATATTCAGACATAACAGAACCTTTTTTCATTCATTTCTTATCAAAATTATCTTATATGAAAATTCCCAAATAATATTTATGAATTTTCACTTTTATGAGAACTCAAAATTACGAAAAATAAAGAACTTTTAATAATTTTAATTCATATAATGAATAAAAATGGCAGCATGAATAGTGGAAATTATTGATTTGAATTGAAAAATAATTATTTTATGGTAATTGCAATAAAAATATTATTAATTTGTTTATAGAATCATGTATTTTAATTGTATAAGTAAGTAATATGCCTTTAATTTCTTCATTTTATGGAATTTTAATTTATCTTTATGCAGAAACCGGGGTTAAGCATAATAAACCGCATGTTCATGCTAAATATAATGAATTTGAACTTGTTATAGGTTTTGAAGGTGAAATTCTTGCCGGAAGTGAAAAATTTCCTGTTAAACAAAGAAAACTTGTTGAAGCATGGGTTGCAATACATTCGGATGAGTTGAAAGCTGCATGGATTGCTTGGAATCAAGACGGTGAAAAAATCAAAATCAAAGGATTGGAATAAAAATGTTACGACCTACACCAATTGAAGTAAAAGCTACAAATGATTACAAATTACTTATAACGTTTGATAATAAAGAAGTTAAATTATTTGATGCAAAGTATTTGTTATCGCTTAAACCATATTTACCACTAAATAATAAAGCTTTTTTCAGTACTGCACGCACTAATGGAATTTCCATTGAGTGGTCTGATGATGTGGATATTTGCCCGGATGAATTATATTATAATAGTACTCCGGTAGATAAATAAAACAATTTTAGAAATTGACTTTATTTTTGAATTGATTATTTGAATCAACCCTTCCGAAGGTTTGATACTTTCGGGAGGGTATTAGTGGGATTGTAATATTAATTCCTTCTTTCATCGTAATTTGTTCATTGAATAAAGAAAAAAATATAAAAAATCACACTTATTAAATAATATATTTTGCATTTAATCGAAATAATTCTTAATTTCGTAAAGATTTGGCATAATATTTTCTAAGCGGTTTTTTTTTATGATGTTAATAAACGATATTTTAGTAGATGAAAAGATAGCTGAAACACATTTTAGCTGTGATTTGACTAAATGTAAGGGTGCTTGCTGTACATCGCCGGGAGAGTACGGCGCTCCGGTTTTGGAAGAAGAAATCAAGGCTATTCAGGAGTCTTTAGCTGCTGCTATGGAATATCTTTCCCCTGAATCCATAGCCGCTATTGAAAAAGATGGTTTTGTAAAAGGCAGCGATGATGAGTACCATACAGTTTGTATTGATGATAAAGACTGCGTTTTTGTCTATTACTCCGGCGACATAGCTCTCTGCAGTATGGAAAAGGCTTTTTTAGATGGTAAAACAAAATTCAGAAAACCTGTTTCATGTCATTTATTCCCAATTAGAGTCACCGATTTCGGCGGTAAATATCTTTACTATGAAAAGATAAAAGAGTGTAATCCTGCTTTGGAAAACGGTAAAAAACGCAATCTGAAAATATATGAATCTGTTAAGGATGCCGTAGTCAGGTCTCAGGGGCAGGAGTGGTATGATGAATATGTCAGACAAATTTCGGAAATTGATAATTAAAATATGAAACTTTCACTTGATTTACGGACATCTTTAACCCAAACCCTGACACCGCAACAGATTCAGTATCTGAAGATGCTGCAATTACCATTAATTCAGCTTGAACAGTATCTTCAGCAGGAAATTGAACAAAACCCCATGCTTGAGGATGCCAATAATCCCGAGATTGATGTTTTCGATTACGATGATGATTCCTCGGTCATTAAAGAACCTGCAAGTGAAATATTTGAAAGTTTTCATGAATCAGACGGCGATGATTCGTTCGATGATTCTCATGCCTTCGTACCTGATGATGACCCTATTCTAAAATCGAGTTATGATGACGACCCTGACCCTTTCGACCTCTACAGTATGGTTTGGCAGGATGATTCGGAACTGGCTCTTGGCGGCAACGACAATTATGGCGACGAAGACCAGCCCCACTTTCAGATAAAATCATATACGAGTTTGGAGGAGGACTTAATTCAGCAGCTCAATATGATTCATCTGACCGAAGAAGAAAATATTCTTGGCAGATATATAATCGGTAATATTGACGATGACGGTTATCTCCGAAGGGAACTCGAGGATATTATTAATGATACGAATTCATTTATTGACGAAACAAATTTTAGTGTCCGGCATAAAGTCTATCAGGACAAGATTGAAGAAAAAGAAAGAAACGGTACCAATCCGGCGTCTTTTTATTCAATCAGTGATGAAAGTATAAAAATTCTCGAGAGTGCTAAAAAGCTGAATTCAGAAAACGATGAAATTGGTATAATTAATAATACGGATTCTGCAGATTCGGCATCCGGCAATTCAGACGGGTTAAAATTTCTTAAACATGTTACTTTTGATGATGCAGAAAAAGTTCTGGCAATCATTCAGTCATTAGACCCTCCCGGTATTGCTTCACGTGATATCAGAGAGTGTCTGGTGTCTCAGTGCAAGTCAATTTCTAATCCCAATGATGCACAGCAGCTTGCATTAAGAATTCTCAGTGATGCCTACGAGCCGTTTATCAAAAAGCATTATCAGGTTATAATCAAGCAGCTCGGCATTACCGAAGATGACATAAAAGCCGCTCTGGAAGTTATCAAAAGATTGAACCCTAAGCCCGGTGGGGGAGATTCTCATGCTGAATTAAATACGGTTATTCCTGACTTCGTTGTCGAGACTGATGAGGATACCGATGAATTGATGATTTCATTAAACGATAACCGGCTGCCAAATCTGAAACTCAGCAAGGCTTATGAAACCCTTCAGCGGGATGCAAAACTTAAAAAGTATAACAAGGAAACTAAAAACTGGATTCGCGGCAAAAGAGAAGATGCAAAGTTTATGATTCAGGCTGTTAAACAGCGTAAAAATACTATGCTTAGAGTTATGACGGCTATTGCTACACTTCAGAAAGACTTCTTTTTTGAGGGTAAATCCGGTCTGAAACCATTAATTTATAAGGATATTGCAGAAGAAACCGCTTTGGATATCTCGACAGTCTGCAGAATTGTAAACGGCAAATATGTCCAAACTGAATTCGGCACTTATGAACTGAAATATTTTTTTAGTGAATCTCTTGTTACTGATGACGGGCAGGATATTTCGACAACAATCATTAAGGAAAAAATCAGAGCGATGATCGAATCCGAAACAAAGGATAAACCTTTCAGCGATGAACTTATAAGTAAAATACTGAAAGAATCCGGTTTTAATGTTGCAAGAAGAACTGTTGCCAAATACCGTGAACAATTGAAGATACCCGTTGCAAGGCTCAGAGTAGAGATTTAGAATAAGAAATTTATTAACCATACGGAAGGTTGAAAAGGATGTGGATTCCGGCGGGTTATACTCTTTCTTTATCTCGTAGAGATTGAATTGTGGTAACATGAGCAATGCCTAATTGATTATTATCTCGTAGAGATTATATTTTTTTACCATAATTCTACCTCTACGAGGTAGTCATGTTCATTGGGATGCGTTTAGTTACCATAATTCCACTCCTAACGGAGTTGGTTCTTTGAATGTCTTTCGATAATCATTTGCTATAAACATACAACTCTTTCAGAGTTGAAATCAATTCAGCATTCAACATTCAGCATTCATCATTAGCTTCGCTGGTCTTCGACTTCAGAATTCAAAAACCTTTTTCTACTAACAGTTAACTTTTTCAGAGTTGAATTAAAACGTTCGTATAATCTTTTATGATAATAAATTGAGTTTGTATCTTTTTTCTAATTAAACTTGAATATTTTTTCTTAATTTAGCAGAATAATTAAGTAATATTTAGAAAAAAGTAAAATGGAAATAATACCTGAAAATCTTGATATAACAATCAAAGACGGCTATTATGCGATTTATAACGGCGGAACAGTTCTTCAAACTCAGGAGGGGTCTGAGTTTGCTCATTCAAATATCAGGCTTCTTCACCAGATACTACGCGAATTGACATTTGACCAGCGGTTTAATGATTCACATATCAATTGTTCTTCAATCTTCTGTAATCAAAAGGATTTTGTTGAATCCGGTCTGGGGCTTCTTACAAGAAGTTTTGACGAAATACTTGAATGTGACCCGTTTATGAGAAGAAAATATCTGAAAGATACCGGCGAAGTTACTGAAAGAACTATCGGCATTTTATCCGAACTTGATAATCTGAAAATTCCGCTGCATTTTATTTATGGGGGAACGACGGTTGTTTCAAGAGTATTTAACGATTTTCTGCTCGAGCGGATGCCCAAAGGATTTGATATTTCGCAAATCAATTTTGCAAACGCTGCTGAAATTATCCGGGATTATTATTTTAGTCTGAGTGATTACAAAAAGGCAGCAATTAACCTGCTTGCAAAATATCATCTTTCAGGTATCATTACGCCGATGTTTCTTGTGAATCAATGGATTACACCTTCAGAATATGCCAATGCAGCAGTGAATCTAAATCTGTCCCATTTCAGAAATGATAAAGTGTATGACAGGCATATCCGCCTTCTCGAATATGGGAATGAAATCCCACCGGTTATAAGACTTGAAACTGTTAGACAGGATTTCGAAAGAATCAGAAATGAAGCGTTATCTGCTATTGAATATGTATTACTGGTGTCGCAGGAAATTCCCGGAAAGCAGGATTTATCGGAATTACTCAAAGCAGGTGAGAGTTACTCAGTTGAGTATAAATCAACTCTGAGAATGAATTTGAAATCTGAAAAGAAGGATGCAAATATCGAACACGCAAGTCTCAAAACAATCGCTGCTTTTTTAAATTCCGGCGGGGGTGTGCTGCTGATTGGTGTTGATGATAAATCCGGAATTGTAGGTATTGAAACTGATGATTTTGATAACGAGGACAGATTTTCTCTTCATTTCTGGAATCTTGTCAAAACCGCGGTTGGTCAGGACATTAGTGCATTTCTACAAACAGGTTTTGAAACAGTTGAAGGTAAAACAGTATTCATTGTTCGGTGCAGCAAAAGCACAAGACCGGTATTTCTAAAGCAGTCGGGTTTTGGAGAAGAATTTTATATTCGTGTCGGTCCCAGCAGCGCCAAACTTGATATAAGTGAAGCTCTAAAGTACATAAATGAAAGATTTGACAAAATATAATTTTATATTGTGACGAAAATCACATAAATTTGTAGATATGTTTTGTGCAATTTCACAAAATGTTTTTGATACTTTTTTGTTAGGTAAAAAAATGGAAAAAGCTGATATTATAAGATTTCTTTCAGAAGTACAACTGTTCAATGAACTCGGTGCGAGTGAATTGTCAAGTATTGCTGCGATAAGCGAAATTAAGAATTTCAAACAGGGTGAATATTTATTTCAGGAAAATAATCCGCGTCTGAATTTATTTATTATCTTGAGCGGCAGGGTAGAACTCGTAAAAAAAACAGCCTTTGGTAAAGAGAAACTGCTCCGCATTTTCGAGCGTGCAGATTTTATGAGCGAAGGCGCATTGATGGATGATTATCCACACTCAACATCGGGTAAAGTTGTTGAAGATGCTGAAATAATTGTAGTCACAAAAGAGAATTTCGACAAATTATTCAAAGATGATTATGCTGTTGCAGTAAAAATACTTGCCAATATATCAAGACTTATTTCCCGCAGAATGATAGTGGCAAGCAGTCAGGTTGCAGGCGTGCAGGCTCAGTATATCTCCGGCAAAACACGGATTGAGCACGATTTACTCGGCAAGAAAGAAGTTCCTTATGAAAATTACTACGGAATACAGACATTACGCGGATTAGAAAATTTCAATATCACCGGAATTGCAATCAACCATTATCCCACACTTGTCAAATCACTGGCACAGGTGAAAATGGCAGCAGCAAAAGCAAATTTCAAACTTGGTCTTCTTTCGCGGGAAATTCATGATGCTATAGTCAAGGCTTGTGAAGAGATTGTTAACGGTAAGTATCACGTGCATTTCGTTGTTGATATGATTCAGGGCGGTGCCGGAACATCAACAAATATGAATGCTAATGAGGTTATTGCTAACAGAGCATTGGAATTGATGGGGCATCAAAAGGGTGAATATGAATTTTGCCATCCTAACAACCACGTAAATATGTCGCAATCAACAAACGATGTTTATCCGACTTCAGTGAATCTGACTTTAGTTTATGAAAATGAGGAATTAATTGAAGTTTTGAAAGAATTGATTAAATCTTTTCGAAATAAGGGTGTAGAATTTGCTTCGGTAATAAAAATGGGACGTACACAGCTTCAGGATGCGGTACCGATGACATTGGGTCAGGAATTCGAAGCTTATGCCGTTACTCTTGAAGAGGAAATTCTGAGACTTCAGGAAAATGCAAAACTTTGTTATGAAATCAATATGGGCGGTACAGCAATCGGCACCGGTATAAATGCAGAACCTATGTACAGCGAGTACTGTATTGAATATATGTGTGAGATTACCGGAAAACCTTTTGTTCTTGCATCAAATTTAGTTGAAGCTACTCAGGATACAGGTGCATTTGTTATTTATTCATCAGCAGTAAAACGCCTTGCTGTAAAATTATCCAAAATATGTAATGACCTGCGTCTTTTGAGCAGCGGTCCACGTACCGGTTTTGGAGAGATAAATCTGCCACCGATGCAGCCCGGTTCATCAATCATGCCCGGTAAGGTAAATCCTGTTATCCCGGAAGTTGTCAATCAGATTGCTTTCAAGGTCATCGGTAATGACCTGACCGTTACACTTGCTGCAGAAGCCGGACAATTACAGCTAAATGTGATGGAACCGGTTATAACTCAAAGCATAATGGAATCCATCGGGATGCTTCGAAATGGTATGACTACTCTTAAATACCGCTGCATTGACGGTATAACTGCTAATGTCGAGCATTGCCGCCGAATGGTTATGAACAGTATAGGTCTTGTTACTGCATTAAATCCGATTCTCGGTCATGATATTTGTACTGAAGTTGCCAAACGTGCTTCCGAAGAAAACCGCGGTGTTTATGACCTGGTTCTCGAAATGAATTTAATGACTAAAGAAGAATTAGATGAAGTTCTTAAACCGGAAAATATGATTAAACCTATTCATTTAAAGCGGAAGTTTTAATATAATTAAATCAACCTCACCCCAACCCCTCTCCTTACTAAGGAGAGGGGTTGGGGTGAGGTTGATTTGTGTTTGAGTTAACCCCGAATTTTTGGATGAATTGTATTATAAAAAATTTTATTATGTTAAATATTTTTTTTAATTTTGAAAATCATTTTTTAGTATTAACAGGAACTAATTTTATGAAAAGGATTTTTAACAAAATTTTATGTATTCTTTGGTTTACCCTAATCTTAAGTTTTTATGGTTGTCAAGATGACGGAATTACAAATCCGACAGATAATCAAAAAATTGAGAGTGAAATTGACAGACTTTGTGATTCAATTCTCACGAATACCGAATTACCCGGAATGATTGTAGGTGTCTGGGATAAAACGCGCAATTTCACTTATGTCAAAGGTCACGGATATGCAAACATCACTTCCAAAATACCAATGAATCCTGAAATGTACTTCAGGATTGGCAGCAATACAAAATCATTCGTAATAACTGTAATATTGCAGCTTGCTGATGAAAAGAAAATTTCGCTTTATGACAAACTCAGCAAGTACTTTCCTGATTTCCCGAGGGCAGATGAAGTTACACTGCGGATGTTAGCTGATATGACAAGCGGAATCTACAACTATACCGATACTCCTGAATTTGAAAATATTCTTGAAAACCAGCCGCTGCATAAATGGACATCCAAAGAAATGATGGATTTGGCTGCTAAACATGATTATTATTTCAATCCGGGAACTGATGCTCATTACAGCAATACCAATACTGCAATCCTTGGAGCAATAGCAGAGAATGTAACAGGAAAGACTTTAGGCGAATTGTTGAAAACAAGACTTTTAGATAAATATAACCTGACTAAAACAGTATTTGCTACTGATAACAAAATGCCTGATGGACCTATTGTATCCGGTTACGCAAATTATACAGACTCATTAAAATATACCGACGATATAACTACTTATTACGATGTATCCTGGGCTTGGGCTGCGGGTGCAATGATTTCCAATGTATATGATGTGCGGACATGGGTAGAAAAACTTATTGACGGAGGTATGATTTCGGATTCACTTCAGCAGCAAAGATTTATCGGCAAGACATTGGGTAACGGAACGGTAACTTACGGTCTTGGAATCTATACTTATGTCGGAAATGATATGTGGGGACATAATGGCGGTTTACCGGGCTACACATCAATTATGATGAGAAATAAATCCAAAGACAGAACTATTGTCGTGTTTTATAATATTCAGGGTAAACCCGCTCCTGAGCCGCTTTTTATGTCAATAGAGAAATTATTGAGATAACATCAGGATAATTTATTTCATATATTACTTAAAGATATAATATCTTACTGGATAATCTAATAAGAATTATATTTATTAACATTAAAAATCAAGTAATAATTGAGAACGTAACAACCCTGTCACTTGTGAAGGCAGGGCTGTTACGTTCTCTTTTTTTAGCACAATATCAAAAAATTGACACTCTGAAGCGGAGCGAAGAGTCCGGGCTGTTAATTAATGAAATCATGGATTCTTTGCAGGCTCAGAATGAACTGTGTTAAAAACCAAAAGAAATATTGTAATTTTTATCAAATTTTTCATTTTTTCTCACAATGGCAAAAACTTGCTTTATTAA
>JAVSMQ010000001.1:2831515-2971899 GCA_032027125.1 Kapaibacterium sp. (SeqCode)
TAATGTCAAAAGAAATTATTTTTTAACTGATGGTAAACTTTCCCAATTTATAGCAAATTTTTGTTCTGTTTTGGAAAGGGATTTATCTGATCTAATTCCATATGGAATGTCACAATCAAAAATTGATATGTTACGTGCAAAATGTATTTCATTTACAAAAATTGACTTTGATAAATACTCAATTGGAATTCAAAGGATAGCAACTGACAATAAAAATACTCTGATGACCCGTCTGCAGGAGTCAGTCCGTCAAATGAACTGGCGGGCTGAGTCTAAATGGGGTACAGATGCTTCTGAATATCAAAAACTTGGAGCTCAAAACATTTCGCTGCAGCCTGAAGATTCTCTGCTGCGGATTTCAAGGAACATGTATGATTTATTAAACGAACATCTTCCTGGATTAAGTGAGTACGGATTAACCGAAACGATTCTGGAAGATTTCCAAAACCTTACAAATGAGTTTGAGGAGGCGATAACTGCCCAAAATAATGCGATTGTTCAGCGTCAAGCCGATAAAAAACAGCGAATTCAGATGGGTAATGAGCTTTATAGGGAACTTTCTATTTACTGCGATATCGGAAAAAAACTTTATGCGAAAACTAATCCTGCAAAATATTACAATTATGTGATTTATGACAAGCCTTCTAAAGGTAAAATCGCAGCGACTATTGATTAAGATTATATAGGAATGATTATTTCATGCTGCGGAGAGTAGGGTAGGGTCTCAAATCTTTGTGGTATTGAAGAGTTTGTATATACTTACTGCTGCGGTTCGTTTAGCCACAAAATAAAAAACACCCTGATAAGAATTAAAATATATCAGGGTGTTTTTTTTCAGTTGAAGTTGATATTATGAGTTTGCACGCTTACCGGCAAAGTGAGTCATAAACTGAACTCTCTCGTAAGCAGCAGGGTTTTTGGTTTCTACCTGAGCCATTTTGCCTCTGAAATCATCAATTGACTGATAATCCTTTTCCTGCATCCATTTTGTAATAAAATTCAGCATTTCAGTTATCTTGTCATTTCCGTGTTTATACAGCACAGAAGCTATCTGGACAGCATTTGCACCTGCCAGAAGCTGCTTGATTACAGCTTCGCCGTCGTGAATACCTGTGGATGCAGCCAAATCACAGTTTACTCTTTTTGCCATAATAGCAATCCATCTAAGTGACATAGACAAATCTGACGGTTTGCTGAAAATATTTGTCGGATTAATTTTCATATTATCAATATCTATATCCGGACTGTAAAATCGGTTAAATAATACAATGCCCTGAATACCGGTTTGAGAAAGTTTTTGAATCATTGTACCGAGATTTGAAAAATAGTAGCTTATTTTTATAGATACCGGTATTGTTACAACACTTTTCACTCTATTTATGACATCGAAATAAACATTTTCATTCTCCTGACCTGTGCGGTTAAAGTCTGAAGGCAGTATGAACATATTTAGCTCGAGAGCATCGGCTCCGGCATCCTGAATACGTTTTGCAAATAATATCCATTCGTCGGATGAAACGCAGTTAATACTTGCTATAACAGGAATTTTCATCGTTGCTTTGGCTTCCTGAATCAAAAACAAATATTTTGATACACTGTCTTCAATATCGGAGTAATCAAATGCATCATAGATTTCCGGATAAATAGTTGAAGGTTTATTTGAATTAACAATCCGGCGGTTTAGTTCCGCTGCGATTTCTTCTTCAAAAATTGATTTCAAAACAACAGCTCCAATACCCTTTTCTTCCAATTCACGAATCTGCACTAATGTTTCAGTCAATCCCGAACTGGCAGCAATTATCGGATTTCTCAAATCCAAACCTAAATACTTTGTTGATAAGTTAATCATTTTACTTTACCTTTATATTAAAAAAGAACTTTACTGTATTACTTTAAAAAACAAAAATATAAAAAAGAAAGGATATTATGCAATTTAATTCTGATTTTGAATTGATTTAAAATGGAATTGTAATAAATTTATGTTGAAGATTTGCAACTTTTCTTGGTTTAAAGAAGATAGAAACCTACTGTTGCAGATAATGTTAGGTACAATGAATACAGCTTTTTTTTAATTTCATTTAGGTATGAGGCTATAAAGCATCATATATATATTGAGAAGAATCAAAAAATACTAATTATAAGAACCAACCTCGGGAGCCGGATATGCATTAATAAAAGCTAAAAGAGCCTTGTTGACTGATTCGGATGATTTAAATACCTTCCGGACTTCAGGCAAAAGTTGTATATAACCTTCTTCTTCACTTATTTGCCTTTTATATTTACCGCGAATACCTTTGGAATAGTCAAAATCATATTCATTTCGCATAGATTCTTCAGGTATATCATTTTTAATTGATTTCTTTTTCATATTTTATCCTTTCATTTTTTGACGCCAATCTTGCCGAAAATATTCTAATTTTATTATCTCTTACTGTACTAAAAACAAGTACAAGTCTATTTTTTATTGTATAACCAATTGTGATTTCTCTTAACTCCGATTCTGAATGGTCGGGGTCAGGAAAAGTATAAGAAAAATCATCATCAAAAACAGTTTCGGTTGTACCTCGCATTTAAAATGTAGCCTATCATATCTTAATTGTCAATTTGCTACATCTTCACAAACTTCTCTACCTTTTCTCCAATTCTGATATAATACACTCCTAACGGGAGATGGGTTACATTCATCCGATGACTGCCAGTCATCGGATGAATTTTCTCAGATAGAACCTCTAACCCCAGCACATCAAATATCTGCACTTTATCATTTTCAGCAAAGGGCTTAAGCACTTTGTTGCCAATATTAATTTCAATATAATCTTCTGCTGGGTTGGGGTAAAGTATATGAAAGTTATTCTCATCTGAAACACTCACATTTACTTTGGTTTTGAATTTCCATATCTGTGACCAATCACCATAACCATCAAAGCAGTAGCCTCTTACCCGCCAGTAGATATCTTTATTTTCGGGTAGTTTTTCCAATTTATGTAACGTAGAAGTTAGTGTATCCTGTGAAAAGAATAAATTGTCAAAATGATTATCAGAAGCAGTCTGTAAATGATACCTTTCGGCTCCGTTCAATTCTTCCCAGTAAACATCAGTATCATAATCTATTTCAATTGCGTTATTTTCTGGGTAAATCAGAACTCCTTTTTCGAGTCTTGTACGAAATGTCCAAATCTCTGACCATTTTACCGTTTTATCTATCAGATTACCTACCTTCCAGTAATATTGACCACAGTTATTCAATCCGCTTACTTTATTTAAAACATTGATAAACAATTCATTTTCAATCAGAGTATCGTTTCTGACTATTTCAGAGAAATTTTCATCCGTTGAAAGAAGAAATATATATTTATTTATACCTTTGTCTTTTTTCCATTGAAAATCAATATTTGACATTAATTTACTGCTTTTATCCGCTGGAGTTATTAATACCGGTACTGACATATTATTATATAAAGTATCTATTCTTGTGAAAATACCATACAAATGAGCACCAATTATCGGCCTGTTACCTGAATAAGCTATTGTCATGTATGGAGCTTTCCCTGCAACATCAGGTATAAGAAATTCTTGTTTGAAAGTTTTAAAGCCATCTTCGGTGCTTACTATAACTCCATATGAGCTAACAAATACACCTTCATTTTCATTTAGCATGGAAATTTGACTACCTCCAAAAAAATATTGGTTAATGATTGTATCCAGAATTATTTCCCAATTATAACCTCTGTCTATTGTTTTAAAAATAATTTCTTTTCCAGTTGTAGGAGCAGTGGTAAGTTTTTCTGAACACTTGATATAACCGATGTTATCAGTTAAAAAGAAAATATCATCACAAAAATATTTAATATCTATTTTATTAAATGTTTTACCTCCATCTTCAGTAAAGTAGTAAAATTTACTATTACTAAAGCAATCAAATTTTTTATTATTTTTAAAAGATAATGCATTTATTAAATATTTATTATTCAAATCAGGATTGATGATTTTGTAAGTATTCCATCCGTCATCTGTTAGAATTATACTGTTTCCAATATTTATAATACCATTTAATGTGTCTGACATTTCAATTTCCCTACCTCTATAAGTAAATACAGTACTATCATTCGAATCAAATCGAATTGTATCCCAAGCTATACCCTGACTATTATATTTTACAAGTATTATCTCTTTATTATCAGATATACGGTAATCATAATATAATACTATTATATGATTAGTATCAGGATAGGCGATATCGTAAGGTGTGATAAAACCATTGATTTCATTATATAAAACATCCCAATTAAAGCCACCGTTACCTGAATGTATAATGTCACCACTTCCTGTTAGTAAAATACAATTCACAGAATCAAGACATTTCATTTTAATAGGCAAGACTCTAAGTGCATTTACTTGCTGCCATTCGTATTGGGAATACAAATGGTTTGTATTGAAAATAATTATGGCTAACAAAATAAGAATTTTTTTCATATTGCACCTAATTTTTTAAATGAACCTGTTTGGCTATATAACCACAATTATTAATATTGCATTAATTCCATTTGCAAACTAAGAAATTATATCTTTAAATGCAAGGATTTTTTTTGTTGTTAAAATTTTTACATTTATGAAAGTTGAATTTCACAAGCTTCTCGTGAGAATTTAGCAGCATTCAAAACTCTTCAAATTCCAAAAATATTAACAATTATTTAACAAACAATTAATTCACATTATTCAATATATTATGACACTTAATTACCACAATATTTATTTTTAAGTTAAATTTTTACAATGAAAAAAAATGTTTGATATATTTGAATATTTCCATATATTTGGTATAGTTTGTAAAACATATTTTAAATTACAAAGTTAAAAAATGTACATTATATAGTAAGTGAAAATTTATTGAGTTTCTCATAAATGGCTTAGTTATTATTCTTATTAACAGTTAGGGTACTTAAATGTCAAAACTACATCAGAAATTGGCTGAAATACTGCCAGGACAAATCGAATCTATTAAAGATTTATTGAAGAATCACGGCGATAAAGTTGTATCGGAAGTAACTTTAAAGCAAGTTTATGGAGGCATGCGCGGAGTCAAAGGCTTGGTTTGTGATACTTCTGAAGTTCCGCCGGACAAAGGATTGATTATTCGGGGTATCGAACTCAAAAATCTTTGGGATAAACTTCCTGAAGAAATTCTATGGCTTTTACTTGTAGGCGAACTTCCAAATGCAGAAGAATTGAAAGATTTGCAGGCAGAACTTACTGCTCGTGCCAATGTGCCGCAGTATGTTTGGAATGTTATTGACAGTATGCCTGCAGATTCTCATCCAATGACAATGTTTAATACAGCTGTACTTGTTCTTCAGCATGAATCAGTTTTTGCCAGAAAATATGACGCTGGTATGGCTAAACCAGAATACTGGACTGCAACATTAGACGATTTCCTTGATATATCAGCCAAAATTCCTGCTATAGCTGCTTACGTCTATCGCAAAAGATTCGATAAGGGTCCGAGAATTGAGCCCGATTTTTCAAAAGACTGGTCAGGTAATTATGTCCACATGCTTGGACTGCCAGACCCGAACGGCGATTTTTCAAAATTGATGAGATTATATCTTACTTTACACAGCGACCATGAAGGCGGCAATGCCAGTGCCTATACATCTGCCGTTGTTAATTCAACACTTGCAGACTTGTATTACTCACTGTCAGCCGGTCTGAATGCACTTGCAGGTCCTTTACACGGTCTTGCCAATCAGGAATGTCTGAAATGGGTTCTTGATACAATGGAACAATTCGGCGGCGCACCAACTGATGAGCAGTTGCAAAAATTTGCTTGGGAAACCTTGGATTCCGGCAGAGTTATTCCAGGTTACGGACATGCAGTTCTCAGAATTACTGACCCAAGATTCGACGCTTTCCTTGCTTTCGGAAAGAAATATATGGCTGAAGACCCTGTATTCCAAACTGTAGCCAAAGTATTTGAAGTAGTGCCGGAAGTATTAAAACAAGTAAAGAAAATCAGTGACCCATGGCCTAATGTTGATGCCGGTTCAGGTGCATTACTATATCATTACGGCCTGAAAGAATTCAGCTACTATACAGTATTATTCAGCGTATCGCGTACACTCGGTATCGGAGCACAGTCAGTAATAGCAAGAGCTTACGGCTTACCTATTACCAGACCTAAATCTCTGCCGACAGCTAAATATACTAAGATGGTTACCGGATAATTTCCGCAAATCAGGACTATCCTACAAAATCCTCTGCTCTAATCAGGCAGAGGATTTTTTTTTTATCTATCGTTTACCGGCAATCAATTTTTGTACGAATTTATAACTATCTCCAAATGCTCTGAATAGGTCAGAAAATTTGAGGCTGATAATTTGGTGGTTATTTACAAAGAAAAATGCTCTGATTGCAAATGCACAATAAAATGTTACATAACCAATGGGCATTAGGATACTCTCACCTGATAGTCCAATTAATATAAACGACAAGACCGATACAGCAAATGACTGCGAAACGATTTTCAACAGTTCATAATGCCGCCCGGAAGCAGTAATAACAAAATATAAAATGTTAAAAGGTAAGAAAAGTGTTGCAATCAACATAATCTTGAAATGTAGAATAGATTCTAAATAATCAAGCTTCATGAAGAATGTAATCATAATTTCAGCCAGTCCAAGTGATAAAGCCAGAGAAAGAAATACATAACCAATCAAAGTGAAGGAAATGGCTTTAGTAATCATAGATTGCAATGCAGGTTTATCATTATTGGATGCAGCTCTAACAGCAGCGGGGTAAATTAAACCATTAACCCCGTTCATACCTTCTTCGAAAAACTTAAAGAGTGACCTGGCAGCAGTATATAAGCCAATTTGGTCGAGAGGGAAAAATAGCTTTAATAAGAAATAATCAAGATACTTTGTAAAAGTATTGACTGAATTTGTTAATGTGAATGGTAGGCTAAAACTCATTATTTTCTTTATCTGTATTTTCCCCTTTAAGGAAAACCTAATTTGTCTTAATGTCATAAGAACAGCAGCAAGTGAACTGAATGCAACACCTTCAAGATAAATATATATTGCATCATCAAGTCCAATTGTATTTTTTGTCAATTTAAAACTTATAATTCTAAATACCATAACACCAAAAAAAATAAAATTCGCAAAGAAAATTTTATGCATTGCCTGGTCACGCAGCATCAATTTCAGACAAAATGTCCTGGGTATCATCAGTAATGACAGCACTGGTAAAAAGACGATTATTTCCAGAAATCTCGGTTCGGAAAACATATCAGAAATCAGATAGCGTGAAATATAAACCAAACCTGAAAGTACGCCGATTACTAATAAATGCATAATCCCGGCATAAGAGTTTACTTTGCTTTGATTTTCCTTATCGAATCCATATTGAATAATTGATTGAAGTGCAAATGAATCACTTATGACAAAAATCCATGTATTAAATGCAATTAGAAAATTGAATAAAGCGATGTTTTCGGGAGTAAGTAATGAAATTTGAATTAAAAAGACAAAACCATAAATTACATATAGTACTTTGTCAGCTAAAGTCCAACTTATTTTTGCGATATGATTCTGAATTTGCAAAAGTATTCCTAAATATGATTATGGGGTAAGTTTCCGGATTCTATTATTGCCTGACGTATATTTACCTTAAAAAGTAGTATCAGACCGAGAATAAAGAAAATTCCGAGAGAAAAAATGGCTATTCTGTATGAACCGGTAAATTGCAGTGATAAGCCGAAAACAAGCGGACCTATCCAACTTGTTCCTCTTTCACTGATTTCATATAAACTAAAATATTCCGATTCTTTTCCGGGGGGAATCATTAAAGAGTATAGTGAACGGCTGAGTGCCTGTGTTCCTCCAAGAACAAGACCTATGACTGCACCCAAGGCATAAAATCCGGCTGTAGAATCTAACATTAAATAAGCATAGACAACGCAAAGAATCCATATTACAATACTTAGCATAAGTGCATTTTTTGTATTTATTTTTCGTGACAAATAATCAAAAAACTTTGCACCTCCAAATGCTACAAACTGAACCATTAATATTACAGTTGTCAAAGTCCCTATATCTAACCCGAGTTCTTCCTGTCCAAATTGAGACGAAACTACAATTACTGACTGAACACCATCATTAAACAGCAGATAAGCGAAGATGAACATAAGTGTTTTAGGATAGTTAAACGAGTCTTTGATTGTATGAATAATTTGTTTCAGTCCAAAGGAAAACAAATTTGAATCTTTTGGAAGTTTCTTTATTTGTCTGACATTTTTGAGAATTATAAGTGGCACAATTGTAAAAACTGCCCACCATAAACCTGCTGATACCAGTGATATTCTTACTGCCATCCCGGTTTCAATCCCAAATGATTCTGACTGCATGACAAGAACAAGGTTGGCAGCGAGAAGTAAACCGCCTCCGATATATCCAGTTGCATATCCGTTTGAAGATACCTTATCACGCTCATCCGGTTCAGCAATATCACTAAGATATGCATTATAAAAAACCATGGATGCACCGAATGAAAGATTTGAAACTACTAATAAAAATCCACCAAGTAAATAATTAGTACCATCAAGAAAATACAAACCCATCGCAGCAAAAGCACCAATATATGCAAAAGTTCCTAAAAACTGTTTTTTTCTATTTGAATAATCAGCCAATCCGCCAAGCCACGGCAGCAGTAAAACCTGTAATATAACGGATAGGGATATACAGTATGGGAAAAAAGAGCCTGCGAATATCTTAATACCGGCTATATAAACATAACCGTTTACAGCCGCATTTTCAGTGATTGTAGTAAGATATGGTCCGATGAATACGGTTATTACAGTTGTTGTGAAAGCTGATACTGCCCAATCATAGACATACCATCCCCGCTGCTGTTTAACTCTATCAATCATTACATTTATTACCCTTATTGAATACAATAAACCTGCTCATGAATTACGATTATTTTACTAAATGGAAATACTCTTTAAGTGCTTTGCCGGTATAGGAATTTTCTACTTCGGCTATTTCTTCAGGAGTGCCTGATGCAACAACCGTTCCACCGCCATCTCCAGCTTCAGGACCGAGGTCAATAACATAATCTGCGGATGCTATAATACTCAGATTATGTTCAATAATAATTACAGAATGTCCTTTTACTGCAAGTCTGTCAAAACAGTTTATTAACTTTGTTATATCATCAAGATGAAGTCCTGTGGTAGGTTCATCAAAAATAAATAAAGTATGCCCGGCAAATGACGAATCCAGGCTGCCTGCGAGTTTTATTCTCTGAGATTCCCCTCCTGAAAGCATAGTCGAAGGCTGTCCAAGATTCAGGTATCCAAGTCCGACATCCTGAAGAACCAGCATTTTCTTTGCAATTCGCGGTTTATCACTGAAAAAACCAAGAGCCTCGTCAACTGTCATATTCAGCACGTCAACGATGGATTTCCCGTTATATAATATGTTTCTTACTTCCTTTTTATATCTGGTACCTTTACAGGATTCACATTCCAGAGCTACATCAGGCAGAAACTGCATTTCAACCGTAACAACTCCCTCACCTTCACAAGCTTCACATCTTCCACCGGGTACATTAAAAGAAAAATGTCCGGGTTTCCAGCCTAATTGTTTGGATGCCTGTGTAGATGCAAAAAGGTCTCTTATAAAATCAAAAGATTTGGTATAAGTTGCCGGAGTTGACCTTGACGATTTTCCGATAGCTGTCTGGTCAACAAATTCTACATTTTCTATGCTGTCAAATCCTGTTATTGCGTCAAACCTTCCTGATTTATTCTGCAATGCGCCGATATTTCTTTTGACACCGGCAAAAATTACTTCATTGACAAGAGTGCTCTTACCTGACCCGGAAACACCTGTAACTACAACAACACAATTTAACGGGATATCTAATCTTTCAATTTTAAGATTGTTTTCACGTGCTTTATGTATTGACAACATATTCTTTTTTGATGGTATTCTCCGCTGCTCAGGCAATGGTACTTTTTTTCTGCCTGATAAATACTGCCCAGTCAGTGACCTTTCTGATTTCAGCATTTCTGCGTAATTACCTGCAAAAACCAACTCTCCGCCAAGCTGACCTGCACCGGGTCCCATATCAATGATATAATCGGCATATTTTATAATATCAGGGTCATGCTCAACTATCAAAACTGTATTACCGAGATTCCGAATTTTGAACAGAATGTTAAGCAGTCTGCCTGTATCACGCGGGTGCATACCGATACTCGGTTCATCAAGCACGTATAATGTTCCGACCAATGATGAGCCCAGTGCAGTTGACAGGGATATCCTCTGCGACTCCCCGCCGGAAAGAGTATGAGATAAACGTGATAATGTTATATATTCAAGTCCAATATCAACCAGAAGATTTGTCCGCCATCTCAGTTCATTCAGAACCTGACCGGCAACCATATTATCATAATCATTTAAAGATAGATTTTCAAAAAAAACTGCTAAATCTTCAAACGGCATATTTATCAGTTCGGGAATATTTTTACCTCCCACAAATACCTGTCTGCCCGATGTACGAATTCTGGAACCGCCGCAGGCTTTACACTTTGTATATCCACGGTATCTGCTTATCATAATCCGGTAGTGCATTTTATGAGTGCCTTCTTCAAGCATATTGAAAAAACCGTTTATACCATCATAATTATCGGCTCCTTCCCATATAATTCTCATCTGTTCATCATTCAGATTGTATATTGAAGTATCTAAGTCAATATTGTATTTCGGAGCAATTCTTATCAATTCTCTCTGATACTTTGACATAGTTTCACCCTTAAAAGGATGAATTGCTCCCTGTCGGATACTCCTGCTTAGATCAGGTATGACCAAACTCTCATCAATACCGATTGTCCTGCCGAATCCCTGACACTTAGGACAGGCACCCTGTGGATTATTAAATGAAAATATCTTTGGGTCAGGTTCTTCATAAACAATACCGCAATAACTGCACTCATAAACCGAACTAAATCTTAATAAGTCACCTTTCGTTGAATTAATAACATAACATCTGCCGCTTGACATCTTAAATGCTGCTTCAACAGAGTCGGTTACACGTGTTTGAATTTCATCATCATGGCGGATTACTAATCTGTCAACCAGAACTGCACTGTTAATACTGTCAAATTCAATCTGTGCTTCTTTGCTGTTTGAATCCAAAACTCTGTAGTCATCAAGGCTGATAAGACGGAAATAACCGGATTCAGTATATAAAGTCAATAAATCTTTTATATCACGTGTGGATTCGGGAAATGGGAAAGCTACAAATACTTTGTCTCCTTCATCAAATTTCATCACGGATTCTACAGCCATTTGAGGAGAATCTTTCTGTATTTCCCGATTACAACCATAACATATAGTCCTGCCGATTCTCCCATATAGTAATCGAAGATAATCATAAATCTCAGTTGTTGTACCAACTGTCGAGCGAGGATTTTTAATCTGAATGTTTTGCTGAATCGCTATTGCAGGCGGAATACCGGAAATAGAGTCGCAATCGGGTTTGTGCATACGTTCAAGAAATTGTCGTGCATAAGATGAAAGAGATTCTACAAACCGGCGCTGCCCTTCTGCATAGATTGTATCAAAGGCTAGAGTTGACTTACCCGAACCTGATACACCGGATATGACCGTTAGTTTGTTACGCGGAATATCAACATCAACATCCTTCAGATTATGTAGTCTTGCACCGCGAACACTTATTTTCTTAGATTTTTCAGAGATAACTTTATTTTTCACAATTAGCTTGTTTTACGAAATCACAATATATTAAACATACAAAATACTACAAATCATCAAAATTAGTGTAAATAATTTTTTATAAAAGTTAATATTAAATAATTACCTGTGATTTATTCTGGTATTTTGATTTTAAATTTTAATAGATAATTGATTTACAAACTTTTTTTTTCATGTTATTTTATTCGGTCTTAATTAGCTATGACATCATATAATAATAGACCTATTTCATACGTAATGAATAGAATAATTTATTAGATATAACCAAAATGTTTAAGAAAGATAATATACAAAAGCATTAACCTGCTTCAAGCTCTTTGATTTTGTTATAGTTTAATTTCATTGCCATAAATTTTCTTCTCGCATCATAATTTAAGTATAACATGAGAAATGCATTTGCAAGTTTGCCGGTTAATATCCTGTCAATAATTTCGGACCAAGAACATAATTTCCCGAATAACTTCAAATACTGTTGTTCAATCTCATAATCTTTAGTCTTTTTCGGTTCAAAGAAAAGTTTACTGCAAGGGATGCTGTACAAAGGATTTGAGTTCATAAACTCATCGTAGTATTTCTTATGAATACGCCCTTCACTTTCAATTTGCCTGTAAATACCTGAACCCGGCATTGGTATCAACAAATGCAGATATGGTATATCAATTTCATTTTTTTTAATAAACCTTTCAATATTCTTGAAAGTTTCATTTGTATCATTATCTAAACCGAACATAAAAAAAGCTCCGACATAGATACCGTATTCTTTTATGTTTTTCATTTGCCTTGGAAAATTATTAATATTAAAATGTTTGTTTAATTGTTTCATATTTATCTGGTCAATAGTTTCAATTCCGAAGAATATTATTTTACAGCCTGCCCTTTTTAATAATGATAATACTTCTATATCATCACCAATATCAATTGTTGCCTGCACTCCCCATTGTATATTTAATTTTTCATCAATGATTTTTTGTAATAACTTTATCAGATATTCACGATTATTATAAATATTGGCATCCAGAAATCCAATTATTTTGCATTTCTTTGAGATATTTTTCAAATCATTAATAACATACTCAATATCACGCATTCTGTATTTTTTTTGGTAAAACTGCGGGTAACAGCAATAGGAACATGAGTACTTGCAACCTACACCTGCCATTACAGGGTAGAACCACATTTTTTGATTATTGAAAACAGAATAGTCAAATTCGAAATCGAGATTCATACCCAAATTGTACTCAGTCTTTAACCGATGATTTAGCACATCTTCTAATAATTCATTCATTGACATTGGATTCGGATATCCTGTGAAACTGGAGTCAATAACATCCATCATAACCTGTTTGCTGATTTGTTCCATTAATACACCAAGAATAACAATCTTTCCATTATCGCGAAACTTTTTTGCAATTTCATGAGAATGGCGAATATCATATCCTGTTGAGCACAGAATAACAACAGAGGCATCATCGTTGAAATCAATACTGTCCAAATATTCATTGCATATCCGCTTTTCCCACGACCCGGGAACTGTTGCACTGATTATTGGAAGGTTGTTTGAAAAATTAAAAACCGGAAGTCTCTTTATTAATTTTCCATCCATTGACTTGTAGGACGGCTGTATAATATAGATACGTTTTTTCATTTGCAGTCTCTCAATTATTGTATAAAAATCAAATGCAAATTAATCAAACCCTTACATTGAAATGTCACAAAATTGTAAAATATTTGTCATAAATTTATAATTGTCTAAAATTCAATCTCATGTTTTACTGAGTATATTCATGATTTTTCTAACTGTTGAAAATTAAACCTAAATTTATTTAGAATTTAATATTAAAGACGTTGAAAATATATCATTTATAACTAAATATAAGTTTAATCTAATTACTAATAAGTTGAATTGAAATATCAATACTTATGTGTTACTAATATTAAGATTTTGTTCCTGCTACAGGAAAACTTTTATTCAGGTAATTTCACCGAAAACCTGCCATCAGTCAAACTTACAACCTCACCTGTCGGTGATTTACCGGAAAATGTAAAAATCCCCTCAATTTCATTTTTTGTTAGTCTGCTTATGGTATAATTGCATGAAGTGCGTGAGTAAAGTGTGAATTTATTACCAATAGTTATTACAAATGAAGCTGCACTTATTGTTCCTGTTTTTTTACTTTTTGGAATATCAAATCCGAATTCCTGCACCATGCCTGCGAAGTCCTGTTTACAAACAATGTTAATAATATAGTCACTTTTGTTGAAAATCTGATAAGTTGGTCTGTAAGACATCGGGTTATTGTCTCCTATTTTCAAAGCTGCAGTGAAATAGAAAATCCCGGTATCGGTATCGGAATTTGTATTTTCGGATGGATCACCACTTTCTGTACATGAAGATAAAATAAAGAAGCTGCAAAGTGCAGACAATAAACTGTATAGAACTTTATTTTTATTCAAAATGATAGATTTCATATATTTCCTATGATGTGATTAATAAAAAATCAATTTTATAAAAATAAAAATAAACATATTTTACATTATTACAATAAATTTTAATTATTTCACAAAAAAAAACCATTTAGAATTAATGCAGACTAATTTTAGTTTTAACACTACCTATGCAACTTTTTGATTTTTAATGACTTAATTTGTAAAATGTTTTTTAGTTTATAAATAAATGCTTATTTTCGTAATGAGTAAAATTACTAATATGTAATAATTATTGAGTAATAGATATATTCTAAATAAGATTCTGGGGTTTAATTGTATGACTGATAAAACTTATATCACGATAGACGGCAACGAAGCTGCTGCCTATGTAATGTATAGAGTCAACGAAGTATGCGCAATATATCCCATCACTCCATCATCGAATATGGGGGAATGGGCTGACGAATGGGCGTCAAAGGGATATAAAAATATATGGGGCAACATACCCTCGGTTTGCGAAATGCAAAGCGAAGGCGGTGCCGCCGGTGCAACACATGGCTCTTTACAAGCTGGTGCTTTAACAACAACATTTACTGCTTCACAGGGATTATTATTAAAAATTCCTAATATGTATAAGATAGCCGGTGAGCTGACTCCTACTGTATTTAATATTACAGCACGCTCACTTGCAACACACGCACTCTCAATATTTGGCGACCATAGTGATATTATGGCTGCACGTGGAACAGGATTTGCCTTTTTAGGTGCTGCATCTGTTCAGGAAGTTATGGATTTTGCATTGATTTCACAGGCTTCAACGCTTGAATCAAGAATCCCGATGCTCCATTTCTTCGACGGTTTCCGTACTTCGCATGAAGTATCAAAAATCGAAGTCATTCCCGATGAAATTATTAGAGCTATGATTGATGAGGATTATGTTATCGCTCACCGTAACCGCTCTTTATCTCCAGACCGTCCTGTGCTTCGCGGCACAGCACAGAATCCTGATGTATTTTTCCAGAACCGCGAAACAATGAACAAATATTATGAATTGTGTCCGGCAATTGTTCAAAAGCAAATGGATAAATTTGCCGAACTTACAGGAAGACAATACAAAATTTATGAATATGAAGGCGCTCCTGATGCCGAACATATTGTAGTACTTATGGCTTCAGGCTGTGAAACGGCTCAGGATACTTCTGAATATCTGAATAGCAAGGGTGAAAAAACCGGTGTACTGAAAGTAAGATTATTCAGACCTTTTGATATTAAATCATTTATTGAAGCTATTCCGGCTACCGTTAAAAGTATTTCAGTTCTCGACAGAACAAAAGAACCGGGTGCAGGCGGGGAACCTCTTTATCTTGACGTTATCAGTGCTTTATATGAAGCCATTCAGTTAGGCTACGGCGATTTGAAAATTATGCCGAAAATTTTAGGCGGCAGATACGGTTTATCATCTAAAGAATTTACTCCGGCAATGGTTAAATCAGTTTTTGATAATATGAAATCGTCAAGTCCCAAAAATCATTTTACAGTCGGTATCAATGATGATGTAAACTTTACAAGTCTTGATGTTGACGATACATTTGATATTGAAGGCGATAAAGTAATCCGTGCATTGTTTTATGGTCTCGGTTCAGACGGTACTGTCGGGGCTAATAAGAATTCAATCAAAATTATCGGCGAAAATACAAACAATTATGCTCAGGGCTATTTTGTTTATGATTCTAAGAAAGCCGGTGCGTTGACTGTTTCTCATTTAAGATTCGGTCCTAATCAGATTCGTTCTCCTTATTTGATAAGAACTGCCAATTTTGTCGGTGTTCATCAAACAGTCTTCCTTGAAAAATTCGATTTGGTAGGCAACCTTGTCAAAGGCGGAGTATTTTTGGTTAATACTCCATTACCAAAAGAAGAAGTTTGGAACAGCCTTCCGAAATCACAACAGAAACAAATTATCGAAAAGAAAATAAAGCTTTATGCAATTGATGCACAAAGTGTTGCAGAAGAAAGCGGCATGGGCAGAAGAATAAATACTGTAATGCAGGTTTGTTTCTTTGCCATTTCAGGTGTTCTTCCAAAAGATGAAGCAATTGAAGCTATTAAAGAATCAGTCCGCAAAACTTACGGTAAGAAGGGTGAATCTATTGTTGCTATGAATATCAAAGCAGTTGACAATACTCTCGAAAATCTATTTGAGATTACAGTTCCTGCTGAAGTTTCGAGCCAATACGAAATTCATGCACCTGTTTCATCAAAAGCACCAACTTTTGTGAAAGATGTAATAGGTCAGATTATTGCAGGTTACGGAGATAATCTTCCTGTAAGTGCATTTCCACAGGATGGAACCTGGCCTACTGATACTGCACGTTGGGAAAAACGCAATATTGCTCTTACCATTCCGGTTTGGGACCCTGAAACATGTACCCAATGCGGTAAATGTTCACTTGTATGTCCTCATGCAACTATCAGAATAAAAGTTTATGACGAAAAACAACTTGCCGGCGCTCCTGAGACATTCAAATTTACAGATGCAAAGGACAAAGGCTGGAAAACAGATAATCTTAAATACACAATTCAGGTAGCTCCCGAAGATTGTACCGGATGCGGTGCATGTGTTGAAGTTTGCCCAGCCAAGAACAAATCTAACGTCAGTCTTCTTGCAATTAATATGCAGCCTCAGATGCCTCTTCGTGAAAAAGAAGCTGAAAACTGGGACTTCTTCCTGAATATTCCTGATATGGACAGAAGCAAAATTAATATTAATCAAATTAGATTACAGCAGTTGCAGCGTCCATTGTTTGAATTTTCGGGTGCCTGCTCGGGATGCGGTGAAACTCCTTATGTTAAATTGGTTTCACAACTCTTCGGCGACAGAGCAATAATTGCCAATGCAACCGGATGTTCATCTATCTACGGCGGAAATCTGCCTACTACTCCTTGGGCTAAAGATGCAAACGGACGTGGACCTGCATGGTCGAATTCGTTATTTGAAGATAATGCTGAATTTGGACTTGGATATAAATTAGCAATTGATAAACAGCAGGAAATTGCCTTACAATTAATCAATTATCTGCGTGACCAAATCGGTTCGGAATTTGTTGATGAGCTTATAAGTGCTGACCAGTCAGACGAAATTGGCATTGCAGCCCAAAGAGAAAGAGTTGTCAAACTGAAAGAAATTTTAAAAGGTATTGACAATCCTGAAGTCAAGAGACTTAATGCTGTTGCTGACTATTTAGTTAAGAAAAGTGTTTGGATAATCGGCGGTGACGGTTGGGCTTACGATATCGGCTTTGGCGGCTTAGACCACGTAATAGCTTCAGGTAAGAATGTTAATATTCTGATACTTGATACTGAAGTATATTCAAATACCGGCGGACAGACTTCAAAAGCTACTCCGATGAGTGCCGTAGCCAAATTCTCAGCCGGCGGTAAAGCTACAGCCAAAAAAGACCTTGGTGCAATGGCTATGAATTATGGAAATGTTTATGTTGCATCTGTTGCAATGGGTGCCAAAGATGACCATACTCTAAAGGCATTTATCGAAGCTGAAGCTTATGACGGTCCATCAATCATTATAGCATATAGTCATTGTATTGCTCACGGTATTGATATGAGCCGTCCTTACAGCCGTCATAAATTAGCTGTTGATTCAGGTCAGTGGCTGCTTTACAGATTCAACCCCGATAATGATAAGATAGGTAAAAATCCTTTAACATTAGACTCCCGTGAGCCTAAAATACCGGTTAAAGATTACCTGACAACCGAAGGACGTTTCCAGATGTTGATGAAGAGCAATCCAAAAGTAGCTGAACAGCTCTTCAAAACAAGTCAGGAATTATCCAATGAACGATACAAGAAATACAAATATATGGCTGACCGCGGTGTTAATGAAGAAACTGCGACTGAAGCCAGATGAGTTTTGATGCCGGGCGGCATTTCCGCCCGGTTTATTTTAAATGAAAATGATAGAATTTATTTTATTAAATACGGAGATTTACAATGGATTTGACAACAAAATACATGGGTATGACTCTCAAGTCTCCTTTAGTCGTATCCGCAAGTCCGCTGTCCAGAAATATTGATGGTATAAAACGTATCGAAGATTCGGGTGCAGCAGCAATGGTATTGTACTCGATATTCGAAGAACAAATCGAAAATGAACAAAAAGAACTCAACTATATTACAACTGTAGGGACAGAATCTTTTGCAGAATCTTTAAGCTATTTCCCTCAGGTAAATGATTTCAATCTTGGTCCGGACGAGTACCTTGAATTGATTCGTCAGGCTAAAGAAAGTGTTAATATTCCTGTTATTGCAAGCATTAACGGCAAGACTATGGGCGGCTGGACTGATTTTGCAAAACAGATGCAGTCAGCAGGTGCCGACGGTATTGAGCTCAACATTTACAACATTCCTACTTCAATGGAATTAAGCCCGCTGGAGCTAGAGAATAATTATCTGGATATATTGAAAGCTGTTAAGAGTGCTGTTACAATTCCTGTAGCTTTAAAACTTAGCCCCTTCTTTACAAATTTTGCTTATTCAGCAAAGAAATTCGATGAAGCAGGTGCCGATTCACTTGTTCTTTTCAACAGATTTTATCAACCCGATATAAATCTTGATGAACTTGAAGTTGAGCCGCATATAATTTTGAGTAATCCTACCGACCTTAGATTACCTATGCGCTGGATTGCAATTCTTAAAGGTAGAATATTTGCAGATTTAGCTGCCACTTCAGGTATTCATTATGGTGAAGACGTTATTAAAATGCTGCTTGTCGGTGCAAATGTGACAATGCTTTGCTCTACTCTGCTCCGCTATGGCGTTGATTATGTTAAGGATATTCAGCAGGAAGTAATCGAGTGGATGACAGAACATGAATATGAGTCAGTTATGCAGCTTCAGGGCAGCATGAGCCAGCTTAATGTAGCTGACCCGAGTTCGTATGAAAGAGCACAATATATGAAAGCTCTTAATAATTATGTTTTGAATTATTAGGATTAGATATTATTGCTTTTTGCTGATGTATGCTTAAAGCATTATAAATAAAAGAAAGTTTAATAATTATAAAAATGTTTTGAAGATATTGATAGAATAATGATTGATTAAAAGCGAACCATACAAGGTATTCATCGTTTATTGATGAAATTCAAGGTATGGTTTGCTTTTTTTTATTTCATAAGGCATGATTGTATATTTGGATATATGCAAATAATTACATAAGTTACATATGATAAAAAATAAATCGTTTTTTGAATTTAATTTAAAAGTTCATCATGGCAATAGAATTCATTGATTTAGACTTTGCGACCATAAGATTCGCAGGTGATTCCGGCGACGGTATGCAATTATCCGGAACACAATTTTCAAATACTTCGGCAGGATTAGGAAATGAAGTTAATACATTTCCTGATTATCCTTCCGAAATTCGCGCCCCCGAAGGCACTCTCTATGGGGTGAGTGCTTATCAGGTTCACTTTGGAACAAGAAAAACCAATACACCGGGCGACGAAATAGATGTACTTGTAGCGATGAATGCTTCATCACTTAAAGTAAATTTAAAACATGTCAAAAAGCATGGATTGATTATCGCAAACAGAGCAGGTTTTAAAGATAAAAATTTGAAACTTGCACAATACGAGACCAGTCCGCTTGATGACGGAAGCCTGAGCAGCTATCAGGTTTTTGCTTATGATATAAATGAGCAGGTAAGAAAAGTTTTAGAAGACTTCGATTTACCGACTAAGATTGTTGACAGGACAAAAAATTTATTTGCCCTCGGACTCGCTTACTGGCTGTTTAACCGTCCATTGGAAGCAACGGAAATCTGGCTTAAGAAGAAATTCGGTAAAAAGCAGGATATATACGAAGCTAACCTTAAAGTTCTCAGAGCAGGATATGATTTTGGTGAAGACAAGCAGGACATGATGATAAGATATAACATCAAACCTGCAAACTTAGAAAAGGGTACTTACCGAAACATAACAGGCAACGAAGCAGTTGCTTTGGGACTTGTTGCTGCAGCACACTGTTCAAATATGCCGCTGTTTCTTGGTTCCTATCCGATTACACCCGCTACCGAAATCCTTCACAACATCTCGGGTTATAAACAACATGGCGTAAAGCACATGCAGATGGAAGATGAGATTGGCGGCATAACATCGGCTATCGGAGCGGCTTACGGAGGCTCACTTGCCGTTACTACTACCAGCGGTCCCGGTCTGTCACTTAAAGTCGAAGCAATGGGTCTTGCGGTAATTCTCGAAATACCATTGATTATTGTTAATGTTCAGCGCGGTGGACCAAGCACCGGTTTGCCAACGAAACCCGAACAGTCTGACCTGTATATTGCCATGTGGGGACGTCACGGTGAGGCTCCTATGCCTGTACTTGCCGCAACTACATCAACAGATTGTTTTGATATGACTATTGAAGCAGCAAGAATTGCATTAAAATATATGACACCTGTAATCTTACTTACTGACGGTTATTTGGCACAGGGTTCTGAAGCATGGAAAGTCCCTGATGTTAATGCTCTTCCAAAATTTAATGTCGAATTTGTCACTGAAAAAGAAGGATTTGCACCTTATAACAGAAATCCTGAGACTCTCGCACGTATGTGGGCTATTCCCGGTACACCAGGTCTTGAACACAGAATCGGCGGTCTTGAAAAACTGGATGGTTCGGGATTGGTAAGCAGTGATGCTATGAATCACCAAAAAATGAGTGATATCAGAGCAAAGAAAATTGCTCAAATCGAAAATGACATACCGGATGTTGAAATTGACGGACCCGAGTCAGGTGATTTACTGGTTATAAGCTGGGGAAGTACTTACGGAGCTATGCAAAATGCACTTAATTCGTTAAGAAAGAACGGCAAAACAGTTTCGTATGTAAGTCTTAAATACATCAACCCGCTGCCTAAGAACCTCGAATCAGTCATGAATAGTTTTGACAGAATTCTTGTTCCTGAAATGAATCTTGGACAAATGAAAACATTACTGCAGGCTAAATATTTAAAACCGATTATAGGCTTTAACAAAATTCAGGGTAATACGTTTACTGCAAAAGAAATAGAAAATAAAATTGAAGAATTACTTTCCGCAAAGGAGAATTAATATGACTACTTATGTTGATCAATTGATAAATAAAGAGTATCTCGAAATTCCTACTTATACTCCAAAGGATTTCAAAGCAGATATTGATGTACGCTGGTGTGCTGGCTGCGGCGGTTTTTCTATACTTGCTCAGGTACAGAGAATCATGCCGGATTTGGGTGTTCCGAAAGAAAAAATCGCATTCGTATCAGGTATCGGCTGCTCGAGCCGCTTCCCGTATTATATGGATGTATATGGTTTTCACTCAATTCACGGTCGCGCTCTGGCAATTGCTTCCGGATTAAAAGTATCCCGCCCCGACTTGTCGGTATGGGTTGCTACCGGTGACGGCGATTGTATGAGTATTGGCGGAAATCACCTGATACATACATGCAGAAGAAATGTTGACCTGAATGTACTGATGTTCAATAATGAAATTTACAGTTTGACAAAAGGTCAGGCTTCACCGCTGTCACGTGTCGGTCAAAAGACAAAATCTACACCTCTTGGTCTGCTTGATGACCCTTTCAATCCTACTTCATTAGTTCTCGGTTCGGGAGCTACATTTGTTGCACGCGGCTATGACAAAGACCCGGGACAATTGAAGTATTTATTTGAAAGAGCTGCAAAGCATAAGGGTTTTGCTTTTGTCGAAGTTTATACAAATTGCGTAATCTTTAATGATGGTGCTTTTGAGGAATTTACAAGACGTGAATCAAAATTTGATACAACCATTATGCTCGAACATGGTAAACCCCTTATTTTCGGTGAAAAGAAAAACAAAGGTATTAAGATGGATGGTTACAAACCTGTTGTTGTTGACCTTGATGACGGTATCCATTCAGTTAATGACCTGATTCTGCATAACGAGCAGGACAGCACACTTGCTCTAATTCTTTCAAACATGAGCTTTACTGAAGGATTACCAAGACCGATGGGTGTAATTCAGGCTATTGAACGTCCGACTTATGACGAGAAAGTAACATGGCAGATTGAGCATGAAATAGAAACAAAAGGTCAGCCAAATCTTCAGGCATTACTGAATGGTAATGAATCCTGGGAAATAAATTAATTCCAATTTATAACTTTTGTTATATTTTACGATATTTTTGTTTGAATAATTAACAATCCCTGCATAATAAAATGCGGGGATTTATTTTTGGGAATTTTGTAACAATTGATATTCCTGTTTGTTATATTTGCCAATATTTTGTAATTTTGCAGTAGTTATTGTAACTAATTGAAATAATAAATAATTAATGTTGTTAATGGAAACTTATTTTTCAAAATATAGAAATAATATTATCGGGAATGAACAAGAAATTATCACTCCCGACGGTAAATCAAAAAGAATACTGTACGCCGATTGGACAGCAAGCGGCAGATGCTACAAGCCTATTGAAGATATATTTACAAATAAATTGATGCCTTTTGTCGCAAATACTCATACTGATACCAATACAACCGGTGCCGGTATGACTTACGCTTATCATAAGGCACAGAAAATCATCAAACTACACGTAAATGCTTCAAATGATGACGTTCTGATTTCTACAGGTTCCGGTATGACCGGAGTAGTAAATAAACTGCAGAGGATTCTTGGTATAAGGGTTCACGAGAAATATAAAGAATTTATCAAAATTGAAGATGACGACAGACCTGTTGTATTCATAACCCACATGGAACATCATTCAAATCAAACAAGCTGGATTGAGACAATTGCCGATGTGAAAATAATTGAACCTAACAGCGATGGACTGGTTGACCTCGAAAATTTTGCACAACTTCTCGAGCAGTATAAAACCAGAAAATTTAAGATTGCTGCCGTAACCTCATGCTCCAATGTGACAGGGATTATGTCACCGTATTATGAAATATCAAAAATGATTCATGCTGCAGGCGGTTACTGTTTTGTTGATTTTGCCTGCTCGGCTCCATACATAAATATAGATATGCACCCCGAGGATGAGAATTCGCGTCTTGATGCAATTTATTTCTCACCGCATAAATTTTTGGGTGGTCCCGGTTCTGCAGGAGTTTTAGTATTTAACAAATCTTTATATAAAAATCTGGTACCCGATAATCCTGGCGGCGGTACTGTTGAATGGACTAATCCATGGCAGCAGCATAAATACATTAACGATATTGAAATGAGGGAAGACGGCGGAACTCCGGCTTTTCTGCAAACAATGAAAGCTGCACTATGTATAAAATTAAAAGAGGAGATGGGTACGGAAAATATGCTCAAAAGGGAGCATCAGCAGCTCCAAATTCTCTGGAATAAATTATCGTGTTTACCCAATCTGCATATTTTATCATTTAATAATAAAGAACGGCTCGGGGTGATTTCATTCTTTATTGATGATTTGCATTACAATCTCGGTGTAAAGATGCTGAATGACAGATTCGGCATTCAAACACGCGGAGGATGCTCATGTGCGGGTACTTACGGGCATTATCTGCTTAATGTGGACAAAAATCGTTCAAATAATATAGCACGGAAAATAGACGAAGGCGATTATTCAGAAAAGCCCGGCTGGATACGTATGTCTATTCATCCTACAATGACTGATGCGGAAATTAATTATCTTGCAGACAGTATAGTCGAGCTTGCCTGCAATTTCGACGAATGGAGCAAAGATTATTCTTTTGACAGGGTTAAAGGAATAATTAAATGTTCAGGCAGTAGTGATGAATATATAACAGATTATATAAATAAAGTTTTTGGGGAAGTTTTACATTAATTCTACGTCATTTATGTTGAAAGGATATGTTGTTAATCTTAGTTTTACCCCATTTATTTATCAACATTAAACAATAAATTTCCTTCAAAACAGTGTCTGTCATTAGTGTTTTAACAATTTATGTAACTTTTTTGAGTTTTAACTGTCTATATAAGTAAGTAAGAAAGCAAAAGAGCGGAGAAATGTTGACAAGATTTAAATATGGAATTTTTGGATGTGCGATGATAATGATGATGCTGGTGATGTCATCATTAGATATATCCTTATCTTCCGATGTTAATTTTGCAGACATCAACAAAAATGAATTCTTCAGTCCGGTAATTCAGAAGCTGATTAAACGCGGTGTTGACACAAATTTTATAAATAAAATTATAAATAATCCTGCAACTGAATTTAACGAAAGATTTGTCAGAATTAATGTGACCGGTTACTTAAGCAAAGCTGATTACTCAAGTCAATATAACAATAAATCTGTATCAAAATCAAAAGATTTTCTAAAAGATAATCTACCACTGCTAACACTTGCCGAATTAAAATACAATGTTCCAAAAGAGGTGATAGCTTCAGTACTGTGGGTTGAAACACGTCATGGAAGTTATCTCGGCAGCAGCCATGTCGCAAGTGTTTATCTCAGCACTGCTATGTGTAATGAAAAGCAGTATATAGATATGAATTTGAAAAATCTGAGAGAAAAATTCAAGGGCTCGGATGAAGAATTAACTCTGTTAGAAAATAAAATCAATGAAAGAGCTGCGAAAAAAGCAAATTGGGCAATTGAACAACTAATTGCCTTAGAACAAATAGACAAGTTTTCTTCTACAACTGCACTCGAATTAAAAGGTTCATGGGCAGGTGCTTTCGGAATATCACAGTTCATTCCTTCAAGTTATGTTCAGTGGGGTGTTGACGGTGACGGCGACGGTGATATTGATTTATTCTCACTTCCGGATGCGGTATTTTCAGTCGGGAATTATCTTAAATCCAATGGATGGGGTGATGATGAGACTGACCGCAGAAATGCTGTTTTCCACTATAACAATTCAAGTGCTTATGTTGATGCAGTTCTCAAACTTGCTTCATTGATAACTGATAAACCTGCTCCTGAAATTCAAGCTGAAATACCTCAGACAGAAACTAAAATCCGTGCACAAGCCGGCGGACAGGATTATTAGTATTTCAAATCAATAAAATTTACTTCTTATTTATTCCCTGATGATTCTGCACAATCCTTTTAATAATATTTATACCATCTGATAATGTAGCAGGACCGGGTTGCAGTATTATTCCGGCATCAATATCATAAATCGCATCATTTTTGACAGCATTTATTTCATTCCAACCCTTTCTCTTTAGTACAGTATTTTTACGAAAAGGCTTTCCGCACCATGAAGCAAGCATGATATCAGGATTTCGCCGAATAACTTCGGAATCATTTTCCAAAATTCTTCCTTTAGCATCCTGATGAACGCGGTTTTCACTGAAAACATCCACACCGCCGCATATCTCAATAATTTCACTCACCCAGCAGATACCTGTAATCAGCGGGCTGAACCACTCTTCGAAATATACTTTTGGTCTGTATTTGAGATTTTGAGACTCACTTTCGGCTATTCGGATATTTGTTATCAGTTCATCTGTCAATTTTACTGCCTGACTTTCATATCCAACCAATGAGCCCAATTTTAGAATCATTGACAGGATACCTTCAACACTCCGATGATTAAAACAATAAACCTCAATACCTTTTTTTATCAGTTCTCTGACTATATCTGCCTGCAAGTCTGACCAGGCAAGTACTATATCCGGTTTCAAATTTAATATCGAATCAATATCAGCATCCAGATATCTTGAAATCACAGGTTTTTCTAACTTAGCACGGGGCGGTCTGACTGTATATTCTGTTATCCCGACTATGAGTTCATCTGCGCCGATTCTGTACAAAGTTTCGGTGGTCTCTTCAGTCATACAAATTATTCTTTGTGGTTTTGACGGTTTCAAACTAATCATGAACAATCCGGTTATTTAGTAAATGAGTGCAATTGCCTGTTTACAGTCTATTAAAATACCAAAATATTTTATTTTAGGGAATCATGTAGTGAAATATAAATATCAAACAGAGTTTAGCAGTATTAATGCTCTAAAGATTTTGTCAGTTTCCATATTTATATTCAAGACAGCACAATTATCATCTCGTATCAATAAATTGCTATCTTTTTTACTTAGAGAAGAAATATTTCAACATTTTTCAAATTTATTTATAAATTTACAATATTCAACTACAATATTAGTTTGCCAACTAAGTCTTTAGTTGTGGATGTAAAATTAAATTGAATAAAATAGTATGAAAGATTTGACAAAAGCCGAAGAGCAGGTGATGATGATACTCTGGCAGTTAGATAACGCCTATGTACGTGACATAGTCGAAAAATTCAGCGAGCCTAAACCGGCTTATAATACTGTTTCTACAATTATCAGAATATTAGAAAAAAAGGGTTTTGTCAGTCATATTGCTTATGGAAATACACATGAATATTACGCGCTTATAACGAAAGATGATTACCGTAAATTCAGTCTGAAAAATTTAGTGAACAATTATTTCAGCAATTCGTATAATCAGTTAGTATCATTTTTTGCGGAGAAAGAAAATTTTTCTTTGCAGGATTTGGAAGAATTGAAGAAACAAATTGATGATTATATTTCAAATAAACAGAGGTAGTTATGGAGAAGCTGCTTATATATCAAATAGAGAGTTCATTCTGCATCATTATACTTTTTACTGTCTGGTATTTGTTAATGAGGAAAGATACGTTTTTCTCGCAAAACAGATTTATATTACTTTTTATTGTTGCCTTCTCTCTAATCACTCCTTTATTGAATATAAATCTTTCTAATTCGTTCGGTTCGATAGCTGAATACAATTTGAACGAAATTTCATTTTCTAAATTGACATTGGTTTCGGAAACTGAATTTTCTTTTCAAAACGGATTAGTTATTTTATTACTTACAATTTCATTCTTACTGCTGATACATCATTTAATTTCTTATGTGAAAGTATTTAAAATAAATTCCGTTTCCAAAAAATTAGATTCAAATATCAAAATTTTAAAAATGAATAGTAATATATCACCTTTTTCTTTTTATAAATGGATTTTTATACCGGAACAATATTCAATAGAAGAAAGTGAGATGATAATAAATCATGAAAAAGTACACATCAGAAAAAAGCACTATCTTGATAGATTATTTATAGAATTGGTGTGTATTTTCTTATGGTTTAATCCGGTAATTTGGATTCTTCTAAATGAAATCAAGAAAATACATGAATATGAAGCCGACTATTTTGTTGCTTTTAATAAAGATATTATCGGAGATTATTTACAACTGTTGTATAAATCTGCTACAGGAGTTAGTTTTTCTGCAGCTACTCTAAATTTTAATGTATCAATATTTATGGAGAGAATTGTTATGATTACGAAGGAACGCTCATCGAAATTTGCTTATGTCAAGCAATTTTTATTAATGCCAATCATATTTTTACTGTTGATTAACTTTTCATTTTCAGAAAATCAAAGCAGCACTGAAAATCCAAAAGCAAAGGATGGCAGTACTAAAGTTGACTTAATGCCTGTATTTAAAGGTGATTTGTCACAGATTATGCAATCGGAGTTAAAATACCCCGATGCTGCGAGGAAAAAAGGAATTCAGGGAAAAGTTGTTCTTGGATTGTATATTTCCGAAAATGGAACAGTTAGCAAGATTGAAGTTGCAGAATCTGTTGAAAAATCTCTTGATGATGAAGCTGTCAGAGTTGCGGGACTTCTTAAAAATTGGGAACCTGCTAAAAGTAAGAACAAATCTGTAGCGGCAAAAGTCTTTCTGCCTGTACAATTTAAACTCAATTGAATTATGCAGGATTAAGTTGCCGAAACAAATTAATTTTTAAGGTTTTTAATTACCCATTTATTGTCTTGAAATAGTAAGATTAATAATTGGGTATTTTTTTTGATTGGCAGCTATATTGAATATTTCATAATTATTACAGCTGATATATTGAATTAATTGTAAAACTCATTTTGATTCATTTCGTCTATTTTTATAAATTATTTAATTATTTTGGTTTTATTTTTATGCAATTATCTAATGATACTCTTGCGGTTGTAAATTATTTAGATGAATATACTGGAGGTAATCTACGAAAAAAAAATGATATAGGTGCAGTAATCGAAATTTGTGCAACCTACAACGAGCCTGAATTATTAAACCGTATAATATTTACAGGAAAAAGTCTTTGGAATATTGCATCTAAACTGAGGAAAGTAAATCCATCTGCAGACGGAATCGAATTGCTTCAAAAGGAAGTCGAGAGATGCAGCACCGAATTGTCCGGTTATTTGTCAGAAATTGCCGGTGCTGCAGATGACGATTTGAAAAAACGTTTTGATGATATCTATCTGCAATTAACACGGGGAGCCGTTAAAAATCTGATTGATTTAGGGCATGATTTAGCAAAAATTAAAGATTTGCAAACAATTCTCAGGCAGAAAAGCAAAGAATAGTTTTAATTGGATAAGCAATTCGATTATAAAAAAAGGCCGCCTGCAAAATACAAACAGCCTTATGTTGGGTACTATGAAAAGATATCTACAAATTCAATATGTCATTTTTAAAAAATAATGCTAACGAAAATCTCAAAAACTATGATTTTAACATCACGAGCATCATTTTGAATTTCTCTTCAGCTTTTACACCGTGAACAATATCTGCCGGCATCACAATTACATCGTTTGCGTGCAGGATATGAACGTCATCACCGATTGTAATTTCAGCGGTTCCCTCTACCACATGAACTAATGCATCAAAAGGTGCTGAATGAGGACTCAGCATTTCGCCTTTATCAAAAGCAAAAAACGTTACATTACCGGTTGGTTTTTTGACAAGAACAGTACTTACAATCGAGCCGGACTGGTATTCAACATCAGTCATCAAGTTTAAAGTTTTATTAGTTTCAATCATTTTAATACCTTATATAGGATTATTAGAAAATATTATTTTTTCACTTATTTTTTTCCCGTCAGTGCTTATAACGTGTTCGTGAAGAACTAAGTCTTTATTTACAGAAGCTGCAGCTGCTTTAAGAGCCATCGCACTCAAACCTCCGCAGCAGGGAACTTCCATTCTGACGACAGTTGCTTTTTTTACATTGGCGAAATTGAATATCTCTTCAATTTTCTTTGGATACGGGTCTGTATAGTCCAATTTGGGGCATGCGAGAACTACAGCCTTACCGTTCAGATATTCATTATGTGTATTTGCATAAGCAACCGGTGAGCAGGTAGAAAGAATTACAAGCTCTTTGTCTTTTAAGAAAGGAGAGTAAGGACTTACCAGATGAAGCTGTATGGGCCAGTGTCCTAACATCGAACCATTTACATCGGCAGCAGTCTGAACGGGTTTGTATTGTTTCAGTTCCTGCATTTTCGAGCCGGGACACCCTTCTGATACAACTGACTCTGATATCGGCTTTTGGGTTTTGCTAACATTTACCGATATTCCGATTGAATCGAGGTATTCAGTTGCACGTTCAAAAAATTCATTTGCTCCGTGGTCTAATAAATGTGTCAAATGTGCCTTCATAACAGCCGGTGGTTTGTCAAGCATTGATTGTATGACAAGTACTTCGTCATATTCATCTGCTTCAGCTTCAATGACTCGCAATGCACCTTTAGTACAATCTCCAAGACAGGCGCCGAGTCCGTCGCAGAACAAATCGCTGATTAATCTGCATTTACCGTCAATTATGCTTAAAGCACCCTCATGGCAGGCAGGAATACACTCACCGCAGCCATCGCATTTATCTTCGTCAATGTGAATTATTTTTCTTATCATATAAACAAATTCCAAAAAGGATTTAAAAGTCTGATTCAAAAATAAGACTTTTTTATCTTATATGCAAGAAAAAAGATTTTATTCCGTTAAATAAATATATTATTTACTTAGTGTATAAAAAATGACAGTAATATTTTCGAAGAAGTGTGAAATTGGATTGCAGGCGGTACTGTTTTTGTCTGCTCAGGAAAAAGGGGTTATGTGTAATGCCGGTGAAATAGCCGATAAGTTGGACGTACCCAAGGAATTTGTATCAAAAATTTTACAAACACTGACATCCTCCGGGATTATCGGTTCTAAGAAAGGTAATAACGGCGGTTTTTTCTTAGGACAACCGGCGGAACAGTTAAGATTAATTGATATAGTGTCTGCAATAGACGGGCTTAAAATATTTCATAAATGTGTGCTTGGTTTTGCAGGATGTAATATGTCGGCACCCTGTCCCGTTCATGACGATTGGGGTAAGCTTCGAAATGAAACTTATGAGATGCTGAGTAATTCATCCCTTGCAGATTTGAGAAATCAAACTATAAATAAAATCAATAACCTCTATAAGGGGTAAGAAGTATATAAAATTAATGATTTGAATAAATTATCTGTAACTACTCAGCAGTAGAATTTCGCAAAGGGCTAAAGCCCTTTGTTGCTTAAGTTCGCAACATACGGCTTTAGCCGTATGTTGATATCAATCTTAACAAAGTGATATTCATTTTGCAAATCTATACCCGCTTTGTAAACACCATTTATTTACTTTCCCTCAACAATCTTTATTTCCTCAGGTGTTAAATCATAGAGTTGATACACAATCCGGTCAATTTCCTTGTCTGTGGCTGCAATATATTGCTCAATATGCCTGCGGTCACTTTCATCTGCTGCGGGCTTATCATTGTGCAGTTTTAACATGCGTTCGACAAGGGTTACTAATTTGTGTGAATTATCAATAGTTGCATTAATTGGAATAGGGATTTCATTTAATTGAACAATTCTTATTTTAGGAAAAATGTTTGTCTCTGGTGCAATAAACTCTTTGAAATAGTACTTTAATAGGGTAGAGTTCATTATCCCCAAAATACAGAAAGTTGAATAATTTGAATTAGTAATTCTAACATTGTAAAGACTCCTATTTGTTATTACATCATTGTTTTCGATTGTTGCAAAGAATGTATTCCCAGTTTCTCTAACGATCAATTTTGGGGACAAAAATATACCTTTGTCTTTGTTAAATTCATTAAGTGTGGATTCAGAAATATATAGGTATTCCTTGATATTGTATGAATCAATACAACCTCCATTTAAACATTTTATTTTCCCATTTTTGAGAATTTTATCCCGACCAATTTCTAATCCTCTTCTGATAAAAGAAATCTGATTTAATGGTAGAGTTTGAACCCTTGAAAAAATCAATTTATTTTTATTGACAAAGAAGTTGTGTGATGTTCTACCAAATCCTTTTGTCAATAATATAATTGATGTTGGCATTTTAACACCGGTAAATACACCATCACCATATTCCTTTATTAAAATCTCATTACAGGATTTATTTATTACATTCCTTAAGTTCTCATATCGTACCCCCTTTATAAACAAACTTGGCACAATAAAACCAAGAATATGATTATCTTTCAATAATTGAAATTGTTTCTCAATAAACATTGAATATAGGTCGGTATTCGCTTCAAAATGAATGCTTAAATATTTTTGACTATTTTTATCCAACATAACAGGTTGAACCCACGGCGGATTCCCAATCACTGCATCGAAACCTCTTTTTATTCCATAGTCCACAGCAGGTTCGGATATTAAGTCAAATTTTTGAGCATATTCATAAGCTTTAGTAGTATGCTTATATGCGTTTTGGGCATAGTCAATTGCCGTTTTTGCATTTTCTAAACCTTTTTTGAGTTCATTCTCGAAATATTCTTTATTAAAATTCTCTTTGGTACCTCTGAAAATGTCAGGAAATTCAACTTCCCAATCGAAAGGATTAATTTTTTGTTTTTCTCTTTTGGAAAGTCCGAAAAAATCATCATTTATAAAATCACTGCCAATTAGTGAATTACCGCATTTAATATTGTTTTCCATCTTGGGCAGGATAGTTTCATGCGAAATCATTACATATTCCCCTTCATTTGCCATACCTTCCAAAACTTTGATATAAAGCGACATCTGAGCTACCTCCGTAGCCTGCTTATCGAGGTCAACTCCATAAATATTGTTTTGGAGAATTCTTGATTTCATCCTTGCTGTTAGTCTTATCTTATTAGATTTATCAAAATAAGCAAGTTTTAATAAGTTCTTACCGCTTTTTTCTAACATTTTCGGTATATTGGCAGAAAAGTAATCCTCATGCCACTTGATAAGTAAATCAAAAGCACCTAAAAGAAAAGAACCTGAACCGCAGGCAGGGTCGAGGATTTTTAGTTTTGCTGCATCTTCAGGTGTTTTGCATTGTTCAAGTAATTTCCCGACTGTATTGTTGACAATATATTCGACAATATACTGCGGTGTATAATAAACACCTCCGGCTTTCCGAACTTCCGGTTTTTGGTTAATTTCAACTTTACCTTTGTTATCAAATCCAATTTCATCACCGAGAAACCGCTCGTAAATTGTACCGAGCACTTCTACACTTATTACATCAAAACGATAAGGAGATTCTTCAATATCTAACTCTTTAACAATCTTTTTGAAAAGACCTGATTCGATTTTGAGGTTTTCGGATAAGGGATGCGGATTGAAAATTAAGCCGTTATATTTTGGTGCAAGTTCCCTGCACACTTTAACAAAAGCTGAATAAGTTCCGGAAATATTATTTTTGGAAATCTCTCTTATAAAATCATAGTTTTCGATTTCTCTGTCATGCAATATTCTCAAGAAAACAAGTCTGTCCAAAATCCTCTGTACAGCTTCAGCAAGTTCAAATTCATTGTCAAATTTATTAAATCTTATAATTTGTTCGGATAAGTCTTTTCTCCATTTTGACAAAGTATTTAGAAAATCCTTGTCAACAGTATCCCTTAATTCCATTTGTTTAGGTTTTAACAAGGCATTTAATGAGCCTCCAATTACGGCTTCGCGTCCGAAAGTATTAAGCAAATCAAATGCCCTTTCAGGGTATGATTCAAATGTCATATCGAATTGTTTAATAATACCTTTATTTGCATCCGATAAATTTGGTTTTCCATAACTTCTGAATGGTCTGAATTCCTCAAAATCTGTAAGAATTGCAAGAGGCACTCCTGCATTCCAACAGTATAGTTTTGTTTGATAAATATGTTTTGGTCTTTTCAAATCCTCGGACGGTTTCTTTGCTTCAACGAAAAATAATATCTTTTTCCCATTGAAAAAAGTATAATCAGGTCTTTTAAATAATTTATCGGTTACTTCAACCTTAACTTGTTCAATGTCACTTACATGCCACCCAAGAATACTCCAAAATTTATCAATATAAGAAAGCCGGGTTTGACTTTCATTCAATGACTTATAATTTGCTAACTTAAATTCTTTTACTAATTTACATAGTTTGTCTTCAATATTTCCTGTTATCATTACAACCTTTACTTTTTAGTAAGATGTTCTATAAAAATCAAAATATTTCCCGGTGATATTCAGTTTCATCAAATAAATGAATTTTGCTGTTTGCACAAATGCAACTTAACAATATTTCATAATATCTGCAAACTGTAAATATTTTATTTATCAACTAATCAACTTTTTTGAGAGTTTCATTTATATAACGGATTGTCTATTCCTTGACAGGCTTCATAATATATTTTCAAATACGGCAAAATTAAATCAATTTTCAAACAATCATGGCACAGTAATTGAGTAACATCAGTGTAAATAATTTTATGAAAATGATTTTGAAAATAAGATGATTAATAAGAATGAATATACTATTATCGGTATTGACGGCGGCGGTACAAAAACCCGCGGTGTGCTGTTCAGTAAAGGTGAAATAAAGGCTGAAATTGTTTCCGGTACGACAAGAATCGGGGCTGTAGGAGTTGGGGAATCCTGCGAAAGGACGCTGACTGTAATAACAGAACTCTGCAGCAAGACAGGTATCGAAACATCGGAAGTTGATGCAATTGTTATAGGATTGGCAGGTGTATGGCTTGATGAAGAAAAAAAGCGTTCACAAAATCTGATTAAAACCCTTGCTCGCAGCCAGAGAACAGTTATTAATGATATTTTGGTTACAAGTGATGCAGAAATTGCACTTGAAGGAGCATTCGGCGATGATGACGGTATTATGACAATAGTAGGTACCGGTTCAATTGCTCTTGGTAAATTTAAAGACAAACATTTCCGTTGCGGCGGCTGGGGTATCGAACTTGACGACGAAGGAAGCGGTGCATGGATTGGCAGAGAAGGACTGACAGCAGTTGTAAGGGCGCTTGACGGCAGGGGTCAACCTACAATGCTTGCTCAAGAAATTGAATCACTTTATCCGACTATCAATCTTGAAGAGCCGCGAACAATTGTAAAGGCTTATGCCGAGCGTGCATTTGAATATCAGAATCTTACACCTCACGTAATGAAATGTGCCGAAGCGGGTGATGAGGTTTGTATGAAAATTATTACGGACTCGGCGGCACACCTTTCCGAACTTCCAAAAGCAATTGCAAAGAATTTTAAAGACTTACCGGTAAATGTTGCTTTGATGGGTGGTATAATTGATGCAGATACTCTGCTTAAAAAACTGCTCGAAAAAGAAATAGCAAAAAACAAAAGTCTTAAATTGATTAAACCGAAAGGTTCGGCTTTAGATGGTGCAATAGCTATCGGATTCCGGATGATAGCTAATGATATTGAATTATAAAATAACGTTATTGATGAAGTTTTTCTGCCTCTTATAGAATTAGTTAGTATTATTATTGATAACCTCTTTGCAATACAATCAAATTGTGTAAAGAGGTTTTTTTATTGCACTTATTCGAATATTTTTAATTAAATTTGTAGAATCCTGTTTGAGACTTAGGATTAATGTTTTGATTAGTTGGCTTTTGTTTGAGATGGGATGTTTCATTTTATAATTGAGTATAAATTATGACTGCAATACCAAAACATATACATAGATTTCACGATGAATACTCTGAACCTGCTTTCCATTTATTACGAATTTTCAATTCTGCCGTTACGATTGTTTTTCTTTCGGAAAATAAATAATGTTAGAAATCTGGCAGTTATTCATATCATTTCTTAAGGTTGGTATGTTCTCATTTGGGGGAGCATATTCGCTAATACCTGTAATTGAAACCGAAGTAGTTAAAAATAATCAATGGATGACAAATGATGAATTTATGCGTATTCTTGGTATTGTAGAATTTATACCCGGAGCGATTTCTATAAAATTTGCTACTTATACGGGATATAAAACTGCCGGCATTGCAGGTGCAATTGCTGCAAATCTCGGCAATATGGTTTTCCCTGCCGGATTGATGATAATTGTCTATTATACTTTGGCTCACTTTGAGAAAAATCAACACTTAATCAGAGCTTTTCAAGGAATCAAATTTGCAGTTATCGGAATGATAATAGTAATAATGTTTGAATATTTGTTCAAAGGAACGTTCAATTACAAATTTCTTGCTTTTATGCTATTGGGAGGACTTTTAATTTATCTAAAAGTACATCCTGCAATAATTGTGATTCTTGCTGCCATTATTGGAATTCTAATTCTCTAAAATGAAATTAACAGATAAATATAACAGAGTCCATAATTATCTAAGGCTGTCAGTAACAGACAGATGCAATTTGCGATGTAATTACTGCAATCCAAAAGGAATATCTTTAAATCATTCAGACAAAATAGAGATACTTACTTTCGGAGAAATTGAGAGAATTGTCAGGATTTTTGTTGAATATTTTGAATTTAAAAAAGTAAGGCTGACAGGTGGGGAACCTTTTGCAAGAAAAGATATATTTCGTTTAGTGCATAATTTAGGTGAAATTAAAAAGGAAATACCTTATGAACTTTCTGCAACAAGTAACGGAATTCTGATTAATGGCAGAATTGCCGAACTAATACAATCAGGAGTTGACAGAATTAATTTCAGTCTTGATACTTTCAAAAGAAATCGTTATTTTGAAATTACAGGAGCTGATTCATTGTTCACGGCAATTAATTCCATAATGCAGGCAATTGAAATTAATCCCGAAAAAGTAAAGTTAAATATGGTAGTTATGAAAGGCATCAATGATGATGAATTAATTGATTTTGTTGATTTCGCAATAAATAATAATGTTTCGGTTAGATTTATTGAATATATGCCTTTTTCAAATAACGGATACGATAAAAACCTTTTGATGAATTATAATGAAATGATTACAAAAATATCCGGGAAATATAATCTGATTAGAGATAGCGGTGATACTGAATCAGTAAGCAAAGATTATTATGTTGAAAATAATAATGGGAAAATCAGCTTTATAACATCAATTACCGAACATTTTTGTAATACTTGCAACCGGTTGAGAGTAACATCTGACGGCAAGCTGAAACTTTGCCTTTTTTCACTAAAAGATAACGATTTAGATATTAAAGCACTGATTCGCCGAGGTGCGTCCGATAATGAAATCGCGGAAGAAATTACATACTTTATTGGCAATAAAAATGAAATGCACGATACTTTTGAGAATCTGATTCAATTAAAAAGCAGCAGTATGATTACGGTTGGAGGTTGATTTATGAATTTAAGCCATACAGATATTGACGGTAAAGCAAGAATGGTGGATATTAGCAGCAAATCTGATACTGAAAGAACTGCAACAGCGAAATGCAGAGTTCTGATGAATAAATCAGCTTATCAGGCTGTGAAAGATAATAATGTTGCGAAAGGTGATGTACTTTCAGTTGTAAAAATCGGAGCTATTCAGGCAGCAAAGAGAACTTCGGAGATTATTCCTCTTTGTCATAATATTTTTATTACATTTCTGGATGTTACATTTCAAATGCTTGATGAAGATAATGCTATCGAGATTACTTCAATAGCTAAAACCAACTCAAGCACGGGCATTGAAATGGAGGCAATCACTTGTGTGGCGGCTGCAGGAATTATTATTTATGATATGTGCAAATCCATTGATAAAAATATCCGAATAACAAATATACATTTGACCGGGAAAACCGGCGGGAAAAGCGGGGATTATCATAATGAATGATAACATTTTACAAAAAGGTAAAATAACTGCTATTTCTGTCAGTGAAAAAAAGGGAATACCAAAATCTAATACCGGAACCGCAGTTTTAATTGAAAATTGGGGTATTGAAGGAGATGCTCATGCAGGTGACTGGCACAGGCAGATTTCTCTGCTTGCAGTTGAAAGTATAAACAGGATGAAAGAAAAAGGTCTGCCTGACCTAAAACCCGGAATATTCGCTGAAAATATTACTACCGAATTTATCAATCTCCCACTACTTCCTATCGGCAGTATTTTGGAAATCGGTGATAATTGCAAGATAGAAATCACACAAATCGGCAAGGAATGTCATTCCAGATGCGTAATATACGAGACTGCCGGAGATTGCGTTATGCCAAAGGAAGGCATTTTTGCAAAAGTTGTAAAGGGCGGTATTATTCATACCAATGATGAAATCAGGATTATTAATCAGGTATAATATGTTGAAATACAATGAAGCATTGGATAAGATTCTTGAGTGCCTTTCTTTAGTACAAAAATTAAAAGAAGAAGTTGATATTTCGGATTCTTTGGGAAGAATTTTAGCTGAAGACTTAATTTCGGATATTAATATTCCCCCCTTTAATAACTCAGCTATGGATGGTTATGCCGTCAGATTTCATCCTGAAATAAGAAATTGGCATATCATTGGTGAACTCTCGGCAGGGAATTTTCAGGATATTGAAATGGATTATAATCAGGCTGTAAGTATTATGACCGGTGCTAAACTTCCTGAATTCGCTGATACTGTGATTCCTATTGAAGAATGCATTATCTCGGGTAATGAAATATCCATTCGTAATGAGTTCAATCTTAAGAGAGGAATTTATATAAGACTTCTTGGCGAGGACTTATTGGTAAATACCGTTGCTATTTCATCAGGCATCCAAATTAAAGCAAAAAATATAAATCTTGCAGCAGCCTGCGGCTATTCGAAACTAACTGTGTATTCAAGACTTAATATTGGTGTCCTTGCCACAGGTGACGAACTGGTCTCAATTAACAGTCTGCCTGTTAATGACCAAATACGCTGTTCAAATCTAACTGCAATATCCGCATCAATAAAAGCAATGAATATGAATGTAACAGATTTCGGATTTATTGACGACAAACAAGAACATATCGAGCAAAAACTTAGAGAAGTACTGAGTTCGGATATTGATATATTAGTTACAACCGGAGGTGTTTCTGTCGGCAGGTATGATTTTATGCCGGATGCGATTAAAGCCATCGGAGCTGATATTCAATTCCGGAAAGTCAATATAAAACCCGGAAAACCAATAATATTCAGCACATTTTTAAAAGGCGAAAAAACAATTCCAATATTTAGTCTTCCGGGCAATCCATTATCAACTTTTGTAAATTTTAAACTTTTTGTTGAACAAGCTGTTTATATGAGCTATGGAATAAAACCGGATATTTATTTTACTGCAAAGCTGAAAACATTTATTAGTAAATCCGATAACAGACTTCACTTTGTAATGGCAAAGTCTGCGTATGACAAGGAAAGTAATTGCTTTACTGTGGAAATTGCAGGCTCGCAGTCTTCAGGTTCGATGTTAACTATGAGCAATTCAGATTGTATGATTGTACTACCGGAGGAACTGTCTGAACTAAAAATCGGAGAATGGGTAGAATGTATCAGGATATAACTGCAATAATTCTTTCAGGCGGCAAAAGCACAAGAATGGGTGAAAATAAATCTTTTCTTAAAATTGGCGATATTACAGTTATAGAACATATCGTTGAACTTTTGAAATCTATTTTCAGCGATATTATCATCATAACTAATGAACCGGAATTATACGAATTTCTGAATGTCAGACTGTTTTCGGATATTTATAAAAATGCAGGTCCCTTAGCCGGTATCCATTCGGGATTAATAAATTCTGCTTCGGAGAAAAATTTTATTATTTCTTGCGATATACCTCTTATGACAGCAGAAATGATAAAGAGTATTGTTGATTATCCGTCTGATAAACTCATTACAATTCCCAAAGCAGATGGATTTGTGCAGGAATTATGCGGTATTTACAGCAAATCTCTGATTCCGGTCATTGAAAAAATTATTTCCGATGTTCAGTCCGTTGAAAGCAGGAATTCCGAGCAAACAAAAAGACAGTGCAAAATTCATCAATTAATCAATTCAATTCCGGTTACGATAATTGAAAAACCCGAAATTCTTTCCGGCTATAAAGAAAACTTATTCCTGAATATGAACAACCCCGATGATTATGAATTGATAAAGGGAATGCTTCAAGTGAATAATTCAGGGGTGGTCTGATTATCCGCATAATTTGAATAAAATAAAAAAGAAAAGTATTTGTCATTTAAATTGAAATTTTATTTTTAATGGATTGAATATGAATTATCCTGTTATATATGAAAAAATTGAAGATTCAGATTTTCCAAAAGGTTATTACTATGCTCATATTCCTACCTTAGGTTTGACAACCCATGGTGAAGGTATTGAAGGTGCAAAAGAAGCTGCTATTGATTTATTGAAATTATGGATTTCCGAAGATAACAGCCATTATCAACCTAAAGAATTTATGTTTGCAACACTTGAGGTTTAAATTGCCTGTCAAACCTAAAGAATTACTTGCTAAACTTTTAAAACTTGGCTTTATAAAAATAAGAAGCAGTGGTTCTCATATAGTATTAAGACATCCCGATGGCAGGCAAACTTATATTGCTATGCATACTACAGATTTACCTGAAGGCACATATAAATCAATATTAAAGCAAGCAGGAATAACCAAAGATGATATAAATAATGTAAAAGGAGTTACAAGATGAAACTTATTTATTTATTTTATTTGTTAATATTTTTGATTTATAGTAGTTGTCAAAATAAAATTATAAAAGATTGTGATGAGAAAATAATTTTTGAAAATCAATTAAAAATTATTGAAAATTTCGTTGTTTTTGATAGCTTGGATGTTAGCGTAAGGAGGATTGGAGCTGTGCATTTTCTTGAAATGATAACTGGAATTGGATCTGAGTCTGATGCAAATTTTGTTGGTAAAATGAATCCAACAAGGACTGATTATTTATTATGGTATAATTGGTATATTAAAAATGGTGATTCTCTATGTGAAGAAAATTTTCGGATTAAAATCGACACAGTATATAAAATAGCTAACCCGGATTAAATAATATTGGTAATTTATAATGAAAATTGAAATTGATAGATTTAAATTGATTGTGAATCAACTATTTGAATTCCTTGATGAGAATGAAATTTCATCTATCGAAATTGAAGAAGATTATTATTGGAATATTGAAGACTATGAAGTTAAATATAATCCTGAAATTGAACCAATTAATTTAATTAAAGAATTTTGTTTAGGTAGTTTATATGACGAGTGGGAATTTATTCAAGATATAGCTGAAAGGGAAAAATATCAAATAATTTCAAGTGTTACTTTTTCTGAAGTGGCAGAAATTCTAAAGTATATCGGTTTTAAATCTATCAATTTGATTAAGGATATTGAATAATTATTTATGACTTGTACAAGTAAAATTGAACCATTGAGGTAGATTATGATAACAGTTAAAAGAGTAGAACCAAAGGAAAATTATATATTGGAATTGGAGTTTAATAATTCTGAGATTAAGTATTTTGATATGAAAGAGTATTTAAATCACGGCATTTTCAAAGAGCTCGAAAACCCTAAACTATTTAATTCAGTAAAAGTATTTTTTGAAACCATTAATTGGGATAATGGTGCTGACCTTTGCCCTGAAGTGCTATATAAAAAAAGTACTTATGATATTAAATCCTTCTAAAATTTCTATTCCTTACTATGAATAAAAACAGCAAATTCCTTAATTACAAATCATACGAATTTTACGGGGCAACTATGCTTGATACATTGGGAGTGACAAGGCAGAGCATTCACAAATTGACAATTGAATATGAAATCAAGGCATTGATAAAATAATGAAAGTAAAAATTTTAAAATTTGTTGTAACAATCAATATTATACTCTATGTAATTTATGCTTTTGATATTTTTTTGCGTATATTTGGTTTTGCTGGTATATTCTATCAAAATTTAGCATATTATTCATCTTTATATAATTTATTTTATTATATTTTAGCATTTATGGGTTTGGAGTTAATGCTTTTAAGTATTTTAATTTTTAATATAAAACCCAAACTAAGTAAAAATTTAAAAATTCTTCTCTTGGTAAATCTGTTAATAATTGTATTGTGGATTGCACTCTTTTTTATAAGTGAGTAATATGCAATTTGCCAAATCAAACCAATAGAGTTATATCGGCAAAGAGAAAGACGTTGAAAGCTGTATGGGAGACCACTGGATCCACAAATATAATTATGAAGCCGGACGGTTTAATTAAGTAGACTTAAAGCATAGCAATTTATACAATATATAATTAAATTATACATCATTTATTTTATTTAAGTAGGAACAATATTATGAATTTGAAACTCACAATGAAATTTCAAAAAGTGCCATTAGGTTATATAGGTTATGTAGATGAATTGCCGGGAGCAAATTCGCAGGGTGTTACATTAGATGAGGTAAAAAGTAATTTAATGGAAGCTATTGAAATGGTCCTTGATGCTAACAGATACCTAAGTTCATTAGAATCAAGGGATAATATTGCATATCAGGAAGAACTTGAAATTGTCGCAATATGAAACGTAAGGAATTGATTTCATATCTGATTATGAATGGTTGTGAATTTTTACGCGAAGGTTCAAACCATACAATATATGTACATTTAGAAAATAAAACAACTTCTACAATACCACGACATAATGAAATTGATGATTATTTAGTTCGTAAAATATGTAAAGATTTCAATATTAAACATCCATACAAAAAGTAATATTTAAAAAACTTCGAGTACAAGCAGAACTCTATTAAACTTCAAACTATATGCACCTTTATGTGAGACTACTCTCAATACATTGGGAGTGACCATGTGCTATATCGGTAAAGAGATATCACTCTCAGTAAGCACTGTATCTTCAAATATGATGACGAGACCGGACGTTTTAATTAAGTTGCCTCACTCTTAGAGAATATTATGCAAGTAAAAAGCTGAAAGGAAATTAATTAAAATATTTAGACACTTTTTTCGTAAAAAATATTATTTGGAGGTAAAAAGTGAATGCGTTGCAAAATGCTTTAGATGCGTTTGATAACTTAGATGTCGGTGAAAAGTCTGTGTATTTTGATATTATTGAAAAACTTCAAATTGAATTTCGAAGAGAAGAAATTTTAAGAAATGCGAAGAATACAATATATGCTATTGAACACGGTCAGGCAAAATATGGCAATCTTGATGAGTTGCTGAAGGAGTTGGAGGATTGATGTATCAATTCGTTTGGGAAAAAAGCTTTGAAAGAGCTTTTAAAAAAGTTACTAAAAACAACTACAACATCAAATCAAGGATTTTTGAAGTATTAAGTTTAATGCAAGAAGACCCATTCCAACCAAAATTGAAAACTCATAAATTACATGGTAAACTGCAATCTCTACTTGCAGCAAGTATAGACTTTGAGTATAGAATTATTTTTATGATAAGAGAGATTAGTAATATAAAATCAATTGTGTTGATTGATATCGGCACTCACGATGAAGTGTATTAAATAATCATCTGTTGGAAGATGGGAAAATTCAATCTTGTTCTGCAAATCATAAGAATTATTCGGCGGCACAATGCTTCATACATTGGGTGAGAGTCATAAGCCAAACGGACTACAAAATGATGAATTCTGAATGATGAATTCTGAATGCTGAAGTCGAATACCTTCGAATCAATTCAAGAAAAGTTGTTTCGAATAAAATTAAGCCTTCCGAAGGTTTGTAAACATCGGAAGGCTGTTATAGATTAAATCAGTCCGATAATGAAAATTCCTTAAAACTATGAACTAAAAACTCAAAACTAAAAACCAACTAAACCAGCATCGTTTTTTGAAAATCATTCCCAACAAAACCGCGACGGCAATATTGACTTGTCATAAATTCTGCTGAATGCCGTGCCTGAACTTTCAAAGCTTCAGACAAATTAACCGAGCAGCTACTGCGGATATTTTCAAAGATTGCTTTTCTTGCTGCAATTATTGTGGAATCATCAGCTTGTGAAATTCCTGCAAAATCTGCCGGTATTTCAGACAAAACACCCTCCTGCAATATTCTTTTCGTCTGAGCAAACTCGCCTTCATTGGCAATTTGCCATGTTTTTTTCAGGGCATCTTCAATTGTTCCGGCGTAATCAACTAACCAGCCGACAGAATCCTTTGCTTTTACAAATTTTCCATCGAGAAGGAGTTTTACTAATTTATGCCAATCCTGACTATTTGCTTTTCTGAATGTCCAATGGCAGAGTTCCATTCCGGGAACAACCGGTAAAGTAACCTCCGGAGCTCCGAGCAGAGAATCGCCTACAGCCACGACGTAATGACAATGCAAAAGCAGTTCCAGCATCCCGCCCAGACATCTCTTTCCATTAATGAAAGCGACTGACGTTTTGAATTCATTATGGAAACGGCGGCATGTAAGCGACCATTTAACAGATAGATTGAATCCTTCCTCAACGCTTTCGAGTGCAGGATAAAACTCACTTGTATCAGCACCAACCAATTGGGTTGCCAGATGAAAATCAGCGGTAAGTATCACTCTTTCGATACCTTCTGTTTTGAGCCAGTCAACTGCGCGGTTAAGTTCAGCATCAACATCATGATTGTAACTTTCACGGGAAATCGAAATCAGACCTACCCTGCCGTCATGCTCTGCATTGACATATAGCTGCTGCCAGCTTTTATCTTCCAGATGACTGAATGCATCAGGATACCAGACGCTGTCAGAGGCTTCAGGATGAATTTTATGATATGCCTCAACCGTTCTAATTGCTTTATCAGCTCCAATTGAACGAATGACAGCCAAAACACCCTTACGGAATTGGGCGCACTGTTCGCCGATAGCATTCATAGCCGACAGATGAGCTCTTTTTTCGTGAAGTATTAGTGATGTCATTTGGAAAAGCGAACCGAGTATCCATGTATCAAATTCATCGGAATCATCCATTGACCAGTTGATAACAGGTCTCAAATGATTTTGCGGATACCAGTTACTGCCGCTGTCCTTATGTTCCACAAGAGATGCAGCAGGACTATATAATTCTCCGTAATGTTTACTCAGATGATGCAGACATGACCATGTGAGGAAATTCGCACCTTTAGCTCCGATAGCATCATGAGCCCTGAATGGATTTGGTCCCAGATTTTTACGTATATATTTATCAATTTTCCAGAATGGCATATTGGTAGCTTCGTGGTATCTGATACCTGATAAAGTCAGTCCGCAAAACAAAACATCAAGTACAAAAGCCCAGTTGTCCTTCATTTCCATTGGAATCAAACCTAATGCCCAGAAGAGCTTTGTGATGTCCGACGGCTCATCTTCGACCATTTCCCAAATTTTATTTATCTGATGAGGAAATGCCGGATGAGCTATACCCACTCCGAGTTCAGACATAGGAAATCCTGAGGTCACAGACCTGATTGTAATCCCGGGGAATGTTTCATTGAAAAGTTTATAGTGTGATTTCTTGACTTCTAAAATCTCTGGAATAGCTTCCAGAAGAAATCTCGGATTAAATGTTTGCAGATGTTTAGGCAGGCTTCTACCGTCGTAATGAAGCTGCACAATATTTGACATAATCTCATCAGCCCGCTTTTTTCCGAACGAACTTACAAGCCCGTTATACTGGAAACTTAATCCGTCTGATGCTCCGCCCATATCCAATCCTACAAGCGGTACGCCGAATTCCATTAATCTGACACCAAGCTGCATCATTTTTCCGGCACCGACTATTCCTTTTGAACCTGAAATTACCATAGAGCCGCGGCTGCCTGAATCTCCGAAAATCTTATCTACCAGACTATTCGCATCTACCGGCAATTTCCCATTCCTGAATATTTCAATTACAGTACCAAGACCTAATGTCTCAAGAGTTGATTGTCTCATTGTCTTTATCATTATACTAACCCTCCATCAGAAACCTTGAATATTGACGCAATTCCGACATCACCTGCAGCACAACCAAATATCAGTACATATCCGCCTCCTAAGTCAACTGCTTCTTCAAGAGCTTCGATTAGAACTCGTGTTAAAGTCGGTCCCTGTGGGTGTCCCCATACAAGAGGACAGCCGGTGTTGTTCATTTTATGCCAGTCATAATTAAGTACTTTGGCAAAAATCGCATCATTAACTGCAAAAGGGTTGTGGTTTTTGATAACACACATATCATCTAATGTTAAACCTGTTTTATTTAATAACTTTTGGACAGTGACTGCTGGAGCCTCAGGCATTAATGAAGGCTGAACCCTGACTTCCGCTTTTGCAATAAATTGAATATCTATTTCAGGTTTTGCGCTGAATTCTTTGACTTTATCTTTTGAAGTTACCAATAAAGTCGCCATACCGTCGGAAGCATGAGTCTGAGTTCCGCCTGTTACACACGAATCAAGTTCCTGCATTGCCGATAATCCTTCCATCGTGAGTTGACGAACTCCGGCATCAGAGTCAACACAGCCGATAGTCTTACCCTGCAGATTTAATACTTTCAGCGGGACAAGTAATCTGTTCAGAAAACCGGAATTTAAGGTTTGAAAATACTGAGAATGGCGATAATATGCAATTTCATCAACCTCTCTTTTTTCGATTTTATGTTTTCGTGCGGCATTCCCTGCAGTAGCCAGCATTGCTCCTCCTGTAGCCGGGTCAAAACCGAAATTATCCCATACATCGCTGATAGCGATAGTTCTTTCATAAGAGCGGCGCTCAGGAAAAACTCCAACCGGAGAATCGCTTGTGCGGTCAAATGTTAAGACTCCCGCAGCAGTGCACATCCCGCTCTGAACTTCAGAAGCAGCAAGCAGAACAGCCTTCAGACCGGTAGCACAAGCCTGTTCGACATGATAACCCGGCAGACGGTTACCCATAACACCGGCTAAAAAAGGAGAGTTCCAAAACTTCCAATGCCAGGGGATGGTTGAACCCGATATCAGGTAGTCTAATTTATTCTGCGGAATTTTTCTCAGATTTAATATTTTACTCATAGACTCTGCGGCAAACTGCCCGATATTAACCTCCGCTATCGGCGACATCTGCCAAGCCGGAAAAAAACTGCTGCCCCAGGCACCATAAGGAATTCTTGCATCCGGGAACATAGATTCAGTGTACTTCATCTGATAACACCTTTAAATATATTGAAAGTAATTTCATCACCTTAAACTATATATGTCAATTTCTATTTATGAATCATTCAAAATTAACATTTCAAAGTTAACAATAAAAAATGATATTTGCAAAATCTTTTCTTTTTACAATTTTTAATCTTTTGAATAAAATTTTCAGTTAAATTGCAAAAGCTGCATATATTTTATGATTATTTTATTGAAAGTTTTATGAATAAAATTTTGCAATATTTAAACAAATTCAAGATTGATTTTTTGAAAAAAAAGGTCAAAAATACATCATTTTATTATGAAAATTTGAAAAACATTGAAGCATTTTTTTTGCGGTAAATATAGTATCTGAGGTGTTTGAAGCTGAATTTGCAATACAGAAATATTGAAATATTAAGTGAATTTAATCTCATAAAATAGGCTATTTCAAAATAGAAATATTGATAATAATATAATTTTATCATAATATTAATTCTGGAATAATGTTATAAGTTTATTATATAAANGTAACCGGCGGAAGCGCAGGCATCGGTTATTCTATTGCCCTCAGGTTAGCAGATTTTGGAGCAAATGTAGTTATTATAGACAGAAAGCAAACCGTAGAATCTGAAAATCTCATTAAACAAATATGTGACGGCGGAAGCAAAGGTTTGTTTATTAATGCCGATACAACAAGTTTTGAAGATGCCGGACGTGCTGTTAATCAAGTCGTTGAATCATTCGGAGGTCTGCACATTCTTGTTAATAATGCCGGAATCAACAGAGACGCAGCTATATGGAACATGACGGAAGAACAATGGGATTCGGTCATTGATGTTAACTTAAAAGGTTATTTTAATTATATACGGCATACAGCCCCAATATTCAAAAATCAAAAACACGGTAAAATTGTAAATATAACATCAATAAACGGATTACGCGGAAAATTCGGTCAAACAAATTACTCCGCATCAAAAGCAGGTGTTATCGGTCTCACAAAGTCATTAGCACGTGAGCTCGGTAAATATTCTATTAATGTAAACGCTGTTGCTCCAGGATTAATACTAACAGAAATGACTGAACAATTACCTGAACACATTAAAAAAGCTGCCTTAGAAGAAATAGTTTTAAACCGGATTGGATTACCTGAAGATGTTGCTGATGCTGTAGTATTTCTTTGCAGCGATATGTCAAAACATATAACAGGCGAAGTGATAAAGGTTGATGGAGGTCAGTACATTTAAGTTATTGTTCTTTGGATATTCCAGAAAAGAATTGAATTGTTGATTGATGGTGTAGTGCTTGAAATGAAGGTTGATTTGAATTAGAAATGGTAAGGTAACTAATATAGATGTTGATTGTAGAATATATTTGATTTTATTTTATAAATATTCAAAGGGATTTAGATGATAAGTAAATTTCGCGAATGGAATACTAACCGTCATTCTTATGCAAAAGAATGGAAAGAGAGGACAGGTGGCAAGGTTTTAGGCTATTTCTGTACTTATGTGCCGGAAGAAATTCTTTATGCTGCCGACATTCTCCCTGTTAGAATCCTTGGAGCACACGAACCTCAGGACCTCACTGAACAACATATATTCGGAATGTACTGTCCTTTCTGCAGGGACTGTCTTGCTCAGGGACTTAAAGGCAGATATGATTATCTGGACGGGATTATGATTTCTCAATCCTGTCTGCATATCCGTCAGGCGTTTACAAGCTGGGAAAAACATATACCCAGAGAATTCTCATACTATATGCCTATGCCAAACAATGTGCAGTCTCCTCATGCAGTAAAATATCTTGCAGAAGAAATGAGAGATTTCAAAAAAGCGGTTGAAGGCTGGATAGGTAAAGAAATTACCGATGAAGATATTAATCGCGGTATAGAAATCATGAATGAAAACCGCAGTTTGATTCACGAGGTATATAGTTATAAAAAGCATGAAAACCCTCCAATTTCGGGTGAAGAAACCATGCAGGTTGCCATTACTCAACAGATGGTCGAAAAGAATGAACATAGTTCGGCACTAAAAGAACTTGTTGAAAAACTAAGTACTTCCGGCAAAGAAAATAATAAAGGTGCCAGATTAATGGTGCTGGGAAGTGAAAATGACGACATACCTTTTATAAATATGGTTGAAAGCTGTGGTGCTACAGTAGTTATTGATGACCATTGTGTCGGTACCAGATATTTTTGGAATAACGTAACTCCAACCAATGGCGACCCGATTTTAGATATTGCCCGCCGTTATATTGACAGACCTGCTTGTCCGAGTAAAGACTGGGTTGAAAGAAACAGAGTCAAACATGTCGTCAATCTTGCCAAAGATTTTAAAGCTCAGGGTGCGATACTGATTCAGCAAAAGTTTTGCGACCCGCATGAGCTTGATATTCCAGCCATTAAAAAAGCTTTTAATGAAATCGGAATACCTACACTTTTCCTTGAATTTGATGTTACAGTGCCTATCGGGCAGTTCAAAATCAGAGTGGAAGCGTTTCTTGAAATGTTAAATGAAGATGAATTATTCTAATAATATGGAAAAAAATATATGAATATACCGACATACAAAACTGAAACACTTAAATGCTGGGACAAAGCAAAAGAGTTAAGATTAAAATTCTATAAAGATTATGCTACTGCCCACGAAAGAGGCGGTTTGCGATGGGCAGGCGGAGCCTGGAGTTTTGGGGCTATTCCTGCCGGTCTTGGTAATGATATTTATCCGATTACCGGAGAACCGTACGGTGCGAGTATTGCTTTCAACAAAGAATTTTCTGTCCGCTGTATGGAAGCAGTCGAGAAAAAGGGTTATGCACGTGACCTTTGCTCTTATATGAGAAATTACTGGGGTTCGATAATTCTTGATGAATATGCTTTTGGCGGTAAATTTCCTAAACCGGATTTTATGTGGCAGGACCATATCTGCTGCAGTCACGCCAAATGGTATCAGGTAGCCTCAGAGCTCGAAGGCGGAGTACCGACATATTCGATAGATGTTTCGGTTGGTGCTTATAATACTGTCAAAGACCATAAAATTGATTATATAGTAAACCAGATGCAGGACGGTATCGAATGGCTGAAAAAGACCACAGGCAGAGAGTACAGTGACGAACTTTTGATTGAAGCCTGTGAAAATGAATTTCGCTCTACTGCTGTCTGGGCTAAGATTTGCGAATTAAATAAAGTTGTTCCTGCTCCATTGGATGAAAAATCTATGTATTCGCTTTATGTTTTGGGTACTTTAGCAAAACACAACAAAGAGTTTGCCGACTTTTACGAAGAACTTTATGATGAAGTAAAATACAGGGTTGAAAATCAGATTGCCGCAATCCCGCACGAAGTATGCAGACTGATGTCTGATACACAGCCTCCGTGGGGATTCCTGAAAATATTCAGATATCTCGAAAGCTTTGGTGCTGTTTCTGTTGGCTCGCTTTATACATTCGGTTTAATCGGTGTATGGGAAGACCAGCCTGACGGAAGCTGGGGACCAAGAAAAACACCGGCAGAAATGGGTGTAAAAATCACAAACCGTGAACAGGCATTAAGACTGCTGGCTGATTGGAATTTGAGCAAACCGGAGTGGCAGCATTTCTACTCGCCGCATCTGAAAAGCGATATGATGTTAAGGATTGCCAAAGAATGGAAAATTGACGGTATAATGCTTCACTACAACAGGGGCTGCGAAGGTCTTTCTCTGGGTATTGCCGAAAACAGATTAGCACTTATAAAAGCCGGATATCCTGTTATGACTTTTGAAGGAAATATGGGGGATGAACGTGAATTTGATGAAGCCCAGACTAAGACAAGAATGGATTCATTTATGGAAACACTAAATTTCAAAATTCTCAAATTCAATAACTGAAATAATGATTAATAAAGGAGTAAAAAATGATTTCTGTTGGAATAGATGTTGGAGCTAAGACAGTAAAAGTAATTGTTCTCCGCGATAATGAAATAATTGCAAGGAATAAAGTACTTTCAGGTTTTGAAGCTAAAGAAAATACTATTAAGTTGTTTGACCAGGTTTTGAACGATGCCGGTATTTCGATGAACCAGATAGATTCGATAACCTCAACCGGAAGCGGCAGAAAGGATGTTGAATTTGCAACCCACAGCGTTACTGACGTTACCGCAGCAGTTAAGGGTGCACATTCAATGTTTCCACAGGTCAGGACTGTAATTGACATAGGTGCTGAAGAAGGCAGAGGCATCCGCTGTGATGAACGTGGAAAGATTGTTGACTTTGCTATTAATGAAAAGTGTGCCGCAGGTTCAGGTGCCTTCGTCGAAGCGATGGCAAGAGCATTAGAGCTGCAGATTGAAGATTTCGGACCGATGTCGCTTGAATCTGAAAAAGAGATTCCAATGAATGCGCAATGTGCTGTCTTTGCTGAATCAGAAGTAATTTCACTTCTTCATTCCAAAACCGAGAAAAAGGATATTGCTAAAGCAATTACCGATGCAATTGCCGCAAGAATTTCATCAATGGTCAGAAAAGTAGGTTTTGAAAAAGACATCGCTGTCATTGGCGGAGTTGCTTATAATACCGGATTTATCAGGTCAATCAAAAACAGTCTCGAATCCGAGGTAATTGTTCCGGATTATCCTGAATATGTCGCTGCTTACGGTGCAGCATTATTAACTAATCATCAAAATTAAGAAGGAAAAATATAATGGCTAAAGAATTTTGGCGTTGGAAAGAATATAACTGGAAAGATGATAACATTGACTGGAAGTCAGGCTCTATTGTAAGTGCGGGAGTTGATGTAGGTTCTGTCAGTTCACAGGCGGTAATTCTTGTTGATGGCGAGCTTTATGCTTATGCAAGTATGCGAACCGGCTCAAACTCTCCGATGAGCGCCCAGAATGCTATGACCTGGGCTCTCGATGGCACTGATATGACCCTTGATGATATTCATTATACTGTAGGAACCGGCTACGGTCGTGTGAATGTACCATTTGCAAATAAAACAATTACCGAAATAGCCTGCCACGCCCGCGGAGCAAATAAAATGTACGGCAGTACAGTCCGCACCCTGCTTGATATGGGCGGACAGGATTGCAAAGCAATTAGCTGTGATGAACGCGGCAAGGTAACAAACTTTTTAATGAATGATAAATGTGCGGCAGGAACCGGTCGTGGAATGGAAGTATTTGCAGATTTGCTTTCACTTCCTATCGAGGAAATCGGTGATTTGTCATTTCAGGTTGATGTTGAACCTGAGCCGGTGAGCAGTACCTGTGTGATTTTTGCGAAATCTGAAGCCACCGGTCTGCTCAGACAAGGATGGCCCAAAAACAAAGTGCTTGCAGCTTATAGTTCTGCAATGGCTCACCGCGTAGTATCTTTACTTGAGAGAATAGATATAAAATCAGACTTTGCTATTACAGGAGGTATAGCAAAAAACAGCGGTGTTGTTAAGCGTCTTGAAAAAGAATTGGGTATTACAGCATTGACTACTACTTATGACACACAGATTGCCGGAGCTTTTGGTGCAGCTCTATTCGGGACTGCTCTTTGTGAAAAATCAAGAAATTGAAAATATTATGATAGCAAATTACGGATATAAAGACGGTTCGGGTGAATACTTTATCAGCATAGATACCGATAAATGCAATGGCTGCGGAGACTGCATTCCTGTCTGCCCTGCCGGAGTGCTTGAAGTAAGAGATAATGAATTCGACCCCCTTGCCGAAGACAAAATGGCAGCAGTTACGGAAGCACAGCGTAAGAAACTAAGTTATGCCTGTGCTGAATGTAAAATTGACAAGGCATTACCATTACCCTGCATTGAATCCTGCGATTTGAATGCAATTGATCATTCCTGGTGATGACTGATTATTAGATTTAGTTGTGATTGTAATTAATTTTATTTTGAGAAGAAATGGCAAGAATTACAATAGATGGTATAAAAATAGATGTCCCTGATGGAACTACTATTCTGGAAGCTGCTGAAAAGGCAGGTATTTATATTCCTGTATTATGCAGTCATCCGGATTTGAAATCTTTTAATTCAATTGAATTATCAGAGCAAATATATCAGGGTGACAGAGTTTACGTCAATGATGCCGGTGCAGTTGCTGAAACAATTAAGGGCTGCGGACTTTGTGTTGTGGAAATCGAAGGTATGGACCGTCCCGTCCCGTCTTGCAAAACTGAGATTGCCGATGGTATGATAATAAGCAGTAATTCTGAATTAGTGCGTGAAACACGTCGCAATAATTTGGTTCCCATTATGGCAAAGCACCCTCATTCGTGTCTAACCTGCAGTCAGCGTATTGGATGTATCACTCTTTCAGCCGACTGCTCAAACAGTGTCGTTTTTGATGAGAGATGCTGTGAATTGAACGGAAACTGTGAATTACAGCGTTTGTCAGATTATATTGGTATTGCTCCTTCAACTCCAAAATATCATCATTTGGGAATTCCCCGGATTGAAGACGAAAATCTGTTTATCAGAGATTATAACTTATGTATATCCTGCGGACGCTGCGTACGAGCCTGCCAGCAGTTGAGAAATGTTTATGCTTTGGGTGCAGTCATAAATAACGGAAAACTTATTATCGGAACCGTTGGCGGGAAGTATTTATCGAAAGCAGACTGTAGATTTTGCGGTGCCTGTGTTGAGGTTTGCCCGACCGGTGCAATTCAGGATAAAAGAAAACCAAGACTAAAAGAAACAACCGACTATCTACCCTGCCGGAAAAATTGCCCCGGAGATACAGATATTCCTGGTTATCTCAGATTTATTGCCGAAGGTAATCCTCAGGCATCAGCAGAAGTTATAGCTTCCAAATTGTCGTTTCCTCATACATTAGGTAAAGTTTGTTTTCATCCCTGCGAATCTGAATGCAGAAGGAATAATCTAAATGGTGCAATTAATATTCGCGGTGCTAAAGATTATGCAATGTCGAACTCCGAACTGCCTCCACCTGAAAGACTAAATCCAACAGGAAAAAAAGTAGCTGTTATTGGTGCCGGTCCTGCAGGATTGACTGCCGGTTTTTACTTGTCACTAAAAGGGCACGAAGTTACTGTTTATGAAAAAGAAGATAAAATCGGCGGAATGTTAAGATATGGAATTCCCCGTTACAGACTTTCGGAAGAAACATTGCTCAAAGACATAAATCATCTTTTGAAATCCGGTATGGAAATCAAAACCAATACAAAAATCGGCGAAGAAATAACAATAACCTCATTAATTGAAACCGGCAATGATGCTGTTTATATTGCAGCAGGTTTGTCGGTCAGCAGACCAATGCATATTGAAATACCAAAAAGTGAGAATATATTTTACGGTGTAGAATTCCTGAATTCAGTTGAAATAGAAGAATTATCAAAGACTCATTTCAGGGGAAAGGAAATAGTTGTTGTGGGCGGCGGCAATGTCGCAAGTGATGCTGCCAGAACAGCGGTTAGACTCAGTGCTGAAAAAGTAACAATGATATCCCTCGAAAGTAAAGATGAGATGCCTGCATATAAACAGGAAATTGAAGAAGCTCTCGAAGAAGGTATTCTAATCAGAAACGGCTGGGGGATTGAAAATTTATCGGATAATGAATATATTGAACTTAATTTAATAAAATGTGTCAGCGTTTTTGACAGCAAGGGCAGTTTTTCTCCCAAATACGATGAATCTATTACGAATAAAATTTCCTGCAACTCAATAATATTCTGCGTCGGACAAAGGGCTGATATATCGGTTCTGACTGCGAATGAAGGTCATTTATTCGATAAAGGTTTAATCAGAACTTTGCCGGGTACATACAAAACAAATATTGCCGGACTATATGCCGGAGGCGACATCGTGTATGGACCTAAGTCGGTGATTGATGCTATTGGTGCCGCAAAACAGGCTGCAAGAGAGATTGATATTTTTATCGGCGGTGATGGAATTATAAGCGGAGACAACACTCCGGAAGTTGAATTTGAATCTAAAATAGGCAGAATATTTGATTTTCCTGCTTTTGGAAGAATTCCACAAAGAATGGCTGACCCTGACAGCAGAAAAATGAACTTCGGGAAGGTTGAATTTTGTTACAGCAGTCAGTCTGCAATGTTTGAGACAGGAAGATGCCTTCAATGTAATTTACGGATGAGAATCAATCATAATCCATATCCTCCTGAAGAATTTCTTGAATTTAATTTATTAAATATTGAAAAAACAAGAGCGGAAGACGGAGTAATCCAATTATTAAATTCCGGAAAGGAAGTATTTCTCATCAAAGGTACTGACAATATGCAGAAAACCCTTCTCGAATTTTATAATGATGGCAAAGATGCAAAATATTTCATACACGAATTTGACCCTCTCTTTTCCAAAAGAGAGAGCGAACTTGTTCAGCAGTATTTACAAAAGCACGGTGAAATGCCTGACAGCGGAGACGGACTCGATGATTTATTCTAACAATAATATTGATATGAAGCTATGACCGGAAATGATAACATCTGGGAAAAAAGAAACGTAACCGATGAATTCAGGGTAAAGGATTTTGTCGGGTTGTATGAATCTATGGGATTCGAGGTTAAAGTTGAAAATTACACTGTTGAAAACTGCGGCTCGGAATGCAATGTTTGTATGATTGATTCTCCGGAAAAATTCAAGGTGATATTTACAAAACGTGCTGATAATTTTGAGGATGAACTTTTTGATGAATAAGATTTTTGCAGGTATAGATATCGGTTCCTCACGGACTAAAGCAGTTTTGCTGGATAATGAAAAGAACATTATCGGTTATTCCGTGCGTAAATCCGGCTCTGACTTTGCCGGAACTGCAAAACTATGTCTTGATGATTCGCTGCAAAAAGCCGGAATGGATTTTGGAAATATCTCCGCAACAGTTTCAACCGGGTATGGCAAAAGCAATGTTGAATACTCCGATTTTGTCAAAACTGAGATTAGCTGCCACGCAAAAGGCTGTTATCATTATTTTCGGGAAGCCATCAGTGTAATTGATATTGGAGGTCAGGATAATAAAATTATAAAACTTGATGGCGGTGGAAAACGAATAAATTTTAAAATGAACAGAAAATGTGCTGCAGGTACAGGTGCATTTCTTGAAGAAATGGCGATGAGACTTGATGTACCATTGGAAGAGATGAACAGTCTTGCTGAAAGTTCTACCGAAATGGTTAGAATAGGCAGTTTCTGCACTGTTTTTTCGGCTACCGAAGTTTTGGAAAACATCCGTATGGGTAAAAAAGTCTCTGATCTGGCAAAGGGTTTGTTTTATTCGGTTATTAAGAGAGTTCTGGAAATGGATAAGCTTGAAGGGAAAGTAATAATGACCGGCGGAGTAGTTGCTTACAATCCTTTGTTAGTTAAAATGACAAGTGAAGAGCTCGGAGAGGATGTTTTTGTTACACCATATCCGCAGCTTACAGGTGCAATAGGAGCGGCTTTATACGCATTGGAAACCGTAAATGAAAAGATAGAGGTAAATAATGGCTGAACAAAATATTATAAAGAGAAAGAAAATTGCAGCTACCGAGCTTATGAACAGGTATATGGCAGAGTATTTTCTTGAATTAGACAGATGTGCCAATACCGGCGAGAAAAAAGTTGCCTGGTGCACAAGTGTCGGACCTGCGGAACTTTTACATTCTCTGGGTTTTGCAGTTCATTATCCTGAAAATCACGGTGCAATGCTTGGTGCTGCAAGGATGGCTTCAGACCTGATTCCATACGCAAATGCTCTGGGATATTCACCCGATATTTGTTCATATCTGACAGCCGATATTGGCTCTTATGTCACAAATAATACACCTCTGACAAAAGCTTTCGGTATTAAAAATGTACCCAAACCGGATGTGCTTGTATTTGATACAAATCAATGCCGTGATGTGCAGGATTGGATGTCCTGGTATGCCCGTGAATTAAATGTACCGATTATGGGTGTTTATGCTCCCAAATACCCTGCTCAAATTACCGAAACACACGTCCGGTCTATGGCAAAGCAGACAGAAGATTTGGTCAAACCGCTGGAACAAATCTCCGGAAATAAATTCGATATAGATAAACTAAGAGAAGTACTAAAGCTTTCGAGGGAATGTACCGAGTTATGGGGTCAAGTACTTCGTACTGCTGCGACATTGCCGTCACCGTTAACATTCTTTGACGGTACAATTCATATGGGTCCTGCAGTAGTACTCAGGGGAACGACTCAGGCGATTGATTATTACCGTGTACTGCTTAAAGAATTAGAAGATAGAGCCGCAAATGGTGAAGGTGCTGTCGAAAATGAAAAATTCCGTTTATATTGGGATGGTATGCCGATTTGGGGCAGGATAAGAGCACATTCGGAACTTTTTGGGGGGTTGGATACCTGCGTTCTTGCATCAACATACTGTAATAGCTGGATATTTTCAGCTTTTGATGAAACTGACCCCTTCCAAAGTATGGCAAGAGCTTATGCTGAAATATTTATTGTTCTGTCGGATGATTCAAAAGAAAAATATATCAAAAATATGCTTGAATTTTATCATATTGACGGAATTATTTATCACGATTCAAAAACCTGCCCTGCTAACTCAAACTGCCGGTACGGTATGCACAAACGCATTGAAAATGCAACCGGAGTGCCAAGTCTTGTTATAAACGGCGACCTGAATGATATGAGATTAGTATCTGACGAACAGACGAAAACAAATGTAGAAGCATTTATTGAACAGCTTGAGGAGAATAAATAATTATGTTACATTCCTTATTTCACCCAAAATCAGTTGCTATTATAGGGGCATCTACAAAAGATTTGTCAATTGGAAATGTGATAACAAAAAATTTATTACATTATAAATTTAACGGTGCAATTTATCCCATTAATCCTTCTGCACCTGAAGTCCGCGGTGTAAAAGCCTATCCTTCAGTACTTGACTGTCCCGGTGATGTTGACCTTGTTCATATTTCAATTCCGAGTAAATTTGTCCCTGCCGCTATTGATGAATGCGGTAGAAAAGGTGTTAAGAATATCATTATTAACAGTGCAGGATTTAAAGAAATCGGTCCTATTGGAATTGCTCTCGAGAAAGAATCTATTGAAATTGCAAAAAAATACGGAATGAGGATTTTTGGTCCTAACTGTCAGGGAATTATAAATACTCATCCTGACTACAAGGCGTACTGCGATTTCACCTTTACATATCCAAAACCCGGCAATATCTCCATTGTTGCTCAAAGCGGCGGAGTCGGCGCTGTACTGATGCAGCGTTTTTATGACCTTGATATCGGATTGCGGTTCTATGCATCCAATGGTAATGCCTGCGATGTTTCAATACCTGAAATTATTGAGTATTACGGAAATGATGAAGAAACAAAAGTAATTGTTCTATATGTAGAGGCATTTGCAAATCCGCTCGAATTTTTGGAAACAGCCCGCAAAGTTACAGCAAAAAAACCAATTCTTGCTATGCGTTCAGGCAGAACAGAGCAGGGTGCAAAAGCATCAATGTCGCATACCGGCGGGCTTGCCGGAGCCGGACTCTCAACCGAATTAATATTTAAGAAAACCGGTATTGTGACTTTTCGAGATGAAGAGGAAATGTGTCAGGCAGCTATTGCTTTTTCTTTGCAGCCGATTCCAAAAAGTAACAGAGTCGGCATTATTACCGATACAGGAGGTCCTGCAATTATAGCAACAGACAGTCTTGTCGAAGGCGGTCTTGAAATGCCGGATTTAAGCGGCAACGCAAAATTGTTTTTAAAAGATAAATTATATGCCGAAGCATCTATTGCCAATCCTATTGATGTTTTGGCTACTGCGGCTGCAGTTCACTGGCGTGCAGCTATGGATGCTCTAATGGATGATGAGCAGATTGACAGCATTTATATAAATTTCGTGACACCGCCCTTTGTAGATTGTGAAGCAGTTGCAAGGGAAATGGCTGAAATCAGTAATATGAGAAAAAAGCCCGTAATATGCAATTATATGACAGATAAAGAGCCGTGGACTGCTACAACTGCCATATTGAAATCCGGTAATATACCTTGCTATGATTTCCCTGAGATGGCAGCAAAAGCACTTTCCTCATTGGTTGGGTATCGTAATATATTAAACCGTAAAATTGAAGAACCGAGAATATTTCCTGATACTGATAAAGATATTGTTGTAGCGATAATTGAAAATTGTTACAATGAAAACAGATTGATTCTCAATTCCGGTGAAGTCTATTCAATTCTGAGAGCTTATGGAATTAATACAGTCCCGTGTGCATTGCTTTCAAATATTGATGATGTAGTTTCAGCATCTGAATCTATTGGATATCCACTCGTGCTCAAAGCTGATTCCCCAAAAATCATTCATAAAAGTGATACCGGCGGTGTTATTTTAAATCTGAAAAATTCTGATGAATTGAGAAAAGCCGCTGTTGAAATGGCTCGAAAATATGATGCGCACGATTTGAAATTCTTTATACAAAAGTATATTCCGGGAGGTAAAGAGATTATTATCGGTGCTGCTGCAGAACCTGGTCTCGGACATATTATAATGTTCGGACTTGGCGGCGTTCTGGTTGAACTGCTTAAAGATGTTTCTTTCTGTTTGACACCGGTTTCCCGACCCGAAGCATTAGAAATGACAGAGACAATCAAAACAGCACAGATTTTGAAAGGATATCGCGGCGACAAAGGTGTTGACATTCCTAAATTAATTGAAACAATTCAAAGGATTTCCCGGTTAGTTACAGAAAATCCTCAAATAGCTGAAATGGATTTAAATCCTGTTACGGCTTTTGAAAATGATGTTTTTGTTTTAGATGCCAGAATTAAATTACAAAATAAATAATATATAAATATTATGGATACACAGAAATATAGAATAGGAATTGTAGGTTTGGGACCTGTCGGAATGATTCTTGCAGTACATTTCAAACAGGCAGGATGCAGAGTTGCCATTTGCGACTCTAATCACGATAAAATCGAATTGATTAAAGAGCAGGGCATAAATTTATTCGGAGCATTAGATAAGTCTGCTTCATTTAAGGAAATTTATTATTCGCTTGATGACCTTTTAGACAGCAAGGTTGATTTACTCGTGAGTTGTGTGAAAACTTACCGTGTCAAAAGTATTATTGAAACAATAAAAAATCATAAATCTGATTTTCATTTACTTAGTGCTCAAAATGGCATTGACATCGGGCAAAAGTATATAGAATGTGTTGATGAGTCAAAGATTTTACGGATGGTAATAAATTTTGCAGGGAATTATGCCGGTCTGAATGAAATTAAAGTGTCCTTTTCCAAACCGCCGCATTTGATAGCATCAATAAACGATATGTGCACTGATGTTGCTGAATGGATAGCATCAATTCTTACTTTTACAGATCAGGAAACGCGGGTAATTGATTCATTTTCAATTTTTGATGAAGTATGGAAAAAAACTATCTTAGTATCCTCAATCAGTCCTTTGTGCGGGATTTCAAAACTTACAATTAAGGAGGCTATGAAATCAAGCGACACAATCGAAGTCATTGAGCAGACACTTCTTGAATCAATGCAGGTTGCTAAAGCTGAAGGAATTAAATTTGACGATAATTTTGTAAAAATTTGTCTTCGCGATTTGCGAAATACCGGTGACCATTTTCCATCACTCGGAGTTGATATTTTAAATGGCGGTGAAACTGAAATTGATTATAATAATGGAAAAATTGTTGATTACGGCAGAAAGCACTATATCCAGACACCCCTTAACCTGACATTTACTAATTTAGTAAATGCCGTATCCAACAAGAATTTAGGAAAGATATTGAAAATCTATAAAATGTAATTTTTTATTAGGACGATAAATGCCATTAGTGCCTGAACATATAAATAATCTACGACCTTATGATCCGGGGAAACCTATGGAAGATGTTATGCGTGAATACAACCTGAAATATGTTGTAAAGCTGGCATCAAACGAAAATCCGCTCGGTGTTTCTCCCCACGCAATTCAGGCAATGATTGCTTCACTTTATCAGATAAATCGTTATCCTGATATTTCCAGCAAAATCCTGTGTGAAAAGCTGGCAGAAGTTTACAATCTTGATGTTGGAAATATTATTACCGGACACGGTTCTGAAGCTATTATGAGTGTTATAGTCAGAACATATCTTTGTGCCGGAGATGAAGTTTTGACATCGGAAGGTACTTTTGTCGGATTCTATGTAATTGCGAATGCCTGGGGAATTAAACCAATTACTGTTCCTTTGAAAGACTACCGTTTTGATTTGGAAGCAATAGCTGACGCCATTACACATAAAACCAAAATTATTTATCTTGTAAATCCTAACAATCCAACCGGCAATATTTTTACAAAAATTGAGTTCGACAAATTTATTGAACGAGTACCATCATCGGTTATGATAATTCTGGATGAGGCATATCACGAGTTTGTTCAGGGCAGACCTGATTACCCGGACTCTATGGATTACAGACTGAATAATATTATTACACTCAGGACTTTCTCAAAGGCTTATGGATTAGCCGGAATAAGGTTAGGCTACGGATTTGGGCATAATGGAGTAATAAAAAATCTAATGAAAGTGAGACTTCCGTTTGAACCGGGAATACCTTCGCAGATGGCAGGTGTTACTGCATTGAACGATCACCAGTTTCTTGAATACTATCTGGAATTGAATCAGATTGGGCTTAAATATTTATACAGTGTATTTGAACGATTCGGAATCAGATATATTAAGTCTGAAGCAAACTTTGTTATGTGTGTTATGGATTCCGCAGCAACAGTGGATAATATCATATTCAGGCTGCTTACAAAAGGTGTGATAATCAGAGGACTTAAAGCGTTCGGTCTTCCGCACTGCCTTAGAGTCAGCGTTGGATTGCAGAAGGAAAATGAATTTTTCGCAGAAAAACTCGAAGAAGTGTTAAATGAAATCAATTTTGAAAGAAAGGTAGTATAATAAAAATGACTATGGACCCAAGAAAATATAAAATTGGAATTGTAGGATTAGGACCGGTTGGTCTTATTCTGGCACAACATCTTCACAGCGCCGGATGCAATCTTGCGGTTTGTGATGTAATTCAGGAAAAAGTTGATATTATAAGGGCTGAGGGCATTATTTTAACCGGGGTAATTGAAAAAAACGCCCAACTAAATGAAGTCTATGATTCTCTCGGCGAACTTCTTCAGAGCAATATTAACATATTAATTTGTGCTGCTAAGGCTTATCACGTTGATAAAATTTTAGACCAGATTGAAGCTTATCATAATGAGAATTTGCTTATTTTAAGTGCCCAAAACGGTATCGGGGTTGCCCTAAAGTACAGAACTCATTTCCGCGAGTCGAGGATATTCAGAATGGTTGTAAATTTTGCCGGAAATATGAATTCACTTAACGGTGTAAATGTAACATTCTTCAATCCGCCGAATTGGATTGCATCAAGGGATGATTCAAGAAGAGATGTAGCAGACTGGATTTCAAAATTACTTACTTCAGTTGACTTAATAACAGAAAGTACGGATTCTTTCGATATAACTGCAAAAGTCTGGCATAAGACTATATTAAATGCAGCACTCAGCCCTTTATGTGCGATTTCAAAACTTACAATGCGGGAGGCAATGACAATTCCGGACACTCACGAAATTGTCGAAAAAATTATTATTGAAGCCATTGAAGTTGCAAAAGCTGAGGATATAACTTTTGAAAAGAATTTTGTTAAACTTTGTTTGAGATATCTTAACAATGCCGGAGACCATTTCCCATCATTGGCTGTGGACCTTATAAATAAGCGGGAAACAGAAATTGATTTTATGAATGGAAAGATTGTTGAATACGGCAGAAAACATTATATCCGAACACCATTGAACCTAACATTTACAAATCTTGTTCGGGCGATTACAGACAAAAATTTCGGAAGACCTTTTAAATAATATTATCAGCAAAATTTTCAAAGTTATGAGCAAAACTCAATATAATGATACATCGGTTGGAGCAGTTATTCTTGCGTCAGGATTTTCGAGCAGGATGAAGCAGCAGAAACCATTTTTGAGGTTTGATGATAATAAATTATTTATAAATAAAATTATTGAAAATTTCATAGAATTTGGTTGTGATAAAATTATAGTAACGTTCAATGAAGGTGTTTCACAATGGAATGAATTCATCAGCCAATTTGACAATAATCCTTCAATACAATTTGCATCAAATAAGCATCCTGAATATGAAAGATTTTATTCCATTAAAACCGGTTTGGAGTATATCGGGAATCCGGATTACTGCTTTATCCAGAATGTAGATAATCCATTCATTGATTATGATATTTTGAAAATAATTTACCTGAGCAGAACTGACAGCGGATATACAGTTCCAATTTATGAAGGAAAAGGGGGGCATCCGGTATTATTAAGCAAATGTGTCATTCAGCAAATTAAAGATGAAAATAATATTGATTTGAATTTAAAGGAATTTTTAACTCGTTTTGAAAGAATAAATGCAGAAGTAAATTCAGGCAAAATTCATATAAATATTAATACTCAGGAAGAGTATGATAAATTTTTCTTAAATAATAAGCAATTCTCAAGATGAAAGATTTTTATCAAAAAATTGTTGAATTAAAGGAAGCCGGTACAAATGCTATGCTTTGTACAATTGTTCAAACAAAAGGCTCAACCCCATTGAAAGCCGGTGCAAAAATGATTGTAATCAGTAAAGAAGCCACTTTTGGTACGGTCGGTGGTGGTAGTATAGAAGCTCAGACAATTGACAAAGCTTTAGAATTACTAAGTTCAAATAAACAGGAACTCATTCACATAGAACTATACAGCAAGGAAGGTACAAGCTGCGGAGGCACTGCCGATATTTTTATTGAACCATTGATACAAAATTATAAATTATATATTTTCGGCGCCGGACACGTAGGTAAAGCTCTGGCATATCTGTCAGAGTCTCTCGATTTTGATATAACTGTTATTGATGATAGAGGAGGAATATTTAACGATTGGAAGGATGGGAATTATAAACAGGTTGTTACTAAATTCGGGGATTTTCTTAAAGAACTTAAATTTGATGCGAAAGTGTTTATAGCGATAATTACTTATAACCATAAAATTGACTGGGAAATACTTTCTTTTTGTGCAGGAAAGCCTTGGTGTTATCTCGGTATGATGGGCAGCCAAAGTAAGGTAAAAGCTATGAAAAAAGGGCTTTTGAATTTAGGAATCAGCAAGGAAATAATAAATAAAATCAATATGCCGATAGGGATGGAAATCAATTCTGAATCAGCTACGGAAATTGCTGTCAGTATTGCTGCTCAGATGATAAAGCAGAAGAATGCTGAATGCTGAATTATGAATGCTGAATGAGAAGAATGCTGAATTATGAATGCTGAATGTGAAGAATGATGAATTCTGAATGCTGAATGCTGAATTATGAATGCTGAATGAGAAGAATGCTGAATGATGAATTCTGAATACTGAATGCTGAATGATGAATGATGAATGTGAAGAATGTTGAACTAAAATATAATTGAGGAGAAATGAATGAAGGAAAATATAGTAGTTGATAAATCATATAAGTTTGCAATAAGAATTATTAATTTGTACAAGTTCTTGGTTGCCGAAAAGAAGGAATATGTAATTTCAAAACAAATTCTAAGGAGCGGAACATCAATAGGTGCAAATATAAACGAAGCACAATCGGCAGAATCGAAAATGGATTTTGTTCACAAATTAAGCATCTCTGCTAAAGAATCCCGTGAGACTGAATATTGGCTAAAACTATTGAATGAAACGGATTATATTGATAAAATTTCTTTCGACTCAATATGTTCTGAATGTAATGAATTACTTAAAATTATCAATAGTATTATTTTAACTTCTAAAGTGCGTAAATAATGCTGAATGTGAAGAATTCTGAATGCTGAATTATGAATGCTGAATTATGAATGCTGAATGAGAAGAATGATGAATGAGAAGAATGATGAATGTTGAATTATGAATAAATATTTTGGGAGATTGATTGATGAAAAGAATTAGTTTTAAAAGTAATGATTGTAATGAATTATTAAACGTTTTGCTGAATTTTACAAACTACAATTCAGCATTCAGCATTCTGCATTCAGAATTTAAAGTAACTCAGCATTTGTAAATTAAGGAGAAGAAGAAATGTTATTACCGGATTTTAATTATCATAAACCAAAGAGTCTGACCGAAGCCTATAAATTATTAGACTCCTGCAGCAACTACGCTTTAATTGCAGGCGGAACTGATTTGCTTGTTGAAATGAAAATGGGAAAAAGAAGACATAAGGATTTAATTTCACTGAATAATATTCAGGAATTATGCGGAATTTCTGAAGATGAGGAGTATGTACATATTGGTCCCGCTGTCACTTTCCGTCAGATTCAACAGTCTGAGATTATCAAAAAATATATACCGGTTCTCATTGATGCAGTTTCAAAAATAGGGTCTCATCAGATAAGAAATGTGGGAACTATCGGAGGTAATGTATGTACCTGTGCTTCGTGTGCCGATTCAGCACCAATTCTCGCAGCTTATAATGCGGAAGTTGAAGTTGGTTCCAATGTTGGAATTAAACGTATGAAACTTACGGATTTTCAATTACATCATCATAAAATCAATATTTCAGGAAGTGAAATTTTAACTAAAATTCTTGTTCCCAAACCTAAACCAAATTTTTATGCAAATTTTCAGAAATTCGGACTTCGCGAATCATCTTCAATATCAGTGGCTTCCGTTGCTGTTGGAATTTGGACTGATAATTCATTAATTACTGATGCCAATATTGTAGTCGGCGCCTGTGCTCCAACACCGATAAAGTGCAGAAATGCGATGAAGATACTGATTAATACTGATATAAAGGATTTGTTTAACGGTTCACCTTTATTAAATGAAATTGTTGAAAATGTATCATCTGACATAACTCCTATTGATGATATCCGAGGTTCGGCAGAATACAGAAAGGAGTTAGTCAAAACTTTAACTAAAAGAGCTGTTTTGGCTGCTTTAGACAGTTATAAAGCAAAATTCAGAACTAATTGAAAAAAATATGAAACAGATAATCAATATAAATGTAAACGGAACAGATTACGAAACTGCCATCAGAACCGGAGCAACTCTTCTTGATTTGCTCAGGGATGAATTGAAATTAACCGGAACAAAACGCGGCTGTGACCACGGTGACTGCGGAGCCTGCACCGTGCTTTTGGATGGCAAAGCAGTCAATTCCTGTCTTGTTTTGGCTATAGAAGCAGATGGCAGACGGGTTGAAACAATTGAGTCAGTTGCAAACGGTGAAGAACTTCATCCGATTCAAAGAGCCTTTATCGAGAAAGGAGCCATTCAGTGTGGATTTTGTACACCTGGTATGATAATGAGGGTTAAATCATTTCTGGATGAAAATCCTAATCCGACATTGAATGAAATTAAGCAGGAAATCAGCGGTAATCTGTGCAGATGTACAGGATATGTTAAAATATTTGAAGCAGTCGAAACCGCAGTTGAATATATGAATGGCAGAACTCCAAAAGAGATAGAATACCAGCCCCAGAAATCAGCGATGAATTTATCGGTTGTCGGCAAAAGACTGCCTAAACTTGATGCACCCGATAAGGCTACGGGCAGGGCAATCTATACAGACGATATTTCATTTCCGAATATGCTGTATGGTAAAACTTTACTCAGCCCGCACCCTCACGCAAGAATCATATCTATAAATACAGAACGTGCAAAGGCATTGCCGGGTGTTAAATTAATACTTACCGGAGCTGATGTACCGGAATTAACTTATGGAACATCTCCGGCAAGATACGATGAAAATATTCTTGCCAAAGATAAAGTGCGGTTTGTAGGGGATGTTATTGCTGCAGTTGCTGCGATAGATGAAGAAACCTGTTACAAAGCTCTTAAATTAATTGATGTTGAATATGAATTACTACCTGCGGTTTTTGACCCGTTCGAAGCTATTCAGGATGGTGCCCCCCGGCTTTTTGATGACAAATATGAGAATAATATAAACACACACGTGGACCATCACTTCGGTGATATTGACCAAGGATTTGCTGAAGCAGATTATATCCGTGAAGAAAGATTTGTGGGTAACAGAACTTATCAAAATCCGCTAGAGCCTCATTGTGCTATTGCAGAATGGGACAGACACGGCAGAGTAACACTGCATACATCAACACAGGTTGTCCATTATGTTCATCATCAGTTATCAAGGATTTTAAATATTCCCCTTGGTGATATTCGGGTTATTATGACCAATGTCGGCGGCGGATTTGGAGCAAAAGCCGCAACAAATATTCTCGAAGTTTTGTCAATTTTTCTTGCAAGAAAAACCGGACAGCCTGTTAAAATGCGATTCACACGAGAAGAGATGTATCTATATGGCAGGGGCAGACATAAACAGTACATTGACCTAAAAATAGGTGTGAAAAATGACGGTCAGATTACGGCAGTAAAACAAAAAGTTATACTCGAAGGCGGAGCTTATTCAAGTTTCGGAGTTGTTACAACATATTATGCGGGTTCTATGCTCGCAACCCTATATAAATTTGCAAATTACAAATATGACGGATATCGCGTAAATACAAATCTGCCTCCCTGCGGTGCATTTCGGGGACACGGCTGTCCTCATCCAAGATTTGCCTTTGAATCATTACTGACAATGATAGCCGATGATATCAAAATGGATCCGATTGATATCAGACACAAAAATGCAATGGAACCTGATTATCATACCTGCAACGACCTTGATATTAACTCCTGCGAATTGACTGCCTGTCTCGAAAGCGTCAGAGAAAAATCCGGCTGGAATGAAAAAAGAGGCAAATTGCCTTTTGGCAGAGGTATTGGTATTGGATGCGGCGGTTTTGTTTCAGGTGCCGGATATCCAATCTACAGGTCACAATTTCCTCATTCCAATGCGATAATCAAAATTGCAGAAGACGGTTCAAAAGCTGTCCTGCTTATCGGCGATGCAGACATAGGACAAGGTTCGGATACCGTACTTGCACAAGCTGCAGCAGAAGCTATGGGTATTACTTTCGACAGAATCAGCGTTATTTCAGCCGACAGCGATATTACTCCTGTCGGATTCGGCGCTTATTCCAGCCGTGTTACATTGATGGGCGGTAATGCTTCAAAAATGGCAGGTGAAGATATAAGAGAAAAATTACTCATAAAAGCATCGGAAATGATGGGAATTGAAAAAGATAAACTCGCTGTAAAAGAAAATAAAATATATGTTATTGATGAGCCGGAAAAGTTCCTTCAATGGGACAAAGTTGCAAATGAATATTTTTCTAAACAAGGACCCCTGATTGGTGCAGGGCACTATTCACCACCTGAAGGATTGGGAGGAACCTATAAAGGTGCTGCCGTAGGGACTTCCCCGGCATATTCATTTTCAGCCTCTGTTTGCGAAGTTGAAGTTGATGTCGAGACAGGGAAAGTTAAAGTTTTGAATTTCTGGGATGCACACGATTGCGGGACGGCTGTCAATCCACTGAATGTCGAAGGACAGGTTGACGGAGCAGCGGTTATGGGTATGAGTGAAACATTATTTGAAAATCAGGTTTTTGACAATAACGGGCGTATGTTAAATCCCGATTTGCATAACTATCTGATTGCAACCAGCGCAGATACTCCTGAGATTCAATCTGTAATCGTGGATAGTTACGAGCCGGCAGGTCCTTTCGGAGCCAAGGAAGTCGGTGAAGGTGCCTCCCTGCCGATTCTGGGAGCCATAGCAAATGCAATTGAAGACGCAGTTGGTGTTAGGATTAAAGAATTGCCGATAACACCTGAAAAAATTCTCAAGGCGATTAGAGAAAGGCAAAGGAATTCTGAATGCTGAGTTCTGAATGATGAGTTATGAATGCTGAATGTTGAATTATGAATGATGAATGATAAGAATTAAGTCAATTTGAATTTTAAAAATATATTATTTGATTATATAGATTGGAGAAAAATATGACTGATAAAATTTATCAATGGCAAATGAAGGAATTAAAAATGCCATTTGAACTTGTTGAATCAAATGTTCCGAAGATTAATGATACTGAAGTTTTGGTTAAGATAGCCGGCTGCGGTGTCTGCCATACCGATTTGAGTTTTTGGCACTTTGGAGTACCTACAAAACAAGAACTGCCACTAACATTAGGTCACGAAATTTCAGGTGAAGTAGTTATCGGACCTGCAGAATGGCTTGGGAAAAAAGTAATTATTCCGGCTGTTCTGCCTTGCGGCGAATGTGAGCTTTGTAAAAGAGGAAGAGGAAATATGTGCCAGAAACAACTGATGCCCGGAAATGATTTCCACGGCGGATTTTCTTCGCATATCAAAGTTCCTTACAAAAATCTGTGTGTTGTTCCTGATAAAGCTCTTGAAATATATTCTCTCGAGCAATTGGCGGTTATTGCTGATGCTGTAACAACTCCTTATCAGGTTTTGAAGAAATCCGAACTTGAACCCGGAGATTTTGTAATTTGTATCGGTGCAGGCGGTGTTGGCATTTACGGTGCATTGCTTGCAAAAATTATGGGCGGCAGGGTTCTTTCGATTGATATTGATGACACAAAATTAAATATAGCAAAAGAAAATGGCATTGATGCTGTTTTAAATATCAAAGATTTGAATATCAAAGAAATTAAAGACAAAGTTAAAGATATAGCCAAGGAACTCGGAGTTTCCCGTTATATGTGGAAAATTTTAGAAATGTCCGGTACTAAAGCCGGTCAGGAATTGGGCTTCGCTTTACTGAATTTTGCAGGCACATTGTCTGTTGTAGGTTTTACTCTTGAAAAGTTGGAATTAAGATTAAGTAATCTTATGGCTTTTGATGCTAAAATAATCGGTACCTGGGGATGTAAACCGGAATTATATCCTGAAGTTGTTGAGATGGTTTCTTCCGGAAAATTGAATATTTCTCCTTTTGTACAAACTTTTCCAATGTCTCAAATAAACGAGGTGTTCAGTAATACACTTGCACATAAATATACAAAGCGTTCTGTAATGGTTGCAGATTTTTAAGTAATTGATTGATAAATAATAAAAGGTCTAAATATGTTAGTATCACACAATCTTGTTGATAATATAGTTTTTGATGATGTACTGTATGATTTAAAGCCTTGTCTTGATAATTCGGGAAATCCGGTTGAAGGGATTTATAATGCCTGGATTACACTTAATAATCCAACCCAGTTCAATTCTTATACAACCGGTATGGTGAAGAAAGTTATACTGGCTATGCGTCAGGCATCAAATGACAGACGTGTTTCTTCAGTAATTTTTACCGCAGCAGGCGACAAAGCATTTTGTACCGGCGGTAATGTTAAGGAATATGCGGAATATTACGCATCTAATCCTCAGGAATACAAACAGTATATGCGGTTATTCAATGATATGGTTTCGTCAATTCTTATGAACGACAAGCCTGTTATTTGCAGAGTTAACGGAATGAGAATCGGCGGAGGACAGGAAATCGGTATGGCTTGTGATTTTAGTATAGCTCAGGATTTTGCAAGATTCGGTCAGGCAGGACCGAAGCACGGAAGCGCTCCTGATGGAGGCTCGACAGATTTTCTGCCATTATTTGTCGGAATTGAAAATGCTATGTACTCATGTACTGCGTGTGACCCATGGTCTGCTCACGAAGCATTACGTTACGGACTTTTGACCGAAGTCACTCCATCTTTGAAAGTTAACGGAGAATTTGTACCCAATCCTATGGTATATGTTGATAAATGGGTTGATGGATCCGGTAATATAGTATATGGAAAAATGAAATCAGGCGACGATTTGACAAATGCTAAAGCTCTTGTAAAATCAGGTGAAATTGATTTGGCTCTTCTTGATAAAGCTGTTGAAAAACTTGCTACCAAACTAATGCTATTGATGCCAAACTGCCTTAGCAAAACATTGAATTCACTGCGTAAACACAAACTTGCTCATTGGGATATGAACAAGGAAAGTAACCGCGACTGGCTTGCTCTTAATATGATGACCGAGGCAAAAGCAGGTTTCCGTGCTTTCAATGACGGTCCGAAAGATAACCGTGAATGTGATTTTATCCTTTTGAGACAATTACTCGCCCAGGGTCATGAATGGAACGATGAACTAATAAAGAAAATTTCTCCTCAAAGTATTTAATCAGGATTAAAATATGAATAAAATTCAATTGAATTATACTCACGATGGCGCTGTAGCTCAAATCATATTAAACGACGGCAGGGGAAATGTACTTGATGCCGCTATGATGAGCGAACTCCACGACGTATTTGGACATCTAAAAAATAATAATGACATAAAGCTTATTACTTTTGAAGGTGCCGGAAAGCATTTTTCTTATGGTGCAAGTGTCGAAGAACATACGAAAAGTAATTGTGCAGAGATGCTTAAATCCTTTCACAGGCTTTTTTATGAAATAATTGAAATGTCAATACCGACAATGGCAAAAATTTCAGGTCAGTGTCTCGGAGGTGGTTTGGAACTCGCTCTTGCCTGCAATTTTCTCTTTGCCGACAAATCAGCATTTATGGGCCAGCCGGAAATTATGCTTGGCGTTTTTGCTCCTCCCGCCTCATTGATGCTGCCATTGAAAATCGGGCTGGCACATGCGGAAGAATTACTTTTAACAGGAATCAGTTTTGACGCTTCAAGAGCAAAGGATATGGGATTATTGAATGATGTATTTGAAGATAAGGAAGAAATGGAGTCAGCTTTAGATATCTGGATAACTAAAAATATCTGTAAAAAAAGTGCATCATCGCTGAAATATGCCGTTAGAGCCGGAAGAAAGATTTTCAATGAAACAATTCTTTCACAATTGCCTGAATTAGAGAAAATTTATATCGGACAATTGATGGAAACCTTTGATGCAAATGAAGGCATTAATTCATTCATTGAGAAAAGAAAACCCGATTGGAAGAATTGCTGATTATTTATTTTGATTTACAATCAACAAAATCAACTCAAAATATATCTTTGAGTTGATTTTGTGTTTATAAATCCTCACTCATAAGCAGCAATGCCGGTGATTGCCTGTCCAAGAATGAGTGTATGAATATCGTGAGTTCCTTCATAAGTACGGACTGATTCAAGATTAGCTGAATGACGCATCACAGGATACTCGTTTAGTATGCCGTTTGCACCATGAATATCACGAGAAATTCGGGCGCACTGAAGAGCTATGTCAACATTATTTCGTTTTGCAAATGAAACCTGCTGGGGAGTTGCCTTGTGAGCATCCATCAAAGCAGCTAATCTGTGGTTTACAAGCTGGGCTTTTGTGATTTCAGTAAGCATCCAGACTAATTTTTCTTGTACAAGCTGAAATGATGCAATTGGCTTGCCGAATTGAATTCTTGACTTTGCATAATTCACAGCCGATTCATAGACAGCAATTGCAGCACCGACAGCACCCCAGGCTATGCCGTATCTTGCTTGAGTCAGACAACTCAATGGTCCTTTTATGCCTTTAATATTTAAAATATTCTGTTCAGGGATTTCGCAGTCCTGAAATATTAATTCCGATGTAACTGACGCCCTTAGAGAATGTTTTCCCTTCATAATGGGTGCAGTAAAACCCGGAGTTCCTTTTTCGACGATAAAACCGCGAATCTCTCCGTCCAACTTTGCCCATACTACCGCAACATCGGCAACAGTTCCGTTTGTAATCCACATTTTAGCACCATTGAGCAAATATCCGCCGGATGTCTTTTTAGCATTAGTAATCATTCCGCTTGGATTTGAACCGAAATCCGGCTCGGTAAGTCCGAAGCAGCCGATTGCCTTTGCTGCAGCAAGTTTGGGAAGCCAGAATTTTTTCAGTTCTTCATCTGCATATTTAAAAATTGGGTACATAACAAGGGAACTCTGCACCGAAGCGAATGACCTTACAGCAGAATCACCCCGTTCGAGTTCGAGCATTGCCAAACCATACATCAGATAGCTTGAGCCGGCACCGCCGTACTCTTCAGGAATTGTAATTCCGAAAACTCCAAGGTCTGCAAGTTTGGATGTGATTTCTGCAGGATATGTCCCGTCAAGGAAATGCTGCTCTATAACAGGTAAAACTTCATTATCAACAAACTCTCTCAATGTATCGGTAAATAATATTTCTTCTTCTGTAAGAAGCTCGTTGATATTATAAAAATCTGTTATATTTAACATTTCAACATTCCTAAAATATTTAATAAATATGCTATATCTGAAAATCTAAGTTCACACCTTGGAAAGATAACTTAAATAGTAATTTTTGCATTGGATTACACAACAAAAATATAGTAAAAAAAACACCTTCCAAGTGTTTAGTAAAAATACAAAAAAAATATCATAAATCAAAACCTGATTTGGTTTTATCGTGTATTATTCAATCTATATTAAAATATTTCCGATTAAGAATGTTACCTTTTCTTCACTAACAATGCAGCGGGTTTTAGTTATCTAAGAGTCTGTTGATAAAGTAATAATGTTAGGTATGTCAGTCTGAGCGGAGTCGAAGACTGATTTAATAACCTGCTATTAGCGCATATATTACACTTCGACTTCGCTCAGTGTGACAATCAAGTAGAATTGGAATAAGAAAATACTTTTTCAACAGACTACTAATATTATATCACATAAAAAAAGCCCCGTCTGATTATAGTCGGGGCTTCTAATAATACTAAAAAGTATTTTCTGAGATTAACGAATTACATTAAGAAGCTTAGTCTGCGACTTGCCGTTTACGTTAATTGAGTAATAATAAGCACCTGCAGTAAGGTCTGAGGTTATAACATTGATAGTATTCTGACCTGCCTGAGCCTGTCCGTTAAATACTGACTTTACGATTTGTCCCATTGTATTATGAATATTTACGCTGACTGTAGCATCATAGTCCATAATAAAATTGATTGCTGCAAATTCATTAGCAGGATTAGGACTGATTGCATTTAAAGAAAAAGGTAATGTTTCGAGTACTGATGTTACAAGACCTTTAGGAGTTTGTAATGTAGGATTTCGTACAGGAACAGGATTTTTTGCATCGTGAACAGCAGCAACCAAACTATAAGCTACTGGGAAGTCTCTGCCGCCTCTGTCGCCAACAATATTCTGAACGAAATAAGGATAAGCATATCTTGGATTTGTTGCAGTAAACTCCTGTGTAATATATTCAACAATCGGTATTTGAGTTAACGAAGGTACTATTTCGGGAATATAAGTACCTCGGTTGTACCATAAGTCATTGGTTAAGTTATAAGGAGCATCCCAATTTGGATTACTGAGTGTGCGATAAGCAACAAAAATATCAGTAGCATTTACGGAATCCAAAGTTTCAGCAGGGAAACTTCCAATCAGTCTGACAGGAGTATTTAATTTAGCAATATTTCCTTCATTTGGAGTATCAAGCCATTTGAGAATAATTGACTGACCGTCAGCAGTTTTAGCAGCTTGAATTTCATTGTATCGAGGGCTGAGATATAATGAATCTTTCAAAGCAGTTGTACCGCTTGAATTAGCAATACGAAGTGGTGATATATTAAGTTCACCTATTCTTCTTAATGGCTGCCAAGTACCGTTTTTATACTGTGCTTCTACATAATGTCCGGTAGCAACAGCATTTTCCTGTGTAGTTCCAACTATTGAAAAAAGTCTCATGAATATAGAAAATTCATCAACACCGGTAACTACAGTAGCCATATTTGTATAGGCATAAGCATAATAGTTGAAATCAGGATTGTGCTGCCAAAGTGCTAAGAAATCTGAAATTATTGAAAAAGGCATTCTTGCAAATTGTGACCAGGTTTTGCCATTGTCAACTGATTTTGAGAAGGCAGGAATTCTATGGTCTTCGTCATCTTTAAATATATTGAAAATAAAAGAATAAATATTTCCTTCATTATCTCCGCCCATTCTGATTGGTGCATTCCATGAGCTTCCCAAGGAACCGGCATCTTTGAATTGTGCGGTACCCCATTCTGCAGGAACTTTAGATTGCGGATTCAATGTACTGCCTGTAAAATCAATATAGCTCAAACCATAAGCACCGTATTGATAACCGTCAAGTGGTGTTAATGTACCATATACATAGAAATGATCGCCCTTTGAGCTTGATATGGCAAAACTTTGTTTGTTTGTTACACCCCATTGCTGAACACCGCCGACGTTGTTTTGAACCGGTGCTTTTTCCGGGAATTTTTCAACTTTATCCCAGCCCTGACCATTGAAGAAAAGATACTGATTACCTTCTGCATAGTAGGTAGTATCATTTGGTGTAGGTCTTGGAATGAATGGTGTAACTGTAATTACATATTTGAATTTCGAAGGGTCCGATTCATTATTAGGATTAAGTACAGAAATTGAAGGGAAAAAGAGCATAACTTTCTTTTCTGTATAAATCGGTGCTTTTGTCCAATTCTGACCGCCGTCATTTGAAAAATGAAGATAGACCGAACCGTCTGCCCAACCATCAACAGTTTGTCTGTCAGTTGTAACATAAATCAAAGTATTTGATTTAGGTTCATAAGTGAATGGTGTAACTGCATCAAACATAGCTGACCAAAAATATTCAAGATTCATATCAATGACTTTAAAAGCCATTTGTGAAGCAGGATAATCTCCCGTCTTTACTTTGATTACATCAGAAGGTTTGATTCCGATTTTGCTAATATCAATATGCTGATTTGGTTGAGCTGGTCCTAACACGGACTTGTCAACAGGCTTTGCAATGATGCTCAAGGGGAGCAGAATCGCTAAAACTACCATTAAGTAGAAGTTTTTCATTAGATTTCTCCAAAAATAAAAATTTAACACTAATTAGAAATTCAAAAATAATTATCTTTTTATCATTCTATAATCATTCAAAAAACAAAATTAATTGGTTTTTTTTACTTAAAAAAATTATTTCTTTCAATTGACACATAATAAAGACACATGAAGTAAATAAAAAGTTACAAATAAATATGACCCTGTAATCAAAATTGGCTTTAAATCTCTGCTTTATAAACTTATTAGCAAATTTTCACTTATTAAAAAAAATATTTTTGCATAATAACGTTTTTAAAAAATAACAGTAAATTTAGTTGCAATGAAAATCATCAAATTTTCAATTTAAATATCCTGTTAAGATTATTATGTCATTTTACTAATATAAAATTTGCAATCTCAAAAAAGCCCCGCAACTGATTTGCTGCGAGGCTTTGATTAAAACCTAATTACTAAGTGTGTTACCGGACAACATTAAGAAGCTTAGTCTGCGACTTGCCGTTAACGCTGATTGAATAAAAATAAGCACCTGCCGGCAGGTCTGAGGTTATAACATTGATAGTATTCTGACCTGCCTGAGCCTGTCCAGAATATACTTCTTTTACAACCTGCCCCATAGGATTATGGATTTTTAGAGAAACATTTGCATCAAAATCAAGGTTGAACTTAACTTCTGTAAAATTATCTGCCGGATTTGGGCTGACATCTTTAAGTGAGAATGGAAGTTGTTCTAAAATCGAAGAAGGATCATCAAGTCCTTTTGGATCCTGAATAGCAGGATTTTTAACAGGAACAGGATTATTGGCATCAAAGACTGATGTAATCAAATTAGAGAATCCTCTGTCGGCTACTATATTTTGTAAAAAGTAAGGATAGCTTATTCTTGCACTTGTAGGAGGAAATGCAGTCGTAACATGTTCTGCAACAGGAATCTGAGATAAGGAAGGCACAATCTCAGGAATAAAAGTACCCTTATTATACCACTTATCCTGCGTAATATTATAATTTACCCAGGTATCACTATTCAAATGCCGGTAACCAATGAAAATATCGGTTGCTGCCAATGAATCTATAATGGTTGTTGGCATACTTCCTACTAAAGTAACAGGAGATATCAATTTGGCAGTATTATATTCGCTCGGTGTATCAAGCCATTTAAAGACAATAGAATTGCCGTCTGCTGTAATTGCAGCCTGTATTTCCTGATACCGCGGATTTGTCTGTAATGAGTCTTTTGTTGGAGCACCGCTTGCTGCTACATTTGCAATTCGCAGGGGATTAATGTTAAGTTCGGCAATTCTTCTAAGAGGCTGCCATGTTCCGTTTTTATATTGAGCTTCAACATAATGTCCTGTTCCGACAGCATTTTCGGCTGTTGTACCCACCCAGGAATATAATCTGAGGAATAACGAAAATTCGTCGGGACCGGTGACAACAGAAGCCCATGTTGTAAATGGATAAACATATTTATTAAATTCAGGATTATGTCCCCATAATGCAAGATAATCATCAATTACAGCATCAGGCATTCTTGAAAATTGAGACCAGTTTTTACCATTATCAACTGATTTTGAAAATGCACCAATTCTTTTATCCTGATTATCAGCAAACATATTGAATACAAATGCATAAATGTCGCCGTTTTTATCTGCACCCATTCTCAAAGGAGCATTAGGTGTGCTGTTTAATCCCTCCGGTGTACGGAATTGATTTACACCCCATTCTGCCGGTACTTTTGATTGCGGATCCAGTGTACCGCCTGTAAAATCAATATAGCTCAAACCATAATAACCATATTGATATCCTTCCAAAGGTGAAAGCATCGAATATACATAAAAGAAGTCACCTTTCGGGCTTGATACCGAAAAACTCTGTTTATTATTCCACATCCATTGCTGCACACCGCCTACATTATTCTGTACGGGGGCTTTTTCAGGGAATGACTCAACATTTGCCCACCCTGTTCCGTTGTAAAAAAGATACTTATTGCCTTCGGGCCAATATAGTGTATCATTTGGTGTAGGTTTCGGAACATAAGGAGTAATTGTTATGACGTATTTGAATTTCGACGGGTCGGTTTCATTGTTTGGATTCAGTACTGCAATTGACGGAAAAAAGCACATTCTTTTTTCCTCAAAGAAAACCTGCTGTTTTGTCCAGTTCTGTCCGCCGTCATTTGAGAAATGCAGAAACACATAGCCGTTTGCCCAACCGCCGACTGATTCTCTGTCGGTAGTTACATAAATCAAAGTATTTGATTTCGGTTCATACGTAAAAGGAGTCACGTCTGCCCAAAGCGATGAGAAAAAGAATTCAACGGAATCCTGAAGGAGTTTAAAAGCCATCTGCGGTTCGGGGTAATCCCCAATCTTTACCTTGATTACATCGGAAGGACTGATTCCGAAGTTTCCTAAATCAAGGTAATGATCTGGTTGATGAGGGCTTAAAAAAGTTTTGTCAATAGGTCTTGCAAATATACTTAACGGAAGTAAAATCGCAAAAACAAAAAGCAAGTAGAAGTTCTTCATTATTATTCTCCAATAATGTTAATAAAACAATCGTTAATTTTTATACTAATTCGACTACTTTTCTTAGGTAAACTCTACAAATCAAAAAAATCAGACAATAACCGTTACAAAAATAATAATTCTTAATCAATGTACAAATCTAAGACACATGAAGTAAAAAAAAAGTTACAAATAAAAAAAATGATAATTGAATTTGATTCTAAACGTAAATGTAACAAGTAATTTAACAAAAAGCAAATTTTTGGAGAAAGTATTTTGAATTTGAATAAAGAATTTATTGCCGAACAGATTAGCAAAATAATTGATATTGACTTAAATAAGTCATTAAATGACCTTAATGCTGTAAAAAGTATAAATCTTACAGATACTGCAGTTCAGGTTTCGGTTGAACTTATTCAACCGATACAGTGGATTTACGGAAGTATAAAGAGCAGTATCAAAACTAAATTAGATGAAATTGCACCCGACCACGTGCACGAAATATTTATTAGTGAGTCTGACACTCCTAACACCGGAAGACAGAATCTTTCAGGGGTAAAAAATATTATTGCTGTAGCTTCAGGAAAAGGCGGGGTAGGAAAATCTTCAATTGCCTCGAATATTGCCGCAGGACTTTCCTTAAGCGGTGCACAGGTAGGTATTATAGACGGTGATGTTTACGGTCCGAGTCAGCCTACAATGTATGGCGTAACCGAAGAAAGACTCCAGTCAACCACTTTACCTGACGGCACTCAGGCTGCAGTTCCTGTGGAGCAGTTCGGAATAAAAATTGCATCTATGGGATTTGTAATAAACCGTGATGAGGCGGCAATTGTCCGCGGTCCTATGCTTGCCGGTTATTTCTCGATGCTTTTCGAACAGGTTTCATGGGGTGAGCTTGACTTCCTCGTATTTGACCTTCCTCCCGGTACCGGTGATATACAGCTTACTTTAACTCAGAAAATTCCTCTTACGGGTGCAGTCATCATTACAACACCACAGGAAATTTCACTTGCCGATGTAAGACGGAGTATAACTATGTTTAACCGTGTCAAGGTAGATGTGATTGGTATAGTGGAAAATATGAGCTACTTTACACCAGAAGATATGCCTGATAAAAAATACTACATTTTCGGAGAAGGCGGTGGTAAGCGTATTGCTGATGAATTCGGGGTTGACCTTTTGGGGCAGGTACCGCTGAATATTGCAATGCGAGAAGGTAATGACGGCGGTATGCCGGTGGTTCTGTCAAAAGACGGCGGAAGTCAGAAGGAAATATTAAAAGATATTACATCCCGCATTGTATCGCAAATCCGCAGACTGAATTATGCAAAAAGTCAAGTTTCACTACCGACAATTGAGTTGTAAAGTTGAATTCACCGATAAAATCAAGAGTTGAGAAAATATTAAAAAAACTGCGTCCCTATCTTGAAATTGATGATGGGGACGTAGAATATGTCCGTTTTGAGGAGGATACCAAAACACTGGTTGTACGCTTTCTCGGCAACTGTGCAGACTGCCCGATGGCAATGATGACCCTGCGCGGCGGTATTGAGAGATTTATACTCAAGGATATTCCAGAAGTTCGACGCGTTGAGAAAATTTAATTATTTTTACAATATCAATAAAATAGTTTTGCAGATATAAAAAAAAGTGTTACTTTTGAATTCTCTAAAGGGGGTGTAGCTCAGTTGGTCTAGAGCATCTGCCTTACAAGCAGAGGGTCGGGGGTTCGACTCCCTCCGCCCCCACGGAATGAAAATCTAAGTCCTTGTAATTGAATAAGTTGCAAGGACTTTATTTATTCATCCAACACATTTCCAACATATTTTATTTGTTTCTTGTTTGTTATTCTTCTTTTGTTTCAAGATTTAAGTTAAGTGCTGCATATAAATCTTTTAAGTGCCTATGAAAAAAGGTTAGTTATCTTGGAGAAGAAATAACATCCTTTTCTAATTTGACAAAAATATTGATTTATATTCGGAAATAAAAATTATATGAGTTCTCATCCAATATTATCTGCGAATTGATAAAGGTTAATTTTACAGGCAACAACAAATGCCTGTTTAAACAGGCACCATTCGAACTTCAATGAATTTTGCGACTCTTTTATGATTGTACAGTTTATTTGCTATCCTCGTTCATTATAACCTTGACAATTCGATTGCAGAGGCTATCTGTTCATCCAACTATTTTTGGCAAAAATAATTGTTTATTTTATTGAATAAAGCCATCTTGTAATCTGAAGCGGTTTATCATCTCATTGATAAGAACTATCAAAGTTTTACCAACTGCTGAAGATACTTTTCCTGAAACTTGTATGTTTTAGAATCCGGGTCTTGATTATCTTGGTCAAAGACTGGTAAACCTTGTGTTTTGGCTATTGCTTCAAATAATAACTCGACAGCAAGGCTATCTTCATCATCGAAATCCACATTTATTTTCTTTCTCATTCCAATCATCCTTTATAATTATTTATTAATGTCTCAATTTACTTTCAAGTTTTAAAAGCATTTTCTTCATAAAAACGAAACGTTCTAAGTTGTAAAAGGTAAATTATTGTTGACTTATAGAAGTAGGTCAATTTTTCGTTGAAACAGTAAGAAAGTTAATCGCACTTGTACTAACGGTCTTCAGTCTGTTACAAGCAGATTTCTAATACCTTTGAGTAATATGTTTGGAAATAGTTTGAATGTTTTTTGGGTGTCGGACTTCAAAAAGGAAAACTCATACTACCTAAAATTATATTAACAGTTGTATGATTAATTTCATTCGGAAGTAAATATTTTATATTACGATAGCTATTATTTTTAGTTTACAATGTCTTTATATTGCTTCAAAAGTGAGCCGATTGATGGATTCAAATTTTAAGATGTACTTCTTCTTATGAAATTCTTCGGATGGAAAAATAAGGTTAGACAATAATTATAATAAAAAAAACATATTTACGTTTCTACATTTGTTAAAATTTAAATGGTTTTATGAAAGGTAAAGTTAAAAATATTATTGTTGTAGTTCTGTTGGTGATATTCCCAATATCAGCCATAGGTTTGAACGTTTCTGTGCATAAATGCAAACAGAAAGGTACAATTCATTTTGACTTTTTCGGTACAAGAAATAACCCCGATAATCCGATTTGCGGCTGCAAGGCAAAAGAAACCCAAACATTACCCAAACAAAAAACACATTCTTGCTGTAATAATCCAAATATTGAAGTTGAATCCGGTGAATGCAATGAAACTAATAATACTGAAACTGAGAAAACCGGCATTCAAATCCTTAAATCTTCCTGCTGTTCTGATTCAGCTTTAGAATATTCAGTTAATTCAGCAATAATATCTTTGAATAAAATCAGGTTATTAATAGAAACACCTGTTATTTTTAATATTTTGTTTCATAAAATAAATTATGAAGCAGGATATTTCGATAAAATGTCTGCCAAAATTTTTAAATATCCTCTTAAGAAACCGATAAGTAAAATCATATCATGCATATATTTCACTTTTGAAACAGGTGACGATTCCGTACCACTACATTCATCTGTGCTATATCCAATAGCATAGAAATAATCATTATTTCTTTTTATAGAAGCAGATTATAATTTTATTTCTGAAATTATATAGCATTGCTTTAATACATTATATTTGATTTAAATCAAGTAAAATTATTAGTTTTTATTTTTTTGATAACAATGAAGAATAATATGAAAAAAATAGTATTAATATTGCTGTTATGTGTAGTTTGGGTAACCTGGAATTATGATTCTGTGGATGCAATTCCGGCATTTGCAAGGAAATACCAGACATCATGTAACACTTGTCATACAGTCTATCCTCAACTCAATCCTTTTGGTGAATCTTTTAGAATTAATGGTTATCAATTTCCAAATGATGATGAGGAACAGACAAAAGAAAAACCGGTTCAATTAGGTTCAGAGGCTTACAAAAGAGTATGGCCCGATGCAGTTTGGCCCAACTTTATGCCCGGTTCATCTCCATTTTCTTTAAGGGGAAGGTCTGCCTTTAAAATTGATTCCGATACTTCAGGAGCAACAACATCAGAATTTGGAATGCCGGCGCTTCAGTTTTACGGTGCAGGCGTTTTAGGTAAAGATATTTCAATCTGGGTTGGTGCTCATTTATTCGAGAATGGCGAAACCGGGAGTATTGACAACTTTTTTGTAAAGTTTGATAATCTTTTTACGGATTATTTGCCTGAAAAGTTTTTATATGTAAGAGTTGGTCAATTCATACCCGAACTTGTGCCGTTTGCGACAAATCATAGAGGGCTTACCGAGTCGGCTTATGCTTTTAATACATACGACCCGTCAATGGGTACTAAGTTCGTTGCTGTGCATGGTCATGGAGCCCAGCCGTTTGGGATAGAACAATTCCAATTGGGGGTTGAAGCAAGCGGCATAGCAGCAGGGAGATTAAGATATGTTATCGGTATGATAAACGGAAACGGAATCTCTTCAGACAATAATGCCGGTAAAGATTTCTACGGGAGACTTGCTTATAAAATAGGCGGTTTAGGATTTGACGGAACCGCAGGAGATGGTTCTACTTCGGTAGATACTATCAGTAATACGGGAGAAACATCATTTACTATTGGTGGTTTTGGATATAAAGGAATCGGCACTGAATCAAATCTTAACGATTTTGATTTCTACAGAACAGGTGCTGACGTAAACCTTCAATGTGGTAATTTGAGTTTGGTCGGCGGTTATATCATAGGCTCAAATGGTGAATTTGAAAATATGAAATATGATTTATATTTTGGAGAAGTTCAATATATGTTCTATCCATGGCTGGTTGGATTACTGCGTTATGAACAGGCGAATCCAAAAACTTTAGAATCAGCACGGCAATTTGTGGTACATTTCAGTTCCTTAATTGTGGCAAATGTCAAAGTTAAGACTGAAACGAGAATAAACCCTGACAAGATGGATAATATCAACTTGTTTATGGGTTTGGATTTTGCATTTTAATAAATAATTTTTTAGAATTTTAATAAAGGAAATATCATGAAAAAATCAATGATAATTATATTCGCAGTAGCAATCGCTATTCTTAGCTCTACATTCTTCATTTCTTGTGATAAAAAAACTACAGTTGCTCCCGAGCATGGTAATACTATGGTGACAATGAATTATTCACCAAATCCGGTTGTAAATACTCCCATAGAGTTTATTTTTTCCGTGATGGAAGATAATGAAGCTAAGGATGTGACTGATGTTACCTGCGGATTAATGATGGGTTCTACAAATTTAAATCCCATGACTTTGACTAAAACAGGTACAGGAAAGTATATGGGCTCTTATACATTTGCAATGGCAGACAGTTGTAAGATTACTTTTAATTTTATGCATGACGGTGAAATGAATATGCAAGATTTCATGATTCAGGTTAAATAAACAAGACCAAAGGGTAAAATGTATAAAATAATATTATTGATATCAATATTAGCTTTAAACCTGCCAATGAGTCTCATTTCTTACGCAGGTGAGATACAGGGACATATTGATACAGATGCTAATAAAACAAAGTATAAAGCTAATACTGTTGTTTACATCGAGAAAGCTGATGGGAATTTCAAACCACCGTCGGTTAACCCGCAGATGGATCAAAAAAATCTCGTTTTTCTACCAAGAGTACTACCAATTTTGGTTGGGACTACTGTGAATTTTTTGAATAATGATGATGTGATTCATAACGTATTTTCTCCTGATGCCTGTGTAGGTAAATTTAACCTCGGCTCATGGAAAAAAGGTGAAGTAAAAGCCCGTAAATACGATAAAGCCGGTTGTAATTCAGTTGTTCTATGTAATGTTCATCCTGAAATGGAAGCTTATGTAGTTGTATTACAAAACCCTTATTTCGCATTAACAGATAAGGATGGGAATTTTATTATAAAAAATATCCCTGCGGGAAACTATACTCTGTGTGTATGGAACGAAAAATTAAAGTCTCCGTCTCAGGAAATCAATGTGCCTGCTAAAGGTAAAGTTGATATAGTTTTCACCTTGAAAAAATGATGTTCTTTAACACAGATTATTATATAAATACTAATGTTTTTATATAAATAATTGTTCGATGGAATGTTGTAGTTAACCTCCTTAATCATATTTTGGTTAAGGAGGAAAACTGCTCTACGGATTTCTATATAATTTAGGACACAATTTGTGTTTAAAATAAATAAATAATATGACTGAATATATATGAAGAATAAATTGATTTTTATACCTGTTATACTTACTATTACTGCCGGTTTTTGCGGTTGGTTAATTGGCTGGACAAATATTAAACCTATTAGCAGGAATATAACCGTTCAGGCAAGACAATATGCTTACAACCCTGAAAGAATAGATTTAAACAAAGGTGATACACTACATATAAAACTTGTTTCATTAGATGTAATTCATGGATTTTATTTGGAAGGTTATGATACTGATGCTGAAATCTCATCTAATCAAAAAACGTTCAAAGTCAGGAAGCCATCAGATGGAAATAATTGGAAAGATACTGAAGAAATCGTACTGATTGTCAACAAAACAGGGAAATTCAGATACCGGTGTTCTCATACATGTGGTACTATGCACCCGTTTATGCAAGGAGAAATGATTGTAAAACCTAATTCGGTATTCCATGCCGGTCTTGGCGGTATAGTTGGTTTGTTAAGCGGTATGCTGATAATGTTTTATATGAAAAAACAAAACAAACCCGGGGAAAATTGAAAATGACAACAATGAAATCAATACCCGAAGACTTAAAAACCCTTAATCAGAAGCCACCCTTTCTGGAAAAGGAATCGAAGCGGATAAATTTATTTAACAAATTTCCATTATTAAAACGAATTGTTAAAACAAGGGCATTTCAATTTTCATTGATATTACCAAATTTGTTTGTTTTTTACATAATAATACTTGCCGGATTTATCGGTACTCCTGTCGGTAACAGAAATATTGCAATTGTTTTTATTTGGATTCTTTGGTGGTTTTTGCTGATTGCAATAATTGTACCTTTCGCTTCAAGATTTTGGTGTACTGTATGCCCGTTACCTTTTTTCGGTGACTTGTTTCAAAGAATGGCTTTTATAAAAGTCAGAACAGGAAAAACAGGTTTTCTGAAAAACAAACTATATGGATTGAATAAAAAATGGTCCCCCAAATTATCAAATATCTGGTTACAGAATATTGGCTTTTTAACTCTCTGTACCTTTAGTGCAGTACTTGTTACAAGACCATTTGTTACTTCTGCCGTTCTTTTTGCCTTATTGGTTATGGGTACCTTATTTGCAATTATTTGGAAACTGAGAGCTTTTTGCAGCTATATCTGTCCGGTAAGCGGGTTTTTGAGTATATATTCGATGACATCAACTTTAGAACTAAGAAGCTCTGATAAAAGTGTATGCAAGCAATGCAAAGAAAAGGGATGTATAAGAGGAAATGAAAACGGATGGGGATGCCCATGGTTTGAAAATATGGGAACAATGGAAAGGAATAATTACTGCGGTTTATGTATGGAATGTGTTAAATCCTGCCCCCATGATAATATTTCACTAAATCTCAGACCTTTTGCAACAGAGACCAAAATAAAAGGTATTGATGAGTCATTCAAAGGATTTATCATGATAGCTCTTGCAATGGCTTACTCAGTAATACTTATGGGTACCAACGGAACTATAAAAGACTGGGCAAATGCTCCCGAAACCGGATATTGGGGTGGATTTTTTCTTTACGCAGCTATATTGTGGGGTTCTGCACTTGTCGTCGTACCCGGTTTATTCTACGGTTTTGCTTATTTATCCAAACGTTTTTCAAAAGTAACCACCGTATCAGTAAAAGATATATTTAAAGCATATTCATATATTTTAGTTCCATTGGGACTGCTTGCATGGATTGCTTTTAGTTTTCCTTTGGTATTTGTCAACGGTTCTTATATTATTTCAGTTATTTCAGACCCTTTTGGCTGGGGTTGGAATTTATTCGGAACTACAGACATTCGCTGGCAGCCGTTAATTCCTGAATATCTCTGCTATGTTCAATATATATTATTAATGGTAGGATTGGGTTATGCAATTGACCGGGGTTATGCAATAGGACTTAATCTTTTTAAATCAGAGAAAGCCGCCTTAAACGGTTTGATACCTATGGCTGTCTTTGCAACTTTAGTTACATTGGCATTTATGATATTTTTTATAGGTTAATAATTTTATATGGAGAATAAGATTTAATGAAAAAAAATTATATAGAAATAATAACTTTAATAACCATTGTTGTCATTTTAATAGGAACACCGTTTGCCGTTAGTGTTAATTCTCCCTGGAATAATAAAAACTCCAAGACCGGAAAGCCGCACACAAGAATTATTAATCTTACGGCAGTTGCCGGTCAGGGTATTTGGACAGAAGATAAAGTTGACGGATTGAACTATTGGAATACGCAGTTTAAGAGGGCAAATATTATTCTGACAAAAGGCGAAAAGGTTATATTTAGATTTACAAGTGTGGATGTAACCCATTCTTTTTATGTTCCGGAACTTGGACTGGGACCTGTTATTGTTGAGGCTGGTCATATATATGATGTACCATTCACAACTGACATAACCGGAAAATTTACTTACTACTGTACAACTGTCTGCGGTCATTGTCATTTATATATGCGGGGAAATATTGTTATATTAACAAATGAAGAAAAAAACAATTCTGATATAGTAAAGAAATTAACATTAGATACTATCAGACCCGAATGCTGCAACGTAAATCCGAAAATACCTGTTAAAGCATCATCCTTTGTTCAGCACGGCAAAATGTTATTTAAGAATAAAGGCTGCTACTTATGTCATGGAGAGGCAGGGAAAGGCGGCGTTTATAATCCGAATTATGCTCAAAAATTTGTTCCGACTCTAAATACTCTCGCAGACAAATTAAAACTTTCCGATAAAGATGAAGCCGACAGTATAATAAAGTATCTTGAATCGGGCAGCAATCTTGAGAAGCTTAATGACAATCCGCCTTTTGAAACATATAACCGTTTCTATTCCCAGTACGGTTCAATTACCAAAAAGATACTTGACGGCGCTCCGAATGTACTGCGTTTGGATTCTTTAGGCTGCAATCCTCCGCTTTTGATGCCATCATGGAATCATCATTTATCCAAGCGTGATATTAATTCCATAATAGCTTATTTAATTAATATATATGACTGGGAGAACAATTAAAATATCCGGATAATTTAGATGTGCTGCACTTTTGAAGTTTGGTACGTCTGAATCCAACCACGCCTTAATCCCCTCCTTGAAAAAAGGAGGGGAAATTTGAATCAAAATCCCCCTGCTTCGCTTCCCCCTTTGCCAAAGGGGGATGTCACAGAGTGACAGGGGGATTTGAGTTAACCACCTCTGACCCCAATCGTTTTCACGGATTTAAACTTTAATAATAATATTAAATTATTAATATCGTTACCAATTTGTAAACATAAATGGAATCTATCAACATATAAATATAATTAGTCACAATAAGATGAAAATCCTCAAACATACACTACTTGCATTAACTTTACTACTTTCAGCAGCAAATCTTTCTTTTGCTCAAACATTTTCTAACAGTCCAAACGATACAATCAACGTAATTGGAATGATGGAAGATATGGCAACGCTAAATATTCAGCAACTCAACATTTCTTCAAACACAATAACATTAAAATGGGAAAAAGTTAGTGAAAATATACCTTCTGCCTGGGAAGCATCTGTTTGTGATAATAAGATATGTTACGCATCATTAATTGACAGCGGGACGATGAATCCTGTTAACCCTGCTGATTCCGGATTATTACTCCTTCATATTACTACCCATGTAAATTATGGTACAGCCATAGTTCGTTATGCAGTTTGGGATATTGCAAACCCTGCTTTCAGAGATACGTTGACTTACATACTTTCGGTTAACAATTTTTCAACAGTAAGTGAAATTAATAATTTAAATGCTTTAAGTATATACCCAAACCCTGCATTTGATAATATCAACATCCAAACAAATTTGCAAACAGCTTTTATTTTTTCAATTATTGATATTACAGGTAATGAAATTAGGAAAGGATTTTCAGAAGTAAATTCAATATCACTTTCAACAGAAGAATTATCAAGTGGAGTTTACTTTATTCAAATTAAATCAAAAAACAATGTATTTACTAAAAATTTTATTAAACGGTGACATTTTAATATGAAAATATATCTACTCATTATATTTGTGTGTACAAGTTTTATTGCGTACGCTGAAAGTAACATTATCTGGAATCCTGTCATAAATATTTCCACAAATACTTACGGAAATATGCATCCCCGCATATCATTAGACGGATTAGGAAATCCATTAATAATTTGGGGAAGAATGTCTGACCAGTCAGTTTACTTTTCACGGTGGACAGGAAACATGTTCACAGTACCTGTAAAATTAAATCCTTCATGGCTTACTGTTGCAACGGCAAGCTGGATGGGACCGGACATATCATCAAAAGGTGATACAGTTTACGTTGTTGTAAAGAGAGCACCTGAAACAGATGGAAATAACCGTATATTTATTTTTACTTCATTTAATGGCGGTATTTCATTCAATACTCCCGTTGAATTAGCTTTTATTGCTGACAGTGTTTCCCGTTTTCCAACAGTTACAACAGATTCGTCCGGAAATCCTATTGTAGCATTTATGAAATTCAATTCCTCTTTTCTCGAATCAAGATGGGTGATTGTAAAATCTATTGATTACGGTAAAACATTTAATATTGATGTTAAAGCAAGCGGTTGGGGAAATTCTTCTGAAGTATGCGACTGTTGTCCGGGTGCCGTTATTTCTTCCGGCAACACTTGTGCATTGTTGTATCGCGACAATAACAGCAACATCCGTGATTGTTGGGCAGGTATTTCAACAGATAATGCAGATATATTCAAAAGTGGTTTTGCACTGGAAAATAATAAATGGAGTATTAATTCTTGTCCTGCAAGCGGACCTGATGGTGTTATCATTGGCGATAATATTTACTCTGTTTTTATGAATGGTGCAAGTGGAAATTATCGAAATTATTTAAGTAAATCTTCAATCAGCACCGGAAAAATTGAATCAGTTTCAAATTTGTCAGGTACAATAACAGGACTAAGTCAACAGAATTACCCCAGAATTGCAACTGATGGAAATGCAATAGCTGTCGTCTGGAAACAAACAGTAAGCGGTACAGCACAATTGCCGATACTTTTTACTAACAATGCAGCAAACGGTTTTACTTCTTCTTCTGAAATTGTTGACATTAGTGACATAACCAATACTGATGTAGCCATGAGTAAAGGAAATATCTTTGTTGTATGGCAGGATGATAATTCAGGAACTGTAAAATACCGAAGCGGTACTTACTTACCTTCTACTTCAGTAATAAATCAGGGTGAAAATAATAATTATTCGATTTATCCAAATCCTGCAAAAGATTTCCTAAATATTATTTCTCCCGAAAACAGAATTTTCTCAATAAATGTAATTAATTCATTGGGTGAAATCATATATTCAGGGCAGTCAATTTCAAACACCAAAATAGAAACTTCAAAATTCTCCAAAGGCATTTACATTTTACTTCTGAAATCGCAAAATCATATTTTTACTCAAAAGTTTATAATAGAATAAAAGCTGCTGCTTATGTCATGGAGAGGCTGGTAAAGGCGGTGTTTATAATCCGAATTATGCTCAATAATTTGTTCCTACTCCAAATCATGGAATCATCATTTATCCAAGCGTGATATTAATTCCATAATAGCTTATTTAATTAATCTATATGACTGGGAAAACAATTAAAATTTCCGGATATTTTAGATGTGCCACACTTTGGAAGTGTGGCACATCCTAATTTTTACTTATTTCCCCTACTTCTTTGGGCAGGTGATAATTTTTGCATTATTCTTTTGCAGTAAAATAATTCCTTTTTAAAAATTTATAACCTTATCGCTGTCAACAACCCATTGAGTATATTCAACCATGTTACTTTTCTCAACGCCGTCAATCACAGGCAATTCATTTAACCCGCGGGCTTGTCCGCAAGTCCCGCATGCCTTAACTTTACCGCCTTTGTTGATAACGCTCTTCATCATTCTTTCAATGTTGTAGTAACCATTTGGTGTGTTAGTATTCGGCAAAGAGCAGAAAACAGCATCTGCCATCAAAAATATTCTGACTTCAACACTTTCGTGTTCTTTTTGAAGAGTCATTGCAAGCCTTAAAGCATTATAGGCTTTTTCATTGCCATAAGGGGCATCGTTGATAACCAAGAGAATTTTCATAATAGTACCTTTATAAGTGAATAATTATATATTTATTGGAATTCTTAATAATTTGCTACTTATTTTTAATAGCATTTCATAAAATGACTTTTTCACACCAATTGGAGCAAGCCAGTATTTTTCAAACAAAACCTTACCCAAATGCCACCTTCTACTGACATTACTTAGATGAATCTCAGGATTAGGTTCACCATAAAAATTTCCGTAAGCAAAACCTGATTCTCCATTTCCTGCTTCAATCATGCAATAACCAAATCCTTCAAACTGACTTCCGGAATTAATTCCTTCAATTCTTTCAGATATAATTTGAGACACAATTTCAGCTTGACCATGAGCAAATACTCCGGCTTTTGGAAGATTCATCGGAATATCTTTTTTCCATCTTCCAGGTATAGATATTGATGTTACGTCTCCGATTGCAAAAACATTTTCGTATTTTGTTTCAAGAGTATTCAAATCTACAGGTATCCATCCGCTTTCATTTGTCAATGCTGATTCTTTCAATACTTCAGGACTTCTATGTGGTGGTATGACAATTAAAAGGTCATATTTTACTGATTCTTTGTTTTCAAAAAATAACATTCTATTTTCGTTATCAACACTTTTTAGTTTGTAAAGCGGATTAAATATTATGTTTTTTGATCTTAATAAGTCCTCAACTGCCGAGCCAAGCACTGGTCCGGCAACAGGCATAGGCTGGGATTCCGGTGTGTAAAAATTTATAACAACTTTATCTTTCATACCTTTTTTTCTAAAAAAGTCTGAAATCAGTAGTGAACCTTCGTGAGGTGCGCCGGGACATTTATAAGGAAGAGAGCAAACTACAACTGCGATAGACCCTCCCTTGAAATTTTTTAAGTCTTCGTAAATTTTTAAGGAACCATCACGAGTAAAAAAAGTGTTCGTTTCGGATGTTAATCCGGGAATTGCTTCAAGGTTTAATTCTGCTCCAAGTGCTATAATTAAATAATCGAATGGCATTTCTTTATTGCCTGAAATTATTTTTTTATTTGTTACATCAATTCTATTAACTTCTGAAATAACCAAATCAATTCCGGGAAGTAAAAGTTTTGATAATTGAATCTGAATTTCAGAAGTTTGACGAGTCCCTGTCATTAGCCAGATAAACGAGGGTGCAAAAGAATGCATAGGATTCTTCTCAATTAGAATAATTTTGCAATCCAAACAAAGCTTTCTCCTTAATTCGTTAGCAGCCACTATTCCACCAATTCCGCCGCCTAAAATTATAATTGTTTTCATATAATAAGTTCCATTATTTTAAAAAATAAACATTTTTCCAAATCAAGTGTTTTCCGGCAAATACAGTTACATAAACTTGAAATTCTCCAAATATATTTCTAATGAATAAAATATCCGGCAATTCCAAGAACTATCAGTAAAATTCCAGTAATTGCTTTTTCGTGATGCTCGAGAAAATGAGATTTGATTTTTTTAACACCCTTCAAACCAAGCCATACCAATAAAAGCATTCCGGCTACGGTTATAATTGTATAAATAATAGATACGGCTATAATCCCTTCCCATCCGAGTTTGCCCGCAACAAAGAAGTACGCTTCAATTTCCAGACAAGGTGAAAAAAACATTGAAATAACCAATGTCAGTAATATTGCAAAGGTCGTTTTCTTCTTTGAATCATCAATATGAATTTCATGATGGTGATGTTTGTTTTGACTAAAGTTTATTAATAAATAAATCAATCCAAGTATTATCAAAATTGTCGGAGCGATTACACCGACAATAAAAGCATAAGAAGAAGATAGTTTATAACCGAAAAATCCAACTATGATTCCTATTATTATCGTGCTGAGTGTGTGTGAAAAGCCTGCGATAGCAGTTGCAATCATCGTAAACTTTTCACTCCACTTTTCTGATTTCGACAATGCAACCAATGGAATCCAATGATTTGGTATAGATGCATGAACTATACTAAGCATCAAAGCACCAATGATTATTTGAGATAAACCGGTCATAATAAATTCCTTTTATTATTAATTCTATGTTTCAAATTGCTTCTATTTCACTTTAAATCCATTCTTTCTTAGATTATCTCTTGCATCTTGTAAAGTTACTTCTTTTAGTGCCATACCGCATAAAGGACAAGTTTCTGTATTGTCAGAAATTACATCCCAGTGCATTGGGTCTTGAAATACTTTGCCATCTTTGTTGATGTCAATTTCATTGACATCAATAATGCCTTTTCTAATTATTGAAGTATCTCCACCTCCAGAATTTTGCATATTGTGACCTGAATGCCCTCCCATTCCACACATCCCCATCATTCCCATGCAGGAATTAATCAGCATCACTGATAATAAAAGCCCTAAGATAAGCAATGACTTCATCAATTTTTTATTTTTCATAGCATTAATCCTTAACAAAAATATTTTCAATTCTAATTTTCATTCTAAAAATTTATTCAATTACTCTTAACCAAACTTTTCGTTCGTAGTAATTTCCTATCATCCCACTTTTTGCATTCCCCTTAATTGATTCTCCCTTTGTCATCATCAATTGTAATTGAATTTCCGAATCTTTTGCATCGCTGAGAGGCTGAATAGTCATTGGCAAAGCTGTAATAACTGCGCCTTCAAACCCGGGTAACTTATCTCCGGTCAGACGGCATGATATTGGTAGATTCACATCCCAACCTTGTGCAAATTTTGAAAGATAATTTGACTCAATTCTTGTTGGGTCAATATATATCCACGCATTACGATAAGGATGTGTTAAATCGTCATCCTTTGAACGTCCTATTACTGTAAGAACAGTTTTCCGCTGTCCCCGCTTTACTTCGATAAGGAATGTTCCATCTGATTGGCGAAGAGATTTCATTGATTCCTTATCAATTATATCAATGATTGTTTTCTTGACGTCAATCCAGGGACCGTTGTTCACATGACAGCTCATACAGGATTTTGATTTACTCAAAATTCCTACTGCCGGTGGATAAGCTAATGTTCTAAGAGCAAAAGCAATAAACAAGCACAAACCTGTTATTAAGATTAGTCGAGTCTTCATTTTTATTCTCCTTTAAAAAATTAAATATCAATGTAAAAATAAGTGTTTTCCGGCAAATACAATTACATATTCTTGAAATTCTCCAAATATATTTCTAATGAATAAAATATCCTGCAATTCCCAGAACAATTGAAGGAAGTTCAAAAAATAAATGTTTAATTCTACCCTTCATATCGCTTCAATTCCTCTTTCATTAGTTCTAATATTTATTAATTCAACTATGTTGTTTCAAAATCATTTTAAAAAAATGGATACATTATTTTAAATCTTGGTTCAATATCCGGTCCGACTTCTAATGCAGGGGAAGGAAGCTTAAAACGATTCAAAGTTTGCTTTAACCAATTCCAGAATGGCGGTCCATCAGGCAGCAGTTTAACAAGATTGTAGTCAAGAGTAAATATAAATCTCGGACTTCCCCATACTCCGGGATAATATTGTTTATTAGAGTTTGAATTCAACAAATTACTGCCATCGCTTAAATTTCTTGCAGCGTAACCAACACTAAGTTCCAATCCGTCAACCCAATATCTTTTTAAATTTACTGGCAACATATTATAAACATTAAAAGAGAAAAAAAAAGTTTGTCCCGAATAGTCATCAATAAAATTACTACTTGGTACTCTTTTACTCTCACCAAACCAACCGGGATTTAAATAATTGCCTTTTGGAGTAATATTTTGTAGATAAGTGACATAATACTGAGATAGAAAAAATATTGAACCTAAAACATCAAAATAAAAGTCTGATGGCTCAAATGCCCACTCTTTTGAAAATCCATCGAGGACTTCTATGTAAGTCATATATGTTAGACCCAAAGAAGCCCCGATGATATTAGACATTTCATCACTCATACCGGTTTCAATAAGTGATTCTCTAAACAAATAAGATATTAAATTACCTGAATAAAAGTGTCCGAATTTATCTGCATATAGCCCATATTCCCAATTTTCCGTGATTCTGAATCCTGTTTGATTTTTCCATATTGAATTAACCTGAAAAATATGCTGTGCTATAAACAAACTAACTATCGAACTTGTAACACCGATTGTCGGTAATAATTTAAAATGAGTGGATGCATAAGGTAAATCACCCGAAATAGTGTACCTCTTTGTATCGGCATATTTAAATTCGCTTTCATCAACTCTTATTATAGAGTCTGATTTTATTGAATCATTCATCATGATTTTATTCGTCATTTTAATTGCACTCGAATCTAAATTATTACTCAAACAATCATTACTCATAATAAAAAGCAATATATAAAACAAACAAAAGGAACACTTCATTCACAATTCTCCAGGTTAGATTCATCATCAACTTAAAGAATTGAAGCATATTAAATTGCTTCAATTCCTCTTTCATTAGTTCTAATCTTAACTACTTCTTCGACATTAAAGATGAATATTTTACCGTCACCCGAATTACCTGTATGGGAATATTTCTGTAAAACATTAACAACTTCTTCAACCATTTCGTCAACTACAACGACTTCGAGCTTTACTCTTGGAATAAATTCAATCATATCATATACAATTTTATCTTCCGCATTTTTTGCTCTACCTTTTCCAAATCCTTTGATTTCTGATACCGTTACACCGGGTAGCCCTTCTATTTTTTGAAGTTCATCAGTAACCTCCAGCAATTTGAAGGGTCTTATTATAGCTTTTATTTCTTTCATTTTGTTTCCTATTAAATTACTTAAAAAATCCGCTTACCAAAATTGCATGAGGGAAATAATTTATATTTTTCATTTCATAACTCTCATAGAATTTAATATTGCCAGAACGGCAACACCCATATCACCAAAAACAGCTTCCCACATTGTTGCAAATCCAAAAATACCAAGTATTATAAATAGTAATTTAATTCCAAAAGCAAACATGATATTTTGCCAGACTATTTTTCTTGTTCGTTTAGCTACGTCTATTGATTTTACAATAAGCATGGGTGAATCTGCCATAAAAACAATGTCTGCGGTGTCAATTGCTGCATCAGAACCTAAGGCTCCCATCGCAATACCAACATCTGCGCGGGCAATAACTGGTGCATCATTTATTCCATCACCAACAAAAGCAACTTTTCCATTTTTAATGTTACCAAGTAATTGTTCAATATGTTCAACCTTTTGTTCGGGTAATAATTCAGAATAAAATTCATTTATACCAAGTTTGTTTGCAAAATATTCTGCTGAACTTTTATTATCACCAGTCAGCATAACTGTTTTAATATTTCTGCTTTTTAGTTCATTTATTGTTTCAACGGCTTCATCTTTTAAAATATCAGAAATAATCATATAACCTGCATAAATATTTTTGACAGCTACATGAATGACTGTTCCTTCTACATTACATTTACTATGAATGATATTATTATTATGTAAGATTTTATCATTTCCTACAATTACATCTGAACCAAAAATATTTGCAGAAATACCCTGACCGGAAATTTCAGTTACATTTTTAATTTCATTTACCTGAATTTTATCATTAAATGCATATATAACAGATTTTGCAATCGGCTGACTTGAATTTGCTTCAGCATAAGCAGCATACTTAATTATATCTTCTTTTAAAAATCCATTTTCAGTTACGACTTCAGTAACTTTAAATTCCCCTTTTGTTAAAGTACCTGTTTTGTCAAAAACAACAGTTTTTACTTTGGTTAAAGCATCTAAATAATTCGAACCTTTTATAAGTATTCCTTTACGTGAAGCACCGCCAATACCACCGAAATATCCAAGAGGAATACTAATAACCAATGCGCAGGGGCATGATATTACCAATACAACTAATGCTCTGTAAATCCAATCTGAAAAAGCTGCACCTGAAATAAAAAGAGGTGGAATAACTGCAATTAGCAAGGCACCGAAAACAACAACAGGAGTGTAATATTTGGCAAATGTAGTAATAAATTTTTCAGTTTCAGCTTTTTTTGAAGATGAATTTTCTACAAGTTCAAGAATTTTAGAGATAGAAGATTCGCTGAATAATTTAGTTACTTTAATAGTTAATAACCCGGATTGATTGATCATTCCGGCTAAGACAATATCCTTTTCTTCTACTTTTCTTGGAACACTTTCACCGGTTAAAGCAGATGTATCAACAAAAGAATTTCCTTCAATAATTTGACCGTCTAACGGAATTTTTTCTCCGGCTTTAACAATAATTAAGTCATCAACTAATATACTTTCAGGTGAAACCTGAATTATCTCATTATTATTTTTTTTGTTAGCAAATTCAGGTTTCAATTCAAGTAAAGATTTTATTGATTTACGTGAGCGGTTAAGGGCTATATCCTGAAATAATTCACCGACAACATAAAACAACATTACTGTAACAGCTTCAGGCATAGCATCAATGGCAAAAGCACCAATTGTGGCAATTGTCATAAGTGTATTTTCACTGAATATACTTCCAGTTAAAATATTCTTAAATGCTGCTTTTAACACATCCCAACCACTTATTAAGTATGCAGTTCCAAAGACTAAATATTCAGCCCATTTAAAAGTTGTAGCATGTAAAAGATTTTCAAACACCATTCCAAAGATTAGAATCAATACAACACTCACTATTCTTATGAGTTTCTTATTATCTATTAATTCATTCGTTATCGGAATAAGTTTGACCTTTTCAACTGAATCTTTGTCGGATTCAATTAATTCGACTTCCGATTCAATCTCTTTAATTCGCTTTTTAACAGAATCAATATTATCTGTATCAATATGCAGAGAAGCGTTAGCAAAATTAACAGAGCAAGATTTAACCCCATCCATCTTTGAAAGTTCATCTTCTATTTTTGTCGCACATGAAGCACAGTCCATGTTTTTTAATATATATTTCTTCATATTTTTCCCCTCATATTGCTTCAATTCCTCTTTCATTAGTTCTAATCTTAACTACTTCTTCTTTGAATAAATACTTTAAAATGAATAACCAATGCCTACCCCAGTAGTAAAATAGCTAATATAAGGGTAAATTTCGGAACCAATCATAAATTTGAATTTAACCTTATGAAATGGTTTTATATTAATAGCCAATTCAGGATTCACACCAAATCCACCATATTTATAAAAACTACTTTTTGTAGAAAGAAAGGTCACTCCTGTACTAATTTGAATGTCGTAAAATTTCCTTTCCATTACTAAGGCAGGTTTGAAAAATATATCAAAAGCAAAATTTCCCGATATATTTCCTAATTGAACGCCAGATAATAATTTTAAAGAGTAATTATTGAAAAACGAAAAGATATGATGATTCAATCCAACTCCAAAGAAGTTGTTGCCATCTTTGGCTAAATCATTCGAATTTCCTTCCTGTGAAGGAACACTACGCTTTGTGTAATTTAAGAAAATCTCATTTTTTATGGTATCTCTGATAGTAAGAGAATAGGTCATTGAACTATCCTGTGCAAATAAATTAAAATTGCAAACCATAAAAAATAAACAAAACGATATAAACTGAATTAACTGATTGAGTTTCATCCAAAACCTCCTAAAATTAAAAAAAATATTTACAATCAAAATTATGAATTATCAAAGAACCTGCAATTTTCTTTGATAACATTTGACATTTCCAAAGAAAAAAATGCAGGTTTCTTGAAATACAACAATTCTCAAATCGCTCCTTCTCCTCTTTCATTAGTTCTAATCTTAACTACTTCTTCGACATTAAAGATGAATATCTTACCGTCACCCGAATTGCCTGTATGGGAATATTTCTGTAAAACATTAACAACTTCTTCAACCATTTCGTCTATGACAACAACTTCGATTTTAATTCTTGGAATAAATTCAACCAAATCATAAACTATTTTATCAGGGGCATTTTTTGCTCTACTTTTACCAAAACCCTTAATTTCTGAGACAGTAACACCGGGCAAACCTTCTATTTTTGTTAGCTCATCAATAACTTCTAAAAGTTTAAAAGGTCTGATAATTGCTTTTATTTCTTTCATTATATTATCCTAAATTTTATTAAAAAATTCCGGCTTAACTATAAACGTTAAACCGGATTCTATTTTACATCTCAGCTTCAACTGTTCTTTTTTCAAACCAACTATATATTGAAGGAATGATTAAAAGAGTTAGTAAAGTTGAAGTAATCAATCCTCCAACAACTACAACTGCAAGCGGTTTTTGTACTTCGGAGCCTGCTCCTGTAGATATTATTGCAGGAATCAAACTAAAAATTGTAATGAAAGCCGTCATAAGTACCGGACGTAATCTGTCCACGCTACCCTTTTCTATTGCTTCACTTAAAGGTAGTCCTTCTTCTCTAAGCTGATTAATATGTGTAACTAAAACAACACCATTGAGTACAGCCACACCGAAAAGAACAATAAAACCTACAGAAGCAGGTACTGATAAATAAAGTCCTGAAAAATATAGTGCTACTATACCGCCAATTAATGCAAAAGGTAAGTTTGAAATCACCAACATTGTTAAACGCATAGAATGAAAAGTAACGAAGAGTAATAATATTATTAATCCAAGGGTAATTGGAGCAATAATCATAATCTTGTTCATGGCTCTTTGCTGATTTTCAAACTGACCACCCCAAGATATGTAGTAACCAGCAGGTAACTGTACATTTTGTTTGATTTTTTCTTTTGCCTCTTTTACAAAGCTTCCTATATCTCTACCACTAATATTCATTTCAATGCCAATTCTTCTGATTCCATCCTGACGGCTGATCTGAACCGGACCCTCAATCATTTCAATATCAGCTATTTGTGCAAGTGGTATGTTCATTCCCGCTTTTGTCGGAACAAAAATATTACCGATAGTTTCTATCGAATTTCTTTCTTCAACAGGAATTCTTACAGCTATATCGAAACTCTTATTTCCTTCATAAAATTTTGATGAAGATTTACCGGCAATTGCAATTTCAACCACATTTTGAACATCACTAATATTCAAACCATATCTTGCAATTTTTGACCTGTCAATTGAGATAGTCAAGTATGGCTGACCGGCTACTTTTTCTGTAATTAAATCAGTTCCACCCTTTATACCGGATAGAATTTTAGCCATTTCTTCTGCCTTATCTTTTAAAATATTAATATCATCACCAAAGAGTTTTAATATTAATTGTGCTCTTGTGCCTGCAACAATTTCATCAATTCTACATTGAATTGGCTGACTAAAGCCGAAAGCAATTCCTGGAATTGATTCAAGTGATTCTCTCATTTCATTATTAAGTTCTTCTCTTGAAATATCTCTTTTCCAATCACTTTTGTGTTTCAATACACCAACATATCCAGTTTTGTCAACGCCTCTCGTATCAAGAGCAACTCCGGTTTGCCCTATTCTACCAACAACTATATCCATTTCATCGAATTTCTCTAATTTCTTTATAGCCATTTTATTTACTTCTAATGCTTTTGGGAGGGAAACGCCAGGCAATAATGCAATATCCATATCAAAAGCACCTTCATCCATTATTGGTATAAATTCTGTGCCTAATCGTGTAAACAGAAATAATGAACCTATCAAAGCTACTATCGAAGCAATGAGAATAACACTTTTCCTTTTTATACTATACCTAAGTATTGGAAGATATTTTTTTGAAAAGAATCTCATTACAAAACTCTCTTTTTCAGCTTGTGGTTTAAGAAATATCGCACATAGTTGAGGTATAATAAATATTGACATCAGAAGTGACGCAATTATAGCCAAGACAACGGTTATTGCTAAAGGAGCAAACATCTTCCCTTCAATTCCTTCTAAAGCCAGTATTGGAATAAAGGTAATAGCTATGATAATTTCACCATAAATACTTGGTTTACGAACATCGAGAATAGCTTTTAAAATAAGAGACATCCTGCTGACTTTACTTTTACTGTCATTTAGCATTCTTTGCACATTTTCAACCTGAATAATAGAAGCGTCAAATTTCATACCCGTAGAAATGACTAAGCCACCTATTGACATCAAATTTGCACTTACACCCAGTAACTTCATAAAAATAAATGTAAGTAATAGTGAAATTGGAAGTGCAATTAAAATTACAGCCGAACCACGGAAACTTCTTAACAATACGAAAGTTACAATTAGGACTAGGATTGAGCCTTCAAGAAGAGCTCTGATTATTGTTAAGATACTCTCATCTACAATATCAGTTCTATCATAATATGGTACAATCTTCATTCCATCAGGAAGCATATTACTTTCGTTAATCTCTATTACTTTTTCTTTAACAAGGTGTACAACCTCACGACCATTTTCACCTCTTAGCATCATTACTATTCCGCCAACAGCTTCATTTTGACCACTTTTTAAAGCGGCTCCCATACGGACTGCTTCGCCTACTTTTACTTGAGCGACATCTTTAATGAATACCGGTGTACCTTCGTGAGATTTTAAAACTATATTATCAATATCATTAATACTTTGAATTAAACCAACACTGCGAATAATAAACTGGTCTGAACTTCTTTCGAGAATATTTCCACCAACATTTTGATTGTTGTTACCAATTGCATTATATACCTCATCAGCTGTAATGCTGTATTTTAGTAATTTCTCAGGGGAAATGATAACTTGATATTGTTTAAAATAACCTCCAAATGAATTAATCTCATTTACTCCTGCAACATTCTTTAATTGAGGAGTTATTACCCATTCCTGAAGAGTTCTTAATTCCGATAGATAACTAATTTTAGCGAGTGAATCTTCGGGCATCTTTCCTTCAATTGTATATTGGTATATTTCTCCCATAACAGTTGCTATGGGACCCATTGCAATCTCAACCCCTTTAGGAACCTTTTCTCTGGCTTCTCCTAAACGTTCAAAAACTAACTGTCTTGCAAAATAAATGTCAACATTATCTTTAAATACTAATGTTACAATTGAAAGACCAAATTTTGTTACAGAACGCATTTGTTCTACATCGGGCAAGCCACGCATTGACATTTCTATAGGATATGTTACATTCCTTTCTATTTCAATGGCAGAAAGACCGTCGGCATGGCTGATTATTTCGACCTGAATATTTGTTACATCAGGAAATGCATCTATAGAGATATTATAAGCTGAGTAAACTCCAAATGCAATAATCAGTAAAGAAAGGAATAATATCATTCCTTTTCTTGTAAGCGTTAAAGTTATTAATTTTTCTAACATTAGTGTTCATGCCCTTCTAATTCTTCTTTTTTCATTTCACTATTTAAGTAGAAAACTCCCTCGGTGATTACATTTTCGCCTTCTTTTAGACCTTCTCTAATTTCAATTCTATTATTAGAAGTAGAACCAATAGATACAAATCTTTGCTCGAAAGTTGTATCAGTTGTTTTGATAAAAACAAAAAACTTATCACCTTCTTTAACCAGAGCTTCCTCAGGTATCAGTAATGCTTGTGCAAAATCTCCAATAGGTATTTTTAATTCACCAAACATTTGTGGTTTTAATTTGTTCTGAGTGTTTGAAAATTCGCCTCTAATTAATAATGTTCTGGAGTTTTCATCAATTGATTGTCCAATATATATCACTTTACCTGTGAAATTTTCATTAGGATATGCTGAAGAAATAAATACAGCAGATGTTTTTTGAGTGATTTTATTTAAATCTTTTTCAAATACTTGTCCGTCAATCCAAACTGAACTCGTATTAATTACTTTAAAAGCATTTGTATTTGTTTCTATTAACTGACCAACAACTATGTTTCTTTCAACAACAATTCCATTGATGGGTGACTTAATTGGTAAAGTACCTGATGTATGTTCATCATGTGATTTGCCATTTAAAATATCATCATCTGATAGACCTATGGAATGAATTCGTTTATCTTCTGCTTTGAATTCAGCCAATGCTTTTTCGTATTCAGCTTGACTTTCTAATAAACTTTTTTGAGAACCTATTTTCTCATCAAATAACTTTTTTTGTCTTTCATAAGTAGATTTAGTAAAATCAAGATTTGCTTTTGCCTTTAGGAAACCAGCCTTAATTGTTCCAATGTCTAAACCTTCGACTGTCATAAGAACCTGACCTGCTTTTACATAATCACCAATCTTTACATTCACTTTCTGAACCCTTCCCTGTACTAATGAGCCGACAAGTGCTTCATTGTCTTGATTGGGTACTATTGTTGCCGGAAGTGAAATATATCCGGTCATCGGTTGTAACGATACTGTTTCTGATTCAATATTAATCAGTTTAAGTGATTCTAAACTCAGTTTGACTATCTCTGTGTGCTCTTCGTGACCTTCCTTATGTTTCTCTTCAATCTTTGGGCTTTCTTTTTCACCACATCCTAAAAGTATAAATGCCTGAAAAATAACAGCCAATAATATTTTGATATTTAATTTCATTTATTTCTCCAATTTTTATTTATTTATGATATTTTGTCCAACAATTTCTTCAATCTTGAATATTGATTGATAGTAATTAAAGCTGGCATTGTTGTAATTATTCCTGGAACTAATCAAAGTTTGTTTTGCTTGCAAATATTCAAGGTATGTTAGTTCACCAACCTCGTAGCTTTTAGAAGCAATTCTAAAAATCTCTTCTGATTGTGGAAGTATGTCGTCCAAATAAAGTTTTACCTGCCTGAGATTATTCTCATAGTCAGTTATTGAGTTTTTCAATTTTAATGCTATATCATTCTTTGTTAATTGAAGAACATTTTCCGAAATTGATTGATTTGCACTTGCTTCTTGAATTTTACCCTTCTGTTCAAACATGAACCAGAGAGGAACAGATATACCGACAGCAAATCCGTAGAATCCGCTATTATTGTCTAGTGTTTGAGATAAATAGGCAAGATTGATATTTGGCAGATATGATGACATCGCAAGGCTTTTTTCAACTGTTGCGATACCATAATTTAGCTCTGCAATCTTTATTTGCGGATTATTATCTTCAAATACTTTGTAGAACTGTTCCATATTCATTGAGTAGTCAACAAAAATTAATGTATCTTGTAATGAATACTTTGAATCAACAGTTTGATTACTATATCCAAGAGTATAATTCAATTCAGCAAATGCGGTTTTAAGTTCGTTCTTTGCAATTTCTAAATTGTTTTGTGCTTCCGAAAATTGCACCTTAGCTGTAAGTCTTTCAATGTTTGTTCCTTCACCAACGTTTTGTCTTATTTCTGATTTTTTCAAGAAGTCCTCATTTATAATAAGATTTTCTTCGGCAGACTTTAATTGATTTTGTTTTGTAAGAACCCTGTAGTATGCCGTCTTTATTTTAGTGGTGAGATTTTTCTCAATAAGGCTGAGTTGAAAATTTGTTATTTCTTCAGCTTTACTGAATTTGCTTCCTTTTAAAAAATAAATTGATGGGAACTCAAATGATTGGGAAACAGTAAGTGTTTTTTCGTTACCTAAACCATTGTAAGGAGAGATAAATTGATTATCATATACAATCTCCGGTTTAGGTAAGGAAATCCCGCTTAAATAGCGCCCTTTTGAACCAGAAATGTTAGCTTGAGCAGCATGAATCTCCGGATGGTTCTTTAAACCTATCTCTATTGCTTCACGTAATGTTAAACTTCTAATTTTATTTTCTTGTCCGTACATGATGCTGAAAGATAGCCACACGACAAACAAGACAAGTAAATGCCTCATATCTTCTCCAATAATAAATTAATAATTATAATAAGTGCAAAATAGGAGAAAATGGTTAGATTAGAAGTGAATTAAGAAAGTGAATTAATTGATTGTTTTTTAGTCTGTGGGGGGTATAATCTTGTTTAGAATAATTTAAAAAATTATCAAAAAAGAGTACAGGCAAAATAATAAAAGAGAAATCCGGAATAGGAAGGTGTTGTATTTTGAGAAAATAATCACTATAAGAAATTGATATGACATTATCAGAATTCTGTAATATTGTACAAACATCATGATTTTTATGATGATCATCGCAATCTTCGAGTAATCCCACCTCAGAGTGAAGAAACAGGAATCCCAAAATTACAAACAATATATAAGCTACTTTTTTCATTGCACTAAATGACGGAATTAATTAAAATTATTTTTAACATTAAATGACATCACAAACTTAACCAATACCCCCTTTTTCCGGTCCTGCTTTTTTCAGAAAATAATTTCATGTATTAATTAAAGAACCCTTCCGATAACTTAAAACTTTCGGATGGTTTTTTTATAATAAAATGTTGTCAGTTTCGCAATGACAAATATGATTGAACGAATAAAACATAAGGTAAAGCACTTAAAGTCAGAAGTTATTGCTCTATATTTCGCCTATAGTGATCCAAGAGTACCGTGGTATGCAAAACTGTTTATTGTTATTTTAGTTGGTTATGCTTTAAGCCCAATAGACTTAATCCCTGATTTTATCCCGATTCTCGGTTATCTTGATGATCTGATTCTTATTCCTTTGGGGATTACAGTTGCTCTTAAGATGATTCCAAATCAGGTAATGGTAGAATCAAGAATAAAAGCGTCCACATTAAAAACAAAACCCAGGAATTGGATTGCAGTAGCAGTAATAGTTGTAATATGGTTAATCATAATTGGATTGGTAGTTAATCTTATTTTTTTGTAAATTGAAATCCAATAAACATCTTGTTTTGAAAACAAAATCTACAAGATAAATATATATAAATATATTTTTGTTTTTTTTCGTTCCCGCAGCAGATTTCCCATTTCCCATTTCCCATTTCCTCATAATAATGTGGTAATAACTTACCGATTTCTCCTCTTTTTCCGGTACTATTATTTACATAAATAATAAATAGTGAAAAAAAAAGTGGAAATATTAAAAATAATATTTGCATTTGGGAAATATTGTATATTTTTACTTTTGAATGTTTGCATTTTTAAGTATCATTTATCTCGTGCAAACAAAATTTGGGACTTTTTAATAGATTTTTGATTCTAATATAGTTTTTTTAGTAAATTCGTATGTTCAGACGGCAATTTACCATTGTTCTTTGAAAATTGAATATTATCATAACTTGATGATTTCTCATCTAAATTCAGCAAATTCTTAGAAAAATGCTGATTTTGGTCAAAAATGCCCTGAAAAGAGCTATCAAAACGCTAAAATGCTTCAACCAAACGATAAAACGCTCCAACGGAATGGTAAAATGCTCCAACGGAACGCTAAAACGCTCCAACGGAATGGTAAAATGCTCCAACGGAACGCTAAAACGCTTCAACGGAATGCTAAAATGCTCCAACGGAATGCTAAAACGCTCCAACGGAATGCTAAAACGCTCCAACGGAATACTAAAATGCTCCAACGGAATACTAAAACGTTTCAACCAAACACTAAAATGCTTCAACGGAATGCTAAAATGCTCCAACGGAACTATGGTTCGAGACATTATTTTATTCTTTTATTGATTTTTACAATTTAGTAAAAATAAATTATCTCTATGTTAAATTGAAATTTCTTGGGTTTTTCTAATAATTAAATATTTTTATAATTTTTGAGGATTTAGATTTTATGGCAACAACAGAATTACGCCGGAATTACAAAATGACTGATGCTCAACTTTGTATGTTTGCATCAAATTTATGTAATTTTCTCACCCGCGATATTTTGGATTTCTCAGCAATTGGTTTGTCGGCTCCTGCAATTGCATCCTTTAAAGCATTAGGAGATGCTTTTGAAGTATTTTCGCCTGATGGTTCCATTATCGGCGATGTCATGATAACTACAGAGAATAAAAAATCTCTCCGTGAACAGGTTGAGGAAACAATCCGCACAATGGCATTAAGAGTTGAGCAGAAATGGGGTACAAATTCCGGTAAATACAGACGTCTTGATATTCGCACTCCCTCTATCCTTACAGATGATTCTCTGCTGGTAATGTCACGTACAGTTCATTCAAAAATAGTCGAATATCAACCTGACCTTGTTGATTTAGGTTTGACACCGGAATTACTTGATGATTATGAGGATTTGAATGAGCAGTTTGAACTTGCAAAAAATGCTCAAAGTGATGCTGTTGCATTACGTGATGTAAAAAAAGATGAACGAATTAATAAAGGCAATGAACTTTACAAAATGGTGACCTTTTACTGCAATTACGGAAAAATAATTTATTCTAAAACAAATCCTGCCAAATATAACGATTATGTTATTTATGACAGCTTTGTTGCCGGCAGTCTTACCGCACCCGAAAATCTTTCGGTTGATGTTTCAACTATGACTTTTTCAGTTGACCCTGTGCCGAATGCGGTTTCATATTCCATAGAGTCATCTTTAACGGGGCAGGAATGGAGTGTCATCTATAGCGGACCGGACAATTTTGTCATGTATGTGCCAGAAAATGAAGGACTTAGGATGTATCGGAGCCGGTGCCACAATTCCGGAGGCTACTCTGATTACGGTCCGATTATGTATTACAACTATGTTTCTGTTTTGGCTCAGCCAGGGTATACCAGCCTGACTGTAATCAACGCAAATACCGGAGCTGTCGCCCTTAATTGGGAAGAAGTCGCTTCGGCAGAATTTTATAGGCTCTTTCACAGCCAGACTGCCCTCAACGCTCCAGACCCCGGTGAATATACGATGTTAGGCGAGTTTACCGTCGCTTCCTACTCGGGGAATGTAAATACAGGTTACCGCCATTGGTTTCAGGTGGTGAGTGGTAACAGCCAAAAGCTATCGGTCGCCAGTGATGCAGTCTATGTGGACATGCCTCTTGTGCCTTAAATATAAATCCCCTCCTTGAAAGAAAAGGAGGGGAAAATTAAAACAAAATCCCCCTACTTCGCTTTCCCCCTTTGCCAAAGGGGGATGTACGCAGGACAGGGGGATTTGATTTAACTGCCCCTTAATCCCCTCCTTGAAAGAAGAAGGAGGGGAAAATTAAAGACAAATACACTTTGTCAGAATCACAGAATACACGGATTAAAGGATTTCACGGATTAAATCAATAAAACCAAGAAACCTTCCGAAGGTTGCGGAGCCTTCGGAAGGTTTGCTTATTGTGGAGAGACCTGTTTGTAGAAAGGTGTTTTGGGTTCTTGATTTTTTAAAATTCATAAAAAACAAATCTCCATCGCAATTTTTTTTAAGAGACTTTGTAATGGAGATTTACATATAACGCTCATCATTTTCTGTTTCTATATCTTGTAAACCATACAACAATAGCAAAACAGCAAACAATCAAAAAGAACCACCAAAATAAGTGCATACCCCCGAAAGCGTAATTACTCATGTGCATACCATCATTTCCGTGCTGAAACATAGCTTTTACCTTGTAAGTTAATCAAACTAAAATATTAATGTTTCATATTGTGATTCATATCCATATCCTTACCTTGCATCTTATTCATCATATCCATCATGGGTTTGTTTCCCATCATTGACCGGCACATTTCGGACATCTTGGTGGAGTCGTTTTTGCACGATTCCATCATGTCATTCATCATATCTTTCATCATGCCCGGGTCGTTTTTCATCATATTCTGCATCATACTATGGTCTTTCATCATCATCATTGACTTATCATGCATTATCATTTTACCATGTTCGCCATTCATCATTGCCGCCATCATTTCGACTGACATACTATGGTCTGCAGCAATTGAATTCATTATATCCTTTCTTGTATCCTGATTTGAAAGGATTTGTTTTACATCCGTACCGGATTGGCAGGATGAAAACAGAGTGATTAAAGCAATCGCAAGAGCGATTATTTTGAGAGATTTCATGATATTACCTATATTAAGTTTATAAATATTTTATTAATAATTAATAAAATATACCTGAAATATTTTGCTCATTTGCTGCATTCAGCAGCACTTTTTTGTATGTTGGATTGCGTTGCTGATTATCATCTTTTGTGCAATCTGCAATAAAACGTGAAAAGGAAGCAACTTACTCTAAACATATAACCTTTTAACATTTTCATTTTGATTACTTCTGAAATAGTGGAAATAAGTTACACCACAAAAATATATTTTTTCGTAACTGAGATTGTTATATAACTTTTGAAAATATTTACAAAATTCACACATATCAGATTAGTAAAAAATCTAATTATTTGGAAATATTATCTAAAACTATATAAATTTAATTTGAACTAATTACAATGAAAAAAAATCAAATACGTTTTTGCAAACGAATAATTAATTGGATGTATGAAAGGTAAATTAAAAAATATTATTGTCCTGATTTTGTTGGTGATATTCCCTATATCAGCCATAGGTTTGAACGTTTCTGTTCATAAGTGCAAACTTAAAGGTTCGATTTATTTTAACTTTTTCGGTACAACAAATGACAATAATGAATTAATTTGCGGCTGCAAGGCAAAAGAAACCCAAACATTACCCATACAAAAAGCACATTCTTGCTGTAATCAAGCAAATATTGTAAATGAATCCGCTGATTGTAATGAAACTGAGAATACAGGAAATCAATTGTTAAAATCTTCCTGCTGTTCGGATTCAGATTTATCTTATTCAATTCAAAACGATTTTATATCCTTTAATAAAAGTAATATTTTAACCGATAAAACTTTTGTATTTAATATTCTGAATTCAAACGAACGTTGTAATGCGTTCAGAACATCTGCTTATTTGGTTACTGTCCCCGATTATCCCCTTCAGGAACTGATATGTAATACCATATCGTTCATACATTTTTCTTCTCAGTCAAAAAACAATTCTGAAGAACCTCCCATTCATAAATGCTAAACATTTAGCAAAACCTTGTTGTTATTTTAATTTGTCAAATATTTGTTCAACTCATAATTATTGAATTGAATTAAAGTTTGTCTAAGTCAATATGTATTTAAAATAATTTTGGATTATTTATGAAAATGTCAATAAACATAAACAGGTTGTTTCACCTTGCCGGAATGATACTTATTCTGATTTCATCGGGATTAGTTTTTAATTCCTGCGAGCAGGATGAATTGCCGCCTACAAAGCCGATTACTTCATCGTGCGATACAAATAATGTTACTTATGATTTGGTAATCAAACCGATTTTGGAAAAGAACTGCACAGCGTGTCATAATGATGGCTTTAGCGGTGGGAGAGTTAATCTTTCAAATTATACAAACGCCCAAACAACTGCTGTAAGCGGAAAATTAGTAAGTAGTTTGTCAGGAACTATGAAGAGTTACATAAGTGATGAATGTGAAATAGTAAAAATAAAAGCCTGGGTTAACCAGGGGTCGAAAGAATAAATATGAGGAGTCATGAAAATGACAAAATCAAATTGTATAGACGCGTGTTTAGCGTGTCTGGTTGCCTGCGAAAGTTGTATTACCGATTGTATCAAAGCCGGTAATCAACATTGCATAGAATTATGCCGCGACTGTGCCGATATCTGCGGATTATGTGCCGGATTTATGGCAAGAGACTCGCAGTTTAGCAATAAACTGTGTGCTTTATGTGCTGAAGTTTGTGAGGCTTGTGCTGCTGAATGCAGTAAACATGCTTCACGTCTTGGATGTTGTAAAGATTGTGCGGATGCTTGTAAAAAATGTGCTGAAGAGTGCAGAAAAATGAGCAAGTCATAATTAGTATAAATTCTCAAAGGCAGAGTCTTAATAAAGGGACTCTGCTCGTGAGAATGGTTATATAATTTTTCTTAATTAAATAAAACTTTTAATAACTTAAAAAGGTGAAAAAGTGAAAACAACACTTAAAATTACATTAGCTCTAATGCTGATAACATCAGCCTTCTTAGCAGGCTGCAGTAATATGATGGATGACAATCCTTCAGGTCGGAATGTCGGAAATTTTTTAAAGATTTCTCCGACAGATAATTCTCGAAATATTGGAATCAATGAACCGGTTGTTATCGAATTTGCTGCTCCGGTTAATACCGAAATTATCGAAGATAATTTTGTCCTGATTGGACGGAATTCTGCTTCTGATTCTTTAGGGGAGGATTGTTTCAATCTTGACCATTCTAATATGAATTCGATGATGTCAAACGGTTCAATGATGAATCATCTAAAAGAAAGCCACCATACTAAAGGCAATTTCAAATGGAATCCCGATAAAACAAGATGTGAATTCATACCTGATTCGGATTTAGAAGCTGACACAGACTATATGATGTTTGTGGACAGCGAAATGATGGCACACATGAAATCTGTTATGTCTAACAACGGTATGATGTCGGGCGGCATGGGTATGATAAATTGTAATTGTCATGATAAAGGTTTGGAAAAATCAAATATCATAACTCATTTCAGGACAAGAAACAATTAATATTTATTGCAGACAGGGCAATCTTTGTCTTGTCTGCTGCTTTTTGCGGAAAGTTTCATTTTACTAAGAATATTATAGGTAAATAAATGTCGAAAACAAAAATTCTGATGATAGTAGTAATATTTATTACATTTTCCATGTCGCGTGCTTTTGCGAGTTTATCTGCACATCCAGAACAGATTATTGAAACAGTAATCAAAGGTCAAAAGAATAACGTTACAATTCATATAGCTAATCTCGGACCTTCAGGAAGTCTTGGCTATCAGATAAGTGCTACTGAGCCTTGGATTAGTTTTAGTTCAACTTCAGGTGAGATTCCAATTTCGGATAGTGTTGAAATTAAATTGATAGTTGATGCTACCTGGCTCAAGGAAGGAATATACAAAACTGACATAACTATTGGCGACCCGCATCACGGACTTATTACAGTGCCTGTTGAAATACTTGTCAGTACAGTGGCTGATGTTTACGAATCTTCCGAAAACAACAGCCTGCAATTGCAGGCATTCCCAAATCCTTTTAATTCATCAACTGAAATAAATTATTCTCTTCCTGAAAATCAAGATGTTATTATCAATCTAATTGATGTAAATGGCAGTATGATAAAATCAGTGGCGAATGAATTTCAAACTGAGGGTATTCACCGTATAAATTTTGATGGCTCTGAATTACCGTCAGGTATTTATTTTCTTACATTAAATTCAAAATCATTTTCAATCGTTAAGAAACTTATTGTTAACAAATAAAGTTGGAACTAAAATGTTCAGAATCAATCTAAAAAAAAGTATTATTCCAATTATCATTGGAACAGTTATATTTATTGCATTATCAACATCAAATCTGAATGCACAATGCAGTATGATGAAAGGTCACGGTAACCACTCCGGTCATGCTGACCATGGAAAGCAAAACACTGGCGGTGATACAACTCTAATCAGAACTGGTGTCATTGATGTAGATGAATTGGATTTTGATATTGACGGTTACGTCTATCAGGACCAAATGCATTGGAATGTAATTTCAGATAAACCGGCTGATTGCCCGCTTTGCGGAATGAAATTAGAAAAAGTAAAAATCAAAGAAGCAATCAGGCATTTAAAAAACAATGATTTCGAAGTTAAAGAATAAGATTTTATTTCAAAAATATGAGGTATATGATGAAGAATATATATAAGAGCTTCTTGAAAATATCAGGAAGTATGGCAGTAGTAATATTTTTATTTGCTATTTCAATATCAGCAAATACTCTTTATGCTCAGCATGACCACTCAAAACATACAAATGACATGAAAATGGAACAAAAGACAGAATCAATTGTTCGGGAAGGCAAAATTGACCTGAAAAAAATTGATGAGAACAAAGACGGCAAAGTATTTCAAGATCCAATGCACTGGAATGTAATTTCTGACGAAGCAGGCAAATGCCCTTTATGTAAAATGACACTAAAAGAGGTAACTATCAAGGAAGCAAAAAAGAATTTAAAAAAGAACGGTTTTGAAGTAAAAGAATAATTTATTATTGCAGGCGGGGAAAATCTCTGCCTGCAATTTATTTTTGGAGGATAAAATGACATATTTGTTTCTTATGTTATTAGTAAATTGTTTACAAATAGGAAAGGTATTAACATGCCGATTACACATAAAACTGAATATGGAACGAACATTTATAAAATCGTTATAAATGATCACGGAGCAAAAAACTGTACTTCATTTTGTCCGCAATTGAATCTTGAAATCCAGGGCGACGACGTTTTTGATGTAGTTCGATTGATGATTGAGCATTTAGATAAACATAATAAATTAAAGTATAAGAAAAACTTAAGGCATAAACTAACTATATGAAAGAAATAAAAATAAGGAAGAAAATATATGAGATATAAATTTGCTTTAATATTGGTAATATTTTTTACCGGTATTTTATACTTGACTGCTTATGCACATAGAAATCATGAGCAACAAGAAAAAATAAAAGATTCATTAGAGCATAAAGTTGATACAGCAATGTCAAATCACAGTAATATGGTTATGGATTCCGAACATTCAGATGAGGAAAAACCTTATAATTTAAATTATCCTGAAGAAATTTTTTCTCATGTCCATAATAAGCTGGTGCATTTCCCTGTTGCTTTGTCAATACTTGGTTTCCTCTTTACAATTATAAGTTTCAAACGGAAACAGTTTGAATTTTCTATTAAATACATTGTGCTGATTGCAGCAATATTTTCGATACCAACAGTTATTACAGGTTTATATCAGGCAGATAACTTTATTGGTGAGCCGAAGGAATGGATTGTCAATATCCATAAGATACTTGGTATAACATTATCCGGATTATTATGGATTTGGGTGATTTTTTTATCATTTAAACCACTAAAAAAGTATGCGTGGGTCATTGCTTTTATAAGTGCATCAATTACAACAATAACTGCTTTCTATGGCGGTATAGCGGCGGCCGCCCATTAATAAAGGAAAAGAGTAAATATGATAGAAAAAATAATTGATTGGTGCTCTCAGAACAGGTTTATTGTAATCCTTGTATATATCATTCTTTCAGGAATTGGGATATACACGGTTTCGGTACTACCGGTTGATGCCATTCCTGATTTATCGGAAAATCAGGTGATAATATGGACTGAATACATGGGCCGGTCGCCCGAAGTCGTAGAGCAGCAGGTTACTTATCCATTGGTGACTTCAATGCAGGGTATGCCGGGGGTCAAGGCTGTCAGGGCTGTATCAATGTTTGGAATGTCCTTTATTTTTGCAATATTTGAAGATAATACTGACATTTATTTTGCACGGACAAGAGTACTTGAAAGATTAGCTACAGTTAGTGCACAATTACCTCAGGGAGTAACTCCTGTTCTTGGTCCAGACGGTACCGGTGTCGGGCATGTTTTCTGGTACACTGTCAAAGGTAAAGATTATGATTTGGGAACTCTCCGGTCAATTCAGGACTGGTATATAAGATATAAACTATCAGCAGTCGAAGGTGTAGCCGAAGTTGCAAGCATCGGCGGATATATCAAGCAGTATCAGGTTGACATTGACCCAATGAAACTCAGAGCCTACAATATTACAACCTCAGATGTAATCCAAACAATTCAAAGAAGCAACAATGAAGTTGGCGGAAAGATTATTGAATCAAGTGATGCAGAGTATTTTGTAAGAGGACAGGGTTATATCAGCTCAAAAGAAGACATTGAAAATGCTTCCATAAAAAGTTCTTCAAACGGAATTCCTATACAGATAAAAGATGTTGCTAAAGTACAAATAGGCGGAGATATCCGGCGCGGTTCATTAGAGAAAAACGGTGAAGGGCAGGTCGTTGGCGGCATAATAGTAATGAGAAACGGTGCGAATGCCAAAGATGTTATTGACAGAGTAAAAGCAAAAATTGAGGAAATCAAATCAGGTCTGCCGGAGGGTGTAGAAATTCAGCCTTCTTATGACAGAAGTACTTTGATTGAGGAAGCCGTCGGTACTCTTGAACGTGCTTTGATAGAAGCAGCGATTGTTGTTTCTTTGATGGTAGCAATTTTCCTTCTGCATTTCAGAAGTATCCTAAGAATCATAATCGAAATACCTGTATCCGTTCTTTTAGCGTTTATAATGATGCACTTATTCGGTATTACTTCTAATATTATGAGTTTAGGAGGTATAATATTAGCCATTGGTGTAATTGTTGATTCCTCTATTGTAATGGTTGAAAATGCCTATAGAAATATTGCTAATGCCATCAAGGAGAAAGGTCACTTAACTACTGAAGAATACAAAAATATTTCAATTATGTCAGCAAAACAGGTTGGCAGAGCAATATTCTTTTCGGAACTTATAATCCTTGTATCATTTATTCCTGTATTCTTTTTGACAGGTCAGGAAGGAAAATTATTCAGACCTCTTGCATTTACAAAGACATTTATGCTTGCAGGCTCGGCAATAGTACTCATTACTTTGATTCCTGTTTTGATGACTATGCTGATGCGTGGAAAATTCAGACCTGAAAATAAGAATCCAGTTACAAATTTCTTTATCAAAATATATGAACCTGTAATACATTGGGTTTTGAAACACAGAAAAATCACGATTGCAATCAATCTAATTGCACTGGCAATAACTGTCCCAATGATAATGAATACCGGCTCTGAATTTATGCCGCCTTTAGATGAAGGCTCTATTCTGTATATGCCTGTTACACTGCCAAATGCCTCGATTACTGAAGTTAACAGAATTTTGCAGATTCAGGATAAAATTATAAAAAGTATTCCTGAAGTTCATCATGTGCTGGGTAAAGCAGGAAGAGCAGAAACACCAACAGATAATGCTCCGCTGAGTATGATTGAAACGATTATCGTACTAAAACCAAAAAGTCAGTGGAGACCTGACATTAAAAAAAGCGACATTATTGAAGAACTTGACAGAAAGCTGCAAATACCGGGTGTTAGAAACGGATGGACCCAACCTATAATTAATAGAATAAATATGCTTTCAACGGGTGTCAGAACCGACATCGGTTTTAAGATTTTTGGTGATAATCTTGATACACTTGAATATTATGCTGTCAAAGCTGAAAATATCCTGAAAAATGTTGAGGGAGCGGCTGATGTTGTCGCAGAAAGAGTTCAAGCGGGATATTATATTGATGTTACTCTTAAAAAAGATGCTATTGCCAGATATGGAATAAATATCAGTGATATTCAGGATATAATTGAAACTGCAATTGGAGGTCAGAACCTTGGTGTTGTTATTGAAGGGAGAATGAGATTCCCGATTCGGTTGAGATACAGCAGGGATTATAGGAATAATATTGATGACCTGAACAGGCTGATTGTGCCTGTTTCATCGTCTTCAATTGCCGGCAGCGGAATGGGTAGTTCGATGTCCTCAAACTATCAGAGCCCAAAGTCAAATTCAATGAGTTCGATGTCTTCTAACAATATTCAGCAAAAACAGGCTGAAGGAACAAATATTTCTTCTTCCGGTTTAAATTCTATTGACCAAAATGCAAAATTATTCCTTCCCCTGTCATATTTAGCAGATATAAGCGTTCAGACCGGACCTCCAATGATAAGCAGTGAAGACGGTATGCTGCGTTCTATTGTATTTATGAATACCCGCGGTCGTGATATGGGAAGTGTGATGGTTGATTCAAAGAAAGTGATAACAGACAGTTTGAAACTTCCATCCGGTTATTCTTATCTCTGGAGCGGTCAGTATGAAAGTAAAGTCAGAGCAGAACGAACTATAATGATAATTATGCCGATAGTTTTTATAATTATTTATTTATTACTTTTTATGACACTTCACGAATATAAGGAAGCAGGAGTAGTAATGTTATCCGTACCTTTTGCCCTAATAGGCGGTATGTATGCAATTTACATTCTTGATTATAATTTTTCGGTTGCTGTCTGGGTCGGTTTTATAGCCTTATATGGAATTGCAACTGAAACAGGAGTTGTAATGGTGGTATATTTGCACGAAGCACTTGATAAAAGACTGAAAGCTCATCAGGATGGTAAAAGAGGTGAAATCACAAATGAGGATATTTATGAAGCGGCAGTTGAAGGTTCAGTTCTTAGATTAAGACCCAAACTGATGACTGTTTTGACTGCAATGATTGGTCTTGTACCAATTATGTGGTCAACAGGTACAGGTTCCGATGTAATGAAACCACTGACAGCTCCGATGATAGGCGGACTTCTAACTTCAGCTATACACGTTCTTGTTGTAACGCCGATTCTGTTTGTGATAATGAAAGAACATGCTTTGAAAAAAGGAAAGCTTGAATTATCCAAAATGTCCGGCTGGATGAAGGAGGGGGAATAAAATGCTGAATGATGAATTAAGAATGCTGAATGATGAATTTGGAATGATGAATGATGAATTTGGAATGATGAAGTCGAAGACCAGCGAAGCTAATTCTGAATTTAGAATGAAGAATTGCAATAAAATACCTTCATTAATTATAATGTTGTTTGTTTTGTGTTTTAGTTGGAATATTATGCAGGCTCAATCCGTTGATTCACTGGTCAGTGAAGCATTGATTAATAATCCGTTTATTAAGTCATTGGAATATAAAATTAAATCATCTGAGTACCGTACTAATTCAGTTGACGCTCTTCCGCCCCCAACTGTAGGTTTTGAATTGTCTCAAATCCCATTCAATACTATTGACTGGTTTAATGAGCCGCTGTCTCAGAATCTGACTTTTTCCCAAATGTTTCCTCTTGGCGGTAAAATTGATGCTATGACTAATGTTGAAAAGTCAAATATTGGTATCAGCCGGGACAATTTGCAAGTTTACAAAATTAATCTTACTGCAAATATAAAAATGTCCTACTTCAATCTATGGTTAATAGAGAAAAAAATTGAAGTTCAGCAAGAAAGTATTAATTTGTTGAATCAACTGCATAATTCAATTATCAAACTTTATGAAATAAATAAGATTTCTCAGGCAGATATTTTTACTGTAATGAGTGAAACAGCTTTTAATGAAACTCAGCTTTTGATATTACAAAATCAAAAAGAATCAGAAATCTACAAAATGAATAAACTTCTCGGAAGGGACTTAAATTCCAAAGAGCTTGTGGTAGAAAAAGAATTACCGGTTTTTGCATTAAATCAAACTCAGGAAGAGCTCGAAGTAATTTTAGCCGGTAACAATCCATCTTTAAAAAGAATGAATTCAATGATTGAAATGAATAAATATGATATTATTGCCAATGATAAAGAAAGAATTCCTGATTTGATGCTTCAGGGTATGCTAATGAGAATGCCGAGAGGTATGCTGTTAACAACAAAATCACCGCTTGATATGGGTGATGGAACCGGCAGCACAGATTATGGTTATGGATTGATGGCTTCTGTCACATTGCCGTTCGTACCTTGGTCTAAAGGCAAATTCGAGGCTAAAGAGCAGGAATTTCAGACAATAATTCAAAGTATTGAATCCGAAAAAAGTGATATGCTGAGAGAAATGAACGTTCAGTTAAAAACTGCTTTTGTTAAAATGAAAACATCTTTGGATTTGATAAAATTATATTCTGAGAATGTAATTCCACTTTATGAAAAAGCAAGAAGTGCGCAGGTATCAGCTTATCAGAATAATCAGACAAATATAAATACAGTAATTGATGCAAACAGGATGATATTAATGCAGTCAATGAATTATTTTATGGCTCAGGCTGACTATCAAATGGCTGTTGCGGAAATTGAAATGATGGTCGGAATATCGGTAAACAAATGAAAATTTTGGAGGTTATCAAATGAGTGAAAAGAAATTTAATTGGTTATTGATGAGTTTATCAATAATTATAATTATTGGGGCTTTTCTGGCTGTTTATTTTTTATTCTATTCTAATAAAAATGATGATAAACAGATGGCTGACCCTGAAAAGAAAGTGTTGTGGACTTGTACAATGCACCCGCAGGTAATATCAGATAAACCCGGACAATGTCCGATTTGCGGAATGGATTTAGTTAAGAAAATAACGGAAGATGTTGAGAATTCCGAAGCAATGGATAATATGATAAAACTGTCAGATAATAAGCTTGTACTGGCGAATGTTTCAACGGTTCATATACATAAGGAAGAGATACTAAAGCAGGTTATTGCTTACAGCTATATGGATTTTGCCGACCAGAACCGGAAAATTATACCTGCAAAATTTAACGGCAGGATAGAAAAATTATTTGTCAATAAAACTGGTGATAATATATCAAGGAATCAGGCACTTTTTGAAATATACAGTCCGGATTTGGTTCAGGCTCAGAATGAGTTTCTGATAGCTTTAAACAGCTTACAGGATAAAAATTCTTTATTGAATTCTTCCAGAAAGAAACTCAAAATTTTCGGCTTAACCGATGAGCAGATTAATGAACTTGAGACAAGCAAAGAAATAAAAATGACCATAACATATTATTCTCCAATAGCCGGTACTGTTATAGAGAAGAAAGTACAGGAAGGAATGTATATTAACGAAGGTATGTCACTTTTTGAAGTTGCAGACCTGACATCCCTATGGAATATAGCAGAAATCAATGAGAGTGAATTGAATATTGTTAATGTTGGGAGCAAAGTAAAATTAGAACTTCAGGCATACCCCGGTGAGATATTTGAAGGCAGAGTATCATTTATCTATCCGGTTGTAAATTCACAGACCAGAACTATCAAGGTCAGGAGTGATTTTTCTAATTTTAAAGGGAAATTAAAACCACAAATGTTCGGACAGGCATCATTTGAAAAGAAATTTGGTTATGGATTGGTCGTTCCGTCGGATGCTGTACTATTTATGGGGAAAAGGAATGTTGTTTGGTTAAAAGTCGGAGACGGTATGTTTGAACCAAGAGAAGTAAAAGTCGGGATGAAGATAAATGATAAATATCAAATCCTATCCGGGTTAAGTGAAGGAGATGAAGTAGTCAAAACAGGAGGTTTCCTTATTGATTCAGAGAGTCAGTTAAAAAGCGGTATGACTACAGGTCATCAGCACGGAGATACAAAAACAGGCAGTGAAGACAAAGATTCTAACGTCAATGAAGTCCACAGTAATCATAATAAGTAATTTTGAAGATAAAAAAAGTGTATTTTATTTTAATTAACAGAGGTATCAAATGAAGAATCAATATCAAAGCTTCCCGAAAATAAATGGAAGCATAGTACTAACGGCAATTATATTTGCCATTTCAATTTCTTTTTCTGCCGGTTGTGGTGAGAAAGACAATTCAAAACATCCCGATGAAATGAAAATACAGCAAAATGCTGAAGCAATTGTTCGGGAAGGTGAAATTGACCTGAATGAAATTGATATGAACAAAGACGGCAAAGTATTTCAGGACCCAATGCACTGGAATGTTATCTCTGATGAAGCGGGGAAATGCCCTTTATGTAAAATGACTTTAGAGGAAATAACACTCGAATCAGCTAAATCCAATCTTACGAAGAATGGATTTAAAGTAAAATAGTTTTAAAGGGTTACAGATATTTCTTTTATTGAGGTATTATAATTAAATATGTCTATTTTTGCATATATAAATTATAGTGAAATTGTATTTTGAATAAATTATTTTTTTACTAAATTGGAGTTTATAAAATGTTAAATACATTAACTATAGATGATAATGTGATTTCAAATAATCACATTACAAAATCAGCCATGGGCTTTCTGCGTTTTTCTGCTATAATCCTAATCCTTATGACCACATTAGGTCAGTCATACAACGCAATTGCCCAGGTAGTCAAACATCCGGCTTCAGAGGTTTCGACCACAGCCAGACATTATAAATATATTTATAATGTCTCGCAAACTCAATATATAAATATAGAATATATTTTGGTTAGAGCATCCAATGGAGATATAAAATCATCATTTAATGCTTGTGATGTCTGTTATCCAGAACACAAAGGCTATTCTCAGAAAGGAACAAATCTGAGATGCAATAACTGCGGTAAAATTTTTGCTATCGATGCTTTAGGCAGCCAAGGCGCCGGAGGCTGCTGGCCCGGACTATTGATACATTCATTGGAAGGAGATGATGTTGCTTTGAATGTTACTGATTTAGCTAAGGGGGATTATTATTTCCTTCTGCAAACAACTGATGTTGCCGAAAACCTGAATAATCAAATATCTCTCGTAAATATCAACAACAATGAACTTAGAGTTAAGTTATCTGATATGTATCCTAAATTTTTCAGGATATTTTCATTGAACGGAATTCTATGTAATGATATGAATCCGTATTCTCCGGAATTTAGTGTTGAAATAAGTGATTTATCTTCAGGTATGTATTATGTTTTAACTGAGTATAAAGGTTTGCCTGTTATTAAATATTTTAAAATAATCAGATAATAAATTTAAATAAGAGGTAAACAATATGAAAGCAAAGAATATAATATTTTTCGCAGTGATTTTGGTATGGATTTATTCTATAACAGGATGCTCGAATAATGATAATCCGTCAGGTAATACAGATTTGGAAACATCACCTGAAATTACCAATATCGTGGCAGATAAAACCGAGATACTTTTTGGGGGTAATGACCTTGCGATTCTTACGTGTAATGCAACCGGCGGTAATCTGAAATACGAATGGCAGGTGGACTTAGGTGATTTAATTCCATTGAACAGCGAACGTTCCAAAGTAAGTTTTACTGGTGCTGAATGCTGCGTTGGTGAGAAAATTATCACTTGTAAAGTTTCAAACAGTAAGGGTTCAGTCTCAAAAAGTATTACTTTAACCATTTTAGAAGTTATAAATCAACCCGAAATTATAACTATCGAATCGGATAAATCTGAACTAAAATCATCAACTGAAGAATCTGCAAATATTGTCTGTTATGCAATTGGCGGAAATCTGAAATATGACTGGAAATCTGATTGCGGTAAAATTCTACTAAATAAGGATGATAATTCAAAAATTACATATACACCATTAGTTAATGACTGCCTTGGAGTAAGAACTATAACCTGTACTGTCTCAAATGAAAAGGGAACATTTACACAAACTTTTCAGATTACTGTAAAATAAAGTATATCTTTTTTGAATTTTAAATTTTTCAGAAAACAAATGAAATCAATAAATTTTCTAATTGTTGCTTTGATACTTATGTCATTGCAGAGTGAAGTTTTTGCACAATGCTGTGCTGCGGGCAATCCGGTAAGTTCAAATTATTCAATGCAGAATAGCGGAATAAATGTATTGGGTGTTTCTTATTCACATATCTACTCAATCTCCGATACATATTATAATGGTATTGAACAGCTTGATTCAACATATAGCGAAACTGAATTTAATTTCTCAAGTATTTCATTATCCTATGGATTAACAGATAAACTCAGAATCTTAGCTGATATCGGTTATTTTTTCAATAAATCACAGAATTTTGTTAAACTGGATTACAACAGATATGCCCAGGGATTTGGTAATTTGAATCTTGGATTAAGTTATGATACTTATCAAAGTGAAGATAATGAATTTAAAGTAAGTCAAACTTTAAAGATTACATTGCCTGTAGGTGAATTTAATCAGGTCTATGACGACATAAAATTGCCGATAGATTTGCAGCCCTCATCAGGTAATTACAAATATAATCTGGGTTTAATGCTTTCAAACCGGTTTGGAAACAGCGGCTTCACATTATATTCTATAAATTCAATTGAAACAGCTCAATTTGTCGAAACTTCCACATCTAAATACAAATACGGCAACTTATATAATCTGTCCTTAATCGGTGCATATCAAATTTTGGATGAACTCAGCGGGTTGCTTCAATTGCGATTCGAAATACGTGATAGGGCATTAATTGGGTCTAAGAATCAACCAAACCAGTATTCATATCTTAATGCCACAGGTGTTGTAAATGTTTTTGTTTCACCGCAGCTTAATTACACAATTGCTGATGATTGGACAGTTTCTTGTCAATTGAACTACCCGATATATAAAAATGTAAATGGTGAACAATTAACCAACAAATTTTCATTACAAGCCGGTATTTCAAAAAGTTTTGATTTTTTCGGCGATGAAGAATTTTCGGAAAATCCTGAAATAATACCGAATGGAAGAGAAGAAGGGCTTTCATTTGCCAAAGTAAAAGTATCAGGTGAGTGTGATATGTGTAAATCAAGAATTGAAAATGTTGCTAATGAATTTGATAATGTTGAAGATTCTGATTGGGACTCCGAAACAGATTTGTTAACGATTTTTTACAAAGATATATCACCTGATATTACTGCGATTCTGAAATCAATTGCCGATTCTGGTCATGATAATGAAAAATATAAGGCTGATGATACAGTTTACAATAAATTGCCTAAATGCTGTCAATATCGAAGCAATTAAATTTAAATATGCTGATTGAAAGTTAAATCAATGATGATTACTGTAAAGTATGATGAAACTAACAGCGACAGTCGAACTTGTATAACCACTATTAAGTTGAAATAAAATTTATCACTAAGCCGAAAATTGAAACAACAATCTAAAAATAGACTGGTTGTAACATTTGAAGATTGTTTACTTTAATTTAGTAAATTTTAGAAGTTTATTTTTTAATGAGATATAATAATATCCACTACTCATATCTGATAAGTTGATAGTCAGTATTCTATTATTTAAACTTGATTTGTATTTTGTAATAATATTTCCATTTAAATCAAATATTTTCATATCTCCAATTTCCGAATTATCAATATTTGTAATTGAAACAAAATCTTTTGCAGGATTTGGATATATTTCTATTGCATTTATTGATTCATTTTCTACAAATGTCGAATTAACAACATTATAATTAAGCATCATACCATCATCTTCGTGTTCAAGATTGTGGCAATGGAGTAAATATTTACCTTTGTAACCGTTAAATTTAGCAATTACTTTAACTGTTTCACCACCGTTAATCAGAAAAGTATCTTTCCAGCCTTTTTCTTGTTCGGGTAATTCTGTAGATGATGAACGGCTGAGAATTTGGAATTGTAAGCCGTGAATATGTATTGGATGCATCATATCAAGATCTTTGTTTACAAAATCCCAGATTTCAATATCACCGAAATTGATTGTTTCATCTATTCTTTCCATATCATAGAGTTTGTTGTTGATTGTATGCTTCATATTCATCATTTGCATCTGAAGTTCAAATTTTCTTGTTTTGACAGAATTTATTTCGGAAATCTTTTCTATTACGGATAATTTTTCAGGTAATGTAAAGGAAGATTTTGTTTCATCCTCAATGTCAAATCTTATAATATCAAGGTTTATTCCTTGTGGATAAGTAGGTTTTCCCATGTGTCCCACAGGTGGATCGTATGATTCGGATATAAATTTCACCGAATTTCCAATGGAGTCTCCCTTGAAATCAACAATTATATCTAATCTTTCTGCAGGTGCAAATAAAACAGATGTCACTTCAACTGGTTTTTCAAGTAGTCCTCCATCTGTACCGATAATATTAAATGTTCTCATATCATCGAAAGCTAATTTGTAAATTCTTGCATTTGATGCATTTACTAACCTCAATCGATACGAATCTTTGCTTACTTTTTTCACAGTATTCATAATTCCATTAACAAGAACCTGATTACCTAACCAGCCTTCCATTTTATCTAAGGCATTTGGAGAATAAATAAGTTTATCATTTGTTCCTAATCTTATATCCTGAATTGCCATAAGCATTTCAAATTCCGCTGAAGGTAAATTTAGTAATTTTTCTTCATCATCTACAATAATCAGGAATCCATACATACCGTTATAAACTTGTTTTGCTGTAGTCATGTGGTTATGGGAATGATAAAAATATGTTCCTGCTCTTTGTATTATCTGATATTCATAAGTAAATGCCTGGTTTGGTTTCAGAAAATTTGAGGGATGCCCGTCCATATTATCCGGAGCATAGATACCATGCCAGTGAATATTCGTGTTTTCACTGAGCATATTATGGAATGAAACATTAAAGAGATCACCTTTCTTCACTTTAATAGTAGGACCGGGAAAACCACCTCCAAGACTAATAATATTACTATTGACACCGGAAACCAATTCATGGGTTGAATTCATTATCATCATAACATTAGTAGTGTCAAATAAAGGAGGATTTTGAAATAAATTTTCAGTTTCAAGAAGTTTATTTTCAAAATCTTCTTTAGAATATGCTTTATTATTATAAAGAAAATTATTTGCTAATACACCAACAGTAAGTGCACTTGTACCTTTAATAAAATTTCTTCTGGTATTCATATTAGTATATCCTATTAATAATTTTATACATTGCTAAATGCTAAAAGAATATTATTATATTAAAATATTGTAAACATTTTATTTATTATATATTTTTACTAATGCATTCTTGAAAATGTAATTATTGTCACATAAAATCAAAAGGTGACTGCTTGAAAAATCTATACTGTTTAATTTGAAGTCGCTTTCAAAAATTGAGGAGATTTTTTTATTTTGCAATGATTTTTTAACGAACTCATTTTATTTCTTTGTATATTTGTAATGAATGAAAAGCAGAATTAACATATTATTTCTTTTGTTTGTATATTTACTGAACGTTGCACATGATATTCAGCCTCATGAACATGAACATTATGACAAAATAAGATGTCAGATAAATGTCGGTATATCCACACATTATCAAATTCAGGACGCAAACCTGTTTAATCATGCTAATTCATCAGAAATCTCAAACTTGTTGCACGATGACCATGAACTGCCATTTCAGCATTGTCATCTATTAGATTATCATGATATTTTTCAAATTCGAATTTTACAAAATTCATTTGAATATACAAACTTATCTGAAAACTGTCAAACCATTTCATTCTTAAGACTCCCTGAAATTCCTCAGGAAGAATTCTCAAATAAATGTGAAAACAATTTATACCAGTCATTAGTTGCGGCATCTCTCAGTCCGAGAGCACCTCCTTCATTTTCCTAATCTTTTTTTAATAAATTTTTTATCATTAAATTAGGAATTACAATGACTAAATATATCAGTTTAGTATTGTTCATGTTTATTATAGTTGCATGTTCAAAAACAAAATTTGACTCACATGACCATTCAGCCGGCGAAACCGCCCACGAAGGTCATGGTGACAGTGAAATTGAAAATATCAGATTTACTGAATTTTCAGCTTATCACGAAATGTTTACGGAAATGACACCTCTTATCCAGGAAAAAGAGAGCCAATTTGTTGTACATTTTACTAAATTATCAGATTTCAAACCTGTTACAACAGGCTCTCTGAAGATAGTTTTGGATGGGGCAGTTAATGAAACATTATCTTCAGATTCAGTAACCCGAAAAGGTATTTTTATAATACCATTTATACCAAAATCAATAGGAACTGTTGGAATAAGTTTCATTTATACAAATGACAACATTTCTGATACAATTAAAGTTTCTTCTCAGAAATGCTACTCTTCTATGGAAGAAGCAAAAAAGGATGAAATACCATCAGAGAGCGGGATAACATTTCTTAAAGAAGAATCCTGGAAAATTGATTTTGCATTGCTTAAGGTACTACCTGTAAATTTTTCAGAAACGGTTAAAGCAGCCGGAAAAATAATCAATAACCCTGCTGATGAGATTTTTGTCACTGCGGCTGCATCGGGAGTAGTAGAAATTCTTGATTATTCTCTTACTCCCGGTAAAAAAGTTTCTGTCGGCAGTAAGATGTTTTCCATCAAACCCGGAAGTTTGAGGGAAGATAATTTGGAACTGAAATATTCACAGGCTAAATCTAATTTTGATAGAGCAAAAAAAGAATATGAAAGAGTGTCTGAGCTTAACAAACTCAAGATTTCTTCAGAAAAAGAGTTTTTAGATGCAAAATCTGCTTTTGAAAATGCAGAAGCAATTTTTAATAATTATTCTCAATCTGCTTTAGGTAAAAGCATATCAATAAAATCACCCAAAACTGCATATTTGAATAAAATGATGATTAATCAGGGGCAGTTTGTTGAAGCAGGAACTATACTTGCCATTCTTACAAATAACAACAAGCTGGTTGTTAAAGTAGATGTACCGGTAAATGAATTTTCTAAACTGAACAATTTAACCGACGCAAATTTTGTAATCGGTGATAAAACAATAAGTATGAAAGAATTAAACGGCAAAGTCGGAGGAAATCCTATTAGCTCATCCTCATCAGGTTTTGTTACTATTTATATTCAGATTGATAATAAAATTGATTTATTACCAAATACTTTTGTTACTGTTTATCTTTTTGGCAATAGTATTCCTAATTCTACAACAATACCAAAAGATGCACTTTGGGAAGACCAGGGAAATTATTTTGTTTTTGTTCAGAAACATGGAGAATTATTTGAGAAAAGAGAAGTTACAATAAGCGGTTTTGATGGTAACAATTACAATATCGCTACAGGATTGAATCTTGGTGAGGTCGTCGTCAGTAAGGGCACATACAGAGTTATGCTTGCTTCCAAATCCTCGGAATTACCTTCACAATCCCATGCTCATTAAAGGAATAAAATAATGCTGAATAGAATATTAAATTTTTCCTTGAATAACAGAGTGGTTGTTCTTATCGCAGGTGTTTTGATTATGGTGATCGGAATATTTACAGCAAGAGATTTGGAAGTAGATATATTTCCCGATTTAAGCGCTCCGACGGTTGTTGTAATGACAAATGCAAACGGAATGGCACCTGAAGAAGTTGAGAAAATGGTAACATTCCGGATTGAAACTGCTGTCAACGGTTCACCTTCTGTCAGACGTGTCCGCTCGAATTCAACGATGGGATTTTCAATTGTTTGGGTAGAGTTTGACTGGGGAACTGACATTTTTAAGGCAAGACAGACTGTAACAGAAAAACTGGCACAGATTTCCGGTCTTTTGCCTGAAGGTGTTTCATTCCCTATCCTTGCTCCACAGACATCACTTTTAGGTGAAATCAGTATCTTTGCGATGACTTCCGATTCACTGAATATGATGGATTTGCGAACCTTAGCTGATTGGAATGTAAAACCGAGATTGCTTTCACTCGGAGGGGTGGCACAGGTTACAATAATGGGTGGCGACGAAAAGCAATATCAGGTACTTGCTGATTTGCAAATGATGAAAAATTTTAAAATATCTTTTGACGAACTTGCAGATGCGTGCAGGGAAATCAATGAAAATTCCAACGGCGGCATCTTTAAGCAATATGGAAATGAATATATTATTCGGGGGATGGTTAGAACTTCGAAGCCGGAGGAGTTTGGTAAAAGTATAATCAAAATGAATGACGGTTATCCGGTGAGGATAAATGATGTTGCTGAGGTTATTATAGCACCTGCACAAAGAATTAACGATGCCTCATATAAAACCAAGCCTGCGGTTATTTTAACTGTAGTTAAGCAGCCTGGTATAGGAACTATTGACCTGACTGAAAAGATTATGAATAATCTTATGGAATTGGAAACTGTACTTCCCGGGAATATTGATTTCAAAACAGAGCCGTTTCATCAGTCAAATTTTATCACAACTTCAATTTGGAATGTAGAGAAGGCTTTGCTGGAAGGCTCGGTATTTGTTGTTATCATACTTTTCATTTTCCTTTTGAGTTTCAGAACAACTTTTATTTCTTTGATTTCGATACCAATTTCACTATTGACAACTATAATTGTAATGAAATTACTGAATCTGAATATCAATACAATGAGTCTTGGAGGTATGGCTATAGCAATCGGCTCGTTAGTTGATGATGCTATTATTGATGTCGAGAATGTTTTCAAAAAATTAAAACAAAACTACTATAAGCCTAAAATTGAAAGAGAAAATACTATTAAAATTGTTTTTGATGCTTCACGGGAAATAAGAGCTTCAATAATCAATGCAACATTTATTATAATAGTGGCTTTTCTGCCGCTATTCTTCCTGAGTGGAGTGGAAGGCAGAATGCTTCAGCCGCTCGGAATGGCTTTTATAATTTCACTTTTTGCTTCTCTGATTGTATCAATTACCATTACACCTGTATTATGCAGCTACCTTTTGACAAATGACAAATTACTGTCCAAAAGGGAAGGCGATAACAGATTGATAGCTTTTCTCAAAAAAATCTATAAATCAGCATTACTCTTTTCTTTTAATCATAAAAAGGTAATTTTGATAACAATAAGCCTGATATTTATTGTTTCGATTATTTCAACTTCTTATCTTGGAAGGAATTTTCTACCGACGTTCAATGAAGGTTCTCTGACAATTGTTGTTGCTACAACCCCGGGTATTTCACTTGAAGAATCTATAAAAATCGGCATTCAGGCAGAAGAAGCATTATTATCTATTCCTGAAGTTGTTTCTACTGCAAGAAGAACCGGCAGGGCTGAACTTTCAGAACATTCATTCGGTTCGAGTATTTCGGAGATTGAAACACCTTTTGTTTTAGATGAGCGTTCGAGAGATGAATTCCTGAAGGAAGTCAGACAAAAATTATCATCAATTACTGGAATTGTATTCAATCTTGGTCAGCCTATCAGTCATAAAATTGACCATATAATTTCAGGCAATAAAACAAGCATTGCTATTAAACTGTTCGGTACTGACTTAGAGAAAATGTATAACCTTGCAAATGAAATAAAAATCAAAATTTCTACAGTTGAAGGTGTAGCCGATTTGAGTGTTGAGCAGATTGTTACAGTACCTCAGATTCATATCAGACCTGACAGAGAAATGCTGGCTGCTTATGGCATTTCAATGGAGCATTTTAATAGTTTTGTTAATACAGCTTTTGCTGGCGAAGTAGTAGGTAATGTTTTTGAAAATGAGAAGTCATTTGATATAATTCTCAGGTTAAAAGAGGAATACCGTGATAATCTTGATGCCATTTCAAATGCTATGATTGATACCTGGAATGGTGAAAAAGTTACACTCGGTCAAATAGCAGAGATTAAATCCGGAAAAGGCTCAAATGTCATAAACCGCGAAAATGTCAAACGTAAAATTGTCATTTCTGCCAACGTCGCCGAAAGAGATGTCAGAAGTGTTGTAAATGATATTAAAAGTTCTGTATCGAAAAACATAAAACTGCCTGAAAACTATTATTTGGAGTATGGAGGACAATTTGAAAGTGAAGAGCAGGCATCAAGAATAATTCTAATTGTATCAATAATTTCAATGCTCATCATATTCTTTCTACTGTATCAGGAGTTTAAAGATTATTTGACAGCAGGTATTATACTTGTTAATCTTCCTCTTGCCTTGATTGGTGGAATAGCAACAGTATGGATTTCTTCGGGTATTCTAAGCATACCGTCGTTAATCGGTTTCATAACTTTATTCGGTATTGCTACAAGAAATGGTATATTGATGGTTTCCAGATATAATCATTTAATAGATAAAGGTTTGAATATTAAGGATGCCATTATCACAGGCTCGCTTGATAGACTAAACCCTGTATTAATGACAGCACTGACAGCAGCACTGGCACTTATACCGTTAGTTCTGGCAGGAGACAAGCCGGGCAATGAAATTCAAAGTCCGATGGCTGAAGTAATTCTTGGCGGGCTGATAAGTTCTACTTTTCTCAATCTTATAATTTTACCGATTGTTTTTTATATATTTAAGAACAGGAGATTAAAATGAATCTGCCTTTTACAATCGAACAGTTTCTAAATATTTTTAAAATCTATAATGATTCAATTTTTCCGGCACAAATCTTTGCTTATGTTCTTGGAGTGATTTGTATCATTTTGATTTTTAGAACAAGTAACAAATCAAGCCGAATTATTTTAGTTGTATTGGGTTTATATTGGTTATGGATGGGTGTTGTTTACCATTTACTTAATTTTACTCAAATAAATAATGCGGCATATATTTTCGGTGCAATCTTTATTATCCAGGGATTAATTTTCCTGTATATTGTAGTTTTTAAAAATGAACTTACATTCAAATTTGATAAAAGTTTAAACAGTATAACCGGAATTGTTTTAATTATTTATGCAATGTTTATTTATCCGTTAATCGGTATGTGGCTTGGTCATTCTTATCCAAATTCTCCTGTATTCGGAGTAGCACCGTGTCCTACAACAATTTTTACTTTCGGAATATTATTGCAGGTAAAAAACAGACTTAACATTTGGATTTACATAATTCCTTTAATATGGTCAGTAATTGGCTTTTTTGCTGCAATAAAATTAGGTATTACCGAAGATGTGGGATTATTAATTTCAGGATTAATAACCGGAATTATATTATTTAAACAAAGGAATTGAAAAATGAACTCCACAATAATAAATATCTCATCCTATATAGTATTATTCATTTTACTTGTTTCACTGATATTACTGTTTAAAATTATGTGGCTATCTAATTTAACAAAAAGTAAATTTATGTTTAATTTTATTATGGTTTTTCTACTACTGATTAGTTCTGTTAATGCTCAAACAAATAAAGACGTATTGAAGCAGATAGCTGTTAATAACAAGGAAATTAAAGTATTTAGGGAATATTCAAACAGTTTGAATATCAGCAGTAAAACAAATCTTTTTCCTGTTAATCCTGTTGTTGAGTATTCATATTTATCAGGCAGTGATTTAACATCCGGAAATAAACAGGAGTTTATTATATCTCAGTCATTTGACTTCCCGTCAATATATTTTCAGAAATCTGATATAGCCGGACTGCAGAATAAATCAAATGAATTTCAGCTAAAAATCTTCAAACTGAAAATTTTAGTAACCACGCAGAATTATTTGAATGACTATATTTATTGGAAGACAAGAATTGATGAGCTTACCAAAAGAATGACTTTGGCTGAAAATATATATAAAACTTTACAAATTAGATTTGAAAAAGGTGATATAGGAATTCTGGAATTAAATAAGTCAAAATCACTTTTGAATTTAGCTGTTTCAAAACTCAATATGGCAAAAATCGAGTTAAATTCCATACTGTCTGAATTAGTCAATCTAAACGGCGGCAAACCTATAAATATTAATTTTAACGAATATCAGATTTATTATATCACTGCTGATTTTGATTCGCTGTTTACAGAACTCAGGAAATCCGATTATAATATTCAGTCGTTTGAAACTGAAAAAGAACTTTATGAAAAAAAGCTCGGTTTAGCTAAATCAGGCTGGCTGCCGGAATTTGGTATCGGATACCGGCAGGATAACGAAAATGATATAAAATATAATGGTTTACGGCTTCAGATGTCAATTCCTGTCTTTGAAAATACAAATCAAGTTCCGAAAGCAGAAAGTGAATTGAATTACATAGATGTAAAAATTCAATCTTATATTTCAAAATTCTATATTGAAAAAAAGAGATTACACGGGAAGGCTATTGAATTGGAAAATACAGTTAAGATGCAAAAAGAGATTTTACAAAATAATCAACTTGAATTGAATCTGAAATCTTATGAATTGGGTCATATTTCTTTAACCCAGTTTTATTATGATAATATGATATTTTACGAAATTATTGATTCCGTAACCGACACTGAAAGAGAATATCAAAAAGTAATATCTGAATTGATGATTGAAATATTGGCAAAAGAACTATAAACATTGTTAGGATAAATATAATTATATTTGTAGGAATCCACAGAATATTCATAGAATAATCCTTCCGAAGGTTTCAAAGCGACTGTAGGTTCTTATCTTTCAGTTATTTTTCTTGTTCAGAGAAAATATTTTTCTTAAAATGCAAATCATCATTTGTAACTTACTGATATTTAGAGTAAATTCTAAAATAATTTGATGTAATTTTACATTTTTATATAAATTTCTATTGAACTTTTTCCGCATTTGAATAAATTATATGCGTCATTAKAWAWWWTCTTGTSWTYWRKYWAWWTTWTTMCWSMAMWTWYTRMWTTTTWWWRKAAWTTTTMWWGTKWWKWARWWRAWTTWWTWYRMWWMMWAMWGYTTYWKYWARWMAYWWWWWAAKTYARRAWAAWKAWTWWATWYRAWTAMWRAWKYKKMAKMWWWAMWMAAWAYAAWTMAKRATWMKKAATAAWTAMWAAWWAYRAWTMRKRATWAWWAAWRAMWAMWAATRAWKMWWYRKAAWAWYWRRTWRWWWYWWATRWWKWTWMARMWMRAMWWATWRYKWRTMAATATRAAWTMWKSWWSTWYTYWRYRWWWWWWCMRYWMRWMWWRWTRCTYKTAAAYAYKRATTMTWCAWMWWMWYMGMMATWWWTYSAWWAGKMAARWWWYWMWWAMAMRSYRAWTYYWYAYRAAAATSSMYWKTKTKWRAATARRRWWATWTWRAWAAYMMRRMRWWWTYWWAYKWAAMWSYYWTKTRWKRAMWTWRWGTKWWTTWRAKMMKCMRAAKTTRWWRWMTTWRWSRMYYATTWRWTRAYTYTRWRWKTWYWTMARYYRYAKAAWKTGRARTYWKWKKRSMYYWTWMKTTRAWWYTMWRAWKWSWWSAATKAYWYAWWKTKRRWYTWKTYRAMMWTTYMSTWWKMRRWWYYSRARRSTMKWWTRAMWYMYTYYKARWYTYYTCRWAARYYMSRTWAKMSGWMWYYKWAKCTMWKTYWRMAWSYTYCRWWWYWYCTYGKWRRYYWRAYWWKAMRTYWTTTYMTYTWAKWYTKYAARWWYMRTWWMWTYKKRGTSRTTWWWSAWWAMMKKTTYKSSWWTTMTAYYTTAMRRASMSYRRATWYKKRRWMRYWAKWRAMARMCKKYWYKKRRAKTYWWYYTWAMRGMKSYCRKWWACWTRAWAAYWAKWAAMRSRMYWYWWTYMGWSWYAWYWKAAAARMKKTCWTTRMYRYMWTWWWTAWYWRMKYKAYMKKWWYYGWMAYMACWSMMWAWAKWWMWYWKMTRMCYTYWAKWAYWKYWWWAWYSRTAWWSAMATYRMTYYYKAKAWWMWRYRWWWMWSYWMRWGYRKAWKWRMARTYWKMRRYWYMTYSRTTWTKARWMWYWRWRWYAYWKWMWKWSMRKWARTSMWKTTTKYKKTKTMWYMSYKMWYWWTSWKMARWTYMTMTAMTTWCARYWMWWYAWWYYKYWYWKKKMRKWMYKYRYKYWGTKMMRWYTSWYWMMKYWCWRMRYKMKRAWYYGMAMARKSYSRTAWTWRYGMWRWYAMAWYKRWWWMYRSMCWWWKWSMRRAYYKSAMWAWSYKCAYWMKRWYKWWMMYWRMWKKAWMKAYMSCSAYYTRYWMWACMRMACWAWCTSMRSTYKSTKWKAMYTTKSWSTAAMKAMYCMGACYTRWTYTWYAAWWYRAAYYCARSTTYSWSWGMWTKTTKYCKRWMWAAWCWRWCYKRWWWTKWAWTKTRRAKYMWWYYYSGWYKSYTWRKYTSMSKTYWWAASTWYYYSGTMAYRMMYTKTRGWRWWTKYMYSRTTGMWTWWRYTGWMTKKTYWARWWSKTYSTCAMRYMYYWWKRTWAWWSMMTCAWWSAMYTTRTYKKAWSRTMTAAWWGKWTCYMMAKTMYSAATATYAWWYAMTYMAAYWMYTKRTMWKAWCATWYMAWTKYWKSCAMRTWYYRAAYMYMWWYKWWTTMWWKWAKYRWYAAYATMWYYMCWMTTMTSRMWAKWAKWAWAMYCATWYGWTTTWTTKRAKMAWSWMYMKWTSMAYTYTKWTYRWTRYWWKRRWWWWMAWYTRAWTKTWWTGWTWWRRTYTYSYWRAWWWKKRTWWRTWKCWWKRRWYYAWWWSYWWAWSTWATSWWWWSWWYTWMYRMWKMWGKWWARWTMWMAAGMATCCWTYYRMWTAAMWKWWCMRAWYWAMTWRWRYWKSWKWWAWSTTSARAASMATCCWTYYWMAKRAMWKWMMMRATWRWWWWKRAWMTGATMWMKYKTRMSWRYMATSMWKYWWSASRAYTTASRWRATWKTWWWTSAAMWKATYYSKTRTMYYTKTYWYKWKRMWRKRMAATYWWSKYRWKWTKAWWTSAWWWYMKWMGTKMWMYTKWWTWMTYRMMYSWKWMMTSMYCYYWWGWKKMAWTRAWWWCMKMAGYKYMASTKWMWAAWMRSMCYRYWCSTSCYYCWTWRYSWMMWWAAAWRSATMARMWTSARKYWYAAMWASKRYTKCMCGKMMTWMAWWRCMWWYWMWWWTSRRWRARWWTKAMRCMWRAYWAYKRTTKYYCKKWWTWMAWWKCRTKTWYTKKYYRRMSARTYWWWCRSMMRWYRWTGAYWKTWCYTTTYYCRKWWSSYGKWTTKSCTRAMMMAWMMAKMKRWMAWYKTKRWYMKTAYYTTTYSCSGMMRYMRRWTKTMSWAWAAYWRRSWRRTAWWMMWYTKAWYMKWAYTWWTKKSCKYMMKARMATSWWGWMYWWTTSRGWAGKRWTMCRMTWWRSAWWAMKWRYRTSSTTRMKWKYMTCRKGWMSTWWTYRRWASRRYYWYRRTRWRRAAKRWKKSSRYMGWTKWTTTTYYMKRGARRWAWWWRMWRYWWCYKYAKKKRAAAMKGYTRMKSYWRAKTTTKTWTSWTMSRRAMWYWWRYMRWYTYYSCWKSWRRWMYTRMYAWWMTYARSWWTRTMWKTTCCRAWMTYWTKTCMMMWWMYSTRMRARWYKTMAMMWAMWSAKMAWKAKMAYTTSCWWKMWWWTTTYYYWRMMTSTWWRWRAYSWSWASMRYMRWTAWYGWRAMMWWSMWKSMMATTYTYWWWRYYKCTKKWTRAYYRRTWGMKTMWWYMWSSWWMYRRMMMWGMRSWTTCTSARWWWWRMYRKWYWRYWKWKTRRYYWWAYSMRMWYMKRSMWMWRRSGTYYYTKWSWYMWRMSRYAMTKMWWWSWRKMYTMWTSSARTMAKMMAKAMAGYSWYMTYYWMACMYRYRGYWMTYAKRMYWKTWYYCWWCSMRKMAWMAWKWSWRTYRKRWMYWRAMWSRYWGWTMWMWKKYWTWKKMMYWASCMMRSRMWWKWTRWMTWRRRAWTTGAAWKSCYKRWWWMWTWWWWWSSWWWYARMWMWKRYTTGWTMWCWMMWWRWWYRAAWYYMCTGATTYMWMWTWWYMYTWMWMWWAWWMWKWKTYSKMAMYWYSRWMWWRWCTMCWRWWKYYWMWKTMTWCWYRWCYAAAMSMKWTKMRSWWAWWCMRTWTTKMMTCCRRTWSMYKWWSTMTTCWYKMMYMWAMKCKTWRAWYYWWATCAWTWTTKMWTCYKKTKMRMRTTYYATWSWWKYMYSTWWTYGWAWWTWMAYRKYAKWAWTGWKYMKYWWGWKMAWWWSWWWSAMSKYSRWWWTYRRAWTTMMMMRRWWSAWWKRWSMRRYAMRYTCMAWWRWWYMMSYKTRWAWAWMARMWTKSYYWARWWYMYTKAWMARATRSAYTYYWYWAWKCASKTYYRWWTWWWAACTYRRTWKARTAYYYTKAYAAAATRKATTYTWYAATRYMKTTSCSATTWTTRRYTCWAYWKARWAYTTYKWCWWWRKWWATTCYAWWAWATYYWTKMYWTTWKTRKTKYWAMTYAKWWKTTMWWYKKTSKTRRTYMYMAYMMAWKCMWTWTTTTTKWWYTKKWWMKSWYWTKTYWWAYSKYCTTGSTYWWMWSSMWWKCYRWWWWKTTKMTMYWGWTYKSWMATYKMWKMYYKSSWTRSYTTMRWGGAYTTCKGAWARKWYRMWAMAKAYWYSAMRKCKAAKYTTKKKRWAGSKTMSMSGMCYYYGSWTMRTMCAWRWRMTAMWYGWSRKYYRRYTWWYWYSRARSRTWYCMSMCMYKKCKYCAWYYRWKWRMWAWTTKKGWTKSKKMTWASAMSGWRSWKKTMWMACMTKYYGMSMRTKGWYWRMWRWWTTRRYWGSTTRKTWGARSRTSGTKKKAWRMYCWTCTKWGSRWRKYMWGMTKAAKTWASMRYTYRKWWRWKMAWMSYTTKAWRMWSWTMKTWRKARWTMWRRATKMWRWWAKMWWTYWWWARWWARAAYYTWWAWWMMRTTASWARTRGTTWTSAAWKYTAWWAWWYAYWTAKASWRARWMTKTWWWWTCMRWKAYWAKWGKTTTTMWAAKKTWTTMAWMWYWWWRAMWGWWTMWKTYYWWWCWKRKWYWWTRSTWTTWWWAMRKYWTYMWMAWWTWKARMASTKKAWTTYYMWWYTKSWTMATTKSWWTTATWAYMWCWWYATYRMWTTGRKSAYWRRRWTWYWMTTTTSYWWWWYTTRMYWTWTTWTSAYWWTATTRMKYTRKTRMTWAWKAWACWATYTWCYKWWTYTTRMSWWWTWTWKWTWTKRKWWASYWATKAMTKRWWAAWMWWWMYASYRTMWTWTRWKTWAKAWWTWWWWRKKAWAYTAWYRWWTRRWRAAWAAWAWYRKTWKMATMTWWWWWARWMWYAAWMAWTAAWWTWWSMKTTAWTKAAWAMWWKWKWTWRMWYMWTAAAAMRKYWSWAWYMAYMMWWYYAKYKKWWTTYAMYASWTKWTATAMSTYMWWWWWMYKKWTRTWRTYMYYCRWSYATWTRWWWWMAYYMRATWTWAYWYGYWMKAWKTSWWKMYWYWKKTYYKYGMRTATRWMTWWWWWTWYWATWWRASTYRMAMSAAGTKMWKYYTMWWRWWMGYKYAWATRWYTYYWWWTMYWATTWKWSWMRAAYMWMKWWMYWTTTWTRRAWWKCWYWWWTAWTKMYAWWTMMAMKKTWTYMWKMATWTMWWWRMWTTWWWRRWTYTSWSWWTYWWTKWYWTTYAWMYSKKWWTYTTYRWKYARKTGWWTWAWMWWYKCYKKRAWWMTTKYYYKTWMAWYKMTKWWTKKTTRWRSWKGTSWWTWWKMTWMRYCYKWRWAATWKYMTKTAAAAWKWWTWWTKKKTAWARWTRYMAWWTWRAWAAWKMMTYRAAWWWTWWTTWMWAAAYWAKTWWWTRTAWAAAWWMWRAWTAAWARATRAAKMAAAWATKWTTTMMKAAWYRARTTAMWMYWTAAAWYWTSAWWWATMKWWAWWRAAWAAWTKTTWKYWKWWWWRAATYAMRYMTTRMATYWTMAAAYMTMTKMWKWAAAWARTWWTTWKTTWKTAAAWWTSWARWRTTRSAWTRWMAAAYMWWTRSWRAWMAWWKTAATTTTYYMKTAAAWTKKTAARGYTRRAATRAYWAWWWAWYASAAAWYWWKWWAWTWWKCYSWTRWWWKRWYAARSYTKWAAWAATWWTRWWRMMMWWMWKYAKAAAKWWRSYKGWTGYWKKARYRAACTKKWMWAWRTAKWGMWGACWTYSTGSATWMWRWTKCTGRWWKMWSTRGWKRAYTKGRMKAWGKAKARMRSWMYTSSYGGWTTSYWYKKMKGMAAWWYYTRSAWSMWWWKSAKWWSSAWRRARYWWCWRYSGRWTKKYTSGGMKRYRMMTMWKAMMAMCRAMKSWWWWYYWRRSMATAWCAATGSWWTGTYWGGSSWWKRCCTMARARMWWYKRYKGWMMATWWRMYMWTWMCAWWSYTYWRWMARKYKAWRACSKMWAMKMTWWWKYYKRMYAYWAWCKAWTWYMAWAYYKSWRAAAWTTTMARWSRRMTRMWMWAMAWMMTKMWAMKMKSRWATAWWAWRYSGGWRRWWWTTWMMSKSAWYKRWRAAMYMMRRTTCMRARCKSATRYMRWAWRSSRSRARWTRWKMMMYKYRTWKRWRWMYWMMRKYYMSRAWMTSRKKMMKRMMRGMMSSAAWKGWGSYRWWTRYWWKAMTCYMARAYCYWKAATMWGRRYWATKSYRRAMGYWRTKGYKSYRAAWAYYRKASWYMMRRWYYWTKAWKSWGMWYTAKKSWRWRMSKKRTTKYTSYRWRAAKCKKAKRWWWRWTTKAWRAWKRKKMWWKRGRMRSYGCMGRATYTTWSTRYKAAGSWTRTSRWWATYTKAMAAAWRRWWAMRKKWWRCSGMARRRWSWWAMWAYYAWKRRYKTYKRWAWYYKRYAWWAKRAWWMWKWTTWYGSAMRGRRKRRAARMWCMKWAKMTTWTSYAWWCRRWWWYWYKWWYRKRAWWTWKYRCSGAKWKKMAGSAMMRARWMYKMTMYRWWSWWRTWYTSWYTMRKMMMMYWTTKSSSRKWWWMRRGMRWWMRRMMGYTMWGRWRWWKTTYYSRMTWMKYMCMSKTKWRRCRGYRWWKWKMKTTYWRMAGYWYWKKAWAAWWWSYCKWWWMGYMSRSGKSARASMSSGWKTTKWWWTTWAMARYAYTTTWTWRARWRWYWYWRAKMMKGCKKCAGWGMSKKWRYKKWAAYTAMWWATMSWWWKYTGMRWWMTRCWKAYRRTKCTKSAKTKASYKKRCGKWRWSTWYWYAKSKRMMGSWGYAAWMWSMRTASKRYYYWRRAWTYWMMRGKMRKTSWRWWKWMAGRWRMMRRARWRARWWMWKYASYMCSWAAAMATMWWAWKTMRKKYWMMRGKAMRWWWWWMMMMWGAGTTATWMMMMMMSMMAMYWTMAWAWYKCSSKYWMMKKGRCWKTWTWYYYSWTTTAACCCATAGTATTACATTTCAGCTCAAAGCCTCCCTGAAATATTTTCCATTTTTAAAAGTAAATTCTGTTTATCAGCGAAACACAATATCGTCCACTCCTTTTTCAATTCTACGCCACCAGTCTTTGTAATGATATGCATCATACATTTTCAAATTTACCTGTCTTGCCGTTTTTGAAATCTTTCCTGCAAGCAGTACAAACCAATATCTGAATGTTGCAGGTTCCTGTCGGGCAGCTTTTAAATCGGTTAAAAATCGCATCCAGACTGTAATGTTATATGCCAGTATGCTTGCCTGCCATAATGCTTCATTAGCCCAGAAATCCTGAGTAAGCATACTGCCTGCAAACATTTGTTTCTTGACCGCTTCTATCCAGTTCTCACTGGTACCCCTGTCGCCGTACAAATAATGTATCGCAAGTGGGTCGGCATCAATATTGGTGACATAACAAAACATTTCATATCCCTGTTTGGGCAACAGTTCACCGGGTTCATGCTTTTCTTTCAGGATTCTTACCGCTACAAATTTTCTCGTTTGTTTCCAACCTGCACATTTGTATTCAAATTTCGTCATTTCATAATTTTGCTTGCCGGGTATAGGTTCCCATGATTGACTTAACAGAACCGACTGAAGATTTTTCAATTTGACCTTAATCAAATACTTTACACCCGGATATGATTCAATGGTACTCAGTAAAGTGCCGTCAAAAAATCCGCTGTCGGCTCTGACTAATATATCTTTGATGCCTGAGGGCAGTAAACTGAATGCCTGCTTTATAAATTCCGACGAATTATTGGCTGTATAGGCATCCCCGGGACGTAACCAACTCAGTAAACATTCCTTTGTACTGTTTAAAAATACTAATAACGGGTGATAACTTGATGCTCCTTTTTTATGGGGATTAAAACCACGGCTGACGCCCTCCTGATTGCCGTAAGTCGTTTTTACTGTCGAGTCCATATCAAGGATATCTGCGTCTGTACCTAATTGCTTGTGTACTTTTGATGACATTTGACCAATGTGCTCTATCAGATTATTTGTATGATGAAAAGAAAAACGCTTTATCCGGTTAGCTATCGTATCTTCATCTATATGACCGGATAATCCGAATAATTCCTGTATCAATGCGTCGCGGCTGAAACTTTCCATTTTCGATATACGGTTCATTCCGGCTATAAGACCCAACACTATGATACCATAAATAGATTGGGTGCTGTATTTGATATTCCTGCCTAATGGAAGGTTAACGGCTCCGAGCTTATCAAAGAAACCAAGTTTATGCATGAATTTAAAGACAGGAAGTAAGCCGGAATAGTTGGTCAATCTTTGGGCTGTAAAACTTGTTTTGATTTTAACAGTTTTTTTATTATTTTTGACATTCATCATTTGGGTGAAGTTAAATTGTTGAAAAAATATTTGTTAAGTCTATATCTATCAACGATTTGCTTCACCCTTTATTGTAAATGCTTTAGATTTTTAGGTAGTATTATTTTTTGAGAAAGGTGCTCCTACACGTAAAGCCTGGTATTATCAATTGAATTTGGACAGGAATTTAGGAAAAACAAATTCACTCAGCGAAAAAGATTTGGCTGAGTTTGTGGAATTGCAAAAAACTTCCGGTGAAAGTGAAAATTCTTGGACTTTGAATATAAAGGATGTTGATAAAACGACTTTCGATTTAAGCGTTAAGAATCCAAATAAGAAAGAAGAGGCAGCCCTTCGCCAACCGAAAGACATTTTGGAAGAAATGAAAACCCTTGATAATGAAGTCGCAACTTTGATTGAATCAATTAGAGGTTTATTATGACCAGTGACAGTTTAGTACCAACAGTTGATAATATCAAAAATCGAATTTATAATTTTCGGGATTTACAAGTTATGATTGATAAAGATCTCGCTGAAATTTATCAGGTCGAAACAAAAGTCTTAAATCAGGCTGTCAAAAGAAATATTGAACGCTTTCCTGAATCTTTCCGTTTTCAATTAACAAATGAAGAATATGCTGAACAGTTATCTAATAATGACAGGATTGACAGTTTAAGGTCACAAACTGTGACCTTAAACACAGTACAATTTTTAAGGTCACAAACTGTGACCTTAAAGAATGAAAGAGGAAGACATAGGAAGTATCTTCCTTATGTTTTTACTGAGCAGGGCATTGCAATGCTTTCTGCTGTGCTTCGGAGTGAGGTTGCGGTACAGGTAAGTATTCAGATAATGCAGGCATTTGTAGAAATGCGAAGAATGCTTACATTAAATCAAAATCTGTTTCAGAGACTTGACAGAATAGAATTAAAGCAACTTGAAACTGAAAATAAAATGGATATTATTTTTGATGCTTTGGATAATAGAATACTTAAGCCAAAACAGGGAATATTCTTTGACGGGCAGATTTATGATGCTTATAGTTTTGTATCCGAACTGATTAAATCGGCAAAAAGACAAATAATTTTGATTGATAATTATGTAGATGACACGGTTCTGACAATGTTAAGTAAGAAAAATCGTAACTACTCAGCCTAACAATACTAATAAAAATAAAATAGAAACGTTTAATTAAAAAGAAATATTTGAGCAGTTTAAAAAGGATGTTTTCTGGGG
>JAVSMQ010000001.1:2973585-2997512 GCA_032027125.1 Kapaibacterium sp. (SeqCode)
ATATTCAGCAAGGGTAATGATATTTATACTGCTGTCCTGTATAGCAGTCTTATCTGACGACCACGCAGTCAATAAACATTCCGATATTGATGTTGTAAAAATATTATTGGATGGAAATAAAAGGTTTGTCTCCGAAACTGCTATACATCCTAATCAGGATAGAAAGACAATCGAAAAAAACTCTAAGGGGCAGAATCCTTTTGCAGTAATAGTTTCATGTTCGGACAGCCGCGTACCGGTTGAAAGTTTATTTGACCAGGGTGTAGGAGATATTTTTGTAATACGTACTGCCGGCAATATTATCGGCAAAAACGAAATGGGAAGCATACAGTATGCAGTAGAACATCTCGGAGTCCGGTTTATCGGAGTCATGGGTCATACTGAATGCGGTGCCGTCAAGGCTTATGCTCAGGGGCATAAGGGTGAAGGCAACATCGTGGATATTTTAGACCATATCAGAAATGAAGAGGAAATGAAAGATATTCCCGAACCAAAATACGAATATTTAAATGAGTGCATAAATGCTAATGTTTTTCATGGTTTAAGACAACTAAAAGAAAATGCTTTTATTCAAAATATCAGTCGCAATCATGGAGAGGTAAAGATTTTACCTCTTCTGTATAATGTCGGGACAGGTGAAGTATTAATTTTAGATTCGTCAACTAAGGCTCAACATTGATAATATTTCGATAATAAATCAGTTATTATGAAGCGACATCATTTTTTTTCTGAGAATTAAATCAACAATACCCCAACCTTATCCTTACTAAGGGGAGGGTTGGGGTGAGGTTGATTTAATTATTTGGTTTAAAAGTACTTATATAATAATAATTGAACTCGTTATAAGGAGTTATTTCTTCTTTTTCTTCTGCTTTTTTTCGGGTGCTGTTCTTTCAGGACTTGGTATAAACTGCTCAAGTGTCCAGTCAACAGAAATAAAGTGCAGTCCCGGAGTCTCGTCATTTTCGGAATTGATTATCAATAATTTTTGTTCAATATTGGCAAAGTAATGAACAGGTACACGGTATTTTTTGCTTATAGTCATGGCACCGGAACCGGCAATGGTTGCTTCAGTTCTTATACGGTTATCGGGCATAATTACATTTAATGCACCAATTGCAGTTTTAATATAGTTCAATCTCACACAATCATAGCCAAGCGTATCAATCGGTTTTAGAGCCCGGAACAAAGATGATTGATTCATGATACCGCAAGGCACACCATTTTCGCACAATGTATCATTTGAGGAGACCATCCATGATTCATTTATATAACGGTATGTCTCATTTATCGGGAAAATCAAATACGGCGAAAAAGCTCCGCCAGGGGAAAGTGCGTAAGATAAAGAATCATCGGCATAAGCTGCTAAACGGTTACCGAGTGAGTCAATCCACAAATGTGATTTTCTGTTCATCCAGGGTGATGTAGTGCGTCTTATTTTCTCAACTTTACCGAAATTCTCATCGGAAATCAAATTAATCATTCTGAGAGAAAGTAGAAATCTCCTGTCTTTTGTTACCGAATCACAGGTTATTTCAATCGTTTCGTATCTAGTTTTTTCGAGCGGTTTGCCGTAATTAATTATGATACTGTCGAAAGCGGCTACTTTATAACGTAAGGTATCACCTTTGAAAAACTTATATGAAAAATCCTGAATTTCATAAATAATCATCTTTTCGCGTGCTTCATTATCCGAATCATCCTGCGCATTTAGTAAATTCGTTGATAATATGATAATCAGCACAATAATATTCAATAAATACATAGTTATTTAACTTTTTTATAAAAACAAATTTACCTATTAAACAAATTAGATGATGTTTTATTTTGCAGAAAACTTCTTTTAAATAAATTGAATGAAAATCATCTTATAAAAATAATATTGAAACTGTAAATAAATATACTATTTATCTAATTTAAAGGCTGTAAAATTTTGATAAGTCGCTAAAAAAGGATAATTTTGTAATCCCAGACTGTGGGAAAAAGAAGTTTAAAAAAAAATTTTGATGATGATTTCATTAATTTGTAACTTTTTTATCAGAAGTCGTGTCTATGGTTATAAGTGACGGTGCAGATACAAACTAATATAGTAGAATCGGGCAATGTTTTTTAAGAAGAAAGAAATAGCGGACGAAGAATCACTGAACAGGGCTGTTGAAGCCTTGCAGCAGGGGAGCGCAGAAGCATTTCATATCCTTTATAACAATTACGCCCAGAAAGTATATCGTTTCTGTTTGAGAATGTTGTCAGATGCCGAAACAGCTCAGGATGCTTTTCAGGAAACCTTTATCAGGATTTATGAAAATCGAGAAAGTTTTCATGGCAGTAATTTTGCTGCATGGCTTTTTACGATAGCACGCAATACCTGTCTGAATCATATTCGCAGCAGAAAAGAGCAGGAACCGTTCGATGAGGTTTTTCATGGTTATGATTCAAATGACGGGAATTCCGACCCGATTTTGAAAAGTCAAATCGAACAGGCTATCGCTGATTTACCTACTCCTTTGAGGGAGGCACTGCTATTGAGAGAATACGAAGATTTTTCGTATCAGGAAATTGCCGATACATTAGATATTGACCTTTCTCTTGCTAAAGTTCGTGTTCATCGCGCCCGCTTAATTTTAAGAAAACTTTTGAAACCATTAGTGAAGGAATTAAATGAGTCTTGAATTGCTCATATCGAAGTACATTGACGGTGAATTATCCTCAGTTGAAGACGCAAAACTGCGTTCGATGTTAAAAGAAAATCCGTTTGCTAAAGAAAAGTTTGACCAATCAGTCGAACTGCACATGGATTTGCTTGAAGATAGTGCCTCCATCTCAGTACCGCCCGGTCTGCTTAAACAGACGGAAGAAGCAGTGATGATGAAAATTCTCGTAGCTCCTGCTTTTGCAAAATCAAATAATTTGAAATTAAAAAGGTTCTATTCGAAAATACCGGCTCTTGCAGCAATGATTGCATTCTTTGCTTTGATTAATTTTTTGCGTATTAGCGATAATAATTATCCCAGAGCTATAGAATTTATGTCTTCAGCTATGTCAGAGGATGCTGTATCTGAATCTAAAAGCATACAATCCAATAATTTAGTTAAAAATGCCGCAACAGATAATTTAAGCAGTACTCTAATTATTAAGTCATCAAATAATGAAGTTGCAGCAAATTCGGCAGTAGAATTGATTACTGATGACAAGTCAGTAAAAACTTCAAAGGCAGAAGATATCATCGGTGACTTTGATATAGAATATTCAGCCGCTTCGATTGAACCTGAAATTGCTCTGCCTGCACCTGATGTTATCCTCAGACCGAGAGCAGGTACTAATTTGCAGATAGATTTGCAATCAGGTAATTCTGAAGGATTTGATAAAAAACGCGAAATGTACCAAAATAATATGCCTTTTTACAATTTTGGAGCAACTACATCAGAATTGAATTCAATACAGCTTAATACATTCATCAGCCGTGATTTTGCAAGAACAGGTATCTCAACAAGTGATAACTCTTCATTGATAAACATGTCCCAAAGCATAGGCTATAGTCTTAGCAGCAACGCTACTGTCGGTCTTGAATTAGGGGTTACAGAACTGAATTATGATTTTATTAAATATATTCCTGTTAGTATTACAGACCCAATCCTCAATTCAGGTCAGTCAAATTCTGTAAATGAACCGACAAATAATTCCGGAAGCGGTAATACTATACTTGTACCGGTAAAGCTAAAGAGACAAGACCGCATTATTTGGGGTATGGCATTTTATGATACCCAGATAATTGCCGTAAGTGATTTCTCAATAAACAGCCGGTTAGGACTTGGTGCCACAAATGACGGTCCTTTGGGATTGGGAAGAGTGATGGCAAGATATAATATTTTCAAAAGTCTGGCGGTTACAGCAGGTGCGGAAGCAAGGTTGTTCATGATGAAAACACCTTTACTCAACCCTGCCGGCTCAACAATTTCAAGTTATGGATTTATTTATGGAGTTCAGTTCAATTTTTAAATAATTAATAAAAAATAACGATTATTTGGAAAATTCTTAGTATTTTTGACGTTTGTATTTTGATAATTGGTTTAACAGAAAATTAATGAAAACTAAGTTGAGGATTTCATAGAGAAAATTGATACATATTTATAGATAATATATTTCGTAAGCCGCATTTTTCGGTACTGATGACATATTTTATGAGTATGCACCTAAGAATCTTTATGTAAAATACGATAGAGTTTTGATTAAGTTTCAATTTATTTTGCAATTTAAGAAAATTGGTAATAGTTCATTTTAAGGAGTTGCCACAATGCGTAAGTTAGTTGTACTTTTATTTTTAGGGATCATTGCTTTCCCCTCAATCAGTCTTAGTCAGGTTTATGGGACACTGAAAGGCAAAGTTGTTGATGATGACGGCAAGGGTCTAAGAGGAGCCTCAGTATTTGTTGAGGGTACCCAGAAAGGAGCCGCCGTTCGTGAGAATGACGGTAGTTACATAATCACAGGAATTTCAGCCGGTGAATATACAGTAAGATTTTCTTTTACAGGAAAGTCAACAGTCCGAAAGGAAGTCAGAATATCCCCCAGTTTAACATCAACTCTTGATATTACATTAAGAGACCAATCTGTTAAAACCGATGAACTTGTTGTTATCGCTAAAAGAGAATTGGTTAATGTCGGAAAACAGGGTTCGATGGATAGAAAAACCAACGAAGACATTGTTAATACTGCCCGTGAAGGTCTTAGCGGTGTAATCACTATGAGTGCAGGCGTTTTGGCATCAGGCTCAGGCTTCTCCATACGTGGCGGCAGAGCTGAGGAAACAGATGTCAGAGTTGACGGTATGTCAGTCAGTAATGCATTTACTGGCGGATTCGGTGTTTCCGGTTCTTTTTACTACCCAATGGTATCTTCTTATGCGACAGAAGAAGTTCAGGTATTAAAGGGTGGATTTTCAGCAGAATACGGTGATGTTACATCGGGTGTAATTAACTCGGCTGTACAAACCGGCAGAGACGACCATTATGCTGGCTGGATTCGTTGGAGAACAGATGTTCCTGCTTTATGGGGGAGTCAGTCAACCGGAACCAGAATAGAGCGTGACGGTACAAGATTCAAAGCTGTTGATGCCGGAGAAGGTGCTAAATTGCAGGGTGCTAATGAAAATACTTTTGAGTTCGGTACAGGAGGACCTTTACCTTTTTTAAGTAAGGGAAATACTTTTTATATAACAGGGAAATATTTTCACGAAACATACCGTGATAATTCTTATGAAATTAATGACCCCTGGGGTAATAATTGGGGACAGATGCCCGATAACGGCTCATGGGTTCGCAATCTGACATCCCGTTTAAAATTTGCGGTTGCCGATAATATTTCTCTTACATTGGGAGGAAGCTACGGTGTTTCAAGTTTTGAATTCTCCGGTCTCGGATGGCTGTATGCTAATAATGAGGGATATGTTTATAATAAAAATGAAACCGGTGATTTTATACTTCAGACAAATGCAGACGGTACCCCAAAAACTAACGGTATGGCTGAAAGATTATTCAAACAAAATGTATTGGATAATTTTGTAATAAATTATTTTGCATTAATAAATCATACACTTAGCCCTACAAGTTTTTACGAAATTAGAATATCAAAATCTACAAATAATGATTACTCGGGAAGAAGAACAAGTACAGAAGGTCCCGGTTTCTTTTCAGGTTGGGACATACAAATGCCTACTGATAATTATATGGTATCAAATAACAAGTTAGTACCCGGACAGGACCATATAGTTGACCAATATACATTTCTAACCGAAACGTCAAATACTGCCGACGGTTATTTAAGATTAAGTCTGCCGATAAGAAACCCGCTTACCGGTTACTTCGAGGGTGGTTCTAACGCTTCAGGCACATATAACCCATGGGGATTACCAAATCAATTTGCTACTTCAGGCTCGGGAGGATTTCAATTCCGTGACGGCAGTAACTTGACTTTAGACGGTTCTTTTACTCAGTTATTCAGTACCGGTGAATTTGCTCACAATTTCAAAACCGGATTTCAGGGGACAGTTTATGAAATGTATAAACATTCCAACGGACTTCCGTACGACGGTAATCCATTCTTTGATGTTTATGACGACGGAAGATTCGGCGGAAATTTATATGCTGATGACGAAGTTGTTAAGGAAAGAACAAACAAAGGCTACACACCTGTAAAGGTTGGATTATATGTCCAGGACCAAATCGAATACAAAGGTATAATTATCAGCCCGGGATTGAGATTTGACTTTTTCGACCCAAGTTCACAATATCGAAGTGAACTTGACCCGTTTGTATCCATAAAAGCCGATTCAGGATTCTCTACTGCTTCGGTTAAAGTGCAGGTAAGTCCCCGCGTTAATATAGCATATCCAATTACCGAAACATCTAATATAAGATTATCTTATGGTATGTATTTCCAAATGCCGCTGCTAAATTACCTTTATGATAATTTCGCAGTTGACATTTTACGTGGAAATAACACACTCGGTGACCCGAATATGGAAGCACAGAGAACAAATCAGTATGAGGTTGAATATACACTTGGTTTGACAGAAGACCTTGTTTTTTCAGCAACTACATATTACAAGGATATATATAATCAGCTTGGTGTAATGTACATTCCGACTGTTCCTGATCCTTTTTGGCAATACGTTACTGCTGAATACGGGTCATCACGCGGAATTGAACTTAATTTCCGTAAACAGCCTATGCCTGCTGAGAACTTTGCTTTTGATTTGAATTATAATCTTGGATTTTTAACCGGTACTGCAAGTGGTCCTGGAAGTAATGCGGGAATTGCAATTGACCCTTATACTGATAAACCCGCTTTTCCTTTGTCTGAATATCCGATGCCCGGTGATATTCGTCATAATCTTAAAGGCAATTTCAGATTCTACTGGCTGGATGAGCAGGGACCTTCAATCGGAGGTATAATGCTTCTTGAAAATACTGATATAATCTTAACTTCAACATACCGTTCAGGCGTTCCATATACCCGTACCGATAGAAACGGAGTTGCAATTGCCGAAAGAAATGCCGACCGAGGTCCATCATTCTGGGGATTAGATGCCAGAGTTTCAAGAACAATCAGACTTAATGATATTTTTGGTGAAAGTGCCGGTAAAACAACAATTCAATTATTTGTTGATATCAATAATCTTCTGAACCGTACAGTAGTAACAGGTTTGTATGCAACTACCGGTGACCCGCTTGACGACGGGCGTACTTTTGACCGTCAGGTTGGTGACTTTAACAGTACAACATATTATAAAGAAGCCAAATTTGAAAATGCTTCAACATTTGCATCTACCCAATATGATTTGTACGGAAACCGACTTTACAACGAAATGGCAGACTTTGACAAAAACGGCATGGTAACTCAAGCAGAAACCTTTGAAAGTTACTTCAAATATATTGAAACACGTGTTGCATTCAGGGGTAACTTCCAGGCACCGAGAACTATTTATTTCGGTATGATGTTTAATTTCTAATAATGAATATGAAAAATTTTAAGAATAGAGTTGAGGATTTAAAATGATACAATTTATCAAAAAGGTTAGGTACCCGCTGTTGGTAGTCATGTTAGTACTGATTACTTTCGGAACTTATTCTTTGCAGGCTGCTACTATAAATTCGCCAGGGGGTAAAGATTCTAAGGGAGATACTGATCAAAACTCATTACAGGCACGTACGTACAAAGGCGTATTTGATGTTCAGAAAAATACAGTAAGTAATCTTGATTTTTACACTTCTAACTATGGTATTTTCGGTTTTGATATTGCAAGAGGAATTGGGGGCGGTTACTGGCCCCGCAGTTCGCAAAACCAGTACATTTTTTCCGGCGGTTTTTGGTTCGGAGCAAAAAAGTACAGACGGCTTACAAATGATACCATAAGTTATGTAACAATTACTTATAATCCAAACTCAGGTAGAGGTTGGTTTGTTCCCGGAAGAATAAATGAAGGCGGTCCCGGTAGTTTAGAGTATCCGGATAAATATTTGGTTGATAATGATGAACCTTTAAAATTCAGAAATTATTTTTCTACAGATTTTAATCCCGGTTCAGGTAAGCCAATACAACCCGAACATTTAACAAACTGGCCTATTTGGGATGCTTCAGCCAGAGTAGAAGATACTTTAAAAAACAGACATTACTTCGGAAATTATATACCGCAGGTTGAGTTAAGAAATACCGAAACCTACAAAAAAGGTCCGGCATTTATTTCAAGTGAGGATATTTTCTCGACATATAAAGATACTGACCTGAATTTCTATGAGGGCGGTAAACAATCACGAAGTGAGCGTGGCTATCCGCTGGGGCTTCAGGTAGAGCAGATGATTTACTCATGGGGTTTCGGCGATTATCGTGATTTCATTTTTATTAAATATGAAATCACCAATTATTCAAAAGATACACTTTGGCAGTGCTGGTTAACTCCTGTGATGGACGTTGATATTGCTCGTGCTGCCCAGTCGAGTGCCGGAGCAGCTAATGATAAAGCAAAATTCTATGACTGTGATACAACATTAAATTTGGCTGTTCAGTGGACAAATATTGACCGAGGAGAACGCGGGTACGGATTCGGTTATCTTGGTTTTGACTTCCTCGAATCTCCGGCTGTTCAGAAGTTTTATGATACTACAATAAATGTAATAAAAGATCCAACTGATTCTACCATAATAATTAGAATTGATACACTTTTAACTCAACGCCCATATAATCCAAACAGTAATGATACATTAATTGGATTGCCTGATTTTGTACGCAAAGACAGTTCATTTTATGATAACTCATCTCAACTCGGACTTGTTACATTCAGAAACTGGAATATTGAAGTTGACCCTAAAGAGGATGAAGAAAGATACCAGTTTATATCTTCAAAGATACGTGACGGAGATACTGGACCGGGTGATAAACGCTTTATGATGGCAACCGGCGAATTTCACATGAGACCCGGTGATACAGCAAGAGTTGTGGTTGGTATTATCCTTGCCAATACTGCTAAAGGCGGTGAGGCAGACGGAACCTGTGAGGATTTAGCTGAGCTGGCTCGTAAAGATATGTTTGCTCAGGTTGTGTATGACAATAACTTCCGTGCACCGACTCCTCCGGACAGATCAGTATTTTTAAACATAACACAACTTAATAACGATACACTTACAAAAATAACACCACTTCATCTTAATAACGGTGCGATAATTCAATGGGACAGCACAGCAGAAATGTCTGTTGATATTGATGAACAAGGACTTGATTTTATGGGTTATATTTTGTACAGAGCACGTAGACCTGACCTTGACGGATACTCAAAAAATATTGAGGAAGGTTCGAATCAATACCCTCTCGGACGCGGTCCGTTAGGTTGGAAACCTGTAGCTGCATATTCGATGATACCTCCATTTATAAAGACAACCGAAAGAGCAGGATTGGATCAAAGTGATTTAAATATGCCTTTAATTGATGATTTTGAAATTATAAGCCCATACTTTGATGCTTCAGGAGCAATTATTGACTCAATGGCTGTCAGGATAATGCGCCGTGGTGTAGGAGTTGCAGGCTTCAGTAATGTAATTGGCGGTATAGCTTCAGTTGATACATCTGCATATTCTGCACCTTGGGGACACGACTGGATGAGAATGTTGAGAGCAGACCCTCAGATTGAAATTGCAAATGACGGTACTATTACTGCTAATTACAACGGTCAGAGACAGTCATTAATTTACAGCACTTCACCCCAAAGAAGACACTATATTTTCGACAGTGTTTTTGCCGGTGTGGCATATCTTAACCGTAGTTTGATGAAATTCAATCCGCTTTTATATCAAAGAAAGACGCTAAATACATCACAAAGTCATTTAAGATATCTTGATACATTTTTCACAGATTGGGTGGTTGGTAAAAAAGGTAAAGTTTGGGATGACAAAAAGAAAGACAGTGTCGATTTACGCCTTACTACCGATTCGATTTATGTTAAAGGTTCAGTTAAAAATGTTAACATTAACGGCTCGCCATATTTAGTCGTTGATGTATGGGTTCCAAGAGGATTAAATACGATTGCAGGTGACTCACTTCACCTTGTAGAAGTTAAAGACTCCTTGATGTCATATATCAAAAACAGTCAGGTAAGAATTGTCTATCCGGATTATGAAACCCGGCTTCATACAAGAGCAAATGTTATATCACCTTACATGGCTTGGATAACAAATAACCGGACATTTACCGATATCGGCGATGATAACCGTGACGGTTGGCTTGATCCAGACCCTGAAGTACAGGCTACTGAAAGAATGTTAAATAATATTGAATATTTTTACAAAATGATTGCTTATGACGAGGGCGATTATACCCAGCCTACGGAAATGAAAGTTAATATGGGCGCTCCGGGTTTATCAAACTTCACAACAGCTATTCCAACTGCTTCACCTGTACTCGAATACCCTGAACTAAAGGTTATTAGTGTGGATTCAGCAAAAATCGGCGGCTTATATAATTTCAAATTCTTTGCAGTTGATAATGACAGAGTCAATCAGAGATTTGCCGGTGATACATTAGAATTGATGCTTGACCCCTATTGGAATCAAATACCATTGACACTTGGCGGAAGCGTAGCAGGAAAACTTGGTTTTTATCAGACACTTGCAACAATGAGAAGCCGTTTAACCGGTGATACATTATACAGAGGTCTTCTCAGCTATGAAGCTCAACCTTGTTTGTATACCCCCTTTGGTTTATTTACCGAAAATGCAGCATCATACGTATTATCAGACTCTGTGCTTGTTGATACATTAGGGGGACACAATATTGATTTCGGTGTTGGAAAGGCTAAAGGAATCAGAACCCGTACAGGTACATTCTTCTCTGGGGATTTCTCGTATCAGGGTTATTGCTACACTCAAAGCTGGACACAGGATGCTTACGGAATTCTCGGATTTAGTTTTGATTTCACATTGCAGCAGTATGCAGGAAGATACCGCGGTGATACAGTTGAATTTGCCACGGATGTGACTGCAGATGTTAATGTTGTTCCTTTATCAGACGGATATGATAGAATAACATCAGGAAATACTAATATTGTATTACTGACCCAGCCTGTTGCTTTCGATTATTCGACATGGAACATGATTGACGGCAGTTTCAATTCAGGACCTGCAATTTATGAAGTCGAATTCCTTCCCGGCGGTACTGAAACTGTCGAGTTGAGTTATAACAAAGCAGCAAACAAAAATACATTCACTATTCCTTATCTCAATTTGAGAGTAAGAAATATAATTGAATACAAACGCCCTGTAACAGGCGGAACTGATTCAGTTGCCGTTAAATACCCAACTGAAGTAACTCACATGAATATTCCTCCGGTTTCGGGTCTTCGTAAGACTAAAAGATTCGACGGAGTTCCTGATTATACAGGTCTTTATCCTATAAGATTATTCCCTGACCCACGTAATCTGGTGCAATTAGATATACCAACTAATGACTTCATCGGCAGATTTAATATGTATGCAATAGGTTATGTAGCATTTGATAATGCAAATTACAAACGTACCCAAACCAGTAATTTCAGAATGATAGACCAGGTTGCAAGACCTGTCAGCGGACTGGGCTCCGATGGTGAAGATGCATCATTTACAGGTTTGCAGGGTAAATATTATATGACAGGTGTTTCAACTGATGGTAAAGATACAATTGACTTTGTAAACTTTTTCAACGGAAGCGGTATTTACTTTGCTTTTGACTTTGCAAATAAAGGCAGTGACCCCAAGAGAACCGGAGATGGTTTTGATTGGACCGGAAGTAAAAAAGAGAATTTCAATCTTTATACAGCAAAGGATTTCAAACCGGGTGATAAAGTTTATTTGAAAACTTATGGCGGTGCTTTAGGTATGCCTATGCCGGGAACAAAAATACTGGCTGTTGTCAGTCCTAAACCCGAAGGCGAAAGTTATCTGACAGACAAACTGATGGATGGCATTCAAATATCACCTAATCCATACTATATAAGTCATCAGGCTGTCAAATCTCCTTATGATACAAAATTGTATTTCTCGAAATTACCGGCAAATGCTACTATAGAAATATATACTTTAGCAGGTGATTTGATTACAACTTTGAAACATGATGAATATAATAATGACGGTACTGAAGACCGTCATGCAGTTGAGATATGGGACTTGTTATCAAAGAACAGACAAAGAGTTCAGAGTCAGGCTTTGATTGCAGTAATTACAGCACCTAACGGCGCTAAAACGATAAAGAATTTTAGTGTCGTTGTCGGTGGTTTCCGTTTAATTGAACAATAATGAGCAACCAGCCGCTTACCCTGACTGGTAAGCGGCTATTCTCAAAATTAACTTGGAGATAAAAAATGAAAAGATTATTTATATTATTTATAGCGATTACACTGCCTCTTGGATTTATTAAGTCCTATAGTGCTGATGAACAGAGTGCTTATGGTGCATCTGCAGGTGAATTCAGCAAAGTAGGTGCTGCAGGAGGTCAATTTCTCAAAATTGGTGTCGGAGCCCGTGCTAATGGTATGGGTGGAGCATTCGGCGCTGTTTCGAATGACCTTTCGTCAATATTCTGGAATCCTGCAGGATTAGCAGAAATTAGTACGATGTCTGCAGATTTCTCTTATACTCAATGGTTTGCAACATATTCTCATAATTTCGGTGCAATATGTATGCCTGTCGGTGATGGATATACGGCTGCTTTTAGTGTCGTAAGTCTTTCAAGCGGTGATATACCCGTTACAACTGTCGAAAAGCCCGAAGGAACAGGCTCTGTTTATCAGGTTAATGATATTGCAGTCGGTGCTACATTCTCAGGGTTTTTGACTGACCAATTCTCATTCGGTATTACAGTAAAGTATGTGCAGAATGCATTTTCATCAGTAACTGCAAATGGGTTTGCTTTTGACATTGGAACTAAATATGATACCGGTATTCAGGGTATTAAACTCGGATTTTCAATGCACAACCTGTCAACTCAAATGCAATATGACGGTACTGACCTTCGTAAAACAATGAAGCTGGATGATGCGTTGTCACAGGCGCCTTTGGATGCGACTCTCATCGCTTATCCATACAATCTGCCTATTACATTCCGTGCAGGATTGGCAGCAGACATTCTCGAAATTGATGAACACAAACTGCTTGGTTCTGCTGATTTTATTACTTTAACCGACGTGCCTGAGCAGTTTTGTCTTGGTGCAGAATATGTCTGGAACGATTTGCTTGCAATTCGCGGCGGCTATATATTCGGTCAGAACCAGCTTGGTATTTCAGGTGGTGTTGGTTTGAAATATTTCGGCGGCGGATTTGGCGGTACAATTGATTACTCAATCAACCCGACTGTAAGTCTTGGATTGGTTAACCGCCTGTCCATTCTGCTTAACTTCGGTTCATAAGACTACTGCCTTTTGAAAATTAAATTGCCGTTGAGTTGATACTTAACGGCAATTTTGTTAAACACATAAACGTTATAATAATAGCGGAGTGAACATGAAAACAATAATAAATATTCTGCTTATCGTACTAATGCCTTTGATTTTCACATTCAATTTGGCAGCAGAAGATGATTTGCAAATTGCATTCGACGCCGCTACATTCCATTTTGATGACAATGAAACCCGCTGGGAACTATATTATTCATGTCCGGATAATATGTTCACTTATCAAAGTGATAACGTCAATAACAAACTTATCGGCAGTATAGCCATCAGAATTGTAGTTAAAAGCAAATCTATAACTCTGATTGATGAAAATTGGAAGATTTCAAATTCAATAAACTCCTTTGAAGAATTGAAACAAAATTATATATTCGGTGTCAAATCGTTCTTTTTAGCACCCGGTCAGTATGAGATTGAACTGAGCGCCTTTGATATGAACAAGACAACAAGAAGACTGTTATATAAAAAGGATATCTTTATCTCCAAATTTGAAAAAAATAGAATCAACCAAAGCGAAATTGAATTTGCATCTTATATTGAAGAAATAAAAGAGTCAACTCTTAATATTGACCCTATGTATATGAAGTATGATTATTACGTCATTCCAAATCCGCGGGCTGAATTCTTCGGTAATGAGGCAAGATTAATTGGCGCTCTGGAAATATACAATTCTGAAATTTATTCCCGAAACGGCATAATCAGGTCATATAAGATTGCTGATAATACCGGAGAAATCATGTATTTTGCCAGAGATACAAGCAGAATTGTCACTGAGAAAATACTGACAACTTTTGATTTACCTCTTGATACTTTACCTTCCGGAGTATATTTTCTGGCTGTTACGACAAGTTATCCAATCGAAAATGCTGTTGATTCGGTGACTTCTACAAAAAAATTCTTCTTTTATAATCAATCAAAACCGTTTGTCAGGAAAAGGTATTTTACAGAGAATGAATTATTTGAAAAAAGTGAGTTTAATACAATGACTCCGCAGCAGACTGATATTGAAATAAATATGGCAATTGTCATTGCACGTGATGAAGAAATATATCAGGCAAGGTCGTTGAACGATACAAAGGCAAAACAAAGATTTCTGTTTAAGTTTTGGTCTCAACGCGATTCAGATACTAATACTGTTTGGAATGAGTATCTACGGGAATTTCGCAGTAATGTTGAATTTGCCAACAATTTCTTCTCTTACGGTAAAAATAGTCAGGGTTGGAAAACCGAAAGGGGCAGAGTGTTGTTGAAATATGGAATGCCTACCAATAGGGAAGTACATATTTCATCCGGTTTGGAAAGAGCTTATGAAGAATGGTTTTATGAAAATGTTCAGGGCGGTGTTTATTTTTATTTTGTTGATATATCTTCGATAGGAAACTTTATTTTAACACATTCCACAGCTATGGGCGAAACATATTATCCCGACTGGTTTAACAGATATGTCCCAACAACACCTGATAACAGAATGAATAATGATTCCCAGAATCAAAGGCAGAGTATTAACCCTTATGGAAATTGATTAAATTGAAAAAATTATCAAATTACATTACCCATTCAATTCTATTGTTATTGGGGTTTTTCTCTAAAAAATTGACGATAAAAAAAAGAAATTTATTAGGAAAAAAAATTGGATGGATTTTAAGAATTTTAAGCAAAGAACGTTCGGCAATCACATTAAAGAATATTACAGAAGCTTTACCTGAATATGATTCTGATATGCATCTTAAAATTAGAAATGAATCTTATCAGAATCTTGGAATTACACTTGTCGAATTACTTGCTTTTCCCGTACTGTCAGAAAATGATTTTAAAAATTATGTAAAAGTTGAAAACACAGAACTTATTAAGGAAAAATTAGCTCTGGGGAGAGGATTGATTTTCATTTCAGGACATTTCGGAAATTGGGAACTTATGGCTTATGCTGCAGGAATGGAATTAGATGTTCCGATAACTATTGTAGTTAAACCGCAAAGTAACGATGTGTCGGATAAATATCTAAACCGGTTTCGAACACAGGGCGGAAATAAAATAGTGCCAATGGGAAATGCTGCCAGAACTTTACTGCAGACAATCAAAAAAAACGAAGCAATTGCATTATTGGTTGACCAAAGTGCTGATTGGCAAAGGGATATATTTGTTGACTTTTTCGGTAAACCGGCAGTCACTTACGAGGCTCCCGCAGCAATTGCTTTAAAATACCGTACACCGATAATTACCGGCTTTGCTCATAGACTGGCTGACTGCACATATAAGGTTGTAATGAAAGAGCTTGACTTTTCAGACCTTCAGGATTCCCGCGAGTCGGTTGTTGAATTAACAAAAAGGCATGTCAAGGTACTTGAGGATAACATAAGAGCTAATCCGGGACTTTGGGCTTGGCAGCATAAAAGATGGAAACACGACCCACCGGCAGCTCAATCATGAATATAAAGGATTTTAAAAATATTGCAATCCTGCAGACTGCATTTATTGGAGATGTGGTTCTTACATTACCGCTTGCTCAAAGCATCAGAAAATTCAATCCTGATTGCCAAATCACTTTTATAACAACACCACAATCAGCCGGCATACCCGGTGTGTGTACTGCGATTGACGAAGTTGTCATTCTTGATAAACGTAATGAGTTTAAGGGTGTCGGGGGTATTTTTAGATTTGTCAAAACCCGACAGATTAAAGGGTATGACCTTTGGTTCTGTCCCCATAGCTCAATTCGTTCGTCTTTAATCAGTCTTTTGATGAAAAATACTGTGAAAATCGGATTTCAAAATTCTTCGTTACATTATGTTTACGATTATAAAGCAGATTATATAAATTATTTCCACGAAATTGAGAGAAATCTCGAATTACTTAAGCCGTTCGATTTGAAAACCAATATAAATCTAAAAGATGTTCAGGTGCAAATCAGTAATGAAGATACGGAAATAATATCTCGAATGATTGGCAAATTGAATAATTATGTCGTTATTGCTCCCGGGTCAGTTTGGGAAACAAAAAAGTGGAAAGAAGAACACTTTGCAGAATTGATTAACAAGTTTACCGATATTGGTGTTGATTGTGTATTGACCGGTTCGGTAGCAGATAAATCACTCTGTGACAGATTATCATCTAAAACAGGTGCTGTGTCATTGGCGGGGATGACTAATATTCCCCAAACTCTCAGAACTATTGAATTAAGTTCGCTCGTAATAACAAACGACAGTGCTCCGACACATTTTGCAGGTCTGATGAATACTCGTGTAATTACTATTTACGGACCAACCTCACCCATATTCGGTTTTGGTCCACGCTCCGATAAAAGTCTGATTATAAGGAATGAAAATTTAAAATGCTCTCCATGCAGAATTCATGGCAGCAAAAAATGTCCGCTCGGTACGCACGAATGTATGAAAAGTATTTCGCCTGAAATAGTTTTCAACTCTGCAAAAAAAATACTCTTACAGGATTCTTCGCAGTAATCTGTTTGATGCTGATAAATCAAACGTGAAAATGATTTATTGGATAATGATTATTTGCAATGTTCCTGAATTATAGTATAAGCATCGGTATAACCCAATTCGCCTGCTTTAGACCAATCAGAACATGCACCCAGATTATCGCCGAGTTCCTTTTTTGCAAAAGCTCTGTTATAGTAAGCCAGCCCTGATTCAGGCTGTAATTCAACTGCTTTTGAATAACTCTGTACGGCGGCTGTATAATCTTTTAATTCTGAAAAACATACTCCTAAATTAATATAGGCTTCGGAGGATTTCGGGTCAATTGAAATTGCTTTCTGATAAAAACCTATTGCTGTTTCATATTCAGCAACACCTACGTATAAAGCACCTATACCGAAATAAGCTTCAACACTTTTGGGATTGATTTCAATAGCTTTCTTGAATTCACTCTCCGCACGGACAAGACTGTCCATCTCGGAAAATATAGTTCCGCGGAGTACATAAGCAGAATCATTTTTGGGGTTAATTTTGATTGCGGAATTAATATCCTTCATTGCATCATCACTTTTTCCAAGAAAATAATTGGTTGTAGCACGGAAAAAATAACCAAGTTCGGATTTGGGATTTAGTTCTATTGATTTATTGAAATCTTCCAACGCGCCGGGCAGGTCATTGTTCATAAATCGTGCTTTCCCTCTCAATGAATAGATTAGGTCGGACTTGTCATTAATTTCTATTGCTTTGTCAAGCTCTGCAACAGCTTCATTGTATTTCTGAACCTGCATTTTCACTTCAGAAGAACGAATGTAGGTATCGGCAGAATCTCCGCAGGAGTTTAAAAGTAATAAAGTACAAATTGCTATCAAAACAACCGTTGATTTTTGCATAATATTTTCCTCAAGCTATTAAAAATATAAGTCTATTTTTATTTAATGAAAATGTCAATTTAGTCAAGTGTAAATATAACAAATATTATTCATCTGTGAAATAATAACGGTCAAAATATCAGTTCTAAAGGTTTGATTGTAAAAATTAATGTTTTGAAAATATTGTCCTTGGAAGTTAATCAGAGATTAATTCTATTCCAGACAATTCCATTCCAATTTTCTATCAGCTTATCATATTAACTTCACGTTCGAGCCTGATTCCGTACTTGTCGTAAATGTCATTGATTACAGCCTCGGAAAGCTCGAAAATATCATGATATGTAGCATTTCCAAGATTGATGATAACTAATGAATGTTTATCTGAAATCCCTGCCTGCGAATTTTCATTTAGTTTCCTGCCTTTCCACCCGGCTTTTTCAATAAGTTTTGCTGCTGAAATTTTCATACCGTCTTTATCAGAATAACCTGTTAAATCGGGGTATGTCAGAAGAAGATTTTGATAAAATTCTTGATTTACAATCGGATTTTTGAAAAAACTTCCTGCATTGCCGGTTTCTTTCGGGTCAGGTAGTTTCTTACTTCTTATATCGCAGACTAATTTGAAAATATTATTTGGGGTAAGTTCAAAATTTTCAGTATTCGATATTGCATTCTGAATATCTTTGTATTCCGTATTCGGTTCCCATTTCAAAGGAAATTTGTAATGAATGTGAGTGATAACAAAACCGGATTTCATCTCTTGTTTGAAAAACGAATTACGATACCCGAATGAAAATTCATCTTTATCCATAAAAAATCGTTTTCTTTTGGCTAAATCAACTATTTCGGCAGAGTAAAAATATTTTTCCTGCTCGATTCCGTAAGCTCCGATATTTTGAATTGGAGCCGCACCGACTCTTCCAGGAATTAATGCAAGATTTTCAAATCCGTAAACACCAGCTTCAATCAATGATTTAACGAACTTATGCCATGATGCCCCGGCTCCGACTCTCACAATCCTGTAATTTGCGGTTTCCTTAACGATTTTGGCACCTGTTATATTTACCCTGAACACTATACCGTCAAACCTCTCAGGCAGCACTATATTTGAGCCGCCGCCGAGAATTAATTGATTATGATAAATTGAATAATCAGGTCGGATTAAGTTCCAAACTTTTTTAACATTCAGATACACCTCGGCTGTTGATTCGATTCCGAAAGTGTTTATTTCTTTTAACGAATAATTAAATTGTAATTTCATAAATCGGCTTTTCTTCTAAAATATTAATTCAAACTGTTTTTCATTGCGACTATTCTTTGGTATGATTCTTTTATTCTTGCTTCGGAAATCTTACCTGTTTTAACAAGATTTTTGATAATTTCACCGGCTTTTACTGCAATCATTTCGTCATAAATAAGGTTATTTCCGAAGACTAAAATATCAACACCTGCATTAATTGATAATTCAATTGCACTGTCAAGTCCGTAATGCTCGGAAATAGCCTGCATATTCATATCATCGGAAACAACTACACCATTAAAACCGATTTGATTTCGCAGAATCCCTGTAATTATATTCGTTGATAAAGTGGCAGGATAGACTGAATCCAGCTTTCCGTTGAATACGTGGGCTGTCATAATAATTTGCACTTTACCGGTCTTGACAAGCTCGCGGTAGGGGATAAGCTCATCCTGAATCCAGGTATTTGTAATATCGGTAAAGCCAAGATGCGAATCAGCCGAGGCGCTCCCATGACCCGGGAAATGTTTCAAACAGGATAAAATTCCTTGAACTTTCTGCTGATTGATTATTATTTCCGAATTGGACACAACAACCTGCGGGTCTCTTGAAAAGCTCCTCTGTAATGCTCCTATTGCCGGACTGTTGGGATTGACATTCAAATCAACAACCGGTGCAAAATTAAGATTATACATAGTCTCCCGTAGCGTTTGGGCAGTTCGGACAGCATAAAAATTTGTAGTATCGGGATTATTCAAAGTGCCCAAATATTCCTGTGATACCGTTGGCAGAAATCCATAAGCCGGTTTGAGTCTTGCTACCTTTCCGCCCTCCTGGTCAACCGCAACAATCAGTTTGTGGAGCGGTGCAAAGCTGCTGAGTTTAGAGTTTAAGATTTTAACCTGCTCGGGACTTATGATATTTCTCTGGGTATAACCAAGTGCGACGTCCTTATCAAAAAGAATTACACCGCCAATTCTGCCTGATTTAATATCCGAAGCTATTTGGCTCGTTTCGCTTATCTCTGTACCGCGAAATCCAATTAACAGCATCTGACCGATCATCCTTTCTAAATCCCGGTCGCTATCCTGAGGCTGGTTAGGGTCCTGACATGAATTCATAAATAAAATAGCAATAAGCAGTAGTAAAGCAAAATAATTTTTGATATTATGCCAGTTCATAAATGGCATCATCTTTAGATTTTACAATTTTGATAATCGTTGTAAAACCCGACATATCAAAAATATCCTTTATACTATCGTTCATGCCGTAAATCAGAATTTTGCCGCCTTTTGCATTAAAATCCTTTGCTATTACTAGAACAGCACGCAATCCTGCACTTGATATGTAATTGACTTTCGAAAAATCAATAGCGGTTTTAAGCACACCGGCAGTCAATTCCAAAGCACTACTTTGAAAATCATTTGATGTAGCAGTATCAATTCTTCCTTCCGGAAAAAGATAACAAGTACCATTTTCGATTAAATTTGCAAGTTCCATCATAAATCCTTATATTTTATTCAGTAATTTGTCTTAAATTAGTTTTATTTGTAATGCATTTATTTTCAAAACAAAATTAATCATTTTTTTTGTAGTTTAGTAGAAATGAATTCAATAAATTATCATATCAGTAATTCTTTGAGTGAATTAGATAAAATATCCGAAATTATCGAAAAAGTTTTAGGGCAGTTTTCTATTGATTCGCAGTACGAATTTAATCTAAGGCTGTGTCTTGATGAGATTCTTACCAATACCATAACTTACGGTTATCCCGACGAAAAGCGTGGTGAAATTGAATTGGAATTCAGATTTGATACTCCAAGTTTATATTTGAAAATAAGTGATGATGCGGTTGAATTCAACCCATTGACTGTTGCCGAACCTGATTTGAATTCTGTTATAGAAGAACGGAAAATCGGCGGACTCGGCGTTTACTTTGTCCGCAAACTTACCAAATCACAACATTACGAAAGAAAATCCGGAAAAAATGTTCTATCGCTGGAATTTTCGGTAATGTAGAAAACAAATCCATAATTAGGCAATAGTAACTTAATATATTCTGAATCACGGATTTAACAGATTACACCGATTCCACGGATTAAAATCAGTGAAATCCATTAATCCGAATAATCCGTGATTCTGACAAAATAGTGTTTATATTCCTGAAACTCCGCGATTGGTCACTCCGAGCCTGCGAAGAGTCCATAATTTCATTAATTAACAGCCTTGGATACTCCGCAGTCGCTCAGTAAGACAAGCCAAAAAGTGCCGTTTTATATTATAACGATTGCAAAATTCTTTGAGTTTATTTAGAACGTATCAACCCTGCTTTGAAAAAGGTGTTAGAAAATTTTTGAATGTTTGGATAAAAAGAAATATTTACATAATCTACAGAATTTATAACATCCGGCTGAATAGTTATAATATTATTATTGACTTATATATAATATTTTCTTACTTTTGTTTTAAGTTTTGATTGTTATTTGATAAATGACTGTGATGATGTTTATGCAATTATAAATTTCGCAGTATTTTTTAAAACAGAATATTTGTTCAATTTTTCAAAAAGGCTTTATATGAAAAAATTATTGGCAATTTTTGCATTATCCGTGCTATTTATGACCTCATGCGGCGGTGAGAAAAAAGAAGATAAACCGCTTACTTCTCAATTATCTCCCGAAGCAAAGACTGAGCTTCTTGCACGTGCAAAACAGATTTTCGGATCACTTCCCGATAAAATGCCCGGCAGTGAAAAAGACACTCCCGAACTTGTTTCTCTTGGTAAAACTCTGTATTTTGAAACAAAATTATCTGTAAACGGCACTCAATCATGCAACACATGCCACGACATCACTAACGGCAAAGCCGGTGATGACAACAAACGTGTTTCTCCCGGCGCTATCGTTGGAAAAGAAGGCACACGAAACTCAAATACTGTTCTGAATGCAGGATTTCAGTTCGTACAGTTTTGGGATGGACGTGCTGCGGATTTGAAAGAACAGGCAAAGGGTCCTATTTTAAACCCTGTTGAAATGGCTATGCCAAACGAAAAGGAAGTTGAAAAAGTTATTTCTGCTGTTCCGGAGTATAAGGATATGTTTTCAAAAGCATTCCCGGGTGTGAAAAATGCTATTACTTTTGATAATTTGGCTCATGCAATTGCAGCTTTCGAGCGTACTTTGGTTTCAAAATCAAGATACGACGATTATATTATGGGTAATCCTACTGCCCTCAACGACCAGGAACTTTCAGGCTTGAAGACATTTATTGATGTCGGTTGTATCACCTGCCATATAGGTCCGCTTTTCGGCGGCTCTATGTATCAGAAAATGGGACTTATCAAACCATACAAAAATGATAAAGACTTCGGCAGATTTGATGTAACCAAAAACGAAGCCGATAAATTCTTTTTCAAGGTTGCCATGCTTCGTAATATCACTTTGACTGGACCTTATTACCATGATGGCGCTGTCGAATCGCTTGATGAAGCAATCAAAACTATGGCTGATATCAATCTCGGTAAAAATCTTACTGATGATGAAATCGGAAACATCAAAGCATTCCTAAAAGCATTAACTGATAAAGACCTTGAGAAAGGTGTCAAGAAAGTCTTTTAGTTCACTAATACGCTAAATTGATATTCAAACCTTCCGATTTTTGATTAAATTGGGAGGTTTTTTTTTTGCCCGGGATATGCAATAACTTTAGGGTGAAAGTTCAGAACGAGCCTTGATAGTGGGAATCGTTAGCCAAAGTCAAGGGTGTCCTTTGTGAGAAGGAATCTGAAAGAAGTCGGCGGCAAAATCTTGGTGCGACGAACAGGAAGCGGATACAGGCATGCGTAAACGGGTGAGTTTGCAAAACAAAACGAAACCCTAAACTATCCGAAATTTACGAATGTAAATCCGACGCATATATGAGAAGAAAGTTATTGTTCTTACCCGGGGAGACCTGACATTCCGTTTGAGCTTATAAAAAGCGAAAGACAACCCTTGCAGTGATGCAAGGCTGCAATGTCAGGAGTCAGCAGAGGTCATAGTACTTAGCTTAACGGTTAAGGAAGGACTGAATGTTAAACGGTTTAAGTAAATGTACTGTTTATCTATGTTAAAGAACAGAGAGTGTAGACTGAAAACTCGAATGAGAAGTAGAGTCTTTTGAATGAGGGTAGGTTGGAAACCGAGAGTAGACTTCAAAAGTGGTCGAAGAACAAGATGCAACACCAAAGAACAAACCAGGTCTAAGTAGTAATACTTTAGACTATGTTTAACAAACCGCCGTATGCCGAACGGCACGCACGGTGGTGAGAGAGGACGGTGTGGGGATTAATCCCACACCTCCTACTCGATGGTAACAAACAAATCCTCTTGAACAAGACTACCTCGTAGAGGTTGAATTTTGGTAGAATAATATAATCTCTACGAGATAACAATCAAATAGACATCGTTCATGTTACCATAATTCAATCTCTATGAGATAAATATGTTCCAACTCCAAAAGAACGAGCGTATAATAACTATCCATCACCCCAAAAGTGATGGTTTTTTATAATATTTTATGAATTTACAGCAATAATATTTATATAAAAATCTAAAAATATACCTGCGTGGCTAAAATATACACCGACAAGAACAAAAAATATTCCGGTAAAACCTCAAAATATTTCGGAAAGAACAAAAAATACATCGGTAAAGCCAATAAATATTATGACGAATACAAAAAATAATTTTCACGAGCTCCTGTCATCGTATTTATAGCTCTTGTCATCGTATTTATAGCTCTTGTCATCGTATTTATAGCTCTTGTCATCGTATTTATAGCTCTTGTCATCGTATTTATAGCTCTTGTCATCGTATTTATAGCTCTTGTCATCGTATTTATAGCTCTTGTCATCGTATTTATAGCTCTTGTCATCGTAT
>JAVSMQ010000001.1:2997539-3017959 GCA_032027125.1 Kapaibacterium sp. (SeqCode)
CTCTTGTCATCGTATTTATAGCTCTTGTCATCGTATTTATAGCTCTTGTCATCGTATTTATAGCTCTTGTCATCGTATTTATAGCTCTTGTCATCATATTTATAGCTCTTGTCATCGTATTTATAGCTCTTGTCATCGTTTCACGAACTCTTGTAATCGTTTCACATGGTCATTCCGAAATCTTTTATGATTATTCCGAAAACTTTTTTGGTCTTTGAATTAATTTTCCACCCCGAACCTCAGCCGGCGTAGGACACAATACTAAATCCACAACCCCCAAAAACTAACCCCATGCTTAAGCATGGGGCTGTATGAATGGAAAAAAGGAGCTGAAAGAACAACCAACCTCAAAACTAATCAACTTTATAACCTTTTCTGCTGTCAATAACCTGTTTTATTTTTCCGGTTCTCGGATTTCTCGGAAGTTCGCCCGGGTTAATAACTTTGACTTCAGGATTGGAAATACTGCCTGACTTTAAAAAATATGCAAATTCCGGTTTCTCCATAATTAATGAATCATACATCGCATTCTGCAATTTGAGTTTTTCATCATCCGGCAGACTGTCCACAGTCTCAACTTCGAGAACAAATTTATCAAGCATACCGTCAAGTTCGGCAGTCATTCTGAAATGATAAGACAGCCCCTTAACTTTGGCAATTGATTTTGCGACAGATTCAAGAGCAATATTTGCTCCGCCGATTATCAGCACATCATCAGACCTGCCGAGAAGTTCCATCATTCTTAATGTCCGACCGCTTTTCGATTTTGTTTCGACGAGTCTTCCCATATCACCGATATCATATCGGATAAGCGGCATCAGCTTGCGGGTAAAATTAGTAACAAGAATTTTACCGGGCTGACCTGTAGGCACTGGCTGATTAGTATCGGGGTCAACAACTTCCATCAGACAATAATCCTCATGAATAAGATGATAACCGTCTTTTTCAAATTCTGTCTGAAATCCTATTGCACCCGTGTCGTTACTAAGATAACCTGTTGATGCGAATACTTCTGTGCCGAGAACTTTTGCAATATATTCTTTAGCCTCAGGAAAGAGATGCTCGCCGCCGGAAACAACTTTGGTAATTTTGACACCGTCAATTTTATTATTTTCAACATATTGAGCAAGTGAAATTATAACCGAAGGTATCGAGATTACACCATTTGCGTTAAATGCCCTAATCGTCGAGACCATGTTCTCCATAGGAATATTTCCTGCAAGCGGTAAAATATGACATCCGGTATATTCCAATGCCAGATTATGACTGACAAAAGATGCCCACATATTTCCTGCAAAAAGCAGATTGGCTACGACATCATTCTCATCAAATATTGATAGAGCATAACCTTTGCCGATCAATCTTGCATTTTCCTTGTTTTCTTCAATAGTTCTGTAAATAAATTTCGGGTTGCCTGTAGTACCGCCGCTTCCGTAAGAAATTGAATTTCCAAGCGGTCTGCTGAGCAATCCATATCCGTCAGGAGGAAGATTATTCCTGAAAGTTTTTTGGTCTAAAACCGGAATTTGAGAAATCTCAGACAGATTTTTCAGAGGCTCAGAAGGAATTTTATCGGAATAGTAACTGCAATTATTTTTTGCAAATCTTAAGAAATAATTCAGTTTGGCTAAAGTAATTTTGTCACGTTTTTCATCTTTCAGATAATCGAAACTGTTTATGAATTGCTTTTCCTTACCAAGGGATACCCATCTGACAAGCTCGAGTGTACCGCGTCCTCCGTCGTGAGGTGTGCCGTGTTTACGGGCAGACATCATGCCTGCTTCGGTGATTCTGTCGGCACCGATTTCAGCAACTTCTTCGGCAAGATATATCGTTTTATCATTTTCTGCAACAATCGAAACTGACTGAATAAACTGTCCGAAAGGCTTTATTGCCGAAAGTGCTTCCCCGAAATCTTTTACAGCAATTACATAAGCAGTCCTGTGGTGAGGGGATACCATAAACTTACATTCTTTTTGATAAATCACAGACCATGACTGGTCATTTATTGCCGGAATGATTAATCTGACATTTCCTAAAGCTTCTTCGACTCTGGCAAGTTCACGGGATTTCGTAATTTCTACCTGCTCCTGATAAGGGACTTTTGAATGAGGAATTTTCACGTTCCATTCTTTTAACTTATCTGCCAATACATTTGCAAACTCATAAGCTGCACCCTCTGTAATAAAAACTGTGTGCGGTGATGAGCAGGCAGACTGTTCCCACATTGAAAAATCTTTTGCTACAAGTTCGGCTACATTTTCGGTTCCTCTTTTATGCAGTTCCATTCCGTCAATCAGTACAAGCGAATACTTAGGACCATATTCAATCACTTTTGTATGAAATCCCAATCCGTCCCTGTATGCCTTAATTGCATCTTCGCCGCCATAAACGATAATTGCATCGGATAATTCCTTAACAACTGCTTCAACTTCTTTATCACCGCCTCTGAAAGGTATCAATCCGTAACAGTCGGCGATTAGATTATCCGGGTCTGCAGCCTGAAGAGCTTCAGCAAAAATAATTGGAAAAACTGGGTCATTACCCGACATTTTTAGCACATTTACATTTTTGCTTATCAATCCCTGTATGAGTGTATCAATAGCTCCGACGAATACATTGCCGGCAGATACGTGCGACATAATACCCCATGGGACTGCTCTGAAATATCCTTTAAAACCTGAATTATATTTATATTCATCCAGATAACCCGGGTCGCCTAAATCAACAGATATGCGGGTCATAAGATTGTCATAATTAAGAATACTTGCCAATGTATCAATACCTGCCTGAACCATTTCAGGTGAATATCCTATCACTTCGGGCATCTGCTCCATTGTGCGTTTGTAAAATACAGAATTTTTGTCTGAAAGTAAATTGCCTGTTTTATCTAAAATATCAAGAATGCTGATGAGCGGAACATTTCTCATTTTTGATTTCATATCACCGGCTTTAATATAAACTTCACGTGCCGTATCGGGAGAAATCATGTCACTTTCAATATATTTACCGAAATTATACCATTTCATTTATTGTTTACTCCGAATTTTTCAAGATTGAATTTTTAAATGATTAAAATTTACACATGCCCGAGCAATTGAGCTGCAGAAATTCCGCATCCAGCATATTTCTTAACTCCGCCGCGGCCTTTCAGCTCTATATAATAACCCTCCTCGCCATTATCCAGCTTATGAACAGCACCCAAGTCAGTCGAAAGAATAGAGATTGAAGGGGCGCTGCGTATATATGGAGTGATTAATTTCAGCATTCCTGACTGTCCGTACGGAAGAATTTCCAAACTGCCCGGGTCAACAGCACAAACACGTGAATAAATCGGCACTCTGAATCTGCCTTTTTCATCAGTCATGTAGGGTATTCCATGCTCAACCATTCCGAATACATCTCTGATGCGGGTTCTTTGAATGCCAAGTACATCAAGCACTAATGCTGCATACTCATCATTACTTACTGCAATGCCTGTCTGGAGTTTCCATCCTCCGCCGGAGAAGAGTACACTTTCTGCAGGAAAATTATATTTTTTCCCCCTGTCACGAATTTTGCTGAGCGTTACATAACTGAATGCCGGAAAGCCTGTAATCCTCAGTGGCAAACCGCTTTCCTGAAATTCATCAAGTTTGGATATAACCTCTTCTACATCAAATACGGGATTGCCGTCATTTCCGCCTTTGATAGCATAATAAGTATCGCGTGATTTTGTAAAACCTGCATAAGCCGAGTGTGCAGATGCAGCTCCCCGTGTACCGCTGATTTCCGGTGAGTATGAGAAAACCAGATAATTAACTTCCGAATCGTAATCTGATAAGCCGTAAGATTCAACAATTCTTCTTCGGGTCATATTCTGCCGCTCGCGTGATATTGCATCCCAGTTTATCTGACTTTTTGAGCCGCCTGTACCTGAAGATGTGAATGTGGTATCAATCTCTTCTTCATCAATATCAATGATTTTTCTTTCTTTAAAAGCATTTACAATGATATGCGGAATGTTGAAAATATCCTCTTCGGACATTAGCTGCTGCGAACTGAAATTATACTGTTTGCAGATGTTGTCGTACATCTCGGATTGATGCCGGTGAAACTCAATCATTTCTTTGATGGATTCCAGAAATAACTGCTTATTTTCGGCACTGAAATCAAAAGCATTTTTAATTTCAAAAAGCCGGTTTGTCATTAATTCTTCGGTCATAGATAACTCCGATATTTCTATTTCAAAAAATACAATAGAATAATTCGTAAAATTAACAAAAAAATCTGATTTTAACCAAAAATTTGTGTTTTATTCCATTTTTTTTGACTGATACAGAGTACTAAAATGTCTGAACCTCTGATTTAGCTGATTCAATTGATTACTTTGATTTTGAATAGAATTAAAATCAATTCAATCAAAGATTCTGTCAGTCTGAGCGAAGTCGAAATGTGTCTTCGACTTCGCTCAGACTGACAAAACTTCTCACATCTTCATAAATTTCTCAACTCTATCTCCGATATTTATATAATAGACACCTGACTGGAGATGAGAAATGTCAATCTGCATTTTCCCCTCCTTAACAAGGAGGGGGCAAGGGGTGGTTATGACTTCCATTCCCAAAATATCAAATATCTGCACCTTATCAGTTTCAGCAAAGGGCTTAAGTACTTTGTTACTTACGCTGATTTCAATATAATCTCCTGCCGGATTAGGATAAATATTCCATCCATTTTCGGTATTTTTATCTTCAACAGAACTTACTATACCTAAATCAGAGAGTTTGGACACAAAAATAGTTCCGGCATAAGAACCTGCAAATAATTTAGTGTCTGTAAAAATTAATGAAGACAGTGCAGTGTCCGTAAGAAAATAACTTTTCCTTGTCCAATTATCACCGGAATCTGATGATTGGTATATTCCGTCTTTATATGCTGTCGTAAAAATATAATGGTCAATAGTTGCGAATGAAGTAATAAAATGACCGGTTATTCCCTGATTTTTTTGTTTCCAATTTTCGCCATTATCTGAGGAGACGATAATACCGTTGTATGTGCCGGCATATATTAAATTGTTGTGTACACAGAAAGAATATATAGAAAGATTCGAATCTGCTAAACCTTTACTTTTTGGAATCCAGTTATTTCCGAAATCCGTTGATGAGTAAATACCTTTGCCCCAGGATGCTCCAATAAATATAGTGTTTCCTTTGACTGTCATACAAAGGAGACTAACATCATACATATTTCCCTCGGGTAAGCCATTATTTTTGAATATCCAGTTTTCACCTTTGTCTGAAGATACAAACATACCGTCCATAGTGTATGCAAAAATATAATTGTTTAAAGAGGCAATTGAAAATACTTTTTTATTTGTCAAACCGTTATTTTTTTCAATCCATACTTCACCATTATCTGTTGAAACATAAACACCTCCTCCGTAAGAGCAGGCATAAATATTATTATCGAATAAAATTAATTTTCTTATATCCGGTTTTGTAATACCACCGCTTTTATCTAACCAAATTAATGCGTATCCGCTCGAACGGTATATGCCATTGCTTGTTGCGGCAAAAATAAACTTATCCTTTTTAAACATATCATAAATAAATTCTCCATCAAATGAACATACCTGATTCCATTCTGCAAACAAGCCCTGCAAATTAATTGCATACAAAAATATTAATAGAACAAATTTTTTCATATCGTATTTTACCTATATTAATAATTAAAATTTCAGAACAAATTCACATCTTTACAAATTTCTCCACTTTATTCCCAATTTTAATGTAATAAACTCCGGATGGCAAAGTGGAAACATCAATTCTAAATCCACCCCCTTCAGCTCCGTTGACACCCCCGCCGGCGGGGGACACGTCAATACCGAGAGTATTGAAGATTTGCACTTTTGAAACTTCGGAAGTTTCCAAAACTTCCGAAGTTTGGAGTTGGATTGTTATAAAATCTTCAGCCGGATTAGGGTAAATCAAAAATTCAAAGGATAATTCGGAATTTGAAAATACACCTGTAATGTCGTTGTTGTTTATTATATTGACATCATCATCATTTTTGACAATCCCGCCTACAATTGTAATCTCAAATTGACGAGAATTTGTTTCGCCGCAGTCATTCCAGTATTTTATATAATATATCCCGCTTTCAAATTCGGTATTAGTACCCCCGAAAACAAAAATAAATACTTTTTGTACAGTATCCGGAAAATCGAATGATTTTATTTCACCCCAGGGTTTACCGTCTTTGTAATATTGAAAGGAAAGATTTGGACCATTTGATGCAACATATAAATTTTGTTCAGGTAGAAACGATTTATGACTTTTAATAATTTGCGGTAACTGATTGTTAAGAATAGGCTTTGACTTTATATATACATCTGTCTTTCCTAAATAATGCTGCTGACCATTTAAGATATTTGTTGCAGACGCATAAAATACAGCTTTACTTCTATTTGTCATTACATTCTGTAAATTAACATCTTTGATTTTTAATATGTTTGTTGTTGCTCCGGAATGCCGGTTGTCGTCAACAATAGTTTCCGTGAAATCCCAGTCAGTCCATCTATAAATGTATTCACCTTCAGTAGTATTCATATCAAAAACTTCTAATTCAATATCACTTCCTTCACAAACTATTATTGGTTTATTGGGTGGTAATATCCGGGAGGAGTCTGACCATGTTTCGCCGCATTCATTTGAAATTCTGCATCTGTAAACTCCTGTATCTGAAAGTTCGTACGGTCTTGGTTCCGGTTGACCACCAAGAAACTCCGGTTCACCAAGCCAGTAGTTACTTTCAAACTTTTTGATTTTGGTCCTTACCAGAGAATCATTCCTAAACCATTCAAATTTACATTCTGTATAATTATGTATTGTTAAATAGATATGAGTTTGTCCGGCATAATCATTATAACCGAAAGGAGGGTCTCCAAGTACAAATATTTTGAGAGGCTGCAGGATAATTGCAGGTTTAAATTCAGGTTCACATTTAAAATGTTCACTTCGTTTGTAAACTTTTTTTTCAACCCATGTTACGAGTACATAATAATTATTAAGATCTTCATGATATGATACATTTTTTATAGTTAGTTCTTTTGTTTGAGTTCCAATAAATTTATCACTTTCAATAAGTTTTTTAAAGCCTGTTTTGTACCATTGATATGTAAACGTTCCTTCTACATTGGTAATTACTTTAGCTTTGAATTTAACATCCTGTCCTTCGCAGCCATAAAAATCCGGTGCATCTTTTAAAATTTCAAATCGGGATTCATCACCAATGACGCAGCTTACAGTATCAGAGCCGCATAAACCATCTGCAACACAATAATAAGTAGTACGGTCATTCCAAACAAGTTTTGTTATTTCTAAATCCTGAGAATTTGTACCGATATACTTCTTGCTCTCTTTCAATTCAAGCATTAACGTATCTTTAATAAATGTTTTTGGAGGAATAAATGTGAAAATTACAGTATCTTTGAACCATCTGAATTTAACATTATTTATTTCGGGCTCATTGTTGGCATGAAGTACAGCAGTCATTGTTGCAGATTTATTATATTCCCAGAAAACCTCTTCCGGACTTGTTGTAAATTTTGTAGGAGCAGCAACATAAACACTAATAGGATTACTTTGCATAGTGCCGCATGGGCTGTTTGAATTTATTTTACATACATAAGTGCCTGAAATGGAGTAATCGGCATTTGAATATCTCAAAACACTGCTAACAGCACCATTAATAGGCTGATTATCTTTATACCATTGATAAGATAGATTGTAGCCAAGAGCATCAACCTGCAGGTAGATATCTTCACCTGAGCAAACCTGAACCGATTGTGTCTGCTGTAAAATCTCAGTTTCACTAAAAACCGTTATACCGTGGAATTCATCATAATTATCGGGATTATTTTTATCGCTGACTCTAACTGATAACGGTACATTCAGGTATTCTGCATCATTTACAGTCCAGAGAAAAGTATTATCATTAATATGATAGTTAAAGACTGACTTATATTCCGAATCATTTTCTTTTTTAATTTCGACAATAACATCAGTAGCCGAACCATTCCATTTGACAACCAAAGGTGTAGTTCTGCATAATTCCTGCATTCCCGAAGGATAATAAATGCTGATTTCACCGGCAAATAAGTTATTATTTATTAAAAGCCATAACATAAGGAAAATGATTTTTTTCATAATTACACCAAATTAAAAATACTTTTTTGATTTTTGTCAAACTTATATATGTATGACAATTGAATAGTCATTTTGTCACATAAATATCAAAAAAAGTAATTTTTTAGAAATAATTTGTTTGTCAAACGTCAAATTTTTGTTTAAACTGAAAAATTATGACAAAGAATGAAGTAATAATGTGGTTTGAATCAAATAAAAACCAAGCCAATATTGATGGAATGAAGCGGTTTGGTATTATATCCGATAAAGTATTCGGACTATCTCTGCAGCAAATTGAAGAAATCCGCAAAAAAATCAGAAAAGACCATAATCTGGCTCTTGAATTATGGGATACCGGTTATCATGATGTCCGGCATCTTGCCTCTATAATTGCAGACCCCAAAATAATTGATGAAGAAACGATTGATAAATGGGTCAGGGATTTTGATAACTGGGCTATTTGTGATTCTGTATGCGGGAAATTGATTCAAAAAACTGAATTTGTTTATAAAAAAGTTGATGAGTGGCAGTACAGCGATTTGCTTTATGTGAAGCGTGCATCATTTGCTCTTATAGCATGGATTTCGGTTCATCACAAAAAATTACCCGATTCATTTTTTGGAAATTATCTTGAAGTGATAATCAACCATGCAGAAGACGACAGACATTATATCAAAAAAGCAGTTAACTGGGCTCTTCGTCAAATCGGAAAAAGAAACAGAAATCTTGCTCAGGAAGCTCTGATAGTATGTGATACGTTACGTTTGAAATATCCGGAAAGCAAATCTGCAAAATGGATAGCCGGTGATGCCGAAAGAGAATTACGCAAAAAGTATGGAATAATATAAAAAAGGTATTAATAATTTACACTATTAATACCTTCCATTAACTAAATATTAGAAATACTATTTTCCGGAATTGTAAACACTGGATACCTGAGCATCATTAAGTGCAATCCTGTAAACTCTTAAATCATCCATTGCTCCTGAATAGAATGAAAGCTGGTTGTCGTCCGGGCGTTTTCCTATCATAAGCCCATATAGAGTAGATGTTTGAGGATGTACTGAATATGTTGTTAATTCCAACTCACCATTAATATAGATTTTTAAATTTCTATTTGCGTAAGTCATGACAATGTGAGACCATGCACCACTGCTAATAGTCTTTGGTGTTTCAAAAAAAGTATAATTTGATGCATGAGATACATCAGAATTATTTAATTCATAAATCATACCTTTGACACTTCCATTGCTGCCAAGACTTAAAGTGAAAGATGTATTCATATAGCCCCAATGTCCCCATCTGCTGATAAAATCAATATAGTCTCTATATGGCTGACCGTAACCGGTTGAAGGTTTGAGCCAACAGGAATAAGAAAACTTATCAAGATTAAATGGAGATTTTACATCTGTAAAAGCATAAGAATTATAAGTACCTGAGAAATAGACAGCAGAATTTGGTTTGCCCTTATTATCTTCTACAAAAGCAAAACCACGTCCTGTCATATCAAGATTTGGATTAACATCACAATTAAAGTTGTTATTAAACTTGTAATGAGCTACTAACTTGTCCATAAAATCTAAATCATCATCCGTATTATCATCATTGTTTGTTGTGTCAGAACCTTTTACCAAAATAATATTGGTTTCCGACATTTTATTAGAACTTACTTTTACAACAAGCGTTTGTGACGAATAACCTGATTTAGATGCTTTTACAAGATATTCACCGGGTTCTAAGTCCTTAAATTGGTAATATCCTGAAACATTTGTTTCCAAGACTGTAGTGGGTGGCAGGGTTTTTAATTCGACATTACTAATTGGTTCAAAAGTATCAGAGTCGAAAACCTTTCCTTCAATGGTTCCATAATTGATTTCATTTCCATCATCAATTTTACATGAAAAAAGTGAAAATATAACCAATAATACTGCAAAAGATAAAATCTGTTTCATAAATTCTCCCTTGTTTTAAATCTATAATAATAGTTACTTATTTTTCCAACTATTTTATAAATACTAATGTAATAAAAAATTTTTAAATAAAACAAATAAATTTATAAAGAATACTTCAATTATAAAAAAAAACTGAAATTTTAATAATATGATAAATATGAACCTGTTTAACGATGACGAAAATAAAATTACCGAGCTTAGAGATTTAATCTCGAAGTATGATAAAGCATATTATATTGATGCAGAATCGCTTGTAAGTGATAGAGAATATGACCTGCTCTTTGAAGAACTGGTGAAATTAGAACGTGAGAATCCTAACCTGATTACTCCTGACTCTCCGACACAGCGGGTTGGAGGAACGCCTGTAAGCGGTTTTAGTCAGGTTGTACACGAAAATCCTATGCTTTCTCTCGGAAATACTTACAGCCGTAAGGAAGTTGAAGATTTTATTGCCAAAATAGTTAAGGAACTTGGTAAATCAGAGATTGAATATTGCTGCGAATTAAAAATTGACGGAGTTGCCGTAAGCCTCAAATATCAAAACGGTGTCTTTACAACTGGAGCAACGAGGGGAGATGGATTCATAGGTGATGACATTACACAAAATCTCAAAACAATTAAATCCATTCCGCTTTCAGTGAAAGGTAATAGTCTTCAAATCGAAAATTTTGAAGTCAGGGGTGAAGCATATATGACTTTAAAAGATTTTGATGAAATTAATAATGCCAGAAATCTGGCAGGTGAGAAATTATATGCTAATCCACGCAATACAACTGCCGGCTCGCTAAAATTATTAGACTCAAAAATTGTTTCAAAGAGAAAAATCAATTTATTTACTTATTATCTCAAAACAAACGATGTTAATATCAACTCTCACAGCGAAGGGTTGGATTTATTAGGGAAATTGGGTTTTTCAGTCAATCCTGCTTATCAGGTATGCAGTGATATTGATGAAATATTCGAGTTTATAAATTTGTGGGATGAGGAACGGTTTAATCTGCCTTTTCAAATTGACGGCATTGTTATAAAGGTTAACTCAATCGCTATGCAGAACGAACTCGGTACTGTGGCAAGGTCGCCAAAGTGGGCAATTGCATACAAATATGAAACTGAATCGGCAGAAACCATTCTAAAGAATATTACTCTTCAAATCGGTAGAACAGGAGCGGTCACACCTGTTGCAGAATTAGAGCCTGTATTGCTTGCAGGTTCAACAATCAGCCGCGCTACGCTTCATAATTATGATTTTATTTCAGACCGTGATATAAGGATTGGGGATACTGTTAAAATTGAAAAAGGCGGCGAGGTTATACCCAAGGTTGTGAGTGTGGTTTTAAATATGAGATCCCCTGATGCAGAAAAATATAATTATCCCGAATTCTGCTCGTGCACACTCAACAGCCGTTTAGTCAGGGTAGAAGGTGAAGCAAATCATTACTGCATACATCCTGAATGCCCATGGCAGATTAGACGTTCAATCGAGCATTTTGCTTCACGGGATGCACTCGATATCGAAGGATTAGGCGAAAAAGTAGTTGAGCAGTTCGTTGAATTAGGACTAATCAAAAATATTGCGGATATTTTCGATTTGCATAAACATAAAGATGAAATCCTTGCTTTGGAGCGGTGGGGGGAAAAATCTGTTGTCAATCTTTTTGAAGCAATTGAAAAATGCAAATCCCAGCCTTTTGAAAAAGTTTTGTACGGATTAGGTATTCGTTTCATTGGTCGCGGAGGCGCAAAGCTACTGGCTAAAAATTTCAAAAATATTGACAATCTTTCAAAAGCGTCATTTGAAGAACTTACAGCCGTCAGGGAAATAGGCGATAAGATGGCTGAATCTGTTGCTGCATTTTTCAAAAATGAAATTAGCTTAAATATAATTGAAAAATTAAAATCTGCAGGTGTAAATTTGTCTGTCGGTGAAGAAGCTGCAACCGAATTTCATGAATCAGTTACAGGAAAAACATTTGTATTCACAGGTGAATTAACTGCGATGCCTCGCTCCAATGCTGCCAAAATAGTCGAATCATTAGGAGGGAAGGAAGTAAAGTCTGTTTCCAAAAATACCGATTATGTTGTCGTCGGAGACTCCCCGGGAAGCAAATTCGAAAAAGCTCAGAAATTGGGTGTAAAAATTTTAAATGAAGAAGAATTTTTGAAATTGATTGAAAAATAATGCCAAATCACAATTGTTTTTCATTGTAATAAAATAATAATTCTTAAAAAACGAATAATATTCAGGTTTGTACCTAATTATTAAATGGTTATGAATATAAGTTCGGACATAACAACAGAGGGAGTAAGAATTAGGGTATATCCTCAGTTTATACCCGAGAAACAGTCCCCTAAGGATGGCAAGAATTATTTTGCCTATACTGTAATTATATCCAATAATGGAAATGAATGGGTAAAGCTGCTGTCACGACATTGGATTATCATTAATTCCGAAGGAGATACTGAAGAAATTTCCGGTGAGGGTGTTGTTGGTTATTTCCCTGAATTAAATCCCGGTGAGTCTTTTACTTATACAAGTTTCTGCCCCATTGATACCGAATGGGGAACTATGGAAGGCGAGTATTTATTCATCAGGGAAGACGGCTCAATGCTTGCTGCTATAATCGGCAGATTCTATCTGATTGCTCCTGCACGTCAGGAAGTAATAGTTTGATTTTTGAATCCGATGTTCCTATTAATTGCTATCAATTCCGGCAATCTAAAAAACATTTCTGAAATTTGAATATAGCGTTTTGATATTTACATTTCCAATCGTTTTTTCGGAATAGTTTTCTTTGATATTTTGGGCGGCAGAAACCAACTCTTCGGTCTTGATGCCGACACTGCATGAATTCCATGCCTCAAGAAATGCTGCTAAATGGTCGGCAGCCCGGATGGCTTCACCGTCTATAGGATTGAATCTGTTTTGGTTGTATTTGTGATTCAGGTCATTGATACTGATACCTGTATGCTGAATTTTTCCGTCAACCATTATCTTGTTATCAAATTCATCAATGATAAAATATTTAACCTCATCTATCCATGAAGGCTCAATAAGCGGAAATATTTCATTTTCGGCAAGTTCCATTTCCAGATTTTTGATTAATTTGTCAAACTCACTTGATGAACGCTTGATAGGTGAAATAATATCACGTGTGACGGCTTCCGGTAGGTCGTGGAAAAGACCGCCGAAAAAACTGTTGTATATCCTTTTTTCGCAGGCGTTATTTTCCCGTGCAAAAAAGTATGAAATTATTGCTACCATCAATGAATGACCCAGCACAGCAGTTTTGGGAACCCGCGGCACTTGTGCCCATCGTATCTGGAATCTTAACTGTCCGCATAAGTCAATGAAATTGGCTATTGTGTGACGGTTGGTAAGCTTTTGGATTCCGAGCAGGTCTTTGAAATTGTCAATTCTGTTCAGTAGGTCAGTCTCAAGCCGTATATTCTGATAGCTGAAGGGATTGGACTGGCGGATTATCTGAAATTCCCAATAGCTTGAATAAATATGTGCAGCTTCGAGTATTCGGTTGCTTAGTTCGTCTTTATCAGTATCCGTGAAAAGAAAGTCTGCAATTTCATCTTTTATTGTTTCATTTTCGAGCTTTGGTTCGAGCTGTTTGAATACATAATTATTGAGTTCACGGAAAACAGATTTATTTTTTTTGACTTCAGTATAAATCGGAGATTTGATATCCGAAATAACAATTCTTCTGATTAACTCATAAATACCGTTTTTGATAATATTATGCCAGTTTACTGTGTTTCCACGCGACTCTTCATACTTTCCAAGACAGTAAGCTATCATCATTTTATGGGCATGTTTATCCATTTCAATCAAGTCCATCGGTCTGATTCTGTCATTCCATCTCTGGATATGAAAACCTCTGAAAAGTTCATTTAACAGGGAAAAATTTACTATCATAAAATCATATTTCCGTCAGCAGTAACACAATTAATCAATATCAAAACAGAGACGATTAAAATTAACATTTTGTATAGAATTAATTCAACAGAAATATTTTTCAAAAAATGTAAAAAGAATTTGGAAATTACAAAAATATTTTTGTTGATACTACAAAAATCCTTAAATTTGCAAATATAAATATTATAATTTAATGGGGTGATTTATGAATAGGCAAACAACCTATATTATTTTATCAATAATACTTTTAATTATTGTGTCGCTGCCTCTTGATGTTTATGCCGATACCGGGAAAATAGTTGTTAAAGGAAAAGCATTCCGAACACTTGAATTTTATAAACCGAAAATATTAAAAGTAAACAAGGTAAAGGTTACTTCAATTTCAAACGGCAAATTCCTTATTTTCGAAAATAAATATCAAATTGATAAACAGTCAATTCTCGACCTAACATCAGTAAAAAATGATGTAAATTCAAAATCACAATGTCATGTGATTAATCTCAGCACAGACAATGGTTATCTGACTGCCGTGATTAAATCCGAATTACAGGCAAGTTTGACACTGAGAGTATCAGACCTGAACGGCAGAATTATACAATACGAAATAGCAAATGTCAATGAAGGAATTAATTATGTTTACTTTCCACAATCTGTTTTAACCGACGGCTGCTATATGATAGATATAATGACATCGTCAGCATCATTATTTAAAACAGGTTTTATTCTTAACGGCGGTGTCTGCTCAACGAAACATAATTTCAATCATGATTTCAATAATTTTTATTCCGGTCTTAAAAGTATAGATGGATACGAATTTATCGGATATACAGATTCCGAATATAAACCTGATACAATAGTTGTTGAATCAATTACTGAATTAGATACTCTTAATTTTGAATTTTTGGATAACGGGAATTTTCAATTCAGAACAGGTAGCTTTACTTTATCAAATATTATATTTACAACAACAAAAATTGAATATGTTTATGATTCAAACGGTAAATTAAAAGACACTATATTTACAAATAAAACAGATATTCAAACTTTGGATTATTCGCTTATACCAAATGAAATGACCTTTAGTCAATCAATGTCATGCGATGATGTCGTTAATTCTGACAATAATATTCTGTTCTGTTATTTAAGTGGAGATAATAATCCTTATAAGTTCGAGATAAATCGAACTGCTGCTTTTTTTGTAATTGATACAGTCAACCAAACGTTATACATCATAAATGCTGAATATAAGGTTTCTCTTAGCTATTCTGAATTTCAAGACCCTGAAAGTCCGGGTACACGAACTTATGATGATATTATTACCCGATTTCTTTCAAGTAAGCCCTATCCGTACATAATTGATGAACAGACAGGACAATTGACTGTTATAACAGATGAATTGAAAAAAGAAGATGTAAGTTTTACATATTCATTAACAAGAACAAATTATCCTGCTAAACCATATAAGGATAAAGATAAAAGTTTGGAAAGTATAACACTGAAATCTTATGAAGTCATACCAAATATAACACCGCTTATTATAGTACTTAATCCATAAAAATATTTAAAAAATAATTTGGTAATTTGAATTGTTATTGTTACTTTAAAATATATTTGTATTGTCATTTGAAAGTGATGGGAATGAAAAATTTAATATTAATAATATTAGTGCTTTTTCCATTCGACAGTTTCGTTGTGTTAAGCAGTCAGGAAAAAGGCGATGAAAGACCTGAATTACAGGCAGTTGAATTAATTGTCAACGGCAATTTTAGTTCAGGTAATTCCGGGTTTTCAACTGATTACAGATACGAATCAGGCGGGGGATTTGGAATAGGCGCTTATACTGTTACTGATAATCCTCAAAAATTTCATCCAGGATTTGCACCATGCGGTGACCATACTCAGGATGGTGCAAAATTGATGATGATTATTGATTCCTATACTGAGCCGAACAAAGTTGTTTGGTCCCAAACAGTGCAGGTAGATAAAAAGACTCCATATATCTTCTCGATGTGGGCAACTAAATTAGTTTATTATGATGATTCCTATTTACAAATCATAATTAATGGTCGTGTTTTGGATAAAACATTTCGTGTCAGTAAAACTTCCTGTACCTGGTCCTATTTTGAGGTTACATGGTGTTCGGAAGATGATAGTTATGCAAATATAAAAATAGTTAATCTTACAACCGATAGCAAAGGAAATGATCTGGCATTTGACGATTTGTCATTGAAAAAAAGTTCGGTTTGTGATGAAGATTTTATTATTGATAAGGGGGCTGACGTCTCGACCTGCCCGCATGAATTAGTTAAATTAGGTGAAAATTACAGCAGAAATCCTGATTATTCGTACAGTTGGAATCCCGGAACTTATTTAAATGACTTTAAAATTCGTAATCCTTTATGCTTACCTGATTCTTCAATTGAATACATCGTTACAATTAAAGATGTTAAAAATTGTTGTATAATGTATGATACAATAATGGTTAATGTATTTAAAACAAAAAAACCGGCGATTACTGCTAATCCTGAATATTTATGTAATAACCATATAACGTTGTCAGCAAGTACTGGATTTGTGTCATATAAATGGTCGAACGGAATGACGGGGAGGCAAATCGTAATTCAAAATCCCGGTGTCTATAAGGTCACGGTAACCGATATTAATGGATGCGAAACTGACACAACTATTACAATTCAGAGTATTAAACAATTAATTGAAATCCCCGGTAGTATAGATCTTGGAGAATTGTGCATAGGAAATCTTATAAGCGGTAATGTATTTTATATCAAAAATATGACAAATGAACCGTTCACAGTTGATTCCTTAGAGTTTATTTCAGGTCGAGAATATTTCGAATTGATAAATGAAAATCCTTATAAAATCATTTTACCCAATTCCCAATATGGATTTAAAATCTTGATGAAAAGTAACAAGATTGGGAAATTCAGCGGTAAAATAAGAGTTAAGATAAGGGGTAAATGTAGTAGAGAAGCTACGATACTTGTTGAAGCAAGCATAATTGACTTGAACATTGATTTGCAGGACAGTTTTTATATTTGTTCAAATCAAGGTTCAAAAATAGGTATCGAAGAAAACAATCCGAAATTAGAATTCTCGTGGATTCCTGAAGTATTTCTTGATAACCCGAATACAAATAATCCTGTATGTACTCCTACAGCAAATATGAAATATTTTGTCACAATAAAACATAAGGATAATGGGTGCATTATTTTTGATACCGTTGATGTATTTATACTGAATCCTGCTAAAATAAACATTTCCGCTGATTATGATTATCTTTGTAAAGATACGGTTAAATTGACTTCGAGTGACGGTTTTATAGACTACGAGTGGTCAACAGGAGAAACATCGCAGTCAATTAAAGTGACTAAGAATGGTAAATATACTGTTACAGCAATTGATACTAATGGTTGTTCAGTATCTGCTTCGGTTGATGTGTTTCTTAAGACAAATAATGTCAATATTACTGCCTCGGAAAAAGAACTTTGTAAAAATCCCGTAATATTGACAGCAAGTGATGGATTTGAAGAATATCAATGGTCTACAGGAGAAAACACAAAAACTATTGAGGTTAAGGAGCCGGGTGAATACTCCGTTACTGCAATTGATTCTAACGGATGTATATCAAATTTTACATTTAAAATCGGTGAATATGTTTTTGATATAGTTATACCGGATACAATCAATTTAGTGAAAATATGCCTTGGCAATACAAATGATAAAAGTATTTACTATATAGAAAATTTTTCATCTGATACTTTTTTGATTGATTCATTAGTTTTCGTGTCCGGCTCAGAATTTTTTGAAGTTGAATTTATAGACCATAATAGGACAATACTACCCAATTCAAAATTTCCTTTTAAAATTAAATTAACAAATTTAAAAGTTGGACAACTCAAAGGTTTGATAAAATTAATTATCAGCAGCCCCTGCGATAAAATCGCCTTTATAAATGTAATTGCTGATGTATTTTCATTTGATATAGGTTTTTCAAACAAATTTTCAGTTTGTTCGGGAAAATCAATAAATATTGGTCACGAAGATTTTAATCCTGATTACGATTATCAATGGATACCGATTGATTTTTTGGATGAACCAAATTCAAATAATCCACTCTGTACTCCGGATTCAAACATGAAATATATTATAAAAGTAACCGATAAAATTAATGGTTGTATAGCTTTTGATACTGTAGAAGTTTTTCTGTATGATAGTAAAGTAAGTATTACCGCATCATCCCAAAATGTCTGTCAGGACCCTGTTATATTGACAGCAAGTGATGGTTTTATTGATTATAATTGGTCAACCGGAGAAAATGATAAGATTATAAAAGTAATGAAACCCGGTAAATATTCAGTTACTGCAATAGACTCAAACGGATGTATATCAGATTATGAAATCGAAATAGGTGCTTATCAGGTTGATTTAGTTCTTCCTGACCAAATTAATTTAGGGGACGTCTGTATTGGTTCTGATTACTCCCAATCTTCCTTAATTTCGAATATTCAAAACGAAAAGATAGTAATTGACTCTATTTATATTGAAAATGACTCAGGTTTTCACATTATTATTCCTGAAACGAATGATAGTACTTTATTGATGGGAGACTCATTTCCTTTTAGTGTAAAGTCAAAATTTAATAAAGTTGGATTTCAAGAAGCATTTTTAATAGTAAAAGTAAAATATCCCTGTGATGCTGAATTCAAAATTAAACTTACGGTAAATACTTTAGAAAATAAACTCCACATTTTCATTCCTGATACTACTGCAGTAATTGGAGCAAAAATATGCTTACCGGTATATGCTTATGCAGAATGTCCGGGTTCATATTTTCCAGCAAATTATGGAATGTCTGTATCAATAAACAAGACTTTGTTTAAACCTGATTCAATTGCCAACGGCAGCATAATTTCGATAAGATTGGAAGGGCAGCGCTATATTTTTGAGTTTGAAGACAGATCGGATTCTATAATTATCATTACAGAAACTAAAATAATCAATTATATTTGCGGTACAGCTTTACTGGGTGAATTTAAGACTGATTCTTTGCATATTGATGAAATTGATTTTGATAATATTATTGAAATATTGAAACAAAACGGCTCAATTACAATAGATAACTGCGGTTTTGAAATCAGACATATCCGGAAGTTCAAATCTACGAAATTGAAAGTGGATATACATAGTTCAAATAATATACTTATAAATACTGCAAGCAGTGAAGAAGGTACTTTTGTTTTGAAAGTATTCGATTTAACCGGAAATGAAATAATGAAACACACCTGGCAAAAACAGAATAAGTCTTATGAAGAATTCATATTAAATATTGATACGGTAAAACTTCCAACCGGATTTTATTTTATCATTCTTCAATCGCCATGGCACATTAATACTGAAAAAATTATGTTTATAAAATAAGAATGATGTAAATATTTGTTGGTGGACTATTTACGGGCAAATATCGTACCCCGCTGCTGTTCGACCTCTCTTAACAACTTATATCCAAAACTTTCCAGATATGGAATCAGGGTTTTGTAAGCTGGTTCACCATTAACGCTGTGGAGTGCTTCAATCATTAAAAAAGGATTTTGATTTTTCAGGAAATCTTCAGCACCCTTGAGAGCTTCTATTTCAGCACCTTCTATGTCCATTTTCAGATAATCAATATTTTTAAGGTTCAGGTTATTGATAATATCATCCAGCCGTTCACAATATATGGTAGTTACATTTTTTTTGATAAAGTGGGAGTCATTTTCGTAGTCAATCAAAGTATGTTCACCGGGACGATGGCTCATAAAAAACTCTTTAGTGCATTTTTCCGACCAAAGTGCATTAGGAATTATAACGCAATTCTTAATATCGTTAAGGTCTAAATTCTTTTGCAGAATTTTCCTGTTATCTTCATCAGGTTCAATTGCAATAATTTTACCTGATTTACCAATTTTCTGAGCCGCCTGAACAACAAATCCGCCAATATTGGCACCTGCATCAATTACAGTATCACCTTCTTTAAGGTTCGTATAATTGAAATATTGGTTATATAAAAACAATTCGCTAATAAGTTCATATAAGAAAAAGAACCTGTCAACATCAATTATTTTATCCAATTTCGATTTGATACCAAATTTGTATCTTTCAGTGAAATTCTTGTCGGCAGTATATTTTGAAGGAGCTGATGTCAGTTTTATTCCACTTTTTAACTCAACTAAAATATTGCCGTCATCATTTATTCGACAATTTTTGATTATATTATTAACTTGATAATATTTGTTGTAATAACGATAAAAAATAAATTTTACCGGTAAAAAGAAAACTGAATCTGAGTCTGCTATCTTATTTTTGATTGACATTGTT
>JAVSMQ010000001.1:3020871-3150845 GCA_032027125.1 Kapaibacterium sp. (SeqCode)
TGGAACAGTTCAAATTTTGATAATGCTAAAATTGAATTATTTGATGATAATCCGTCTCTCTATGGAAATGACTTTGTGATTGATGAAATTTCACTAAAAGAATGTTTCCCTGAAAATTCTGACATAAGAGCTAAAACTATTGTTTATATTGATTCTGCAAAAGCAAATACCGGTGATACAACTACATTACATTTAATATTAAGACATAGCGAGAATATGCGGGAAAGTGGAATTACAGGATATCAAGCGCAATTCAGATATAATGTTACTTTGCTTTTTCCTGTGTTTCAATTTGATAATGACAGCATTTTTGATAATGAAAGAATAATGCAAATTAGTAATACACTTCCGGATAATTTCACAAATGACAATTTCATTTTAAAAGAAATGAAATTTGTTGCAGCACTTGGAAATTCTGAATGTACCTTGATGAAATTAGACACTGTTATTTGGCTTGGTGGACCTTATGATATAATACAAGAGGATGGAAATTTCTGTTTAAAAAATGTTTGCTACGAAGGCGGTGCAAGGCTATTAAATCCGAATAATAAAGTTGAACTGCTTCAAATATCTCCCAATCCTAATGACGGGAATCTGGCTGTGGAACTTAATTTGATTGAAGAAGGTTCATCAACATTGAGTATTTATAATTCAAATGGTCAATTGATGTATGAGCAGAATTTATCTGGTTCAACCGGCAAAATAGACTTGAATATTGATACTAAACAGTATGGTAATGGACTCTATTTTGTAAGTCTGCAAACTCCGACAATCAGGAAAGTGAAACAGTTGGTGGTGTTTAAGTAATATGATGTGAAAAATTATGGTGCAAAAAGTTAACATTTTTATCACTAATCTTTTAATACGAAATAAGCAATAATTTATGTAATAAATCGCTTATTTACTATCATAACTCTAAAGCCGTTGCTTATCCTTTAATTATTTGATTATGATTGAAACAAACCATATAGCCGATTTATTTGAAAAATATCGCAGTTTTAGACTAAGCAGGGATTTCTATTTAAGAAATCCCGAAACAGTTGCAAAGGAACTCATCGGAAAAACTATTGTTCGTGTTTGTGATAATGGTATAATTGCAGGAATAATAACAGAAACAGAGGCGTATTTGAATCAGGGTGATTTAGCGAGTCATTCTGCTGTGGGTTTGACTTCAAGAAATGCTGCGATGTTTATGGAAGGCGGAACCATCTATGTTTATAAAATTTATGGAATGCACTTTTGTGTAAATGTTGTGACAGAAGAATCCGGAAACGGTTCTGCAGTTCTTCTACGTGCATTAATCCCAGTTCATGGAATAGAAAAAATGTCTGAATACAGAGGCACAAATGATATAAGAAAACTTTGCAAAGGTCCCGGTAACTTAACCAAAGCCTTGGGCTTAGATCAAAGTTTCGATAAAAAATCATTTTTATCCGACGAAATTTTCATATCTTCTTATAATTCTTTATCAAATCATGTGATTTCAGTATCAAAACGTATCGGTATAACAAAATCGTCAGAGCTGGAATTAAGATTCAGTTTAATTTGATTTGTAATTTTTATCAAACCCTCGTGAGTTGTTTTGTCAATCATTGTAAAAATAATACTATTATAAAAATACAAATTCATTAACTCTACCGGTTGTTTGCAATTAATGTAAATAAATTATTTGTCAATAAGTTTAAGGATTATTAACTATTTTATAATAATTACTTTTTTTTTTGTATATTTGAATTGTCTTTATAGGTTAATTATATTTTTATAAATAAAAACATGGACTTTAGGATTTAAAATGACTCAAAAACCATATATTCTTGTAGTTGATGACAATAAAATTACAACAAAACTTTTGAAAAGATATCTTGAAGCAAATGGTTATGAAGCAGTCGAAGCCTATGACGGTATAGAATGTCTTGAAAAAGTAGCTGAAAGACATCCCGATGCAATTGTACTTGATGTTATGATGCCCAGGATGGACGGATACGATACTGTAGCTCAATTAAAGGCGGATCCGGCAACAGCACATATTCCGGTTGTTATCGTTACTGCTTTGAATGATGTTCCCAATCAGATTAAATCTATTGGTACAGGTGCGGATGATTTTTTAAGTAAACCAATTGAAGAGAAACTTTTAATTGCAAAAGTGAAATTACTCAGTTCTCTTAATATAAATAGAATGAAAGCCGGTTATTATGAGAAATTAATAAATGAGACTATTGCAGGCAACATTACGATAAATGAATTAAAAAACAAGATGGTTTCCTAAAGAAATATTCTTGTTCCCATAAAATTTTGAAACCATCTGATAATATTCATCAGATGGTTTTTTTTCGTTTCCTCCGGCTTAAGCAGTGCCTATAGGTTGGAAGTGACTCAGGAGCCTTGTCGGGATACGTTTTGTTACCCTAATTCAATTCCTAACGTAGTTGATATTTTTTTTTCTGTCGGACTGTGCTTATTCTATAAGCATGTCACTCCCCAAAAAGCAAACCTTCCGAAGGTTGCCAACCTTCGGAAGGTTAAAAAGGATGTGGTTTTCGTGGTGGTTATCAATTTTCTACATACATACCACTCTTACAGAGTTGGGAAGCAATTCTGAATTCTGAATGCTGAAGTTGAAAACCAAAGAAGCTAATGATAAACAATCACTAAGAACTAAAAACTAAGAACTAAGAACTCAAAACTAAAAACTCAAATCTAAAAACTCTATTTTCAAACTTAACATAACATTAACTGAGCATTTATTTTGAATTCACACTAAAATGCCACTTTTGTACCGAATGGTTTTTGCAGTATTATTTTTAACAGTCGGAGGACTTAAAATTGAAATTAAGATTAATAACGTTGAGCATCATTTTATTATGCTTTACCGTAATTAAAACTTATTCGGCGAATTCGGGTATAATTGCAGGTAATGTAATTGACAGTGAGACAGGCGAACCTTTACGCAGAGCAACCGTTAAGGTTGTCGGAACAACAAGCGGCGGCTATACTGATGTAAAAGGTGAATTTAAAATAAAAAATGTACCTGTTGGAAAACATATTGTCAAAATAAGTTACGTCGGATATTCGGAAAGAGAAAAAGTTGATGTTGAAGTTAAAGCAGATGAAATTGTAAATATTGGAAAAACTGTTTTGGGTACTATTACGAAAGCAGTAGAAGAAATTTTTGTAGATGCACGCAGAATAAATGATAATGAAGCCGCTATTCTTGCGTTAAGAAAAAATGCAGCTCAGGTGAGTGATGGTATCAGCCGGCAGGAGATGTCGCGTCTTCCCGATTCGGATGCAGGTCAATCGTTGAAAAGAGTATCCGGTATCACCCTTGTTGATAACAAATTCGTGTACGTGCGAGGTGTAAGTGAACGTTATAGTAATACTACATTAAACGGCGCTTCACTAAGTTCTACCGAACCGGATAAAAAGGCGTTTGCCTTTGATATGTTCCCGTCGGAATTCCTTCAGAATGTGAATATTGCTAAATCATTCACCCCAGACCTTCCCGGCAATTTTGCAGGCGGATTAGTTCAACTAAATACAGTTGACTTCCCCGAAAGTAAAGCGTTAAAGGTCTCATATTCAAATTCCATAAATACGAATACTTCGATGAGAGGAGAAAAGTTTCTTCAATCGCAGAGCGGTTCGACTGATTGGCTGGGATTTGACGACGGAACACGCAGACTTCCGGTTGGCGTGCCATCTACTCGCCGTGAGTTTGACGCACTTCGCGTTGATGCAAATAATTCGGTACCGGGTGCCAAAGAAAAATATGAATCAATGATGCAGTCATTCAATTCAAAAAACTGGAAGCAGAATAGATATACAGTAGGTCCTGCCTCTAATTCAGGATTAGGAATAAATTATTCCAATGTATCCGAACTTTTTGAGAATCAATTCGGATTCTTAGGTTCAGTAAATTGGGGACAGTCATATAATATTGATGATATAGAAAGAAACGGTTTACTGGCAAACGGAAGTAAACTTTTCAGTTCAAACGGCATTAAATCTGTTTATAACTCAAGTTTGGGCGGATTAGTCAATATGGCATATAAAATAGGTAATTCATCATCTATTAGTTTAAGAAATGTTTATAACCGAAGTGCCGATGATATTTCAATAAATTTAGACGGCTTGGATTATCCTCAGCAGCTGCAATATAAAAATTACAGTTCTCAATTTGTAGAAAAGGAAATTTATTCTGTCCAGCTTGGGGGCGACAATTCAATAAATTTAAATAATATGTTTATTCAATGGAATTTGGGCTATTCATATTCAAATCGTTATGAACCGGACTACAGAAAAGTAAGATATGACCGTTCAGTCTCTGATGCAGAATATAATCCCGGTACTCCTTACAGAATACAATTAACTGCAACTGAACAGGGCGACGGCGCAAGAGTCGGCAGGTTTTATTCGGATATGAATGATAATTCTTATTCAGGTAAAATTGATATAACCTTACCTTTAATAGATAATATCAAATTAAAATTCGGAACATTAGCGGAACTTAAAGACCGTGATTTTTCAGCAAGGTCAATAACTATAATTACTCCTCCGACTGATGTTGCAATAAGTCCTGACATTGAAGATTTGATGACTGATTATGAAAACCCGCAGCTTTTGTTTGCAAGTGAAAATTTTCGGGTTGATGATGGATTGAGAATCAGTGAAGAAACAAAATTAAGCGATTCATATAAAGCAAACGAAGATTTATTTGCAGGTTATCTGATGCTCGACATTCCGTTTGCAACGAATTTACCTGTTTTAGGAAATCAAAATTTTCGATTTATCGGAGGATTTAGATTTGAAGACAGTAAACAGGTTATGAATTCTTATACCATTAATGACGAAAGTCTGGACATAACAAAATCAAATCAGGATTTTTTACCATCACTTAATCTGATGTGGAAATTGAATGATATATCAAATATCAGAATTTCGGCAAGTCAGACTTTAACCAGACCCTCTTTAAGAGAATTTGCTCCGTTTTCATTTTACGATTTTGAAAATTCAATACTTGTTTACGGAAATCCGAATTTAGAAAGAGCAATTATACAGAATTATGATTTCAGATATGAGTTTTTCCCTAATCCTGGAGAAGTTATTTCTGCAGGCTTTTTCTATAAAAAATTTGAAAATGCCATAGAAGAAACAATACAGCCTCTTCAAAGTGAATTAGGTAAATCTTTTGCTAATTCTGACGGTGATGCCATAAATTACGGCATCGAAATAGAATTTAGAAAAAGTATGGGTTTTATTACTGAATCTCTTAGAAATCTGGCTTTAAATATAAACTTTGCATACATAAACAGTGAAATTACGGTTTTTCAGGGAAATGCAGTTGACAAACGTTCAATGTGGGGACAGTCTCCCTATTCTTTGAATATAGGGCTGTTTTATATGCATCCCGAAATGCGTACTTCAGTAAATTTAGCATACAATACTTTCGGACGAAGAATCATTCAGGTGGCAGCAGTCGGACAGTATGATTTCAAAGACCCGCACATTTATGAATTGCCAAGAGATGTAATTGACCTGTCTATTTCTCAACCCGTATTTAATGACAAACTTGAACTTTCATTAAATATACGTGATCTGCTGAACCAAAATATTATCTGGCAGCAGGGCGGTGAAACCTATTCATCAAGTTATAGAGGCACTACAATAGGTATCAGCTTTGGATACAAACTTTACTAAGATATTTTTTTTTCTTTAATTTTATAGGAATAATTTATAATGAATCGTATTATTCTAATTGCTGTTGCAATCCTTGTATATGGTTATACTGCAATAGCTCAGCCAACTTCGTGTTCTTTGCTCAAACCTGCCGGCGGTGAAACTTTCCGTCCGGGTACTTCTCAGGATTTAAAATGGGATACAACCGGTACATATCGTGCAAAATGGACATTCCAATTTGCAACATCACCAAACGGACCCTGGTCAAATTTACCGTCAGCATCCAATAAACTTGACAGTGGTTCAACAAGAGGAGCTTTTGCCGGTGGTTTCCGTACCCCTGCTTTAGGAACTACAACAGGTTACGTTCGTATGATACTTGTTAACTCTGACGGAACTTTAAACGAAGCAGTACAGGACAGAAACGATATTCCGTTTACTGTAGAACAACCTTCCGTTACAAAACCTGATTCAGTATTGAAAGATGCAATAGCAGGTAAATTGTTTTTATCGAATACAAAAATATACGGACTTGACGGTTATTTTTACGTTGATAATGGAGGCGAACTTACTATAGAGCACGGTACTGTCGTTATCGGTGATACTATTGGACAAAACTCTGCAATCTGTGTTAACAGAGGCGGTAAAATATTTGTTAACGGGACTAAAGAATCACCCGTTGTTTTGACAAGTTCTGCTGCTGTAGGTCAAAGACGCGGCGGTGATTGGGGTGGACTTTTAATCTGCGGCAAAGCTGCTACAAATCATACAGGTGGTGAAGCACAGCTTGAAGGCGGAATTGCAGACCAGAACGGCAACAGAGGCTGGTTCGGGGGCAAAAATTCACCCGATGATAATGATAACAGCGGTAAAATCGAGTATGTAAGAATTGAGTTTGCCGGTATAGCTGCGGCTCCTAATCAGGAATTAAATTCTTTGACATTAGGTGCTGTGGGTCGCGGAACAACAATCAGAAACGTACAGGTCAGCTATGCAAATGACGATGCTTATGAATGGTTTGGTGGTACTGTTGATGCAAAATATCTAATTGCTGTCGGAACCTATGATGATGATTTTGATTGTGATAATGGTTTTAGCGGCAGAATACAATTCGGTATTGCAAAAAGATTTAAAGACCGTGCGGATGTTTCAACTTCCGAATCTTTCGAGATAGACAATAATGCTCAGGGTAATTATAATACTCCTTTAACACGTCCGGTATTTTCAAATATGACTTCAATCGGACCTATTCAGGATATGAGTTGGACAGAATCTTCAACCGGGTCGGGTCCAACTAATTACAATGCTAAATTCGGCTATGCTGCACAAATCCGTCGTAATTCACGTGCTTCAATTTTCAATTCGGTTATTATCGGATGGCCTAAAGGTTTGGAATTATTAGGAATGGAAGGTCAGCTTGCAGCTTCAAGAGATTCTTTGATGTTCAAAAACAATAGTTTCTTCGGTATCAAAAATCAAGTATTCAGAGCTGACGGAACAACTCCCGGTGTTCCTTTAACCTGGCTCGAAACTGCCGGATTCAATAATGCAGTTGATATTACATCTCCTGATAATGCAGCTCTGTCTAATCCTTTTGTTATGGGTGCTGCTTTTAATCCGGTTCCTAAGTCGAATGCAAATTATTTAAATAATGCAGATTTTACAAACGGAAATTCAGTTATAAATATTGCCGACTCATATTTTGATAAAGTTTCATACCGCGGTGCTTTCAGTTCAGTTATTGCTGAGCGTTGGGATTTGCCATGGGCTGAGTATGACCCGATTAACAAAGCTTATATTGCTACCGGAGTTGATGATGATAACAGCTACGAATGGGCACTTGACGTAAATATTTATCCTAATCCTGCAAATAATATTTCTTCGATTATTTATCAGTTACCGGTTAATGAAACTGTAACGATTAAGATATTCAATACTACAGGAGATTTGGTAAATACTATTGCAGAAGGTATTTCTCAGCCGCAGGGTTTTTATGAATTTGCAATTGATGTAAACGGTCTGCCGAATGGTTCGTATTTTGTACAAATCAGAACTTTAAGCGGTGTCGTTACAAAAATGCTTAATGTAATTAAATAAGTTCTTTGATAATAATAACAAATAATAATAGCGTGGAAGTAAATCTCCACGCTTTTGTTAAGAAAAAAATAATTTTATATGCAGATTATATTAATCTTAACACAATCTTAACAATTACTTTATAATATCTTCATACTAAATAGCGATTTTTGTATATGTTATAAAATTGAAATTGAAATTTGTTATTATTAATCATTTTAATCAAGGAAAATTGTGAAATTTAAAACGATGTTGATGTTGGTCTTGTGTTCGGTGTTTTCATTGAACATATCTTATGCTCAGGAGGGCGGTGAAAAGGAAAAACCTACAGTTGAAGAATTGAAAGACAGAATTGATGGAATTGATGAAAGCGTCAATGCACTGATTACTGATGTAAGCGGCTTGAAAAAAATAAAAGTTTCGGGTTATATGCAGATTCAATTTGATAAAACCGAAGCAAACAGAAGTTTCACAATGTCGCCTTATGATTCATCTGACTTTGACCAGAGTCGTTTCAGAGTCCGCCGCAGCAGACTTAAGGTAACTTATGATGCAGGTTTGACTCAGTATGTTTTGCAAGGTGATTTTTCAAATACCGGATTTTCTTTAAAAGATGCTTATATTAAGATAACAGACCCGTGGCTCCAATATTTCTCACTTCAAACCGGTGTTTTCAATCGTCCTGCTTATGAGGTTGAATATTCATCAAGTCAGCGTGAATCTATGGAACGCTCAAAAATTATATCAACTTTATATCCGGGTGAAAGAGATTTGGGTGCTATGTTAATCGTAAATCCCGATGAAATGTTCAAGTTCCAGTTTGCTGCTTTTAATAATACTTTCAAAGGTACATTTTCGCAGGCTGACCCAAATTTTAATAATGAACCGCTGTATTATATGGCACGCCTGATAAAAGAATTTGCATTAACTGATTTGGGACTGGGAATAGATTTAGGTGTTCACGCCCGTTTTGGAAATGCTATTGCCAATACAAACAGCGTCCTTGAAAGTGATAAAGGTACAAAAGCAGTTCCTGATTCATCTTCTGTTAAAAAAGGCGATGCAATCGGAAGAAACTGGTTTGGTGTTGAAGCTCAGATTTATTATGATTTTCTCGGTGGAATGAAAATTATGGGTGAATATATAATGGGTTCAAATGTTGATGAGTTCGGTACGGCAGCCAAACCCGCTTCTATCCGCAAGAGAGATTTCAGCGGATTTTATGTAATGCTTGTAAAAAATATTACAGAACAATGGCAGTTTGCTGCAAAGTACGATTCTTACAATCCTAATACTAAAATTGCAGAAAGTGATGTTGACAATGCTAATGATTTGGCATTCAACACAATTGGATTGGGTATTCATAACTATTCATTCGATAATGTAAGGCTTTCATTATGGTATGATATAAATAAAAGAGCCGAGAATGTGAATGTAAAAGGTTTTGAAACCTCACCGATAAATAATCTCCTTACTGTTAGATTCCAATATAAATTCTAACAATGAATTGTTCTAGTCGAAATGTTTTTGGAAAATTTTGTTTTATTATTAAATGGAAAGTAAAATGTTTAAAAAATCAATGTTGATTGTTGCAGCTATAGCATTAGCGATAGTTGGCTTTATGGGCTTTATGTCATCAGAAAAAATTACTATCAAAGGCTCGGATACAATTGTGATATTGTCACAAAGATGGGCTGAAAGATTTATGGCAGCTAATCCGGATGTTTCCATTCAGGTTACAGGCGGTGGTTCCGGAACTGGTATTTCTGCTTTGATAAACGGGACTACAGATATTTGTAATGCTTCCAGACCAATGAAGAAATCAGAAATTCAAAAATTGAAAGAACGCTTCGGTTCAATGGGAATTGAAATTCCCTGCGCCAAAGACGGTATTACAATTTACTTGAATCCTGCAAACAAAGTTTCTAATCTAACAATTGACCAGTTGAAAAAGATATATACAGGTGTAATTACTAATTGGAAAGAAGTAGGCGGAAATGATGCGAGAATCATCACTTATTCCAGAGAGAATAATTCAGGTACTTATGTGTTTTTCAAGGATAATGTATTAAATGGTCAGGATTATTCTGCATCGTGTCAGAATTTACCCGGTACCGCTGCTGTTGTCAATGCGGTTTCTAAAGATAAAAACGGTATTGGTTACGGCGGTCACGGTTACAGTTCAGGTGTGAAGATGAGTAAAGTGAATGGTGTTGAGCCAACTGCTTCTACAATTGCTTCCAACAAATATCCAATCTCAAGAAATTTATATATGTACGTCAGAAACAGACCAAGCGGTGCAATGAAGAAATTTATTGACTGGACATTAAGTGCTGAAGGACAGAAAGTTGTAAATGAAGTCGGATATTTTCCGGTAAAATAAGGTGACGCTTGATAAATAAGTATTTAAAACATAAACCTCTTCAATACGGCAAGAAATTCTACTTTGTAGAATTTCTTGCTGAAAGGTTTATACAGTTAGTTGCGGTTTTATCAATCGGATTTATCATAGCAATATTTTATTACATTTTTCAGGAAGCAACTTACGCGTTCAAAACACCTGAAACTCATAAAATGTTGATGGAAAAATCTAATACCAATGGTGAAACTACAAATAGTTCTTCCGATACTCCCGATGAAAACTACAAATCAGAATCCTACAATCCCGACGCTGAATCAGCCGGAGCGAATAATCAAACCACTGATATAAAACCTGAGGAATATGTTCCCGAAACATATCAGTCGGAATCTTATTCACCGGATTCTGAAGCAACACCTAAAACAGAAACCCCAAATTCTACACCCGAAAATACAAATGAACCCGAATCACTGGAACAATCATACAGTGAGCAGCCTGTAACAGTCGAAAAGCTTATTATGCCGAATGACTATATCGAGAATAAACCTGAATATATATGGCAGCCGATAAGTGAAATACCGAAATACAGCTTTATACCTCTCTTTGTGGGTGCATTAAAAATCACATTGATTGGTTTGATCATTGCCGCTCCGATAGCGATATTTGCAGCTTTATATACTGTTGCATTTGCTCCACGCTGGTTGAAGGAAATTATTAAGCCTGCAATTGAGATTCTTGCCGGATTTCCATCTGTTGTGCTTGGATTTTTCTGCTTGATTACTTTGGCAACTGTTGTACAGGAATTATTTGATACTACATTCCGGCTTAATTCATTCGTCGGAGGGATAGGTATGGCTCTTGCCGTAATACCGATAATTTATACAGTAACAGAAGACGCTCTGACAGCTATCCCGAAATATATGTACGAAGGCAGTCTGGCGTTAGGTGCATCCAGATGGCAGACAGTTTACCGTGTAATATTGCCGGCAGCAACGCCGGGAGTATTTGCAGCGTTGATACTTGGTTTTGGCAGAGCTTTCGGTGAAACTATGATTGCTTTAATGGCAACAGGTAATGCGGCTCTTGTCTCGACCGATATTTTTGAATCTGTCAGAACAATGGCTGCTACTATCGGGGCTGAAATGGCTGAAGTTGAATTTCACAGCGTTCATTACGGCGTTTTGTTTTTGATTGGAGCAGTTTTGTTTGTTGTGACATTCAGTTTAAATGCAATTGCCGAATTTTATATAAGAAAAAAATTAATGAAAAAATTCCAGGGTAATTAAATGTTACTATATTTTTCTATTGCTGTATTAATAATAGTCGTGTCAGCCTTTTTCATTAAGAAAAGGCTTTCAGTAGAAATGCAGAAAAAGATTGATGAGAATTTTTTTGTTATTCTATCGGGTTTCTCCGCGATTGTCATAATCAGCTTTGTGATTTATTTATTAATCCATATTCTGTTAATTGGTCACAGCCAGATATCCTGGGAATTTATTTTTGCCAAACCGGCTGAAGGTCTGACCGAAGGCGGCATTTTTCCAGCAATTGTCGGTACAGCATTGCTGGTTATAATTATGTCCATTGTCGGTGTTCCTATCGGTACAATTACTGCTATATATCTGACAGAATATGCCAGGGAAAATTCTGTTATAGCCAGAATCATAAGATTTGCAGTAAATACTCTTGCCGGAGTTCCGGCAATTGTGTTCGGGTTGTTCGGACTTGGATTTTTTATCGGGTTCATCGGTAAACAAATGGACAGCATTGAACAAAGCCGGCAAATGCAAAAAATGGAAATCGTTTTTAATATGGAGTCCTCTCCTTTTGCAGGTGACGGTAAAGCTACTCCCGATGAAATTAAAGAAGCACTTATAAAGAATGACAAAGTATATTGGGACAGACAGATTGAATTGACAAAAATATTGACCGAAATGTATGGTGAAGATTCTCAGATTGAAAGAAAAAATGTAACAAAATTTTATATATCCAGAAACAGACCCCATTGGGCTCAGCCTTCACTGCTGTGGGCTGCTCTTACGATGGCATTACTGACACTACCTGTGGTAATAGTGTCGGTTGAAGAGGCTATGAAAACAGTGCCGAGAGAACTTAGAGAAGCAAGTCTGGCATTGGGAGCTACAAAATTAGAAACAATTTTAAGAGTTGTTCTGCCCGGTTCTATTACAGGTATCCTGACGGGTGCAATTCTTGCAGTCAGCCGTGGGGCAGGAGAGGTAGCCCCGATATTATTTACCGGTGCTGCCTATTATCTGCCTGATTTACCGAATTCGCTGTCATCTCAGTTTATGGAACTTGGGTATCATATTTATGTATTGACAACTCAGTCAACAAATGTTGAATTAACTAAACCGCTGCAATATGCTACAACTTTAGTTCTATTATTTTTAACATTTGCTTTAAACTTTTCAGCTATCATTCTTAGGTCGAAATTACGTTCAAGAATGTCAAGATAATATAATTACAAAATTATTTAAATAAGTAAAAATGAAGAAAATTAAAATCAGTACAGAAAATTTAGATTTATTTTACGGCACAAAACAGGCTCTGAATAAAATCACACTGGACATTCCTGAAAATCAGGTGACTGCATTGATTGGTCCATCAGGTTGCGGCAAGTCAACTTTTCTGCGTGCTCTTAACAGAATGAATGATTTGATTGGTAATGTAAAGACCTCAGGCATAGTCAAAATTGATGATATCAACATCTATGATAAACGGATTGATGTTGTTCAGCTTAGAAAGAGAATAGGAATGGTGTTTCAGAAATCCAATCCTTTTCCAAAATCAGTTTATGACAATGTCGCTTACGGACCGAGAGTTAATGGGATTAAAGATAAAAAGAAACTGGACGAAATTGTTGAAAACAGTTTGAAGAGTGCAGCTATATGGGATGAAACCAAAGACCGTCTAAAAAGCTCTGCATTAGGATTTTCCGGCGGTCAGCAGCAAAGATTATGTATAGCCAGAAGTCTTGCAGTTAATCCTGAAATACTGCTGATGGATGAACCCGCAAGCGCATTAGACCCAATTTCAACATCGAAAATTGAAGAATTAATACACGAATTAAAAAGCTCTTATACTATTGTCATTGTAACTCATAATATGCAGCAGGCTGCCAGAGTGAGCGATAATACTGCGTTTTTCTATCTGGGTGAACTAATCGAGTATGACAAAACCAGAAAAATATTTACGAACCCTGAACTAAAACAGACAGAAGATTATGTAACAGGTCGTTTTGGTTGATATTATTTATGTATATTTGTAAAATGATAAACTATGGAATTATAAAATGGCGAATCACGTTTTAAAAGCATTTGATGATGAATTGAATAAACTCCGGTACAGACTCGTAAAAATGGGTACTTTGGTTCAGGAGCAGATTGAATATGCAATTAATTCACTTCTTTTAGATAAAAAGGAATTAGCTTCCATTGTACTTGAAATTGAGACAAAAGTTGATAATCTTGATATTAAAATTGATAAGCAATGCCTTAGAATTTTTGCTCTTCATCAGCCTGTTGCTCTTGATTTAAGACTGGTACTGTCGGCAATATCAATTAATGATAATATGGAATTGATTGGCGACCTTGCCTCAAACATTGCAAGAAATGTTCAGAAAATGACAATTCAGCCGGGCATTTTGAAAAAAACAAAATTTGAGGAAATGGGCAAAGCTCTTGAGCTTATCATTTCTAAATTGATGGATTCATTTGTAAATATGAATAAAGAACTTGCATTGGAAGCCATCAAATCCGATTCGGAGATAAAGATTTTATTTGACAGAAATTTTGAACTGATTAATAATTTGATGATTGAAGATAATCAATTAATTGAATACGGCTGCTATTTGATTGACATTAATAGAAATATTCAGTCAATATCCCGTCAGGCGAGGTCAATTGCTCAGGAACTTGTGTTTTTATTTGAAGCAAAAATGATTAAGCATCTGAGCCTTGAAGAAATTTTTGATGCATCGAAAGAAGATTTAATTAATGACAATGAAGTCGAAGATTTGTAAGTGTTTTGTTATTTGAAAATCGAATGATTGTATACTATGGTTGAAATAAACAAGTTTAAGGAAGAGAAAATGACGTTTGGTTTCTTGTCCCATGCTGTAGAGCATGTTGATAAATTCTAATATTTTTAAATAAAACCCATTGGTTTGTCACGCTGAGCTTGCGAAGAGTCCATGTATTCATTAATTAACAGCCTGGATGCTTCACTTCGTTCAGCATGACAAGCCCAAAAGTACGGTTTTATGTTGTAACATTTGCTAAATATGTTGAATTTTTTAGAACCTATCTGCCCTCCCCGACAGGAGAACAAATACAAAACTCATAATTAGTAGTCAGACTATAAATTATATGAAAATGAATCAGAATCGAAATATAAATAAATTTAATATCAAATTTTAGAAATCAATGAAACGTATTTTTAGAAAAATATTCTTAGCATATCTTGTTGTAATTGTTGTATTAACAACAACGATACTATACTTTTCTTTTTCAATTATAAAAGAAAATCACCAAAATAATTTAATTGAAAACTTATTAAATATCAATAATCCGATTGACAGGGCTATTGTACCTTTATTACTGGATTCAAATATGACCCGGATGGATTCTTTAGTTAAAGTGATTGGAAATGATATCAAGGTAAGAATCACAATTATTAACAATGAAGGAATAGTTCTGGCTGACTCCCAAAAAGAACCTTCAAAAATGCAGAATCACTCCGACAGACCGGAAGTAATAAAGGCTTTTGCATTAGGTAAAGGTTCATCAATCAGATATAGCAGTACCGTTAAAAAAGATATGTTATATGTGGCTGTCCCGATAAAAGTAAACGGAAAGCTGCTCGGAGTTTCAAGGCTTGCAATATATATGGATGATTTTGACGATTTAATTTCAAATTTGAGAGTCAGGATTTTGCAAATAGTATTTATTGTCGTTATAATATCTTTAATCTTAGCTATTATTTTTTCCCGCAACATAACCAAACCTATAGCTGATTTGGTTTTAGTTTCAAAGGCAGTTGCCGGAGGCGACTTCGAAGTAAAGGCAATAGCTGAAACAAATGACGAACTCAAGCTTCTTGCTGATAGTTTTAATAACATGATTGATAAAATACGATATTTATTTCAAAAAACTAACAGACAAAAAGAAGAATTGATTAATATTATTTCTTCAATACAGGAAGGAATTGTAGTTATTGATAACGAAGGAAAAATTAAACTCACCAATCAAAGTTTTAATAAAATTGTTAACAATGAGTCTGCTGTCGGGATGTTTTACTGGGAAATAATCAGAGAACCTGCAATCACTAAAATTGTCAAAAAATTAAAAGATTCCGATAAGAACCGTAATACTGAAATCATTTTAAATGATGAATATTATATCTGCAATGCAAGTCATATCAATGACAGAAAAGAAATTGTTCTGAGTTTATATAATATTTCACATCTTAAGAAACTGGAAAATATCAAAAAAGAATTTGTTGCAAATGTTTCCCACGAATTGAAAACACCTCTGACTGTTATCAAAGGTTATATTGAAACTATTGAAGAAGAAATTGATGAGAAAAATAAAAAATATTTGAATATCATCAAAAATCATACAAACAGATTGATTGATATTGTTCAAGATTTGTTGACAGTTTCAAAACTTGAAGATAATAATATTAAACTGGATATATCTGAATTTAAACTCAAACCGTTTTTTGCAAACGTGTATGATACTTTCGAGCAGCGTTTAAAGAACAAAAATTTATATCTTAAAATCAATCTTGCAGATGAGAATTTGGTTTTAGAAGCCGATGAATATAAATTGGAGCAATTATTTACCAATCTAATTGAAAATGCCGTGAAGTATTCTGAGCAAGGCGGAATAACAATTTCTGCCGTCAAAGAAAATTCCGGTATGCGATTTGAAGTTGCCGATACAGGAATAGGCATTCCCGATAGTGATATCGGCAGGGTATTTGAAAGATTCTATACAGTTGATAAATCACGCGCCCGGAATTATGCCGGAACAGGTCTTGGTTTATCAATAGTCAAGCATATTGTCAATCTTCATAAGGGTAGTATAACGGTTGAAAGCAAATACGGCACAGGTACAAAATTTGTAATTCTGATTCCTTTGATTGGCTTAAACTCTGATATTACATAGATTAACTTAATGCGGAAGTCAGATTTCAAAATAATAAAATCTTAAATATATTTAGAAGTTACTAATAAAATTCATTTTTCAAAAATAAATATTGTGTATTTATTTAAATTGTGTTAAATTTAAATGTTTATAAATTTGAAAATTGGAATTTTTATGAAAAATTTTACTTTTTATCTGATAATAATTGTCTTCTGCATCATAGGCATAGCTCAGGCAGCCCCCGGCGACCGGACAATTGTCCGTACAATTGAGTTTCAGCAGAGACGGACAGGCTGGTATGATTTCCCTTCAACCCAAAAGCAGTATCAGCAGATTCTTCTACATTTCAAACTTCGCTGCCCTCCGGGTAAACCATGCGGAGAGTGGGACTATATATCTTATGTATTTCTGAACCAATGGTATGCTCCAAGTTTTCGCACAGACAAAAAGGTTATGGAACAATTCAGCTTTATGACTGATACTTCCTGGACTTATTCACAGGTTGATGACGGTGGAAATAAGGTTATCGTTAAAAGTCCAAAACCAAGTATTTTACTCGAATTTTATAATGATAAGGATAAACCTACAAAAGTTACCGATTCCATGAGGGTCTGGTCCACTTATTATGCCGATTACAAATTTGACGCTAACGGTAAAGCAATTGACTCCATATTTGTTCAGCCGGATTCAACTATCACTCTTGCAAAGTCGCGGGTATATTTTGATGACAATGTTACTTTCAGCGACCGCTGGGAGATATTCAGATATATTACGCCTTACGGCAATGGAATAACTCTCGGTGATGGAGTTACATGGACGATGGATGTAACTGATTTTGGTCCGTTATTGACAGGGCTTGTTCATCTTGCATCACCGAATGGCGGCTGGGGAGATGCTTATGACCAAAATACCCAGGAAGACCTTGAACTCACCTTTGAGTTTATCGAAGGCACCCCTCCAAGAAATGTGGTCAATATCACTAAGTTATGGAATTATTACGGTCTGACTTACGATAAAAATTTTGAAAATTATATATCACCAATTGAATACAACTTTTCCCAGCAGGAGAAAGGTGCTGTTATTCAGGTAGTGCAGAGCGGTCATGGATTTGGAGGTACAGCGGATAATTGTGCCGAGTTTTGCAGAAAATTAAGCACTGTGAAAGTTGACAACATCAAACTCGACAGTCATTATGTCTGGAGAGAATGCGGCAGTACAGCGATTTATCCGCAGGGCGGTACTTGGATTTATGATAGAAGCAACTGGTGTCCGGGTGCTGAAGTGCTACCTTATAAATATGATATTTCCTCTCAAATTTCTTCCGGAGGTAATCATACAATTGATTATGATATGGAATATTACGACCTCCAGTGGTCGGGAGGCAGCAATACAAAACCAAATTGGGTAATTGCTGGTTTTCTCACTACTTACGGCGATATTAATCATAATCTTGATGTGAGAATCAATGAAATAATTTCTCCAAATAACGACAGAATGTATAACAGATATAATCCAATCTGCGGCAGTCCGGTAATTAAAATCCAAAATACCGGAAGAGAAGTAATTAATAAAGTTCAGGTTAGATACGGCAATAATCCTGAAAAGTCAGCATCTGCTGAAATTGCACTGGATGAACCGTTACAATTTATGGAAGAAGTAGAAATTACTCTGCCGAATAATGGTTTTTATGACAAAGATAAGCCGGGTAATTTTAATGTTGAAATTTTAAAAGCAAACGATAAGACCGATGAAAATTTAACAAATAATACTAAAAGCAGTTCATTTGAGACTAATCTGCCTGAATATTTCGGTGATTTTACAATCGAATTAATTACACCAAATTCAAATGTGCTGGGTATTAGTTCTCCAATCAGTTATTACCTTGAAGATAGTGAAGGTAATATTATACGTTCGAGAGAAACTACCGAAAACAGCATGGAGTACAAAGATGATGTCCATTTGGAAAACGGCTGTTACCGCTTTACAGTCATTAACTCTCAGGGATTTGGACTTGGCTTTTGGGCTTATCAGCAGTCCGGCTTGATAAATGGTTCGCTGAAATTTTCGGTTAACGGTGCAGCATTTAAACTGTTCCCGTCGGACTGGGGTAATTTTATCGTTCACGAATTTACTGTAGGAAGCCAGCCGGAGTTGATATTGGATATTACCGGTGATACACTTAATTTCGGTGATGTATTATTAGGTCAGAAAGCAACTCAGACAATTGAACTTTCTCCGGCAAACGAAAAAGGAATTCAGATTGAAGAATTATCTGTCTTGCTTGGCTCAAGCAAAAAATTTGAAATTATCAAAACCGCACCTGCCCTTATTAATGGTAAATTAAATGTCAAATACGGCGAAAAACTTTTGGTTACTCTTGGATTTGAACCAATGTCCGAAGGTATTAAAACCGCACCGTTCAGGATTTCAAGTAATGATTTCCTCAATTGGCAGAAAACCATTGTTTTGAGCGGAAGAGGCAGAGACCCGAATCATGTAAGTAATTCTGATATTCAGTCAAATTCAATTGAAATGAAAGCAGATTTTTCAGAGCAATCAAACATGTTAAATCTGAAAATTACAACTACTAATCCCGGATATTCAGGCGATTTATTCATATATAATATTCTCGGAACGAAGGTATTGGAAATCCGCGGCTTAACATTAAGTGATTATGTTTTCTCCGTTAGCTATGATGTTTCCTCACTTCAGTCCGGCGTATATCTTGTCAGCTTCGATTATCAGGGAACCGGTGTTCGTGTACCTTTGATGATTGCAAGATAAGCTACTTGATTACAAAGTAATAAATAGAATCCGGTGCTTGATTTCGAGTGCCGGATTTTTAGTAATTCCCTATAATGCTGAATTCTGAATTGATTTGAAATCAGTAGGAGTGACTTGATGGTAAAATAGATACAAATCCCTCTGACACTCCATTACATCTCCCTTGAGAAGCAGGGCTGATACGTTCTATTTTTTCAGCTCAATCTCCGTGGATCGTCATTCTTTTATGTTAAAAACCAAGTAAAATCTGCAAAAGTTCGTGCCTGGGACAAAAAAAACTCAATATTTTTTTTCTCCGCTTTTTAATTTGCAGAGAATAAATATTTATTATGTTTTATTAGAGCTAAAATTTATTTTTGTAAGTGCATAATGTATATATATTTATCAAATCTTCAAAAATAAATTTTAGCCAAGCTGTCAAGATAAAATATTTTGTTAACCTCCTGTTTTTTTATTACAACCAAAAACATACTAATCTTTTATTACATTCTTTTATAGTCGGTCATAATTCTATGCCGCAAGATATTATTATAGTTTAAAAGTGCGGGGTGCAATCTGAGCGTAACAGTACATATATTTTGGTATATGTCTGGAGAGTGACAATAGCAGTGCTCCCCGCTTATAGCATTTAAGAATTTAGATATTTTTAGTTGTAATAGCATTTTGAAAATTATTTTTTAAAGTCTCTTTTAGTATTATATTTCACTTACCGTTAGTTAATGTAATTTGTTCTCTTTAGTCGTATGATAACATTAATGTCGTCTAAGATGCCTTGTTTATTTTATACACTTCGTTATGTAAGAGCAGGTATCGTATTCTGGATAATAGTTTTCTTGCTACTTTGACTATTGCTTTGTTTTTCACCATTACTTTGATATTATCCATATAATATTTTTCTAATTCAGGGTCATTTCTTACAGCTATCCAAGATGCTTCTATTAGCAAATGGCGTAGGTGTGAATTTCTTCGTCTTGTCAAATGTCCTATTCTTTGTTTGCCGCCGCTGGAGTGTTCGTTCGGATAAAATCCTACGAAACTCACTAATTTATCAAAACTGACGAACCTGTGTATATCTATTATTTCCGTTAGAAATGTCATAGATGTTACTGAGCCTATACCGGAAATACTGTTTAATATTTCTACATTTCTTGCATATTGGGGTTCCTTCGATAGTTTACGCATTTGACGGTTTATCTGTAATAATTCTTCTCGTAGAAAAAGCAGCTCTCGTATAAGACTATCCAAAGTATCTCTGCCCTCCTGTGTCTGTAATCTTAGTTCTTTGAGTTTGTCTATAAATCTTTTCGACCAATGAGCATCGTTCGAATCAAATTGGTTTGCAAAATTTACTCCAAATATTTTTAATAATGCTTTTATCTGATTCTTTGCTCGCGTATTTTTTTTGACTAAATCCACGCGACGGCGGATAAGTGAACGGCTTTGTTCTTCAACAACCGTTGGTATATAAATACCTTTGATGCGGTTGTCTGTCAAACATTGTGCTATTTTTAAACTATCTACTCTATCAGTCTTATTACGGTTCTCTTTATCGTTGGTGGGAATATCGGCAGGATGTAAAACCCTGACCTCGATTTCCTCAGCTTTCAATTTACGCGCTAAATCGAATCCGAAACATCCAGCTTCGTAACCCACTATATAGGTTCCTCCCGGATAGTGAGTCCGTATATATTGAAGAAGTTTGTCAGCATTTGCGTCAATAGTTAAACGCTTAATATACTCTCCAATCATAATAGTACAAAACCAGTTTTTCATGTGGACATCAATTCCTACATAAATTTTTGTACCTTTGTAAGCCAAATTCATTACTTTTGCATTCATGGGTTTAACCTTTAATATGTTTATAAAATTACTTCGTAAATACTTTTACAAATATACAAGGTTAAACCTTTTTAAACATAATATCTGAAGCGGAGCGAAGAGTCCAGGATTTAATTAATGAACAGCCTGGATACTTCGCTATCGCTCTGTATGACAAGCCCAAAAGTACAGTTTTATATTGCCCTGAAACAGAAAAATGATAATATGACAGAGCTAATAAAAAGCCCTTCGAAAGCGGAATGCTTGATAAATAAAAAAAATACAAATTGACTTATGCTGTTTGTAATTGGATATTTTCAAGTAAAATTTGAGGTAGTCCGCCATTTGCCAATACTGCTCTGGCATCTAAAATTTCTATACCTATCAGTTTTTCTCCAACACCAATATTTAATGCAATATCATCATTGAGCTGTAGTGTGCGGCACTGATGTTCGCCTTCAATTAACTTTATATAAACAGCATCAACTTCTTTATCATAACTTATTTTCATATCATTCTCCTAAAAGTAATAACTATAAACTGTAACTACAACAATCTCATCTTCTTCATCCACAAAAACAGGTGATACCTGTTTAATTGGATAAAAAGAGTCAAACCAGAAATCATTAAATTGAAAATTTTGTTTGCATTGAAAACGATTTTTCTTTGCCGGTTCGGGTGTTCCATTTCTAATAGTTTCAACAACTTCATCTATACTCACTCCACGTTCTTTGCATTGAATCAAGGCGTGATTTGATAACCTAATCGGTTTATCTTTATCCATTATTTCTTAGTTATTTGGAAATTCAAATTCAATCAACATCATAAATTTAATAGACGATAACTTAAATTGATTATTTAACAACATAAATACAAAGGTTCCATTTTAAATTAAATCTAAGTACCGAAAATAGCCTTTCGGTGTGCGGATGGGTGGAGTCTAACAATTATGCAGTAGCTAATTGTTGGTATGAAAAATCATTAATATCAGCAATACTTTTTGCATGCTCGAAAGTCATACTTACAACATTGCCGGTTCCATCAAGTTCAACAAGGATATTTTCATTAATATCTTTTGTTTCGAAAATTTTATTATTATTGAAATTTATCAATAATGTATCTGTATCCTGAAAATATTTGATTTGCATTATAATTTCTCCTTAAATGAACGGTCAAAAAAAGCGTTGTGAATAGTTTCATTATCCTCAAGAATGACAATTCTCAGATATTTATCGTCGGCTTCAGAAATATTTGCCCATCTTCATATTTAAAAACGATTATATTTCAGAAAAATTATGAATAATCAAACCTTTCGGAGTAGAAGAAATTGATAAATTGGACAACACATACCCAATGGAAAAAGCATAAATCATCACATTTTTGTCAGAAACAAGAATTAAACGGATTAAACGATTGCACTAATTATAAATCCGAGGAATCGGCGACATCAACTAAATCTGTGATTTATATAAAAATTCTACAAAGTTCTGTAACGAAACAGGTTATGTAATTATATATTTTTGTAAAGTAAGTAATTGTTCATGAATCAACATAAGAATTATGTTTACAAAATTTATTAAACGGGTAAATGATATAGGGCTTAATCCCAGAAATGGGTTTGTTGTTATTAAATCTATTGGAAAAAGTATCTGGATTAAAAACAGCGTATTGAAAATTGCCCAAAAACTCGGACTATTTTTATCAATCATTAAACTTAACAATTCGAAACGCATCAAATCTGAAGAATCGCTCGTTGAGTCAGAAACACGTTACCGAAGACTATTCGAATCAGCCAAGGACGGCATTCTTATTCTTGATGCCGAAAGCGGCAAAATTGATGATGTCAATCCGTACTTGATTGAATTATTGGGATATTCCAAGGAATCTTTTATTCAAAAAAGAATTTGGGAATTAGGGTTATTTAAAGATATTATTGAAAATAAAGAGAAATTTCTTGAATTGCAGCAGTTGGAATATGTACGTTATGATGATTTACCGCTTAAAACATCAGACGGGCGAAAAATCCACGTCGAATTTGTAAGTAATGTGTATTTGGTTAACGGGAAAAAAGTAATTCAATGTAATATCAGAAACATAACTGAAAGAAAAAATGCCTTTGAAAAAGTTGTAAAAAGTGAAATAAGATTCAGAACCTTATTTGACCAGTCACCAATTGCTATTGCTTTGCTTAATATGGATGGCAGAATAGTAAATGCAAATTCGACATTGTCGGAATTGGTTGGTTATAGTACTGATGAATTGTCAATAATGAAGTTTACTGAGTTTACATTTCATGAAGATATTGAAAATGATATGAATCGTTTCACAGATTTAATAAGTGGAAAAATATCAAGTTATAGGATGGAAAAAAGGTTCGTTCATAGAAATGGGAATTTGGTTTGGGTAAATTTATTTGTTTCAATGCTGTATGATGAAAAAGGTTTGCCAAGCGAAATACTGGGTATGGCTGAAGATACCACTGCACAAAAACAAATCCAAAAAGAAATTAAATTTCAATCTGACCTGCTGAATAATGTTGGGCAGGCTGTAATTGCTACAGACCTTCATGGAGAAGTGATTTACTGGAACATGGCGGCAGAACAAATTTACGGATGGTCTTCTGCGGAAGCAATTGGTCAGAACATTGTCAACCTAACACCTGCACAGCAATCACAAGAGCAGGCAGTTGAACTTATGCAGGAATTAAGCGAGGGCAAATCTTGGTCGGGAGAATTCATGGTTAAAGGTAAGGAAGGCAACAGTTTTCCATGCTATGTAACTGACACACCAATTTTCGATTCATTAGGAATTTTAATAGGAATTATCGGGATTTCAAGCGATTTAACCGCCCGCAAACTGGCAGAAGAAAAACTAATTGAAACCGAAGGGAAATTCCGCTCTTATATAGAGCACTCACCTGTCGGGATATTTATTGTTGATGAAACCGGACGATACCTTGATTGTAACCCTGCTGCCCAAAATATGCTGGGTTATACATGTGAAGAAATTTTAAATTTATCCATTATTGATTCTCTTCCTTTAGAAGAAAGAGAAAAGGGTTTACAGAATTTTAATCTTGTAACGGAAATTGGATTTGCAAAGGTAGAGATTGAACTTCTTAGGAAAGATGGTGGACGGGTTCCTGTTTTATTAGAATCGGTTCGATTACCGCAAAAAAATAGATTTATGGCATTTTGCACTGATATTACAGAGCGAAAAATCACAGAGCAGGAATTATTAATTTCAAAAGATAAAGCCGAAGAAAGCGACAAATTAAAAACAGCTTTTCTGCAGAATATGTCGCACGAAATTCGTACTCCTTTAAATGGAATAATTGGTTTTTCAAGTCTGCTTAACTCACCGGATTTGAGTGCTGATGATATAGCAGAATTTACTGAAATGATAAGTATAAGCGGAAACAGATTAATTGAAATAGTAAATAATATTCTTGATATTTCAAAAATACAAACAGGACAAGTGAACATTGAGAAAAAAGTTGTTGTTATCAACTCGATTTTCTCTGATATACTGACATTTTTCTCCCATTTTACAAAAGAAAAGAACCTGATTATGAATTACACAAATCAAAATGACCATAATAGAACTTTGTTTACTGATGAAACAAAACTAAATCAAATTCTTACTAATTTAGTAAATAATGCCGTAAAATTTACAAAAACCGGCAGCATTGATTTCGGATATGAAATCAAGGATAATGATATTGAATTTTTTGTCAGAGATACCGGGATTGGAATCCTGCCTGAAATGCAAAATCAAATATTTGACAGATTTATTCAGGCAGAAAATTCAGTTTCGAGGGGCTATGAAGGTGCAGGATTGGGGCTTGCTATCTGCAGGGGTCTGGTAGAATTACTTGGCGGTAAAATTTGGGTTGTATCTGAATTTGGAAAAGGAACTACTTTTTACTTTACATTACCTTATGACCCAACAACTCAAAATTATATCGCAGAGTCAATTTTACCTAAAATTGTAGAAAAAAAAGTTAGGGGTAAAATACTTATTGCCGAAGATGATTGGATTAGTTCTCAGTATCTGAGACGAATACTTGTAAATTCCGGAGTGGTTGTAATTCATGCCGAAAACGGTCAACAGGCTGTGGAAATTACTCGAAATACTCCTGACATTGATTTAATTCTTATGGATATTCGAATGCCGGTTATGGATGGTATAGATGCTACAAAACTGATAAAAAAGTTTAGACCCGATATCCCGATAATTGCTCAAACAGCTTATGCTTTCGCTTCGGAAAGGAAGAAAATACTTGAAATAGGATGTGATGAATATTTAACAAAGCCGATTGAAGAACACAAATTGAAAGCAATGTTAAACAAGTATATGAATTAAACCATATTTTGTATGCATATATTTACAAATAATCTAAAAGTCTGTTGAAAAAGTCTGTGAAGAATCCATAGAAGGCTTGTCTGAACCGTGATTTTTGGGATTAATGGGATTGTTGGGATTTTAATATCTGTTTTCAAATTCCATAGGAATGCCCTGTTTGTAGAAAAGTGACACGAAACAGAACAAAAATCAAATTCCGTAGGAATGCCCTGTTAGTAGCAAATAATCATTCCCTCAAATATCATCAAGCTCCGTAGGAGTGACCTAACTGTAGAAAATGTACAACCTGTCTGAACCGTGATTTTTGGGATTTATGGGATTGTTGGGATTTAAATTAATCGTAATTCTGAAGTCGAAGACCATTGAAGCTAATGATGAATGCTGAAGTCGAAGAGCAACGAAGCTAATTGATTTCAACTCTGTAAGAGTGCCCTGTTTGTAGAAAAAGCACAGCACGACGGAAACCTCAATCCTCAACTCCGCAGGAGTGACATGAAAGTAAAAAGTACAGCCCGACGGAAAACACAAATCCCCAACTCCAACAAACCGTGACATCTCCGCTGGGAGATGAAATAGAATAAATCCTACTTCCTCTCTTATCCCGCTTTTTCAAAGCAGGAATTTGAATTAGTGATTTATGAAATTTTATTGTTATTTGATATGATGTTACTATATTTAAAAAAATTGAAATTACATTTTTGAAGATTTATATGAGGTATTTGTAATGATTAGATTTCTTCTTGCTCTTTTGTTCGGATTTTCTTCTTTTAGTATTATGCAGGCAAATGATGTAAAACAGATTAGTGATGAAGCAAAACCTCATTATTTGATTTCTGTTAAACAGGGTTCAGTGCAGTTTGGTGATATTGAAATTGAGGCTTTCCCGGACGTTGCACCCAAGCACTGCCATAATCTTGACAGCCTTGTCGGTATCAAATTTTACGACGGAACTGCTTTCCACAGAGTTATTCCGAATTTTATGATACAAGGCGGCGACCCAAATTCCAAAAATAAACCTAAAAGTACTTGGGGAATGGGTGACCCATCACAAACAACTGTTCAGGCAGAATTTAGTACTACATTAAAGCATCTTAGAGGAACTTTATCTGCTGCAAGAACTAACGACCCAAATTCAGCAACATCACAATTTTTTATATGTGTAATTCCATGTCCATGGCTCGATGGTAAATATTCTATATATGGTCAGGTTGTTAATGGTATGGACGTCGCCGATAAAATCGTAAATGTACCCAGAGATGCTAATGATAATCCGCTTGAAAAAGTCGAAATGACTATAATCAAGATGGACCCTGCCGGTGTTGAGCAAATTTCATTCAACTCAGGCAATATCAGAATTTTTCCGAATCCTGCAAGTGAATCAATTCACTTCGCAGTTGATGATGCTGCGTTACAAATTAACTCAGTTGTTATCACTGATATAACCGGAAAATTATATTTTATGCAGCAGCATGCAACTCCGGTAAATATATCCGATATATCGGTTCCGGTATCGAATTTGCAGGCAGGAGTCTATTATGTAAAGATTAAAGAAGCATCAGGAAAAGACTTCATTCTGCGATTTGTTTTAAATTGATTCGTTATAATGAAATGCACTAACTGACAATAACCGGTTAGTGCATTTTACATTATTTCCGGAATATTCAACTTTCTGTTTGGTTAATCAAGCCATAAATTCATTCACCTAAAGAAGAATAAACAGACATATAAAATAAAAATTACAGGATATCTTTAAATTTTTGGATAATATAGTATTTTTATTTACTTTTGAAGTTGGGACTACTTATGACTTTAAATGAAGAAGTCGCATAATGTGTTAGGAATTTTGCTTTTTTAATAAATATTTCTAAGCGAAATAATATGAATAAATTAACTAGATTTTTACTGATTCAAATTATTATTGCTTTAATTGCAATAATTTCATCTTGTGAATATCAGCCTACAGGCGGTGAATTTACCGATATAGATTCAAATTATACCCGACCTGAAATTATAATAACACTGTCTGATGACACAAGCTCAATTGTAATTGCAAGCGGAGAAAGATATATTTTTAAATATAAAATAACCGGTGATTTATCCAAATTTAAAAATGTACATTTTTCACTGGGTACCTCAGGAGTTTTTAGTTCAGATGAAAGTGAGTCATCTTTTGCTTTACAAAAAATAATTGAAACTGATTTTGAAGATTGTAAATTAAGAATGTTTGTAACCAATAGTACCGGTACAGGAAGTTTAGCAGATAAACTGAAATTGGAAAAATCAGTAATTGTAAAAGAGTGGAATGTTCATATTTACAAAATAGGTCCTTTTAAAGCTGATACGAGTTTTTATGAGAATATTAATGAAACGCTAAAAATAAACTGGAATAAATATCCTTATGAAAACTTTTTAAAATATGAAATTTTTAAAAGAGTTAACGGTTCAAATTCAAATGATTATCCGATAGCGACAATAACTGATATAAATAAGAATTATGTTTATGATGATAACTATATTGGAGAAGATGCCACTTATTATATTTCTGTATTTTACGGAAATAAAAATTCTATCAATTCTTTACAATATCCAAAAGTAAATAAAGGAAAAGAATATCCGATAATAACCTATAAAAAATTATCTTACTCATCAATAGAATTATCTTGGAAAAAAAGTAAATATCATAATAATTTAAAAGGTTATTTCTTTACAAATAAAGAAATTATGAATGATATTACTATTGAGAACCCAAATACAAATACTTGTATTGTTGAAGATTTATCTGTTGGATTAATTGATAAAATCAAATTCTATTTACTTCCCCAAAAATTAACATATTCAAATATTGAATTAAATCAGGACAGCAGATATTTTTTGGTTCCTATAAATACAGGTGATTCTTCATTTCAATATATTCGAATTGGGGTTACACCAACTGAACATTTAATTTATTGGCAAAGTTCTGATGGTTCAGGATATTCACTTAATAAATATTCCCTACAATCCGGAAAAATTGAGCAGAAAATAAGTATCAAAGTTAAAATTGATTATGATAAAGGAGTTGACTTTTCTCCATCTGGTAAAAATTTTGTTTTTAAAAGTATTATAGGAGCTAACAATTGTATTTCCTATTGTATTGACGGTGATTTAAATAATATTAAAAGTATAAGTTATATAGAATTGACCGGAATTGATTCTTATTCAAGTACTGATGAAATTGCTATATCAGACAACGGTATTATTGCTTTTTATCTATCCAATCAAATTTATATTTATGATACAAATTTAAATAAGTTAATTACTAGTTTTGTAGAATCTGTAAATGAACTTGATATATCAGCAGATGGAGATTATATTGCTGTAACCGGAATCCAAAATCATAAATATAAATCTATTATTTATCGAATCTATTCTAATGCTTTTAATCTTATTAAGGATGATTTTGTAGGAGGTCATTTTGAATTCGACCCGGAAAATAACAACAGACTCTTTTATTGGGATAGTGATACCAGAAGAATCAACTCATTAAACTGTTTAAATAATTCAGTAAGCAACATAAGCCCGGTTCAATATTATTTTTCTCAAATAAATTTTAAAGACGGGCTAATATTATGTTCTCAAAAATCAGGTGAAATGGAAATAAGAACATTAAATAACTTTGAATTGATTTTCAAATATAATGTAAAAAATGGATGGGGTTTTATTAATAATAATGTTATTTATTTTTGGAATGGTTTAAAATGCAGTTATTAAAAATCTCAATTATTTTTATAATTCTTTTTTACTTTAATAATGAAATCTATGCTCAATTTGGGAGTTCGAGCGAAGATGAAGATATTGGAATATATATAGGTTTACAAGGTGGATATGCGACTTACGATATTAAATCAATTATTGATGCAAGGAATAAATCAATATTATCCTTACCTTTCAATGCTAAAATCACAGATGATTATCCCGAAAATCCTTATTTTCATGGTGAAATCCTTTTATTATTGCATGATTTTGAATTAGGGGCTTCTTTATCGCTAATTTCTACCGGTACAAGAGTCTATTATGCAGACTATTCAGGTGAATATAAATTCGATAATGTCATTTCTAATTTTGAATATGGTATTATTATTAAAACACCCGGTGCAAGTGAAACTCAACCGTTTAAAGTTCAATTATCCGGTGAAATCGGTGTTTCGAGTGTAGATATAAAATCCACAGAGTATTTGAGAGTATTTAATGATTCCGAATCAAATTCGGATATTTTTAATAATAAAATTCTTTTTTTTGAATTCGGTGTAAAATTAAACTATTATTTTGAGGGAATTATTGCATCTGTCGGTGCATCATACGTTGTTGAACCACAAAAAGAATTGACAATCAGTTTTGAAGGTCTGCGGGGTCACCTTACTTTAGGATATAAGTTACAACATATTTTTTAATATTTATGAAAACAATAAATTTCTTCTTTTCGGTATTTGCAGTCATATTGCTGTCATTTGTTTTCAATTCGTGTATAATTGATAAAGAATCATATATTATTAATGGTTCCAAATATGTTTTAACAAAAGAAGACAGGAAATATCAACTTGATAGTTTTAAAGTAGTAAGTGTAATAGATAACAGAAAAATAAAAGACAGTATCATCGGAAAAGCTCACTACACCGATTCATCATTAATTCTCAACAGACCGCTTCCAAATTTTATCAGAATGATGTTTAATACCCTAATTTGCAAAGACAGTACTAAAACTGATATTATTCCCTTAACCGTAAATATAAATGAATTCTTTACTGAAACCTGGGGAAGGGAAGCATATCACAAATTTGATTATTTATTTGAATATCCTTTTGGTTCTGAGAAAAAAAAATTGAGAATAATTGATTCTATTGAATTTAGTAATTCGTCAAATACTGAACTTAGAATGATGATGATTAATGGTGTAGTTGAAGCAGCAAGAATTTTTTCTTTGAAATCTATTCAAATGCGTTATCTTGATTCATTAAAGTTGGCAAGACCCGATACAACTATAAATTTAATTTATGATGATACTGTTGATTTAAGAATATTTCGCAAATTTAAACTGGATTGGAAAATTGGATTACTTGCAAGTTATAATTATGGATTAAATACGAAATTGGATTATACTATTTCGTTTATAGATTTTTGGAGGAACCCTGAAACACAGAAGGAAGTTAGTTCGGGGTTAGGTTTCCAATATTGTAGAATTGATAATAAAGAGCGGTATGGGGAGATGTACGGTCTTGTATTATATAATTTTAAAAGATATAAAATTTTCAAAGCTCAGGAACCAACATTTTGGCAGTGGAATTATTCTGTTGTTGCCGGGTTAGAAAATAATCAGATTTCAAATCAACGTTTCTACATTGGGCTTAGGCTTGAGGAATCAATTATTATTAATCCTTTTAATTTCCTTACAATTAATTTCGGCTTGTATCAGCAGGGTTATTTACTCTCAAGATTACTGCCTTATGATGCCGGAATAACTCTTTCGGTGTATTTGAATTCGGGTTATTAATTGCATTAAATTCAAGTTGAAACGGATTTGATTAATTACTAACTTGAAATTTTAAATTTAGGAAATATTTTGAAAATTCATTTGTAAAGAAAAACCCCGCCTTCGCAGAGGCGGGGTCCATCCGAAATTTCTTTTAATAAATCATTATCTTTAGAAATTTATCGTTTACAATTATGAAATAAACTCCTACCGGATAAGATGATAAATCAATCGTAGCATTAATTTCTAATGAGCCGAATTTATTGATTAGTCCGCCGTTTAGATTGAAAATCATTAAGCTGTAAACATTACCGTTTAATGTTGTTATAGTTCTCTCGATAGGATTATAAGTTATTAAGCCGGAATTTGGAGTTTGATGATCATTCACACCGGTAATCTGATAATTAACAGGTTCCGAATAATCACTTTCGCAGTTCCCGGATATTGACATCACTTTATAAATTCCGCTTAGATTAGGATATAATATTTTGTTAACCGAATCTTGCAATTTCTGATTATCTAAATACCATTGATTTCCGGCATCAGCAGAGGATACGAGTTTGTCATCGTATTTTGTAATTACCGGTTGTACCGGTGTCTCGTTAACCGTTACTTCAATCTCTGTAGAATCCTTACAGCCCGAAGAAATAACTGAATTCACCAATCGCACATTGTATTTTCCGGGATTGTTCCATTTAACTCTGAAATTCTGTGAAAAATCACTGCCGTCATTAATGCCGTCCTGAGCAATCCACTTGAATTCAAAGCCGGAAAAATATTTAGACGTCAAAGTAAGATATTCACCGGTGCAAACCTCCTTCAATCCTGTTATTTCAGGCTGCGGCAAAGTTAACAAATCAACTTTTAAAGTATCAGATTCTTTACAAAGTGTACTGTTTTCCGCATCAAGGATTAACTCGCCGACATTTGCAGCTTCTTCATTCCAAACAACTTCAACAGTTTTACAGGTATCACATCCATTAATAATACCACCTTTTACAAACCATTTGTATTTATTCTGTTCTTCGGCATTTCGCAAATATGTGTTACTTGTAAATTTACAAGCCGCATTGGTGCCGGTAATCTGAGGCTGCGGGACTTTGTAAATATTTAAAAATTTATCTTGTAAAATACAACTGACTGAGGGCTTAGTCGCAATAATCCGCAATTTATAATTTGAACCGTTTGTACAATCAACAGGTAATTTGCACAAAATTATTCCTGATTTTGTTCCGTTGGTTGTTCCGATAACAACTGAATTTTGAAAATTACCGTTTTTATCAGATAATTCTGCTGTGAAAATGTTTGAACTTTCAAATTCACCTTCCACCGAAAAGCTTAATTCAAATTCAGCACCTGTACAAAGATTATCCGGTGAATTTGTGATTTGTAACAAAGGTTGAATTTTTGGCTCGTAGAGTCCGGTTTCGTTGTGTGAATAATAATCCCAGTCATATACAAATTTCCAGAAGTTACTCATAACATATTCCTTACCATTGTAATTATAAGGAATTTTATTGTTGTAGCCCGGAATACTCTGCAGCCAGTATATAAACCATTGCAGTTCTTCACGACCTTCAAACTGATTGATTCCGTCGGGCCAGTTATATTGAATATCTTCCCAGACGTGATATGAAATAAGTTTTTTCTCACCGGAATTATCAGGTTTCCAGTCTTCAATATCAGCCATTTTCGGCTTAACTTTATTGGTATCAGCTTGAATATAATGATAATATCCGTAATTGATTTCAGTATTCGGAGGCGTATGTGTCCAGCCGCAGCGACCGATTTTACCTACAAATTTATCCCAAAGAAGTACTATGTTTCCATCCTGAATTTGATTTTGGGCAATCCACAAATGCTCGAATTGGTGAGTAAAAGGTTCAAAATTAAGCATATTAAATACCGACTGACACATTGAAGAATTGATGACGGTATATGTTTTGTTATAAACCGGCAGAGGTTCTGGATTATTTCCGTTACAAGCCTGAATACCTGTTGGAGTTGACATATAAGATTCAAATCCTGCTCTGAAATTTTCCGGTTTCACAAAATCTGCATCATAACCCGGTAAATATGCGTTACCGCCGTTTACCAAAAACCATACATACCTTACACCTTTATTTTCGACAAGGTCTTTTAAATTAATTCTATCGAATATTTGCTCAAAATCGAAAGCATATTCAAGTATTCCTCTATCATAGCAGGGATTCTCGATTGAAGGAGGAAGCGGTTCATATATTGTAATATACTCAACAACTTTAACACCGATTGAAGGCCTCGCATTCGGATTCTTATATTTTCTGAAACGGCTGCCTTCTTCTAGTGCAAATTTTAACCTTTCGACAGTTGTAATATGTTTCTGATTGATTTCTGATAATGGGCGGTCTTGAATATCAAGATATTCCATTGCATAAGCAGCATTTTTGTTAACTCCGTCTGTCGAAGGAATGAAATTGATAATAACAAACGGCACTTCATAAACACAATTATCTGCTGGTGTAGCAATAAACTGAGTTGGGATTCCTTTTTCCATTTGCCGCCCGCTGGCTGTTACAGTTAATTCTGTTGTGCATATTCCATCTTGAAATTCTGCACTAATTGTAGCTGTTCCGGCTTTTAATGCCTTTATGAGACCTTTATTATCAACTGTAGCAACCTCAGGATTTGAGCTTGTCCACCGGCAGGAATTTTTGCTTATTTTCTGTGTACCTTTATATAACAAAAAGTCCTGAACATTTTTCCATGTCCAGCCTACCCAAAGTTCAAGTTGATTCTGTAAACCAATCAGTTTATTCATGGGTGTATCAGAAAATAGTTCTACCTCTTTCAGGCAAAGATTAGAAGGTTGATTGGAAGTTACTATTTTAAAATGTTTTGCTGTATTGTTTGCCTCAAAATCAACTGTAATCCATTGATTAATGGAATTCTGCACTGGTTCGGTACTTTTATAAGAATTAGTATGATTTTGCAAATCTGAATACGTATTTGCATAAGCCACATACCAGGTACATTGCTGCTGAATAAGAAATTTCATTTTGTTGATGGTATGATTTGTTTTGTTTGAAATCAGAAAATGTGATGCAGGCTGATTTTCAAAACATATTCCTGAATTACTGTTTTTGTCGAAAACTTCCTTTGCCGGCAAGTTTGCACTATTGTTGATAACAAAATTATTCGCCTGAAGTTCTGTCAACATATCAAGTTTGTAACTTGTTGTCGCAGGAATATCATAACTATAGAGACCGAGTTCCCAAAGATGAACATAATTATCTCCGACTACCTTTTTTACGGTAAACTTCCATATTTTTCTTGATATTTTTGAAGTGCATGCCTTACCATGCCAGAAACCGCCGGCTCTATAACCGGAATCCACTGCCAAAATATATGTACCGGATTTAACGGTTAAATCATTGATATTATCCGCAGCTTCGAGCCACGATAAATTTTGGTCCCCATCATGCTGACCTAACTGACCGCATAAAATTGCAGCACTGTCAACGCTTACAGACTCATCAAAAACCAGAATTACATAAGCAGGGTTGATATTGAAAGAACGCATAAGGGTCAGGGTGTCGCCGTCAAAACAATTCCGGGGATTACCGATATCATAATCAGTAGAAGAAATTGTAGCATAACTTAAATCAATTCGAATGTTTTCCTGATTAGCAAATATTTCAATTGAAATACATAAACTTAATACTAAAATTATAAACGTTTTCATTTTAAACTCCAGATATTTTGTTTAACAACACAAAATAAATTACGATTAAATTAAAATATTGTTGCATTTAAATTACAAAAAAATTAAAAATTTTTCAGAAATCTTTATGAAGATATAAAGTTCATACAAATAGACCGGTTGATTTCATTTTCACTACTTGGTATTATACTTATCGGTGAAATTATTATGATTACAATTATCAATATTTTATTATTTTCAGAACACCCCCGAAATGATTTTTTGAATTAACCTTAACCAAACAATCACCTTTTTTTCTTATATTTGCCTTGTCAGAAATTTACGAAAAATGAAAGGTCTTAAATTTGAAATTAATTATTACATTTTTAACGTTTTTAGCTTCAATTGTATCTCTTTACGGTAATGATATCTGCAATCTTGCAATTCCGGATACTTTGAAATTCGGAGATATTGAATTTCGGGGTTTTAAGACTGAGGAAATCAGTTTGCAGAATACAGGTAATGAAGATGTGATGATTTATGATATAAAAGTAAATTCGCAGTTCAGAGATTATATTGAAATCGAAGACATTAACTTCCCGATTATTATCCCGCCGAATGAAACCGTTAAAATTAAAATTACTCTCCATGGAAAGCAGGATGTATTTTTTAACGGAATGTTATTTTTTCAGATTGGATGCGGAAAATTTTTATATTCAAAATCGGTATATGTTAATGCTTTTATTGAAGTATATAAGAACGGAAAGCGGTTATCTATAGGTTATAATAAATGGGGCAAAGAACTTCTGGATGAATTTAAAATTGATATGAATTATCACACTTCATTTTCTTATAAAGATGCACGGAAACTATTCTGGGGAAATTTCGACCGCAGGGACAGTCTTGTAGAATGTATTTATACCGGCAAAACGATTAACCCGGGCTATGACCCTGACTTTGCTGCTTTAGATGCCTTAGGTTTCAATACGGAACATACCTGGCCCCGTTCGCTCGGTGCAGAGCAGCCTCCGGCAGAAAGTGATATAAATCATTTATTTGTAAGTGATAAAACGGCAAACGACAAAAGAGCAAATTATCCCTTCGGGTTTGTAACCAATGGAGTAACCTTCGAAGATGGAGGTTCAAAATTAGGTAAAAATGATGCCGGAGAAACAGTTTTTGAAGTTAGAGATAAGTACAAAGGCAATGTTGCAAGAGCTTTGTTTTATTTCGCTGTAAGATATGACAATCCGAATGCATTTCTTGACGGGCAGGAAGATGATTTGAGGCAGTGGGCTGAGATTGACCCTGTTGACGTTGATGAACTTGCCCGAAACGATTCGATTCTTAAATATCAGAAACGTTCGAATTTATTTGTTGAATATCCCGAAATGCTTGACAGAATCCCGAGCATATCAAAGAAGTCGGATGTAGAGTACCAGCCGAATTATTTTGTATCAGATACAGGTATTGTATTTGATTTGTCAAAATTTGCGGACACTACGCGGGTGCGTTTCTGGATAACCAATTACAGCAATAAAGTCGGTGAAACGGAAATACTGTTCTATATATATGATATCGGGTTTAACGGAGATGATAATATATTCAGTATCGAACATCAATCTGAGCAGATGTATATTTCATCAGATAGAAACAAATATATTGATGTGATTTGCAAAAATCTGAAGAGAAACGGATTTCTTGAGATTTTCCTGAATTATCTTGATGGTCATCAGGAACTAATAACAGCTTATGCAGTAAATGCTGTGACCGATGTAATCAATACAAATAATTCAGAATATTCGGTAAAAAATTATCCGAATCCGGCAAGCGGTTCAACTCGCATTATACTTGACGGTATCAGTAACCTCAGTGATATTATATCCGTAAAAGTATATGATATGGTGTCGGGCGAACTGGCAGATTTGACAAAATCATTAGCTTTGTCCAACGGCTCAGCCTCTGTTGATTATTCTCCAAACTTTAGTATGATAAGCGGTCAGGTTTATTTTGTGAGATTCGAATTAAAAGGAAAAAGTATTATTCACCCAATTGTATTTATGAATTAATATGCTGAGTATTGCTGAACTACTGAATATACGGATACCTGTTATTTTGGCTTCCAAATCGCCGAGACGGAGTCATTTGCTCAACTCACTCGGAATGGAATTCGAGGTTATAATTGCCGATATTGACGAAGAAATTGATACAGCTCTTTCACCTGAGCTTTACTGCAGCAGTCTTGCATTGAGCAAAGCGGAAAAAGTTGCCGGTTCATTAAGCTATGAAGCACTTGTTATCGGTGCCGATACAATTGTAGTGCTGGATGGAATAATAATCAACAAACCTGAGTCTACTGCACAAGCTTACAAGTTTCTGAAAAAACTTAGCGGAAAGACGCATAAAGTTTATACAGCAATAGCACTGATAAATTCAAAGGATATGAGAAAACTGACTGAATACCGCGTAACCAATGTGACATTCAGAGATTTGGAAGATAAGGAAATCGAGGCTTATGTTAAATCTGGCTCACCGATGGATAAAGCCGGAGCTTACGGGATTCAGGATGATTTCGGAGCAGTATTTGTCAGTCATATCGAAGGTTGTTATTATAATATTGTTGGACTGCCCCTCGAATTGTTATATTCTTCTATCAAAAAATTTTTAAAATGACAACATGAAAATCACTTATAGAGACAAAACAAATACAATACTGATGCTGCTGCCGTGGATAGCAACTTTTGCTGTTTTTTGGCTGTATCCGCTGATTTATGCTGCTTATCTGAGTATGACGGATTATTATACACTCAGCGGACAGTCGGTATTTATCGGTTTGGATAATTATTCTAAAATTTTAGGTGATTCGGTCTTTTGGCAGGCTTTGAGCAATACGTTGATTTTCACAATAGGTACAGTTCCGGTTACAACATCTCTCGCCTTGCTACTGGCAGTGTTTTTAAACAGCAGACTCGGCAGATTTAAGAATTTTTTCCGTGCGGCTTATTTTATGCCGACAGTGACTTCTTTGGTTGTAATAGCACTAATATTTACAAATCTGTATTCTAAAAACGGTTATGTAAATTCTCTGCTTTCGATTCTGAATTTACCGTATCCCGAGAGGGGATGGCTGATGGAACCTAATACAGCACTTCTTTCCATTATGGCAATGGATGTATGGATGGCAACAGGTTATTATATGGTTTTATTTTTAGCGGGAATGCAGTCTATACCAAATGACCTGTATGAGTCGGCAAGACTGAACGGGGCTAATGCAATGCAGATATTTCTCAGGATTACGCTGCCGCTGCTGAAGCCAGCTCTGATGTTCATAATAGTGATAAATACAATCAAATCATTTCAGATATTTATTGAAATATTTGTAATGACAAAAGGCGGACCCCTGAATGCAACAACGACTCTTGTATATATGGTTTTTGTGAATGCATTTGAAAAATCAGACAAAATGGGGTATGCTTCTGCACTTGCATTTATTCTGTTTTTTATTTTGATTATTTTCAGTTTTGTACAAATGAAACTACTACGTGAAAAGGAATAGATATGAACCTTATGATAATAATAGTACTCACGTATTTAATCGGTACGATACCGACATCATATCTTGTTGTTAAATTCCGAAAAGGTATTAACATCTTTGAATCGGGTTCCGGTAATCCCGGAGCTTTGAATAGTTACGAGTCAACAGGAAGTAAGCGAATTGGTATAATTGTACTCTTACTTGATGTTCTTAAAGGGGTATTGGCAGGCTGGCTGTCATATAAAATAAGCGGACAGGATTACCTACCGTTTATGGCAGGTCTTATCTGGGTTATTATAGGACATAACTATAATATATTTTTTGGCGGAAGGGGGGGACGCGGTCTTGCTACGGCAGCCGGTGCTTTTGGTATCGTAAATCCTTTTATAGTCCTGACCTGGCTTGTAATGTGGGCATTCGGATATTATGTAATTCAAAAGAATGTTCATATCGCCAATGCAATTGCATTAATCGGCGCTCCAATCCTGATTTTTTCCACACCTGCTGCAATGTTCGGAATTACTCAGATTCTGCCTGTTCCGGATGTTATGGCATTAAAGATTACATTTGCTTTGGCATGTTTTGTTATAATTCTACGTCATATAAAACCAATAAAAGATTTTGTCGGAATTGAGGAGAAATAATATTGGCTTTTTTTGAATTTGATGATAAACAAATATATTACGAAGTATTGGGAGAGGGGAGACCGCTTCTGATTTTACACGGAAATTCAGTTTCATCTAATCTGTTTGTATCCTGTAAAGAATTTTTCAGCAAAAATTTTAAAGTTATATTGATGGATTACCCGGGTCATGGCAAAAGTCAGCGGTTGACTGAATTTAGGGATGATTTTTGGAGATATAACGGTCAGGCTGCTCTGTATCTGATGAATTTTCTCGAAATTGATAAGTTTGATATAATTGGCACAAGCGGCGGAGCTATGGTTGGATTGAATATGTGTGTAATGGCTCCTGAACGTATCGGCAAAATTATTGCCGACAGCTTTTTCGGTGATTATCTCACTTATAAGGAGGCAGAATATTTAGTTGCACAACGTCAAAAAGCCAAAAAAGATTTTATGACTGTGCAGTATTGGAAGTCTCATCACGGTGAGGATTGGGAGTCAATTGTTGATAATGACTGTAAAATGATGTTAAGTTTCAGCCGCAAAGGTTTCCCGACAATTTTCGGTGATTTGGCAACTATAAAGGCAGAAGTATTGCTTGTTGCTACTTCAAGCGATAAAATACATCCTGACATACTTGGAAGATTAGATGAACTTGCCGTGAAAATTCCGAATGTGAAAAAGAAGTATTACAATTACGGCAGACATACGTTTATGATTACTGAAAAAGAAGAGTTCCGAAAAATCGCAATGGAATTTCTCATTTAGATTAAGTAGTTTGATTACCATTAGGAGACTAAGAATAAAATGTGCAGTGAAAAGAAAATGCTTCAATTTTGTCATCGTATATTTGAATTTTGTCTTACTAATCAAAGTTGAAATTATTTTATGTTGATGTAACTTTTTCTTTTTTTGCTTCTTTTTTTCTTTTTGTTGAAATGTTAACAACTCAGCAAGTGCTATATAAATCAAGCACAAGTTATTAACAATTTGTTTAATTAAACATTATTTATTAATTTTGAAAAATGAAGTTATGGATTGGATAAAAATCGAGCTTGTCATAGGCACATTGAGTCCGTTCAGAATGTTGATTCCCAGTCCATATTTCATGCAAACTTGGACAGTTCGTTGAGCATTAAAGCTCGCATTTGCGATGATAAGAGCATGAAATATAACTTCTAATTGTATCATAATAATATTTGGAGATTAGATTTATGAAATTTATATCAGGTATAGATGTATCCAAAAAATACTTTGATATTGAGATATCGGACAAAGTATTTCGTTTTAACATGGATAAAAAAGATATAAAGAAATTATTAAAACAGTTGCCTGCAGGTTCTCATTGTATCTTGGAATCAACCGGAACTTACGGCAATAAATTAATGTGGGAATTACATGATGCCGGTCATATAGTTTATATGGTAAATCCATTACAGATAAGTAACTTCTCAAAGATGAAACTTTCAAAAGTGAAGACAGATAAGTCCGATGCAAAATTAATTACAGAATATGGCAGAATGAATATAGAAAGCTTAAAACCGTATGATTTTCCGGATGCCGGTATTCAATCAGTCAATCAATTGGAGGCGGTTATCAGTCAATTGATAAAGCAGCGTACGGCTTTAACAAATCAGTTGGAAGCCCTTGAGCAGTACAAAGATATATGTAAAGAAGCAGCTGTAGCATTACAGAAAACAATTACTTTTTTATCCGCCAAAATTACTGAGCTTGAAAAAAAACAACAGGATTATATTGACAAAGACAATAAGTCCTTACGTGAAAAAATAAGCAGTGTCATAGGTATAGGTAATTCAACTGCTTGTATGTTGATTGCTGTAACAAATGGTTTTAATAACTTTGAGAACAATAAGCAGGTATCTTCATATTTTGGCTGCTGTCCAAGAGTATTTCAATCAGGCAGCAGTGTTAAACGACGAGGAAGTATAAGTAAAATAGGTATGGCTTCAGTAAGAACCAGATTGTATTTATGTGCATTATCAGCGAAAAAGTATAATCCAAAATGTAAGGAATTATTTGAAAGATTAATCGAAAAAGGTAAACCATTTAAAGTTGCAATGATGGCAGTTGTTAATAAATTAATAAAGCAAGTTTTTGCCATTGTGAGAAAAAATGAAAAATTTGATAAAAATTACAATATTTCTTTTGGTTTTTAACACAGTTCATTCTGAGCGAAGCGAAGAATCCAGTATTTTGGATTGTTTACAAAGGCAATGGATTCTTCGCTTCGCTCAGAATGACTTTCAACGTGATTGAATTGAAAACTTAATGAATCTAATTTTTAAAATATTTAAGATAAATAATATGAAAACGTTAATTGTTCTATTGATTTTAATTACTTCCCTGAATCTTTTGAATTCTCAGGAATTTCAATCTGTTGACATTAAAAAAATCGAAGCCGAAATCTCAAATGAAAATTCTCCATTTTTTTACCCGTCACTTTATGTGCGGTATTCGGATAATGATACTACATTGAACTTTGAAGAGTACAGATATTTATATTACGGTCACGTATTGCAGCCGTATTTTAATCCGAATTTATCGTCGGGAAATGACTCAGTTATGGCTCTGAGGAAATACCTGACCGGAGAGGATGTAGATTTAAAAAGAATTATGCAGTTGGCTGAATTCTCTTTGCGACTCGACCCTTTTTATCTCGGTGGAATTTATATTTTGGGTGTATCCTATGATAAATCGGGTGATTCCGTTAATGCTAATAAATGGGGTGACAAGTATCTGAAAATTATAAAAACGATTTGGAATTCAGGTGACGGTAAAAGTTCGGAATCTGCTTTCAAAGTTCTTTCTGTATCTGATGAATATGCATTCCTTGAAGCTCTGGGGTTAAGATATAAAGAAAAGACATTGATAACAATCGGCGGCAAAACTTATGATATTATAACTGTCGAAGAAAACAAGCTGGGGTTTGAGAAAGTTTATTTTGATTTAGAACTGTTTTATGATAAAGATTTGCGTATTAATAACAAGAAATGATAAAAAATGAATTCATTTAATAAACTTAGTCAATTGCAGGCAGACAAATCATCTTTGCTTTGTGTGGGATTGGACAGCGACATCAATAAACTGCCTGCACACTTTCCTAAAGAAATAAATTCCCTGCTGAAATTCAATATGGAGATAATTTCCTCAACCGAAAAGTATGCTTCTGCTTTTAAAATCAATTTCGCTTTTTACGAGCAATACGGCTCAGAAGGATTCGACATCTTAAAAAAAACGATTGATTTCATCGGAAAAAGAAATTTTATAATTGCGGACTCGAAACGAGGCGACATTGGAAATACATCTGCTGCTTATGCAGCCTCGTGCTTTGATTACTTCGGTGCTGATGCAATTACAGTAGCACCATATATGGGTTACGATTCTGTTGAGCCATTCCTGAAATACAAGGATAAATTGACTTTTGTTCTGGCTCTGACATCCAATCCGGGTTCTTCTGATTTCCAGCGTCTCGAATTTGCAGGTAAACCATTATATAAACACGTCATTGAAAAATGTCTTGGGTGGGGTGATACAGATAATTTAGGATTTGTAACAGGTGCTACTCATCCGGGAGATATAAAAGGTATCCGCGATATTGCACCTAATCATTTTCTGCTCATCCCTGGTGTCGGTACTCAGGGAGCGAATATTAGTGAACTGTTAGAAGCAAATGGAAATCATCCCTGCACCATAAATGTTTCGAGAGATATAATTTATGCCGGAAGCGGTACTGATTTTGCAGAAAAAGCTGCCGACAAGGCGAAATATTATAAAGATGCTTTTGGGTTTAAGATGTAGAAATGACTTTTTTTATGATTATATATATATTCCTGATAAATTAACAAAAGAATAAATAAAGATTTTCCAGGGAGTGTAAGATGAATTTAATAAATAATGACCAAATAAAAAGGAGAAGTATTATTCTTCTTTTCTTAAGTTGTATTTTTGCTCTTATCATTTATTTTATAACGGAAATAATAATAATCATTGAAGAATTTCAATGGGTTCCATATCTTAGTGCCGGCATTCTCTTGTTTGGTTTCTTTTATTATTTTATCTGGGTATTACCTGAGAATATTATTAAAACCCGAATTAATAATATTGAACCTGACAGCAAGGAATATTATACTGCTGTTAAGGACTACAGAACAACAAATGCCCAAATTGTAGGTGGTTTATTCTTTTTGATTACTGCTCTTCTAACTTATACGCAAATTCAAAATGATAAGAAAGCTAATGATAATAGATTACTACTTGAACAATATCAAAAAGCTATAGACCAGTTAAGCAGTGAAAATGTAACTTCACGTATCGGCGGGATTTATTCACTCGAAAAAATAATGAATGATAACGAGTATTATCATAATAGAATAATCGAAATTTTATGTTCATATATAAAAGAAAGGAGATATATTGACAAGTTCGACAGCACTTATGTTGGAGATTCTTCGTTTGGTTATATCGAAATAGATGATTATTCCAAGGAACGCACATATCATGTTTTGAGAATAAATGATACTATTCCAAAAACATATTGGAGAGTGCCTGTAGGGAATGACATACAAACAATAATCAATATACTAGGCAGAAGATTAGGTGTTGAAAATGAAAAAGGATTAAAAATTGATTTATCATATACCAATTTGTACAAAGCTAATTTTTCCACTTCTAATTTCAAAAATGCTAATTTTAACGGCTCTATATTATATTCAACTTATCATTGGTGTTCAGATTTTGAAAATGCAGAATTAATTGGGGTTAATTTGGAAAATGCTGTTTTAAACAAAAGCAATTTTAAAAATATAAAACTTAATAGTAATTCGGAAAAAGAAGAAAATTCAAGTGAAGAAATTAAAACCTTCATTAAGGAATTAGATAAAGCAAAAAATGTAAGAGGAATTAAATTAGGCAGTGATATAGATAGTGTAATTAAAAAAGATTTTCAGACTCTATATAAACGAATTAATAAAGGTAAGTAAAAACAAGCTTATTTCTCTTTTCCAATTTTCTAAATAAATATTAGGAATAGTCTAAAGTAGTCTCCGTTTGCTTCATCGTAGTCTCCGTTTGCTTCATCGTAGTCTTCGTTTGCTTCATCGTAGCCTCGGTTTGCTTCATCGTAGTCTCCGTTTGTGTCATCGTAGTCTCCGTTTGTGTCATCGTAGCCTCCGTTTGTGTCATCGTAGCCTCCGTTTGTGTCATCGTAGTACTACGAAAGCGCAAACCTTCGTTACGAAAGCACAAACTTACACTACGAAAGCACAAACCTACACTACAAAAGCGCATACCTTCGTTACGAAAGCACAAACCTTCAGTACGAAAGCACAAACCTTCACTACGAAAGCACAAACCTTCACTATGAAAGCACAAACCTACGCTACGAAAGTACAAACCTACGGTACGAAAGCACAAACCTACAGTACGTAAGCATAAACCTACAGCACGAAAGCACAAACCTACAGTACGAAAACACAAACCTATGATAGGAAAGCACAAACCTTCAGTACGAAAGCGTAAATCTTTGCTACGAAAATATAAACAAATAGAAAGTTAGAACCAACCAAAGGAGATTTTGTAATTTAATGCGTAATTCTTGGGTTGAATAAAAATGAACGGTGTTCACTGTAAGGCATTCAATCCAATTCTACGCTCTATATTCGATTATTCTACTATCTTCTCTTCTTTTTTCTCGATTATTTCCCTTGCTCTGATGAGTGCCAAATCAATATTGGCGCAGTTGTTTTCAGGAGTTATTTTTGTTAAAAAGCCGCTGTGCTCTAATGCCCTGTAAGGCTGGGCGTGCATACCGGAGAAAACAACGTCAATATTTTGTTTGACCGATTCCTCAAAAATTTCTTCAAGAAAATGAATTCCTGTCTGGTCAATGGCAGGGACGTTTCGCATACGTATAATCCTTACCTTTGGAGGTTTCGACATCTTATCCAATGTATCACGGAATTTGGTAGCAGCTCCAAAGAAAAACGGACCGTTTATTTCGTAAACATCAACACCGTGCGGTATTACTTTTCTGTCTATTGCATAATCGTCTATTGTTTCTTCAGTATCATCAAGTTCGCGGGTAATTACTCCGACATTTGTAACAAGAGCCATCCTTCTCATGAAGAGGAATACTGCCATTAACATACCAATCTGAAGTGCAAGTGTTAAATCGAACACTACTGTAAGGATAAAAGTAGTTAACATAACAATTACATCACTTACAGGACTTTTTCTGATATTTGCAAACTCTTTCCATTCAAACATATTTATTGAAACCACAATCAGTATTGCAGCAAGAGCAGCCATTGGAATCAATTTAGCAAACGAACCGAACAGCAGCATTATTAATAACAAAACTAATGAATGAATGATACCTGCCACCGGTGTTTTGCCGCCGTTTTTGATGTTGACCATTGTTCTTGCTATTGCTCCTGTTGCCGGTATGCCGCCGAATATTCCTGAACCGATATTTGCAACTCCCTGAGCGACAAGTTCCATATTAGACCTGTGTCTGCCTCCTATAACGCCGTCAGCAACAACTGCCGAAAGAAGTGATTCGATAGCGCCGAGAAGTGCAATCGTAGTTGCCGGAACAATTAAATTCTTGATTGTTTCAAAATCAATTGACATCAGACTCGGCATAGGTATTGATGAAGGGATTTCTCCGAATCTGGATTCAATAGTTTCTACGGGAATATTGAAAACAGCGACGATTGCTGTTGTCAATACTATAATTATAAAAGAACCGGGTAATCTGAATTTGAATCTTGCCCACGCAAGCATAAATACTAAAGATATGATACCTATCAATAAAGCGTCAAAATTGAAGTTGCCGATATTGGCTATGTAGGAGTTCATTTTTTCAATAAAATCTGATGGGAGACTTGTAATTCCCAAACCTGCGATATCATTTATCTGCGAGAAAAGTATGAGTACGGCAATTCCCGATGTAAACCCGACAACAATAGGGTAGGGTATAAATTTGATTATCGAACCAAATTTCGAAAATCCCATTATCATAAGTATCACACCTGCCATTATAGTAGAGATAATCAGACCGTCGAGCCCGTACTTCTGAACAATATCATAAACAATAACAACAAATGCACCTGTAGGTCCTCCAATCTGTACGCGGCTGCCGCCCAATGCCGAAATCAGAAATCCGGCAACAATCGCCGTAATCAAACCTTTTTCGGGAGGCACGCCCGATGCAATTGCAAATGCAATGGCAAGCGGTAATGCCACAACGCCGACAATACCACCGGCTATGAGGTCAGATGTGAAAGTTTTAAAATTATAACCCTTCAGGGTTGACAGTAACTTAGGACGAAATGCAACATTCTTTGACATTAAAACATTCTAAATATAATAATCAGTTCGTTAATTATATCAAGTTCAAAAGTAATCAATTATTGCCGTCGTTGTTCTATTGTATCTAAATTTATACATATAGTCCAATTTGAAAAATTATTTTCTTAAAATAGGAGAAGTAAAAATATTTACAGTTTTAAAAGAAAATTTACTACTTTTGTATAATAAAAAGATTTACTTTCGTTTATAACATAAAATTGTATAGAATTTGTTCTTTTCACTAACATCAGGATCCGAATTATTGCGTGATTATTTACCTTTTTTGAAAATATTTGTTCGTTGAGAGTAACTTAGTGTTGAGTTATTTGTTATATACTAAGAAATGTTTCTTAATTAGGTAATGTTATGCACAAAATAATATATTCGGTACTTGCAGTGGTGGTCTTCACTTTCCTTGCTGAGCCTGTTTTGTCTTTAGATAATCAGGGTTTCGAAGTTGTAAGTCATTCAAAGAACACAATAACATTAAAATATACCTCCAATTATTCCGGCGACAAATCATTATCCGATAAATTTGGCAATACTGCTTTTTTACCACAGCTTGCAAATGCAGAATCGGTCTATTATCCGGAAATGCCATTTCCGGCTTTTGTTTCAAAAGTCAATCTGATTGTGCCATCCGAAACCGGTTTCAAAATAAGTGTAAAGAAATTTTCTAAAACAGATATTGAAGATTATACCTATTCGCCTTACCCGGAATATCTGATAAATGACAATACCGATTTATCGAAAATTAAAAATGAAATTCCATCAGGCAGAACTTATGAGCCATTCACAATGAAATATACAGGAATTTCACGCAACCAGCACATAGCCGAGCTTCAGGCATTTCCGGTAAATTATAACAGTATCACAAAAAAGCTCCAAATAGTTGATTCAGCCTATATTACAGTTATTTTCGATTTGACTGATGTAAAATTTGATAACAGTATAAAATATTTCAATTCACTTTCTGCCGTTAACTTTGAAATGAGTCATAACTGGTTTGCCCGTTCAAATGTTAAGTCCGGTGATAATGAATACCTTCAAAGCCCTGGCGGCAAAACTATAGCTTCATTATCAGACGGTAAGTGGGCTCGAATCGTAATTGAAGAAGAAGGTGTTTATAAACTGGATGCTTCCGACCTTCAAAGTGTCGGGATAACGTTAACTCCCGAAACTGCACGAACTCTTAAAATATTCGGCAAGGGCGGAAAAGCCCTCAGCGAACTTGTAAGCGACGGCAAAAATAATAAAATGGATGAACAGGAAATTATTGTCAGGACTAAAAGCGACGGCAGTATTGAATCCGTAATATTTTATGCCGCAGGGACATTCGGATTTGAAGAGCGTAATAATAGTATCCAGCATTATAGAAATTTTTACAGCAACAAAAATTATTATCTGATTACATCCGGCGGTGATGAAGGCAAACGTGCCTCTGCTTTGCCCAATCCACAGGGAGATGTTTTATTTCGTCCGGCTTCATACACAGAAAGAGTATTTGTTGACGAGGAAGTAGTTAATCCATTTAATCCGGGTGCCGGTCGTGAATGGTTCGGGAGAAGTTTTTTCTCTTCACCAATGCCTCCTGTTATGATGCACGACCTTGACAGAAACGGCGAAATTAAATATAGATTCGCTCTTGCACAACGTGCCGAATCAGCAGGTACATTTACAATTTTTGAAAATAATAATACGATTGGTTCTGTAAATGTCGGTTCGATACAAGCGTACATTGCAGCCACCCGCAATTTCGGAAATTTTACCATACCTGCTTCGCAGATAGCATCAGATAACAGAAGTATAATAAAATTTCAATATCAGAATCCTCAGATGTCTGCTGTCGGATATTTTGATTATTATGAAATGTCTTACCCAAGAAACTTTTTTGCAGTTAATAATACAGTAAAATTCATTTCCGAAAAGGGGATGAACGGACTGACTGAATTTAATATAAATGGTTATAACGGAGAAATTTTCGGTTTTGATATTTCAGATTTGAAAAACCCAAAACTATTAACAAACAAATCAGTTACCGGCGGTATATATTCTTTTTGCTTTAACATTTCCGATTCTCTTTTCAAAAGATTTTATATTTCATCAAATCTTCACAAACCGAAACTCGAGAATATCGAAATAGTCGGATTACGCGACAGAATGGATAATGCTCCGATTGTTGTAATTACACACCCTGATTTATATGAATCAGCACTGAAATTCAAAGAATACCGTGAGCAGACATCCGGTAAAAAAGTTGTTATAGTCAGAACGGACCATATCTTTAATGAGTATGCGTCAAGTCTGCCTGACCCGACTGCAATACGTGATTTTCTGATTGATGCTTATAGCCGCTGGGAAGTTAAACCCGAATATTTGGTTTTGTGGGGCGACGGTCATTATGATTTCAAGAATATCGCCACTAATAAAATTAATTATATACCTGCATATCAGACATTTGAATATGACGATACCTCTTTTAGTGAAATATATGACGGATATGCTACAGATGATTATTTTGCATTGATAGACGGTAATGACCTTGTAGTTGATATCAATTTCGGAAGAGTGACAATTGACAATCCTGACTTAGGTTTTTGGATTGTTGACAAAATAAAACACTATGAGACTTCTTCTTCAGAAGATGTTTGGCGTACTAATATGATATTTGTGGCTGATGACGGTCCTTCCGAAGGTTCGTCTTATGACTCGGATATGCACAGCAGTCAGTCGGAAGTTCTTCAGCAGAATAATATATCTAAAGCTAATCCGAATTTACAGTATGACAAAATTTATTTAGTTGAATATCCTACAATATTTGCAGGAAGCGGAAGACGAAAACCCGCCGTCACTGAAGATATGCTGACTCGGATAAATACGACAGGCGGCTTATTCCTTAACTGGATTGGACATGGAAATCCCCGCGTATGGTCACATGAACAGATATTGAACCGCGACATAACTATTCCTCAGATGCGTAATCTTGATAAATTGTTTTTCCTTACAGCAGCAACATGTGATTTCGGACGTTTTGACGACCCTGAAGTCCGCAGCGGTGCCGAAGATATGTTCCTGAGTAGAAACGGCGGTGCGATTGCTGCTTTTTCAGCTTCACGTATAGTTTTTGCAAATGAGAATGCTGCATTGTCATATAAGTTTTATTCAATATTATTAACACGCAATCCTGCTTCCGGCGAATATCCTACATTAGGAGAAGCAATCAATGGAGTTAAACAGACATTTACAAAAACCAACGACAGAAAATACTCACTGATTGGCGACCCTACAATGAAAATTCTGCTGCCGGATTACAGGGTAAATGTTTCAACAATCAATGGTATTAATATTGCTGACAGTAATGAAACAATAATCCTGCCTGCACTGTCTAAAGTTAAAATTTCAGGATATATCAGCAGCCCTGTTTCCAATGAAACAGTTAAGGGTTACAATGGCACGATTGTTGTTACTTTACGTGATGGCGATATTAAAATGAGTGTCAAGGAAATATTTTTGAATCAGCTTCGCGGGACGGTCAATTATAAAAAATTAGGCGGTAATCTTAACCGCAGTTCTTACAATGTTGTTAACGGCAGATTTGAAGCAGAATTTATTATTCCCAAGGATATTAGTTTCAGCGATTCTTTAGGAAAATTATTCTTTTATGCAGCCTCAAATGACGGAAAGTACGCAAGCGGCAGTTATCAGAATGTGATGATAAGCGGATTTACTAATGTTGACGAGCAGGATACAATTCCACCGCAGATTGATATATATTTAGACGGAAGACAGTTTATTTCCGGAGATATGGTTACTACAAGTCCAAGATTGATTGTTGACCTGTTCGACGAGTCCGGAATTAATACTACGGGATTGGGAATAGGACACAAAATTGAAGCATGGGTTGATGATTCACCATTATCAATAGATTTAACTGACAAATTCTCATCCTCACTATCTGATTCACGTCGCGGCACTGTAGAAGATATATTATACGGATTATCAGTCGGAGAGCACAAAGTAAAGATTCGTGCATGGGATGTTTATAACAATTTCTCGGTTTCCGAGGTGTTGTTTTACATTCCTGAAGGCGGGGACGGAGGTTTGATAAGTAATATATATAACTATCCAAATCCATTTTCAGATGTTACCAACATAGTTTTCCGGCATAATGCTCAACCGCCGTTTGAAGTGAATTTAGAAATATTTACAATTAATGGTGTATTGATACGCAATATCAACGGCACTATAAACAGTTTGCACACTTCGCAGATTCTTTGGGATGGATTAGACAATTTCAATAATAGAATTTCTGAAGGTGTGTATATATATAATGTTAAATTAAGCCACGATTCAGGTGTAACGCTTGGTAGAGGCAAATTAGTCAAAATTGGATATTAAATTGAAAAATTATAAAAATTATAATGATGTTCTGGAGGTTTTAATATAATGAAATTATATCTCAAAGCGGCGATGCTGACGGTGATAATTACAACAGGTTTCTGTGTGCCACAAACAATGAAAGCGCAAGCCGGCGGTTCGTCGGTACCCTTTCTGTTGATTTCACCGGATGCCCGGGCAAGTGGTATGGGTGAAACAGGTACTGCAATTGCAGACGACATTAATGCTATATACTGGAATCCCGGCGGTTTGGCATTTCTTGATTATTTCCCTGCTGTCGGCAATAGGGAAGAATCGCCTTTTACTCAGGTGGCTTTGTCATTTTCACCATGGCTTCCTCAATTTAATGCCGACCTTTACTACAGTTATGCAACTGTAGGAAGGTTTGTTGAAGAGTTGGACGGAACAGTTGCCATCAATTTTATTTTTATGAACCTCGGGGAATTTACACGTACCGCCGAAAATGGGCTGGTTCTCGGTAAGTTTATATCAAATGAGTTCTCTCTTGGTCTTTCCTACGGTACTATTGTAGCGCCGGACTTAGGAGTAGGATTCCAGTTGCGTTATATCCACTCAAATCTTACCCCGACTTCACCCCAGACTAATGGCGAAGCAGGAACCGGTATAAGTGCATCTTTTGATTTGGGTGTACTTTGGAAACCTACCAATATTGATTTTCTTGGAATCGAGGATAGGCTGTCACTTGGTTTAAATCTTAAGAATGTCGGACCTAAAATAACATATATTAATGAGGCGGACCCATTACCTACTTCATTGAGACTCGGTACTGCCTTCAATCTGTTCAATGATGAATTTAACGATTTGAAGATTGCGGTTGACTTTGCGAAATTACTTGTGAAACGTGACTCCTTAGGCTCGGATGCTCTTCCTCTGTCATTTGTTTCTGCATGGGAAAATCCGGGTGCTGAATGGGCTTTTGGTCTTGAATACTGGTATGAGCATGTACTTGCTTTACGTGCCGGATACTTTACCGAACCAGCCTCGCTCGGAAACCGTCAGTTCTGGAATTTCGGCGCCGGTGTTCGTTATGACATCTTCAAACTTGATTTTAGTTTTATTAATACTATTGAAGAAAATCATCCGCTGGCAAATACTATGAGATTTTCGCTTCTGATTGACTTTGATTAGTCCCCAATTTAATTGATATTATCATATCTGATTTTTTTTAAAAAGCCGTCCTGTTAATACAAGGCGGCTTTTTTAATAATGGAAGAGTATGTTTATCTTCTTATCAAGAAGGGCTGATACGTACTATTATTAAAAAAAAACTCCATGATTTGTCTCTCTGAGCCTGCGAAGAGTCCATGATTTCATTAATTAACAGCCCGGATGCTTCACTCCGTTCAGCATGACAAGCCAAAAAGTGTTGTTTTACATTATAACGATTACGAAATTCATTGTTTTTTTTTAACGTATCAGACCTGCTTTGAAAAATTGGGATTAAAGGGGATTGGATTTAACATTCAAATTGCGAAAAACCTCTTTGTTGTGAGTAAGGTGTTAATACCACAAAAAATAATCCCCTTAACAATTATATTCCATAGTTAAGGGGATTTCAGTTCAAATAAATTATGAATATTGCAAATCAGGCAATGCTGACTTCCTTGCTTAGATAGACATCCTGAATCGTATTCAATAGTTTTACGCCTTCATTCATTGGTCTTTGGAATGATTTCCTTCCGGATATTAAACCCTGCCCGCCGGCACGTTTGTTTATCACAGCAGTTGTTACAGCCTCGGCAAAATCATTCGAGCCCGATGCACCGCCGCTGTTAATCATTCCGATTCTGCCCATATAACAGTTTGCAACCTGATAACGGCACAAATCAACCGGATGGTCAGAACACAAATCGGTGTAAATTCGTTTGTCAAATTTGCCGTAACTTGAGTCACCCATATTCAAGGATTGATAACCGCCGTTGTTTTCCGGAAGTTTTTGCTTAATTATATCTGCCTGAATCGTTACGCCGAGATGATTAGCCTGTCCGGTAAGGTCGGCAGATACATGATAATCCTTATCCGATTTGAATGCAGAATTTCTGACATAGCACCAAAGTACAGTTGCCATACCGAGTTCATGAGCAAACTGGAAAGCTTCGGCTACTTCGACAATTTGTCTTGCACTCTCATCGGAACCATAATAAATTGTAGCTCCGACAGCAGCAGCACCCATATCGTAAGCCTGCTCAATTTTACCGAACATAATCTGGTCGAATTTATTCGGATAAGTCAGCAGTTCATTGTGATTAACTTTTACGATAAATGGAATTTTGTGGGCATATTTACGAGAGACAATTCCGAGTACGCCGAATGTTGATGCAACAGCATTGCAACCGCCTTCAACAGCAAGTTTTACAATATTTTCCGCATCGAAATAAATAGGATTTTTTGCAAAACTGGCACCGGCGGAATGTTCAATTCCCTGGTCAACCGGCAGAATTGACATATAGCCCGTTCCACCGAGATTACCATGGCTGTAAATCCATGATAAATTTCCTAAAACTCTGTTGTTTCTGTCGGAATTGATAAATATTCTGTCTACAAAATCAGAACCCGGCAGGTTCAGCATTTCCTTTGAAATCTTAGGTGTATCGTAACCCAATAAATATTCTGACTTATCGCCGAGATATTCCTGAATTTTTTCAATCATATTTGTATTCTCCTTTATAATTAAGAATTATATTCAAATCAATAAAATTTAAATTTGCTAAAAATATACTTTTCAAAATTAAGCAAAATTTTGAGATAATGCTAATAAATGTCATAAGTTTCTGCATTGATTACAAAATTTATTAAACTCCTATATCTTCATTCCAAAGCTGCGGATGATTTATGATAAAGTTTTTCATCATTATTTTACATTCTTCATTATCTATGACTGTCAATTCGACTCCGCGTTCTTTAAGAAGTTCTTCATCACCCTTGAAGTTTACATTTTCGCCGATTACAATCTTTGGAATTCCATATAACAAAATCGCGCCGCTGCACATCGGACAAGGTGATAATGTAGTGTATAATATACATTCCCGATAAACATCTGCCGGCTGCCTTCCCGCATTTTCAAAAGCATCCATCTCGCCGTGAAGAATTACACTGCCATTTTGAATCCTTCGGTTATGCCCCTTGCCAATAATTTTATTTTTGTAAACTATAACTGAACCAATCGGTATTCCGCCTTCATCCAATCCTTTTTTTGCTTCGGCGACTGCCTCGTTCATAAACTCATCCATGTAAAACCTTTCATGTATCAATTCTACAATTTTCTCAAAAATAATGTTTTTTTATTTGATGTAATTATAAAAAGATATACTTTATAATATAACTTAATAAAGTATTTACTGAATTTTATAATTGCAATTTAACAGAATATCCGCAAAGTTGCATTGGGCTGAAGCCCAATGTTTCAACTGACTGCTTTAACTGCCGGCATTGAAAGACCAATTTTGTGGTTGGGTATTGGGTTGTGATAAAAGGATATATATCAATTTATTGAACCTGTCAAATTAAGTATTTATCATAAAATTATTTATTGAATCTAATTTTTATCTGATAATATCGTCTATGCACGTATGATAAATTTTATGTTTCAAAAAATTCTTCAGGTAATTTAAATGGCTTTAAAAGTTGCAATAAACGGATTTGGCAGAATTGGAAGATTAGTCTTTCGCGAATTAATTAACAGAAATGCAGATGTTGAGTTTGTAGGAATAAATGACCTTACAAGTGCAGCTACTCTTGCTCATTTGTTCAAGTACGATTCTGTACACGGGAAATTTAAAGGTGATATAAAAGTTGAAGGCAATAACATTATAGTTAACGGCAGGGTAATACCTGTTTCAGCAGAAAAGGAAATTACAAGTATCCCTTGGAGAGGAGTTGATATTGTTATTGAATCAACAGGAGTATTTACAAAACGTGACCAGTTACTTAAGCACATCGAAACATCAGGTGCCAAAAAAGTAGTGCTTACCGCACCTGCAAAAGAACCTCTTGATGCAACTATAGTTCTCGGAGTAAATGATTTTGTACTGAAAGGAGATGAAAAATTGTTGTCGAATGCATCATGCACAACCAACTGTCTTGCTCCGATGGTAAAAGTATTAAATGACGAGTTTGGATTAGAATCAGGTTTTATGACTACTATCCATGCATACACAAACGACCAGAGAATTCTTGACCTTCCTCACGAAGATTTAAGACGTGCACGTGCAGCAGCGGTAAATGCTATTCCGACTACTACGGGTGCAGCTAAAGCAGTATCAGAAGTTTTGCCTGAAATGAAGGGAAAATTAAACGGTTATGCAGTTCGTATTCCTATTCCTGACGGCTCACTGACTGACCTGACTGCCATTTTATCCCGTGAAGTAACTCCTCAGGAAATTAATGCCGCTATGAAAGCTGCTGCAGACGGTCCGATGAAAGGCATTCTCGAATATTCAGATGAGCCTCTTGTATCTTCCGATATAGTTGGTAATCCTCATTCATGTATTTTTGATTCAAAACTTACACAAACACGCGGTAATCATATTAAGATAGTCGGCTGGTATGATAACGAATTCGGTTATTCTAACCGCATCTGCGATTTAGTTCTTAAGTTAAAAGATTCTGTTTAATTCTTCTTTGAAAATAATAAATAAACGATATCCGGTAAAGAAATTTGCCGGATATTTTCAAAAAATCAAGTCAATCAATATTTCTTTCTTTTATTAATTCATTATTTTCTTTGAGGTAAAAATCATGATTAAATCTACCCGGGATGCAGATTTTAGCGGAAAACACGTTCTGCTGAGAGTGGACTTTAATGTTCCGCTTGATAAAAACGGCAAAATTACCGATGATAGCCGAATAGTCGAAACACTACCGACAATAGATGAGATTATTGACAAGGGAGGCATTCCTATAATTATGTCTCATCTCGGAAGACCGGATGGCAAACGAATGCGCGAATTTTCTCTGTTACCGGTAGCAAAATGTTTGACTGATTATTTCGGTTACAAAGTAAAATTTGCGGATGACTGTCTTGGTGAATCTGCACGTAATGCAGTTCAGAGTGCCGAAATTGGTGACGTGGTACTTCTAGAAAATCTAAGGTTTTACCCGGGTGAAGAAAAAAATGATGAAACTTTTGCCCGCCATTTGGCAAATCTTGGGGATTGTTATGTAAATGATGCCTTTGGAGCGGCACACCGTGCTCATGCCAGCATAGATGCCATCACTCATTATGTGAAGGAAAAATATGCCGGCTATCTTATGATGAAGGAACTTCGATATCTTGGCAATGTCTTGGTGGAACCAAGGCGCCCGTTTACAGCCGTTATAGGCGGTGCAAAAATATCGGGAAAAATTGATGTAATACAAAGCCTGCTCAAGAAATGCGACAATATTATTATCGGCGGAGGAATGATGTTTACATTCTATAAAGCTCTTGGTTATGAAATCGGAGGCTCGTTACTCGAAGCTGATAAAGTGGCTATGGCTAAGGAAGTTATGGATTTTGCAAAAGAAAATAACAAAAATCTGATTCTACCGGTTGATGTCGTGGTAGCTGATAAGTTTGATAATGGTGCGGCATTCAAAACGGTAAAGGCAAATTCAATTTCTTCAGGCGACATTGGAATGGATATTGGAATAAAGTCAATTGAAGAATTCAAAAAGATAATTCTATCTTCAAAAACAGTGCTTTGGAATGGTCCTATGGGAGTATTTGAAATGCCCAATTTTGCTAAAGGGACTTTCGCAGTTGCTGAAGCGCTTGCCGATGCTACTTCTCTTGGTGCTGTTACAATCGTAGGCGGCGGCGACTCTGCTGCAGCCATACATCAAATGAATTACGAGAAAAAAGTAAGCCACATTTCGACCGGCGGCGGTGCATCCCTTGATTATCTCGAAGGAAAGGTACTCCCGGGAGTGAAAGCTTTGGAAAATTGAGTTAATCCAAATAATTCTATGTAAATCATAAATTTTAAAAAACCGCTTTAGCAGAAATCAACTAAAGCGGTTTTAAATTTTTTACACAAAGATGTATAAATTAAGCAGTATATTTTACCATTCCGCCTAATTTAATGGTATATTCTTTGGTGGTTGTATTGAAACTAATATTCAATGTCGTTGGGTAGTAACCTGTTTTGGGGTACTTCAAAGGAACTTTAATAGCTTTGCTTAGTGATGGTTTTGTCTGAAGATAGGCAATGGTCATCATTGGTTCATAAAATATCATCTTACCGTCATAATAACCGTAGATGAATGTTTCAGTAAACGTCTGACCGTTCAATTCAGGTGATGTAACATCAATAGCATGATTGCCCATCATCGGCACACCCTGAGGACCGAGCATATAATTTGGTGCAAGATAATCTGCTCCCGGAGGTTTTGTCATCTTAAGAGTATCATCTCCAACGCCGGTAATAGTCATTCTGTATGCCTCATCAACAAAATAAAAATGGAAATCGAAATGAGGTAAGTCATAAATTCCCGGAGGTTCATGACCCATTGGATTCCAATCTATTGTTACATGATTAACATTTGTAGCAGCAGCCTCTACAGGCATAATAAAAGTATATTCCTTCATCAGGACAGGTAGTCCGGTCAGTGCTGCTTCGTTGAATATTAAACCGACAGATTCGGGATTTCCCGAAGCATCAAGATTTACAAAAGATTTTGCCTTACCACTTCCTACACCGGCTTCTGTCGAATAATACATACCGGTTTTGGTATTATTTGTGGTCTTATCATCCGAGCATGAAGCAAGCATTATAAGTCCTGCAGCAAAAAACAAAAAATATTTTTTTAACATTACACACTTTTGAAAAGTTAAACATATTCAAAAATAATAAAAATAATTATATATGGCAAATATAAATTTTATGCAAAATAAAATTTTATTTTTTATTATACTGATTAATTATTTAGTATATATTATAAATGATTCTTCATCAAAGATTTCAGATTAATAGAATAATTTAATGCTAATATTGACATAATCTTATAATAATTTATATATATTTGAGTCAACGTCATATTTTATAATTGGATTATATGTTGATTATGTTATTATTTTCACATAATTACATAAAATCCATAAATTTAATGAAAATTTGATGAATGTTTTTAATTTTGCAGGTAAGATGATGAATTATAAGATGTTATGATGAATTATACATACTTTTTCAGATACAAAATATATTTTTTTCTTTTATACCAATTCATAATAATATATTTTCGTTTGTTGAAAAATGTAAAATTGAAATGTAATATTTGTAATATGTCATTATGTACTTTTTAAATAAATTGTTTCTTATATAATTTTAAGGATTGGTATTATGGAAATTTTAAAAAAATTCTCGATGCTTCTATTGATAGTCGCTTCCAGTTTAGTGTTATGGAATTGCGAAGGTCCTGCCGGTAAAGACGGTATTGCAGGAAAAGACGGAACAGACGGAAATGCTACATGCGGCGAATGTCACTCTGATGCTCAGACCGATGTAAATTTGAAGTTTAATCAATACGATTTGTCTATGCACAACACCGGTGTTGTTTATGCAGATGAAGCCGGCAGAGCTAATTGCGCTAGTTGTCATACAGGTGACGGATTTGTTGAAGCACTGAAAACAGGTACACCTGCTACTTCAAACGGAACTTCTAAGATTGATTGCAAAACTTGTCACCCGATACATGATAAGTATGCTAAAGCTGATTTTGCAGTTCGTGTAACTGCTCCGGTAAAATTATTTATAACCGATGCAGAATATGATTTCAAAACAGGTAATATATGTGCTACATGCCATCAGGGTCGTAAATTTAATCAACCTGATACAGCCGAAGTTTTTGTTTTCAAAACTACAGGAAGTACAACTTATAACCGCTATGGTCCTCACTACGGAACTCCTGCAAACGTATTTGCAATGAAAGGTCCTTTCCCGATAACTGGTCCGGAGGCAATACCTACTACAAACGTTCATGCTAATTTGGCTCAAGGCTGCGTAACTTGCCACATGGGCAAACTTTCTACTAATCCTGCTGCTGGCGGACATACTTTCCAGATGGCTGCTGCAGAGCTTATTGAAGTTGAAGCATGCAAAACCTGCCATACTGCAGATGATTTGAAACTCACTCCTAAGAGCAAAGAAGTTGCTGCCATGCTTAAAGAAACAAGAGACACTTTAATTGCAAGAGGCTGGCTTGATATTTCTCAGACTGTCGGTCATGACGGCGGCTATCAGATTTTAGGCGAATACATAGCACAATCAAAAACAGGTGTTAGATTCACTAAAGAAGAACTTCAAGTTACTCTTAACTACTTGTTCCTTGCAAAAGACCGCAGTATGGGTGCACATAATCCAAGATATGTTTATGCCTTGGTTAAAAACGGTCTGGAAAAACTAAAACAATAATTAGTTTTAATTATTTTTTAAAAAGCCTTTACTCGTAAGAGTAAGGGCTTTTTTATTGATTGTGAATCAAATTGCCGAAATATTATTATTATCATAGAGACAGAACTCCTTACCATATAAAGAAAAATATAATAGTTAAATATATTAATTCGTAAATTGCAATTTCGCAGTGTAAACAATAATAGCTCATTAATCCCCTTTTGAAAAACAGAGCTATTTCGTTTAAAATAAATTAAACAATTAAGCAATCTTTATAATGTAAAAGGAAATTCTTTGGTTGGTCATACTGAGCGACAGCGAAGTATCCAGGCTGTTAATTAATGAATACATGGACTCTTCGCAAGCTCAGAGAGACAATTCTTGGAGTTTTGTTTTTAAAATAACAGTATGAAACAGCCATGTTAGAGAAACAAAGTAGAAGATTTTGTTTTATATTTCAATAACTTAGAATTGAATATAAACATTCTATTGAATAATTCGGGATTAACATTGAACTTTATACTGAATTAATTTTTATACATTGTTTAAATTGCTTATTTTTGTAACAATTAAAAATAAAAAGATTTTAAAGTTTATGTATAGACATTCTTACAATTTTGTATTGCAAAGTAAAAGCCCTGTAAGGGCTGATGTCTATTTTGACGGTTTGAATCTGCCGAAATCCCGCTCAAGCAAAATCAACCGGTTCAAACATTATACTACCGATGCACCCGTCTAACCAAGCTGAAATTCCATTTTATGGATTTTAAACAGTCATTTATTTGATATTTTTTTTATTTAGATTTATTAACAAATTATTTATTAGGAGAATGAAAATGAAAAGAGATTTTTTAATGGTTCGCGATTTTACTACAGAAGAAATCCACGAAGCTTTTGATATAGCTATTGATATGAAAAAAGACAGAAAAAAATATTCAAAAGCTTTGGAAGGAGAGACTCTTGCACTGATTTTTGAAAAACCTTCATTACGTACACGTACAACTTTTGATGTGGGTATCCAGCAGCTTGGCGGTTATTCACTTTATTTATCACCGGCAGAAATAAGCCTCGGTAAAAGAGAATCAGTCTATGACGTTGCAAAAAATCTTGAAAGAATGGTTCAGGGAATTATGATTCGTACTTTCGGACATAATATAGTTGAAGGAATGGCAAAACATGCGAAAATTCCTATAATAAACGGACTAACCGATTATTCACATCCTTGTCAGGCTATGGCCGATTTCCTAACAATCTACGAACTAAAAGGCAAACTCGAAGGATTGAAACTTACTTATGTCGGTGACGGAAATAACGTAGCTCATTCACTCATGGATGCAGGTGCCCGTCTTGGTGTAAGTGTTACTATTGCATGTCCCCGCGGATACGAGCCAAACATGATGGCTTACAACCAGGCTGTTGAAGATGCTAAACTTACCGGTGCGAAAATTGAAGTAGTTAATGACCCGTTTGAAGGTGTGAAAGGTGCAGATGCAGTCTATACTGATGTTTGGGCATCTATGGGTCAGGAAGCAGAAGCCGCGGAAAGAAGAAAAATCTTTATGCCGTTTCAGGTTAATGAAAAATTGATGTCGGCAGCAAAGAGCGATGCCATATTTATGCACTGCCTGCCTGCTCACCGCGGTGATGAAGTGACCGACGGTGTTATTGATGCCCCATACTCGCATGTCTTCCATGAAGCTGAAAACAGGCTCCATGCTCAGAAAGCTGTTATGTACAAATTGATGAAACAAGGCTGATATGTTAAAAACAGCTTTAATAGCAGTAGGCGGTAATTCTTTGATTCGTGCAGGCGAACGCGGTACGATTGAGGAACAGCTTTATAATGCTAACGAAACTGCTAAAAGCATTGCTCAGATGATTAAACTCGGCTGGAACGTTATCGTAACACACGGTAACGGTCCGCAAGCCGGTGCAGCATTATTACGTTCGGAAAGAGCATCGGGAGAAGTTTATACTCACTCACTTGATATGTGCGTTGCTACTACTCAGAGTGAAATCGGGTATATTATGCACCGGGCTCTTGAAAAACAAATTCATCTTCTCGGAATGGAGCAAATTGTCACAACGGTACCGACAATGGTTTCGGTTGACCCTGATGACAAGGCTTTCAATAACCCAACAAAGCCAATCGGTCCTTTTTATACAAAGGAAATCGCTGAAGAGAAAAAGAAAACTTTAGGGTGGGAAATTGTTGAAGATGCTTCACGCGGATATAGAAGAGTTGTAGCATCACCTGAGCCGAAAGAGGTACTTCAGCTTGAAATTATCAAGAAGATTATTGCTCTTGATGTTGTTGTTGTTGCACTCGGCGGCGGCGGTATTCCGGTAATTCACAGAGAATACGGGGATATAGAAGGCTCAGAAGCCGTAATTGACAAAGATCGCTCCTCAGCACTTCTGGCGTACAATCTTGATGTTGATGCATTTATAATAAGTACAGATGCCGATAAAGTATATCTTAACTTCAAGAAACCTAATCAGATTGGTTTGGATACAATCACTGTTGATGAACTTCAGAATTACTATGATGACGGGCATTTTCCTGCAGGAAGTATGGGACCGAAGGTAGAATCAGTTATAAGATTTATAAGAAATGGCGGCAGACATGCCATCATTACTTCGTATGAATTTTTGATGGATGCACTTGATGGTAAAGCAGGAACGCATATCATTCCATAGATTTGTATTTGTTGTTCTTTGAAAAAATTGAAATTTGCATACCCCCCTCTTAATAGAGGTAGGGCTGATATGTTCTAATATTTTTAATATAAAACTTCGTAAAAAGTCACTCTGAGCTTGCAATCAGTCCATGTATTCATTAATTAACAGCCTGGATTCTTCGCTTCGCTCAGAATGACAAATACCGAGGTTTGGTATTTGTCCCCCGCTGGCGGTGGATTAAGGGGGTGGATTCCCAAGTTCGGATAAATTCTTGATATTCTTATGTTTCACTCAATACAGAATATCAAAATTAGAACTATTTTACTTTTTTAATCAGTCTGTTAAACATTTTCCCAAGGAAATTTCAATTTTTCCGGTATATCAAAAAAAATATTATTAATAATATAAGTATTCAAAAATGGATATTAAACACATAATCGAGAGCCAGCAGTTTACCTTACCAAAGATTAAGGAATTGTTCGAAAGAACCGAGCTGATGAAAAAAATCGTTGCACGAGGAGGCACACAGGATTACAGTAATAAAATTATGGCTAACCTGTTTTACAAACCTTCTACCCGCACAAGTTTTTCATTTGCTTCTGCAATGTACCGTCTCGGAGGAAAAGTACTTTCGACTGAGCATGCTTCTGAGTTCTCTTCGGAAATTCAGGGAGAAGTTATTGAAGATACAATTCGAATCATTGGTAATTACTGCGATGCAATTGTTCTGAGACATCTTGAAGAAGGTGGTGCAAAACGTGCAGCCGCAGTTTCGGAAGTACCGATAATCAATGCCGGCGACGGCTCCGGCGGTCAGCATCCTACTCAGGCTTTGCTTGATTTATACACCATTTATCATGAATGTAAAACTTTGGACGGTTTGTCTGTCGCTTTTATCGGTGCTTTGGATAATGGCAGAACTGTCCGTTCGCTCGCTTATCTGCTCAGTAAGTACGACAGAATCAAACTTTATTTTGTTGCACCTGATGAAATTCAGATTAAACCGGATATTCTCGAATATCTCGATAAAAGAAATGTCAGTTACGAACTGACAAAATCTACAAAGGGTATATTCAAAAAAGTTGATGTGGTCTATCAAACCAGACTTGATAAAGAAAGACTGAAATCACAAAATATTGACCTGTCGCCTTATAACATTGACATGCAGGTGCTTCAGGTTATGAAATACGATGCAATTATTATGCATCCGCTGCCCCGCTCTGTGGAAATTAACCACGAAGTGGACAAAGACCCCCGTGCGGCATATTTCCGCCAGACTCAAAATGGACTTTATGTAAGAATGGCACTGCTTTCAATGCTATTCGACGAAAATTAATTATTTATAAAATTATATTGAGAATAAATTGAAAACACAAGATTATATCGAAATTGAAAATGAGTTAGGAGCTCATAATTACCATCCGCTTGATGTAGTTGTAGAAACTGCTGAAGGATGCTGGGTCAGTGATGTTGACGGCAAAAAATACCTTGATTGTCTGGCTGCTTACTCTGCTGTAAATCAGGGACACTGCCATCCGAAACTGTTCAAAACTTTTGTACAGCAGGCTGCTAAAGTAACTCTGACAAGCCGTGCATTCCGTAATGACCAACTACCCCGTTTATACAAAAAACTGCACGAAATGACCGGCTACGAGATGAGTCTGCCTATGAATTCAGGTGCCGAAGCTGTCGAAACAGCAATCAAACTTGCACGCCGCTGGGCTTATGATGTAAAAGGCGTAGAAGAAAACAAAGCAGAAATCATTGTAGCAACAGGTAACTTCCACGGCAGAACTTCGACTATTGTAGGTTTTTCGGATGACCCGAGTTCATTCAAAGGTTATGGTCCTTATTGCAATGAAGCTTTCCCGATGCACGAATATGGTAATGCTGATGACTTACGTTCAAAAATCACTCCAAACACTGCTGCTGTATTAGTTGAACCGATTCAGGGAGAGGGCGGTATTGTAATTCCTCCCGAAGGATATCTTAAAGCAGTTGCCCAAATTTGTAAAGATAATAATGTACTCTTTATCTGTGATGAAATCCAGGCAGGTCTCGGTCGCTCAGGTAAACTCTTTGCTCACTACTATGAGAACGTCCGCCCTGATATGGTAATCATCGGCAAAGCACTTTCAGGCGGATATTATCCTGTATCGGCAGTACTTGCTGACAAGGCAATTATGCTTGTAATTAAACCGGGTGAGCACGGCTCAACATTCGGCGGCAATCCGCTTGGTGCTGCTGTAGCTGTCAGGGCATTAGAAATCATTGAAGAAGAAAATCTTATCGAACGCTCAAACGAAATGGGCGAATACTTTATGGCAAAATTACGTCAGATAGACAGTCCGGTGATTGATTTTGTTCGCGGACGCGGTTTGTGGATTGGTTTCGGTCTCAAAACCAAAGCACGTCCCTACTGCGAATTGCTGAAACTGGAAGGACTGCTATGCAAAGAAACACACGAAAATATCATCCGTTTTGCTCCGCCGCTTGTAATCTCAAAAGCAGAAATTGACTGGGCTATTGAGAAAATTACTAAGGTAGTTAAGGGATTGGATAAGTAAATTTTTGAAAATATATTTTTTCCGTCAGATGTCCAACACTTTATAAGTATTGGACATCTTTTGTTTGGTGTTAATTGATTTTTTCCCTAATTTTGTAAATCATTTATTGAGAGGATGTAGATAAATGAGTTATAGCATATTAAAAAAGCAAGAATGAGAACAATATTTAGCTTAATTATAATATTCATATTTACAACAAATTTATATGGTCAAATCGATTCAACAAAAATTGCTTTTGTTGCCTATTGGTCAATTGGTGATAGCTATGATTTTAAAGTGTCAAAAATACATCAACAATGGAAAGAAGGGGAACTTACTAAAGATCAAAAACATGAATATATTGCCAACTTTACTGTAATCGACTCAACTGAAAATTTTTATACGATTAATTGGAGTTTTGAGAATAATTTAGGAAGTACATATAATATCCCTGAAGAATTGTTATACAAGTTTTCCAAATACAAATTGACTGAAATTAAATATAAAACTTCAGAGGTTGGAGTCTTCCTTGAAATTTTAAATTGGGAAGAAGTTGGAAAAATTATGAATAATATGTTTTGCGATATTATTGAAGTTTTAGGAGAAAATGATGAACAAAAACAAGATGCCTTAAAAATGGCAATGCAGCCATTTAAACAAGTTTATAGTTCAAAACAAGGGGTTGAGCAAATGGTATTGAAAGAATTACAATATTTGCATTTTCCAATGGGCTTAGAGTATAATATTTCAAAACCTATTTTTTATGATGAGGAATTACCGAATATGTTTGGCGGAAATCCTATAAAAGCAAAAGCTAAACTTTATTTTGAAAATGTAGATTTTGATGAAAACTATTGTGTTGTTAAGCAGGAAATGAGTTTAGACCCAAATGATACGAGATATCTTCTAAAACAAATTTACGAACAAATGAAAATTGGCGATACAGGAATGAATGAATTCATAGAAAATGCCAAATTTCAAGTAGAGGATAAAAATGTTTACGAATATTATTTTTATCCGGGAATTCCTCATAGAATCGAAACGACAAGGGAAACAATTCTTAACACGGATAAAGAGAAAGGGAAACGAATTGATAAAACTATAATAGAGCTTATATACAACGAATAAAATAAGACAGATATCGTGCGTTTATCTCGAAAACGGGAAAAGTTTTTCTACTCCCCAACTTCACAATCAACCATTTCCACCAACTACAATAAACAGAAACGACAAACAAATTTAAAAAATATATCATACTTAAAGCAATGAATAATTTTGAAGAATACATACGACAGGGTGAGCCAAACAAAGTTGAAAAAGCAAAAGTTTGGAAAACGGCTATTGGCTTACAACAAGTTGATGGGCTAATTCCGTCTGATTATCTCATTGAAACTGCCAGACAAAACATTGAAGGCGATATTTCCATTGCTGAAGTAAAACTACGAATAGACAATTATTACATACAGCACCCCATAAAAAATGACGAAACCCGTACCGAAGAAGCCGACAAAGTTTCGGCACGTATTACAGAAATTTTAAGCGAAAAAACATTCACATTTTCGACGGCTGAATACCTATCTATTCATCGCAGATTGTTTCAAGGCATTTACAGTCACGCAGGCAAAATCCGCGATTATAACATCACAAAACAAGAATGGGTTTTAAATGGCGAAACGGTTTTGTATGCCGGTGCCGAAAGTTTAAAAGCTACGCTGGAGTATGATTTTCAGCAAGAAAAAGCATTTAGTTACATCGGTTTAAACCAACAAGAAATTATAGAACATATAGCACATTTCATTTCCTATTTGTGGCAAATTCACATCTTTGGAGAAGGGAACACAAGAACAACAGCAATATTTTTAATAAAATATCTTCACAAGCTTGGGTATAAAGAGGTAAATAATGATATGTTTGCCACCCATTCGTGGTATTTTCGAAATGCACTTGTGAGGGCTAATTACGAAGATTTGTCAAAAGGTATTCACAAAACCAATAAATATCTAATCCGTTTTCTGTTAAACTTAATTCTTCAAGAAAATCATTTGCTAAAAAATCGTGAAATGCACGTGAATTACGTAACCATTGTAAATGACACTGTAATAACGCTCGATGACGCTGTAAATGACGCTGTAAATGACGCTGTAAAAATAGGTGTAATTAATGCTGTTAATGATGCAGTAATTGGTGGACTAATTGAAGTTACAAAAGTCGTACATAAAGCTGTTAAAGGAGCATCCATCAATGATTTAATTAAGGCAATAAACAAATCACGCAGAACAGTTCAGCGGTACATTCAAATATTAAGAATCCTTGAATTGATAGAATTTAAAGGAGCGGCTAAAACAGGGAAGTATTTCTTAACGACAAATATAAAAGCGAAACTAAAATAGTAAAATAAATGGATGTACTGTTGGTAGAACCTTTTTACTTCCATCAAAGGTTGTGTTTGTTTGACAGTTCCGTCCTTCGGTAAACACCACTGCGGAAAACGTGAGAACGTTCATCCGTTTAGCTCCGCCGCTTGTAATCACCAAAGCTGAGATTGACTGGACGATTGTAAAAATATTCTAAAAATATATTTCTACAAATTTCGTTTATGACCTAAATATTGTGTCATATAGATTAAAAGTTAGGTCGGTTATGTTGGAATCACTTTTCAATTCTGCAAGTAAGGAGAAGGTATTACTGTATGTTGCAGCAAGGGAGGAAGGGTATGCAAGAGAAATTGCAAAATACTTCGAAACAGAATTATCACCAATACAAAACCAGCTTAATAAACTTGAATCAGGTGGAATTTTAGTCAGTAAATCTGTAGGTAAAACGAAGGTATTTTCATTTAATTTGCGGAATCCATTTTACTGCGAATTAGTCAACTTGCTGAAAAAAGCAATTGAATTTTTGCCTGAAAAAGAGAAGAATGATTTGATAATTTACCGCAAACGACCGCGTCGGACTGGTAAACCATTATGAAAGAAATTAAAGATATGAATTTAGGTGAACTTGCAGCTTTTGTTTGTGACTATTTGAATAAAAATGGAATTGGATGTATATTGTCCGGTGGGGAGTGTGTTACGATTTATTCGGTTAATCAATATCAGTCCGGAGATTTGGATTTTATTGAACAAAAAAGTTATCCAAGAAAAAAAATTACAGGCTTGCTGAAAGCGAAGTACTCATAAAATAGCCAATATGTATAGCAGAAAACCGTTTCCCTAATACACAAAGACAAAAGATATGTTGTCTGACTATCAAATTAAGTTTAATAATAATAATAAAAATAATAAGAAATATGAAAGAAATAATTTTAAATTGGTCGGAACTTATACTTCCATGGCTTTTATCTCACGGGATTAAAGTTTTATTGATTGTCATAGGCGCTTATATTTTAATTAAAATATCAAAAAAATCCATTGAGAAAGTTGTAAGAATTTCTGTAGTTTCTGATAGATATTTATCACAACAGTCTGAAGAACAAAGAGAATATACTCTAATCCGCATTTTTTCATGGACCAGCAGAATTGTAATTATGATTGTAGCATTTCTGATGATATTGCAGGAAATCGGAATTCCGGTAGCACCATTATTGGCTGGAGCCGGAATCATAGGGCTTGCTGTTGGTTTTGGCGGACAGTATCTTATCCGTGATTTAATTTCCGGATTTTTCATAATTATTGAAAATCAGTACCGTATTGGTGATGTGGTTAATTTTGATGGTACAGGCGGATTGGTTGAAGACATAAGTTTGCGGATGACCACATTAAGAGATTTAGATGGGACAGTTCATCATATTCCACATGGTGAGATAAAAAAAGTAGCTAATCTTTCGAAAGATTTTGCCCGGGTAAATTTAAATATTGGAGTTTCCTATAACTCAAAACTTGACCATGTAATACAGGTAGTTAATAATGTAGGCAATGAATTAGCTGAAGATATTCTTTGGCAGGAATTCATAATAAAACCACCCCAGTTTTTAAGGGTAGATGATTTTGCAGATTCAAATATTGTCATAAAAATTCTTGGAGAAACAATGCCTCTTAAACAATGGGAAGTGACAGGAGAACTCCGTAAAAGAATTAAAATTGCTTTTGATAAAGAAGGAATTGAAATTCCATTCCCTCAAAGAGTTATTCATAATATTAAACCATCTGAATTGCAGGATGAGCAGGAGTTGTAAAAATTTAAATTCCAAATAGCTGTATATTGATGAATTTAAGTTATGGACTTTTTTATCATGATTAATACTTGTCCGACTGTTAACTGCTCTGAAATTACAGTTTTTTGTAGTTATTAAAGTTTGTAACATTTTCGTTTATAATATCAATATCCTGTATTAACCGGGCTGCACCTGAAAATCGCTAAAGTTGTGATGTGCTTGGAGAAGTAAATCTTTGATAGACAATTCTGTTTCATATAAAGCCTGGTACTTTCATAGTTATGGACTTTTTCTTTTGTAGATAAGTGAAATATGTTTTTAATTTTGAAAATCAATTATTGAGAATTTGTTTGTAAATGATTTTAAATAGGTAAAGCATAAGAAATATTTTATTAAATATAATTTTGCTCATTTCGTTTATAAGATTGTGATCCACAAGTTTTAGAGTCCATTTGATTATAAAGAAGGATTATATGATTGAAATAAGTTGTTAATAGTATGAACTAAGTTGTTTGAATTGGTTTATTTGTATTATTATTTCAAAAATTATAAAACTTAGTGTATTACGGTGTATTTGGCTATTATGATGTTTGAAGCAAACCTGCAATATCCCTCGCAGTTAAATTTGGCTATGATGGGATTTGCCAACTATGGAGTGATTATATATGAAAGATAAGAAACCTAAGAGTGCTGCAAAAGACTTTCCTGTTGTTTGTGTGGGCGGTTCAGCAGGCGGACTCAATGCCTATACACGTTTACTACAGAATCTGCCAACCGATATGGGTGTTGCTATCGTCATCGTTAATCATTTGAGGACTGTAGCCACCCTGCTCCACGAAATTCTCCCCCGTTATACTAAGATGCCGGTTGAACTTATCACCGAAAGACTTGACATTATACCAAACCATGTGTTTATAATTCCGGAAAAGCGCGATTTACACGTTCTTAATGATGAGTTCCATTTAAAGCCGATATCAAAGCCAAGGGGATGGCCCGACGTGATTACGGTTTTTCTGCGTTCTATAACCGAAAATTGGGATGGTAAACTTATTGCTGTCATTGTCTCCGGCTATGATGGTGATGGAGCAGATGCGCTATGCGGCATAAAAGAAGTTGGAGGCATTACAATCGCCCAGAAACCCGACACTGCAGTGCAGCCGGACATGCCCGAAAGCGCAATAGCAAGCGGGTGTATAGATTTTGTTCTATCTCCTGAGGATATCGCCAAGGAAATTATAAGAATTGCGCACGCAAGTGAAGAGGAACGTTAGTAATTATACGAATTTTATAGAAATATGATGCTTATGCGTTGGCTTCAATTCCATTTAAATTTGATAATAATTCAACAATTACTATAAAATTCTGAAATCGAACTGTCAGCATCTGAAAATCTCTAGGGTTGTTATGGCATTGGATAAGTAAATTTTATTGAAAATCTTTAAAAATAAAGCCCTATACTTTAAAAGTGTCGGGCATTTTTTGTTTGGTGTTCACAAAATATTTTTCTAATTTTGTGAATCATTTATTGAGTGTTCGTAAATAAATGACATATTCTAAATCAATTTCAAGTAAAAAGGAATTTCAAAATGGCAGAAAATAAGACTAAACCGACAGAAGCAAGCGTTGAGGAATTTATCAACAGCATTAATGATGAACAAAAGCGGAAAGACAGTTTTGTGCTTTTGGAAATGATGAAAAAAGTAAGCGGAGAGGAACCGAAAATGTGGGGCGGTTCTCTCATAGGTTTCGGTCAGGTAAGAATAAAAAGTCCTTCAGGCAGGGAAGTAGATTGGCTGCGGATTGGATTCTCTCCGCGTAAAGCAAATCTATCTTTGTACATTAGCGGAAATATTAACCGTCAGTACGAGGAAGCTCTTAATAAGCTGGGCAAACATAAGACGGGTGTCGGCTGCCTGTATATAAATAAACTATCGGACATTGATATTGAAATTCTTAAGGGTATGATAGAAACGTCATTAACTAAAGAATACTTTTCGTAATAAAGTAATTCGCAAAGAAGTTTTGTCAATGTAAAAATCGGCTTGATAAATCTGGAGTTTTGTATTAACTTTAGTGCTTAAATGCAGCCAAATCGCCAAGCCACAACTATTCTCAAAGATTCGATCCGCTCATTTTTGTGAAAGATTTTCAAAAGCAATAAAATCAAATTATTTCAATAATGAATATTCAATTGAGTTTATGGAAATGATGTGTGATATTATTGAGTTTCCGTAATTACATTAATAACTTATAAGAATTTAACTATGAAAGACATTATAATAAATGAGAGACAAATTGAAAGTGGCTTTTGGTTTTTGGATAGACTAAAAGGATTCCCTTATGACATTATTACTTATCCAAAAGAATACACAGGACAAACTAGATTGGCTATCGCTTGTACTCAACTTTGGCAATTATCTACGACAGAGAAAAAAAAAGTCATTAATGAGTGGATTGAATTATTACCAAGTTGTCAAAACATTGAAATGCTCTGGTTTTCATCTCATACGACACAAAAACTTTTTGACAGCTCTTGTAAACTAAAAAACTTGGTCGGACTCAAAATCAAGTGGAGCAACATAAAAAAGCTCGACAACATATCAAACTTGACAAAGTTGAAGTATTTGAATATTGGGAGTTCATCACAAGTGGAAAGTATTATTCCTTTATCCAATATGAAACAACTTGAAGTGCTGAATATTGAAAATTTTAAAAGGATAACCGACTACACTCCTATATCAACTTTGACAAACCTTCAATTTTTTTCTATTGAAGGTGGAATGTACACCAAACAAAAAGTTGACTCATTTGAACCATTCAGCAAACTGATAAACCTGATTTACTTTAGTGCAGTTATGATTAGTTGTGTTGACAAACGAATTGATCCTTTATTTAAACTTAAAAAATTAAAAACGATCAATTGGCCCTTTATCATAACAGAAAAAGATATGGATAAACTGAAAGTTGAACTACCAAATTTGAAGTATCTACCTCACCGATACTATGAGAACAATATGGAAAAAATAAAATCAATGTTGGAATGACAAAATAGAATCTCCACCTTCTATCTAGTGTTTATTTTTATAAGTTACTTACAATACTTTTTTTATTCTTTGGTCATAAGCGGTAATGTATTGAAACAGTTTTCAATCTTAAAATAAATAAATGCAATTGAAACGTTTAGACAGTATCACGGACACATTAGCAAATATTAATATAGAATGGACAACTGGCGACAACTTTATAATGCCAAAATGATATTGAAATTCTGAATGCAATGATAGAAACATCATTAACTAAAGAACACTTTTCGTAATAGATTGATATATCATCAAAAAATATCGCCCGATGCTTTTTAGAAAAAAGATATTTTTTGTTTTGTGAATAGGTATTTATTTTTTAAGTTTATAAATTGTTTATTGAGAGGTCAAAAATAAATGAACCAAATACTATTTTTAAAAAATGATAATATTATAAGATTAAATAAATTATGCAGAAAATGAAATTTATATTTATAATTCTAATTTTAACAATCATACTTTCCGGTTTTAGCCAATTGAAAGATGATTATTTACTCAAAGTATGGAAAGGTAATTACGATGAACTCGGAGTAGAATGCGGGTATGTGAACTTAAACGGCGACACAGTTATTCCAATTGGTAAGTATTATTATTGTTATACTGACACTTTAAGAAATTTTGCAATTGTAATTAAAAAAGAAGGCAAATTGATTGGAATTGACAGAAATGAAAACGAATTATTTGAAGTGCATTGGTTCGATAATGGACCGGACTATGTCAAAGAAGGGTTATTTAGAATTAAAAAGAACGGGAAAATCGGTTATTCTGATACAAACGGTATAATAGTGATTGAACCCCAATTTGATTGTGCCTTTCCTTTTGAAAACGGTAAAGCCAAAGTATCGAATGACTGCAAAACTGTTCCTAGCGGTGAGCATTCCGAATGGATTAGTGAAAATTGGAAATATATCAATAAAAAAGGTCAGACTATTGAGGAATGAACTATATTACTTTTTTTACTAAAATTATTTATGAAACATTCGAATCACGGAAGGAAGTAAATCATATTTTTTTAACGAAACCTCGCACGACAAAGACTAAACTAAATAATGTAATAGTGACATTCGCTCCTTAAATCGTAATCTCCAAATGAGAAATTGATATGTAAATTTAGGTAGAAAATTTTTCAAAAAATATCGCCCGATGCTGTTAATGTAGTGGACATTTTTAAAAAGTAATGGAATTGCAGGATTTATATCGAATTTTACAAAGCTATATGTTTGATGTACTTTGTAATTTTATTTAAATCCCTGATTATTGACTTTTTGTCAGCATCGTTTTCAATGCTCTCTTTGAGTCTTTCTATTGAAAACTCAAGATGAGCTTTTTCTTTTGAAAGAGTATAGTAAGCCCTGAACTCAGGGTCTTTCATTTGTTCTGCAACATATTCTGAATATGAATTCTTTTCCATCTAATTACCTGTTTAAATATATATTCTTATATCTAATTGCTTTTTCGATTTCATCATTTGGTGTTTTCTCAGTCTTTTTAATAAATCCGTTTGTAAAAACAATTTTCCTATCCTTCATAAAAAAGTAAAGAGAACGTGTAATCCTTGTTTGATGTTTAACTCTTAATTCGAAAATTCCGTCTTTAAGATGTTTGCTCAATTTGCGAGGAATTATTTCATTATTACCCTTGACAATTCGTAATTCTTCTATATAAGCCAATACATCAGCCTTTTCAATATTTGATAATGAATCCAAAAACCTTATAAAAGGGATATTCCCACTATCAAGTTTAACAAATTCAATCTCAAATTCATAATTCAAATGATGTTACTTTCATACATTAACAATAAAATTTAAACGCATAATATCAACAAAAATTGTTGTAAACTATTCCTATGAGAAAATTTTTACATTCTTATGACCGAAGCTGTTAAAATATTGGACATCTTTTTTGTAGAAATGAATAATTTTACTAATTTTGTAAATTATATATTTATAAATTATTCATATTCCGATTGGAAAACGATATTATGACTAAACAAGAGATAGACCAGAAAGAAGAAAAACTTCTGGAGTTGACAAGAACCTTTTGCACTCAAAAATTAAACGATGAATATTTTCAGTTATGCGAAAAACTTATAAAGAAACTTGGACGAAAAAAAGATGTTCCTTTTCAAAGAGGAAAAATTGAGATTTGGGCAGCAGCAATTGTTTATACTATCGGTTCGATAAATTTTTTGTTTGATAAGTCATTTGAGCCATATATGACCGCAACACAGATTAGTGAATACTTTGGAGCAAAAAATTCCACTGTTTCCAATAAAGCTCGCGAGATTCAATCTATGTTTAATTTGTCGTATTTTAGTCCTGAGTTTTCAACCCAACACAGCATTAATTCTAACCCTTTAACCAATATGGTGATGGTTGACGGGTTTATTGTTCCGTTAGATACTTTACCGGAAGATTTACAACTTCAGGTCAGAGAAGCAAGAGCAAAAGGAGGAGATATTGAATTTCATACAAGATAAGAATGAAAATTTTGTCGGCTGATGATAAATGAAAACATAACTTACATCATTTGCTTTAACTATATAAGAATTAAATAGCAAGGAGATAATTATGAAACCGGATTTGGATATAGCAATCCAAAAACACTTCGATGCAATCAATAATCGTGATTTAAACGCTTTTAAATCACACCTTACGAAAACTGAAACCTTGTACACAATCGTACAAAACGGTTTTGCTTTTAAAACTCCTGAAGAAACAATTGCTATTCATAAGGATTGGTTCAATGACCATGATTGGATTTGGGAGGGTTCTGTGGTTCACAAAGTAGTCGGCGAAGATATGGCAATGGTGTTGATAAAATATGAATACCGCGCCAGAGCGGTAGACAAACCCTTCAGCACTTGGTTAACTTATGTTTTTAAATTAGAAGACAACGAGTGGCGCATTATACATGACCATAATACCGCACTTGACTTCTATGCTTTTACAAAATCAGCAGGGCTAAATGACTAACAAATTGAAAGACATTAATCATGTATCAATAATGTAAGTGAATTGAAGACCTTTCAGAATAATTGAAAGGGAAAGTGAAAATATATAACCTAAAAATCTAAAGCATTTACAATAAAGGGTGAAGCAAATCGTTGATAGATATAGACTTAACAAATATTTTTTCAACAATTTAACTTCACCCAAATGATGAATGTCAAAAATAATAAAAAAACTGTTAAAATCAAAACAAGTTTTACAGCCCAAAGATTGACCAACTATTCCGGCTTACTTCCTGTCTTTAAATTCATGCATAAACTTGGTTTCTTTGATAAGCTCGGAGCCGTTAACCTTCCATTAGGCAGGAATATCAAATACAGCACCCAATCTATTTATGGTATCATAGTGTTGGGTCTTATAGCCGGAATGAACCGTATATCGAAAATGGAAAGTTTCAGCCGCGACGCATTGATACAGGAATTATTCGGATTATCCGGTCATATAGATGAAGATACGATAGCTAACCGGATAAAGCGTTTTTCTTTTCATCATACAAATAATCTGATAGAGCACATTGGTCAAATGCTGTCTCTTATACACATCTAGATGTGTATAAGAGACAGGATATAGACTTAACAAATATTTTTTCAACAATTTAACTTCACCCAAATGATGAATGTCAAAAATAATAAAAAAACTGTTAAAATCAAAACAAGTTTTACAGCCCAAAGATTGACCAACTATTCCGGCTTACTTCCTGTCTTTAAATTCATGCATAAACTTGGTTTCTTTGATAAGCTCGGAGCCGTTAACCTTCCATTAGGCAGGAATATCAAATACAGCACCCAATCTATTTATGGTATCATAGTGGTCTCTTATACACATCTAGATGTGTATAAGAGACAGTTTTGAAAGTGGGTTTTGTTATAACTCAGGGGAAAAATGTCCCGGAACCCGAAATATTATGTTTTCGGGGTGAATAACTCTTTTTTTTTTCTTACTTTTGAATTACTTTAGATTTTTAGGTAGAATACATCTTTGGAATCTTTATTTAAAATTCAACTGCTTTTTTCAAAACAACACAACCAAAGTACAAATCCATACTGCAAAACTCCCCCCCCAAAAAAAAATCAATTCACTAAAAAAAAACTTGTGCAATCAAATAATTGCATGTATATTTGCAACTGTATGATTGCATATATTTAAAAAAGAATAAAAATTGAAAGTAAGAAGAGACATATTTCAGGCAATAGCCGACCCAACTCGCAGAGCGATTCTGACTTTGCTGGCATTCCAGGCATTGACACCCAATACCATTGCCGAACATTTCGATACAACGCGACAGGCAGTATCTAAACATCTAAAAATCCTGAGCGAATGTGAATTGGTAAAATACCGGCAGCAGGGAAGAGAAATTATTTACGAATTGGAAATTGACAAAATGAAAGAAATAGACCTTTGGTTAGAGCAGTTCCGAAAAATCTGGGAAACGAAATTTAATCAGTTAGACAGTGTTTTATCAACTTTTAGGATAAATAAATAATGAGTATATATTCCACACAAGTCGTAAAAGACTTAAAAGAAAAATCAATTCTCGTTTCAAGAGAATTTGACGCACCGGTAGAGCTGGTGTGGAGAGCATTTACAGAAAGTGAAATTTTAGACCGCTGGTGGGGTCCTGCCCCCTGGAGAGCAGAAACAAAATTTCAGGATTTCTCGGTTGGAGGCTATTGGCTTTATGCAATGGTCAGTCCTGAAAATGAAAAGCATTGGGCAAGAATGAATTATTTGTCTATTGATAAATTTAAGAATTTTCAATTGGAGGATGCTTTTTGTGATGAAAATGGTATCATTAATTCCGAATTGCCTGTCTCCAAAGGTATTAATGAATTTACAGTAACTAAGACAGGCACAAAAGTAGAATTTAAGATGACCTATTCTACTAAAGAGCAGCTACAGGCTATTATAGCAATGGGCTTTGAAGAAGGCATCACTATTTGTTTGGAACAATTGAACCAACTTATTATTAACTCTAAAATATAGAATCATGGAACAATTTAAAAAATCGAACTTGCCTAATTTGGTAATGGCTTCTTCAGCCATTTCATTATTCTGTTTACTTCTTCTCCACTTTTTTAGTCCGGAGTTTGAACCGAATTGGCGGATGGTAAGTGAATATGCTCTCGGTAATCATCGTTGGCTGGTTTCATTGTTCTTTATTTTTTGGGGTTTGAGTTCAATCTCATTAGCTTTTGGTTTATGGAATCAGGTTAGCTCTAAATCTTCAAAAGTTGGTGTCATTTTATTATTCATATCAGGAATTGGTGCTTCACTTGCAGCATTATTTGATGTAAGTCAGCCGACCGGACATGGTATTGCAGGTTTCTTAGGCATTCCGACCGTTCCGGTTGCTGCACTGTTAATTTCGTATCATTTAAGCAAAAAACATGAATGGTTTTCATTTTCAAAACCGATGAAATATCTTGCCCATTGTACCTGGATTTCGCTTGTACTTATGATAATTACAATGGTAATAATGATGTCAGGCTTTCAAAATGCTGGAATTGAAATGGGACCTGATTCTCCGCCGCCATCACATGTACCGGATGGAGTAGTTGCACTCGTTGGTTATGTAAACAGAATACTTATTTTAATAGACATATTCTGGCTTATTTATGTGGCAAAAGCATTGAAAACATTAGAAATCCAACATTCACAAAATATTTAGAAATGACTTTCCCTATGCCCGGGTGCAGAATTTTCCGTTTGCATCCGGCATAAATTTTACACTTAACCGTTTACATTAAATTCCAAATAATTTAAGGTAAAATTATGTCAAAAAGAAATAAAATCATATATAGGATTGCCACAGTCTGGCTGTCTTTAGGTATGCTGTCAAGTGGTATAGTGCAGCTATTGAATATTAAATCGGAAACGGATTTTATTTTACAGTTGGGCTATCCTGTCTATTTTTTAACAATATTGGGTATATGGAAAATTCTGGGAGTTGTAGCAGTTTTGATTCCGAATTTTCCTTTAGTAAAGGAATGGGCTTATGCAGGATTTTTCTTTACAATGACTGGAGCATTATATTCCCAAATAGCTATGGGGAATGCTTTAGGTGAAATATTCCCGCCGATATTACTTATTGTTCTGACTGTTGTGTCATGGTATTTCAGACAGGCAGACAGGAAAGTTATTTCATCTAATAAGTAAAGGAAATGATTCGTTTGTTATTTTTTATTTAGAGAAATTTGGAAATATTTAGTTATTTTTAATTATATTTACTGAGAGTTCGAGAATTAATGTGAAAGCTATTAAAGCAAACATAACAAAATTGGAAAGACTATATGAACAACAAAATTGCAATAGGATTAGCTACATTTATAATCATACTTAATGGATTTATTGGACATTTTTTTGCACCAAATGGTATTTTTTTAACACCAATAGTCTTAATAATAACGACTTTATTCGTTGCATTTGGAACAAAGAACATAAACGTCATTATAATTAGTATTTTAACTTATTTTTTTGTTGCACTAAACGATATTTCAATTAAACTTTATTCTGGAGGATCTCACGATAACGAAGGACTGTGTTTTGTTCACCTGTTTTTGTTTTTTGGACTTATTCCTACTTTTGGAATTCTTTTTGTAGGTATTTTCAAGCAAAATGAAGAAAAATTGGTAAATAAAATTATAGCATTAGTACTGTTTGTTTTACTAATTGCAATTCACATGCTAATATTTAGAAGCCTTGGACTTGGACGATTTTATTCCATAGAATAACATTAGCCTCTCAAATAAATCCATACAATTATTCGTTTGATTCATTTATTCATCAGTAATATTATAAAAATATGAAAAACAAAAATAGTAATATAAAAGAGTTGCCACCTGAAGTGCAAAAAGAACTGCTCAGTACATTGAAAGCCCGTTTCGGGAAAAATATGGACCGACATAAAGAGCTTGTATGGACTAAAGTACAGACAAAGCTCGAAACTAATCCCGTAAAGCTATGGTCATTGAGCGAGATGGAAAGAACCGGAGGTGAACCGGATGTTGTCGGCTTTGATAAGAATACAGGTGAATATATTTTTTATGACTGCTCATCGGAAACCCCTAAAGGTCGCAGAAGTGTTTGTTACGACAGAGAAGCTCTGGAATCAAGGAAAGAACATAAACCGGAAAATAACGCTGTTGATATGGCATCAGAAATGTGTATAGAACTTTTAACTGAAGAGCAGTACCGTGAACTTCAACAGCTCGGACAGTTTGATTTGAAAACTTCAAGCTGGGTGAAAACTCCTGCTGATATTAGAAAACTCGGCGGTGCCGTATTTTGCGACCGCAGATACAATCATGTATTTCTATATCACAACGGTGCCGAATCTTATTATGCAGTCAGGGGATTTCGGGGAATGCTGAGGGTTTGAATTTTATGCAGACAGCTAAATTTGGATGCTGCATGTCAAATCCTAATTGCTAATTTAATTCCCTCTCACACTTTAGCTCGGGACTACGAACCATCGGTAGGGTTCATTCTATAACCACTTTTTTGGATTGATATATTATTGATACAATAATGCATTACCAAATTACTTTACAATCACTATTGCTTTTGAGTAAACAGCGGTTGAACTTCTAATTACAAGATTATATACTCCTGAATTGATATTGCTGATATTATAATTTAATATTCCGCTGCTGAGGTATCCGCCTGTTTTGACTACTTCACCGTATGTATTGTATAACTCTAAACTGACTTCGCCGCTGTATGGCAGGTCAATGTTAATAAAATCTGTTGCCGGATTCGGGTACAACCTGATTTTGTCAGTTACAAAATCCTCAACCGATAAGGGTAAATCACAATCTAATAGCGATAATGTCACAGAATTGTAACTACATACAGCAAAATTTCCATCATCACTTGTAATACCTACCTGCCAGACATCTGAAGAAAATTCAGATGAATTATTAAGATTAAAAGAAAGTTGTGCTATTTTGTCAATATTATCATTATAAAATTTCATCAGGTTTGTATTTTGTTGCAACCCTGTACCGAGAATATCAGTATCTTTCCAGTTAATATCAAGAGTTGCATAGTCCTGAGCATTAACATCATTAATAATATTATCTTCAAAAAAGTACTCATTGTCAATATTATAGACAAAGAACTCATATAATGCCGTATCACTTATGTCTTTGGATTTGAACAAGTAAGTCCACATTGTTGCAGTTCCTTTCAATAAGTCAATTTCCAACACGCTTTCAGGAAAAGCTACAGCTTCTGCTATAATTAGTTCGGATTGAATTTCCAATCCTGGAACATTGTTTAGCAAAGCATCATAACCATCACGGGCAGTCATCAAATTGTATGTTTGAGAGTATGATGCGGCTGTAAAAAATACAACCATTAAGACAGTTAATAAAGACTTTTTCATTTCTTTTTCTCCTTAAATATTTTAATAATTGGGTATGATACCAAATTTAACGATTTATGATGGTATCAACCTAATTCAAAAGATGTCACTCCGAATACTTTTTGCAAATCAATATCCGGCTCTTTTTTTGAGTACATGCGTACTGTTTCAAATACCAATCTCATGTCATGTTTTGAAGCAAGCTGCACAGCAAAATCATTCTTTTCCGGTATATCAATATAAATAAGTTCATCAACAGCGTGAGTAGCCAATGCCTTATAAATATTATCGGCAATCGCGAAACTGTCAGCAAAAAGAGGACCTATTTTGAAACCCTTTCTGCAAGGTCTGATTACACCCCAGCCGCCTAATTTCCCGTTTTTATAATGTGCATAAGCGTGTATATTAGGCATTTCGAGCCAGGCATCAATAAAATTATGGCGCTCGGCAGGGAAACATTTCAAATCGTATTTATAAATTAACTGTTTATCAATGTTATCCATAAAAACAAGATTTTCCGAAGTTCTGAAATTATTACCGATACCTTCAAATCTTGAATTTTTATATGCCCGTTTAAATCCGATTCTTTCGTAATTCTCTACCTTATCAAGTACACCGTCAATACCGATATTGCACCCTTCGAGATAATTAAGTGCTGCTAAAGCAAGCTGAGTTCCGGCTGTAGTACCACGGTATTCAGGCTCAACCACATAAAAACCTATGAAACCGAATTCATTGGAATATTTAACTGCGGATATACATCCCACAACCCTTGAATCAATTTCAGCAATAAAAAATCCTTTTGGGTCTGCTTTATAAAAAGCCCAGCCGTCAGCATTGCCCGGATTCCACCCTTCCTTATATGCAAGATGTGCCGCAATTTCCATTTCAGCCATATCCATATTCCGGATAATACATGCCATTTATACACCTAAATCATTTAACAACATAACTTCTAAATTTATATAACGTTTATAAACCATTTTTACTTGAATCTATATTAATAAAACTGATATTATTTTAGAATTGTATGATTTCAAAACAACTTACTAAAATTTGGGCTTCCGGTTGCCTATAATCCGGCAGGGCAGATACATGCTATTATTTTTTCTCAATCTCCTGAAATTGTCTCTCTGAAGCGGAGCGAAGAGTCCATGATTTTATTTATTGAACAGCCTGGATGCTTCACTTCGTTCAGCATGACCAACCAAAAAGTGTCGTTCTATGTTGAAACTATTTCGATATACTTTGAATTTATTTAGACCATATCAGCTCTGTCATAATCCTGATTCATTCAGAAAGCACTAAAATACTTATTTATATAATAAATATTTTGACCTGAGAATCATAAATTCATCCAAATCAGTAACTGCTATTTTCATAACATTATCATCAGGCACATTATTAAATAGTGCATTAAAAAGATTTGAAGTTCCGGTTACTTTTTGAAACATATTTTTTGAACTTTCTTTCACATTCAAAGGAATAAACAGTTTCGGATAAACTTTTCTTATTGCCAGCAGGAGTTCAATACCTGCTGAAAAGGGCTTGAAATTACTGCTTGACGAGAAATTTACAAACACTCCTTTAACAGTCTTTCCAGCATGCATTGAAAATAATGGACTGTAACGCGTTTCAGTCAGATGAATACCCGAAAAATAAGTGCTCTGTAAATTCCGTTTAACATCTTCCCAATTAAAATCCAAAGTACCTATAAGCTGGAAAGGAGTAGTGGTACCAATACCAATACTTATTATTCCCAATTCACCGAAAATTCCAAGCATTGCAAGCCCCCTTGCCGAGTTAACTGTCGGAACATTTGGTGAGGTTGGAAACCACATCAGTCCGGTATCCTCCCAAACCATTTTGCGGCTGTAGGATTCCATCTTAATAATTTTCAAATCGCATTTCAATCGTTTGGGCAATCCTTCATTTAACCAGCCTTCTTCGTTAATCATGCCGGCAAGTTCGCCGATTGTCATTCCGTGAATATAGGCTATAGGTGCAATGCCTACAAAAGACTCCATACCGGTTTCGAGCACGTTGCCGTCAACATTATCACCGCCTAATGGGTTTGGTCTGTCTAAAATGTAAAGAGGTTTGTTATTTTCGGCTGCAGCCTGCATTATCTTAAAAATGGTACTGATATATGTGTATGACCGTACACCGATATCCTGAATATCTGCAACAATTATATCACAATCAGCTAATAGTTTATTCCCGGGTTTTTTGATATCACCATAAAGTGAATATACGGGTACACCGAATAACTGGTCGTTATCAACTTTAGCTCCGGCGGGAACATTCGCAAAAAAGCCATGCTCCGGTGTTATTACTGCTGTTAATTTTACGATTCCGCTTTTTGCAAGAATTTCGGCAGTAAGTCTTCCATCAGAACTTCTTCCGGTAGAGTTTGTAAATAAAATCACCCTTTTATCAGCAAGCTCAGAAAATCCGGATTCTTGCAGAACATCAATACCTGTTTTTACATGTGCCTGCGAAAACATTGGATTACTGACAACAATCATTAGAATAATTGCCGTCATAAAAAAATGATTGAAATTTCCTGAATTTCGTGTTTTCAAAGTAAACTTGTTTATATAATTATTACTTATAAATAAAATCTGCTTTCTATTACTCATTATTGTCCATAAGGTTTTTCCAGAAAACGGCGGGCTTTTGTGTGAGAGTTGTCAAACTCTTTCATTTTCAAAACGTTGGAATAATACTTTTTAGCTTCTGCTCTGTTTTTCTTTCTATCATATAAATTACCGATAAATATATTTGCATTAACAGTAAAACCTGTCTCTTCCTTATCTACAATTCTACCTTCATTTGCTTTCAATAAGTATTTGAGAGCAGCATCATTCTCTCCTTTAATCATAAGAGACTGACCAATATAATACATTGCTTCACGGGCAGTAATATTGTCATAACCAACTTTTTTATCCAAACACCTGATTAATATTTTTCTCCATTCCTCCTCGTACCCGCCCTGTTCTCCTCTTCTTACAAGTAACCGGGCATAATATCTGTGGAAATATGGGTTGTTATTATAGGTGTCCAGTAATTCTTTTGCAATTGTTTGTGCTATATCGTAATCTTTTTCAAATGAATTATATATTTGAAGAAGTACTACCCGAGCTTCGACTGCAGCATATCTTGCTTTTCTGGAAGCTGCACGGAGTTGGTAAATTCCAAGCTGTTTGTCACCTCTGGCAAAGAAAGTCATTAGCGGCTTGACAACAGGAAATTTTTCAGGAATTGCAACTGCGAAATAATTATACAATCCGGTTCCAAGCATGATGTCATGATTTGCAGGTGCTAATTTCTGGCATTTAATCATTAGATTGTAGGCGCTGGCACCGTCTGATGCGGCTTTTACCCAGCTTTCCTTTTGAGCATAATGCCTCCCGCGGTAACCCAATGCCCCGGCTTTAAAAAATAATGCAGCCAAGTCATTTTCATTTTCATCCAAAATATCGTCACACAGACTTATAATTTTGTCAATTCTATCTTCGAAAGGTTTATCGAATTGTGAAGTTTCACGGTACAATGTAATTTTCCACCAATACACCATTGCATCAAGGAAATATCCTACCGGATGTTTGGGGTACATTTCCTTAACCTGACGAAAACAGTTCTCGGCTTTTTCAAATTCGACATTATAGATATAAAATGTACCTTCTCTGACAAGACTGTCGGCATCCTGTTTCATGATTACCCATTGAGAAAAAATACCGGTCACAGGAAACAGGAAAATCAGTACCGTCAATAACATGTATTTGATAATATTTTTTTTCATATTTTTAAACAGTTACAGTCTTTATAATAATAATAACTTCAATCATATATAGGAGACGAAATTGTTTGAGTTTTATAATAGTCTGAGTGAAATTGGATAATTTTAATTATTATTCCTGAAAATATCAAAATATGTAACATATCATTTGTAATTAAAAAAAATATTGCATATTTGCATACTTGAGTTTTTAATTAATTCAAAAGGTTTTAATAATTTGGAAAAAATTAAAAAATCTATCACTGTAGTTTTGATAGACGACAGTCCGCTAACTCACTTAATTGTTGAGAAAGCATTAGAAAGCATGGAGATGGCTATCCTGCTGTCTCATGTTTATAATGGCGAGGAATTTGTTGAACTCGTTAAAAGAACAAAGCCCGATATTGCAATTCTGGACATTGAAATGACCGGAATTGACGGTTTTACTGCTATGGAATCTGCCCGCAGACATCATCCTGAATTAAAAGTTATATTTCTAAGTCAATATAATACTGCAGGATTTGTCAAAACAGCCTATTCTTTAAAAGCTAACGGCTTTTTGGTAAAAATGCCGGAAGTGGAATTTCTAAGAAACGCCCTGCTAAGGGTTATGAGCGGTGAATTCGTGCTTGATATTTCTTTGCAGAACTGATTTTTCTGCAACTGCAATGCTGCAAAATAACAAGTATTTTCAAAAACTTACTTTTAATAAGTGTTTATTATTAGAAGTAAATGGTCTTTGTTTTTTGAATTAATTAAATATTTAAACTTTATTAATGAATAACTCACATTATCTATAAAATGGCGACTCTGATACTTTATTTACAATATGACGGTACAAACTATTCCGGGTGGCAGATTCAGAAAAATGCCCTGACAGTTCAGCAGGTTGTAGAAACTGCTATCGAGAAAGTAACCTCAAAATATTACTCCTCAAATGCTTCGGGTAGGACTGATGCAGGAGTTCATGCACGATGTCAGGTTGTATCGGTGAAAATAGGAGATGAATTTACTTTGCCTGAATCAAAAATTACAGTTGCTATAAATTCAAAGCTCCCGCGAGATGTAAGAGTGACTTATGCCAAAATTTATGACGGCTATTTCAATGCCAGACATGATGCAGTACAAAGAGAATACGAATACCTGCTTTCGACTGTTTATAATCCTTTCGACAGATTATATGTTTCACACATGAAATACCCGATAAACATAGATTTGCTTTTTGCTTCAGCAGAATTATTTAGGGGAAAACATGATTTTACAACTTTTTCAAAATTCAATCCTGACAACAAGAAACCAGTATGTGATGTAACATATTGCTGTTGGGAGAATATAGCTGAACATAAATTCAGATTGACAATAAAAGCAAATCATTTTCTTTATGGAATGGTACGGTCTATAGCAGGTGCTATGATTGAAATAGCAAGAGGCAAAAGAACTTTTGACGAAATCACAGCAGCATTTGAAAAAAAAGACAGGCTTTACAATTCTGCTCTTGCACCGCCACAGGGATTATATCTGAATAAGGTATATTATCCGGAAAAATTTGGTCTTCTGTAATTTTATTGATTGTATGAAGTTTTTACAATAGCATTTGCAATATTGCTGTTTTGATTCCGTAAATTTTGTTTATGTTTACAAGTTTTATATGATTTATTTTGATGTATCATAAGAGGTTTTTATGAAAAATGTTGCCATAATTTTTATTGCTTTGGTTCTTTTGATTAGCCAATTAAACGGGCAGGTCAATAGGCAGAAAATATCGCCTCAACCCCGCGAATATTACGAAAGACTTGAATTCAGCGCAGTTTTTACTATCAATAATAACTCGGGGATTGTTCTTGAAACCTCGCGAAAATTAGAAAAATTCGCTTATATTCTTAACAGTGATTTAAGATTAGCCGGAAGAGATACACTTCAAATATATTATGATACTCCTCCTTCTGAAGTCAGCCGCCCTGTCTATCTCGGTATAAAAAGCACAAAATTAAATAATATGATAAACAAAAGGGAAGAATTTAATGTAACGGTTACAGAAAATTATCCCGGAACTGAAGGATATATAATTGATATTATGCCGCAAAATTGTACAATAAATGCATCTGACAGTGCGGGTTTATATTTCGGTATTAAAACTTTTATGCAGCTTGTCAAGAATAGTGACGGCAACAATATTTTTGCATGCAGAATTGTTGACGCCCCGGAATTTCCAATCCGCTGGGTTTATTATCCGATGAATTTTCTTGTTGATGCAAATGTTGTCAAAACAAAAACTCAGTGGCAGCAGTTTTCTGATTTGAAGTTAAATGGTGCAATTTGCGGTGACGTAAAATATGATTTTATTACAGAAATGCCCAAAAAATACAAAGATTCACTATATTCAACTAAACAATTTGCCGATGACCGGTTTTTCAATTTTGTACCTGCAATATTTTCATTTGGATATTCAAACAGTCTGATGTTTTTCAATCCAAATTTCGCTTCAGGTTTGCCGGTTAGAGGTCAAAAGTTTTATGTCGAATCTGATACAGCACGTTTAGTGCCTTCTGTTGATGTCAGGATGAGTAATGGAGGCTTTGAGAATCATAACGGCAACAATTTCCCCGGTTATCAATTTATAGACCAACCCGGAGTATTGAGTTTCGCTGATACTGAAGTTAAATATTCAGGTAATGTAAGTGTTAGATTTGAAAATTTCGATGTTGTCGGAAACCGCCCGAATGCTCGTGTAGTTTACAAGTCCAAAGTTTCGCCTTTCAAACAGTATAAAATTTCCTGCCGTGTCAAAACGGAAAATCTTATCCCAAACAGCGAAATACATCTTACTATACTTAACACAAAAGGTAAACAGCTTAATTATGCCAATACAAATATTCCTGCGACAACCGGTGACTGGAAGCAAATTGATGTCGCCATAAATTCTCTTGATAATGATACATTATTGTTCTACTGGGGTGTTTGGGGTGCTCAAAGCGGCAGGATTTGGTGGGATGAATTGTCTGTTGAAGAATGTGCTTTTGTGAATCTCCTCCGAAGAGAAGGCACTCCGTTAACAGTTGATAATCCGCTGATTGATGCAATTATTCGTGAAGGAGTTGATTATGATTCGCTGTGGGATGCAAAATTAGGTAAAGTCAATTCCTGGTATGGAGATTTTGATACATATCATCAGGGACCAACCCTGAAAACTAAAAATAATTTACTTAAGAACGGTGATTCAATTTTTGTTTCCTACAGTCACGCTATTACAGTCTATGACGGTCAGGTAATGGTTACAATGACTGATGAAAATTTGTATAAACAACTGGAAACTCAGTTCAGCATCCTTGACAGCATTCTGAAACCAAAATTCTATATGATGAATCACGATGAGATTCGTACAATGAACTGGGATGACGGTGACCTCCAAAAGCAGATGAAGCCTGCAGAGCTGCTTGCAGAAAATACAAACAGATGTTATGATTTAATTAAAAAATATAATTCGGGTGCTGATGTGTGGGATTGGTCTGATATGTATGATGAATTTCATAATGCTGTTAAAAAAGATTATTATCTTGTAAATGGTGATTTGACCGGAAGCGCTGATTTGATTAACAACAATATCGGAATGATAAATTGGAATTCCGGTGCCAATAAGGTACAAAACAGTCTGAACTTCTTCTCGGGCAAAGGGTTTAAACAAATATCGGCACCATATTACGATTCAGATGAAAATCATATTCGTATATGGAAAAACAATACAAAGAATACTACTGATTTTCAGGGGATGGTTTATACAACATGGCAAAAGAAGTATACCCACATACCGCATTTTGCCGAATATGCATGGAATCATGCACCTTACATAACGCATCAGCCGATTAAATATACAGGCAGCAGTAATGAACTTATATTTAATTGCACAATCGAAGGTGATAAATATTATCAAAACTGGGAGTTGGATAAAGTCGGGCTGTATTATAAAACCAAACAACCCGATAGTTTTACAAGAATGCAGCCGTCAAATGTTAATAATAATGAATTTGAGTTTAAATTAAATATATCGGACAAAACGGATTATTTCAGTTATTATATTGAAGCTTCCGACAAAGACGGCTGGATTACCAAAGTTCCGTTCGGCGAAAATAAGACTTATGAATATTTTCTGAATCCGGATAATGTTTCGGAGAATAAAATCCATAATGATTTCCAATTATCAAATTTTGGAAATTCACTTATTATGAAAAACACAACTGAAAAAGACTGCAATATTAATATTTGTGATTTATCTGGCAAACCGGTTTATAATATTAATTTAATTTCAGGACAGGAAATTACAATCCCGATTTCCATTTTTAATGAAGCTGTTTATATTATAAAAATTGCCGGTAAAACATCATATTCAACTAAATTTATAAAAATCGGTGAAAAGTTATTTTTCGAATAAATCAGAAAAAAAATATATGTCAATTAATTTAGATGTTCAAAATGACATATATTTGAAAATTATGAAAAAAACTTGTTGAAATCAATGATATTTTCATATAATTTTCATTTTTATTGTTAAAATGAAGTAATTCAATAAAATTTATACAAAAAGTTTTCGTTCTATTTAAATATTTAAAATCAGCAATTTTTAAGGGTTTTTAGATGTCAATTAACAGGAATCTGTCAGATGACCAAATTGTACTGAGAAATTCAGTAAGAAGGTTTGCTGAAGAAGTGATTAAGCCGGCAGCATACGAGCTTGATGAGAAGGAAGAGTTTTCTTACGATATTACCCGTCAAATGGCTGAAATGGGATTTCTCGGAGCATTTTTGCCTGAGCAGTACGGCGGGTGCGGAATGGATTATGTTTCCTATATAATTTTGGTTGAGGAATTAGCCAGAGTTGACGGTTCTCATGCTGCAACAGTTGCAGCCCACAATTCGCTTGGCTGCGGACCACTTTATTATTTTGGCAGTAAGGAACAAAAAGAGAAATATCTCCCTCAGTTAACATCAGGCAAGTTATGGGGATTTGGTTTGACTGAACAGGAAGCAGGGTCTGATGCCGGTAATACTCAAACCCGTGCCTACGAGCACGACGGTGATTGGATAATTAACGGTTCAAAAATTTTCATTACAAATGCTTCAACAGACATAACTTTAGGCTCGACAGTCTTAACTGTATCCGGACAGCAGCCTGATGGAAGAAAAGAGTTTACATGTATTATTGTCGAAAACGATACACCCGGTTTTGAAGTCCGGAAGATGAAAGGCAAGATGATGTGGAGAGCTTCAAATACAAGTGAACTTTATTTCCAGGATTGCCGTGTTCATATTAATAGTAATACACTCGGTAAAAAGGGTGACGGATTTAAGCAGATGTTATCTACTCTCGATAATGGAAGGCTGTCAATCGCTGCTATGGGATTGGGGCTTGCTCAGGGTGCTTATGAACTTGCTCTCAACTACGCAAAGGAGCGAAAAACATTTGGCAGACCAATTTCAACTTATCAGGCAAACGCATTCAAACTTGCTGATATTGAAATGGGATTGGAATTAGCAAGAACATATCTTTATGATATATGTAGAATGCTTGATAAAGGTGAAAAAATTACCAAAGAGGGTGCCATTGCTAAGTTATACTGTTCGGAGCTTGCCCACATGGCTGCAAACCACTGTGTACAAATACTCGGCGGTTACGGCTTGATGAAGGAATACGGTGCCGAGAGATTTTACCGAGACCAGAAGCTGCTTGAAATCGGTGAAGGTACATCCGAAATACAAAGATTAGTTATTTCGAGAATGATAGGATGTTATGATTAATTCTGAATGTTGAATGCTGAATGCTGAATTTTGAATTCGGAATAATGAATTCTGAATTCGGAATGCTGAATTCTGAATTCGGAATGATGAATTCTGAATTCGGAATGCTGAATTCTGAATTCGGAATGATGAATGATGAAGAAATTATGTTTATTGAAAATGAGTTTTTAAATTAGAAAATCAATATGGATTTTTTGGAAAGTCCCTGTTTGAAGAAAAGGAAGCATTATTGATATCACAATAATGATTTAGGCATTACTTCCACCTTAGATGTTCTTTTTAGGTTCCTTGAGTTTGTGTACGAAATTAAATTTTTAAATTTAAATCATGTTGTATAACTTATGATGGAGTGAGAAATGATAGGTATTGTCGGTTATGGCTCTTATGTTCCTGCTTACCGTATTAAATCAGGCACAATTGCAGCCCAATGGGGAGATGACCCTGTTGCAATTGAACGTGGATTGATGCTTAAGGAAAAAACAGTTCCCGGTCAGGATGAAGATACAATTACAATAGCAGTAGCTGCCGCTAAAAGTGCAATAATCAGAGCAGGTATTGATCCCCAAAAAATTGGTGCTGTTTATATCGGTTCCGAATCACATCCTTATGCAGTCAAACCTTCCGGTACTGTACTTGTAGATGCGTGTGGAATCGGACCTGATGTTCACGTAGCAGATTTTGAGTTTGCATGCAAAGCAGGTTCTGAAGCAATGTTTGTTGCTTACAGTCACGTAAAATCAGGAAATATGGATTATGCACTCGGAATCGGTGCAGATACTTCACAGGGCGCTCCGGGTGACGCACTTGAGTATTCTGCTTCTGCCGGAGGAGCCGCCTTCATTTTCGGACGGAATAAGGTTTTGGCAGATGTATTATTTACCAATTCTTATACAAGTGATACACCTGATTTCTGGAGACGTGAATACCAGATGTATCCACGTCATGGCGGTAGATTCACAGGAGAACCTGCTTATTTTAAACATGTACTTGGTGCCGGAACAGGGTTATTGGAAAAATCGGGTATGAAACCGGAAGATTTCAAATATGCTGTTTTTCACATGCCAAACGGAAAATTCCCTTTGAAAGCAGGTAATACACTTGGATTTACAAACGAGCAGATGGAGCAGGGCTGGATTGTAAATATTATGGGTAATACTTATTCAGGCTCCTCACCTACCGGTTTGGCAGCTATTCTTGATGTTGCTCGTCCCGGCGATAAAATCTTTATGGTTTCTTTCGGCTCCGGTGCAGGTAGTGACGGCTTTATTTTTGAAGCAACAGATGAACTTCCTAAAGTTCAGGATTTGGCACCCAAAACAAGGGATATGCTGAACGGAAAGAAAATCTATCTCGATTATGGCAAATATGCCGCCTATAGAAGAAAAATTTTATTCAATGATTAAATTATGGAGTAATCAATATGCGTGAAGTTGCAATTATTGGCGTTGGCATGACCAGATTCGGTGAACTTTGGGACCAGAGCCTTAGGGATATGTTTGCTGAAGCAGCACTGAAAGCTATGAATCATGCCGGCGTTAAAAAATTGGATTCGCTTTATGTCGGGGCAATGTCGAGCGGAATGTATGTTAATCAGGAGCATTTGGCTTCTGTGATGGCTGATTATATCGGGCAGTTAGGAATTCCCGCAACAAGGGTTGAATCAGCCTGTGCATCCGGTAGTATTGCCGTTCGTTCTGCATATCTGGAGGTCGCATCAGGTATGAGTGATTTCGTTTTAGCAGGCGGTGTTGAAAAAATGTGGGATACCGAAGATGGTACTTTTGTTCTGGCTGCTGCTTCCGATCAGGAATATGAAGCATATAACGGTGTAACTTTTCCGGGGTTGTATGCTATGATGGCTCGTGTTTATATGGATAGATACGGTCTGACAAGGGAAGAACTGGCACAAATTCCGGTTATAAACCACAAACATGCTGTTAATAATCCAAATGCACAGTATCCTATGGAAATGTCACTAAGTACTGTCCTAAATTCATCCATGGTAGCAGACCCTTTGAGATTGATGGATTGCTCGCCTATCACAGACGGTGCAGCGTGTGTAATTCTATGTCCTCTTGATATTGCAAAACAATTTACAGATAAACCTGTAAAAATTAAAGGTATAGGAGCAGCAACCGGTCCTATTGCTCTGCACGACCACAAAGATTTGACAAGACTTGAGGCAGTCAGGTTAGCAGGTGAGAGAGCTTATAAGATGGCAGGGGTTACACCACGGGATATTGATTTTGTGGAAGTTCACGACTGTTTTTCTATTGCTCAGATTCTTACTGTTGAAGAACTCGGGTTCTTTGAATACGGAGAAGCCGGTAGGGCACTTGCAAACGGTCAGGGTACTTATGGCGGAAGAATAGTAGTCAATCCAAGCGGTGGATTGAAAGCAAAAGGACATCCTGTCGGAGCTACCGGTGTAGCTCAAATTCTTGAAGCTACATTACAGCTTACCGGGCAGGCAGAAAAAAGACAGGTTCCCAATGCAAAATTAGGAATGACTCAAAATATGGGTGGTTCAGGCGGTAGTTGTGTTGTACATATTTTGGAGGCGGAATAATGGCAAATAGTCCAAGGTATCATCGCGAGAAGGCTCACAGATACAGATTAGAAGCTCAAAAATTTTCAAGCGGGTATGTTACGCTTGCCAATAGATATATTGACCCTGATTCAGGTTCAACTGAATTTGAAAAAATTAATCTGAAGGGGACAGGTACTGTCTTATCTTATACAATTATACATATCGCATCGGATCAGTTTAAACATCTGACACCTTTCCCGGTTGCAATAATTGAAACTGATGAAGGTGCAAGGATAACTGCAATGGTTTCTGACTGCGATCATGCAGACCTTAAAATCGGAAGCAAGGTTGAACTTGTCTTCAGAAAGATTCAGGAAGAAGGTGATTCCGGTATAATTAATTATGGTTATAAAGCGATTTTGATTTAACTTAATGTTTTTTATTCCCATTATGTTGAAACAGGAAAAAAGCTGATAAAGCTTGTCTGTTCAAGTATTAAAGAATATTATACCGAATGAAAAAACAACAAATTCAGGGCAATAATAAAATATTATTGCTCTGATTTAAATTTTGTATCAATCATTCCGTCATACAAATTCTAAATAATTATTTTTTTGACATTAGTATTAATGAATCATATTCAGGTGACTTTTTAGATGGTTCGATTGACAGAATGCCCCAGGGACGCAATGCAGGGGTTGGAAGAATTTGTCCCTACGGAATTGAAAATACAATATATAAATTCACTGTTAAAAGTTGGATTTGATGTTATTGATTTTGGCTCATTTGTTTCTCCAAAATCAACACCTCAGATGCGTGATACGATTGATGTTTTAAAAAAACTTGACCTGCAAAATTCTGTTTCTGCATTACTGGCAGTCGTTCCTAATGTAAGAGGTGCCGAGGATGCGTGCGTGTTCCCCGATATTGATTTTTTGGGGTATCCATTTTCAATTTCTGAAGAATTTCAGATTAGAAATACAAACGCAACCCGCGAGCAGTCAATTTCCAGAGTTGATGAAATTAATAATCTCTGCATTCAAAATTTCAAGGAATTAGTTGTACATCTTTCAATGGCATTCGGTAATCCTTATGATGAAGAATGGAATATGGATATTATTTTGCATTGGATAGAAAGACTTACTGATGTCGGAGTCAATACAATTGCTCTTTCGGATACCATTGGTTCCTCAACTCCGGAAAGTATTAAATTGGTTTGCGATAATCTGTCAAGGGAATTTCCGTTTTTAGAGTTCAGTGCCCATCTGCATTCAACTCCTGAATTTTCATTAGAGAAAATAAAAGCTGCTTATAAATCAGGCTGCCGTGCATTTGATTCTGCAATTCTTGGTTTCGGTGGATGCCCATTTGCTCAGGATGAATTAACAGGTAATATTTCAACAGAAATTCTATTGGAATATTTGAAAAGCGAGGGAGAAGAATTGGAATTGGACTTTAAGCAGTTACAATTATCACATAAAATTGCACGCAGAATATTTAGTCATCATTTATAAATTGACTTCTTTGGAAACATTGATTTGTTGTCGTGACATCATTAATCAAAACATTCAAATTGTTTGATTTCCGGTGATTTTTTGTAGATTTAAACTTATTTATTGCCTCGCCACCCCATTTGATGGTATAACCTATATATAATAACTACTTATATCNATCTTGATTTTCTGATTAGTTATGCAGATACGGGATACGGCTTCTACGATTCTACAAGTTCAGAACAAATTTGGCTGAGTGATAACTTTAAAACAAAATTTGAAATCAATGATGAAACTTTTTTGCTTATATTGATATCAACAATAAAACAAAAGATTAACGGGTACAAATTACAAACAAATTTACGGCAAAACATATTTAATCACGATACCTTCAATTTCGATTTTTCACACCAACTGACTTCATTAATTTGCAACTGTAAAATTATACCAAGTAGTGAGTCAGGAGAACAACGAGTAATACTGGCATTTATGAAAACCGGTAAACTCAGTAATAAGTTTCGAATATTCAGTGGTTCAAATGGCAGTAATAATATCAAATTTAGTTCAAATAATTTTAAAGAATATAAACTCAGCGAAGACTATGACGTAAAATCCAATTATGGTTTTGAGATAGGAAAAATTCAACTTCAGGATTTATTCAGTAACGATGAAATCCGGAAATTTCAGGAATCCTTCAGTGAGATTACCGGCGTATCTTCTGTAATTATTGATGCAAAGGGAGATTCTGCTGCCATCTCGGATAAATTATTTATAATCCGCGAAGATTCAGACAAAAGTAAAGAAAAAATTATTATAAATTGTGTACATCAAAGTATTGCTTTAAAAAGCCCAAATCAAAATGATCCTGTAATATACAAATGTCCCAAATGTGGTCTATTTGTAGGACTCGTTAGTATTAGTGCAGGCAGGCAGCATATTGCCAATTTAATGGCAGGACCAATTCGAAATGAAAATGTCAGCATTGATGAATTGCTTGTATATGCCGATGAGTTAGGTATCGGTAGAGATGAGTATAAAAAGGAAATTTTGAAAATCAAGGTGATGTCAAGAAATCAGTTTGAGAAAACAATCGAATTTTTATCCTTTTACATAAATTCAATTTCAGAAAAATCTTTTCAAAATTTTGTTTTATCAAAATTTTTGGAAGAAAGATTTGATTTTGAAAAAGCCCTTATTGAAAGTGAAGAAAGACTCAGATTATCATTGCAAGCCACAAAACAAGGTCTCTATGACCTTAATGTTATTACCGGTGAAGCCGTTGTTAACGATGAATATGCTGAAATGCTGGGTTATTTACCCGCTAATTTTACAGAAACATTCCAAAATTGGTTAGAAAGACTTCATCCTGATGATAAGTACAGATGCCTGAAAACATATTATGATTACATATCAGGTGCAAATCCTGAATATAGTTCAGAATTCAGACAAAAAGACATTGATGGAAACTGGATATGGATTATGTCATTGGGTAAAATTGTTGAGTATGATTCAGATGGTAAACCTAAGAGAATACTTGGTACACATACAAACATCACTGATAAAAAATTGGTTGAAGAAGCACTTCAAATCAGTAATCAAACTTTTTCAGATGTAATGTATTCAATTCCTTCCGGATTATTTATCTATCAATACAGGGATGATGATAAATTATTCCTTATCTATGGCAACCCCGAAGCAGAAAGATTAACTAAATTGAATATTAAGCAAAATCTCGGCAAAGAATTTAATGAGATTTGGCCCAATGCACAAAAAGCAGGTATTACAGATAAATTTTTGTCTGTTATTAAAACCGGTAAAAATATAGAAATTGATGATATTCTTTATTTTGATGATAAGATTTCAGGTGTTTTTAAAATTCGAACTTTCAAAATGCAGGGTTTGAAACTCGGTATTGCTTTCGAGAATATAACAGAGATAAAAAAAGCTGAAAGTGCTCTAAAAGAAAGCGAAGAACGGTATCGAATGTTAATTGAAAATCAAAATGAATTTATTGTAAAAGTAAATGTTTCAGGTAAATTCCAATATGTCAGTCCTTCATACTGTACATTGTTTGGTAAAAGTGAAAAGGAACTGTTGGGATTATCATTCCGGACATTAATTCACCCGTTAGATTATGATATTTCTCTTAAGGAATTTGAAAATTTAAATATTTATCCACATACTGCTTTTATCGAGCATAGAATTATAACGCCTGACGGATTAAAATGGCTTGCATGGTCATTTAAGTCTGTCAAAAACCAAGATAATAGTATTGATTATTTCATTGGTGTCGGAAGAGATGTTACTAACAGAAAACAGGCTGAGTTTGCTCTTGAAGAAAAAAAACAACAGTCGGAATTATTGGCTAAAATTGCTTTCAGACTTTCGGAATTAGGAAAATCTGAAGATATAATAACATTTTTGAATCAACAATTGAAAGAAATTACCAAAGCTGAGTTAATTGTTTTTTCAGACTATAATGCAGAATCCAAATCACTGATAACCCGCAGTATTGATGCCGAACCTGAATTGAAGAAATTTGCGGCAAGACTTATCGGTAATAAAGTTAACAATTTCATTACACCGGTTAATGATAAATTTTACAATGAATTAGTGGAAAAAATAATTATCAGATATGATACATTTACAGATATTACAAATGGAATTATAACTCCGGTGATTGATAAATCACTAAGAATGTTCTCGGGTTTATCAAAGTTTTTTAGTATATCGTATGTAGTAGAAGGTGTACTGTTTGGTGTTTCAGTGATTGCATTGAAAGAAAAACAAGTTGACCCGCCTATAGATTTACTGAAATCGTTTGCTCATATTTCTGCAGTCTCACTCAGAAGAAAAATAGCCGAAGAAAAACTAAAAGTTCTGTCAAGAGGTATCCAGCAAAGCCCTGCATTAGTTATGATAACAGATAGTAATGGAATCATTGAGTATATCAACCCAAGTTTTACGGAAGTAACAGGCTATGATTTAGATTATATAATAGGAAAAAATCCCAAAATATTAAAATCCGGTCTTACACCCCCTGAAGTTTATCGCGATTTGTGGGAACATATCAGCAAGGGTCTTGATTGGACAGGTGAATTTCTGAACAGGAAGAAAAATGGAGAATTGTATTGGGTATCATCCGTTATTTCTCCAATTTTGAACGAAAATAATGAAATTACTAACTTTATTGCTGTCAAACAAGATATAACAGCGTTAAAGAATATTGCAAATGACCTGATAAAAGCAAAAGAAAAAGCCGAAGAAAGTGATAAACTAAAAACTGCATTTTTACAAAATATGTCACATGAAATCAGAACACCTTTGAATGGCATAATCGGTTTTACTCAGATGCTGCAATTGCCTGATATAAAATTTGAAGAAATAATCTCTTATGCAAAAACTATTCAATCAAGCGGTAAAAGACTTATCGAAATAGTCAATAACGTGATGGAGTTGTCGAAAATTGAAACGGGTCAGGTTTCAACACATTTAAACGAAGTAAATCTTGACAAAACTATTGACTATTTATTTAAACTCTTTGCAAACATAGCCAAAGAAAAAGGACTTGAGTTAAAAACCAGAATAATTAGCACAGATTCTCAAACTACGATTTTAACTGACGAGACAAAACTTAATCAAATATTGATAAATTTGATTGGAAATGCTGTTAAATTTACCAAATCCGGCAATATTACATTCGGATATGATGTGCTTCCAAATGAGATTAGATTTTTTGTCGAAGATACCGGAGTCGGAATATCACCGGCACAGCAAATGCATATCTTCGAAAGATTCTATCAGGGAGATACAAGAATATCAAGGAACTACGAAGGTGCCGGTTTAGGATTGGCTATTTGTAAGGGGTTCATTGATTTATTAGGCGGCGAAATCGGAGTAAATTCTAAAGAAGGAATCGGTTCAGAATTTTATTTTACACTTAAAAAAGAATATTAAATAATTAAATATGGAATAAGCATGAATACGAAAAATTTGGTGGTGATTGCAGAAGATGACGACATAAGTTATCAGTTTCTAAATACTGTTTTAGATAAATACGGCATACCTTCTGTCCGCGTAAAAAACGGAGTTGATGCAATAAAAATATGTCTTGAAAATGAGGATGTCAAATTAGTTTTGATGGATATAAAAATGCCGAAACTGGATGGTTTGAAAGCAACAATAAAAATTAAAGAGGGTAAACCTGATTTGATAATTATTGCCCAAACCGCTTATGCACTCAATAGTGAAAAGGCTGAACTGCTTCGTGAGGGATGTGACGACTATTTATCAAAACCTATTGAATTGGATGCACTTGTAGATGTACTGAAAAAATATTTTGATATATAATTAATTGCGAAAAAAAGAACTCATCCGGTAATGGGATGAGCTTTTTAAAACAAATAATTATGATTTATAGTTAAATCAGAAATTCATTAATTCTACAAGATTATCATAAACTTTATGTTCATTTGGCAATACATCATCCTCATAAACAGGTGCGTAAGGGATATGAGAATCTTTGGCAGCTACTCTCATAACAGGAGCATCAAGCCATGAGAAAGCATGCTGCGAAATTGTTGCAGAGATTTCAGCACCGAACCCGCTTGTCAGCGTGTCCTCGTGAACGATAAGAACCCTTCCGGCAGTTTTCGCAGATTCAAGCACCAATTCTTTATCCCATGGATTAATTGTTCTCAAATCAACTATTCTGATTGATTTTCCGGTTTCTTTTTCAAATTTCTTTACTGCATTCAGGGAATCTCTGACACCCATACCATAAGTGATAATAACAGCATCCGTACCGTTTTTAACAATTTTTCCTTTGCCGAATGGAATCAGATAGTTCTCATCGGGTTCGATTGTACGGGCAAAAGGAAGTCTGTACATACCTTTATGCTCGCAGAAAATAACAGGGTCGTCAATTCTGCATGCAGTCTTTAGTAATCCTTTCGCATCGGCTGCGTTGCTTGGATATGCAATATAAAGACCGGGTATGTGGGAGAAAATGGCTTCAATATTCTGCGAATGACACAATCCGCCGTGAATATAGCCGCCAACAGCAACACGTGTTACAACCGCAGCTTTAAAACCGCTGTTAGAGCGGTAACGCATGGTAGAAATTTCGTTTTTATACTGTTGAAATGCGGGCCAGATATAATCTCCGAATTGAATCTCAATCACCGGTTTGTAACCTCTGACAGCTAATCCCAAAGCAACCCCGACTATTGAAGCTTCCGCCAGCGGGGAATTAAACACACGCTTTTCGCCGAACTCATTTGTTAAACCACGGGTGGCAGTAAATACTCCCCCCTTGGGGTCGGCAATATCTTCACCGAAAATGACCATTTTGCTGTTAAGTCTCATTTCTTCGGCAAGTGCATGATTAACTGCATCTACAAGCACGATAGGATTGCCCGTTACAGGCTCGGAAGTACTGTATGGCAAATCACGCGTATCATCTTCAGCATATAATGTTTTGAGAGAATTTTCAGCAACCGGGTCGGGACGTGATTCAGCCCACTCAACTGCATCATTGATTTCAAGTTTGATTTCAGCACGCAGCTTTTCAATTTCATCTGCAGAAGCAATTTCGTGTTCAATCAGATAATTTGATAAAATTTTAATACAGTCTCTTTTTGATTCGCCGTGTGCCAGTTCCTCTTCAGAGCGGTATTTTCTATGGTCATCCGATGATGAGTGTGGCAGCAGCCTTTCGACAACTGCATGAAGAAGTGCGGGACCTCTGCCTTCACGAATGTATTTTACGGCATCTCTGGCAGCCTTGACAGACTCGAAATAATCAGTACCGTCATATTCCTTCATTAAAAGCCCAGGGTAGCAGCAGAATGAATGTACCACACTCGAACCCATTGACTGGTCGGCACGCGGCACAGAGATAGCGTAACCGTTATCCTGAATATGGAAAAGAGTAGGCAGACTGTCTTTTGTAGCCCAGTTTACAGCTTCGTAAAACTCACCCTGACTTGTAGTTCCTTCGCCGGAAGATACATAAGTGACTTCGTCGGCACCATTTTTACGTGATGCCATTGAGCATCCTACTGCATTCAAAAATTGTGAGCCCGTGGGTGATGACTGTGTCGGCAGATTCAGTTTTGGATGTCCGTAATGCCCCGGCATTTGTCTTCCGCCTGTAGCTGGGTCTTCTTCTTTGGCAAGTGCAAGAAGGAAGTAATCATTGAGAGTGAAACCCATTCCAAAGGAAAATGCCATATCGCGGTAATATGTCCAGCCCCAGTCTTTGCCTGATTCCATATTGAATGCAATGGCAGTCTGTGTAGCCTCATGACCTGAGCATCCGATATGGAAAAATGATTTGCCCTGTTTAACGAGTGTAAGATGTTTTTCGTCTGTAAATCTGGACTGAATCATATTTTTCAGTGCTTTCATCAGATGCTTTTTATCCAATCCCAGAGTTATATGAGGCGGTTGTGTTCTGTCTAATTTTGTACGGTCAACCGAACAATCTTCACCGCGACCGTGATGGCATTTAGAACCAATTATTTCGGGTTGTATTACATCAAATTGAACAATTCTTTCATAGGATTTTGAACCGTTGCTATTAAGTTTTTCAGCAGCAGGTTTTTTCACCGAAATTTTACCCGGAGTTTTTGGTTTAGCTGCAATTGAGCTTTTTTTTGCCATTTCTATCTACCAATTATAATTTTATTTGAATTGAACATAATATTTAGCTATTTTCACAGTATTGTAAATTCAGAAAGTAAATTTAGTTATGTCTTGGAATAAAATTATCGGACACGAAAGAATTAAAAGGATATTGCAGAACTCAATTTTAGATAACAGGGTTGGTCATGCATATTGTTTTACGGGCATTGAAGGAATCGGCAAGGATGCACTTGCTATTCAATTCGCAAAAGTTGTAAATTGCGAGAATCCGGTCAAAATTGAGGATTCAGTAGATTCGTGCAACGTTTGCCACAGCTGCCGGGCTTTTGATAATCTCAGTCATCCGAATGTTGAACTTCTTTTTTCACTTCCGGCAGGCAAGACTGCGGATACTAAAGGCGACTCAGCTTATGATAAGATGTCAGCCGACCAGATTGAGATTATTAAAGAAGAGATTGAAAATAAAGCAAAAAATCCCTATCTTCCTATCCAAATCCCTAATGCAACTCAAATCAAAATTGCAAGTATAAGAGAAATAAAACAAAAATTGTCATTAAGTTCCTTTAATGGAAAAAGGCGTTTTGTGATTGTTCTGAAAGCTGATGAAATGAATACAGAGGCTTCGAATGCTTTTCTGAAAACACTTGAAGAACCGCATGAGAATATTACTATCATTTTGATAACATCCAAACCTGAAGCACTCCTTCAGACAATTATGTCCCGATGCCAGCAGATAGTTATTCCGCCATTGGATGATAGTCATATTATCCGAAAGTTAATATTGGATGACGGTGTCAGTGAGATTGATGCCAAAATCGCCTCAAGATTTGCTCAGGGGTCATATCTAAAAGCAAAAGATTACGTTTCTGAAGAAAACCGTACTCTGAGAAACGATGTTGTAGATATATTAAGAACCTCATTAAAAAAACAGAATTTCAGAGAATCTTTTGTAAAAAAAATTGAAGTTTTTGCAAAACCCAAAGATAAAAATCAAATAAGCAGAAGTCTTCAAATGCTGATGTTTTGGCTTAATGATGTGTTTGCACTCAAAAACGGCGCTCACGAAGACAACATTGTAAATTCTGATGATAAAGCTACATTAATTAAGTTTGCAGGTGCGTTCGGTGATAAAAATGTACCTCTTGCAATCAGTGAAATCGAAAACGGAATTACTCTTATTTTCAGAAATGTCAATATAAATCTCTCATTAACGACGATTTTTCTGAAATTAAGACAAATATTTATTGATTAATACAAAATATTCATTATTTTGCATATTGTTAGGATTACATTCTTAATAAATTTATGTTCTTTTAAATAATTAGTACAAGTTAAATGCTTGTGGAATATGCTTATGATTTCACATAATATAGAGAATTCGGAAAAAAGAGAAAATAATATTCCACCATCGAATATAGGTAAATTTGAGTACTTAAGCCCGAAAATTGATTTTAATACTGATGAATTGAATTATATAAATTCACTTCCAAAAACGGGTTACAGCAGTACAGACCACTTAATGCACAATGGTGAAAAGTTTTCTCAGAGAGTAGTTTCCGAGTACGTAGTAGTGCTTATGAAAGGTAATTTACGTATTCTTTTCGAAAATACGGAAAAATTACAGCTTAGAATAGATGATTTTGTTATAGTTGAAAGCGAATATGGTCTTGATATTGGCAGGGTTTGTGATTTTGGAGATAAATCAAATCTTAAGTTTGTCCAATGTCATAAATTAGATATCAGTATTTATAAAATACTCAGAATACCTGATTTGGACGAATTAAAACTTTTCAACAAAAAAATGAAGGAAGAGTCAGAAGTTCTGACTAAATCCAGGGAGTTAGTTTCTAAATACGGATTTGAGATGAAAGTAACTGAAGCCTGCTGGCAATTTGATCGGCAGAGGCTTACGATATTTTTTACAGCTCCTCAAAGAATTGATTTCCGTGAATTAGTTAAAGAACTTGCACGTTTATTTAAGGTACGGATTGAATTAAGACAAATCAGTTCCCGTGAAGAAACCAAAAGACTTGGAAATTTTGTCGGTCCATGCGGACGTGAACTTTGCTGTACGACTTTTATGTGCAGTTTTGACCATGTAACGTTAGACCATGCACGGGTTCAACAGTTATCGAATAACGTATCGAAATTGAGCGGTAACTGCGGGAGGCTTAAATGCTGCATAAAATTTGAGTACGAAACTTATTCCGCAGCAATCGAAAAGTATCCGCCAATCGGTTCGGTGGTAGAATTTGAAGGAAATTCGCTGCGAATAATAAAAATCGATATTTTCAACGGCAAAATTACTACTTATGACAATAATTCAAGTAAATATACCCAGCATACCTCCCAGGAATTATCTGAAATGATTCAATCAGGCAAATTAATTATTGCAGATGAAGAAGATGAAAGTCAAAAATTCAATCATTTTGATGAAGACCTGAAATCACTGCTTGAGTAATTAAAGTATTTGTTGTTGATAATAGTTGTTCCTATGTAATTGGCGATTGAAAAATTCTGTTTTTTTTATTTGAAGAAATGAATTTAACTATAAAACAAATAAAGATATTGGATAAAATTATTAAGGATGAATATAATAAATGAAAACAGAACTATTTGATAAATTAGTAGAAAGCATTCACGAAGGTGCTAAAATACTTTATGGTGCAAGTAAACCATCACGAAGTTTTGAAATTAAATCAAATGAAATTAAAGAAATCAGATTAAAACACAATCTTTTACAAATTCAATTTGCCGAACAACTTGGAATAAGTGTAGGCACTCTTAAAAACTGGGAACAAGGTCGAAGAAAACTAACCGGTCCGGCAAATGTACTTCTGGCAATTGCAGACAGAAATCCTGAAGTTGTTTTCAAAAATATCTAAAATTTTATTTTTGTTCATTATGAGATACAGACATAAAAATTACTTGAATCCTTTTGTATTCGTTAATAGTATTTGAATTTCTATGGTCTGATATTTACTTCAACTGAAGGTGGAAGATGCTTGTTGAATTCAATCAAATTTATTTTCAATCTAACAGCTTCTTCAAGATTTACCGCATAAAATGTCACTCTATCCTTAAAGCATCCGATATTATTTGATATTTTCCAGTCACCTGCTTCAATCCATGACTGTGGAATGTAATCCAGAAAAGCTTCTTTATATAGAATTGCAATTTTTGCATTTTTATTCTTGGCGAGTTTCTCAATTTCATCAGCATTGAATTTTTTTGCAATTCTTAGTTTTAAAGGCTCGATACTTCCGAGTGATACAAGGTCAAGCAGCTTAATATTTGTAAAATAAGTGCAGGCTCCGATATCCCCGAGAGTTACTGTATAATTGTCGTAAAATTGACCAAGAAATCCTGCCATCTGATATTGCTGCTCATATATATTGCGAGACATCGTTGAAACGTCTGTGATTGAGTTGAAAGTACGGATGCTGCAGGACATTATCATCAATGCAGTAAGAGCAAGTACAGCAATTCTTAGTTTTCGTTCACCGAATTTTATAATATCGGCAATATTTAGAGCAACCGCTATGAGACCAATAACAACAATATAGGCTTCATATCTGTAAACCCAGCCGGTTTTAGCAAAAGTCAGATGCATGATAATGAGCAATAAAGTGATTATCAGCCAGATATTTTTAGATTCAAAGTAACTCCTACGATATTGATGATTTACATAAAGCAGTCCGGCTGCACTTATAAAAATTGTCAATAAATGATGTTCCTTCATAAGTTTTGGAATCCATTTCAGCGGGTACAAGAGTATGCCGATTAAATCCATAGTTTCGGGTTTGGTGCTTTTAAGTAATATCGAATTTGGAAGCGGCATCCATCCGTTTGATAGCGAAATCAAACCGTAAACAGCAAGTGGAAGTACAGCAGCAATGAATATATATAAGGTTTTTTTGAATTCTTTTTTTGTCAGCAAAAATATTATTGCTATAAAAATAAGAAATATACCTTCAAATCTGGCTCCCGTTACCAATGGAGCTATCAAAATCAAATTTCGGAAATCAGAATTTCTGTTGTCAGACAAATATTTGACCAATGCGGAAATAAATAGCAAATTCACTAAAATCTGAATTGTATGCTCCATACCGCTGAGAGTGAGTATGACTATGGGTGCTGATAATGCTATTATAGCAGTGATGATAAAAAGTAAGAATCCTGACCAGATAAATCCTCTTTTATTAGTATTGGTTTTGTTGCTCGTAATATAATAATCAGACTTTAATAGATTGAAAATTACAATGATTATCAAATATGATGTAATGAAATTAATCATAAGTGGTAAAAGCTGATTATTACCAAAAATCAGCATAGTGAATGAAAGGATTAATGTATAGAGCAATGATGATGAACTTGAAGAAAACTCATGACGGGTCACACCCCAGATTCCATGATTTGAGAAATTATTTGCAATTGAAAGATGAATAAAGGTATCATCAAGCGGATAAATATAATTACCGTCACAATTCTGAGATATTTCAATTGTCTGAAAAATTACGATTGCTATAAATACAATCCCTGCTAAAAATCTGTAAATGTTCAAGTTTGTTATCATTATTTCAATCGCCGCTTATCCGAAAAAAAATAATCCTGCTTTATAAATACTAAAGTTTATGAGGATTAAGTTATCTTAAATTAAGTTGCAAAAGTAATAATAAATCTTGATTAATCAATTTATACCGGATGCAAAATCAACACATTTATACAAAATTCAGAAATATAAATCTTTCCCAAAAGAAAATTTGTAATTAATAATATTTCTTGTTAATTTAGTATAATTGAAAGAGAAATATTTCCAAAAATAAATTGCAGATTTATGAAAAATAGAAACAAAGTTAGTTCTGTAATATTAATTATGACTTTTGCATTGAGCTGTCAAATATTTGCTCAGAATGTAAATGATTTTATAGTAGAAGGTAACTCCGACCTTGAAAATGATAAGTTAAGAGAAGCTGTTGAGCATTTCGACAATGCTATTGAGCTTGACCGAAACTCATTTCTGGCTTATTACGGCAAAGGGGTTGCTTATGATAAACTTGCAAAGTTTGATACAGCTTTGTATTATATCAGAAAATCCATCAAGTATAAAAATGATTTTGGTAAAGCCCACTTTATGTCCGGATTAATCAGATACAAATTGAAACTGTTTTCAAAATGTATTCATGATTTTGATATGGCAGTTAAATATGACCGTCAGAATACTGATGCCATTAATCTGAGAGCTTATGCAAAGGATAAAGTTGGTCTGTACGAATCGGCAGCAATTGATTTCCGGATTTTATCTGAAAAAATACCCGAAAACAGAAAATTCCCTCTTCTATTAGGAATATCTCTGATTAAAATGGATAGTCTTCATTCTGGAATTGTGCAGATGAATAATTTGATTTGTCAATATCCTGATTATGATACTGCTTATTTTTACCGCGGAATGGCTGAACATTTATATAAGAAATATGACAGTGCTTTGGTATCATATTCAAAGGTATTGGAATTAAACCCGAAATATTTTGAAGCAATGAATTTCAGAGGCAGATGTCTGCAGGAAAGGGACTCAACGTCTGAAGAAAATGATGACCTGCGAAACTGGAAACTAATCAGACCGGATGGAATTCAATATTATACTGATTTAGGCTATGACTGCTTTTATAATAGTGATTTCAGGAACTCAATACTACATTTCAGAAAAGTTTTGTCTCTCGATTCAAATAATGCAGATGCGTATTATAATATTGCAAACGCATATTTTGAAATGGACTATAATACATTAGCAATCTTTTATGCAAATAAGGCATTGGAAATTAATCCTGAAAAAACTGATGCAAATTTCATAAAATTAAAAGCACATTATTGGTTATATTATACACGGAAACACACAGTTTTTTATGATTTAATAAGTGAAAGATACGGTTTTTATTATCAAAGATATACACTAAGTTATCAAAATCATATAGACAGTTTAGAATATTTGTCAGAAATAATTCTAAAGGAGGACCCTTTTAATCATAAGTGCTATAGAATAATGGGAGATTTATACAGACATGAAGATGAATTTAAAAAAAGTTTAAATAATTATAATAAAGCATTGGAAATAAGTCAGGAACCTATTGTTTACTATCTTAGGTCAATTCTTCATTATTGGGATGACAATCATGATGAGGCATTGGGTGATATAGACAAAGCAAGGGAGTTGGACCCTGATGATATTGATTATATACTTACAAGAGCTAATTATTTAACCGATAGAGGTGATGCAAAGGAAGCAAACAGAATATTTGATGAACTTATTGAGACTCAAATGGATTTGAGCCGGATTTACTACACTCGGGGTCGTATTAAATATGAAATTTCTGAAAATTTCAGAGCAGCAATTCTTGATTATGATAAAGCTATTGAAATTGACCCTTATTATGCAATTGCTTATCTATACAGGTCCACAGCAAAAAAAGATATTGATGACGAAGCAGGAAGCAAGGTTGACTATCAGTTATACGAGAAATATCGCGGCAGACAATAACTGAAATTGTCTTAATCCATGAATAAGAAAGGTTTCCAGGCTTCTTCAAGCACTCCGATATGCTGCTTAAGAAATATTATATGATTTGGTTTTCTTGGCATAGTCAAAAGCGGCATATCAGCTTCTTCCGGTGTGCGGTTACCTTTGCGGTTGTTGCACCTTACGCATGCTGCAGTAAGATTTTCCCATGTATCCATTCCGCCGCGGGATTTTGGGATTATATGGTCAATGGTGATTTCGACAGATTTCTTGTTGCAATACTGGCATCGGTTTCCATCGCGTTTGATAATATTTTTTCGTGAAAGTTCAACACTTTTGAAAGGGATTTTTATATAAGTAAGCAATTTAATAATGCTTGGAAAAGGATAACTGTTACTTACCGAACGAATTCTTTTATTTTTCCGTTCCGCTACCAATTCGGCTTTCATCAAATAAATCAAAATAATTGCTTTTTTGGGAGAACATATACTTATCGGTTCGTAACTTTGATTGAGAACCAATACTTTGCCGCCGAGTGCGGGATTCAAGTACCCGCTTATACTTGCTGAAACACCATTATTACTATAACCGTATTCGTATTCTTTATACCTAAGACCGAAAACAACCTCCGTATTTAAATATATTGTTAAGTCGTAAAAATGACCGATTTTATTTTATAAAAATATATTTATGTGAAAATAGGAGGGAAATAAGCAATGAAAATATATTTTTGAATTAGTTCTATAATTAGGTTTGTATTATAAATGTTAATCACCTTCTCTTTTCTTTTGGATAAAGTAAAAATTTTATTTTACATTTGCCACATTTTTAATTGCTTGGTCAGTTTTCAGTGGAAAAAAAAATGGTATTTTTATGGATTGAGCAGAATAAAAATATTAAGACTCTATAATCGTTCAAAATAAATGATTTCAATTCGGTTGATATTTTAAGTATTGAAAAAAATAAATTATGATATTTTGGGAAAAAGGTTAAATATTATGCTTACACTTGAACTAGATATTCAAACTGAAAAACGTTTCAGTAAATTACTGAACATACATGGAAGTAACTATGCAAATTTAATTAATTCATTGTTTGATTATCGTATTAATGAACTAAATAAAGGAATTCGTAATATTGAATTAGACTTTACAGCCTTTGAAAAAAAATATAAAATTAAATCCTCAGATTTTTATAATAATTATATAAATGGACTATTTGGCGATGATAGTCATAACGACGATTTTATGATTTGGAGTGGCGAATATGAAAGTTATATTGAATTTCAACAAGAATTAAAACAATTATTATGATAACGCAATATTTCCGGAATTTTAATAATAATGTTAATAGTTTGGATTTTGTACTTAACTCTGAAATTAAAATTAGAAAAATAAATGATTTTCTTGGAATAATTGAAGGAAATTTAACATTCGAAAGTGGTGTTTTAGATATTTTAGAAGTTATTAAAGTTACAGAAAATAAAATAACTAAAAAAAAATATAAATACAATTTTCGAAGTATAAAAAATGAATTGATTTTTCGTTATGATAATGCACCACATCATCAGGATATGTCAACCTTTCCGCATCACAAACATATAAATTCCGAAATAATTGAAAGTAATGAGCCGGATATACTTCAAGTTTTGGCAGAAATAAAAATATTTCTAACAGAAATTTGATTTAATGATTTACAGATTATCCTATTATTCTAATTTTTCACAAAACCGCCGGATATTAATTTCCGACGGTTTTGCAAAATATAAAAAATACTACTTCCCGAACTCATTTTTCTTGTTCGGTATTGGCGGAATTGCCGGAAGTTTCGGTTTTTTATTCGTTTTTTGAAGTTCGAGTACCATTTCGATTGCTATATTGAGCTGCTGGTCGTTGCCTTTGTATTCCTGCCAGGGGTCGTTATCAACCTCTACATCCGGAACCATACCCTCGTCTTCGAGTACCCATTTTCCGTCAGCACCGAAATTCGATACTTCGGGTTTGTTGATGCTGCTGCCGTCAAGAAGGGGGAGACTGCCGTAAATACCTACCACACCGCCCCAGGAACGCTTGCCGATTACCGGACCCAGCCCAAGAGCCTTAAACTGGTATGGGAATAAGTCACCGTCCGACATAGACTGTTCGTTGATAATACATACCATCGGACCGGTCATAACGGCATCCGGATTTGTCAGAACTTTTTCCATATTTCTGCCGTACTTGGCAATTACGAGTTCGCGGCGTAATCTTTCGATAATCATTGGTGATACATTGCCGCCTCCGTTGTAGCGGTCGTCAATAATCAATCCTTCTTTACCAAGCTGGGGGTAAAAATAACGTACAAACCAGTTCAGACCGTTATTCGGCATCATATCAGGAATATGGATGTAACCAATTCTTCCGTTTGTAGCGGAATCTACTTTTCGGCGGTTTGTCTCGACCCAGTCAAAATATCTTAATGTCTGCTCGTTGCCAATGGTTTTCACATCCACAGCTCTTGAATCGCTTCCGGCAGAAGATTTCGCTACTTTTATCCTAACGAATTTATTTGCTTTATTCATAAGTTCGGAGTAAGGTGTTTTGGTTTGGTCGAGTTTCACTCCGTCAATCTCAACTATATACTCGCCTTCTTTTATATTAAGACCGGGTTCAGTAAGCGGTGAACGGATTGAATTCTCCCAATTCATTCCTTTATAAATCTTTTTAATTTTGTAAGAACCCGCTTTCTGGTCAAATTCAAAATCGGCACCAAGCAAACCTACAGCAACCGGGTCAACTTTAGGCATATCTCCTCCTGAAACATAAGCGTGTCCTGCATCAAGCTCACCTATCATTTCGCCGATAATATAAGTCAAATCCGTACGGTGTGAAACATAAGGCAGAAGTACTTCATATTTTTTGCGGATTGCTTCCCAGTCATAACCGTGCATATTCGGGTCATAAAAGAAATCTCTGAAATGGCGCCAGGATTCATTGAAAATCTGAGTCCATTCCGCACGTTTATCAAGTATAGTCTGCATTTGTGATAAATCAAGTTTGCCATCTTTCGGAGTAATTTTTTCAGTAAGTTTTGTTATATAATAATCTGAACCGCTTCTGAAAAATATGCTTTTTTCATCGTGACTAATATCAAAATTATTGATAGCTCCGACTTCTTTTTCTTCTTTACCTTCGAAATCATAATAGAACATTGTGCCCGGTTTATCTCTTTCATTACGGACGTAATATAATTTATGGGTTGACAGCGGTGCAAGATTTGTATAATTACCGGCTGCTGTCGGCATTTTGAAAATTCTTTCCTGAATGTTGTTGAAATCAATATTTACAACTACATTCTCATCTTTCTTTTCTTTTTTCTTTTTGGCATCGCCTTCAGGGTCTTCCTCATCATTTTCATATACGGCAAACGGATTCATTATTGAATCCTGAAAAGTGATTCCGTAAACATTCGACATAAAATTGTACTGATAGTTGTATTCAAAATTACCCATTGAAGGCTGGAAATTCCTGTCTGATACAAATAGCAGTAAATTTCCGCCCGGAGTAAATTTCGGATTATATGAGCTAAATAATTCGCTTGTTACGGGAACTGATTTGCCTGATTCCAGCGAATAAATCTTTATCTGTCCGATTCGCGATTCAGGATAATCCACATAAGCTATCCATTTACTGTCGGGAGACCAGTCATAGTCTGAAATATTCCAGATACTTGATTTTGCAATGTTTGTCTGCTTTTTGGTTGCAATATCTATAAAATATACATTACGGGTATTATCATAAGTTAGTAGTTTTTTGCTGTCTGGCGACCAATCCAATGAATATCTGTAGAATTTGCCGTTGCTTGTAAGCTGCATTTTGTCGCTGCCGTCAGGTTTCATCAGATAAATTTCGTCGTTGCCGGATTTATCGCTGATATAAGCAATCCATTTTCCGTCGGGTGACCAGGCTGCGGCACGGTGATGAACTCCGGGTTCTTTTGTAAGATTTTCAATATTGCCTTTGCTTGCCGGAACTGTAAAAATTTCACCTCTTGCCGAAAACAAAGCACGTTTCGCATTTGGCGATACATCTGCAGAGCTGATTTTTTTGGAAACACTTTCAAGTGAAGGACGGATTGATGAAAAATCATTTGTAATATAGATGTCTATTTTACTGACTTGTTCAGTAGCCAAATCCATCAGATAAATGTAGCCGCCATTCTCGAAAGCTATATGTTTAGTTCCCAGCGAAGGAAATTTCACATCATAATTATCAAAATTTGTAATTTTTTTTGTTTGTTTGGATGTGATGTCATAGCAGAACAGATTCATTGTAAAATCGCGGTCGGAAAGATAATAAATCTTATTTCCTGCCCACATCGGAATGACATCCTGAAACTTATTATTTGTTATATTTTCCGATTCACCGGTTTTGAGGTCTACAATTCTAATATCGTCAGCCTGTCCGCCGCTGTAACGTTTCCAGGTGCGGAATTCTCTGAAAATACGGTTGTAAGCCATTTTGGTACCGTCTGCATTTAATGAGGCAAAGCCGCCTCTTGGAATTGGCAGTTGTTCGGGAAGTCCGCCGTCTTTGCTGATAAAAAACAGTTGTGCGGCAAGAATATTCCAGGCATTTTGTCTGCTGCGGTATAGAATTCTCTGCCCGTCATTTGTCCACTGCATAATGATTTTATCAGGTCCCTGACGCTCTGCCACGCCGCTTTCCATAAACGAATACGTAATACGTTTGGGATTTAAGAAGCCAAACTTGTCACCGAGACCGACAGTATAAATTTCATTGTTACCGTCGTATTCGGCAGTAAAAGCAAGTGATTTACCGTCAGGAGAAAACCGCGGGAACTGCTCTAATCCCTCGGATGTAGTTAATCTTTGCGCCTGTCCGCCGGTTATTGGAGCCAGATATATATCGCCTCCATAAACAAAAGTCACCTGATTGTCGGATGTATTGGGATATCTGAGCAGTCTTGCTTCCTGAGCAGATAGAATGCCCGAAAATATAAAGATGCCTATAAGAAGTGCATATAATCTTTGCATAATTTTAAAGCCTTGAAAAATATTAATTAATTAATTTATACAAAAATACGTTTTTTATGTGAAAAAGTAAAGAATTGGAGAGGAAAAAAATGAGTGAGTGATAAATGAAATAGTTATTTTAACAATTCTGATATTATCTCAATTTCAACTTTTTAGATTGCGATTTAAATTTATCTGTTGGAATAACATTCAATTCACTAAGAAACTCTTTCATACTTTGTTTCTTCAGTTTCCAGGAACTTAGTAATTCGACTTGTTTGAATGCTTCAGACAAATCATTTTTTAAATTAAACATTTGCCTGTATCTTTTCATTTCATTTTGCAGATTTTCCCAATTGGCAATTGGAATCTGTACGGCTGTAACCGCTCCTGAAATGTCATTAAGATATAATATTTCGTTTGACATATGCAACGTTAAAATTTTCAATATTTATTTTGACGAATAATTATGTAGTTTGTTATATAAATTTTCATTGGAATTAATATGTAAACTCTCTTGGGGGAAAAAATAATTTGTGAGAAATATTTGAGATATTGTCAGTACCTTGATTTGACTGTTAAAATGATAAATGATGAAATAATCAAAATCCATTGAACCATCTAAGACATATAAGAAAACATAAGGAAATAATTTTTGTGTGCTTATGTGCCTTATGTAGTTTAGAAAGTTGTCTTTAATTAATCTGAATTTGAACCACATAAGACATATAAGAAAAGATAAGGAAATAATTTTAGTGTCCTTATGTGCCTTATGTGTTTTAGAAATTTGTCTTTAATTAATCTGAATTTGAACCACATAAGATACATGAGAAAAGATAAGGAAATATTTTTTGTGTCCTTATGTACCTTATATGTTTTAGAAATTTGAATATAATTAATCTGAATTTGAACCATATAAGACATATAAGAAAACATAATGAAATATTTTTAGTGTCCTTATTTGCATTATGTGTTTTAGAAATTTGTCTTTAATTAATCTCATTTTGAACCACATAAGACACATAAGAACTCATAACGAATCGGGGCAAGGTGTAGAATTTGCTATTATAAAATTGCTCTTATTAGCTTCTATTAGTTCTCATCTGATACATTTTAAAAATATTTTGCAATTTTTTGTAATTTATATTTTTTTTTCATCAAAATTTAACTTAATTTGCATTTTTATAAATTTTAATTTTTGAATAAATATCAGAGATTTGTCATGCAAAATTTTGTTTACAGATTTTTATTGATTTCACTTATTACGATGAATGTCGTAATACTCAAATCCGCTTTTATAGAAGATATGCCTCAAAGCGTCAGTCAGCCTGACGGAACTGTACTGAACTGCTTTGCCAGAGGTGATGAATTTTTCAACTGGCTTCATGATTCTAACGGTTATACAATTATGCAGAACCCGACTACCGGTTGGTATGTATATGCCGATTTGGTTAATGATGAGTTCATCCCGACTACCCTCATACCCGGAAAGTCAAATCCTGCACTTGCGGGATTGAAACCATGGCTGATATATTCCGAGGTGAAACTTAGAAGTTTCAGAGATAAATTTAAAATTCCGGATACTTACAGTAAGGTTCAGAAAAATATGGAACAGTTACAGTCTTCTGAGAATAGGGGAGTGCTTAATAATCTCGCTATTTTTATCAGATTTTCTGATGATGCCGGTTTTTCACAATCAGCAACTTACTTCGATACACCTTACAACAGCCCTAATGCTATTTCTGTGTATAATTATTACTACGAAGTATCATACAACCAGTTAGAAATTAAAACAAATTTCTTCCCACAGCCTAATGGACAGACAATTGTTTCATATCAGGATAATATGCCGCGTTCGTACTATAAAAAATATAATGCTGTAACAGCACCTAACGGCTATAAAAATGATAATGAAAGAACTATTCGCGAAATGACATTATTGAAAAATACTGTTGAAACCGTTTCTCAAAATATACCTGCAGATATTGATTTCGATATGAATAATGACGGGTTGGTTGATAATGTTGCCTTCATTGTTACCGGCGGTCCCGAAGGCTGGGCTGACCTAATCTGGCCCCACATGTGGGCATTGTATTTATACGATGTGCAAATTAACGGGCTCAGGGTGTGGAATTTCAACTTTTTAATGGCAAACTGGTTTGATTCGAGCGTATTATGTCATGAGATGTTCCATACACTCGGGGCGCCGGATTTATACCGTTATTATGTGGGCGGAACACCTGTCGGTATATGGGATATAATGTCTAATAATGCTTATCCTCCTCAATATACAAGTATGTTTATGAGATGGAAATACGGAAATTGGATTGATGAAATTCCTAAAGTGACAAAATCCGGCTGGTATGAGCTCAATCCTTCATCAATGAAAGAAGGAAGCGTTTTGAAAGTACAATCAAGATATAATTTTAATGAATATTTTGTTTTGGAATACAGAAAAAAGGAAGGAAGATATGATGTTTCAATTCCTAAGAGCGGACTTGTGGTTTGGCGTATTAATACGCTTTATGACGGCAATGCCGGAGGTCCTCCCGATGGAGTTTATATATACAGACAAAACGGTACACCCTCATCATGGGGTTCAATAAATGATGCACCTTTTGCTGAAGATTACGGGAAGGTAAAATTTAATGATTACTCTACAAATCCTAAACCATTTCTTACCAACGGAAGTAACGGCGGTTTAAACATTTCAAATGTGGGCAGGATTGAAAATACTATTAAATTCAGAATTAATTTCCCTCCGCTTGCTCCAATTCTTGTCAATCCGTTGAATAATGAAGCTGCCTCACCCAAAAATCCGGTATTTGTCTGGAATGCAGCCGAGGATGCTGACTACTACACTTTCGAACTTGCAAAAGATGCGAATTTTACAAATATTATTCATAGTAAAAACAACATTTTAGAAACGAGTCTGGAATTACCTTTCGAGCTTGATTATTTGTCATCCTACTACTGGAGAGTAAAATCATTCTCAAATTATGAGGAACAATCTGCATGGTCTAACGCAAATTTCTTTGTTGTTACACCTGAAAAACCGGTTATTTCAAGCAATACAAAGTCGCAGTTAATTTGCAAAAATGAAGACTTCCTGTTATTTGTAAGTGCTGTCGGCTCAGTAATGCAGTATCAATGGTACAAAGACGGTAAACCTATTGCCGGAGCTGATTCGCCGGTAATGACTAAAGATAATGCAGGATATTGGGAATCGGCTGTATATACCTGCAGAATAACAAATTTCCCTGGAAAAGATACTGTAATGACTGAAGATATAGGAATTTATGTTGTTACTCAAACTAATTTTATTACTTTGCCTCAAACACAATTCTCTTCTATCGGCGGAAGTATAAACTTTACATTTCGAATCCATGTTAATGGAAAAGAAGACAATAATTATGCTGATATTAAATGGTACAAAAATGGTTCTATTATTCTTGATTCTCCCAGAATCAACGGTGCAAAAACAGATATTTTAAATATCAATTATCTTCAGGAAGATGATTTCGGAGCAAAATACATAGTTGAAGTTACCGGTAGATGCGGGATTGTTTTATCAGCAAATATGTTCACAATTAACAAATTTGATGAATCTGTTGTAAGGTCGTATGACACCACATTATGCGGAAACATTGAGAATTTATTATCTGCGGATATCGAAAGTAATGTTCCTGACGGATATACTTTAAAAGCTAAAGTTACAGGTGATATTGGCTGCGGGATTTATATGATAGACGGAAAATACTTCGTCAAAACTTTGGAAAGCCAAGCCTCTGAAGATACCCAAACTGTTTCAGTCGAATATTATCTGGAACCTTCATATTACCTGATTGAGAAAGTAACTTATAATATCAAATTTACAGAAGCACCCTATCTGATAATTGATTTGCCGAATGAAAGAAAACTTCAGGAGGGTGATATTTTCCAAATTGCTCCCGAAACAAATCCGGTTCCGTCAAAAGCAGAATGGTATCATAACGGGGAGCAGGTTTATAAAGATGTAAATCTTGGAAAACTAACTATTGATTATGCAACTTTGGATTTGGCAGGTGAATGGAAAATACGTTTCTTCAACGGTTGCGGCGAAATTTGGACAACAACCTGTAACTTTATTATTTATCCTAAGGGTGAGCATCCGACAGGAATTGATGATGAATTGATTAAAAACGGTATTGCTGTTTATCCGAATCCTGCAGATAATCAAATCAATGTGCTTTTTGATACTGAATCAAATTATCAAACACTTGATATTACAGATATTCTTGGAAATATAGTTGCTCAACAAATAATTCCTACCGGAAGCCGGAGCGTAATGTTTGATTTGTCGAATTACAATCTAACAACCGGAACTTACTTTGTAATTGTTAAGAATGATAACGGTATCAAATCCGTTAAATTCAGCTTAGTAAAATAAAAACATTATCCCGTTCCCTGCAGGTAATAGCGGGGAACGGGTTCTTAAATTCAGTTATAATATTATCAAAATGTTTTGAGAAATTAAGGTTTCTCCAAATATAATCCTGATTAAATCTATACCTTCATTTCAAAATAAATTAATTAAAAAAACTTTGAAACTTTTGATAAATTAAATCGAACTAATATAGGAGATAGATTACAAAAACAAGAAATTGGTCAAAAAAACGTTTTTATTCATAATTAACAAAATTATTTTTTAGGAGAAATGGATAAATGAAGAAGACAATAATAGTCTCAGCATCTTTAGTCGGAATAGGTGTATTTATGGGAATTCTATTGGTATCCTCCCTGAATACCGACATCTTAAGTTCGCTTTATGCAAGTGAAAATACTAAAATCGGTGCTTTGCAGGCACCTGTCCAGATGGATAATGCAATGAAAATTATTAACAATGCAATGTCCTCTGCCAGTGAAGCAGTTCTGCCGACAGTAGTTTATATAAATGTTGATGTGGAACTCAAAGGTCAGGAAGGCATGCCCTCCGATGAATTTCATGAGTTTTTTAAATTTTTCGGCGACCCTGATGAAGAAAATAGTCCCCGCAGATCACGAGGCAGCGGCTCAGGTGTAATTGTTTCGGACAACGGATACATTGTGACTAATAACCACGTTGTCGAGAATGCTGCCGATAAAGGTATAAGAGTTCTGACAATGGACAAGAAAGAATATGTCGCAAGACTTATCGGACGCGACCCTTATACAGACCTGGCTTTAATTAAAATCGAAGCTGCCGGTTTGCCGGTAGCTCATATTGGAGATATTGAAAAAATTAAAGTAGGTGAAATGGTGCTTGCTGTTGGTAATCCTATGGGATTGGAGCATACCGTTACAAGCGGTATTGTTAGTGCAATTGGAAGGGGCAGAATAGGTCCAAGCCGCGGAGGAGCAAATATCGAGCATTACATCCAAACCGATGCTGCAATTAATCCGGGCAACAGCGGAGGAGGTTTATTCGACCTAAATGGAAGTCTGGTTGGTATCAATACTGCCATTGCAACCCAAACCGGAACGTTTATGGGCTACGGATTTGCAATTCCTGTTGATTTAATGAAAGCGGTAGTTGATGATTTGCTTGATGACGGTCAAATTGACCGCGGTTATATTGGTGTCTTTATTGACCAGGTTGACGAAACAATGGCTAAGGGCTTAGGATTAGATAAAGTAAAAGGTGTTTTGGTTAATGATTTGGTTGATGACGGTGCTGCAAAAAGTGCCGGAATCGAAAAAGGAGATGTTATACTTGAAGTGGACGGTAAAACTGTTAATTCACCAAGCGAACTTCAATCAAAAATAGTACTCCACAGAGCCGGCGACAAAGTAAATGTCAAGCTATGGAGAGACGGCAGAGCTATTAACAAAACTGTTGTTTTGAAGGCACGTGATGAAGATGACGTGGCTGTCTCAGGTAAAAACCTGCCAAAACCTGAAAAAATAAAACCTCAGGATAATGCTCCTTTGCAATTCGAATCACTCGGTTTTACTGTTGCACCGATTGACAGCAAACTTAAAAAGGATTATGGTGTGGATAACGGTGTGATTGTCAGCGATGTCAAAAGATTTAGTATGGCTGCTGACCGTGGTCTCGGCAACCGTGCAATTATTACCGAGGCTGACAAAAAGTCCATTAAGTCTCCCGATGACCTCAAAAGGATTATTGATTCCAAGAAAGAAGGTGATGTAATTATTTTGAATGTCAAATATCCTGAACGCAGCGCAATTGTTGCTCTCGAAGTCAGAAAGATGTAGAAGATATGAATGGTAAAATGAAAGTCCGTTGAATAATATTTAGCGGGCTTTTTTTTTATATTGAAATCCAGGAACTAATTTCCACCCCCTGCCCCCGCCAGCGGGGGACAAGTGCACAATCCCCAAGGATTTGTCAGTCTGAGCGTAGTCGAAGACTGCAATGACACATTTCGACTTCGCTCAATGTGACAGAAAACTTTGATTAAATTGATTTAAATTCAAAATCAAAGTAATCATTTTAATCAGGTACAGTCAATGGTTCAGACAGGTGTTTCTTTTTTCCTCGGCTTTTGATTCGGATAAATAATATAATCGTTATATTTTGACGGGCTGACATCTGTCCAGATTAATTTGCCGTAACTGCAGTATTTATTAATCAATGCATACAATTCATTTCCTTTTTGAATCCTGATATCTCTGCCTTCGTCACGGATATTTTTTTTCTCAACAACCTTGTCAATTGCCTCGGCATAAGCCTCTATCGCAGAGTTAAAGTTCAAAATATATCCGGCTGTAATGCCTTCTGCTTCAAGTTCGGCAGCATTATTTTGGGAAGCATCCAAAACCTGTCTTGCGGCAGCAAGAAGATTATTATCAGTCATTTGTGAAATATTTCCAGGGGTCATGGAGCGGTATTTTGCAGAATTTGCACCAAAAATTGATTTTGCTCTCAGTGAAATGCTTCGCAAAATTTTTAAAATTAATTTTCTTGCCGATTCACGGTTCTCAATTTCAAAACTCAAATCATTTCTTAATTTCGCATCAGTAGGTAACGCCTGAAAATCATCAATAAAATTATTCAAATTTTCAATCGAATTGTTTGAAATTCCGTAAATTTCCAGGTCAGACAAATCTCTGTTCAAGGGAAGCGTCAGTCCAACACCCATAATAGCCAACTCAGCGTCCGTAAAACGATAATTTCTTTCAGGATTGGGATTATTTGCCATAATAAGTTCCTTTAAATAAGTTATTAATTGCTAAAATTGTAAAATAATATAAAATTATTCCGATAAATTATGCTTCATATATCTTCAAACTATATTCTAACTAATTGCAACTATATTTTAACTAATTGCAACTATATTCTAACTAACTGCAATTATATTTTAATTAACTGCAATTATATTCTAACTAATTGCAACTATATTTTAACTAATTGCAACTATATTCTAACTAACTGCAATTATATTTTAATTAACTGCAATTATATTTTAACTAATTGCAACTATATTCTAACTAATTGCAACTATATTCTAACAAATTGTAATTATANTAATACTGATTTTAAGTAATAGAAATGTGGATTGTATGATGAAGGAAAGTCATCTTTATGAAAAAAACCATCTTTGAATTAGTTGAGTTCAATTTTTGAAGGAATAAATTTATTTTCAGTACAACTTGACATATTACCTATTCTTATTGCTTTTCATGATTTCCACTTCTTTCTTAACATTGTCAACATACTTCGTGTATGTTCCGTTTTTCTGGGCAAGTGAAATAAATTTATTATAATCTTTAAGGGCTGCATCAATGTTCCCGGCATTTTTATACGCTTTGCCGCGGTTATAATATGTTTGAATAGCATTGGGATTTATTTCAATAGCTTTTGAAAAATCCTTTATTGCCAATTCATACTGTCCGGTATTAAAATAGCAGTTTCCGCGGTTGAGATAGCAGTCGGAATCTTTGGGTTTTCTTGATATCAATTCACTAAAATCAGCAATGGCAAGGTCAAACTGACCGGCTTCGTAATATATGTTTGCACGGTTATTTAATGCTTCGGGGTCGTTTGGCTCAATTTCCAATACAGAAGTATATTCTTCAAGTGCTTTGTCTATTTTGCCGGTTTCATAATAAATCAAACCGCGGTTAAAATGTGCTAATTTATTGTTCGATTCCAAACTGATAACCTGAGTGTAATCTTTCAGAGCCAAATCATGAACATCAAGTTGCTGATAAGATAATGCTCTGTTAAAAATTGCATTAATATTTTCCGGTTCGTGTTTGATAACGATACTGTAATCATCAATTGCTTCTAAATGTTTACCGGTTTTTTGCTTGATTGGACCGCGAAGTTTATAGACTTCAGTAAACTGAGGATTGATTAATAATGCTATATTTAAATCTGCAAGGGAGGAATTGTAATCCTGAAGTTCATAAAATGACAAAGCACGGCTGTAATAGGCATTACTGTTTTTATCGTCAATCATTAAAACTTTATTGAAATCTTTTATTGCTTCGAGATGTTTACCCAATTCGGCATAAAAATTTCCACGGCTGTAATAAAGTGCAATGTTTTTGGGGTCAATATCAATAGCTTTTGAAAAATCGTTCATTGCACGGTCATAATTTTTCATTCGTGCATAAGTATTAGCGCGGTTAATGAGTGCGTCCTGATTATCAAGTCCAAATTTTATCGAAGTTGAAAAATCCCTTAAAGCCAAATCAAAACTATCCAGTCTAAAGTATGCTGCACCGCGGGCATTGTAAACGGCTGCATTCGTACTGTCAATAAATAGTATTGTATCAAGAATTTCAACGCTCTGCTGATACTCACCCGAATTGAAATGCTCCAGAGCAGTAATATACAAAGAATCCAAATTTATACCCTTTGCTTCTGAATTATTAAAACAGAAAATTTGAATAAATGAAGCTAATAATATGATTTTGAAATAATTCAAGAAACAACCTCTGGGGTGATAAATACGTGCTGAATAATAACTTCAGGTGCTAAACTTCTCGAAACAGGACAGGTCTTGACAACATTTTTTAGAACTGCCATTTCTTTTTCATTGTAAATTCTAGGCAGATAAATATTTAATTCGATGTTACTGATACGGCGAAATGGTTCGTTAACCATGTGTTTGACAACTGATATTTTTAAACCCTCAACATCAAATCCGGATGCAGCGGAACGTATTGCCATAATCGTTGCAATACATGAACCGATTGATGCGGCAGTAAGGTCTGTAGGCGAAATCACTTCGCCCTTTCCCTGATTATCGGTCGGGGCATCTGTCAAAAATGTCTGTCCTGACGGCGTATGCAGAACCTTGCAATGTAAGTCGCCGATATATTCTATATCAATCTGAACCATTTTCTATCTCGTACTTATTTGATTTCAACAATAAAGTCAGAATAAAATTAATTTTATTTTATTCTTGATTATTATAACTCAAATATTATGCCATCATAAGCTAAAAATATGTTTTCAGGTAAACAATTTTCTGCTTCCTGATGTTTTATGTCGTGCGATATGTGTGTAAGGTATGCTTTTTCTGGTTTTAAGATGTTAATTGTTTCTATAGCTTCGTTGATACTGAAATGTGTCGGGTGTTTTGTGTATCTGAGTCCGTCGAGAATTAAGACTTCCAGCCCCTTGAGCAGCTCAAGAGAACTTTCGGGAATGTTGTTTGTATCTGTACAGTATGCGAAATTCCCGATTCTGAAACCAAGAACTTTGAGTGAGCCATGGAACAAAGGAATTGGAGTAATTTCTATATCTTTTATTCTGAATCTATTATCCCCAATATCATTGATAATGATTTCAGGAACACCGCCACCTGTTTGAACGGGCTTTGTAAAGGCATATTCAAAAATTCTGCGGAGATGTTTTAGTGTTGTTTCGTTTGCAAATATTGACAGTGGTTTGTCCATGATGAAATTGAAAGCACGAATATCATCAAATCCGCCGATATGGTCAAAATGGTGATGGGTAAAAACAACACCGTCAAGTGATTTCACATTGTATTGAAGCATCTGCTGCCGAAAATCCGAAGATGTATCTATTACAACCGCAGCCGAGGCTGACTCAATCAATAATGAACATCTAAGCCGTCTGTCTCTTGAATCATCGGAGACACAAGTAGGGCAGCAGCAGCCAATTGTCGGAACTCCAGATGAAGTACCCGAACCCAAAATAGTAAATTTATTTTTGTGCATTAATTTTAATATGCTCGTGTGCATGATATGAACTTCGAACCAGCGGTCCTGATTCCACATGCAGAATACCCATTTCTTCACCCTTTTGTTTGAAAAGTTTGAACTGTTCGGGTGTTACAAATCTGTCAACAGGCGAGTGATTAACTGACGGCTGCAGATACTGTCCTATAGTCATAATATCAAGTCTGATACCAACGTAATCCTGCATCAGGGTATAAACTTCTTCGTCCAATTCTCCAATACCAACCATTATACCTGATTTGGTCTTCATTCCACGGTTTTTGCTGTATTCCAGTACATCTAATGAACGTTGATATTTTGCCTGAGGTCTGATTTTTTTGTAAAGTCTCGGTACAGTTTCAATATTGTGGTTCAATATATCGGGTTTCGCGTTTATAACTCTGTCTAAACAAGTCAAATCCCCCTTGAAGTCAGGAATTAAAACTTCGATTGTTATACCCGGATTGAGTTCTTTAACCCTCAGTATAGTATCAGCCCAAATAGTCGAACCCTGATCTTTTAGTTCGTCACGGTTAACAGAAGTAATAACAGCGTGTTTCAGATTCATTTTCTTAACTGCCATTGCAACATCCATCGGCTCATCACGGTTTATAGTTCCGGGAATACCTGTTTTAACAGCACAGAAACTACAGGCACGTGTGCAGGTATCACCAAGAATCATAAAAGTAGCAGTACCGTGCGACCAACAATCTCCTATGTTCGGACAGTTAGCTTCTTCGCAGACAGTATGCAGCGATTTAGTCCGCATCAGTTTTTGTATATTTAGATAACTGTCTCCACCCGGAGCCTTTACTTTTAACCAATCGGGTCTTGTTCCTGCTGAAGTTTTCAGCTCCGGATTATTACGTTTGGCTTTTTTATTATGAGGTTTAAAATTAATATTAACTTCCAAAATATCAGAAGTTGTACCGCTGAATTCCAAATTGTGCATTTCTATACTTCAAAAAATAACTTGCTGATAAATAATTTTATCCCAGATATGCTCTTAGTGCTTTTGAGCGTGAAGCATGTCTGAGTCTGCGGATGGCTTTTTCTTTAATTTGTCTTACGCGTTCTCTTGTAAGATTAAATTTTTCGCCGATTTCTTCCAATGTAAGTGTTTGTCCGTCTAATCCGAAATACAGTTTAATTACTTCGGCTTCTCTTTGTGATAGTGTAGTAAGTACTTGCTGGACTTCAACCCTCAGTGATTCTCTGATAAGTTCCGAATCAGGAGGCGGCTGCATTTCATTCGGAAGTACGTCAAGAAGTCTGTTGTCTTCACCCTGAACAAATGGTGCATCTACCGATAGATGCCGTCCGGAAATTTTGATTGTCTCCGAAATTTCCGATATACTCATATTAAGCTGCTCGGCAAGCTCTGCTGCTGTAGGTTCGCGTTCAAATTCCTGCTCAAGCTCGGAGAATTTCTTTCCGATTTTATTTAATGCTCCAACACGGTTAAGCGGAAGACGTACAATCCTTGACTGCTCGGCAAGAGCCTGCAGAATTGACTGGCGAATCCACCATACAGCATAAGAAATAAATTTGAAGCCGCGTGTTTCATCAAATCTTTTTGCAGCTTTTATTAATCCTAAATTTCCTTCGTTTATAAGGTCGCCGAGTGACAGCCCCTGATTTTGGTATTGTTTTGCAACCGATACTACGAATCTCAGATTGGCTTTTACCAATCTTTCAAGAGCCCTGATACCTTCTCCGCTGCCGCGTTTGATAGCCTGAGCAAGATCTACTTCATCTTCCGGTGTAAGCAGTTCTACTCTGCCGATTTCCTGTAGATATTTATCAAGTGACTGACTCTCACGATTCGTATATTGTTTCGTTATTCTCATTTAATAACCTTAGATTTCAATATCTTAAAAAATAATACTTCAATAACGTTAATTTGTTCTTAATATTTGATACAAATTAATAATCATTTCTGCTGATTGGTGAAAGTATCTTTACAAATTCACCCTTCTGCAGAATTTTTTTGGCGAGTTCAAGGTCATCATCAATTGTAAGCAATTTTGATAATAAATCATGTTCAGACAAAAATCGTGATCTTATCTCAAAATCCAGATATTTCAAAATATCGGATTTATTATTTGTCATAATGTCCTTTTCCTCAAGTTCCAGAGATTTCTTTAAACTATTTATACTTTTGTCAAAATTCTTGGAATAACCCGATTCTTTTGCTATCACATTAATCCGGTCTATTATTATCCCGGATTCGGATTGATAGGAATAATCAATTTCATCAAGATATTTAATAAATTCTGCAAATAATTTATCGTCAGCCTTGAAATTATCAGGAAGCTTATTCAGAGTTGAAGTATAGTGATTTGCAAAATTAAAAAATTTGAACTTTATGTATAGCTCTGATATTATTTCGGAATAAGGTTTTTTGATTGCTCCTGTATCAGGCAGTATTCCTGTTGATTCGAATACTTTTCTTTTGTTCTTGGTATAATATACCGTCGAATCCGGTGAATCCGATACTTTGGAAGCAGTCTGATACATCTCACCAAATTTAATCCTCTGGATACATCTACCCGAAGGAGTGTAGTATTTGGCTGTTGTTATTTTTAAATTGCCTTTATAAGGTAATGGAAGTATTGATTGAACCAGACCCTTGCCATAAGACCGTCTGCCGACGATAACCGCCCTGTCGTAATCCTGCAAAGCTCCGGCAAGTATCTCGCTGGCGCTGGCTGAATTCTCGTTTATCATTACAACCAATGGTAAATCCGGTTCGACCGGGTTCGATGAAGAATTGTAAGAATACAGTTCTTCTCCATTCCGCCCCCGTGTGGTGACGATGACACTTTTAGCCGGCAGAAACAACTCGCAAATCTGAACAGCAGGCTCCAGCAATCCTCCCGGATTATCCCTCAAATCAATAATCAGTGATTTCATTTCATTTTTACGTCTTAATTCACTAAGTGCAAACCGGAAATCCTGAGCTGCAGTACTGTTGAATCTGTCTAATTTTATATAGGCTGTAGAGCCGTCAAGCATATCATAATAAGATATATTCTCAAGTAAAATCTGTTTTCTGACAAGCTCGAAACGTAACGTATCGGGATTACCGTCTCTCAAAATACCAAATACGGATTTACTGCCTGAAGTACCCTTAAATAATTCCTTTACATCATTAAAGTTCCTGTATAAAACATCAATACTGTCTATCAGGCAGATTCGGTCACCGATTCTGATTCCCTGTTCACTGGCAGAATATCCGTCGCGAACCTCAGTTATGGTCAGCAGACTGTCAATATTTGAAATGGATATTCCAAATCCGGTATATGTTCCGGAAGTCAGAATATCAAAATCATCCTGATCGGAAACATCGTAAAATTCAGTATATGGGTCAAGTGTAGCCAGCATACCGTTGATTGCCCCTTTTATCAAAATCTCAGGATCAATTTCCAGAACGTAATTGGTTGTTACTTCTCTGAAAATTGCACCAAAAACATCGAAAGATTTATTAATTTTAAAATAATAATCTTTTGTAAAACCGAGTATCAAAAATACTCCGATTATTAGAGCCGATATAATGCTGATTTTTTTTACCACTTAATCCATCCTGTCCCAAATATAATTCTTGATTTTTACTGCAGAGATTCTGTCCTGCTTCATCGAATCACGCTCTCTTACAGTAACTGTTCCATCTTCTACAGACTGACCGTCAATTGTAACGCAATAAGGTGTTCCGATTTCATCCTGACGTCTGTAACGCCTTCCAATTGCACCTGCTATATCATACTGAACTTTGAAATTCTTCTGCAAATCTTTGTAAATTGCATGAGCCATCTCGGGCATGCCGTCTTTGTTGACTAATGGAAATACAGCAACAGTTACCGGAGCGAGTTTTTGATTAAATCTCATAACTACACGTGTTTCGCTGCCGCCCTTATCATCGGTTACTGTTTCTTCATCATAAGCATTGCAAAGAAATGCCATCAGTCCGCGTGATACACCGCCCGATGTTTCAATTACATAAGGGATATAACGTTCCTGATTTACAGTATCCACATATTCCATTTTCTTTCCGGAAAATTCCTGATGAGACCTAAGATCGAAATCTGTTCTGGAATGTATTCCTTCAATCTCACCGAAACCAAACGGGAATTCATACTCAATATCTACAGCCATATTTGCATAATGTGCTAATTTTTCGTGCAGTTTCCATCGCATTTTCTCTTCTTTCATGCCGAGTGACAAATACCATTTCCATCTGAGGTCTTTCCAGTATTCAAACCAATCTTTTTCTGAACCGGGTTTAACAAAATACTGCATTTCCATTTGCTCAAATTCACGTGTACGGAAAAGAAAGTTTTTGGTATTGATTTCATTTCTGAAAGCCTTGCCGATTTGAGCAATTCCAAACGGCGGTTTCTGACGGGCTGTTTCAAGCACATTCTTGAAATTGACAAAAATACCCTGTGCCGATTCCGGTCTGAGATATACAATTGAACTCGAATCTTCCAATGGACCGACAAAAGTCTTAAACATCAAATTAAAGTTTCTGACTTCAGTCCAGTCCATACTTCCCGAAACGGGGTCTTTTATCTCGTGTGCAATTATTATATCATAATAATCCGTATTTTCCTTAACAGCATCGAGTTTTGCCTGAATAATATCCGCTTCATCAAATTTTTTCTTCTTTTTGAGTTTCTCAATATGTTCTTCAATCAGATTATCTGCTCTTTGACGTGATTTGCTTGTTTTGTTGTCAATCATCGGGTCGCTGAACTGTTTTGTATGACCGCTTGCATCCCATGTGCGTGGGTGCATGAGTATAGATGCATCCAAGCCTTCAATATCCTCGCGGTAAGTCATAGCTTTCCACCATGCATCTTTAATATTAAGCAGAAGTTCCACACCGAGTGGTCCCATATCCCAGCATCCGTTCAATCCGCCGTATATTTCGGAAGACTGAAATACAAAACCTCTTCTCTTTGCAAGCGAAATTATTGTTTCAAGTTTGTACATAAAATTTGTTCTCAACCAATTGAAATTAATAAAAAAACAAAAATACGCATAATAGTGTAAATAAAATTAATTGTTATAACGTATCTTTGTAATCTATGAAATAGTAATAATGCGAAAAATATTTTATGAATTTTTTAGAAAAGTTGGCAAAAAATTATATTGTTGTGATAATTCTGTTCGTTCTTGCAGTCTTCATGCAACTGTTTACCTTTGATTTGACAGGTTTTAAGGATGATTTAATCATCGTAAATAATTTTGAAAGAATTTCATCTTTCGAAAATATTTTCTCGGAATTCAGTCAAAAATATCCGGGTACGGAAGAATTTAAACCTCTTACCATGATGTCGTTTTATGTAAATGCACTGTTTGCAGGACAAAGTACCTACATTTATCATTTTACAAATATTTTGATACATATTTTTGTTTGTTTTCTTGTTTTGATGCTGTTGAGAAGACTTGAGTTTTCTGAAATTGAATCATTTATCGGTTCGATGATATTTGCTGTGCATCCCTTAATTGCCGGTAATGTTGCATGGATTGCAGGAAGAAATTATCTGCTTATGGCTGCTATGGGGCTTCTTGCTTTAATATTTTTCATAGATTATTTTCAAAGCCGAACTACACGAAAAATATGGTTATCGGGATTATTTGCATTACTTTCTGTACTTTCTGATTCTACAGGATTTGCAGTAATCGTAATAATGATTGCGTATTCAATCACTATGAAAAGGGAAGAACTAAAAGAGAATTTCAATACAATATCTGCACCCTTATTGAGCGTTGTTATTGTTTGGTTTTTGATGTATATGAATGTTCAGTCCATTTCAAAAAGTGTTTCGTCCGGTCATAACCAAAATGTAATTATGCTGGCGGGAGTATTTTTCGATTTCAGATATTTTCAATTAATACCGCAGTTAACCGGCGAATTTTTACTCCCATTTAAATTAAGTGTTCTTCCTGCTTATAATTTAATTTATACTTTAATTGGTTTGGCTGCACTTATTGCTGGATTGGCTTATGCAAAAATGAAAAATCTGATGTCAAATGATATGCTTTTAGGTTTGACATTCTTTGCTGTTGCAGTAATATCGGGAGCAATTTCATTATCACCTCAGAAAACTGAATTCTCGGATTATTCGCAGGGATTGTCTTATTTCGCGGTCATTGGTTTGATAATCTTAATCATTAGTTTATTGAGCAGGTCAGGAATGAATTACAGTTCGAGAGTGTTTTCGGCGGGATTTGTCATAGTCCTTGGCATTTTTTCATTCTTATCTTTCTATCATGCTAAAAGTTATGAATCTGAGAATTCATTTTTTGAAGCAGCGTATAAAAGTAACCCCCAAAATACAAATATAAGCAATACATTGATTGAGACATATCTAAAAAAAGGAGATGTTGACAAAGCAGAGCGAATGGTTAGAAATTCAGACCTGAATGATGCCGAAAAAGCGGGGAATTATATCAGATTAGGCGATTATTACTATACAGGAAAATACTACGAGAAAGCTGTTTCATATCTTGAAAAGGCTGTATCAGCCGATACGAACAACAAAAACGCACTTAACTTACTTGTCAATTCACATTATTCTCTAAGGAATTACGAAAAAGCCGAATCACTTCTGCTGCCCATTGTCTCCGACACTTCGAAATATCCTGATGCGAGATGGGATTTATTTAATATTTATCTCGAATCGCAGGATTTTTCAACTGCCGATGATTTTGCGTCAAAGACTTTCGTAAGTGATGATGATAAATTAAGAGCTTTGCAAATGGTGGACGGGTGGTCGAAGATTTATTTCAAACAAAATGACAATGTCGCCGTGGTAAAAACTATGAAAGTTGGACTTGCCATTGATTCAAACAACGCGGTCATACTTAATTATTTGTATGATACATATAGCAAAATCGGTATGAAGCAAAAGGCTGCCGAGTACGAAAGAAGACTTAAACAGATATTTATAGAACAAAAATTGGATAAATAAATTATGATAAACTTTTATGAACTGGAATTTAAAAGAGTAGTTCTTCATCAGATAGTGCCTAAATCAGATGGTTTGGAACATGCTACAATCATGCCCGATGAGAATCTGTTCGAGCTTAATGATGATGTTGTCAATATAATTAAAGAGCGGCTTGCAAAATCTGCATCAAAAGTTTCCAAGGCTTTCGAACCGGAAATTGAAGATTATATGGGCGGTACATTTTTCGGAATATGTGAAACTCTGAAAGATAAAGGCGACAGTAATTTTATCGCAAGTACTGTTGATATTGCTATGCTTCTTGCGCGCGCCCAGACCAAAAACAATATCCCGGGCGGCTCATTTATTTTTATTGAGGCACAAACCAAAACATTTAAAACCTGGTATATTGCGATAAAAGCCGAGTGGAACAAAGCTTTGAGATATGAAATTCATAACCGTCAGTCAACTATAAAATTGCTCGACGATATTTTTCTCGATTCATCATCAAAGAATTTTAAAGTTGGTGCAATTTACGAAAAAGACGAATCCGGTTTCGAAGTTCCATATCCGAACAGCCTGTTTGGAGCATATTTCTATGATGAGCAGTTTACAATAGATTCTAAGCCGGCAGAGTATTTTTATAAGGATTTTCTTGGTTTGACACTCGACTCACTACCCAAAATTCAAAGTATGAAATTCTTCAAATCAACTGATAATTTTATCAAAACGTTTGTTGATTCACACGAAACAAAGGATAATCTGCTTCAGGCTCTCAAACAGGAATTTATGACAAACGAAGAACCCAGTGTTTCGCCATCGGAGTTTGCACAGATGTATTTCCACGAACCTGATGTCAAGAATACTTACATGAATGAGGTTGTACCTTATCTACCCAAAACGGTTCAGAAAGACAGTACTCTAATCTTGAATAAGCTTGAGAAAAAACGCGTTGATTTTCCAAATAATATCGCTCTCACCGGACCTGAACGGACATTTGAATACAGCGTTCAGATAATCAGTTCAAAATCAGAGATAGAAGACATAAATTTTGAAGATGACGTCACGATATTAAAAATCAAAGGGAAGCCTTATCAGAATTGATTTCAGAATTCATGCTCCATATAAAAACACTTACTCGTGAAATTAAAATCCCCCTACTATGAATTTCTATCGTAAAGGGGGATTTTCTTGTTTGGTAATGCAATCGAATAGATGAAGTGAGCTAAAATACTGTTATTTATTCGAATCTTATTAGTGGTTTACCCTTAAGTACAGCAAATCTGATAAGAATTATTGATGAAAACAGCGAACGAATAACAAGAATGCCTTATCCTACAATAATGAAGCCCTAAATTACAACAGGGATTCACTAAAATACAGAAACAAATCACGTATTTACTCCATGAACGCTCAATCTAACAATAGGATTATGAGAAAATATACTAATTCTGTATCAAAATATAAGATTCTGCAT
>JAVSMQ010000001.1:3152349-3195021 GCA_032027125.1 Kapaibacterium sp. (SeqCode)
ATATATATGAATTTTAATTCAATATATAAGATATTTAATTCAATGTAAAATGAATTTAATTCATTGTAATTTATAATAAAGTCTATTTTACGACATACCGTGAGTACGATTGGATAAACTTAAGATAAAACGATATAACAGGTTACTATTCTGACTAAAACCAGTTGTATGCAGGCTTGAATGGACAATCAAATACTATAAACCGGTAATGATTTAGGTTATAGCGATAGCATTGTTTGGGTTTATTAGTATAAGAATGGAACTTTCGGTAGTAATTTACCTCAATTCAGTTATACATTAGGTCATTGATTGTGTAGGAAATGACAAACATTCACTTACTTACCTTCTCACTGGTGTATAAAATGGTTTTTTTTTGGATTTTTGTAAGTAATGAGGATTTATCAGGTAAATTGTGTGATTACTTATTATTCAGAAAACAAATCAGGTGTTCAAAATATTTGTAATAAGGGCAATATCATGTGATATTACCCTTATTCCGCTACTCGTCAATTTTTGTAAGAATGTACAGACCGTTGGAAACTAACTCGAAATGAAATACTTTGCCTAATTTTTTGTAAGTCCAAATCTCATACTGTTTGCCGTCAACAAGAGCTTTATCAACTGAATCGGGTTTGCTGTGGAGAATATAAATCTTACCTCTTTCGGTTTTGGAACCGTCCTTTTCTTTTAATGTCTGATAGTTGAAAAAAGCGTAATCCACTCTTTTGAAATATTCATTCATCACTTCATTATAAGGAGTTGATTTTGTGGGGTCTTTGGCTTTCCAGTAATTCATCATTTTTTTGGGCTTGTCTTCATCGGATGCGGATTTCATCGCTTTAAATTCTTCATCTGTCAGAATATAATACATTGCGTCAATTGCATACGTTGGATTTCTAAGTGCCAGAGGCATGTCAACCCAAACAACTTCAAAATCAAATTTTGCTGTATCTTGTGTTCCGTCGGCTACAAGAGTCAGTTTATAATTTCCGGGTGATAACTGTACCGATGGCAGGTCAATTGACAGGATTCCTGTATTGATGCCTGCAACTGTACTGTCAACAGACCTGAAACCGGATTTCAAATTTAATAACAACGGATATTCGGAATTTTCTTCAATTTCCAGATAGCTGTTATCAGAAGGGCTTACTCTGCCGGATATATTTATCGTATCATTCCAGATATTGTTTTCATCAGTAAATTTTTTATAAATAATGTAATTATATACATTGAATCTTGGTATGTATGAAACAGGCAACAGGATTTTGGCGTCACTTGAAGTAAAATTGATTTTATTGCCGAGTATGAATGGTACCGATTTGTAATTTGAAAGTTTAGGTGTTGAATAAACGAAAATAGGGCTTGAAATAACTGATGATGTCAAAAAATCCTTTTTGGCATTAATTTTAATTTCACTTTTATCAGCCGGATTACGGTATCTGTCCAAAAGCTGAACTGTACAGGTGTATTCTGATTTTGAAAGTTTAGTCCTGACATAACCGCTTACGTATATATCTTTTGATTTAGATTCATCATAATTTTTAGCCCAGATTGTATCCGTCCATAGAGTCCTGTTTCTGATAATTCCTGAATCATCTCTAAAAAACACTTCAACCGAAGGCACAGCCTGAAAGCTGCCCGGATTCTCAAGTGGATTAGCCTGAATAAATACTAAAGCATCGTGTGAGACTTTAAATAAAACTAAAATATTAACGGAATCTGGTGAAGTATCGGGCAATGCGTGAGCTTCTGCATACAGATTCACACCAAAGGAGTAATAAGTAGATCTGTCAAACTGCTGATTTTGCGAATTTGCATATAAGGTAGTCAAAATGAATGCAATAACTAAAATTTTAATTCTAAACATATCTACTCCAATTCAGTTAGAAATTGTTGTAATATTATAACAGCAGCATATTGGTCAAGCATTCCTTTTTTGCTGCGGTCTTTTTTCTTTATTCCGTAATTTACCATAAAGCTTGCCGCCTGAAGAGACGAAAATGATTCATCAACATAAAACACGTCAAGATTTAACTGATTTTTAATCACATTACCGAATGTTTTGATTTTATTATGGAAGTCTTTTTTCTGACCGTCATAAGTATCGGGCATACCGATAACAACGGCAGATACTCTTTCCGACAGCAAGGTGCTGCGAACTTCGTCGAAGATTGATGATTTCTCGGTATGAATTGTTCTTACGGGATTAACCGAAATATGTAATTCATCACAAACTGCAATACCAATTCTTTTAGTTCCAAAGTCAATTCCGGCAATTCGTCTTCCGGTCAAAGATTCTTTAATTTCACTCATCGTTTCTCAATAATTTATCTTTTTTGTTAGATAACGTATTAGGTATATGGAATATTACTTCGGTACCTTTGCCTTTTTCAGAATTTACAAGTAAAAAGCCTCCGTGTAATTCCGTAACATGCTGCATAATCATAGTGCCAATCCCGCTTCCGCCTGTTTTTGATGCAGTTGTGAAATATGGGATTAACATTCTTTTCTTTGTATCTTCATCCATACCGGAGCCGGTATCAGCAATAGTGATAGTTGCATATTTTCTATCCTGAGCCGTTTTAAAAGTAATTTTCCCCGGATTGCCCTTCATTGCTTTAATACCGTTTTCAACAGCATTGCGGACTGCGCGAATCAACTTCGGTTTATCGCATTGAATCAAAAAGTTCTGACATTCCATTTTGAATTCTATTCCGGGAAACATTAATTCGTCAAATTCATTCCTTACATCCTGACATAAATCACAAATGCTGCAGGTCTCAATGTTTAAAACGTCGCTTCTGCCGACAGTAACAATATCTCTCACACGCTGCATCAGCAGGTTTACCTGATATACAATCCTTCTCTGTCTTTTACTGTTGTTTTCGCTTACGGCAATATCAAGATGTTCGGCATTAAGTTTAATCGTAGATAAGTTTGTCTGCATATCATGGGCAAGCTGAGCCCAGTTTGAAAGTCTTTTTCGCTCAAGCTGCTCGGTTATATCCACAGCAGATAAAACAACTCCGCGAAACATGCCTGTAATATTTCTCACCGGTATTGTTTTGCACAGCCATTCAGTTTCGGAATTGTCAATTTTTACAGTTATTTTTTGGATGCTGCTTTCTTTTGATTCCAGACCTTTATCAATCAAATCTGCAAATAGCTGCGACCTGTTATTCTTAGCATAAAATCTGAAGAACTTTCTTCTGGGAATACTGTCGTTGATTTCCAGAAATTCTTTTGCCAGACTGTTCAGATTAATTAATCTGCCTGCCGAGTCAACAACAAACAGCAATCCGATATTAGGCAGGTCAAGCAGCTCTCGTGCAAGCCGCCGCTGATGTCTGAATAATTGCACGAAAATAATTAAAAATACACTTAGCAGAATTGGGAAGAAATAATTTTTAAATTCAGCATAAATCTTTTTCAACAGCCAGTAATCATTCGGCTGTAGTGAAAACCGTATACTTACCGGAAAAGACAGAAGATAAATATCATTATTTATTATTTTAACATTGTTTATGGAATTGATTTTTTTTTCTAAAGGATAAAATTGTCTTGCTGATAAACTTAACGATTCGTCAAACATTATTATTGAATTAGCAAAAAATATCAGATAATTGTCCGAATATGAACTTAAATACATAGGGTTTATCATATTCCCGCTTAGCTTTAAGATTTGGGGCTGTATTTTCGGGTTTTCGATTTTAATTTCAGCCCTGCACAAATTATAACCTTCGGAACTTGTCTCGATATAAACAGCCACAATTGATTCGGCTGCAGATTTGAATGTCATAAGATGCGGTTCGGCATTCAGCCAGAAAGTAGAAATCAGAAGCCCGCTTTTTTTATCAATTACCTGAACTAAAGTCTGAATACCGTCCGGTGATGTCATATAAACCAGCCTCGTACCTAAATCCATCCATCTTCCGGTACCGTACGTAACAATCTTTGTAAGAAATTGAAATTTATTTAAATAATCATAAAAATTAACGACTAATCCTGAATTTATTTCCTGAACAATCGCATATTCAACTGTATTGAAACCCGATGAATTATCCAGACTCAGAAGGTCGCCTTCAATATTATCCATAAATTTGAGTGACATCTTTGATTTATCATTCACTTCAATTTTATAAAGTTCGTTCTCGATTTTAAGAAGATACTCTGAGCCTTCAATTAATTTTATAATCCGGCAATTATCTTTATCCGGCAGAAACTGATTTTCGCTAATTTTTATTTTACCGGTAATTTTCCCGTCTTTATGAAGTATTCCTGCAAATAGTCCGCCGGTTTCTCGGGTAATCAAAATTAAATTATTATAAAGTAAACTGTTACATATAATTTTTGTATTGCTTATTATTATTCCAACGGTTGATTTATCAGGATTAATTCCAGATATTTTTATACTTTCGTTACCTTTTGTAAAATCGAAATTGAGCTGATAGACAACTATACTGTCAGGATTTTTATGTTCAAAAACTACCGCTTCGCCCCCGCTGTATTCGGTAAATCCTGAGATTGTATAAGGATAACTGCTTTCAGAGTTGGAATATTGAAAGCAAAGAAAAATCAACAGAATTTGTAATAAACATTTTCGCATCAGTTTACTTGTATTCTAACTGGCAAACACTATATACACTAATACCTTCAGACCTTCCGATGAAACCCATTTTTTCATTTGTTCCGGCTTTGATATTAATTCTTTTTACATCAATACCGCATACAATTGCAAGATTTTTTCTTATAATATCTTTAAATTCTTTCAATTTAGGTTTTTCAAGCTGAATAAGAGTATCGATATTTACGATTTTAAATCCCGCTTTGTCTATCATAATTAAGACTTCGCAAAGCAAGACTATGCTGTCTGCATTTTTATACTTTTTACTTGTATTGGGAAAATGCTCTCCAATATCACCAAGACCTGCTGCTCCGAGCAGCGCATCCATGATTGAATGCACCAGAACGTCACCATCGCTGTGAGCAATAGGACCAATTTCATCTGAAATAGGAATTCCGCCAAGAATCAGATTTTTGCCTGATTCTAATCTATGTACATCATAACCAAATCCAATCATATTAATCAATTTTTAATGAGAAAAAGTAATACAAAACTACAAAAAATATGGCTATTAACTGCAATTTACTTTTAGATTGTTCAAAAATATTTAAGTCTGCCGGGATTAATATTCATTGATGATTACTATCCGATATAATTGGAATCAGGCAGATGTATTATAAAAAGCAAATTATTGATGTAAATAATATTCAATTGTAAAAAAAACCTTTAATAAATAGTAATGAGGATATATTCGTCTAATTTAACAAAGATTATTATTATTTTAGAATCAGTCATTGTGTATCAATAAAAAAATAATTTTCTAATAAAAAGGAATGAGTAATGAAAAATCGAAATGGTATTATTTGTATTCTGATGTTGGTCTTTTTTATGTCAAATTATCAATGTTATTGTCAGAAAACACGTTTAACACCTGATGACAGTTTAGCACTAAAAAAAGCAGCAGCTGATTTTAAAACTCCCCAAATAATACATAAAAAAAGGATAATTAGAGTTCCGGATACTACACTTATTAGAAACACTGATAATGATGGAAACAAAACTTATGTTGTCGGTAGATATAACCTGAGTGAACCTGATTCTGATATTTTCTTAAGAATTATTGGGTATATAAGTTCAAAGGAAGGCAAGTTGATTGAAGTTAATAAAAGAATTATGATACACAAATCAAACGGCAATAAGTATTATTTTCTTGAATATATTTTAGAAGGAAATACCGCAAGTTCCGTAATTTTTCAATATGCCGGCATTGATTTGGAAAAACCTGTTGACAGAGATAAGCCCAGTATAAAAAAATGTGTTATTGACGATAAATTTTGTACGGACTGCATGTGGATAAGAGATGCAGATGATAGTGGGAATCCGCTATGGTCATGCGATTGTTTAAAATCAAATGATTTGAAAAATTCCGGCGACTGCGCTCTCCTTTTTGAGATAATATCCGACTTCAGTTCATATTTCAATAATGGAAAATTAATTATTAATACGTTGAAAATCTCAGAATTACAACTTGAGCAATTTAAAACATATTAATATTCCGGTGAAAAATTATTTACATATTCTAATTCTACTTGATTGTCACACTGAGCGAAGTCGAAGTGTATTATATGCGTTAATTGCTTGGTAGTATGCAGTGTTGATAATTTCTATTGTTTTTTAAAATATAACTCCAAGATTTGTCGCTCTGAGCGAAGCGAAGAGTCCAGGATTTAATTGATTAGCAGCCTGGATACTTCGCTACCGCTCAGCATGACCAATCAAAAAGTGGCGTTTTATAAGATAACGATTACGAAATTCATTGATTTTAACTAATCCTTTAAAGACTTCGATATACTCATAAAGTCATCTTTTAACAATGCTTTGTTTTCTGTTATAGTCCAGCAAAGTATCTTATAAAAATTTTCTTTTGATTCAACAACCGTAATCAGCATGTAATAATCCGTATCATCTGTTGACCATGTTAATTCAGTCTGTGCGTTTTTGTTCCCATTAATTTCAAATTCAGTCACTTGACTAAGCTTACGATTTTTGGCATCTGCCATATATGTATCAGTAAAACCTTTAAGGAATTCTTTAGAATCAATAAACTTGACTCCAATTTCGGCTAATTGTTCTTTTGAATCAGCGATTACTATAGTATATGCTTCTTTGGATATATTCTGATATTGTAATGAAGCAACTTCATTAAGCTTGTAAGTACGAACCATATAATCCGGTATATCCAAAGTATAGCAATTACCTCCCTTCTGTGGAGAATATGTAACTGAATATCCGCTTAATGTCAGCAGAATAAATAATGATAAAGTCGCAAACAATTTCATAAATAACTCCTAATATAATTATTAAAAAGTAAATCAATAATTGAATTATTAATCACATTAAGTTACGCAGTATTATAATAAAAATTGTCAATGCTAATGATGACAATTTCAGAAGTAAATCACTTCGCCGATTGCCGGTGTAATCAAATTGAATTTACCTGAATATTGTTCGTTATATATTCTATGAACTTCTCTGAATGGTTCGCCGATTGGTTCGTCTGCAATATCGAAAGTGCCGTAGTGCATTGGTATTAAGTTTTTTGCGGACATTTGCATTGCAGCTTTCAGACCGTCTCCGGGACTAGTATGACTCGGACCCATAAACCATTCGGGTTTATAAGCACCGATTCCGATAATTGAGTAGTCCGGATTGCCGAATAATTCTTTTACTTCCTTAAAATGAGAGCCCCAACCGGAATCTCCTCCGAAATAAATTGAAAGCGTATCAGTTTGAATCATAAAAGCACCCCAAAGGGTTGTGTTCATACTGTTTATTCCTCGTTTGCTCCAATGTCTCGTCGGAAGATAAGTGATTTTAATATCCTTGGGAGTCATACTATACTGCTGATACCAGCCGGCTTCCTGATATTTATTACCATTCATCCAGTCTTCGACAAATTCACCGAGCCGCAGTGATGTCAGTACCTTTATTCCCGGATTATTTTTTGTAAGCAGTTTGAAACTTTCCTTATTCAGGTGGTCATAATGGTCATGCGAAAGAAGTATATAATCTATATTTCTTAAAGAATCGGGATTGAATGGCAGCTTTGAAAATCTCTTCGACATAAATGCCGGTACTGTAAATATCGGGTCGGTTATGAAAACGGTTCCTTTAATCCGCATTAGAAAAGTAGCATGACCTACCCAAAGTATGCCGTCCCGTTTGTCTTTTAAAAAGGCGGAAGCATCAACTACTTTTAGCCGGAATTTGTCATTCTTTTTTTCATCTTTCTGAGGATTAGTTTCAAATTGCCATTTCATTACTCGTGCGAAATCATTATTAGCCAAATATTCGTGATTCATAAATAATCCGTCTTCATCTAAAGGATTGCCGCGCCAATCCGGTTTAATTGTCTTTAGTTCAGGATTTCGGATAGTCTTTTGTGATTTTGTATGCACATTCATAGAAAAATATAATCCTGTTATAGCAGCTAAAACTGCAATTATTAAATATTTATTCCTAAAAAATCTAAACTGCAATTGCATTTTCATAATAGTGATGATTTAATAAAATTTGATATTTATTGATTAAAACAACGCATAATTCAATCTCATATTTTAATTGTAACTTAAGTCAAAACTTTAGAAACATCAAATGAATTTTCCTGAATTGTAACACATAATTGATGGGACGTTTTTTAAAAGCCATTTTGGGGTACAAATTTGTTTTAAGCAATACTATAAGATGAGATTACTATTGAATTTTTACATTTTCATTTTAATAATTTCTTCAATTTCTTAGGATTTTGTTTGGTGTGAAAAAGGCTCAATATTTCAATATTCCTTTCAGTAATTTTGTAAATTATTAGAAATTTGTTCCAGGTGATTTGTCTGTAGGATTTATTTAAAGGCTTTTTGAATTTGCAAATAGGGTATCTATTATAAAGAGGAAGAATTAATTGAATAGTCGAAAAAAAATTTAACCTAAACTTTTCAGCAAAATTGACTGAAACATAATCCCGATAGTATAAATATACTTCCTGCAATTGGTCAAGAGCGGCAGTTTTAATTACTAATTCTTTAGGTCTTTCCATTTCTCACTGGCAGTTATGGCAGTTATGAGCGGAACATCATCAGTCTGCTCAGCCAAATCAATAATACTATTAAATTCTTCAACACTTATTGAATTGCCATTGATATCAAAAAGTCCTGATTTAGTTTGATTAGAAATATTTGAATGTTCGTATTCAATAACTTTAACATAATTAAGCGTTTTCAGGAAATTGACAAGTCCTTTTCCTTCAGCATTATTTTCAATTTTAACCAGATAAGACATTAAAGCATTCCAATTTTTAAAACTATTTCTTACGACGAAGTTTATATTTCAATATTTGAATTAGTATCATAAGTGATAATTTGGAATGATTTAGAGCCGGCTTGTGTATCTGCTACTGTCAACCATAATCTAGTTTATCAATCCTGCTACACTTTTTGTGTTAAATATATATGATTTCACCATTACATCTTCTTTTTGGATTTCCGATGCAAACCACCAGTATCTTGTAAAAGGTTTGGAAGTAATTTCAAGTGAATTTTTAATTGAATTGTTATTGTATTTTATCTGGGAATCTGCATTGCGGCAGATTGAGAAAAATAAAACAAATACCACTATGAATAATGAAATCCGCATTTTGTACTCCTTGTTATTTCTCGGCAACAACTGCATATTGCAGATATTTACCATCGCTGAAAAGTCCAAATGTCATGATATTAAAGAGCAAAAATGATATTTTTTTTGCAATCGGATTTATTCCTTGAATTGATATGATTTTATAACCTGATGATTCGAACATGCGAATTATACTTTTTTGGGTGAAAAATCTTAAATGAGTAAAATCAAGAATGCCGCCTTCGTGGAGATATTCCCAATCTCTTTTTATGATAAGGTCAAACATATTTTTGACATATCTGACATTTGGTAGGGAGCTGACAATTTTAGCCCCGTCAGGCAGAATTTTATGAAGTTTTTCAAGTGTATCAAAGGGATTTGAAATATGTTCGAGTACGTCGTTAAAAATTACGCAGTCAAAATAATTCTTTGGGAGTTCGTGATAACATTCATCGAAACCTGAAATAATAATCTTATCCACAATTTTACCGGCTGATTGTGCAGCTTCTTTATAAGGTTCAATTGCCCAATACTCACAGTTTCGTGATTCTTTTATAATTTTTGCAAATCCGCCTATGCCGCATCCGACTTCAAGTATTTTTTGAGCATCACGTGGTACGAAATCAGTCATTTCAGGTCTGGAAATGCCGAAATAGTTTTGAAAATCATGACTGCTGTCAACCTTTTTAAGCATAAAAAAACTTCCCTTTTACAAAAGCAAAAGGGAAGTTCTAAATCCAAAATTATTGGATACTCTTATACCCAGCCGCGCAATTTACATGCTTCGGCTACTCTTGAAATTGAAATCATATAAGCAGCATCGCGCATAAAGATATTACGTGTACGGGCTAAATCGCTTACGGCATGATAGGCATGTGTCATCTTCTGGTCTAATTTTTCGAGGACTTCTTCACGTGTCCAGAAGAAGTTCATATTACATTGTACCTGTTCAAAATATGAACATGTAACACCGCCTGCGTTAGCCAAAAAGTCGGGGATAACCATAATTCCGCGTTCTTTAATTACTGCATCGGCTTCAGGTGTTGTTGGTCCGTTTGCACCCTCAACAATTATTTTTACTGATGGTCTAATCATATTAACAGTTGAAGCATTAATCTGATTTTCCAATGCAGCAGGAATAAGAATATCAACATCCTGTTGAATCCATGCATCACCGGGTAGAATTTCGAAGCCAAGTTCGAGAGCTAATTTCTGGTCAACTTCACCGAATCTGTTTGTGATACTTAGAAGTTCTTTCCAGTCAATACCGCTTTCTTTTTTGTAAGTGATTGCTTTTTTCTCTTTATTGTCCCAGCTTGATACAGCAATAGCTTTACCGCCATTTTTAGTATAAAGGTCAATTGCATACTGGCTGACGTTTCCGAATCCCTGGAATGATGCGGTAGTATTTTTAACATCAATATTAAGTTCTTTAAGGGCTTCTCTTAAAGTATAGATAACGCCGTAACCTGTTGCTTCAGTTCTGCCTAATGAACCGCCTGAGCCTAATGGTTTGCCTGTAATAAATCCGGGTGCTTTGTGACCTACGATTCTTTCGTATTCGTCAAGCATCCAAAGCATGTGCTGACCATTTGTCATAACGTCAGGTGCCGGAACATCCTGTAAAGGACCTACATTTTTGGCAACCTGGCGAATCCAGCCGCGGCAGATCGCTTCCTGCTCGCGTAATGATAAGTTACGAGGGTCACAGATAACTCCTCCCTTACCGCCGCCGAGAGGAATATCAACAACAGCAGTTTTCCATGTCATCCACATAGATAATGCGCGTACTGTGTCAACTGTTTCCTGCGGGTGAAATCTGATTCCGCCTTTTGCAGGTCCGCGTGCGTCATTATGCTGACAGCGGTAACCGCGGAACACTTTGTATGTACCGTCATCCATTCTGACCGGAATATTGAAATGATATTCACGATCCGGATTTCTCAAAAATTCGCGTGTTGCTTCATCTAAATGAAGCTGTTCTGCTATGGCGTCAAACTGTTGCTGAGCCATCTTGAAGGGATTGAATGATCCTTCTGACATAATAATTATTTCCTTTTTAAGTTTATCAAAACATCGGAATTTCGTTTAGAAATTCTTTATTTAAAAATTTGTCAAATAACTAACTCAAAATTAACTAATTTATTGACAATATAAAACATAAAAATATAAATAATTACCAAAAATATTGAAAATTATGTATTTTTTTTAACAATAAAGTGAAATATTAAATTATATTGATGTTTTTATAGTACTTATGGAGTATTAAATTGAGGATAATTTTCAAAAATTACCATTTCAAAATTATTATAAAATTCCTCAATCTTTTTTAATTGATATTCGCGAATGATAATAATTATTATCAGACATAGAAAATTATTACCGGACAAATAATACTTTATTGGGATTGAGCATTACATCAAATTGCTTAGACGAACGGCTGAAATCATTGGTTGAAAAAACTAATATACCGCCGTTATTAATATGATTTTTTGCATTGCTGACCCATATTGAGCCGTCGAACGGGGAGACAGATAATCCGTACCAAATATCGAATCTGTTCGGATTTTTAATAATCATTGATGATTTACCGCTATTTAAATCAATACATGAAACACCGGATTCTTCACTCATAGAACTACCCTTCGGCATTTGACTGATAAAAAAAAGTGAATCGCCGGTTTGTGATAAATTTATGTTTCTTGCTCTGATTTTCCAGTTTCTCAGTTGATTAAAATTTGACAAATCGAATTCAATGATTCCGCCTGTACTGTCTTCTTGGGATGGCAGGTCATAATAAACTGCATAAAATGTATTATTTTTTTGACTTATCAATACTTCGCTGCAATTTGCACCCGTTTTGATTTTTCTGATTTCTTTTTTTGATGAAGCTGATACAATTGAAACAGTAGCGGCATCGGGGTGCATATAATTAAAATCCCCGTAAGCTGAATTTGCTGCAAATATCATATCTCCATTTACTGCAATCCCTTCCGGTTGAGGTCCGACAGGTATTTCAAAAGTCTCAGAATCGTTTTTAAAATTAAATATATATACAGAACTTTTCAAAAGGCATGTTACGCAGGCTGTGGAATTACTCAATAAAGCAAGTTTTCTGGGCATACAGTTCTCAGGAAGTGAGATTTCTTTTATTCGTCTTCCGTCTGAAATTCTAATAAGTCTGATAATTGATGATGTACTTAAAGCAATAAGTGCCGTATCACCCTGCCGTATAATATCATTACCTGTATCGCCAAGCAATTCTCCATCATTTGAAGTTTTAAAATATTCTTTGAGGACATCCCCGGAAGCACTTTTTATCAGAGTGAGTGAGGTATTGTCATAACCCTGCAATCCCTCACACAGTACCAGTATATCACCAGGGCTTGCCTTTAAGTATTGTACGGGTGAATTATCTAACGGTGTCCTGATGCACGATACAGTTATAAAGCATAATATTAATAAAGGTATTAATTTTTTACTACGAAGTATAATGTCGAAAAAGAATGTCATTCTGAGCGGAGCGAAGAATCCATGCCTTTGCAAGTGATTGAAATGAAATAAGATGGACTCTTCGCTCCGCTCAGAGTGACAACTTCTGTAGAGAATATCGAAAAAAGATGTCATTCTTGACTGAGCGTAGAACCCATGCCTTAAAAACTGATTTATAAACAAATTGTTCGTAAATTTTCCAACCATAATCAAAGAAATCCCAAAAATTAAGCGACGTATTTTCCGATTTACTATTTCTAAAAAAAAAGCCACCCCGAAAATTTTGAAGTATTTTAATCGGGATGGCATTTAAATTTGAACCATAAAAATTATATATTTTTGGCTACATTATTCCAATTTATGACATCAAAAAATGCATCTACATATTTTGGACGTGCATTGCGGTAATCAATATAATATGCATGCTCCCAAACATCAATTCCAAGCAGTGCGGTTTTGCCTTCTGTCAGGGGGGTGCCAGCATTGCTGAACGAAACTATATCCAGCTTTCCGTCAGAATTTTTAACAAGCCATGTCCAACCCGCTCCGAACAATCCGGTAGCTGCCTTAACAAATTTAGCTTTAAATTCATCAAAAGAGCCGAAACTTTGCTCAATAGCAGCCAAAGCACTTCCTGAAGGAGTACCGCCGCCGTTTGGTGTCATACAATCCCAGAAAAATTCGTGATTCCAGATTTGAGCAGAATTATTGAATAAAGGTCCGGATGCCTTACGAATAATATCTTCGAGGGGCATATTTTCAAATTCTGTGCCTGAAATCAAATTATTGGTATTGGTGACATAAGCCTGAAGATGTTTGCTATGATGAAAATCCATAGTTTCTTCTGAAATGTAAGGTGCAAGTGCATTCTTTGCGTAGGGTAATTCTTTGAGAGTAAAAGCCATGATAATTTCTCCTGTTTTAGTTCATTAAAAAAATATGTATGATGTGGTGCTATAAACGAATTAGGATAATTAAAATTTTGTTNCTTAATTATTACCTAATATATTTTTTGCTTGAGAGCGATACAATTTTGCCTTGGAGTTAAAATGGTCAATTTCAAGAGCTTTATCAAAATCAAGAATAGCATTTTGATAAAGATGTTGATAAGTCATTGTATAATAACCCTTTAAAACATAAACTTCAGCACGGTTAATTTCATCTTCAAAAAGGATTTGAAATTCCTTGTGGGATTCTGAATCTTTATTTGGGATATACTGTTTTAAAATTGCCCGTATAATTTTTAAATCAAGGGAATATTCATCTAATTTAATTAATTTTTCAACATCAGGAAGAGCTGCTTCATAATTTCTCATTTCAAAATAAAGTAATGCTCTTTTATAAATACAATTAGATTCATCTGAAATTTCAATAGCTCTGTTATATTGTTTTAATGAACTATCATATAGTTTCTTTTCTCTGAGAATATCACCTTTTAATAAATATGCGTTATAATTAAGTGAATCATTATTAAGAATTAAATTAATTACCATATAGGTAGAATCATCATATTTGTTATTATCATACTTTTTAATTTTATCAAAAACGACTTGAAATGCCGATTTAATACCTTCAACACTTAGGTCATTAATTACTACTGTACTTTTATCCTTTTGACTATTTAGTTTATCCCTGCATAATTGAAAACACGCCTGCCCTTTTAATAATAAAGCTTCAATATTGGTTTTAGAATATTTGAGATTAAGATTTGCATAATCTTTAGACTGAAAATAATTACCCAGATTATAATAACACTGACTTATAAAATAATAAATGTCAGCCCGTGTAGAATCAACAGCAATAATATGATTGAAATGACTAACGGCATCATTATAATCCATTTCATAATAATAATTATATGCAATCTCAAGTTCTTTCTCAAGAAAATCAGGATCTAATATCTTCCAATTCTTTAAATCTTCAATATAATCAGAATTTTTATTTAGAATCTGATTTGCTCTACCTCTGTAAATATATGCTAATGTTAAATTGGGATTTAACTTAATAGCTTTTGAGAAGTCATCAAGAGCAAATTTGTATTCTTTATTTGATAATCTTGTAATTCCACGATAAAGATATGCTGAATCATATTCCGGATATTTTGAAATCAAGGTATCAAAATCGCAAATTGTTTCGATCAAATTATTTGTTCTTAATTTGGATAAACAAGCTTTTAGATAATATGATTTATCATCAGTGTTAATATAGAGTACATTGAAATTATTATATGAAGCATTATAATATCCTAATTTGAAATTTATATTAGCAAGATATAGCCTTGCCTCCAAATTATTTGGATTATTTATTAATACTCTGTCAAAATCATGAACAGCTTGTGTATATGATTTCAATTTATACCGAACCACACCTGATTTATAATAAGCCTGTTCGAAATCTTTTTTAAAATTAACTGTTTTACGAAAATAATACAAGGCTGTATCATATTTGTATAATTTCTCGTAAGCCATTCCATTTCCAAAGAAAGCGAGATAATTATTCGGCTCGATTTTTAATGCATCATTAAATTTGCATATTGCATCTCTTATTTTATTCTGCGCAATAAGCTGATTGCCTTCAATTATATGGTCATTTGCTGTTTGTGCAAATGAAGAACCACAACAGATAATTACTGCTACTACAAATAATATTACAACCTTTACTTTCATTTCATCAACTTTTATATTGATACATTTTTTATTTATTATTTACAAACTTTTCCTAATTTAATTTGAGGAATTTCTTTTAAATTGAATTTATTGACTCTCATCGTATCATATACTATTTTTGATTTAGTTTCATATACAATTATGTTGTACTTATCTTTTAATACTGCATTGTAATTGGGTCCTTTTCCGACTTCATAAATACCAATTAATATTCTAAAATTCCTAGAATCAGTCAGATAAACAGCATTAAGATTTATATTATTGCATTTATATAGGTCATCAGAAATATAATAATTATCGTCAAACTCATAAGAATTAGAATGGATGCAATTTTCACATTTGATAATATTATCCCCGAAAATTGGCTTTGTCTTAATGTAACACGAATCATATTGCCGGTTCTTTATTAAATCTGCAATTAACATTGTTTTTTGATTTAGAGTATCTGTTTCAAATCGGGATTCCAGTAAACTGGCTATAATAATATTATCCTTTTTAATAACTTCAATATTGCCATGCTCATCATTATGACCGATTTTTATTCTAAAATTAGTTGAATCAGTTAAATAGGACGTAACTTCTTCTCCCCAAACACCGGCACAAAATGTCATGTATCGTTCAACATAAAGCTTATCAGCTATTTTTTGGGTTGACATATATTCACAACAGTCAAAGTCATCACAAAAACAACCTGTTAAAAGTAAAAGTCCCATAAATAAAATTAAGAACTTATATTTCATTTATATTTAAACTTTTATATTGATACATTACCAATTACAAAATTAGTAAATATTGCGGGTAATTCAAAATCTATTTGAATTATAAAAATATTCTTGTATCTTTTTTGTATTTTCGTAACACATCCTGATGAAAAACGGAACAAATTTGAGTAGTTATGACAAAACAAGAAAGATTTAATCTACTTTTTGAACCTTGTAAAATGCCGCTGAAAAGGTTCGCTTACTCTATCTCTTACGGGTCACAGCAGGCTGAAGAAATCATTGCCGATACTATGTTCTTTGCTTATCAGAATATTGACAATCTAAGCAGTGACAAGGCTTTTCTAAGTTACCTGTTTACAATAGCACGCAGGGTAAAAAGTAAAATCATCAAAGCAAATTCAGAGAATAATCATAATTTTGATTTAGATGAATTTGTATCAAAAGAACTTAATCCCGAGGAAAGATGTGATACCATTCTGCTTTACGAAGCCATTGCAAAGCTGAAAGAAGAACAAAAGGAAGCACTGATTTTAAATGAGTTTTCAGGTCTTACTGCAAAAGAAATATCAAAGATACAGAATACAACTGTTTACAACGTGAAAATCAGAATTTTCAGAGCAAAGAAATTATTAAAAAAATTATTATCGGATAGTGAGATTCAAAATGAAAAAGTTGGATAATTATATAAATTCTTTTAACAAGAATCTTGATATAAAAATTACTGATTTGAAGGTTCAAACATCAAATCCGCTTGATGAAAATTTCATTCCAAAAACAAATATCAATAAGTTTAAGGGAATATCATTTATTTCAAAAATACTAATTTCATCACTTGCCACTTTAGCAGTCTTGTTTACTGCATTTATGCTGCTGGTGCCGGAATCTGAGAAACAATTATTAGGTAATCTGATAAATTCTAACCAACTTTCTCAAAGTTCATATGATTGGAAAAAAGACAGCAGTTACTTCAATATCAATGAATTAGTGTATCTTGAATTAAATGAAGCTGAACTTGATAAAATAGGTATAATTATGAGGAATGATTCGATATTTATAGAAGGCGAATTCCTTTTTAATCCGCAACTTAAAGACTCAGTGGCAACAGGAAATATTACTTTGGTTGGAAGAAATGAAGGTGAATTGCCAAGCGTAATGCCGCGTAAACATTTGAATTTAACAAAAAAAATCAGTAAGTATGGTTATGATACTAATAAAACTCAATTGGTTAAAAATCAATCTTTCATTACTCACTACAGATGGAAAACCAACTTCATTAAATACGATGGGTGGAATCATTCTCAATTCAACAAATTTGCACCTGTGTCAATTCTTACACATTCTTACACATATCGTAAGAATAAGGAAACGTATTCTGAAAGAATGATGGTTAGTGAGGAATTCTCGCCAATTTTAAAAGGATATGAGGTTTCATTGGACTCAATGAGGAACTTTTTATCTGAACCAAATATTGATGCAGGTATGCACAGATTGAGTGCATCGTCAAAATTAATTCCAATAAAAATTACACTTTATAATCATAAAAAATTATGGTCTAAAGAAGAAGACAAATATACAATAGATGAGTATTTAATTGAAAAAAAGGTAGTGTATATATGGTACGTTCCAACAGAAGAATTACTTAATGCCTTACCTGAAAGATATAGCTTACGAATCAGAAATGAACTACAAATTATTGACAAAATTGAAAACGGTGAAATCAGCACCAAAGAAGCTTGTAAAGAATTGGGCAAGGAGGAATCCTTACTTGGAATATGCCTGAACTATCACGAAAATCTTGAAATAAAATCCATTTATCCAAGTCCGGGACGAGAAGATACACATATCAAATTTACCAATGGTAAGGAACAAAAACTGAGTGTATATTTATACAATATAACAGGTAAAGAAGTCAAATGTATAGCTGATAAGAAGTTATTCTTACAGGGTGAGCACAATCTGTGGATTGATTTGAACAATCTTATTCAAGGAATTTACATAGCTGTTATAATTGATGAAGAAGGCAATGCAATCAGCAGCAAGTTTATTAAAGAGTAAAATTTATCTTACTTCTAAATCGAAATAATCAGGTACTAAATAGTTATCAAAAATATTTAAAGTTCTAATTTGAACATTTGAGAAAGTACGAATATTAAACCTTTTCTGATATAATTGCAATATAATATTTGTTTTTATACCTTAAAAGGTATATTTTTGTATTTATTAATAATGATTTTACAATTGAAATGAAATCGAATGAATTAAGTACTTTTGTAAAACATCGTAGAAAAGTCCTCAGGCTTACTCAGCTTGAGCTTGCAGAAAAAGCAGGTGTGGGATTACGTTTCGTTCGTGATTTGGAACAGGGAAAAACTTCACTTAGGCTTGATAAGGTCAATCAGCTACTTTCGTTATTCGGTCATAAACTAATTCCCGGTAAAATGAGGTTTGAAGAAAATGAACAGGAAAGCTAAAGTTTATATGTTCGATAAGTTTGCCGGCACACTTGAAGAAACTGACTCAGGATATGAGTTCGTCTATACCGATGAATATTTCAATTCAAAAAACAATTTACCGGTAAGTTTAACTTTGCCACTTTCAAAGAAAATACATAAAAGTCATCACATTTTTACATTTTTTGACGGATTGATACCCGAAGGCTGGTTGTTAAACATTGTTGAACAGAATTGGAAAGTTGATTCGAGAGACAGAATGGGTTTGCTGCTTGTTTGTTGCAAAGATTGTATCGGCTCAGTCAGAATTGAACCTATGGAGGAAAAATGACAAATCCCAAATGTTTATACTGTTACAATGAAATCACAGATAATTCAGGAAATTATCATTCCAAATGCTCAAAAAAGTTTTTCGGCATTTATCCTGCACCTGAATTGCCGTTTTCATTATCCGAAATTTCTGATTTAGCAAAACAAAACATTTTGAACCAAATTACAATTCCGGGTGTTCAAAAAAAAATATCGCTCGGTTTAAGTAAGAGAGTTGGTTTAATTCCGGGAAAACTTACTATTTTTGGGATATTAAGAAATTATATACTAAAACCGCCAACACCGGATTATGATAGTCTGCCGGAAAACGAGTCTCTAACGATGCAGCTTGCCAAATTATTTAAAATTGATACAGTTCCAAATTCATTAATCAGATTGAAATCCGCTGAACTTGCCTATATTACCAAACGAATTGACAGAAATAATAAAACTAAAATGCCAATGGAAGATATGGCTCAGTTAACAGAAAGACTCACTGAAGAAAAATATTTCGGTTCTCTTGAACAAATCGGAAAAACAATTTTGAAATACTCAAGCAATGCAGGGTATGATTTAATCAAATTTTACGAAATAAATCTATTTTCATTTCTAACCGGAAATGCAGATATGCACTTAAAGAATTTTTCGATAATTCATGAAAATGCAATGTATAAATTATCTCCGGCTTACGATTTGATTTCAACACGTCTTGTAATTCCCGAAAAACTTGACAGCGAAGAATTTGCTTTAACAATGAACGGGAAAAAAAGCAGATTTAATTATCAGGATTTCATTGATTTTTCAGAATACTTGAAAATTCCACAAAAGTCGCTCCAAAATATTCGGAATAAATTTAACAAAAAATTACCTGAAGTACAAAATCTTATCATGAAANATTTATACCTTATTGGATATAAATTTTATTAATTATTTCTTTTTATAGACATCTTTTCTATTATCAATATCTAAAATTGTTATCTCAAATTTTTTAGTATTGACATTATATAAAATTCTATAATTCCCTACTCTTATTCTCAAGCAATCATAAACAAATAATTTTTTAACCCCTTTTTGAAAAGGATTGTTTTTTAATGACAAAATTTTTTCATCTATTTTAAAATAATCTTTGTCATTCAAATTCTCTAGAAATTTCTGTGGTGTCTTTTTAATGATAATTGAGTACTGTTCAGTTATTTCTCTTCTTTCTAAACTCTTCATAATTAGTGCCGGTCTCTTTTAATCTTTGTTTAGCAATGTTAATATCAATAATATCATTTAGCAGATCATTTTCAAATATGAATCTTTCGACCAAACTTAACTGCATTTTTTTTGGTAAAGCGTTTATTACAGTATATACTTCATTAATTATTAAGTTTTGTTGCATCATTTTCTCCTTTATTTTGCAATTTTCATCTATCATTGACGATTAAATATTAAATTAATTCATTTTTGGGTTCAAATTGAAATATTCAATACTCTTCAATATTTAAAAAGTAACTATAATATTTTCACAATATATTGAAAATCTTATAACTTATTCAAAATAAAACTTGATTTTTAAATGTAAAAAAAAGTTTTTCATATGGAATACACGAGCTACTTATTTATTTAAGTCAAATAGTGTCCGGTATTTATTTCGTTGTTATAATTGATGAAGAAGGAAATGCCATAAGCAGTAAGTTAATGAAAAAATAAGTATTTATGTAAATTGCAATGTCCATATTACAATTTATGTATAATTTTGTAATGTCCATATTGCAATTTTTATTATATTTGTAATGTTTATGTTGCAAAAATCAGAGTTATATTATGGAACGGCTTTATGAAAAATCACAAAGATTAATTCAAAATCAAAAAATTAATTTTGTCAGATATTTATTTGATTCAGTTAATTGGTCAGAACGGGCAATTATGATTTCCGGTTCACGAGAAGTCGGAAAAACTACTTTACTTCTGCAATATTTGAAAATGAATCCTGAAATTTCTCAAAATTCAATATATTTATCATTAGATGATATTTATTTTTTTGAAAATAAACTATTGGATTTTGCCGATATATTTTATAAAAATGGCGGTAAATTATTGGTATTGGATGAAGTTCATAAATATTCTGACTGGAGTATTGAAGTAAAAAATATACTGGATTCGTACCCGGATTTAAAAATTATTCTTACAGGTTCGTCAGCTCTGGAATTATTCAGAGGTTTTGGTGATTTGAGCCGCAGAGTTGTCCGTTATAACCTGCACGGTTTGTCTTTCCGTGAATACCTCGAATTAAATAATGAACTCAAAATTTCGAAAATTTCAATTGAAGATATTATTTCCGGTCAGGATGAATTTGTAAATGAGATAAATTCACAAATCAAAATTTTGCCTGAGTTCAATAATTATCTTAAATATGGCTATTATCCTTATTTTATCGAAAGCATTGAATCCTTTCATCAAAAATTACTAAACACAATCAATATCATTCTTGAAGTTGATATTCCATCAAGTGAATCAGTAAATCTTAAAAGTATCAACAAACTTAAAAAGTTGTTTTATGTAGTTGCAAGCTCGGTTCCGTTCAAACCGAATATAACTAAAATAAGTGAAAATCTGGATGTTTCAAGAACAACAACAATGCATTATCTGGACATTTTAAGCAAATCTCAAATAATTCAAATGCTTGCAACAGAAAAAAGCGGATTATCGAAATTAACAAAACCCGATAAAATTTATTTAAATGATACAAATCAGGCTTATGCTTTTGCAGAAAACAATGTTGATATTGGCAATTTAAGAGAAACTTTCTTTTTGAATCAAACCTTAGTAGTTGCAAAAGTATTTCATACGGATAAAACTGATTTTTGCATTAATAATAAATATTATCTTGAAGTCGGAGGTAAAAATAAGGGCTTTTCTCAGATTTCCGGACTGAAAAATTCTTATATAGCAGCAGATAATTTGGAATATTATGCAGCCGGAAAAATTCCGTTGTGGTTATTCGGTTTCTTATATTAATAATTTTCCAAAAAATATTTCTCTATTCTTGTTCCTTTTTTCAACTTCAGGTGTCTATACAATTGTAACGAAAATATTTTGAAGAAAATGAAACTTAAAAATTACAGCGATATTGAATTACTGGAATTACTAAGGGGTGACAAAAAGCTCCGCGATGAAGCTTTTAATGAGATTTACACTCGGTATAACCGGATAATTCACGGGTATATTTATTCGCTGATTAAGGATTCTGATGCTGTAGAGGATGTTTTTCAGGAGACTTTTATTAAGTTTTATGATTATGCTTTAAAATATGAAATTAAGAATATTCAGGCTTTTTTGCTTTTATCTTCAAAAAACCGGTGTTTGAATTATTTTAAAAACAAAAAGCACAATATTGAAATTAGAGAAGACATATTAAGTGAAAATAATATTGATGAAATCGAAAAGAATGAACTCATTGAACTCATTATCAGTTCACTCGATTTGCTGGACGACATATACAAGGAATGTTTTACAATGCGGGAATTTGAGGGTTTGACCTACTCAGAAATCGCTGATAGACTGGGGATTACAACTGAGAACGCAAAAGTCCGCTCACTGAGGGCAAAGAGAAAAATTATTGAATTACTGCAACCTTATTTGAAGGATTTATCAAAGTAGGCTATTATGGAAAAGTTTGAAATATTAAACGATTATCTTGATGGTAATCTAAACGAATCGCAGGAAAAAGAAATCCTGTTTGAGCTTGCAGCAAATGACGAACTTAGAAATGATTTTCGTCAATTGATTGCAGTTAACCGCTCAAGTTCGATGCTGGCAAAGGGATATTTTGTACCGGAAATTTCTAAAGACGGAATATTTGCTGCAATTGGAATGGCAGGAGCTTCTGTAGGTACCGGTTTGGCAGTCAATTCACCGGTTAAGAAAGCATTTCCCTTGCTGCCTGCTTTACTTACGTCGGCTGCAACGGTTGTAATATTATTTTTACTTATGAATGTGTTAGGGTATGACCTTGTAAAAAATGAGAATATTCAGAGAAATGTAACTACAATTACAAAATATCAAAGAATTCCTGAATCAATTTCAGGTACTGAAGAAAGAAGTAATTTACAGACTAAGGAATCAAAACGCGGTACATCCGGTATTTCAAAAAATTCCATTAATCACAGTTCTATCCCAGTTAAAAAGCAATTTGCTGACAATGTGCAGGTAATAGAAGGCAATATTGAGAATGAAGACAGCAGGATATATGAAATTAGTACGGACAAAATTGCGATAAACAATAATATAGATTTTCAAAACAGACAGCTTAATAATTTCAGCCGCAACAATATTCATCCGGAATTATATGATTCACCTGAATTAACTAATTCTTCCGACGGCATTCCTTTAAGTATTGAAGTTAGAAATTCACAATACTGGAATATACCTGCTGCAACTGTTACACCATCGAGATTTGCAGATTTCAATAATATGACAATTGATATAAAATATAATTTTGATAATGGCATTTCTGTCGGTGGTGATGTTCGCCGCGAGAATTATTTTCAGGAATTTGATTTTGTTGATGAATTAAGACAATATACAAAAGTAGAGCAGCAGCCTAATTTCACAACATTTTCGCTGGCTGCAGGCTATATTTACAATTCCGGCAGCTCCATCAGTCCATTGGCTCAAATTTCTTTAGGGTTAAACGAGGCAGGGGTAGTATCAAGGCTAATGGTTGGTGCGGGCTACCGGATTAGTGATAACTTTTCATTGCGGATAAGTTCAGAACTGAGTAATTTGACTTATGAATACAAAAGTGTGGTATTCAATTCGCCAAAATTCGGATTTAATTACGGTATATGTTATACTTTTAGATAGATATATTATAATGTATAATTTTAAGAATAACAAATAATAGGTTACTTATGAAAAAGATATATTTATTGATATTGGCAGCTTTCTTAACATTTTCATTTGGATGTAAGAAGGTTGAGAACCCGACAAATGAAAATTCGCCATGGTTAGAACGGTTAATTGAACATTTTGAAAATTCCACGGTTGGAGACCCGCCTCAATCAATCTGGCAATATGAATACAATGGTGATATTGTATATTATATACCACCGCAGTGTTGTGACCAGTTCAGCGTGCTTTTGAGCAGCGACAGTACTGTTATCTGCGCCCCCGACGGAGGTATAGCCGCTATGGGTGACGGACGGTGCGACGACTTTTTTCAAAAGTGTAAAGATAAAAAGCTGATATGGCAGGATGATAGAAAATAATTTTTAAATTTAAATAAAAGGAGATTTTATAATGTTATACAAAATAATTTTAAGTTTTGCCCTGTTGACAACTTTATTTCTCGGCAGTTGCAAAGAACCGATAGGTGTAGATGAAAATGCAAAGATTACACAGGAAACATACTTTGAAACTATCTATAAAGGCAATTTCGCATTTCCAATGTCCGAACCTATTCAAGTTGTTATTCGTTCAAAAAATGAAGAAGAAGCTTTCCTGAATCAGATTCAGTCAAGGTTGTTTGAAAAAAACGGTAAAATGTTAAATCTTGATTTCGGGGATATGGATTACACCCGTGATATGCTTATTTGTATTGCCCTTGGACCACGTCCAAGCGGTAGTATAACTTTTGAAATTTCAAGTGTTCAAAGTACTAACGATAATTTGATTGTAAAGTCTGTAGAATATCATCCAGAGATGGGTACTACCGATATTGGCTATCCGATGCACATTATCAAAATGAAAAGAAGTGATAAGCAGGTATTATTCGCTCCTATAGCAGTAGTTAAAACTACCGGTAATGATTCAAGAAAAAGTCTTGAGTTTACAACTATCTTCAAAGAGTCCCGTGGGATTGAGACCGAAAATAGAATATTTGCTGTATTGAAAAGCAAAGCTGATGAAGTTGAATTTTTATCTAAAGTTAAGTCAAATAACTATATTGACGGAAATGAACAGGCTGTTACTATTGGTGATATTGACTATAGTAAAGATATGGTTATAGTAGCTCATTACGGAATGAGTTCAAGTGGCAGCAATTTTATCGAAATTCCTTCTATAATTCTCGAAAATGGTGAAATTACAGTAAATACTAATTATTATATTCCCGAAGCCGGTACAGATGATATTGGTCATCCGGTTCATATAGTGAAACTTGCCAAAAGAGCGGAACCGGTAAAATTTGCCGAAACGCAGGAAATCAAATTAAGCGAATCCAATGAGAATCGTTTACTGAATTCTTCCTGGCAGTGGGTTGCATATCAGGATGGCAGCGGAAATACCATTACACCGGTTATTGAGCAGTATTCATGGATTTACGATATAAACTTTGATAAAACTGAAACAGGATTCGGCAATTCCGGCTGTAATAATTACGGATTCAGTTACAAAGCTGATAACTGGTCTCTTACTATTGACATGTTATTCACTACAAAAGCCAATTGTGCTTACACTTCTGAGTTTATGATGTCTTTAGAATCTGCCGAATCATTCACCATGAGTGATGATTTGTTGTATATTAATACTAAAGACCCAAATTTTGCTGTAATGATATTCAAGAAAAAATAAACATTTATGTGATATTCATATCAACATTCGACCATAATACCGCTCATAAACACAGCGGTATTTTTTTTATAAAAAAATATTTGTTAAAATGACTTACAATTGTTAAGTTGAAAAATGTTTTAATTCTATTTTAAAAAAAGATTTATAGAATTTGTTTTTAAAACGTCAATAGCTGTTGACAAAATGAAGAATGAACAAATGACACAAAAGGTACATAAGGTTGTAATCGGCGGTCTGGACTATCGTTTGACAAGTGATGACGAAACTTCACTCCGCAAAGCAGTTGAAGTTGTAAATGTCGGACTTGAGGATTTGCAGAAACAGTCCGATGTTAAGCTGCCAATTACGCAGTTATACGTTCTTTTAGCCCTTAATCTGGCTGAAAGATTAATACTATTGGAAAAAAGCCTTAATTCGGACCAGGATTATGTAAAATCTGAATTGGCTAAGATGACGGAATTGATTGACAATACAATAAGTTGATTGTCAAATTATTTGTTCTTTGATTTTATTGGTTTTTTTATGGTCGCAAAATATTATCGTTGTCTAACGAAATGTATTAAGAACTATAAAGGTATTTACCTAAGGGATTAGTCTCAGATTACGTATGACAGGCCTCAAAATTCGCCCCCCTTGAATTTAGCTTTAATCAGCTCAGTGGAAGTCAGAAATAAAAGGGCTATTTTACCCAAGCGTTTTAGAGAGAGGTTCTTTTAAACTCTCCGCGGCGCCGGCGTGAGCATTAATTTTTTCATGCTGTAGATAGTATTTTGCGGCTTTTTATCATTATTATTTATTATTTAATTATTTGGAAATTTAGGAGTTGATTTTTTTATGGATGTTGCAATTATTCTAATTAGTAGTATTGCAGGTTTTATTGTTGCTTACATAGTCTCGAATGTTCTTTTAAAAAATATATCACAAAAAAAGATAGCTGAAGCTGAAAATACTGCTAAAAATATTGTTAAGGATGCAGATAACGAAGCCAGAAACATTAAAAAGGAAAAAATTCTTGAGGCAAAAGAAGAATGGCATAGAAGAAAGCAGGAATTTGACCTCGAAGCAAATCAAAAGAAAGCTAAGATAGCAGAAGCCGAAAAATATGTTAAGAAAAGAGAAGAAGGAATCGAACAGAAATTAGATTTGATTCTAAAGAAAGAAAGACATTTTCAGACTATTGAAGAAGATGTTGTCAAACGCGAAGTGATTATTAAAGACAAACAGATTCAACTTGATAAACTGATTACAGACCAGTCAAAAAAACTTGAACAGATTGCCGGGCTGTCGAAGGAAGAAGCCAAAAAGCAATTGATTGAGGGATTTGTAAACGAGGCTAAGAGCCAGGCTGCTCTACAAATCAGACAAATCAGGGAAGAAACTAAGTCAATCGCCAACCGTGAGGCTCAGAATATTATTGTTCAGGCTATTCAGCGAACTGCATCTGACCACAGTGCCGAAAATACTGTTTCGGTGGTTAATCTCGAAAGTGATGAAATGAAGGGACGTATTATCGGTCGTGAAGGCAGAAATATCCGTGCTTTTGAAGCTGCTACCGGAATTGACCTGATTATAGACGATACTCCGGAAGCGGTTGTTATTTCAGGTTTTGACCCTTTCCGTCGTCATGTTGCAAAAGTTGCCCTCGAAAAACTTATGCTTGACGGCAGAATTCACCCGACAAGAATTGAAGAAATTGTTGAGAAAACCCGTAAGGAGCTCGAAAGTGAACTTGGTACAATAGGCGAGCAGTCTATTATGGATTTGGGTATCCATACTATGCATCCCGAACTTCTTAAGTTAATCGGTAAAATGAAATACCGTACAAGTTACGGACAAAATCTGCTCAACCACTCCATCGAGGTATCACATCTTTGCGGTATAATGGCGGCTGAGCTTGGTCTTGATGTCCAGATTGCTAAACGTGCCGGACTTCTGCACGACGTCGGCAAGACTATCGAACAAGACCCGAGCCCTCATGCTCTTCTTGGTTTTGATATTGCCAAGAAATACAAGGAAAAGCATGTTGTTTGTAATGCAATCGGTGCCCACCACGAAGATATCGAGATGGAAACACCAATTGCAGTGCTTGTTCAGGCTGCTGACTCAATTAGTGGAGCAAGACCGGGTGCCAGAAGAGAATCGCTTGAGAATTACGTCAAGAGACTTCAGAAACTTGAAGAAATCGCAATGAGCTTCGAGGGTGTTGCCAAATCATTTGCAATTCAGGCAGGACGCGAGATTAGAGTAATCGTCGAACCGGAAAGGGTTGATGATATGCTTGCCGACCAGACTGCTCTTGATATTGCCACCAGAATTGAACATGAGATGGAATATCCCGGACAGATTAAAGTTACTGTCGTAAGAGAAAGACGCAGTATGGCTATAGCAAAATAAGGCATTTAGTATCTAATTAAAACACCTGAACAGAATTAAATTTTGCTCAGGTGTTTTTTTATGTGTCTGAACCTTTGATTTTGTCTGAACCTTTGATTTTGTCTGAACCTTTGATTTTGTCTGAACCTTTGATTGTACCTGATTAAATTGATTGCTTTGATTTTGATTGTCTGAATCACTGATTACACGGATTAAAGGATTACACTGATTAGAACATAGTTCAATCAATTCAATCAATTCAATCATTGAAATCAGATTATTCAAAACATCTGTCACATTGAGCGTAGTCGAAGTATAGATGTGCCACATCTTGAAGATGTGGCACATCTAAAGGCTATATTACATCTTCAAAAATTTCTTTACTTTATCACATTGAGCATCTGCACATGACGAAAACCATTTATTTCTGTGTTAAGCCAATAGCTGCCTGAGATAATGCTAACCGGAAGTTTCAATAAAGTAGAATAAAAACCGGCTTCAGCATAACCCGAATATAGTTCGGTTATTATCTTACCGCTGACATCACTTAAATATATCCTTATATCTCCTGAACGCTTAATTTTGTATTCGGTAGTAAAGTCTCCGTCATTCGAAACAGGATTTGGAAATATGCGACTCGGTTTGACAGATGGTTCCGAAGCGGAAGTGATTACTTTTGTACCTTTTATTACTTGCCCTGGAAATGTTGTCATCAAATAAAAATTATCATTTTCAAATAATTTAACATTTGTTGTAGCAAGAATAAATTGGGTAATATTAGTGTCTAAATTCAATACAGGCATAAACCAATTTTCACCTTTGTCAGTAGTTTTAAAAAATCCAAAACCCCATCCGTATATTGTAAGAAGTGTGTCATTATAGTAACGCAAATAATTAAAACCATGAAATGGACCAGGTGATATCATCTTAATGTCCCAGGTTTTACCACCGTCATAAGATTTACTGGTATAAGCAGTATCATATTCCTTATTATTGGTTCTTTGTTTTTTGCCGACTCCAATTACTTCATTTGCATCTAAAAAGTATAATTTATTAATAAATTTTGGAGTAGTTAACGGCTCCCAATAACTACCTTCAAAGTCTGTTTTATAAAAATAATTATTATTTGGGTCGGAAGGCTCAGGATATTTTAAAGAGTAACCTAAAATCAGTTCTTTATTTTTATGTAAAAATATTTGATAAAAATCAGTTCTTTTAATAATAGAATCCGGTATCATAAAGTTCTGCCAAGTTTTGCAGCCGTCAGTAGATTTGTAAAGTCCAAATTCCGAACCAGTTGCACCATCCATTTTTACGGAAATTGTAACTGCTTCTTTCTCATTAAACATTTCAAAACCCCAGTAATAATAGTGTTCAATTTCCAATTCCTGAAAGGTTTCACCATAATCTTCCGAACGCAATAATTTCCCGCGGTCACCTAATAATATAACAGTTCCGTCCGAAAAATATTTACATCTTTTCCCCGTATTCTTAGGAAAATATGTAGGGTTTTTAGTGCTTGTATCAACGTAAATTATTTTCCATACTTTTCCGCCGTCCGTAGTTTTTTCTGCTACGATACCATTATTTTGATTACTTGTATGGATTAAAATACAATTGTTCTCATCAATACAATCCATATCAAATAATGTTATTGATGAATTTAGATCCAAATCATAAGCCAATTTTAAATCATATTTTTCATCAGCCGCAAACATGATTGAATTTGCATATAAAATTAAAATAATCACCAAAAATACTTTCATAACTCTCCTCATTTTTTACAAAGTTTAAAAAACTATTTTCAAAAGTTCCTATTCAATATATGTATGACAATTGAAAAATCATTTTGTCACATAAATATTTTAAAAAAGTTCAAAAAAGTTAAAACTAAATTGAATATTGGATTAAAACATTCTGAGCCCATGATTAAATTGATTCTGATGATTACTTTGAATTAAAATCAATTAAATCATTTCAAACAGCTAAATCAAAGGTTCCGACAATTTATCAGTTTTATCATTGATACTGACAAAAATAAATTATTTCTCTAAAAAAAATCAAATTTTTAGTGGACTTTTTCTTCTTTATGCTTTTAGCTATGGAATTAGGAAAATGAAATTTCGATTATTATCAGTTTTAATATTAGCTGTAATAACTATTTCTTGTAATGAGGAAAACCCTGACCTGGTAAATCCGCCCGATAAGACTGGTTCTGTCAGGTTCAGATTCCTAAATCTCGGTTATGATAAAAAGAGTAAAGAATTTGAAGTTACAGAAGGCAAAAAAACAGCAACCATAGACTGGCTGCGGGTTAGTATATCTGAAAACCCTCCTGCCGATACAGGTTTTGTCAGAGTAAATTATAACAATGCGATTGAATTTGAACAAACTGCTCTTGTCAGATTTTTAAGAAATACTAATTATACTTACGTAGGTTTGAGTTCTGCAGTCTGCGGTGACAGAACAAACTGTAAGATAGATACGCTGATTGCTCTCCGTACAACAGCGGCAATTCCTGATAATAATTTTGAAGCACTCATCAAGTTTATGAACGCTTTTCCCGATACAAATTCAAAATTCAGTATCAGACTGGGTTGCCCAAACGGTGATATGCTTTTCGGTCAGACAAACTACAAGCAATATTCAATCAGTCCGCTTACTGTCCGGTCGGGTCAGTTCAATTTCTCGGTTATACAGACAAAATTGACAGGCGGAATTCCTGAAAATATTTATTTAAATCTTTATACAACAAATCTTCTACCTAAGGGACAGTATGTAATTCTTGCCCACGAAGATGAAAACGGTGATGTCAAAATAAGCATTCTGAATGAAAACGACTTAACGGTAAATGCACTGCAGCCTGCAGAAATAGTTCCTCTTCGTACAACTGAAATCAGAACAATCAATCTTTCAGCGGAAAGCCTTGCTATTGAAACGCGGGACGGAACTATCATTGACCCCGATGTACCCGGAATGACTGTTGATGAATTCAGAGTTGTCGAAACCTGCAAATCATCGTCGAAGGACACGATTGATATTAAGTCTTCAGGTATCGTTAAATCATATTTAAGCACATCACTCGAAGTACTTACCCGTTATTCCATTGTGGTTTTTGATTCTGCAGATGTAAAATCCGTCGGCTCTATACTTATTGAACCTTTGAAATTGAATACCGATGTATCTGGTAAGGCAGTTTTGAGGGTAATCAATACTCTCGAAGGTACCAATGGTATAAATGTATCAATTGGTGCAAGAAAGGAAAATGACAGGACTAAATTTCCAAATGGCTTTAGTTCAGGTATCTCATTGGGAAGGGCGTTATCGTTTGGCGACATATCAAATGCTAATGTGATGAACCCGGGACCGGCACCGATAAATGTATTTACATCATCCGAACCGTCCAGACTGCTGTTCGCCGCCAATACAGTTCTCGAAGCCGATAAATCTTATCTTGTAATAGTGACAAAAGATGATGTTGGAAACATAAAAGTTACGATTGTTGACGAAGATGATGAGTCGAAAAATATTGAATATCTGCAGCAGGGTGTTTTCTTCCAGCTTGTAAATGCAAATTCAGATAACAGCACAATAAAAGTCACAATAAATTCAACTGCTTCAGGTACTTCAATTCTTGAAAATGCTGACCTGCATATTACAAATTCACTTGCTACAGTTATTGATGCAAACTCTCAAACAATATATATTAACGGTAATCCTTATCAGGCTGATGCTGGTTCTGATGAAAGAATAATGATGATTACAGGCGGTACAACATCGGATTTGAGTGTGACGACAAATAAATCTCTTCCTCTGGCATCCGACCAGAACAATATTTTCAGATTTAGATTTGTGAATGTTACAACCGATATTCCCCTTGCCATGCTTAAAAAGTCTGATAAAGATTCTATATTTGTCCAGGGTGTCGAGCGTAACACTTTTTCTCCCTATTCTACTGAAACGCGGGAGCAGAAGCCTACATATTTCTTCTATGACGGTGAAGTTGCAGGTTATTTGGCAAGATTCAGTGATGTGGTTTTATCACTTGGTAAAAGTTACTGTATAATATTTTACGGCAATACCGAGGCTGGCTGCATCAAGCATAATAATGCAAAAGAAGGTATTCTGCCAACATGTTATTCTGTCATTTTACAGCAGGAGTTTTAATGAGAATACTTTTTTCTGCTGCAATTTTATTGTTCATATTAAATTCTTCATCATATCCGCAAAGTTATAAAGTTGATATTGGGTCATCCGAACGATTTGGTGATTTTTACAGCCCGGTAAAGACACTTGAACTTAGAAAACCTGCGCCCGGAACATATCTTCAAAATTCATTTTATATTAAGTCAAAAGATAATATTTCAACCTTTGAAATTGAGAAATTTGTCAAATTATATTTAATAAATTCCGGTTATATAGACTTAAAGATTACTGAAATCAGAAAATCATTCTCAAAATATTTCGGAAATAACTTACTTAATAAATCATCTAACCGGCTGGAGAATATTTTTCAAATCAGTATTGAGAACAATTTCGATGTGTTTGATTTGTGCTCGCTGCTTACTCAAAGCCCGGAAATTAATTATGCCTGTCCTGTTATTGCCTATAAGTTTAGTGATTTCAAGCCTAATGATGAGTCAGTTGACCAGCAGTGGTATCTGGAATCATTAAATATGTTCAAAGCCTGGGATATTGCACGCGGTGATAAGTCAATAGTAATTGGAATTGTTGATTCAGGTACTGATTATAATCATGACGAATTAATCAGTCAGGTTTGGACAAATAGCGGTGAAATTTCGGGTGATGGAATAGATAACGACGGCAACGGTTTCATTGATGATGTTCACGGCTGGGATTTTGTGGGTAATATTACTCTACTTGATGCTGTAAAAGGAAAATTCAAAGAGGATAATAATCCTATACCTGTATTTACTACTAATGACCACGGCACACACGTTGCAGGTTCGGCAGCGGCAACAACAAACAATACCATAGGAATAGCATCAACCGGATTTGATGTAACATTTATGCCCGTAAAAATAGCACTGGATGATTTATCAAAATCCCGAATGGTTTACAGACCTTATGATGGTATTTTGTATGCTGCAATGAATGGGGCAGATGTCATTAACTGTTCATGGGCAAGCAGCTATCAGGACCCTCTGGCTTGGGATGTGATAAACGAAATTCTGGATATGGGGGTAACTATAGTTGCGGCAGCAGGCAATGAAAATTTATTTATTGATTACACTCCTTACTACCCCGCAGCCATGCCGGGTGTAATAGCAGTTGGGTCAGTCAATCCTCAGGATGTAAAATCATCATTTTCAAATTTTGGAACCCGGGTTATCTGCTTTGCACCGGGAGAAAATATATTCTCCTTATCAAACAGCAACCGATATGTAAGTAAAACAGGTTCTTCAATGTCGTCTCCGCTGGCAACTGGCATAGCAGCTACAGTCAAAAAAATATTTCCTAATTATTCAACCAAAGCCATTCTTCATCAAATCAGAAGTACAACTTCACCCATACAGCCTCAGTCACAATTACTTTCCGGTAAGATAAATGCTTTCGATGCATTCAGATATAATAATCCAATGTATCCTGCTTATAAAATACCCGGAATCAGTATGGAGAAAATTATGATTGAAGGGGCTTCATCCATAACCAAAACCGGTCAGACAAAAGTTAAACTGAGTTTTAAGAATTATCTCGGCACTGCTTCCAACATCTATATTTCATTATCACCGCAGGATAATTATTTTGAAATATCACCAAAAGTTGTAAATTTGCAGCAATTAAATGCAAACCAGTCAATTGAAATTGAATTTACTGTAACTCTGAACGAATCCTGCCCATGGTTTGAAGGTGATGCATTTCTGTTAATAAATTATGAGGCAGACGGTTATAAAGATGTAGAGCTGATTGAAATCCCTATAAGACTTGAAAGTAACAATAAATTTCTATTGGTTGAGAGCTTTGATGAATCATTTTATATTGACTGGCATGCTTCGGATGTTGCCGGAAAATTCGATTACTGGGCTGTCGGGTACGACTTAAACAGTGAAAAAGGTGTTATGTATAATTTCGGAAAAAATAACGGATTATATTTGCTCACTTCAGATACATTGGTTGATATTTCTGCAGCCAATGACAAAAATATTATGATAGCAGCTAATGGAAAAGATTCAAAGACAACCGTCATGAGGTCATTTAACAGCGGCAAGACATTTTCAGATGTTGATGTTTCACAGTTTTTTCAAAGAATTACCGGTATTAAGAATATAAATATTTCCGATGCTTTTGCTTATGGAATTAATAGTCAGGGTGCAGGAGAAATAATCTATTCGATTGACGGCGGTGCATCATTCGAGAAGTCAGTTTTAGGATTTACTATCCCCGGCGGTTCAGAGGAATACCCGTCATCTAAAACAGCATACCGAAATGGTGAATATTATATCGGTACAAGTACAGGCAGAATAATTAAATCAAGCGACAACGGCAGAAACTGGCAGATGGTTTCAGATGTTTTGAAAGGCAAAATTTCGCATCTTGCAGTTGTTAATAAAGATTCAATATTTGTGATTTTAAATCAAATTGATTCAGTCAGGTTGTATGTTTCAAATAACGGCGGTAAGAAATTTTCCAAAGTTGACTATGAAATAACCGACCTTCAAACTGCTGTGAAATTGTTCGTCCCTGACAGTTCAAACACTGTTTATATATTAACCGGCAACAGTAAGATATATTTAAGCAGCGATATGGGTTCGTCATGGAAGCCGGAACTCAGTTACAGATATAAATTCGGTGATATATATTCGGCAGCAGTTTACTCTGGTTCCGGTAAAGTCAGACTTTGGATGGCAGGATATGATATAAATTATCTCGATTTCGACCTTATTCCTGCAAATATTATACGCGACGTTAGAATTGCAGGAAAAAGCGAAATTGACTTCGATACTGTTGACATAAACAAATTCTCGGAAGACATCATTTTTATTGAGAATAAGGGCAATGTACGCTCAAAAATTATATCCCAAAACTTCACTTCAGGTAAGTATTTTGAATTGAGTAAAGAATTACCGGGAAGCATCGCACCTTCGGAATTATTATCTGCTGATGTTAAATTTAGTTCTAAATCTATTGGCAGACATTATGATACTCTGCTGGTAACTACTGATGCCTCTGATGAACCACTGAAATTTATTTTTGAAGGATTTTGTATTGATCCTGCAACTGTCAGTGACAGTGAAAATGAATCTGCAAATTTTAGACTTGTTAATTTAGTTGGTGACTTATACCGACTTGACATATATTCAGAATTGTCAGGTCAGGTTGAATTGAACATTTTAGACATTAACGGCAGTATTGTAAAAAATTGCGGTAAATATGAACATTCCGGTTCATCAAGCTCAATAATATTTTCAGGAAAAGAGTTATCGTCAGGAATGTATTTTTTGAAAATTAATGGTTTTGGTATAGAAAAGGCTCTGAAATTAATTGTAATCAGATAAATAAAATTCATTACTTTTAAAATCAGCCAAAATTTCTTATTTTTAATCTTTTTATAACAAGGAATCTATTTTTAATTGTCTGAAAACGAGCAAAATATTGAAAACGGAACATCTGATAATGTTCCTAAGCCTTACAGTAAATATAGACCCAAAGATGACGAGGGTCTCAAATTGAATTTTAAAGTAAATCCTAAACAGTCATTACCGTATTTGATTGTGGCTTTCATATTTTTTATGTCACTATATCTGGTTTATTTATTTGTTGACGGTATCATTATCCCTTCGATTGTCCACAGCAAGGATTTAGTTCAGATTCCGAACCTGTCGGGAAAAAATCTTGATGATGGGATGAGAATTCTTACGGAACGCGGATTAGGATATAAGATAGCAAAAGAGATATACAGTGAGGAGTTTCCGTCGCGTACTATAGTCAATCAGTCGCCTGTTAAAGGGTCGGAGGTCAAGGAAGGCAGAACTGTCTATCTGACAGTCAGTAAGGGTAAAGAAACAGTATCAACACCATATCTGATGGGTATGTCACTAAGTCAGGCAAGGCTTGAAATTGTAAAGCGGGGATTGGAAATCGGCGATATAAGTTATGACTTTAGTGATTATATCGGAAAAGATTCAGTAATGGGGCAGGGTATAAGCGGCGGCAGGTATGTTCCATTCGGTAGTGTGATTAATTTAACCGTAAGCCAGGGGTCGGACTCTCAAATTCCTGTACCGGCATTAATTGGTCTTAAATATGAGGATGTTGAATTCTTACTGATTGAGCAGGGTTTTATTCTCGGAAATGTCAGTTATCAGTATAGTGAAACATTTACTCCAAATACGGTAATTGAACAAAATCCCCCGCAGGGAGAACTGAATTTAAACGGAACAACAGTTGATATAATAGTATCGAAATAAATACGTATATTAAATTTGTCAGAATCTTTGATTAAACTGATTTCTATGATTGGAATGATTTTAATCTGTCAGAACCTTTGATTAATCTGATTTCTATGATTGGAATGAATTTAATCTGTCAGAACCATTGATTAAACTGATTTCTATGATTGAATTGATTTTAATTCATATCTAAGGAATTAATTTAATCTGATACAATAAATGTTTTAGACAATTTTGAGATGTTTGTGAAGAAGTAAGAATAATTGTTAGTCCAAAACACTTATAAAATAATATGATAATATTTTCGTAGATTTTACTATAATTAATTTTAAACGATTAAAAATCCTATGAAGCACGAAGACCCATACAAAGAAGCAATGCGTTATATTGAAAACGCTGAAGAAATATTAAAAAAAGCCGGAATAGACGGCAAATTTTATATTGATGAAAAGTACGTTCATACTGCATGCGGAACTGCATATATAGGTGTTTTGAAAGCTTTGGATTCCCTTTTTGAAATTAAAAAAATACCCAAAAAAAGAGGTCGTAAAGCAATTGAATATTACAGAACTGTATTGGGGAGTATAGATAAAAAACTTTTACAAAATCTGAATAGCACTTATAATGTTTTGCATCTTCAGGGGTATTATGAAGGCGAAAAAGGAATTAAAGTTATTGAAGCGGGTTTTGACTATGGAATATCAATAATTTCTGCTTTAAAGCCATATTCAAAAAATGGTGTCAGTAAATAACTTATTAATATAAATAATTATTGTTAAGTTTCATTTGAAGTTAGAACGGGATTATTTTATTTGAATAATAAGCTAAGATCCGGAATATATATTTGTAAACTTAATACATTCAAATAAAATTTAAGTAATAACGTAATTTTTACTGTTGTAATAAAATATCAAGATAAAAATGAAGCACGAAGACCCATACAAAGAATCAATGCGTTATATTGATGATGCAAAAGAAACATTGAACTTTGCCGGTAAAGATGACAAATTTTATATGGATGTAAAATATATAAAAACAGGCTGTGGAATTGCATATTCAGGTATTCTAACTGCACTTGATTTTTTATTTGAGATAAAAGGAATTCCTAAAAGAAAAGGAAGAAAGTCAATTGAGTATTATAAACACAATTTAGCCGGTATTGATAAAAAATTGTTGATGCATTTAAATAATGCATATTTTGTATTGCATCTTGACGGATATTATGGTGGAATTACAAGTATAAAAACAATTGAATCAGGCTTTGAAAACGCAACATCAATAATAAACTCACTAAAGCCATATTCAAAAAATGGAGTTAGTAAATAATATTAACTTTTTAATTCATCGTTACACAGCTGACAACAATTTTCTTTACTCACTATACTGCGATTTCTTTGAGCCTGAATACAATTCGTATTTGTTGAATTTACAGTAGAACGCACCATTCATAACATTTGCTTTTTTGGCAGGTCGGAGCCCTATCATTTTTGATGCCTCATTACCCGGCAGTAATATCCATGCATTAAAGTCGGGATAATCAAATTTTAATTTATCGCCTATCTTTTTATAAAAATCTTTCGGATTTTCCACGTCTAATCTTTCGCCGTAAGGTGGGTTCATTATAATCAAACCGGTAGCACCCTGCGGGAGAGTTTCGAAGAAATCCGCCTGTTTGATGATGACTTTTTTCCTCATTTCCGGACTGCGCATATTCAATTTTGTAACAGCAACAGACTTCCCTGCTATATCTGAAGTATGGAAAATAACATTGACCGGCTTTTGAACTTCAAGAGCTTTCTCATTTAAAACATTCCAAATATCGGCATTAAAATCATTCCACTTCATAAATCCGAAATCTGAACCAAGCCCCGGAGCTTTATTCATAGCAATATTAAATGCTTCGGTGGTAAAAGTACCTGAGCCGCACATTGGGTCATAAAAATCTGTTTCGCCTTTCCATCCTGTCATTAGCAGCAGACCTGCAGCAAGAACTTCATTCAGCGGCGCATCGGTCTGTGCTTGACGGTAACCTCTTTTATGCAGCGATCTGCCTGATGAATCCAAAGATATAGTGCACTCATTTTTAAATATATGAACATTAACCAGCAAGTCCGGTTCCTGAGCATTGACACTTGGTCTTGTTCCGAAAACGTCCCTCATTTTATCAGCAATAGCATCCTTAACTTTCAATGCGACATAATTTTCATGATTAAACGGAGATGAGTTTATTGAACTGTCAACTGCAATGGTTTTATCGGGTGTAATAAATTTTTGCCAGTCTATTGATTTCGTATGCTTGTACAGGTCATCAGAGTTGTTGACAACATATTTGTCAAACGGCAGAATTATTCTTAAAGCCGACCTCAGCCAGAGATTGGATTTGTAAACTAATTCCTTATCGCCTCTGTACATTACTGCACGATTTAATATCTCTATGTCTCTGCCGCCTAAATATGTGATTTCGTCGGCAAGAACATTCTCAAGACCTTCAAATGTTTTGGCTATTATTTCAAAATATGATTCGTCGCTGTTCAATTTATTCCTTAATGATTTTGTAGATTTGATTATTCACTCTGATGCTGTAAACACCGGTTGATAAACCGGAAACATCAAGTGTATTTGTTCCTGAAACCAAGCCGTCTGAAATAAGAAGTCTGCCGAACATGTCATATAGGTTGACAGTAGAATAATTATTGGATTCGTTAATATTTCTGATGGTTAATAAATCAGTTACAGGGTTTGGAAATACTTCAATATTTCCGGCGGCTGCATCATTAACTGAAGAAATTATAATCGAACAGCCAACATCTTCAGTAACAGCTTGAACAGCGCAATTCTTTGTGTATTCATCATTGCCGATACTGATTGCCCAAAGCGGTTCGTCATTTCCTCCGCTCATTGGCATAGCACCGACAAATAAAATCAAATATACCCTGTCAAAAGGTTTGTAGTTGTCATAAAAATCCTTGTAATCTGAATAGTTATTCAAATCGTCCATCATCACGCTGCTGTCAATCCATGTATAGTCGCTAATATATAAGTTCTCGCCGATGTCAAGACCAAAATCGGCTACATTGAAACCCGGTGCTTCGAATGCGAGATAATCGCCTATAAGAGGTTTTACAACAAAAACACCGACGGATTTTGATGTATCATCAGCATCAACAATGAAATAAATCCATGCCGTTGATGCACCTGATGTTAAGTCAAATTCAACATCAATCACCAATTGACCGACATTTATTGATTGATTAAGTGTACCCAAAAACTTCAGTTTGGGATTAGTAAATCCACTTGTATTTTTAGAATAATCAATTGCCTTATTATAACCGGCTTTAGCATTAAACTTTACTAAAAGCTGTGATGAACTGATATTGACACTTGCAATGAATGCGATGAAAATCAGTAAACAAAATTTATACATACTCAGAATCCAATAAAATCACAAAAAAATATAAATGTAAATACGTTTGGTTTGTAAAATAGTTTAAATAAATTTCAATTTATCGGCAAATTGATTTTGTCAGCTAATATTATATATTCATTATACGTCATATTAATTTTAATCATAGGAAGCAGCAAATTGAAGATAAAATTGATGATTCAATTAATTGTAATAATTTCGTTGGCAGGCATTTGTAATCTCAGTGCCGGAGTAATTGTACTTATGAACGGCAAGTTGACTGAAAAATCAACCGGAAAGCCGATTGCCGCAAAAATTAAATTCTTTGACAAATCCGGTAAAGAACATTCATCAAATTCAAATTCAAACGATGGAGCTTTTCAGCAGGTGCTGCCAGCCGGTAATGAGTTTACTGTGGTTGTTGTAGGGTGGGTTGTCAGCCCCGAAAAACGAAAATTTGTTATTCAGGATTATAGTGAATATACAGAATTCGAAAAAGACTTTGATTTGGTTGAAATAAAACCCGGAATTACTTTAAATACAGCAAAGCTATTTGAAAAAAACAGTTCGGGTATCAATTCTGAATCTGATGATTTTTTTAAATATTTGAAATTAATGAGTAAAAATCAAAATGGTGTAATCTTCGAAGCTGCCATTAATTCTGCCGATTCATATTTTGAAACAAAAACAGTAAAAATCCAAGTAACTGAAAAAGGCAAAAGAAAAATCAAGAGTATCAAAACCACTACTGATGAGCAGTTAACTCAATTATTAAATCAAAGAAAAGTTGAATTTTTAAATAAACTGACTGAATTCAGCATTCCTGAAAAAAGTGTAAATATCAGAACAGAACTCGTTATTAACAAACCCAAACCGAAAGCAAAGGTAAAATCAAAGAAGAAATCTAAAAAGAAATCAATACAAGTAATAGATACTACACCGGGAATATTTCCTGATGACGTTACATTAAAAATTGATAAAGTCATAAAATTATAACGGTAAATTTTCAAATAATAATTTGACAGGTTTGTGATTGGTTCCGAATCTGCTATACGGAAAAGTGCCTATTAAATAGGCATTTGCTAATGTCCCTCGACGGAGAGCAGGGCTGATACGTTTTATTATTTTTCAAATAAAACTCCATGATTTGTCTCTCTGAGCTTGCGAAGAGTCCATGATTTCATTAATTAACAGCATGGATGCTTCACTTCGTTCAGCATGACCAACTAAAAAGTACATGCTACATTGTAAAGATATTAAAATATCGTTTATTATTTTAACAATTCAGCTCTGCCTCCTGCGATAGGATTTTGGGTGTTGATTATTTGATTCCCAATCAATAATCCTGAATATTGAGATTAATAATTATTATCCCTCATGTCCTGTTTTTCAACAGACTCTGAGACAAAAAGTAAAAATAATGCTTATAATTCGTTAAAATTTGATATATTTGATATTGATAAAAAGTATATTTTTAAGAATAAGTAAATTATGCACTCTGGCGAGCGGAGAAATAAATGAATCTCAGAACAAAAGAATCAGTTGAAAAGCTGAATCAGATAAGACAAGAAAAGATTTATCGCGAATTAATGACCGGCGAAACTACTGTTAAATTTGAAGATGCTATCGAGAATGACATGGTTCTCAACATGGGTCCACAGCATCCGGCAACACATGGAGTGCTTAGAGTATTACTGCGTTTGGACGGTGAAACTATCATGAAATGCGTTCCCGAATTAGGATATCTGCACCGCGGTTATGAAAAATTGGCTGAAAATGTTACGTATCATGAATTCATACCTCATACCGACAGACTTGATTACCTGTCACCATTATCCAACAATGTTGCCATTGCTTTGGCTATTGAAAATTCATTAGGTGTAGAAGCACCTGAAAGAGCTGTATGGATTAGAACATTAGTTGCCGAACTCGCCCGTATTTCATCCCATTTAATGGCAGTAGGCTCTACATGTATGGACGTCGGGGCATTGACTGTACTTCTTTGGACATTCACCGAGCGTGAAAAACTTTATGATATATTTGAGCTGATATGCGGTGCAAGATTCACAACGAGCTATACACGCATCGGCGGTGTTGCTAATGATATTGACGACCGGACTTTGCAGAAAATCCGTGATTGGACTGCTCAATTCCCTGCCGAGTTGGAAAAAACAGAAAAGCTGGTTCACCGCAATAGAATATTTGTTAACAGGGTTTCCGGTATTGGTGTTATTGATAAAAGGAAAGCTATCCAGCTTGGATTTACCGGTCCTTGTCTTCGCGGCTCAGGAGTTCCAAGAGATTTACGTAAAGACATGCCCTATTTGAAATATGACAAACTTGATTTTAATGTTATAACCTATAATGAAGGTGATTGCTGGGCAAGATATATGGTCAGAGTTCAGGAAATGAAAGAAAGTATAAGCATGGTAAATCAAATACTTGACCAAATGCCAAAAGGAAAAATCCTTGCAAACGAACCACAAAAGGTACTGCCGCGCAAAAATGAAATTTATACAAAAATGGAAGATTTGATTAACGATTTCATGCTGATTAATTTCGGTGCTGCTCCTGAGCCGGGAGAAACCTATACAGCAATAGAATCTCCCAAGGGCGAGCTTGGATTTTTCATTGTGTCTGACGGCACAGGTCACCCATGGAAAATGAAAATCAAAAGCCCGTCATCATCTAATTTGCAGGCGCTGCCGTTTCTCATCGAAGGTTCGATGCTGTCGGATGTCGTGGCATGTATAGGCTCAATTGACCCTGTTATGGGTGAAGCTGATAAATAATATTTTTAAAATTGGAAAGATAACGAACACCTCTCAATCAATGAATTAAGAGGTGTTTTTTTTTATAAATAAAATCAACTATCATACCGGAAAATGATTCAAATCTGAAGGAATATCTTTTGAACCTCCCGAAATAGCTATTGAACCATTACGAATCTAATCCTAATTGCTCCGAAGCTAATTCTTAGCACTCCGAAGCTAATTCTTAGCACTCCGAAGCTAATTCTTAGCACTCCGAAGCTAATTCTTAGCACTCCGAAGCTA
>JAVSMQ010000001.1:3195105-3195606 GCA_032027125.1 Kapaibacterium sp. (SeqCode)
ATTCTTAGCACTCCGAAGCTAATTCTTAGCACTCCGAAGCTAATTCTTAGCACTCCGAAGCTAATTCTTAGCACTCCGAAGCTAATTCTTAGCACTCCGAAGCTAATTCTTAGCACTCCGAAGCTAATTCTTAGTACTCCGAAGCTAATTCTTAGCATTCCGAAGCTAATTTCTTAGCACTCCGAAGCTAATTCTTAGCACTCCGAAGCTAATTCTTAGCACTCCGAAACTAATTCTTAGCACTCCGAAACTAATTCTTAGCACTCCGAAACTAATTTTAACAGTTATATTGAAGTTTTGTATAGTTACAGTGACCGTTTGTACTGTTACGAAGACCGTTTGAACTGTTACGAAGACCGTTTGAACTGTTACGAAGACCGTTTGAACTGTTACGAAGACCGTTTGAACTGTTACGAAGACCGTTTGAACTGTTACGAAGACCGTTTGAACTGTTACGAAGACCGTTTGAACTGTTACGAAGACCGTTTGAACTGTTACGAA
>JAVSMQ010000001.1:3195641-3376000 GCA_032027125.1 Kapaibacterium sp. (SeqCode)
TTACGAAGACCGTTTGAACTGTTACGAAGACCGTTTGAACTGTTACGAAGACCGTTTGAACTGTTACGAAGACCGTTTGAACTGTTACGAAGACCATTTGAACTGCTACGAAGACCATTTGAACCATTACGAAGAACTTTTGAAGTGTTACGAAGAACTTTTGAAGTGTTACGAAAACCATTTGAACTGTTAAAAAGACCATTTGTTACTAATAAATTAACTTACGTCGATCACAAATAGTCTTCCCTCGGGTTCAAAAGTTATTCCCTCGGGTTCAAAAGTTATTCCCTCGGATTAAAAAGGTCTTTTGCAAATATTATATAGTATTCCATAAAAGTAATTTGGTTGATAACATAAATTTATTCTTCAAAATAAAATTTCATAAGCATTTTTATCTTATAAATCATCAGCAGTTTGGTCATTCTATAAAATTTACATAGTGATTTTAGATTAACAACATTCTATGCTTTTCCTTCACATTAATTTACTCAGCAAATCTATTAATTATAACAACTTTCAATTATTGCCATTCAATTGCGTTTATATACTTATAATGTTGATTTATTTCAGGAATAACTTTGAAGTTTCCGGTTTTGATATTGCTTTTACTGTATTCACTGTCAGCTTACGCTCAGATGGAAGACGAGACCCGTTTAGAGCGGTTTGTCAATAATTTTTACAGTAAGCCCGGACATGTTCAAAATCAGGTTTTGGTGAGCAGCGAATTTGGTTTATCGCAGTTAAATTCCTACAACTTTACTTCTGCCACAGATTTAGCCGGTACAAAAAATCTTGAATTTTATTACGGTTTTATCAGAATTGACCCCGAAACCGGTAACCCGGGAATTTTCAAACACCAATCCGAATTTGCTTTTGTAGGCAATATTTCTACTGATTTCAAAACCTTTAAGTCAAATAATATAGGCATTCCGACAGATGCATGGCGTTTTGGATTCGGTCTTAATGACGGATTCGGCTTCCTGAATGACGACAAACCGACACTATTTCTTAACCATTCAACAGCTATGTCATTTCTGAGAGCAGATTTCGACGGGATTTCACAAAATGAAAATGATACGAAATACCTTAATGAGTTTGACAGAAAATTCAGATTCGGGCAGGTTTATTCCGGCGGTATCAGGTACAAACTATATTCGGTAATACATCTGAATGCACAGTACGAAATGTCGCAGTATTACGCCGATTTCGAATTTATGCCGTGGTTTGGTATGTGGCTGACCGACAATGTTCTCCAAAGATGGATTGATTATTTCGAACCTGATTTGATAAGCGTTTTGGGACGAAACTACCCGTGGGTCAAATTTGTTTATAAAAATTTTATCTCGCTTCTGTCATATCAAATCAGAAAACATGACATGTATTTCCCTTTTAAATCCGAAGCTCCGCTGTATTATGATTCATTCAAAATCGGTATCACTTTAATTATATAAGTAAAAAATTTATGAAAAAAATAATTTTCTTTCTCTCAACTCTTTCAATATTGATGTTATCATGTCAGTCCGATGAAAGTAAAATCAACGAATTTAAAGATATTTATTTCGATATCCTTATGGTACGTGAAAAATATCAGGATACTGCCATAGCTAATCCCAAAGTCCGTGAGGTTTTGAAAAAATACGGTTTCACTGAACTGAGTTTCAGGGATTATTCCATGGAACTGTTCTCCAATAATCCTCAGGCATTTACACAGGTGATTGATTCTGTCAAAACAAAGGCTGAAAGGAAATTAGTGGATTTTGGCAAGGAAAGAATGAAGTTGGATTCGGTAAATAAGGTTGAGAAAAAATAATTATAAAAAAAGTATAAAAAAAACACTTTTTTTCAAAATAATTTGAGACGTTTTTCAATTTCATGTGTCAGTCTAATGACAATAAAAAACAAATTTAGGATTTGTTATGAAAACTCTAATTTCGATTTTGATTTTAAGCATCGCCTTAACCATGAACCTACACTCCCAGTGGCTCGAAAAAGAGGGGTATTGGGAATTATCAGAAAAAATACCCGACTTGCGTGATTTGAAAATCATCCCCGAGGAAAATCTTGTAATCACTGTCAGTAAAGACAACACAATCCGCCACATCGAATATGACAGCGGTAAAATCCTAAAATCCGGCAAACCCGCCGAACTCACAGAAGACAACGACTACGCCAAAATCTCCGGCGATGGGAAGACGACAGTGGTGGCGAGGTATAAAAACAATTTATATCTTGATACAGTTAAAGTTAGTATTATAAATAATTTTGAGTTTAGTTTAATGGGAGACACAAAATTAGTCAATACTTACAACTTGAAATATAATTTTCATAGAATTACTCGTGATGTTTTTATTACATATTCTGATTTTGAATTTATTAACAATTATTTAATTTTTGGTTTTTATATTAATTTCGAAGGTATTTATGGCGAAAGTATTACACAATTTAATACAGGCTCTTTTTCCTTTGTTGATTTTTCAAATGTAAATCATGAAATTATAAAAAGTTACGTACAATATATACCGTATTCAATATTAAAATTTTCAAATTCACAAAAATACAAATATTCGATTATAGGTAATTATAGAGAATATAATGGGTACTATACGAAAGGTGGTAAGGTTATCCGTAGAAATATTTTGCAATTAGTTAATAATAATCTGGATACTGTAAATCTGTTCTCTTCATTATTTACAGAAGAATCCTATCCCAATACGCCGACAAAAAAATCTGGTTATATATTTCCGATGGAACAAGTTTTAGAATCAAACACTGATTCACTACTTTATATTCGTGGAGATGGAAAACTTTATACTTTTAATATAAACCAAAAGAAATTTACTGATTCAGTTGCAAGTAACTTTCTAAAAAGTAACATTTGGTTTATGAAAGAGACTAAATATATCGGTCATTTGAGTAATAACAACTACTCAATCTATGGCTCATTAAACTTACAAAAACTTGACGGATTTACCCTGCCATCCGATTTTCTATATCCTTATCCATTTATTGATGAAACAAATAATAAAACTTTATTTGCTTTAAAAGACGGAAGTATAATTTATAAATCTTTTGATATTCTAAACGATATACCTCAAACCGGATTCTATTGGTCAAAAGATACAATTTATGAAGGCGAATCAATAAATTTCAGAGCAATCACCAATATTGACAGTTGTAAATATGAATGGCAGTTTATAAATAATAATTTCATTCAGAGTGAATCAGCAGATACGAGTTTTAAATATTTAAAACCAGGAATTTACAGGGTGACTTTAGTAATAACTAAACAGGACGGTTCAAAATTATCATTTATTAAAGATTCAATTATTACAGTACTTGAGATTGTTAAAGCTGATTTTGAAATTACCAAACTGAATGATAAATTACCTCTCAAAATACAATTCACTGATAAAAGCACCGGGTATAACAAATCTTGGAATTGGGATTTTGGTGACGGAAAATCTTCTACTGAACAGAATCCAATACACGAATATAAGTTCGCGGGTGATTTTAGTCCAAGTTTGATTGTATCAGATGGAATTGATAAAGATACCATTAAAAAATTTGAATATGTAATAAATAATATACCGACTCCTCTTTTAGAAAATAGTGATACTAAAATTCAATTTAAAGAAAATTTAGCACAGTTTAATGGCGCTTTTAAAGCCTTAAATGGTTTGAATTTAAATTGGACCAGAGATTATTTTGTTCCTAATGGCTACCAAAATTATGGAGATTATTATTGTGGTATAATATCAAGTATTTACGATTTTAAATTCCTACAATTAGATAACTATGCAAATTCACATATGGTTTATAAATACTTTCAAAAAATTAAAAAGCCTCAATTGCTGAATCTTGAAAAAATTGTTTATAGTTTTTATGATGCCCAAACAGCTGGAACTCATTCTTTTAATTTTTCTAATCATGAATATATAAAAAATAATGATACCAAACTGAGTATGTCATCAGTAATTTTAAGTAACCGAAATGGTAGTATCTTTTGGGTTTGTAATGTTCCGAATAACCCTCTTTTAATAAAAACTGATTATGATTTTAACATATTATCAGAACTATCAATTCCGCCTAATGCAAAACAATACATTGCTGATACAATTGATAACGGTTTGAATTTGATTATAAAGGAACTGAATAATTCATATTCCTATTTCTCAATTTCACCAGAGAATACAATCACTACCGAAAAATCCTTCTCTCTTGACACAAACATAACTCTTACAAACATAAAATCCGTTAATGAAAATCTGATTATTCTTTACGGTTCTTATATTGATAGTCTGAATAAAACTTCCTATGCTTATTTCGCGAAATATCATCCGTTGGATAATACTTTGCAGGATACAATTCTTTATAGTAGGAAAGATATCAGTAAACTTGAGCGTGTGAATAATTCTACTTATGCAGCTATCGGTCAGAGCCGTGGCAGGCAGGGGTATTTGCTGTTAGACACAAACCTTCACCAAATCAAAGATATTCGTGTTGACAGCCTGACAGGTGAAATTAAGGATATGATTTTACATGATAACAAAGTTTATTTATTCACAGAAAAAATTGTCTCACTTGAAACAATGGCACTCGGTGCAAATGAAAGTTATCAGACAACTGCATCTGTATTAAGTTTGCCTGATGATATTATCGCTGATGTAAATGAGAATCCGGTTTTTACCGGAAAATCATTCACTCACTCGGCATATCCCAATCCTGCAAATGATGAGATTCAAATTAAAATTAATGCAAATACAAGCGGAAATTGCAATATTAAACTGTACGATTTGCTTGGAACGGAAGTAATGAATATTTTTGAAGGTATGCTTGAAAGCGGAACAGAAAAGGTATTCAATATTTCATTAAGTAATTTGCAAACTGGAACTTACTATTATACTATAAGCAGTCCGCAAGGTTTTTCTTCAGAAAAAATTGTCATTATAAGGTAAATTATTATGAAAAAGCTGATTATCTTTTCAATTATTCTATTAGTCCAGTTTTCAGTTTCCAACTCCCAGTGGCTCGAAAAAGAGGGGTATTGGGAATTATCAGAAAAAATACCCGACTTGCGTGATTTGAAAATCATCCCTGAAGAAAATCTTGTAATCACTGTCAGTAAAGACAACACAATCCGCCACATCGAATATGACAGCGGTAAAATCCTAAAATCCGGTAAACCCGCCGAACTCACAGAAGAAAACGACTACGCCAAAATATCCAGCGATGGAAAGACGACGGTGGTGGCGAGGTATGTGAAGAATGAGAAGTATTCAACAGAAAAAGGTTTAACTATCAATGATCTAAAATTAACTTTATTAATAAACAGCGATTTTACAGTATTAGCAGATAATTATTTTGACGCTGACTCGCTTGTTGGTGTTTATAAGAATATTGGATCAACAATGTATGATTTGAAAGCTTATAATTATAATATTGCATACTTTGACTATTTACATTTTGAAAATAATTTTATCTTAGTTTTGAATTATACGATAAATTACGAGGGATACCCTTCAACAGGTGGACCACCAGACATTTATATAGTTTCAGGTAAATACGCCAAAGGTACAATAAATAATCAAAATCTTGAATTTTCAATAATAAAAGATAATCATTGGAGTAATGAATATAATAAGATTGATGGTAATTTTAACAATAGAATTTTTGTTGGTAGAAAATACTATAGTTCTGGTTCTGCATATTCCGGAATTACAGATGAAAATAATTTTATTGGAATTACAGAGGACAATTTTGTTGACTTTGAAAAAAAAATTAATTATCAATACACTTCATCATACATGAAGAACCAACCTAGTGCAACATCAGGAGAAAGGGTTCCGATATATCAATTATTCAATTCAAACAAATCCAATATTTTTTATTATACAATAACTGGAAAATTAGTTGAATTCGATATTCAAGAAATGAAAATAGAAAATACTTTTCAAAATCCATTATTTAATAAATTTTTTAGAATGTCTAACGATTCTAAGTTAATACATACTATTGAGTCAAAAGACTATGTTATTCATTCTTTTCCTTATATTAAGGAAATCTATAGAGTAAGTATTGATACTTCGTTTGCGTTGCCAAGAGCATTTTTAGATGAAATCAAGGGTTCAGCAATTATTCCAAATGTAGAGCATAAATTAATATTGATAAAATCTGATGCTATGTCAGAGGTATCTAAATTTGGATTTGATTGGTCAAAAGATACTGTTTATACAAATGAAGAAATAAAGTTCAGAGCTTTGACAAACATTACAGGATGTAAATTTGAGTGGACATTTGACAATGGAGATATTATTAAAAGTGATTCCAATGAAATTTCACATAAATTCATGGAATCGGGAAAATTTGGAGTAACTTTAATTGTTACAAAACCTGATGGTGAGAAAATCAGTTTCACAAAAGATTCAATAATTACTGTCACGGAGATTGTGAAAGCTAATTTTGATATTCAAATTTTAAATAGTGAATTACCTTTGGAAGTTCAATTCACAGATAAAAGTACTGGCAATATCAAATCATGGAATTGGGATTTTGGTGATGGAGAATCATCAGCCGAACAAAATCCAATTCACGAATATAAATTTTCGGGAGATTTTAGCCCAAGATTGATTGTTAGTAATGGAATTATGAATGATACTTTAATAAAATATGAACAAATCGCTTTTATGGTTGATGATATTCAAATATCTTCTTTCTCTGTTACAAATAAATTCAAAACTGGTGGTTCAATTTTTGAAAAAGCATTTAAAACTACAGGTGGGTTTAATTTGAATTGGACATATTATTATTCACAACTAACAGGATATTTGGATGATAGATATTACTTTGTAGCTATATATTCCAACTTGTATGACTTAAAATTTAACAAAGTTGATTCCCTGTTTGTTAATTTTGAAGTAGGAAGTAATTCAGATAAAATCTTATTATTTTGTTGGTTTAATCCTGATAGAATTATTTATAATTATAATTTTTACAATGGATTTGGACCTAGCAGATTAGGTATTGCATCATATAGCTTTTATGAAAATAATTTCTTATCCAATCCTAATACTAAATTAATATTATCAAAATTGATTTTAAATTATAATGATAAATCGCTTTATTTTGTTGGTAATGCTAAACCTAACCCAACTATTGTCAAAACAGATATTTCATATAATACAATAGGTGAATTGTCCATTCAAGATTCTATTATAAATCAGTACCTTGCTGATACATTTTTAGATGGCTTAAATCTAATAATCAAAATACAAGATAATTCCTTCAAATATTATTCAATCTCAAGTGAAACAGAAATCACTACCGAAAAATCCTTCTCTCTCGATACAAACATTACTCTCTCAAACATCAAAGCTGTTAACGAAAATCTTATCCTACTTCATGGTTACTATACCGATAAAGTAAATAAAACTACCTACGCATATTTCGGCAAGTATAATCCTTTGGATAATACTTTGCAGGATACAATTCTGTATAGTAGGAAAGATATCAGGAAACTTGAGCGTGTGAATAATTCTACTTATGCAGCTATCGGTCAGAGCCGTGGCAGGCAGGGGTATTTGCTGTTAGACACAATCCTTCACCAAATCAAAGATATTCGAGTTGACAGTTTGACAGGTGAAATCAAAGATATGATTTTGCACGATAATAAAGTTTACTTATTCACTGAAAAAATTGTATCACTAGAAACTATGGCACTCGGTGCAAAAGAAAGTTACCAAACAAAGGCATCAGTCCTTGGTTTGCCGGAAGATATAATTGCTGATGTAGATGATAATCCTGTTGTTGTAGGAAAAACATTCTCCCACTCAGCTTATCCCAACCCTGCAAGTGATATTATTCAGCTTAATATCTATGCAAATATAAGCGGAAATTACAATATTAAACTGTACGATTTGCTTGGAACGGAAGTAATGAATATTTTTGAAGGTATGCTTGAAAGCGGAACAGAAAAGGTATTCAATATTCCATTAAGTAATTTGCAAACAGGAACTTACTATTATACTGTAAGCAGTCCGAACGGATTTTCTTCAGAAAAAATTGTCATTATAAGGTAAATTATTATGAAAAAGCTGATTATCTTTGCCATTATTTTATTAGTCCAGTTTTCAGTTTCCAACTCCCAGTGGCTCGAAAAAGAAGGGTATTGGGAGCTATCGGAAAAAATTCCAGATTTGCGCGATTTGAAAATCATCCCGGAAGAAAATCTGATAATTACAGTCAGCAAGGACAATACAATCCGCCACATCGAATACGACAGCGGTAAAATCCTTAAATCCGGCAAACCCGCCGAACTCACAGAAGATAACGACTACGCCAAAATCTCCAGCGACGGGAAAACAACTGTGGTGGCGAGGTATATTCGAAACGTATATTTAGATACAGTTATCGTTACAATTATTCAAAATGACAATTTTAAATTAATAGGTTTTACTAAACTAACTAATGAATATAATAAATATAAATTCGGGGAAGATTTTGATAAAATTAAAAGTGATGTATTTATTAATCATTCAGATTTTGATTTTTCAACGAGAATTCTTTTCTTTGCATATTATTCTAATTTTGAAGGAACTTTGTGGGAAAGTTTTGTTCATTATAATTCAGGTTCGATTTTCTTCGTTGATTTTTCAAGTGCAGTTCCGGAAATAGTCAAAAGTTACGTGAAATATATACCTTATTCCATTGACAAAACTAACCTATTTAATGGTAGTAAGATTGCTATAATTGGTAAATATAGGCATTATTCTGGTTTTTTTACAAAAGGCGGTACTTCAATTAATACAAATATCTTATTTTTGATAGATAAATATATGGATACTACCAATTTGTTTTCATCCTCATCAACATATCAATGGTCTAAAGATGATGAAAGCGTAGAGGGTGGTTACCTGTTTCCTATGGAACAGGTGTTTGAATCTAACACAGACTCACTTATTTTCATCAGAGGTGAAGGAAAACTTTACACTTTCAATATAAATTCAAAGAAATTTACTGATTCGATTGAGAGCATTATTTTTAAAAGCAATATTTGCTTCATGAATAAGACAAAATATATCGGTCATTTAAGTAATGATAACTATTCTATCTATGGTTCATTAAATTTACAAAAATTTGCCGGATTTACTCTCCCATCTGAATTATTATTTTCTTACCCGTTTATAGATGAAAATAATAATAAAACATTGTTTGCACTAAAAAATGAAAAGATTATTTTAACTTCATTTGATATTTTAAGCAATATCCCAAAATTTGGATTTTACTGGAATAAGGATACCATATATGATGGTGATTCAATTTCTTTTAGAGCAATATCAAATTTGGAAGGATGTACCTATGAATGGAAATTCTCAAAAGATAATATAGTAACCACAAAAGAAATTGATATATCAAATATTTATGAGAATCCAGGTGTTTATAGTATAACTCTTGAAATTATTGAACCAAATGGAAATCATCATACCTTTAATAAGGATTCAATAATAACAGTATTTGAAAGTGTTAAAGCAGATTTTGAAGTAACAGAATTGAACACCGAACTACCTTTGAGAGTACAATTTACTGACATTAGTACAGGCGACAATACTTCATGGAGTTGGAATTTCGGTGATGGAAGTACTTCATCAGACCAGAATCCTGTACATATCTATAATTATTCAGGTGACTTTAGCCCAAGTCTGATTGTATCAGATGGAATTGTAAATGATACAATCAGGAAATATGAACATATTCTTATAAATGTTAACTATCCAATTACTCAATTACCCGATTTTTCAAGACAAATTTATAGGAATAAATTTAGTTTACAAAATGTCTTCTTGACAAATGACGGATTTAGTCTTAACTGGTATGACCAAATAAGTGCTTACGACCCAGATTTTCATATAGATAAATTATTTTTACTCCTTAAATCATTTCAATTTGATTTTAATCTAAATAAAACTGATGAAGTTGTTATAATGCCTTCAATTAATTTTGATGTTTTATATAATATTCGACCAATAAATCTTATTAATCATGAGGACTTAATAGTTAATTTTTATAATATTGATGAAAAAAAAGATTATGGTTTGATGACTTATAATTTAAAAACAAAAGAATTGAAAACTAACCATAATACAGATATTTTTAATCAAATTAAAAATATTCAGTTTAAAGACAGTAATTCTATTTGGATCAGTGCTTCAGGCTCATCTTATACTTTGTTTAAATGTAATAACAATTTGATGACAATTTGGAAACTCATATTCCCTGAAAAAAATATAATTAATATGAATATTGACACAACAGCAAAGGGTGTTCATGTTATTGCTAAAAATGATAAGAATATATTTCAATATTTCTTGGTTTCAAAAAAGGGCTCAATTGAGTTTACGAGAGAATTTGAAATGGATACTGATTATACTGTTTCAACACTAAAATCGGTAAATGATGATTTGGTTATCTGTTTTGGATATCATTTGGATACAACCTCAATGTTAACATTTACTAGTATAAAACAATATAATTCGATTCAAAATAAAGTTACTGTTGACTTGGCTTTTAATAGCAATGTCTTTATTCGTAATTATCAATCCGTTCATGAAAATCTGATTTTGCTGCATGGCTACTATAATGATAAAGTCAATAAAACTTCTTATGCCTATTTCGCGAAATATCATCCGTTGGATAATACTTTACAGGATACAATTCTATACAGCAGGAAAGATATTCGGAAAATTGAACTTGTCAGTAATTCTACTTATGCAGCTATCGGTCAGAGCCGTGGCAGGCAGGGTTATTTGCTGTTAGATACAAATCTTCACCAAATCAAGGATATTCGTGTTGACAGTTTAACAGGCGAAATCAAAGATATGCTCCTACACGATAACAAAGTCTATCTTTTCACAGAAAAAATTGTTTCACTCGAAACTATGGCTTTAGGTGCAAAGGAAAGCTACCAGACCACTGCTTCTGTATTGAGTTTGCCGGAAGATATACTTGCTGATGTTGATGAAAATCCTATAGTTACAGGAAAATCATTATTCCACTCGGCATATCCCAATCCTGCAAATGATGTGTTCAATCTGAAAGTGGTTCCTGAAAATGATGGGAAGTATTCGATAAAACTATATGATATTTTCGGTGTAGAAATTTTTTCAATTTATGATGGATTAATCAAAGCACGTACTGAGAAAATTTTCAGTATCCCAACTTCTTCTCTATCAATCGGCTCGTATTATTATGTAATCTCGGGCGGTGGTATTGCGGAGAGAGGGAAAGTGATGGTAGTGAGGTAAAAAATAATTATAGTGATTTACGTCAATAAACTATATAATTAAAGGATAAGATTATGCAATCATATTCGTATGATACTCAAATTGATAAAAGCGGTTTTCTGACAATTCCTGTACCTAAAGAGTTTGTAGGAAATCTTGTTAAAGTTGTTATTACGCCTTTGATAAAGGGTGAAAGCAAAATGACAGGTTTGGAATTTATAGAAAAATGGGCGGGTTTGCTCAAAGATGATGTAATTAGTGAAACACGAATAGATTATCTTGAGAGTAAACATAAATGATAAAATTACTATTAGATACTAATGTTTTGCTTGATTTAGTACTTAATCGTGAACCGCATTTCGAGCATAGCAAGGAGCTTTTTATCAAAATTGATGGAATTCAGATAAAAGGCTTCATCACAGCAACTACAATTACCGATATTTATTATTTAGTTAAAAAAGCAAAGGGAAGTGGTGTTGCTTTAGCTTATATTGAAAATTTAATTTCATTTATAGATGTTCTATCTATAGATAAATCAATAATTTTAAACGCTTTGAAATCGGAAATTGATGATTTTGAAGACGCAATTCAAATTTATGCCTCAATTTCCAATTCTATTGATTTCATTATAACCCGAAATATAAGTGATTTTATAAAATCTGATGTTCCAGCATTTACCCCAAAAGATTTTGTACAAACTTATCCAAATACATTTTAAGTAGTAAATCTTTTAGAAAAGAAAAATTTTGTATCGCAACTTCTTCTATTTCTATCGGCTCGTATTATTATGTAATCTCGGGCGGCGGTATTGCGGAGAGAGGGAAAGTGATGGTGTGGTGATAAAAGTAATTTAAATGTTTATCGTCAATAAATTAAATTAAATTTTGGAGTTTTTAATTATGACGATTGAAAAAACGGCTGATGCGCTGTTAATTACACTTCCTTTGGATACTGATGAAAAGGATTTGAAGAGGTTTTTAAATTATTTCAGGTATAAAGAATTAACTAAGAATTCAAAAGCAACTAAACGTGATGTTGATGAACTTACTGAATTAGTTAATCAATCAATGACCAAAAAGTTCCTGGAAAAGCGAAAATTAAATTGAAAATCGTCGTAGATACCAATATTGTATTTAGTGCTGTTTTAAATACCAATTCCAAGATTGGGAGGATATTAACTGAGGGTTCTGTTATTTTTGATTTCTACTCCATTCATCAACTTAATGAAGAAATTATTACTCATAATAATAAAATTATTTCTTTAACTAAGTATTCCGATGAGCACCTATATGAGACTTTAGAATTACTTACAGAAAATTTTACATTTATTGAAATTGAAAAATTGTCTGATAATTCCGTCAAACGGGCTTATGATTTAGTACAAAATGTTGATATAAACGATTTATTATTTGTTGCATTAGCAATTGAACTGGATAGTAAACTTTGGACAGGTGATAAAAAACTTGTCAATGGTCTAAAAAATAAAAATTTTGATTCTTTTATATCTACACAGGAATTATATCAATTATTCCTTGATTATGAGAGTAAGGTATTTTACAAGAATTAAATCCTTAGAATAATCAAGTCTTGATTCAAAGCATCAGTGTAATTGTGTTGAGTTGATAAGTTATTGATTTCATGAAAATATTGATTTTTCATTGTAACTTTGACTCATTTTTGGTGTTAATATTTCTGTTGTTTGCAAATAAATTTTGTAAATTACTTTACTATTAAGTTATTTTTATTGGTTTCTCGTTTAAACTGTTATTGACAGGATATTTTTAACAATTGTCGGGAAGAATTGAATTTATGTACATTTTAACTAATTTCAAATATAGTTCTAATAATTTGTAGATAAGAATAGATTTAATTTGTTACTGACTGATTGTATTAAAAATTCACAATGTTGGGAGATAGAAAATGAATTTATTTACTTATAAAAACGATGTTTTCAAAAAAAGTGTTTTAAAATTAGCATTTACAGTATTTGCATTTTTTGCTGTATTTTATTCCTCAAATTCAGATTCCGTAGTTTTATATGGCATTGATGCTTCGTTTTATCCTACAATTAAAGCGAAATTTATTGCTAAGGATTGGCTTGGCAGACAGATTACCAATATATCTGAGCAGGACATAACTCTGAAAGAAAATAAAGTCGTAAGAGATGTTAAATTAGTCAAATGTCCCGAAACAACAACAAAACCGCAATTATCAATAGCTCTTAGTATTGATATTTCAATTTCGATGCTGGCTACTGATTTTGATGAAACACCCATAGCCATGAGCAAAACTACTGCTATAGATTTTATCCATAAATTACAATCTCCTCAGCCGGAAATTGCTTTGCAATCCTGTGATTCGAATGCAAAAATTGTTGAAAATTTCACAAAGGATAAGCAGCTACTTGAAAATTCAATTTCAAATTTAGCAATTGGAGACGGGAATGATTTTAATGAACATCTGTTCAATCCAAATGCAGGACTTCTTCATTTAGCAAATCAGGGACAATATAAAAAAATTGCTGTACTGTTAACTGATGCATGGGCTGACAGACTTCCCGATGAAGATTTGCAAAAATATATCAATTTCTGCCTCGATAACAAAATCACTTTTTATTCGGTAATTTATTCAAGACCGGAGCTAAAGCCTGATGGAATCCGTAATTCGTTCCGAACATTAGCTGAATCAACCGGTGGGCGACAATATGACGGCATAACCAATACAAATGAAGCATTGGAATTAGCCCTCACGCTTCAGGAAGATTTACAGGGTTACGGAAGCTGCGAAATTGAATGGGAAAGCGGATTTAGCTGCAAAAGCGGACCTATTGATGTTGAAATGAGTATATTATCATTATCTGCAGCAGGTTATGCAAACTATATATCTCCAAATAAAAAAATTCCGAAGTTAGAATTCAATCCTGATAATGTTTTCTTTGATTATTGTAAAAAAGGGATAGTCAGAGATACATTGATTGAAGTCTCGGCATATAATACTCAATTCAATGTATCAAAAATAACAGGTACGAATCCTTCATTTACTATAAATTCAAATGGTTTTTACATTAATCCGGGGCAAAATATATTTATCAAAGTTTCATTTTTACCAATGGCAGATGGTTTTCAATATACTACTTTTGATTTTGAAAATGATTTATGTCCTTTTACCATTACGGTAGGGGGTGTAGTCAAAGGTTCGGCAGATTCCGCAGGAAGAATAATTTTACTGCATCCAAACGGAGGAGAATTATTTCTTGTTGGTGATGAAACACAAATATCATGGGCAGGTATTCCTGAGAAGGATACATGTTTGATTGAATACAGCAATGATTTTGGTAAAAATTGGCAGTTTATAACCGATAAAGCAACAGGATTCACATATAATTGGATTAATATTCCAAAGCCGGCGAGCAATCAGTGTTTCGTAAGAATCAAACATTTAATAAATGGTACAGCAAAACAATTGGACTTATCAGATAATGTGTTTAGGATTGCCGAGCCTGTTATCAGTGCATCTGATATTTATTTCGGAAAATGGGTGGTTGGCAGCACTAAGGATTCGACGATACCGGATTACTTTGTTAATAACGAACCATATAACTGCAGAATTGACTCTATTTATTTTCGGGGAGATGATGCTGCTTCTTTTGCAATTAATTCAGTGATTTTACCTTTAAGTGTTCAATCGGAAAGTAAATTAAAGCTTCGTATTAGCTTTTCACCTGTCAGGATAGGTCCTCATCGTGCTGAAATTGTTATTTGGTCGCAATCTGATTCTCTGGTTTATAAAATTGTCGGCGAAGGTGTAGAGCCGGTCATAAGTATAATTAATAATACCATTGATTTCGGAAGTGTCAGAATCGGTTCATACAAAGATACACTAAAAGCTGCAACTATTAAAAATATAGGCAAAGTTCCTTTAAAAATATACAAAACTATTCATCTCAATCCAAATACTTTCTTTAAAACTTTGTCAGGGAGCGGTACTTTTATTCTGCAGCCCGGATATACTGCCGATATTGATTTACGTTTCACTCCTGAATTGGAAGAACTGAGCAGCGGACAGCTTTTGGTATATTCTGACGGAGTCGGCAGCCCTTCAACCGTAAATCTTACCGGTGCCGGTGTCCACAACTTATATCAAATTCAATACGTATTGGAGGATTTTCCTAACCTTATTTGTGATGATTCTATTCAAAGTATTCTGACAATTTTTAATGCAGGAAAATTCCCTCTCAATTTTAAAAGTCTGACAATTAAGGGTGAAAATTCAGGTGATTTTTCATTAACCGATAATAATTCGTTTAACTTAGAACCCGATAGTTCGAAACAACTTTCTGTAATTTTCAAAACGAAAGATGCAGGATTAAAAAAAGCATTTTTAGAGTTGAAAACTAATGCAGAACCGGATTCGATTTTATCAATTAATCTGATTGCAAGAAAAGAAGAAGTTAAATTTTTATCGGATGTCTCCTTGATAGATTTAGGTACTCTCTGTCCTGGTGAAACTAAGGACACTGTATTAAGGATAAGTAATTCAGGAACTTTACCTACAACAGTCAATATACATTCATCAACTAATTTAACAACTGATATTAATAAAATCAATTTTAATCCGGGTGATAATTTAAACTTTAAGGTTTCATTTACTGGCATAGCTCAATATGGAATATTTTCTGATACTTTAACATTTATTGATTCTATTTGCGGTTTCAGCAGCGAAGTATTGATTACAGGTATAATTGAAGAACCGGAATTATCGGCAGAGGGTTTGACCTGTAGTTCATTAATCGGTTCGTCAGCCGATAGTAAAATTACACTTTCCAATAAATCCGGAAGGGATATAACAATTAAAAATATAGCTCAGTTATCTCCGCCATTTGAGTTAAACGGCAACCCATTTCCTTTGACAATACTAAAAGGAGGAAATGCAGAATTGATTATTAGTTATACCCCTGATGATGAGATAGAGGATATTAATTCAATTATAATAGAGGGTATGCCGTGTAATTTCCGGAAAACTATGGAATTAAAAGGCTTACCTTTTGATACTGAATTAATTTTGGAAATCCCTAATGTTGAAGCCCTCAGCGATGAGGAACTCGAAATACCTGTTTATCTGAAAGATACAGAAAATTTGCAGCAATCAGGAATTACTCATTTAGATTTCCAGTTAAAATGTAATCCCACACTGCTTTTCCCTTTGGATTATACTGCTCAAAGTATTGATAATAAAAATGCTGTAATTTCTTTAGAAAATCTGCCTGTAAATAAACCGGAAGGTGAACCCCTGACAAAACTAAGATTCAAAGCCGCATTAGGAAATGCAGAATCCTGCCCGTTAATATTGTTGAATGTTAAGACTATTGGCGGGAGGGCTCATCTAAATACTGTTAATGGTCAATTTAAATTGCTTGGGGTATGTTATGACGGCGGCGCCAGACTTGTTAATCCAAACGGTGAAACATATATTTCAATTGTAAAACCCAATCCTGCCGATGGAGAATTTGAATTTGCGATTGAAACCATCGAATCGGGTCTGACACAAATATTTATATCTAATCTATTGGGTGAGAAAGTATTGGTTTTGAATAATGGCGTGATGTCGAAAGGAAAATATACTTACAAAATCAGTACAGCAGATTTGAATTCGGGTACGTATTTTATTATGATGCAGACACCAACCATGCTATTACAAAGAAGAATGATGATATTGAAGTAAATTCTACACTCATTTTCACTAAATCAGCCCACGGTGTTTAAGCCGTGGGTTGATTAGTATTTGGGTGGATTTGATTTATGTCCTCCGCTGGCGGAGGTGTCACGGAGTGACGGAGGTGGATTTGTGGTTCCCGTCGGCTGTACTTTTTCTACCGATATTCAACTCCTGCGGAGTTGGGGATTATGGTTTCAGCGGAGGGATTGTTATTTTACAAACAGGGCACTCCTTCGGAGTTAACAGACTGATTTATTCCCCACCTTTTTTCAAGGAGGGGTGTCCGCAGGACGGGGTGGTTATTAATATTCTACAGACAGGTTACTCCTTCGGAGGTGGATTTGTGGTTCACCATCGGTATTGCTTTTTCTACCGATATTTAATACCGATGGTATTCAATTAATTCAAATCCCAAAAATCCCATCAATCCCAAAAATCATGGTTCAGACAGTTTGTGCTTTTTCTACAAACAGGTCGCTCTTACAGAGTTAAAATCAATTCATTATTAGCTTCGTTGGTCTTCGACTTCAGAATTCAGCATTGAAGGTTCATATACTTAGATATAATTTGAAATTAATCTCAAAATTGTAAATAAAATGTGAAAACACTGCATTTATTGTATATATTTTTATTTTTTATTTTGAAATTTAAGAATTTTTATTTAATTTGGCATCTGAAAAAGGACATATAATTATAAAGTATTGAAAGAATTGATAAATAATAGATATTGTTTTAAATTTATGAAGGTGGATTTATGAAAAAGAATACTGGTTTTATAAAAGCAATGAGGCTTTTGCTTATTGGCATTATAATGATGCCGTTTCTTTTCTCCCGATCAGAGGCACAATATTGTACAGCTTCAACAGCTAATTGGGATGAATATATCAGCAAGTTTTATTTCAATACGATTGCACAGGAAGATGACGATTGGACTGATGGAGTCTATGATTATACAGCTATGTCAACAACAGTTTTGAAAGGTAAATCATATACTGCTGAAGTTTATAATCCTTCTCCGTATTCAATTGATTACGTAAGATTATGGATTGACTTTAATCAGGATTACAAATTTGATACATCAACTGAAGAATTTACTCTAAGTTCAACAGATGGAGGCTCAAATTTTTCAGGTTCAATTGCAATCCCTACAAGCGCAACAGATGGAGCTACAAGGATGAGAGTACGCATGACTTACAGTGTTACTCCTCAACCATGTGATAAATCAGATTGGGGAGAAGTAGAAGATTATACTGTAATTATCATACCACCACTTGCAGACGGTTTGGTTACAGCAATGACTACTCCTGTCAAACCATATCTTGTAGGTAATTATCCTGTTAATGTAACTCTAAAGTCAAACAGCGCTGATTTAAATCTTACCAGTGCTAAAATTGACTGGTGGGTAAATAATGTATTTCAGGGTACAGTTCCATGGTCAGGAAACCTGAGCAATGGTCAGACTGCAAATGTTAATATGGGCAATTTCGATTTTGTATATCCCCAGAACGAAGTTAACTTCAATCCTTTCCAAATGAAATTTACAGTTAAGGATGTTAACGGTAAAAATCCTGACGCTGACCCGGGCAATGATACATATCAGGTTAATACAGTCCCAAGCTTAAACGACTGCGGAGCAATCGGTTTCTTCGGTCCACCCGAAGGCTTCGGTGCAGGTACAACTCAGGTTAGAGCAAGAGTGATGAATTATGCTCCTAAACCGCTTTCAAGCGTTACTGTTAACTGGAAAGTTGACGGAGTTACCCAAACACCCAAAACTTTCACAGGATTGAGCATAAAACAAAACGAATATCTTGACCTTAATGTGGGTACATTTTTCTTCTATAACAAAACTCCTTTAGGTGCATTTGCTGTAGAAGTATGGACAGAACTTCCTAACAATGTTGCCGATGAAAATCCAAGCAATGATAAATATACCGGAGGTATTGGTCCATCACTTTCAGCAGGTATATATTTTGCCGGAGGCGCCAACGCACATTTCGGTTCACCTTCGGAAGCTGCATCATATCTTAACTCAAGTGGTGTTTTCGGATTAGGAACAGTAATTATTGAAATCCGTCCGGGAACTTATGACGGTCAGATTATTCTGAACAACCCGCTGTCAAATAATAATCCTGTTATTTTCCGTTCGCAGACAGGTCAGTCTTATGACGTAACATTGACAAACAGTCCTAATTCGGTTAACAACTTTGTTGTGCAGCTTGCTAATATTAATAATGTTACTTTCGAGAATATTACTATTCAGAATAATAACTCAAATATCAGCAATGCAGGAAGAATAGTTGATGCAAGAATTTTAAGCGGTCTGACATTCAGAAAAATGGTATTCAACGGAGTTGCGAATTCACCAAATACAGTAGCTTACAATCTTGTTACATTGGATAATACTACCAATGTTGCAATCACAGGTACTGAATTTAACAGAGGTTCCGTTGCTCTTTGGAACACTTCAAACAGCTCTCCTGTTTTGAATATTGACGGTAATAATTTCCTGAATTTCTCATGGCATGGAATCTATAATGTGCTTTATTCTTCTTTAGCAGGAAATTCAGTTGATATACAAAATAACTTTTTCAAAACATCAGGCAATCCGGCAGGTGCTATCTATTCAGAGAACAGCACTACTATCAGCAATAATAATATTGCAGATATTATCGGTACAGGAAATACAAATGATGCATTGATTAATGTCATTCATACCGGACCCGACGCTAATAATACAGCATGGATTGAAAACAACAGCATAAACAACTGTTCAAATATCAACGGTATTAAAGTAACAAGTGCATACACAATTGTTAATAAGAACATGATTGTTATGTCTCAATCAGCAAATTACGGCTGTGCAATGATTGATATATCAGGCTCGGTTGGCGCTGTCGGCAATAATATGCTTATGGGCTCAAATATTATGGCAATGGATATTGATAATTCACCTATGCTTGATGTAGTCTATAATACTGCTTCGGTTGAATTCAATTTAAATCCTGTAACCCGTGTAACCGGTGCTTCTGCAAGAATTATGAGAAACATTTTCAAAAATAATGGCACAGGTACTGCAATTCAGGCAGCATCTGCCCTTAATATTGATCAGAATGTACTTTATACTTTAGGTGCTAATATCGTCTACATTAACGGCGTGAATTATGCTGATATGACTGCAGTTCATAATGCAGGATTAATGCCGGCATCTTCAGCAGTAAATGTTGAGTTTTTCAGTCCTTCTGACCCGCATTTGAAAGTCTATAATGCAGCTTTACTAAACAATACACCGTTATTCAATATCGGTACAAATTGGAACGGCTGGTATATTGAGTCTTCAGATTTTGACGGCGAAAACAGAATTTCATACTTTAGCGGTGCTGATGAAATCTTCCTGACAATTACAATTGAACGTCAGACTGACGGATTCGTTGACTGTGTCGGTACTACTTATAATATTTTGACTGTATCTTCAGCAATCGGTTATAACGCTCCTATGACTTATCAATGGGAACTTGACGGCGTGCCGATACCCGGTGCTGACCAGCCAATTCTGTATTTCCCGAATCTACGTCATAATCAGGCAGGTCTTTACAAATGTCTTGTTAATGGACCAGGAGCAACATTGCCTGTTTACTCACGCGAAGTAGCTGTTTATGTTACCCGTCCGACCGATATTACCCGTGAACCTGAATCACAAAGTTTAGCAGTTGGTGATTTAGCAACTCTTAAAGTTGAAGCTCATGTCAATGGCGTTGACCTCGAAACAGCACTTGCAAATCAAACAGTTAAGGTACAATGGTACAAATATGTTGACGAAGCTAATGATATACCGCTTGTTGATAACAAATGGATTTCCGGCTCAAAGTCAAACTATCTGACTATTAACAAATTCAGGTCATCAGACAAAGGCGAATATTATGCTGAAGTAATCGGCCTGTGTGAAAGAGTAAAAACTAAGAAAGCACTTTTGGATGAAGTCATAATTGACCTGGTTTTAGTTAAATCTCCTGATGATGCTTCTATCTGTATTGGCAATGATGCTGAGTTTTCAGTGACTGCTACAACATCAACAAACAAGACAATTACCTACCAATGGTCGAAAGACGGTGTTGACCTTCAGAATATAACCGGCAAAATTTCCGGTGTAAATACCAATACGCTGTCAGTCATGAATATTCAGCAGGCAGATAAAGGAAATTATTCTGTAATGATAAAACTCGAAGGTACAAGCTTGTTTGAAAATCCTTCCGCTGCTCTTGATGTACTCAAATCACCTGTAATTATGTTCCAGCCGCAGGATGTTGAGGTCGAGTCAGGAAAATCATTTATTCTTGATGTTATTGCTGAGGGTTCTAATCCGAATGAAATAATGACTTATAAATGGTTCAAGGATGGTGTGCTTGTTTCAACTTCTACTGACCCTGATTACTCGGTTGGTGTATCTACACCGGATGATGCAGGCGAATACTATGTTGAAGTTTCGAATCCATGCAGCACTGCAACTTCTATTGTTGTTACAGTAACAGTTACAACCGGAACAACAAGCGTTGTCGAAGTAAGCAAGAACGGTTATTCACTTTCAACAGCGATACCTAATCCTGTTAGCAATAATTCAGTTGTTAATTTCAGTGTACCTGCAGAATCATTCGTTAAGATTACTCTTACAGATGCAAGCGGTGCAGGTAATGTTGTATTGGTTGAAGGTAATTATTCAGCAGGTAATTACAGTTTCAATGTAGATGCTCAGGCTGAAAATCTGGTAAGCGGAACTTACTTCTACTTCTTAGAAGCAAATGGTGTACGTCTTGCACAGAAATTAGTTGTTATCAGATAATTTTATCAATTATCACGTGTGAATTTAAATCGGCTTGCCTCTAAAAAGGCAAGCCGATTTTATTTAGTTACAGGATAGAAATCAATAAGAATAGAAACTACCATGGTTAAGGGGTTATAACGTATCCAAAATTCAGAACTCATGACTTGTTATAGAAAATAAAAGAGTTACATACCTTGATTCGTAATTGACAATTTCGCAGTAATACTAAGAAAACCCCCTTGAAAAGTGGGAAAGTGAGCTTAGCGAGCAAGGGGATTTTTTTTATCCGAAAAAGAGTTTTTATGTGGCTCAGGAGGTCTGAATTTGATTATTATATCGTAGAGATTAAATTGCATTTATCAAAAACTAATTTAAACTTTGTACCTGTTCCTTTTTCGGATTCAAATGACATATCGAATTTGTTAGCCAAAGCATATTCATAAGCTAAGGACAACGATAAACCAATTCCCTCATATTCTCGTGTGCAACTCATATCTTCCTGAGAAAAAGGTTCGTATATTTTGTCTTTATAATCTTCTGCAATTCCAATACCTGTGTCTTCGATTATTAATTGATATTTGCTATCTTCATTTTGTAATAATTCAATCTTGACATTTCCAACATTAGTAAATTTTACAGCATTATCAATAATAAACTCAATTGATTTTGCAGTACTTTGTTCATCAGCCAATATATATGAATCATCCAAAGAGCAATTAAAAATAATTTCAATTGGTTTTTCTAGTTCTAATATTCGGCTTTTGTATGTATAATATAAATTCTCAAGAATAGGAATAAGACTGAATGTAGAAATGTTGGTCTTGAAATTACCACTTTTTATGGACGATAAATCAGCAAATAATTCCAGAGTTCTTGATAAACGATTGACCCCAATATTTAAATCGCTTAATGTATCTAACAAATCAATTTCAGAATTATTTGAATTTATACTCATCTTTATAAGAGATGCCGACATTTTTATAAAATTAAGAGGGGTGCGTATCTCGTGATTCATATTAGCTATAATCTCAGTTTTAAGTTTGCTTGTCTTCTCAATTTCTCCCATTGCAACTACAAGGTCCTGAGTGCGTTCAGCAACTAGTGATTCGAGATGTAATGAGTACTTTTCCAATTCCTTTTTGTGCTCAACTAAATTTTCATTTAGGAACTCCAGTTCAATATTTGCATTATTTATTTGAATATTATTTTCTTCCAATAACAAATTAAATTCCTCAGACTTTTTCTTCTCTACTATCACTTTTTGCTGCTCAATATCATAATTATTTAATACATAATTAATAAGTAAATACATAATAACCAAATTATATAACGTTGAAGTTAGTATATCACTGAATCTGCCTTGTTCAGTTTTGTAGCTGAAAAATGACTCAGGGAAATTATACTGCATTACTATCAATAATGTCATCATAATAATGAAAAGAACAAGAATAATCAATCTCTGTTTATAAGCAGAAATCATGATTGATATCATGAAGGCATTGAAAATAAGAAGTGAATGGGAACTGTTATACCCGTCATTATAAAACCATACTATTGATAATGATATAAAACATACCGTTACAAAAAAATATACCTGGAAAGTATATGATTCTGTTCGTTTTGCCTTAATAAAAAGGAAAAGAAAAAATGAAGCACTTATAAGTGGAACAATAATTAATACTTTATGAAGTTCCAAATAGTAATTAAACATAGAACTGACAAGACATAATATTACCGCAGAAAATGAAGTAATTATGAATATCCTTTTTCTTAAAGGAAAAGCATTAATATTACCGAATATATTGTTCTTCAATATTAATTCCAAGTATATTGCGAGTCTTGTATTTATCTGCAATACAAAAATTAACAATTATATTGATATATCAAAATATTATTTGATATAATTCTGAGTTTTTTATAATACAAATAAAATATTTCTGCTCATTATATCATAATTGAAATAATTATTTACTGACAACAAATTTTCTTACATATACCGATTTCTCAGTTTGAACTTTCAGAAAATATATTCCGTCCGGTAAATCATTCCCATAGATATCGCTGCCGGGCAATGAGAAACTATTTATCTGATTTGAAACAATAACAGAGTTTATTTTATTTCCTAATAAATCAAATAACTCGATTTTAGAAATGATTTCTTTATCCGAATTCAATTTTATCCCGATATTATCTGAAACCGGATTTGGGAAAACTGAAAGGATATTTTGCTGTTCATTATCTTCATACACAGAGGTTGAAGGAGATTTAAATACACTTTCTGCCTGATATATATATTTTGTAGAGGTATCCTGTACTATTGCTGTCGCGTATAAATCTTTGTTGATACTTGCATCTAACGAATAATGATATTCAAAGTTCAGTGTTTCACCTGCTTTTATTGTAAGCTTTTCCCCTCCCGGAGGTGTTAGAATTTTACGCATGATATGATGAAATTCCGATTGCCCGTTTGATTGCTTTTCATAGGTATGATGTTTTTCGACCAGTATCACATAAATAAACTTATTTTCCAAAGCCACATCGCTCGTAACAGCAACTTTAATATTTCCGGCTACATCTGCATTAGTAAAATCAATTACAACTTTAACAGGAGTAGTTTTTGACATGGTATCAATGATTGAATTAATGCGTGAAGTATCAGTCGGGAAACCGGGATATTGCTCATTTGGAGCATTGACAGCATTAATTCTGGCATAAGGATAAAATGGTACACTATAAAATTTCTTTCGTTCATTATACTCACTTGGTGAAGTTACCTTTTTACCATTATCAGTAAAATATGAATAATAAATTATCGGGATATAATCAGGATGATTATCAAGCCATACTGATAACATTGGCGCCAGCGAAGCACAAGGTCCGCACCATACTTCAGAAAATTCCTCGAATATGATATTTCTCTTGTATTGTGCAAACATATCCGGTGAAACAGATATTGAAATAAATAAAGCAAGCAGAGAGATTTTGATGACAGAAAATTTTAAATTCAAGAAAGAATAATCCTTTTTCATAATACATCCTATATATTTTATTAAAAACTTTGAATAATTTCCATTTATGACCAAAGTAATACACAAATCTAATAAAAAATCAGACATCTTGTTCTGTTTATTTTAAAATAATTATGTAAATCATAAAATTGATAGAGAATAATTTTAATATTTTATAATACAGAAAAATGAACTCCTTTTTGATAATGGAGTTCATCTTCAAAAAGAAGGATCATTTTTTATTAAAGTAATGATTTATTAGATTACATCAACCACATTTAACCAAAATTCAAAATTGCTTTTGGGAAATCTCTTATGGTTTAACTTCAGTATAAACATTGAATGAGGGCGGATCACTCATAGCTTTTTTAACGGCACATTGGTTTACTGACTTTACCAAGGCATCGTAATATTTTTCAGGAAAATCTGCAGGAACTGAAATCTTAATATTAATCTCGGATATTTTTTGTAAAACAGAGTCATATTTCAAGTTTTGAATTAACTCGATATTTTCTGTTGATAATCCGCGGCTGTCGCAGAATCCTTTTATATAAATTCCGCCGCAGGTAGCTATCGAAGCAAGAAATAATTCAAAAGGGGAGGGTGCGCTGCCGTCTCCGCCGCCACTTACCGGCTGGTCGGTCTGAATGATAAATCCGTTTTGTTCAGCATAAACTTTTTTATTTCCGGGAAAAAAAACTCTTATTGCCATTTTTCGTCTCCAATTTTTTACTTTTGTAAATATTTATTTATTAATTATCTATATTGCTCAATAGCAATATACTAAAGTAAGCAAAATTTTGTTATGAAAAAAATATTTATTTATTTATCGCTGGTTTTAATTGTCGGTTTTGTAACTGCGGCTCTATATTGCAACTATTATATTCACCAGAATATTAACAAGAATAATCCTGTTAAAATCAGTATTCCGAAAGGAACCGGTGTAGGTAAGATAGTTGATATTCTCAATAAGGAAGATTTGGCACAGCCAAAATGGTTGTTTGAAATATATTTAAAATATCTTTCGATTATAGATAGAAAATATCTTCAGGCAGGTGTATATTTATTTCCGAAAAATATTACAACTTCAGAATTGATTGATGCTTTATTTACAAGTAAATATCTCTATATTGCAAGAGTTACTTTTCCGGAAGGGCTTACTTATTTAAATTTTGCATCAATATTGCAAAAAGATGCTTTAGTGGATTCAGCTAAATTTGTTAAATATGCCGAATCGGATTCTCTTTTAAATGCACGTAAAATTCATGGTAAGAGTGTTGAAGGTTATCTGCTGCCTGATACTTATGAAATATATATGGAAAGCAGTGCAAAAGACGTAATTGATAAACTACTCGATGCACACGAAAAAATGTTCAACAGGATTAACTCTCAGTCTTCTAATCCTCAAAAATTCAGCAGACATGAAATACTTACACTTGCATCAATTGTGGAAGCAGAAACACCGGACGACTCTGAACGCAGCAAAGTATCAGGTTTGTATATAAACAGAATTAAAAAAAATATGCTTTTGCAGGCTGATCCGACCGTCGCTTATGCCTTGGGCAATAATAAAAGAATATTTTATAATGACTTAAAAACCGTTAATCCCTACAATACATACAAATATAAAGGTTTACCTCCGGGACCTATAAATAATCCCGGAGCCAAATCCATAAGAGCTGCACTAAATCCGGATTCTCATAATTACATATATATGGTTACAATCGGGGACGGAACTAGGCGGCATAATTTTTCAAAAACATACTCCGAACATCAGAAATATGTGTCTCAATACAGACGCAGGTTAAAGTCGCAGACTAACTAAATTTCAGGAAAATATAAATTGATTGATAAATCAAGTGAATATTTTTTTATGTCTAACTGCCCTTTTGCAGGTATCATAATAATGCCTTTCATTGATAATCCTCTAAGTTGTCCGTTTACAACCATTCTGTTATAGAAGATCAGTTCACCTAATATAGATTCATTTATTGTCCGGCGTTTTTTGTTATCCTTGTTAATCATGAAAAGTTCGAATTTGATTATGTTACCGATTAATAAGTCTCTAACAAGATAAGGCTGGTCATTCAATACTGATAAACCTTTGAATTCAAGATTCAAACTTGAAAGTACTTCGCTTCTATTTTCAAACTGTTGTAATTTATTTGATAGAGGATTTTCTAAAGTTAACTGAAAACTTAATTCGGGGCTTATCGGATTATAGTCAAGAATACTAACAATATGGACTTTTATAACTTCATCAAGTTTTTTATTTACGATGACTTCATTATTTCCCTGAAAATTTTCTAAAATCTGATATTCATTTCTGTTGGAATATACGGGGTCATACTCGCGGACTATCGGGATATAGTTTATAACTGTGTCTGTTTTGGTAATAATTGTTTCTATAACTACTTTCTTGAAATTAATCATTGTGTCTATTCTTAGAGTATCGGAATTTGCACGGGATTTTATATACTCCGCACCATTGATGCCGAGTGAATCACCGCACGAACTTATAAAGAGCAGAAAAGCCATAATAACAATTGAAGCCAGAATCGGTTTCATAATAATAACTCCTTAGAAATTAAATCCGGCGCCAATATGGAAACCTGCTTTTGATGAGAAAAATGCTGCATCCGACTGGGTATATAGTAGCAAATTATAGTCCAATCCTAAATTAAGATAATAATTTCCAAACAGGTATAAATCTGTACCAGCCATTATCCTTCCAACAGGACCTGAAGAATTACCGCCAAAACTTATCATTGCAAAAGGAGAAAATAATTCCCTCTGCAAAAATTCAGGATTATACTTTGCTGCCAAACTCCATGTTTGGAAATTGGGCTGCTGCTGGTATTGATAATATTTGTCGCCTTCAAATCCTGAAAATTCCTGAGGGAATCTTTCACGGCGATAATCTATACCAATTTTTAAGTTATCATTAATTTTATAGAAAAATGATACTCCTGCATTTACAACGCTCATATTTTCTGAAGGAACTGCATCGGGGGCAATACCGGATAAATATTCCGAGCCGCGTAATTCTCCTGCAAACTTACTGTCGCCGATATTCATACCGGAAAATAGATTCGGCAAAATTGAAACTCTGTCAGAAAATCCGTGATTATTTTGAAAATTCATAATGTCATTGTTTGGGTTAACCTGAATTTGAGCAAAATTTATCTTTTCTGGTTGAGAAAAATTGTCAACATCGTTTGGTTCGTCAATTATTGCTTTTGATGAATTCTGTTCGTCGTCGCTGCTGCCGGTTTTAACATAAATATATTTATAGACAATATTCTGAGGAGGATTTTCATTATCTGTGGCAACTTTACCTTTTGATTCTTGGGAAGGAAAAGTATTTTGTAAATTATAAGAATCGGTAGAAATTGCACCATGGATTGCATTTTTTCCGCTTACTGAATTTACACTATTGTTGTCAGATAACTTTTCATTATTGGAAGTGCCGCCTAAATCAAACATTAGTAAAAATACCAAAGCGGTTGCAGCAGCAGAGGCTAATCCGGTTAGAATGTAACCTGAATTGATTTTAACAAAACTTAGAATTTTATCTCCGAAACCCGGTGCAGCTAATGGTAGTAATACAGGTGCTGCTAATCCGAGTTTATCGAAAATATGAAGTGTGGATGCTGCCTTGGGTGTATATGCCCTGACATCCGACTTAATGGCACTTTTGATGGCAAGATGCTGTTTCAGCTCGCTTCTCAAATCGCTTTCTGCTGACAGCATACTGAAGAATTTCTCTTCATCTGCCGTGTTAAGAGTGCCGTCAAGAAATTCCTGAACTAAATATTCGTTATCCATGGTAATAACTCAAAATTATTGACTCAATTCTTTTAAATATGGGAGCAGTATTGATTTAATCTTCTGCTTTGCCCTGTAAACTCTCGACTTTGCATTAACAATAGAGATTGAGCAGGTTTCGGCTATTTCCGAATACTCAAGTCCGCCGTATTCTCTCAATACAAAGGCTTCGCGGTAATCATCTTCAAGTAGTTCTAATGTACGTGTTATCAAATCAAGCAGTTCTTTTTGTTCGTAAGACTGCGAATCGTTGTATAATAAATCAATATAATCTGTTGATACGTTTTCCTTACGGTCGCGTTTTACATTCAGGCACAGGTTTCGTGCTATTTTTAACAAATAACCCTGTACGTTGAATTTTGTTGTTTCTTTAGAGCAATTACTGTAAAATTTTATAAAAGTTTCCTGAAAAACATCCTCGGCTTCATCTTCATTGCCCAAAACTTTTGAGCAATATGAGTGTATTACCGGCGAATACCTGTCATATATTGCCTTAAATGCACCGGATACGGTATCTCTGTCTTCACCGAAGAGAGCGATTAGTTCGGAGTCAGTGTATTTGTCGTAATTTACCTTCATCAAGCCAAGCCGGAGTTTGATAGAAATCTCTCGTCAATATATACACATTAAGTACATATTGGTTGCAAATATATTGTTAATATTTTTATATTTCATAATAATTCCATTCATTTTTCTTCTTTACAACATATTTATTTTTTAAAATTTTATATCGTGTGGAGTGAATCACAAATGTATAGATTATTTGATTTTTTTAATAGTAAAATTATACTTGTAGTAATCGTACTTGGAATTTTGTCATGTTCTGCAAAAGCTGAAGATAAAATGTCGGACAAAACTGTTTATGACTTTAAATTAAAGGATATTGACGGTAAAGAATTATCTTTATCAATTTATAAGGGAAAAGTTTTACTGTTTGTAAATGTAGCGTCGTTTTGCGGTTATACAAAGCAATATAGTGGTCTGCAAAAGCTGTATGATACCTACAAACAGGACGGGCTGGTTGTTCTTGGTTTTCCCTGTAATCAGTTCGGTGAGCAGGAACCCGGAAATGAAGCCGAAATAAAAGCATTTTGTGAGACAAACTACAAAGTGGATTTCCCGTTGTTTTCAAAAATTGATGTTAACGGAGATAATGCACATCCACTGTATTTGTATTTGAGGTCTATTGACATGAGTTTTTTAGGTCCGGTGCCTATTGGTTGGAATTTCACCAAATTTTTAGTCGGCAGAGACGGAAAAGTGATTAAGAAATTCGGCTCAAAAGATACTCCTGAATCTATTGAAGCACAAATCAGAGAACAATTGAAGAATTAAAAGAAAATATGGTGATGAGATAAACAGATTATTTAGCTGAACAATGACATTATTTTTGAATTGATTATTAGAATCAACCCTTCCGAAGGCTGCGGAACCTTCGGAAGGGTGTAAATGTTTACAAAAAATATTTGGAAATTATTACTTTTCTAATGTTCCAACCATAAAAAGAGAAGTACTCATATTTAATTTGTAATATTGACTATTAGAATACGTTAAATTATTAGTCATGGACATAAACGAAAAAATATTATATTGGTTAAGGATTTCGGAACTTGATATTCCGGTTATGGAGCATTTATATAACAGCGGTGATTATCATTATTCACTTTTTATAGGTCACTTAGCACTTGAGAAGATTTTAAAGGCTCATTTTGTAAAATTCAATGCAGACAGTCCACCTAAAACACATGACTTATTAAAGTTAGCACAGAAATCGGGATTAAATTTATCCGATGAGCAACAAAAATTTCTACTTGAGGTCAATAATTTTAATATTGAAGCAAGATACCCTGATGAAAAACTTAGTTTTTATCTTAGTTCTACAAAAGAATATGCAACTAATAAAATAAAACAAATCATGGAGTTACACTCATGGCTGAAATCCCTGATTCAGTAATCAATAAAATTAATAAGTTCCTATTATTAATAGAAGATAAGCAAATTAGAATTCAAAAGGCTGTATTATTCGGCTCTTATGCCTCCGGTAATTATAATGAGTGGAGTGATATTGATTTGGCATTGGTTTCTGATGACTTTAGCGGAAATAATTTTAAGGACAAATTAGAATTAATTGATTTAATATTCGCAGCAGGTAAGGATTTGTCCCCTGTTACCTTTACTTCTTATGATTACAATAATAGTCTGTTTGCCAGAGATGAGATTGAAAAAAAAGGAATTTTGATTAAATCAGCTTATTGAATATTAAACTCAGGAATCATGGTCTCTTTGCTACTCGCATAATTACAAAATTGAAAGATTTCACTTTTTCAACAGAATTTTAATCAATCTCTAACTTTATAATCGAGAAATCATCATCAAGAGTATCATTTTGGTGAAAATCCATTGCAAAATTATATAATTCAACTAAATCATTATCCGATTCGGAAGATTTAATTCTGATAAATTCCATCAATTCATCAATTGACCATATATCTCCTGACTTGTCTCTTATTTCATATACTCCATCTGAAAAAATATAAAGTTTGGAGGACGAATTGATAAATATGGAATCACTTGTATAATTAAACTGTTTTGTTCCGCCTATTACAAAATTCTTAGTTCCAACAAGTGATGCATTGCCCGAATTATCAATCATAACGGCAGGAGGGTGACCGGCTGTTGCGAATTTCAGTTCCCTTGTCTCATTATTATATACGCCGTACCAAATCGTAAAAAATAATTTGTTATGTTCACGCATTTGAAATACTTTATTGAGAGTCGAAAGTACCTGCTCAGGATTTTTATAATCTATACCTGCTAATGTTTGAAATTTAAGTGTATTGAGAATCGAAACGGAATGAAGCGATACACCGACACCGTGCCCGCTTACATCAATCAGATACATCGCAAAATGATTATTGTCTAACCAGTGATAACCGAAAGTATCACCTCCAAGCTTTGATGAGGGTTTCAGCATCCAGTGCGTCCGGATATTACCTTCCTTGATTGGGCAGGGAATTAATGAAATAACATATTCTGAAGCTCTCGATAATTCATCGTTGATTAATTTGAGATACTCCTCATTAGCCTTGTTTGTTTTATTTAAATCCTCAAGTGTTTTTGATAACACGTTTTTTTGTATGGAAATTAAATCGTTCTTTTCAGCAAGCATTCGGTTGGCTCTGATTTTTAGGAGGAATAATGTCAGAATTACAATTATTAGTAGTACGCCCAGCACCAATAAAGCAACCAGATAATTTTTTATTCCTGACTGAATTTCTTTTTCATTTTTAAGTAACTCAATTTCCTTTTGTTTTTTCTCGGTTTCAAATTGTATTTCCAAATCAATCAGTTTTTTATTAGTTGATTCGTTTGAAATTGAATCATTTAATTCAGTATAAAGATATTGATAATGATATGCTTTTTTGTAATCCCCTAATTCTTTATAGACTTTCGCCAAATTAGTATAATTCCCTTTTAAAGTTATCATATTTTCATGTTCAGTATTTAGCTCAAGACTTTTTAATAAGAAAGGGAGTGCTTTTTTATATTGCTTTTGACTAAGATAAATTGTACCGATATTATTTAGTGAAGTTGCATTTGAATTAACATCATAACTTGCGGCTGATAAATCGGCAGATAACTGATAATATTTAAGTGCCTTATCCAAATCATTCAATTGATGGTATAATTCACCAAGATTATTCAATGCATCACTTTGCGTTGTTACATTACCAATCTTTTTTGCCAAATCATAAGAATAGTCAAAATACTTTAAAGCATTATCAGTATCTTTCATATAACTATACGATGAACCGATTGAATTATAAATTGATGCAACTTCGGAAGGATTATCTGTTTTTTGAGAAATTTCTAATACACGAAAATAATATTCAAGTGATTTTTTGTACTTTTTTAAGTCTGAATATATATTGCCGATATTTATCAGTGCAGGTGTTATAATAGTGGTGTCATTGAGACTTTCAGCAATTCTAAGGGATTGCAGATAATAATCCAGTGCCTTTTCAAAATTCCCCCAAAATTTATAAACAACACCGATATTGTTGTTTGTTGCGGCTATCAGTAATTTATCCCCCGACGCTTTCCGAATCTCCAGAGCTTTGAAATAATAATCCAGCGCCTGTTTATTATTTCCCATCAATCTCGTTACATTACCCAGGGCATTAAGTGAGGAAGAAATTAATAATTGGTCTTTTAATTCAATTCTGATATCCAAAGATTTCTGGAAGTATTTCTTTGATTCGGAAATGTTATTAAGAGTAACATAATTGTAAGCTAAATTAAAATAAGCATCGGATTCGTTTTTCTTGTCAGCGTTTTTCTGAGAGAATTCTAATGCTAATCTTGTATATTTATCGGCTTTTTCAAAAGATGAATTTTGATATGCTTTTGCTAAAGTATTATAAATTTCAGGTTTGTTTTTGTCAGGTGCATTATTTACAGCTTTTTCAAGACTATCAATATTAGTTGTGAAAGCAAATGTGTATGATAGAAAAAAGATTAGGTTAAATATAAATGATTTTATGATAACTGGTTTATCCAAAACAAGCTTAATCTTTTTTTTAAAAAAATTGATTATATTTTTAGTATTACATATTAGAGTCATGAAAATCCTTCATTTTAACTATCATTTTTACATACATGATTTGTTCCGGTTTAAATCATACTATTTAGAATTAAGCCCATTCTTTTTAATGTTACATAATCAAATTTCATAATCCAAAAATACGAATTTTTCAAAAGCTGAACAAGCATTATGTTTAATTCAGCGCCGGATATATTGTTTTTGAGTTGAATTGTAATATTTGGGATTAATATGATTGATGTGTTATTAATATTTGATTTCAATTCCGAAGGAATGCCCTGTTAGTAGAAAATAATCATTCCCTCAATAATCAAAAAGCTCCGTAGGAGCGGACTGCTCAAACCAAAAGAACATAAAATTCAAATTGCAAAAAGGAAAATTTATGTTTAATGAACTTTCAGCACCTTTTTTTGTTTCAACTTCTGCATCGGAAGACTCGACATATTGTTTTGACGACTCATCTTAGCGTTCCGGTCTTCCAGTTGAGCATTTCGGTCTTCCAGTTGAGCATTTCGGTCTTCCAGTTGAGCGTTTCTGTCTTCCAGTTGAGCGTTTCGGTCTTCCAGTTGAGCATTCCGTTCTTTCCGAAGAGCATTTCGGTCTTCCAGTTGAGCGTTTCGGTCGTTCCGAAGAGCGTTTCGGTCGTTCCGAAGAGCGTTTCGGTCTTCCAGTTGAGCGTTTCTCTCCTTTCAAAGACCATTTCGCACGTTTCAAAGAGGATTTCTCACCTTTCAAAGAGGATTTCTTACCTATCAAAGAACATTTCGCATGTTTCAAAGAGAATATCGGACGTTTCAAAGAACGTTTCGCATTCAATTAACACTTAACTCGTCTAATACAACAAAAATAATTACTATATATGAACCTGAAATTGAAAAATGGTAAGATAATTTTAAAAGGAGAAGACATGATAACTGATAAATGCCATAATTGCGGTAACCAGAATTTTGAGATTAAAAATGTTGACCATGTATTCAATATAGAAGGTAAATTATATTTTGTTAAAAATATTCCGGCAAAAGTTTGTACCCGCTGTGAAGAGGAATATTTTACCCCTCAAACATATTCAAAAGTTTATGATTTAATATATAATAATGAGTCGAAATTGGAAACTATTGAAACTGATGTTTTTGAGTATGCTTAAATTTTGATTATAGATATAAAATATTTAAAGTCGGTTTCTCATACAATTGAATATTATATTTCTCAGAAATTTTGAAAGATATTTATTAAAATTTTTCAAAAGCTGAACAAGCATTATGTTTATTTCAACGCCGGATATGTTTTTTTTTAAGTTGAAATATGATTTTCTAAAGATTTTCAAGTTAATTTAATACAGCAAAAAAGGCACTAATGATTTATCATTAATGCCCTTTAGAATTTTAAGAATTTTGGTTTTTAAGAATTGATAGATTTAATCTAATTCTTTTGCAATTGAAATTGCGGCAATTGTACCGTCGGCAACTGCGGTTGTAATCTGGCGGTATTTTTTGCTTATAACATCGCCGACTGCGTAAACATCAGCGATATTTGTTCTCATATCCTCATCAGTTTGGATATAACCCCATTTATCTATCTCAAGTTTCTCTTTGATTAATGAAGTATTCGGCTGCATTCCAATAAATATAAAAACGCCGTCGCTGAAGAGTTTTGTAATTTCTTTTGTTTTGAGATTTTCAATTTCGGTAATCATCTTATCGCCATCCTTAACAAATGCTCTTGGCTCATACTCATACAAAACACTGACCTTAGGATTTGCAAGGATTTTTTCCTGAGCCTGTTTGTTAGCAGTTAATTTGTCAAACTGATGAACCATTGTAATTTTGGAAGCAAATCTGGAAATAAATTCAGCTTCTTCGACAGCAGAATTTCCGCCGCCGATTACAACGACTTCCTTGTCAACAAAATACTTCGCATCGCACGTAGCACAATATGAAATACCTTTGCCTTTAAATTCCTTTTCACCTTTGGCTCCCGTAAGATTTGGAGAAGTACCGGTAGCAATAATAATTTTTTTGGCTTTTATCGTTTCATACTCATCAATGACAATTTCTTTTTTATCCAAATCTACATTGGTAACATCTACAGCAACCTTATAAATTGTTCCGCATAATTTTGTCTGCTCAGACATATTATGTGAAAGCATATATCCGGGCTGCGGGTCAATAAATCCCGGATAATTGGAAACTTCGTGGGTAGTAGATACGTGACCGCCCGGCAGACCAATATCAATCAATACCGTATTTACTCTTGCCTGACATAAGTACAGTCCGGCAGTCAATCCTCCGGGACCTCCGCCGAGAATAGCCACATCAAATTCGGTGACAGAAGATTTAATTTTAGAATTGATACTTTTGACTCTTTCGTCGGGCAGCATTTTATCAAGATTATGAATTATCTCGCTGCGTTTGATACCGCCGGCTAATCTCTCTGCAACTTCTTTACCGTTATCGAAAAATAAAATTGTCGGTGAGGATTTTACACCAAGTTTATCGGCAATTTCTTTGTTCTGCTGACGAAAAATCTTAAGGAATTTAACATCATTACCGTACAGTTCAGAGAGACCATCAAATTTTGGTGCTAAGGCATCACAAGGCGGACATTCAGTAGAATAAAAATCGAGAGCTACTTTGCCGCCTTCTAAGACTTCAACCCCGAATTCATTTGCATTAATTTCTTTCATTACAATACCTTTTTTATTTGGTAGAAATATTTGTTATTTATTGTCTTTTTCAAAATAGGCTGAAAAACCGAGTCCGAGTAATTCATTAACAGGTCTGCAGTCAGTTGAGCAAATTTTTCCGTTTGTATTCTTTGCAATTGAACCGCAGCCTCCGCCGCAGGCTAACTGTAAGTTACAGGATTTGCATTCTTCAATTTCAGTTACATCACGTGACTGCCATTCATCAATCAATTCCTGATTGAGTTTAACAACAGGATAGTAAGTGCCGAGAGATTCATCAGCTTTGCCGACTGTAGCTGTACAGGAATAAATATTTCCTGTATAATCAAAAGCCCATTCAGTTTTGCAAGCCGGACAGGAATCAAACAGCGGTTTGGGTAGTTCTTCATTTTCCCATAGAAATTTACTGATTGAATATGCAGGTTTATAAAATTCAAGAATATGAGGGTACAATTTTGTCAATCTGTACAATTCTTCATATAATGAAGCTCTGTTGAATAATTTATCTGGAGCGGACTGGCAGTGATGCAGTTCGTAATTCCTGCCGATTTGGGTCTTGAAGTAACTGCTTTTTGTCCACCCTTTTTCTACAGCTAATTTGGCAATTTCCGGCAGGTTCTCAATATTTTCCTTATCAACAACCATTCTTAAATTTACAACGATTTTATTTCTGATACTCTCATCAATTCCTTTAATGATTTTACTGAAAGTACCCGAGCCGCCCTTCAGCACTCTCCGGCTGTCGTGAACCATTTCAGTCCCGTCAAGAGTAACTTGAATTTCTCTTGTGTTACCGGTTTTGATTATATCAATGTATTCTTCAAGATAATATCCGTTAGTCACATAAGAAATATCAAGCCCAAGTTCGTTAGTCTTTTTTATCAGATGAGTTATAATGCTTTTTTGTTTTGAATTATTGAGCAGAGGCTCTCCGCCGAAAACAGTAATGTACTTTTTCCTTGCTGCAAATTCTTTGGTTATATAATCAAAAAAGGCATCAATTGTTTCAATACTTAGATCTGATTTTACAGGAGCGTATTCATCCTGATAACAGTATGTGCAGGCAAAATTACAAGTATAATTGGCAACAAAAAATATCTGAATTTCATCATTATCCCTGTCATCAATAAAATCAAGATATGCTTTCCGGTACATTTTCTTCTCTTCATTCAAATCAGAAAAATACCCTTTTGCACTCAACTCATTTGAGAAATCGGAATCAATAAAGCCGCTCCCCTTCAATTCTAAAATACTTCCTGCCTCGGCGGGGGATAATATATCAGCATTCCCGGTAAGCAGGTTAACAATGAAGCTATTATTAGAATCTCTGAATTTGGATAATATGTTGTATTTTGAGTATTTCATATTATTTTAGTCGTGACACCCCGGGGTATTTTTGGACGTTTTAGCGCAGCACTGAGCAGTGGTTTTAGCTACTTTTTTTACCACTTTGGTTTTTTTGTTTATTAAACTTTTCAAAATCTGTTCTCCTTAAAATTATCAATATATTTCTTGTGTTAATCACAATTTTGTTTACGATTTTTTAAATCCTGCAATTGTAAAACTGATGACTTCAATTTTACCTTTTGAGTAGGGGATTGATTCTTCTAAAATAGCAATTCTATCAAATCCTGCATTTTGAAGCTGAAGCATATATTCACTCCTTGTTACTGAACCCGCCCAGCATTCGGCAACGGCAACCGGGTCATCACGATATTCTTCCGATACAGTTTCCAATGAATATATATCGCTGACAACAAACCTTCCATTATTCTTCATAATTCTATATATCTCATTCCATACTTCCTGCTTGTCACGGGCGTGATTTATTGTGCAGTTGGATATAACCACATCGGCTGTATTTTCCGGCAGTTGTATGGACTCAAGCTCACTTTTTATAAACCGTACATTTTGAACTTCAAACTTCTCAGCGGTTTTTCTTGCTTTTTCTAACATCCCGTCTGATATATCAATTCCATAAGCAAAACCATTCTGTCCGGCTTCTTCAGCCATACGCAGCACATCATTACCGCGTCCGCTGCCTAAGTCAACACATATTTCACCATTTTTTATATCAGCATAATTAATCGCTCCCCCGCAGGACAGACAGCAAGTAGATTCTGCAAGTGAAGTATAGCGGTTCTCTATTTCAATTAAAGCCATTTTTCAACTTTTCCAACATTTTTAAAATTTTCATTTTCAATTATTTCAAATTTACAGAAATATTTTTTATAAATCGTATTAGTATCACTTATATTTTAAATTATTATCACTTTTATTTAAAAAATGAAATTAAAACAATTCGGAAAATAAATCGTTTAACTATCACTTGACAAAGGATTAATGATGTTTATCTATGATATTTAGTAAAGAATTAACCGAGAAACAAATAGAAGAATTATTTACAGACAATGAAAAATGTTTGGAATTTCTTGCTGATTTAAAATGGAGAGAAGGATTTCTTTGCCGAAAATGTGAAAATACGAATTATTGTCCGGGAAAAACTCCATATTCAAGACGCTGCACAAAATGCAAAAAAGAAGAATCTGCAACATCAGGAACAATTTTTCATCACTGCCGTTTTGATATTTGTAAGGCATTTTATATTGCCCACAGCGTTTGTAAAGGTAATGAAGAATTATCATCGTATGAGTTTGCAAGACGTTTAGCACTTCGTCAAATGACTTGCTGGAAGTTCAAAGATAAACTAAAAAAAGCTATTGAATCATCAGGCGAATTATCAGAAAACTGGATTGAGATTTTGACTTAGAAGTATTTATATGCCTTTGAACATCAAGAATTCATTACTTGAAATCTTGTTAGATTATCTTTGAATAATAATTTTTTTATAATCTTTTATGTTTTCCGATTCAAGAATTACAAAATATAGCCCTTGGGTTAAGTGAGAAGTGTGTAGTTCAAACACATATTTGCCTCTTCCTAAATGCTGCTTTATAGATGAATCAGGAACTCTTTTTCCGAGCATATCAAGAAAATATATATTAATTTCAGTTTCATTTTCTACAGCAAACTCAATATTGACGAACTCATTTGCAGGATTTGGATATATATCATAGAGACGGGTTTGTGAAGACAAATTTGTTGAAAATTCTATTGTATCAGTTATTTTTCTGATACTTCTCTCTCGGGTATAATTATCATAATTACTATATTCTCTATTTTTACAAAATTCACCCATTTTATTTATATTCAAATTATACGGTGATATTTTTGTATTACAATCTCCATTGAAGGTATTACTCCAATACTCATCATCAAACTCAATTTCATCTTTTTTAATTAGATTTATTTTAAAAGGCATTTCTAAAAACTGATTTGGTGTTGCACCTGTTTTATCAATTTTTTTAAAATCACCGCTGAATATCATATATACCCGGGTTGAAGTCTCTTTAAATGGTGAACTGAATTTGAGTGTATAATCACTCAGACATCCTATCGGTATATCTTTTGATTCATATAGTGTATCATTAATTCGATAAAATTCTTTGTTAGAAGTAATTCCGGGATAATCAGCAAACTCAACGACATACCTTGCTTTAATATCAATACTGTCGAAATGAAATCCTGCTGCGGGATTTACAACGTAATCTATTTGCATAGAGAGTTTGAATTGATATTCAAAATCAGTTTTAAATCTTGTTGAATAATTGATTTCAGGTGTTCTTAAAAGATTAAATGTCCCAAGTATATTATTATAATATGGATAATAATATTCCTTTACTTCCTCATAATTATAATTCATTTCTAAAAGATTATCCCCCGGTACAGCCAATATTACAGTTTGAAATAGATATTCATTTGAAATATATCCTTTTTTACCATCAATTTCAATTTCTTTGTACCTGAATAAATTTGTTTCTAAATATATCTTGTGGTGGTTCATACAAGTGCAAGGGTCATAAAGAACATCTAATTCGCCTCGGTTCCAATAACCATAATCAGTATTGTAAGGATAAAAATAAATGGATGTATATTCATTGAAATTATCAAGACTGTTATAAGATTTGGTATTATTAAATAATGAAGAATATGATTGTCCGCTAAAGTAAGATTCATAAATACCTCTTAAATTCATAAGAGTTGTATATCCATCATTTGGATTCGATTTCATTTTTAACATAATAAAAAAACGAATAATACCCCTGTATTTGTTATAGAGCATTATAAATGGGTAATTACTTGAATTTTTGATTTTATCAACCGGCTGTTCTATTCCTGAATCATAGTCAATTAGTTCCCAACCGTCTTCAGGTAGCATATCCTGATAATATGCTATGTCAATAATACGCGGATTATCAATTTGAAAAAAAGGTGACACTACTTTTTTTATATCAGAAAATGATGAACAATTTAAATTAAAACTATCTTTCGTCCAGTCAAATCTGTTTACCTTCTGTGGAAACTCTAAATTAACAGGCTTTTTTGGATTAGTTGTTATTGAAAGTCTTTTTTGCGGGGCACCAAAATAATCTTGTTGACAATTCAACTCAAATGAACTCAGGTTGTTAATCATTATCAATATTATTATATAAGTATTATACTTTTTCATATTAACCTTTTTTTGCAGTTATATGTATATACTAAAATAGACAACATTTCTTAATTATCAAAATTTAAAAAATAATTAATCTAATTTCCCAATCTTTTTCACTTAAAAATACCAATATTCTAATTTGAATTCTTACAATATTGAATCAAAAGGACTATACAAAACACAATTTGGTATTAATCCTCAATCCCCAATTAATTTGAAACTCTCACATTCTTGACGCTTATAAATGACAGGAAAATGCCGGCTACGCAGAGAATTGTAAATATCACAAAAACAAATTTGGAACTGTGAATAAAACTTCCGACATTCAAATCATTTATCTTTTGATTGCCCACAAAAAGATGTATAGAAAGGGATGCAATTGCCATACTGAACATCATACCGGTTGCACGCATTGTGCTTAATGTTGCAGATGCAATGCCGTAATAATTACGCGTTACCGAACTCATTACCATATTTGTATTCGGTGAAGAAAACAGTCCGAAACCAAATCCTAAGATTCCAAGTGCTGTAATTAAGTAAATATATGATGTATCAGCTTCGATGAATGAAAGCAGTGCCATTCCGACCACGCAGATAGCCATACCGGAAGAAGCCAGAAGACGGGGACTTATTTTGTCGGATAATCTGCCGGAAAATATTGCTGTTACTGCCATTAATACGGGTTGGGCAATAAGAATCATACCTGCATCTTTCGGCGATAAATGTTTGGAATACTGCAGGTATAAACTTAAAATAAAACTTACGGCAAATGTAGCTGCATAATTAATAAATGCCGATAAATTTGAACTGCCGAAAACGCGGTTCTCAAAAAATAGTTTCATATTCAGCAGCGGGAAAGGATGTTTCAGTTCCATCATAACGAAAATTATAAGACCGACAATTCCGGCGGCAGTAAAAAAAGTAGCAAGCGGCGTTGGCAATTTTGAAAATCCGAACATTAAGGCAGTCATAGAAGGGATGTAAATTATTGCTCCAAACCAGTCGAATTTATCATTTTCATTTTCTTTCCATTCAGCTTTTATTTTGATGATTATTGCTATACTTACAAGCAAAGACACTACTGCATTAATTATGAACAGACTTCTCCAGCCAAGAGTCTGAGTCAGAACACCTCCCAAAATAGGCGAAACTGATAAACCGACATAAACTGCCGATACATTCAAACCAATTACTTTGCCTCGTTCACTTACCGGAAAAGCTGATATGACGATTGCCATACTTGTGCTGAACATCATAGCACTTCCTACGCCCTGTAACAGTCTGCCTATTATTAATGAGTAGCCGGAGTCAGCCGCTGCACATAAAATAGTTGCCAAACCAAAAAAGATATTCCCAAGGAGAAACATCTTTTTTCTTCCCCACATATCTCCGATTTTTCCAAGAGGCACAAGAAATACTGCAGAAGCAAGTAAATATGCCATAGTAATCCAGCTAAGCATAACAGCATCAAGAGAAAATTCTATTCCGATATTTGGTAATGCCACATTAACAGCCGCACCCATCAGCGGATTGAAAAAATTTGAGGTCATCGTTACAGCAAGAAGTACTGCTTTGTTTAACTGAGAATTATCCTTATTTTCCAAATTAATATTTCTTATATATTAAAATCAGCGTTGACGAAAAAGGAGTGGGATAAGTACAGGAAAATTTCCAATTTACCATTCCGGTGATTCAATACATTCTTCAACAGGTGTATCCATTCCTTCGATGATAGATTCCTTCATTCCGGGTATAGATAACAAATAGAGTGTTTCCTCTATTGCATTCAGGTCAGATTCAGAAATAAGATTATTTTCATTTCCCATAATCATTTAATATCTCTAAAATACAATTTCTATGTTCAAAGTTGAGATACGTTTTGCAAAAGTATTAAGTTTAAACTTTTCCGTGATTTATTTACTCTTCTTTTTCTTATACTCTTTAAAATCGAATTGATATGGGTAAAAACAAGTACATACAACAATATTTAATTTTAATTATTCAACAAACATTAAACCGCTTCCAATAATTTCCCAGTTACCTTCATTTTTTTTAAATGTAGCACAAAAATAAGAATAACCATTTTGGAAATATACTTCTGCTTTATCAAAATTTTCATTAAAATCTATCTTTGATACTCTTGGAAAAGATTCAATTATATAATATCCACCCCAATGACCTGGAATAATTTTAACCAGTTTATTTAGAAAATTAAGTCTTTCTTGGGTTTCTCGTTTAGGTTTAGGCAATTCATATATATTACCTCTATTAAATGAAACACCCAAAAATTCATTTATAGTTTCTAAAAATTCATTACTGCAATAGATAATATTTTTATCATCAAAATGCAATTCAGGAGAAAAATCTTCAATTACATATTTTGAAAGTTCGCTGATATAAATATTTGTATCACCAGGAATATAACCATAATATTTCCTTGGTGCTTTAGTAACTCTTTCGTTTAAAGTTACTATAATTTTGTTTTGAACTAAAATATATTTTACATCAGAATATAATTCTGAATTTTTATCTCCATATTCCTTGTGCCCCCAGTATGGAGCTGAATAGTTATTTAATTTAAGTGGATTGTAAAATAATTTAAATATTTTATATACTTCCTGTTCAAATTCAGGTTTTTTTAACAATTCTTCATTTTTAACAGGTGTAATTACTCTGGAACTTTCTTTGAAAAAATTTTCAAGCATAGAGAGTGAATTTTTCTTATAAGCATACTCAAGATATCTTAATGAATTAAGGTCAATGTTCAATTTCTTCAATTCAACTTCAATATCATCTATTTCTTCATCTAAAGGGGCAGAATCTGTAATAAATCTGTATGAACCTATTAAATTTTTGTATGATGTAAAATAAGTATTATGTTCTTCATTTGTTTTGGTGATAAATATAAATGCTACAAAATATTCAGATTCTTCTATGACTCCAAGAGTAAGATAAAAAGATTTGGTTTTTCCGGAATATCTTAATAATTCCAAACTTCTTGAACTGTCATTATTCTTTATTGAAGTTTTTGATGTGTTCTCGTATGTGAATTCATTAGCGTATTTATTGCTTAATGTGTCAATGAAAGTTCTTTTGTTCAGACATTTAGCGGATATTTTAGAAACCGTATAAATCATCATCACCGGAAAATCTTCATTATCTATTTCATATGAATATGGAAATATGTTTAAAAATGTAGAAGTACGGTCCTGATTTACACCCTTTTTAATAATAATATAATACCCGTCATCAATTCCTTCCTCATTTTCATAGAGCCAATCTTCCGGTTCATTAAAAGAGTATTTGAATTTATCGTGCTGAATTTCAAAATGTTGATTTTCTTCAGCAATAAGGATTGATTGATGAAATGATAGGTAAATTAAAATAAATAAAAGCGTCTGCCAAATTTTGTTGTTTTTAATAAATAATTCCATTGTGTATTTTCCTTGTTATAATTATTTTTTCTTTTTCTTATACTCTTTAAAATCGAATTTAATGTATGGATAGAATCTTATTACATATAAATCCAATATTAATTTTTGGGATAAAAAATCATTCATAACAATATTATAAAAGTCAGTCCATTTATCATTATCATCATAATAATTATCTTCAATAGCTTTTTTGTTATATTGATACAATATATTGTCTATACTATCAAGTTCGGATTTACCTACATTATAATAGATATTATATTTTTCAACTTTCATTTCATTAATAAGACTGTCTTTACTAATATATTGTTTGAATGCATTTAAGAAATATTCAATATCATTTGAATTAGGGTCATAAATAAATAATAATGAATCTAATGAATATCCTCCTTGGAATAAATAGCCGTGTTGTTTGAAGAAGACAGATAATGTATCTAAAAAATCATGGGATGAATAATCATATAATTTAAGTCGGAAATCATTTAATAATGCATCAGGATTATCATGTTTATAAGAAATAAATTCACTCTGTTCAAAAGGGCAATAAAATGTAGTTCTTCCTAAAGTATCAGCTTTTAAAATATTTAAATTTAAAGAATAGAAGTTATTTTCACCTGAAGATTTATAATACATATAAAAAAACAGGTTGCCGTCTTCTTTAAAATTATTATAATTATGAACTTTTAAATATATAGTAGAATCTTTTAGATAATACCAAAATGCTCTTAAAATTATACTTGACATATTATCCGGATGACTAAAGCCTAGTTTTTCAAAATAGTTGGCTAATCGTGAGTTTACCCACAAACCCCACCTGTTTCTAATACCCATACCACTACCTAAATGGTATTGTATCGTTTCCGCTGCATTTATTAATTGACTAATTTCTTTTTTGCTCTCCTCATTGAACATAGTATCAAGCATATCCATAGCCTCATATAAATCTTTGGGAATGTAAACGCCGTTAATAGAATCTTTAAAAGCATTTTGTTCTAGAAGCTTATAGTAATTTGCTTCTTTGATTATTTGTTCATTAAGGTCATCGGACTGCAAAAAATTAGAGAATAAGAAGCAACTTAACAGCACTAATAGAATAAATTTCATCATATTTAAGTCCGGATTTTATTACATACCAAAACTTTCTTTACCTCAAATATTTTTAATTTAAAATTAAATTAATCAGACTCCCTGTGGCGGCTGATATGTTTGTACAACTTTGTTGTTTGAACCCTGCACAGCTTTAGTAGCAATATCCTGAATCTGAATATAGGATTTTTCCAATTGTGTTGAATATTTTGCAATCTGTTCGTTTTGTTCTTTAATTGTCTTTTCGAGGACTTCAATTTTTATGACAAGTGATTTTTTCTCACCCTCAAATGTTGAATTCAATAGCTGTTCTTTGTGCTTACCTTCCATTATTATTTTTTCAGTCGCATCTTTTATTGCTTTATCAACTGCTTTGGATAGTTCTTCAGGAAATGATGCAACTTTACTGCGGAGTTCATTAAGTTCTCTTTCACTTGATATGATGTTACTTTCTCTCTCAGAAAGTTCTTTTTCGGTATTTTCTTTTAAATCCTTAATTTCTTTTTCGGTTTTTGATTTTAGTTCTGAAAGTTCCTTAAGCATAGCTGCTTTTTCGGTATCGAAATTATCTTTTGCAAGCTGTTGTTCACGCTGATACTTGTAGTAATACTCTTCTTTTTCACGGTTTCGCAATGCCAAATCCTGTTTTTCCCTCTCTTTGTTCTCAATTTCTCTTTGGGTTTTTTCTTTTTCCCATAAACTTCGTTTTTCGTTTATTTCCTGCTCCAACTGTTCTTTCAATTCGTCCATTTCGGCTTCAAAATTCTCTTTTTCCTCTTTTTGAGCTTCTAATAAAGCATAAAGTGTTTGTGCTTTTTTCTGGATTTCGAAAATTTCCTGCAATTCGTTTTCTTTGATAGCTACAGCTTTTTTGATATTAAGATATTTCTCAAATTCAGATTCAATTTTTTCACTTAATGAATTTAAACCGGTATTAAATTCAAATTTTAGTTCGGAAATCTTTTTGTGAATTGCTTCTGAATTTTGAGAATCGGCAGTATCAAGAGCAAGCACAGTTTGTTTTTCAATAATTTTCTCTGCTGACTTGATTTCACTATCATTTTTTTGTTCAATTATATCAAGCAAACTGTTGTATGCATCAAGCATTTCCTGTTTTGTATTCGTTGTTGATATTTTTTTGATATTTTGTTTGACAGCCATTTTATTAACCTAAAATTAATTGATAAAAATTGAAAAATAAGAATACTAAAGTAATGATTATCTGATTAGTTTACAAACAATAAATGAAAATATTTTATATGAACCTAAAAGATTCGGTTTTATTTCCCATACTCATAAACCAATTTTAAAGCGGGCTTATTATTCTCATCATAAGAAATACTCTCTAAAATGTTTCCGAATTTATCGTAAGAATAACCGTGAATTAGTTTTGTACCGCCGATACCGTTTCTGACATCACGAATGATTTGATTTTTATCATTATACTCATATTCGTAAGTTACTTTATCAAGTTCAGCAGGTGACTGCTCCTGCAATACTTCACTTTTGGAAGTGTTATTGCCTAAATCAACTTCTGCAGAAACTTCAACAGAAATTTCGCTGCTGTGATTGGCACTTTCTTCAATCTTATTGCCGAATTTATCATTTTTGAAATAAGTTACTCCGGTTGCAACATCATTATCGGTATAAAATTCATGAACTTCCTTAACGAGAAATTCATTTTCATCATATCTGTACGAACCTTTTGCTGTTTTTTTGTCATCTTTATCATAAGTTATGTCGGTAATTAAATTCATTTTTTCATCATAACTATACGTGAATTTTACAGTCGGATTCCCCTCAAAATTAAATAAAATCTTTTCAATTAGCAAACCTTCTGAATTATATTTGTTCTCTATCTTATTTTTGTATGTTTTTTTATTCTCACCGTAAGAAATCATCTCAATTGGATTTCCTTTCTCATCTAAAATCAGTTTGTATTGAATTTCACCCTTTTTGTTAGGTTTTCCCGCAGTGTATCTGTATTCTGTGACAGTGCAGGTTTTGTAGCCGCCTTTTACCTGAGGCTCGACCGGTTTAGATATGGTCTGATTTTGAACAACAAAATTAAAGCAGATAATCAAAGCCATCAATAATTTGAATTTCATTTCATCACCTATTGTTTTAAGGAACTAAATATTTTTCTATACACAAATATAAGTAAAATATTTAAATTATATATTTATTTGATTTAAGAAAATGGTTATCATTGAATTTTAATGATGATGAATTTATAACCCCAATAATCTGAAGACTTCATAGTTTAAATATAAAATAATGCTATTAAAAATCCGTTTAGTTAATATGAGAAATTATTTATGAAATTTACAAAATATTTTGAAGTTACAAAGCAAAGACCGGATAGAAAGGATATTCAAGAGGAATGGATAACTAAAGCTTTTTTAAATCCGATTTTTGAAGAAATTCAAAATGATGGAAGAATAAGAAGGTGGGCTAAAATTCCTGAAGCAGATGACAAATATCTAAGAATTGTTATACTTGAGGATAATGAAACTATTCACAATGCTTTTTTTGACCGTTCATTTAAGGAGAAATTATAATGCAGATAAAATATTTTCAGGATACAGATACTTTATTGATTAACTTCAATAATAATAAAATTTATGAAACAAGGGATGTTAATGAGAATGTCCTTGTTGAACTTGATGATGCCGGCAATGTAGTTAGTATGACATTTGAACATGCCAAAGACATTGCTGATGTTAATGATTTATCTTACCAGCAATTAGCTACTGCTTAATATTTTAAAATTTAAATTATAAAAATGCAAACTTTACTTCTTTCTCCCTGACTCCAACAAGTCTAATGAATCTATCTGTTGCTGCTCAAGGAATTCATTTATATCACCCATATATTCCTTAATCATTCCTTTTTTGAATTCAATAGTTTTGCTTGTTAATCCTTCAAGAAACTCTCTGTCGTGCGAAACAATAATCAAAGTACCTTTATAATCAATCAGTGCATTCTTAAGCACATCTTTTGATATCATATCGAAGTGATTTGTCGGCTCATCGAGAATCAACACATTGATTGGCTGAAAGAGCATTTTGCAAAGACTTAAACGGGATTTTTCACCGCCGGAAAGTACTCTCACTTTTTTGTCAATTGAATTGCCGCTAAACAGAAATGCTCCGAGCATTGCACGTATTTTCTTTCTCATTTCCCCTTGGGCAACTCTGTCAATTGTTTCAAAAACTGTTGCGTCAGGGTCAAGAGATTCAGCCTGATGCTGAGAAAAATAACCGATGCTCAGATTTGCACCCGATTCCAAAACTCCCTCATAATCCATAATACCGGCTAAAATCTTTGATAATGTGGACTTACCTTCACCATTTTTGCCGACAAAACAAACTTTTTCGCCACGTTCAATTTCAAAATTTATATCATTTAAAACAAGTTTTCTGTCATATTTTTTGATGAGACCCTTAGTCTCAAAAATCAATCTGGATGAGCGCGGGGGCTCAGGAAATGAAAAACGCATTTTGGATACATCTTCTTCTTCAACCTCAATCAAATCCATCTTCTCAAGCGCCTTAACTTTTGATTGAGCTCTGGCAGAAAATGCTGCTTTGGCTTTAAAACGTTCAATAAACCTTTCCTGCTGGGCTATATTTTTTTGCTGATTATTATATGCCGAAAGCTGCAGTTCTTTCTGGGTTGCTCTTTCCTGAACAAATCTTGAGTAAGGATACGGCAAATCATAAATTTTACCCAAAGAAAACTCAATGGTTCTATTGGTAATATTATCAAGGAATCTTTTATCGTGCGATACAATCATAATCGCGCCCTGATAAGTTTTCAGAAATACTTCAAGCCAGCGTATTGATTCGATATCAAGGTGGTTTGTCGGCTCATCAAGTAAAATGCAGTCATTCTGATTTAGAAGAATTTTTGCAAGATGAACACGCATCTGCCAGCCGCCGCTGAATTCATTCATATCCCTTGAAAAGTCACTACGTTCGAAACCAAGCCCAATCAGCACCTTTTCAATTTCCGCTTCAATAGACTGTCCGCCCAGATGATGGAAAAATTCACTTGCTTCTGTTAGGTTTTCGATGATTTTCATATACTCATCGGATTCATAATCGGTGCGTTCTTCAAGTTCTTTGGAATACCGGTTAATATCTTCTTCCAGTTTTTTAAATTCATCCAAAGCACTTTCAGCTTCTTCATAAATGGTTTTATCAGAATCGGTTTTGATTTCCTGCGGTAAATATCCGATTTTATATTTATTGGGTATTAAAATTTTACCGCTTTCGGGAGATTCCAAACCGTATATGAGTTTCAGCATCGTTGATTTACCGGTACCGTTTCTGCCTATAAGACCGATTCTGTCATTTTCACCGACAGATATAGATACATTGTCGAATAAATAACGTCCGGCAAAGTGAATTGAGACATTTTGTATATTTAGCATAATAATTTTTCAGATTTGCGTTTTCAAAAGTTACAAAAATAGTCATATTTTTGTTAATAAAGGAGAAATAAATTATGTGGATGTTGAAAATTAAAGTAATTTGTTTCAAAATTACAATATTTCTTGCTGAAATCTTCGGCAATAAAAGCCATGCTATCATTTTTCGCAGATAACATATACTTATAAAAAACGGGTATCATAGATATTTGAAGTATAATATTAATTTATATATTATTTTTTATTTACAAATTGCCTGTCTTAATTTCAAATCTTTAGATAATATGACTGTACCTCCAATAGTAGCAATCATTATTTCATTGACATTGATTTTTTTCAAAGAAATAGGTGCTCCAGGCAAAATTAGGATTTTAGTAACTAATATATGATTTGCAACCCGATGAAGTTTATAAACTATTCCTCTGTTAATATCTAAATGAGCTGACCCAGCCAAAACAATTATATTGTTATTGAAATTATAAATGGCATGGATATTATCATCTATTAGACTTCTATGTTTGCCGTTTGAATAAATAAATTTTAAAGAACCTCCCCATTCTCCTTTATCTTCACCTATAAGCGTTCCATTCCAACAAGCTAGTCTATTTTGGTTTATATCACCTTCAAAAATACAATTAGATATTCTATTTCCGTCGCTTTCATAATTAAAAAAATAATTTCCAAAAGTTGAATATATATTTAAATTAGTTTCTTGTTTGGAATCTGTTAATTTCAATATTGTCTTCCTCGCAGCCTCCCGTATAAGACTATACCAATGATTTGATTCAATATTTTTAAGATGTGGAATTGCTTCTCCCGCCTGAAGCATTTCTAATGAAAGTATAGATACATAGTTTAAACGCCAATCGTTTTCATAATATAATAACTTTTCAAGCTCAGGAATTGCAGGCTTATAATCAATAAATCCAACTGTGCGTGCCGCTGCAACACGTAAATCCCAATCTTCATCATTTAGAAATTTTAAAATAGTTTTTCCTGCTTTATTTGCAACAAAACCTAAACTCGATAAATCTCTTAAGGCAAGGATTTTATCATAAGTAGAATCCGCTTGAATTAGTTTATTTTCATACAGCTCCGATGCTAAAGGAGATTTCATTTCTAAGAGAGCAGTCGTAACCTCTTTTGAAAACAATTGATTCTCATTTTCCCATACTTTATATAAGTCTTTATCAACGGTTTGTGCATAAATCCCAATATTCCCGAGCGATACTATGGAGAATTTTCTTGAAGTTATCGAGTTGTTTTTGGAGATAGCTAATGAATCAAGTAATGGAACTGCCGAAATAGCATCTTTCTCCAAAAATCCAAATATAGTGGAAACAGTATATAATAAACTCTCATCGCAATCTACATTACATTCTAATAACTGAATCAAAGCAGGAATACATTTAGATCCAAGTTTTTCAAATGAATGGGTTAAAGTTGATTCCTGCTCTTTATTTCTTTTTATTGCTTCAATTAAAATATTGACTGCTTTATCTGAACCTATTTTTGCAACATAAGGAGCTAACCATAGTTCGCCATTAATAAGAGCATCTCCCATATCATCAAGATATTTTTCACTTAAATTATCATATAATTCCAGAGTTCGAACAGCTCTGTATTTAATATATTCATCTTTAACTTTCAGTAGTGCTAATAGCTTAGGTATTGCGATTTCTCCAAACTTATGAATATTTTCTGCCGTTTTCATTTCTTCATATGTTCTGTTATAGCCATTTGATTTGAAATTCATTAATTTGTTTTTGTATTATAAACGAAATAATCTCCGGACTCAAAAAATTTGGAATCTTTTATAAAGAATTTTATATCATTAGACATCAAATATTTATAGCCATCCATATCATCGTATTCGTTTCCAATATAAAAAGTACCATCAAAAACACCTTTGTTAAAACTGCTCAAAAAATCCTTAAGATAATTTATATAAAGGCGTAAAATATTTTCATTTCTAAATTCAACATATTTTGATATAAATATTAAAGGTATGTGAACTTCTAAATCATCAACTTTAATCAATTTAATTATGACATTATTACTATATACTTCTTTAGTTGGTGTTGATAACTTGATAGTTTTCTCCTCATTTTCTTCGATTGCAGTATAACCGCTTCTACAGGATTGGAATAGAACTATATTTATAAAACATAAACAAATTAAAATCCTCAACATATTTTTCCTCTCATTTTATAATATAACAAATATATTTTTAAATTACTCTAACAGCATACTCGAAACTTTTTCTCAGTGTAACATCATTTTCTTTCAAATTTTAAAAGCCGTAATTAGCTTCGCAGGTCTTCGACTTCTTAATTGACTATACTTCTACTCTATTATAAAGGTTAATCAGTTAAATAATTTTCAGAATCAGGGCTATTTCGACATATTCCCAATTATGTATAATTATTTGAATATCCACGTTGTGTTGGTAATATCATTTTATAAATAAAAATTATTTAAAAAGAATAAAAAATTCTATTTGCAAATTAAAAAATGTTAGGATATTCAAATTAAATACCTTACATTTACTTATAGATATATAAAATATTGATTTAACATTTCATTGAATTTTAAAATGAATTGGTTTATTAAAAAATATATCTTATTAATGAATATGATTTTTCATTAACTGGTTGAATTATTATTAACTAAGCAATAAATATATGGAAGATGAAGGTACAATTTATTTGAAAGAAAAGGCGATTTCAGAAATTGAAAATATTCTCAACCAGATAATTGAGAGTGAAATTCCTGAAGAAAAATTATTGGAACAAATGGGAATATTTAATAAAGGTCTTCCATTTGTAAAACTAAACAGACCCTGCATTATTGCCGATGGAATAACCAAAATTCAGGAATCTGATTTTGATGCATTATTAAAATTGCACTCAAGAGTTTCAAATGATGGTAGAATTATGAAGTTTGTTCCCGCCTCAGGAGCAGCAACACGTATGTTTAAAGATTTGATTACAACCTTCAATAATCGTCAAATAAAGTCTTTAGAAGAGAATTTAAGTAAAGAAATAGATTACACAATCGAATTTATAAAAAATATCAAAAAATTTGCTTTCTATGAAGTTTTAAATAATAAGTTATCGGAATTAGGCTATGATGCTGATAACATTATTTCTTCAGGCAATTTCAGAATAATTTTGGATTTATTATTATTTGATAAAGGGTTGAATTATTCATTACTACCAAAGGGTTTAATACCATTTCACAGGTATAATGATGAGATTAGAACTCCTTTTTATGAGCATTTAATTGAAGCCTTGGACTATTCAGCGGATAACAATAAGAGAGCAAGAGTTCATTTCGCTGTGGCAAAAGAGTTTTTCGATGAAATTGAAAATCATTTATATGAAATTACTCAGTATTTGAAAAATAAAGGCAGTTTTGATATTAGTTTAACGATACAAAAGAAATCTACTAATACGATTGCCGTTGATATGAATAACGAGATTATCTTAGATGATGAAAATAATCTGATATTCCGGCCCGGCGGTCATGGTGCTTTAATTGAAAATCTCAATGAGTTAAATGGTGATTTGGTATATATTAAAAATATTGATAATATTCAGACCGATGATTTGAAAGAGACTACAATTTTTTATAAAAAGCTTCTCGGTGGTTTTCTTGTTCAAACTCAGGATAAAATATTCGAATTATTAGTTGGTTTACATTCAGGTAATTACTCCTCATCTTTATTTTCGGAAATTGCTGAGTTTTCAAAGAATATACTTTCCATTAATACCGGCGATGATTATGAGTATAAATCTATAAATGAAAAAGCTGAATTTTGGAAAAAGTGTCTTGATAAACCACTTAGAGTCTGCGGAATGGTAAGGAATTCCGGGGAGCCGGGCGGCGGTCCATTTTGGGTTGAGGATATCAGCGGAGAATTATCATTGCAGATTGTTGAATCAGCTCAAATTGATTTAAATAATGTTGAACAGAAATTGATTTTCAATTCATCTACACATTTTAATCCGGTAGATTTGGTGTGTGGATTGAGAGATTACAAAGGCAATCCTTATGACCTGAACAAATTTATTGATATTAAAATGAGCTTTATAACAATTAAATCGGTTGGAAGTAAAGAAATCAAAGCTTATGAGCTGCCTGGATTATGGAACGGTAGTATGGCTTATTGGAATACAGTATTTATTGAGGTACCTGATACTACTTTTACTCCTGTGAAAACAGTAAATGATTTGTTGAAGAAAGAGCATCTTCAAACTTGAAGAAAAAGCAGGTAAATTTTCTAAAGTTTTTTTTATTATATGATGAGGATATGATATGAATTTTGAAACTGAGATTAAGGGTAAAGTAACAATAGTTACTCTTAATGAAAAAAGATTTGATGCAAAAATTGCAGTTACATTTAAAGATGCCATGAAATCTTTAATTGATAAGGGTAGTCTATTCTTTATTGTCAACCTGAAAGCCGTAGAATTTATTGATAGCAGCGGGCTTGGCTCGATTGTTACAGTTCTAAAATTAGTCGGCAGAAAAGGTGATGTTTTTGTTAGCGGCTTAAATGACAGTGTTATGCAGATGTTTTCGCTAACAAGAATGGATAGGGTTTTTAAAATATTTCCTAATGTTGAAGATGCATTTGTTGAACTTAATAATAATTTAGAATGAACGTGAATAATCCGGAAATAAAATTAATCATTACAAGTAACTTTGATAATGTTTCACTTATTGGTGTTACTGTTCATCAACTCTGCAAATATTTTTATGACGATGAAGCATTTGCTTCAGAAATAGAGATTGGCATTGTTGAAGCTTGCAACAATGTTATTGAACATTCTTATCTTGCAAAGGACAATCAAGACATAGAAATGAGTTTAAAATTCTTTAAAGACAAATTAAATATTCGTTTAAGTGATTATGGTATTTTCAAAGACAAACGAAAGAAACCCAAACTTGATTATGACCCCGATGATATTGATAATCTTCCTGAAGGTGGGATGGGGCTGTTTTTGATTTATAACATTATGGATGAGTTGTCATATTCAAGAAGTGGCGGAAAAAATACATTGTCAATGACAAAAAATATATCGGATAAGTAAAGTGAGATTTAAATTGCTGCATATAATACTAAATTCAATTGAAATATTACTTTCCAGTCTTTGGCAAGTTTTGTTCTTGACGAAAAATCAGGATAAATCCATATTACAAAGTTGGAGAATGACATCTTCCGGTATGTTATCTGCTGAATTTTTCTTACCAGGTGAATCGTACTTAGTGAGGAGTCATAACACATTTTTGAAAATTGAATTTTTGTTATATTCGGCGATGAATCAATTGAAACAGATTTTTCATTTCGATTTGGCATCGATTATGTTAAAGCAATAATTGGAAAAAATAAAAAGGATTTGAAGAATAGTCAATTTATAATTGTTGCCGGTGTTAATTTCTGTAATGAAAATGTGTTGGTTAAATTTAGTTTCTAAAAAATATTCTAATAGAATTACAAAATTACTTTTTTGATGAAAATTATGAGCTTTTACTTTGAGAAATTCGAGCATAGAAAACCTGAAAAGGCATTACCTTATTCTGCCGTAATTGAAACAATTTGGCAGTTATTTGCTACGATTAGTATAATCATTGGTTTTTGGTATATTTCCTGGAGGTGGGGTTCATCACTTAATTACGATGCTTTATGGTTTTCCGTTCCACTGGTTCTTGCAGAAACTCTTGCTTATATTGGATTAATTCTATTCTATATTAATATTTGGAAAGTGAAAGATTATCACAAATCAGAACCGCCTGAGTTATATTCCGAGTGTGTAGATGATAAAGCAGGAAATAACCGTCCATTAGCTATAGATATATATTTTCCTACTTATAATGAGGATGTTGAGCTTGTCCGTTTATCAATCAAAGATGCTAAAAAAATCACATATCCACATAAGATTGATTTAAGAATTTATGTTTTGGATGACGGAAAAAGACCTGAAATGAAGCAGGTTGCCGATGAAGAAGGTGTCGGCTATATTACAAGAAATAATAATCAGGGTTTTAAAGCCGGTAATTTAAGAAATGCAATGGAAAATACATCTGGTGATTTTATTGTCATTTGTGATGCTGATACAAGACCTTTTCCTACAATTTTGAATCATTGTATGGGGTATTTTAAAGATTCTGATGTAGCATGGGTACAGACTCCTCAATGGTTTTTCGATTTACCTGAAGGTACACCACTACCTGTAATTATGAAAAAGTATTTAAGTTTACCTGGATTCTACTTCGGTAAACTATTTGAAAAAATTGCAGGTCCGGTTAATGTCGGACAGGACCCCTTTTGTAATGACCCTAAAATGTTTTATGATATCATTTTGAGAAGACGTAACTGGGCAAATGCTTCTTTCTGCTGCGGTGCCGGTTCAATTCATCGCCGCGAAGCTGTAATGAATGCTGCCGTAAAAACATTCGCAGACTCTATTGACGGATACATTCGTAAATATACCGAAGAAATTGAAGATGCAACACTGAAAAAGGAATTACATGAGGCAATGGCACGTGAACTTATGATTGAAACCGAAATTACTCCTTATAAATATCATGTTTCCGAAGATATATATACTTCAATTATTATTCATTCCGAAAAATCAAGAAATTGGAAATCGGTTTTTCATCCTGATATCGAATCTAAAATGCTTTCTCCTCAGGATTTGTTGAGCTGGAGTGTCCAAAGATTTAAATATGCAGGTGGTTCGCTTGATATCTTAATGCACGATAATCCATTATTTAGAAAGGGATTGAGTTTTGCACAAAAATTGATGTACGGCGCAACTTTTTGGTCATATTTGTCAGGTATATGGAATATAATTTTTCTATTATCACCTATTGTTTATTTGTTTTTCGGAATTTCGCCTGTTTCTGCAGATTCTGTCGAATTTTTTAAGCATTTTCTGCCATTTATTGTTTTTATGCAGTTTTCATTTATGCTTGGAACATGGGGTATTCCTGCCTGGAAGGGCTCTTCATTTTATCTTTCATTTTTCCCGATAAATTTACGTGCAATATGGACTGTAATTAGAGGAGAAAAGATTAAATTTCCAATTACCCCAAAATCAAGACAGGAAGGGAACTATCTCATGCTTGTAATACCTCAGATTGTTGTAATGTCGCTTACTTTTCTTGGAATTCTTTTTGCAAGTGGAAAAATTATACTTGGATATTCGGATAATATTGGAGGTCTTATTGCAAACATTTTTTGGGGCTTTGTAAACATTTTTTCACTTTGGGGTATTGTTGCCGCTTCAATTTGGAAGCCTGAAGACGAGTAAATCTCAGGTCCATATATTTGTAAATAGCTGATTTGAAAGTTTAATTTTGTTGTTTAAAGTAGATTTTTGCGTTCTAATTTAGTAAGGAAAAAAGAATGTCTTTTAAAGAAAATTTAATTAAAGCCAGAAGCCATATCATTGTAATGTTAGGCATTATAATTGCCGGTGGTATTATTGTTGTTTTAGAAATATCTAATTTTAAAAGTGGATTTGAAAAGGAAAAATCTGAAGTGGAGAATTTAGTAGTTAAAAAAACAGCAGATATTAAACCGATATCCAAAAGCGAGTTAACAGATGAGGAAATTCAGTATGCAAAAATAGCATGGAATTTCTTTGAAAATAATTATATACCCGAAACCGGCATGGTTAATTCTACTGATAACTATAATGCATCAACAATGTGGGATACCGGCTCATATTTGATGGGCTTGATTTCTGCTTATCAACTTGGAATTATTGACCAAAAAGAATTTGATATACGGCTAACAAAAATATTGACTACTTTATCAGAGTTACCTCTTTTTGACGGTGAAATTCCCAATAAATCATACAATACTGTATCACTCGAAATGATAGATTATAATAATAAGCTGTCGCCTCGCGGGATCGGTTGGTCAGCTATAGATATAGCGAGACTATTTATCCCTTTTCATGTAATAGCATGGAAATATCCCGAGCATAACGGGGAAATTGCACAGGTTTTAAGCAAATGGAATTTTAGGAATATAGTAAAAGACGGTTATTTGTATTGTGCTGCTGTTGATTCAAATAACAGAAGTATATATTTTCAGGAAGGACGATTGGGATATGAGGAATATTCGGCAAAATCATTTATCCTATTAGGGATTGATGTTTTTAAAGCCTTAAATTATGTAGATTTCCTCAAGTATATAGATATTTATGGTATAAAAGTTCCTGTTGACAGTAGAGAACATACTGAATATGGTGCTCATAACTATGTAGTAAGCGAACCGTACATTTTAAATGGTTTAGAATTTGGATTTGATGAAACCGGCGAAGAGTTTGCATATAGAGTTTATAAAGCTCAGGAATTAAGATGGAAAAATACAGGCATATTAACGGCAGTCAGCGAAGACAATATTGATTTACCTCCTTATTTTGTATATAACACTGTATATTCAAGCGGAAAAGCCTGGAATTGTATAACAGATGAAGGTGTTGATGCTTCTCAATTTAAATCCCTGTCGTCTAAAGCTGCTTTTGGATGGTATGTGATATACAAAACAGATTATACAGAAAAATTGATAGATAAAATAAAGAACAATTACGATATACAGAGGGGCTGGTACTCAGGAATATACGACAAAACAAACTTACAAAACAAATCAATAACCTGTAATACAAATGCCCTGATTCTTGAATCATTGGCATACAAAAAGTTCGGTCGTTTTATCAATATTTTAAATATCCGGTAAATAACATGATGATAAAAAATAACTATCTTCCGATATCTAACATCTTCATTTCATTGGAGGCTGGAGCGACTTTCCTAATATATCGGGACTATTTATTTTTTGTGAACATATTTGAGCAGGAGTCTGAAAATATTTTATGATTGACATTAAAAAAAATATTATCAAACATTCTTTCTTTAAATTATTATCAGTTATAACAGTCATACGGAAATATTGTTATCATTTGATGACGTATTTTGGATTATACAGTAATTCAATTATTTTTTTCTCAATAAGTTTAAGGAATAATAATGGGACATAAATTATTGGATAAATTATCTTATACTTCTACTGATTCTAATAGAGATCTGAGAATTGACTTTATCAGAGGTGTTGTTATGTTGATTCTAATAATTAATCACCTTGAATTTAAGTCATGGTACAATTTTCTATTCAGCGAAAGAATAGGTATAGTATCAGGAGGTGAAGGTTTTGTCATACTTGCCGGTGTTGTGATAGGGATGATAAACCGAAAAAGGTTGGAAATAAATGGTTTTGTTATTACAACTAACAAACTGATTGACAGGGCATCAACGCTTTATATGACAAATATTTCAATAATTCTGATTATAGCTGTTCTATCTTTTGTTCCTATGATTAATACAAGTTCTGTCCAGACTTTTGTTGACAAACCGGGTAAAATTATATATTCTCTGTATCCAAAACCATTGATTGATTCCATAAAAATTGAAGATTATTCAGTCAGGTTTGAGAAAGACAGCGTCGCATTTCAAATCCCGTATCTTGCAACAGATAATATTCAAACAATAGCAGCTAAAACTGTATTGTTAAGAATTGGTCCTCATCAATACCAAATCATGGGACTTTATGTCTTACTTTTGTTTTTGACACCTTTAGCATTGCTTTTAATGAAAAATAAAAGAACTGCATTACTTTTAGCTTTATCCTGGATATTATATTTGAAAAATTGGGCTTTTCCTATCACAGGTTTCCCGCCGGGAATTACGGGATGTCAGTTCGAAAGCGGATTCCCACTTCTTACCTGGCAGCTGATTTTCTTTAATGGCATGGCTGTAGGTTATCATAAGGATAAACTGGTTGAAATAATGAAGGGAAGATTCAGATTTGCCATATTAACTTTATCATGGGTTTTATTCCTGTTTTTCTTATTTCTCGCTCAAAATAATCCTGACCCTGAAAAAGTTAACTTATATAGGTTTGCAATAATTGATACAGATTTATGGGGTAAATTATATAGTGAATATTTTCAAAAAAACACATTAGGGATACTTCGTTTAGTGAATTATTTTGCTGTCCTTATGGTGTCTTATCATTTACTTACGAAGTTTTGGAGAGTTTTCGATAAATCTCTGGGTTGGTTCTTTGTTCCTATAGGTCAGTCATCCCTTTATGTTTTTATCATTCATATCTTTATTGTATTATTAATAAATCAGTTTCCTCAATTTTGGGATAATATGTTGTTTGGAACTTTAGGGCATACGTTAGCCCTGACAATTTCATGGCTGATGGTAAAATATAAGATATTATTTAATATTATTCCCAGATGAATCCAATTATGATTAAAGATAATATAAATATTAAAAATCCTTTATTTAAACTGAATCTTATGACTTTAGTAAAAATGAATATTTACGGGTATATTCTTTTTTATGTTTTATTCATTACTCTTTCTCAGGACTTAAAATTTATCAGGTGCAGTTATGGAAAATAATGATACGCAATTAGAAAACTTAAGACTTGCTGAACTTAGAAGTTATGCTCTTCTGGACACTCCTGCTCAGCAAACATTTGACGATATTACTCTAATGGCAGCACAAATATGTAATTTGCCGATAGCATTGATTTCACTAGTAGATGAAAAACGTCAGTGGTTTAAATCCAAAGTAGGTCTTGACGCAGATGAAACACCCCGTGAACATGCTTTTTGTGCACATGCTATCAAAAAGCCTGATGAGTTATTCATAGTACCTGATGCTGAAGCAGATGAACGCTTTAAAGACAATCCACTTGTGATAGGAACACCGAATGTAAGATTTTATGCCGGTGCACCATTGGTAACTAAAAATGGATTTGCTCTGGGCACATTGTGCGTAATTGATACAATTCCAAGAGAGCTTAATGTCCAGCAGTTGAAAGCATTAGATGCTTTACGCCGAAACGTTATTACAGCCTTTGAATTAAGAAAAGCAATGCGAGATATTAAAGACACAGAAACTGCTTTAAAGGAAAGCCTTGCACGTCAGAATGCAATTTTCAATAATGCGGCAGATGCAATTATATCAATTGACGCTAATGGAATTATTGATTCATTTAATCCTAAAGCGGTATCGCTTTTCAAAATCTCAGCTGAAGATGCTGTCGGACTAAATATTTCTGAATTTATGCCGCCTGAACACAGTTCAAAACATAATCAATATTTGAAGAATTATTTTGAATCGAAAGATAGTAAAGTAATTGGAAAATGTAATGAATTAACCTGCAAAAAATATGACGGGTCACTATTCATCGCCGAGTTATCTGTTGGTGAATTTGATGTCAACGGAAAGAAAATGTTTACCGGTATTATTAGAGATATTACTGAAAGAAAAGAAATTGAAAATAACTTAAAGTACAGAGAAGAAAGATACAGAAAAATTTTCGAATTATCACCTGAAGTTATTGTCCTGTTTGATGATAAAGGTTTTATACTGGACTTAAACGACAGGTGCTTTGATTTTACAGGCTATACGAAACAAGAATTATTAAACTTACATTTAAGTCATGTACCTTTTTTTGATAAGAAATCAAAAGAAACTGTAATGTATAATTTTTCAAACAGATTGTCTAACATATCAATTCCACCTTATGAAACTGAGTATATCCATAAGAATGGAACAATTTGTACGGGGCTGATTTCGGCAGCGTTGATTAAAAATGAGAATGAACAGAATTTACAGATATTCGCAATGATTTCCGATATAACTGTGAGGAAAAATAATGAAAAGCAGATTAAACAGTCAAATGATATGATGAAGGCTATAAATTCCTTAATGGGTTTATATATTAGTGAATCGCTGCAAGAAAGTGAATTGTTTGATATTCTACTGGTTAAGCTTCTTGAAATATCCTGTTCGGAATATGGTTTTATTTCAAAGGTTTTGTATGACGTAGATGCTCAGCCTTACTTTAAAACTATATCAATTACAGATTTATCTTGGAATGAAGAAGTAAGAAAGCTCTATGATTTATATAGTAATAAAGATTTGGAATTCAGAAATCTTAATACACTTTTCGGAAGTGTATTAAAAACCAAAAAAGCAGTAATATCAAATAATCCGGAAAATGATTCAAGGAGTGGCGGTTTACCGGAAAACCATCCGCCGCTAAATGCCTTTATCGGGATTCCGATTATGAAGAGCGATGATATAATCGGATTATACGGACTTGCTAACAGAATTGGAGGTTATGACAGGGAAACAACGGATTATCTCGAGCCGTTTACTTCTACACTTGGGTATATACTTTTGGGATTAGATGAAAAAGATAAAAGAAAGAAAGCTGAGGAAGCTCTTAGAATAAATCAAAGAGCTATTGATTCAAGCAGTAACGGTATTGTGATTGTTGATGCTAAAGATACTCATCTTCCTGTAATTTATGTTAATAAAGGTTTTGAAAAAATTACTGGTTATAAGTCTTACGATATTATTGGAAAGAATTGTAACATTTTACAGGGAACTGACAATGATCAACCCGGAATAACAGAGATAAGAAATGCAATAAAAAATAATAAGCATGTTACAACTGTTTTAAGAAATTACAAAAAAGACGGAACTTTGTTTTGGAATGAATTGACGATTTCGCCGATATTTGACGATAATAAAGATATTACTCATTTTGTAGGTTTGCAAAACGATATAACAGAAAGAAAAACATCGCAGGAAAAATTAGAAGCAGCATACAGAACAATTAAAAATGATTTTGAAGCAGCAGCTCAAATACAGAGAGATTTACTGCCTAATGTGAAATATGTTATTCCCGGACTCAGTTTTAAATGGCTTTTTATTCCAAGTGTTGAAGTATCAGGTGATATTTTCAATTATTTTCAACTTGATGAAAATATAACGGCATTCTACCTGCTTGATGTTTCAGGTCATGGAATACCGGCTGCAATGATGAGTGTAACATTAAGCAGAATGATTTCACCCTATCAAAAACCTGAATCTCTGTTGAGAATTTTAAATCCGGTAACAAATAAGTACATAATTACTCCACCTGCAGAAGTAATCAGCCATTTAAATAGTATTTACCAATCTGAATTAGATTCAATTTCTTATTTCACTATGATTTACGGGGTAATTGATTTTGGGAAAAACAAAATTACATTTTGTCAGGCAGGCCATCCATCACCAATGTTACTGACTTCCGGTGGTGAAGTTAAATCGGTTGGTACATCAGGCTTCCCTGTAGGTATGCTTCCCGACATGAATTATGAAAATCAGGAATTTGATTTTATTAAAGGTGATAAATTATTTATATATTCAGATGGAGTTACCGAATGTTCCAATAATCAAGATATTCTCTTTTCTGAGGAATTATTTATTAAGACAATATCTGAGAATAGAAATAAGCAGATGGAAGAAATAATTGAAAATCTGAAAATAAAACTTAAAAACTGGAAATCCGGTGATGATTTTGAAGATGATATAACCATATTGGCTATTGAGAGGACTTATGATGTTTAACTTATATAACATTATAAAATTTAATTACATATTAATCGCTTACGAGCAAATTATCTTAAGTTAAGGAGTAAAAATTTATGAAAATAATAAATGTTAAACAAAAATTGCTTGCTATATTTGTTCTGTGTATTTTTACTTTCTGCCCGGAAAAAATTATTTCACAAAATAATCATCACGGTAAGAATGGTGCTTTAACAGAAACTGAAATGAAAATTGCAAAAATCGCCTGGAAATATTTTCAAAATAACTATATTGAGGAAACAGGATTAGTCAATTCTGTGGACAATTATCCGACAATTACGTTATGGGACAACGGTTCCTATCTCGGAGCATTAGTTGCTGCATTCGAACTCGGAATAATTGATAATAATGAATTTGAAAAACGTATGTCTTTGTTTTTAAAAACTACCGGTAATCTGACCTTATTTAATTCTGAACTTCCAAATAAGGTATATAATACAAAAACATTGAATAAGGTTGATTATGTAAATAAAAATAAAGATTTAGGATATTCTGCTCTGGACATAGCAAGATATATTTTATGGCTCAAAATCGTAAAAGAAAGATACCCGCAGTACAGTAATACAATTGATAATATAATGTTATCCTATGACTTTTCGAAAATTATTGATAGTGATGGAAATTTATATGGCGGGAATCTCAACGAAAAAAATGAAATAAAATATTATCAGGAAGGGCGATTAGGATATGAAGAATACTGCGGAAAAATCTTTGCTCTTTGGGGATTTAATACTGCCAAGGCATCAAAACTTGAACCCTATACTACAAAAATAATATACGATATTGAAATTCCGGTAGATTCGAGAGATTCAAGGGAATATGGCGCCCATAATGCCGTACTTGCTGAATCATTTATACTTGATGGAATTGAACTTAACTGGGACTTGCCTGATGACAAATCAACAGATGATATGAAAAGTTCTGATTCAATTCTAACCAAAGAATTAGCTGATAGAATTTTTAAAGTTCAGTATGAAAGATTTAAGAATACTGGAATTCTGACGGCAAGGAGCGAACATCAACTGGACGAATCGCCGTATTTTGTTTATGATTGTATTTATGCAAATGGATATCGCTGGAATACTATTGATACGAAAGGGAATTTTGTTCCGGAATATGCAGCAGTTTCAACAAAAGCGGCTTTTGGATTATGGGTATTATGGAATTCATCATATTCAGACACTCTTTTTAATAATTCAGTAAATAATTATGATGCTGAAAAGGGCTTCTATGAAGGTATTTATGAAAATAACAAAAAACCTATTAAAGCATTTTCTGCCAACAATAACGGTATAATCCTGGAATGTCTTCTATATAAGGTACAAGGTAAACTTCTAAAATATAATTCAGACATTAATTCACTTTGGGATCAAAGTATAAATGAAGGTACTGCCGATAAAAAAAGAATTCTTGACAGACAAATAAAATATTTAAAAGGTAAAAATGAGAAATAGAATATTATCAAGATTAATCATCATAATTTTTTTATTAAATATTACAGGATTCTCCGGATGTGCTTTTGTTATTGATTCATTTGAAAGCGGAATAAATTCCATAAAGCGTGTGTTTCATACGAATAGAACCGGAACACTTGATGATAAGGAATATAAATGGGCTAAAATAGCCTGGCAGTATTTTGATAATAACTACAACAAAAATACAGGTTTGGTAAATGGCAAGGATGGATATCAAATAGCTACATTATGGAATATGTCTGATAATATAATGGCACTTATGGCAGCCTATGATTTGAAAATAATCAGTGAACACGAATTTGAAGGAAAACTCAGTAACCAGCTTAGATTCTTAAGTAATATGCAGCTTTGCAGTAATCTTCTGCCTAACAGAACATATAACACAGTCACCGGATTAATGGTTGATTATTCATGGAATCCTGGTGAATCCGGATGGGATGCTGTTGATATAGGCAGAATGTTGATTGTTTTGAAAATACTTGCCCAAAAGCATTCGCAATATAATGAATTTATTGATAAAATTGTTTTAAGGTGGGACTTATGTTCGGCAGTTGATTCAGATGGTAATCTATTAAGCAGCAGTAAATGGAATAATTCGATTTCTGCATATCAGGATGGATATATCGGAACTAAAGAATATATTTCCAGAGGTTTTCAGGCTTGGGGTTATAATGTAAAAAAAGCAGGTAAATTTGAAAATTTCAACAAGGAAATCATTTTCAAAAAAGTTCTTTTTGTTGATGGAAGAGATGAACGGTTAACAAAAAGTATAAATTCATTAGTTAGTTCCCATTATTTACTTGATAGGATTGAATTTGATAATCAGAACTTTGGTTCGATTAAGGAAATTGATTATTTAGAAATTGATGACAGATACAAAATTCAAACTGAAAATATTTACAAGATACAGAAAATGAGATTTGAAATTGATAAAGTTATGACTGCAAGAAACACTTATCAAAGTAATTCCGAACCTTTTATAATTTATAACACAATTTTTGGAAATGGATATACTTGGAATGTTTTAGACCCGAATGGTAAATATTTGAAAAATAAGGCACTCATTTCAACACAATCAGTGTTTAGTATGTGGGTTTTATGGGATGACTATTATACTGATGAACTAATGAACTTTATGAAGAATGCATTTGACCCATTATCCGGCTGGTATGAAGGCAGGTATGAATCATCAAGCAGTTTTGAAACAACAATTGTTAGTTCCACAAATGCTGTGATTCTTGAATCGTTATGGTTTAAAACTAATGGAAGATTATATGAGCAGACTGATATAAGCAATTCATATTATCTCAAATCCATTACAAGTGAATTATCAAATAAAACCGGTTGCATTGGTAAGATTAGAAAAATATCAAAATAAAACAGGAAATAATTATGCTGGAATCAAAGTTTAACCGAAAATATTATTTTTATTTGCTTTTTGTAAATATATGTCTGAATTTCTCAGTTGCATTTGCAGATGAAACAAAATTTGTAAAAGAAGTAATTAATATTGGGAAATATAAAAGAGAATTTTATGTATTCATACCTTCAACTGCTAAAGATATCAATAATCCTGCTATAATCGCTTTTCACGGATTTGAAAGCAACGCAAATGCAATGAGGTATCTGATTAGTCCGGATTTACTTGCTCAGGAATACGGTTTTGTAATGGTATATCCCCAGGGCAATAATAATAACTGGAATGTAGGGATAGGCAATGATACGCTTTTTTCTGATGCAGATGATTTTGAATTCATTTCTCAGATGATTGATACATTAATCTTTAAATACAAAATCAATAAGGATGAAATCTTTTCTCTGGGTTTTTCTGAAGGTGCACAAATGGCTGCTTCATATACGTGCAAATTTCCCGGAAAAATCAGTGCTGTGGGAATGGTCTCATATATATATAAACCGGAATCCTGTAATTTTACAAAGAAAATTCCTATAGCTGTTATTAATTCAAAGGAAGATAAAATTGTCCCTTTCGAAGGGGGAGGTAAATTTAATCATATTTCGCACGATTCTGCAGTAAGTTATTTTAAGTCGCTAAATCAGACTAATCCAATGTCATCGGTTGTAGTTAATAAAAATACAGCTAAGTGTATTTCATATAAAAATATTAGTGAGAATGTCGAAGTTATTGACTGTATATGCAGTAAAGGAGGACATACATGGCCCGGAGGTATTGAAATCAATGAAGCAACATTTGGAAAAGTAAATAATGATTTAAATGCTACTGAATTTTTTATGAAATTCTTTTCAAAATACTGCAAGGAACCTTATCAAACAGAAACCGGATATACTGCTGCAAATGAATTAAAAAAAGCAAATGATAACCAAATTAAATCAATCACACGATATGGTTTTCTTGTTTCGGATGATTTAAGCTCAGATGATAATAGGGAAGAGTCAGAATGGCAAAAAATTTTAAAGGGTATTAAAAGCTCATTCTCCTTTAAAAGTACGAGGGAAAAGCCAAAATCCGGCTGGGATAAGCTGCTGGACGGATTCAGTGGCAATTTCTCTTTTGTTTTTCCTATTACAAAAACAGAAACATTTAATGATAAAGGAAGTAATTCACAAGGCGAACCAAATAATAATATAGCATTAAATGCTTCAATCAGATATAATCCTTTATCGTATTGGTTTGTTGGGGCTACTTTTTATAAATATTTAAACAGTGATTTGCAGGCTCCCTGGCATCCTGATTTTACTTATACATTTGGTTATGACGACTGGCATCCCTATACTTTAAGTTTGGTTTATTCAAATTATAATGGTAATCGCTTTAATCCTGATAATAATGAATCGGTTACAAATATTTGGGAAGGTTCTTTTGCATTGGGATGGAAATTCCCGCCAATTAAGGTAATTGAAAATTTAATAAAATTTCATCCAACATCCGGTTTAGGGCATAAATTGAGTTATAATGTTGTTCCTGTTTATTATGACAATTCAACAAATTCTAAACAAGATTGGAAGCAATCAATCTCATTATATACAAAATACACAATATACAAGAGTTTCTATATAGATATAAATATGTACTATTATTTGAACCAATCACAGCAACAGCCTTGGGATCCTGATTTTAATTATACATTTGGTTATTTCGATTGGAGGGCAGGTACATTTGCCTTCAGATATAACAACTACTCAGGTAACAGATTTTTCTGGAGAAACAGAAATGATAATACAGGGCGTTTTACTGACGGATTTTTCTCTATAGCATGGAGTTGGATGTATTAGATGCCAACTCAAATGAGCAAATATGACACTCATGTACTGCTTCAGAGAAAAATGGACCAATCAAGTAATATTTTTATGTAAAATCCGGAGTTCAGACAATCCGTCGTGCACACGCCGTTCAACCTGTTACTGCACTACAAAGCGAGTATTCTTTATGGTGGAGAGAGCCTGAAAATGAAATTCTGCCGCTTCTTGATGAACTTGGAATCGGTTTTGTGCCGTACAGTCCATTGGGAAGAGGATTTCTAACCGGAAAAATTAATGAGAATACTTCATTCGAAAGTACTGATTTCCGTGCAACTCTCCCGCGTTTCACTTCCGAAGCCCGAAAATCAAATCTTAAATTAGTGGAACTTTTAAACCAATTTGCAATACATAAAAATGCTACACCGGCTCAAATTGCTCTTGCCTGGTTACTTGCCCGAAAACAATGGATTGTACCCATTCCCGGAACAACAAAGTTGAACCGTTTGGAAGAAAATATCGGCGCTGTTAACATTGAATTATCACCTGACGAACTAATTGAAATTGATACTATAACCACTGAAATCAAGATACAGGGAACAAGATATCCGGAAGGTGCACAGAAAATGGTTAATAGGTAATGTATTAATATAATACCTATATGATTATAATTTCCTTATTTTTGTTGTTAAAATTATAAGTATATCAGATTAATGATATTTTACTATCCTACTTTTTCCATTCTGATAATTTTTTATTTGAGGACTTGGTTTAAAAAATTGTAAGTTGTAGAAATCCATATTGATTTTACCATTTTCGAAAAGATTTTTGACATGTTCATCATTTTTAAACATTCTGAAGCAATAAACATCGCCATAGTCCTTTTTGTGTATCATAAAAACACTACAAACTTTATAATTTTGACCGAATTCAGGGTCAATATTACAAAATGCAGTAATGCCATAATCTGCATTAAACTGTTTCTTTACTCCTATCAAAGGAAATTCAGTGATTGATCGTTTTGCACCTGCCATGCTTGAGTCATCTTTTTTGCAAATATTAAATAAAATTGCCATAAAATATGATTTATGATAATTATTCGGGTCAACGAAGTATTCTTCTTTAATTGAATCATTTTTCTTCTTTCCGCTTGCTTTGCGTTCCAAAAAAGCATTATAATCTAATAGTGCGCTGTCTAAGGGTTGTATCAAATATCTTACTTCAATTTCATTTTCAAGTCTATAAGCAAAGTTATAATATACCTGCTCATTTTTAACGACAGGAACATAATTAAATTTTTCAGGAAGAAATAATACCAAATCAGCTCTTTCAAGTAAATTTTGAATTTCTTTAAAATTATCTTCAGAACATTTTGAAGATATAAGAGTTAAAAATAAAATCAAAAATATTGTCAATAAAGCAAATTTTGTTTTCATTTTATTTAATGTTCCGATTAATTAATGAACTATTATCTAAAAATTCAGTATTCTCATTTTTTCTTAAAGCCCATATTTTCAAATAATTAATATCAGTGTGGCTATATATTTTTTTTTCGCCTGATTCCGGAGAATCCACTATCAATATGTAACTTCCGTCAGCCCAATATGAATAGCCTTTCAGCTCTGCAGCATGAAGTTTGTTACTAAAGATATTTTTTTTCTCATATATTACAATATAACTTTCATTAATCCAAGTTATTGATAATAATGCAGTAGTATCAGGATTATCAATTAATTTTGCTGTTAAACCAAGATTTTTCCAAATTTGTGGTAAGTCTTTTACAAATACTTTGCCTGCCGAATCTAAATTGATAAATTTCTGAATATTTTCATTAATTTCAAAATGATTATGGGGTTCATAATATAACATAATTCGTTTAGTACAAATTTGGATTGAACCATCATCAATAAATAGTTTCTCTTTCTCCTTATTGTAATCTATTGAAGTACATGAAGAAATGATTAAAACCATCATCAATAAATAAATTCCTTTCATAATTTTCCTATCAAATATTTGTTATAAATTTTAGTTTTTTTTTAAAATTTCTTGTCAAATTCAAGAACTCCACAATCAATCACGAACTCGAAGACCTGCGAAGCTAATTTCAATTTCTTGGAATATAATTGTATCTTTCCGATATTTTAAGCAATTCTTAAAAATCTTTTACATCGTATTTTATCATCACTATGTTCAATTTAAATATATTTTAATTTTAAAAAATAATAAATTCAACTCTTAAGTTTTCAAATATTTTTTCTATTATTAATAATTTGTATATTCAATTTTGTATCTTGATTTACCAAAATCAGGATTTATATATCCAATAATATTATCTTTTGAATCAAATTCGAATCTTTCTATCTTCTTTTCTTCTATGCGATATCCTTTGTACATTACCCACTCATAAATCCTTGTATTGTTTGTGTCGTTATTTATTTTATCATAAGAAATTTGTTTAATATTGTTTCCATCGCTATCATAAAAATATTCGGTTACAGATCCACTGGTTGAATCTTTTCCATTTAAAGTATAAATCAATTCCTTTTTGTTATCATAACGCCTGAACGTTTTTCTAACTGATCCTGAAATAATGGTTGAATCAACTTGTAATGTACATAATCCATTTATATCATAAAAAAAATCACTAATTCCATAGAGGATATTATCTCTGTACATTTGCGTCTTGACTAATTTTTCTCCTTCTCTTGTATATACATAATATGAGGACTTATTCGACGAGGAATATGAGTCAAAATAGCCAATTTTGATATAACCCTCACTATCATATTCATAACGAGTAATAGCATAATAGCTTGAATCATTCGAATATTCAATATTTTTTATGAGGCAACCGTATTTAAATAGTGGAAGTGGGACGTTAGAACGATCTTGTTGGAGAGTACTTTGGTATTTAAAGTTTCCAGTCCAACTCCTTAACATTCTTCTGAGATATCCATCAACATCTCCATCAAAAAAATATTCTGAATTTTTAACAAAATCGTTAGTATCACCGGAATGAGAAACATAAATTGTTATTTTCATTTTTTGGAAAGAATTATTGACATTAATTCCATTATCACCACAAGATGAAAAAACAAGAAAGCAAAATAAACTAATAAAAAAATAAAATGAATTCTTCATAATTAACCTTTTAATGTATTATTTAACAGATTATTCAAAAATATAAATATTTTAAAGAAGAAAACAAAAAAAAATTACAAATTGACTTCTAATCATCATTTCATACGAATTTCAAATCAAGAACCCGAAGACCAGCGAAGCTAATTACGAGTTAATTGATGTAGATTGTATTTATATGATTTAAATTAACTTATACCAAATATTTTCTTACTTTTTATTTTTCTTCCAATTTTGTTACTAATGTTTCAACCCAATTCCTAAATCTCGGGCATTTTTCAATAATTGCTTCTATTCCAATTTCCTGAGCTATAAGATTTCCATAAACAATCTTGTTGTAATCCTTAATAATATCCAATAATCTTTTTGATGGTGCAGTATTTGGATTATCATTTATATCTTCGGGATTCGGGTATTTGTCGATAATATTTTCAATATCTTTAATAACTCTGGGTTCCGAACTCCAAAAAGAATTAAACCCTTTATTTGATGAGAATAACAAAGCTTCAAACTCATAAAGTTGAATATAAGGTAGAAATCTGTCGTCAGATATATTATCCTTCATAGCTCTTTCTAATGCTTCTACTTTAAGATTTGATGTTCTTAATTTCATTGATTGATCATATTTCGGAACGTTAGTTGGAATTTTAAAAAAATCTACTAAAGTTGAAACGAAAATATCTGATTGGCTTTTTAATAATCTATTTACATCATTTTTTAAATGTTCATAATTAACAAATCCACCTTTTTGACTTTTACTAGTTTGAATCTTAATAGGATGTACAACATAAATATTCTTTGAGATTAAATAGTTCCGCAGTATGGTTTTTACGAATTCTTCTTCAGTCTGACCTTCAACAATAATAAATAATCGTTTCATTAAGGTTTGCCTCCGATTACATTCTTTTCCCAGAGTTCACCTATTGTATAATCTTCAAGCCAGTCTTTTAAATTTTCTTTTGATAATCTTTTAAAAACTGACTGTTTTTCTTCTCTATCCACAACTAAAATATTTTCAGGTTCAAAATTTTCTATTAAATTTACTGATTGTGTTGAAATAATTACCTGAGTTTTTTGTGAGGCACTCAATATTAACCCTGCAAGTTTATTTATTGCAAAAGGGTGTAATCCCAGTTCCGGTTCGTCAATAATAATCGTCTTTGGTAGATGAGGTTGTAATAATAAAGTAGCTAAACAAATAAATCTCAGTGACCCATCTGATAAATTATTAGCATCAAAATATGTATCTGTACCGGTTTCTTTCCATTCGATTTTTATAAAATCGGGATTAAGGGCTAATGGTTTTAAATCAAATTCATTAAAATAAGGTGCAACAGATTTAATTGTACTTTCGATTAAATTAAAATTCTTAGGATATTTATATTTCAATAAATATAGAAATGCTGATAAATTACTGGCATCCATTCTTAAAAAACTATTATCGTTTATATTACACGATTTCTTTACTTTAGCTGTATTACTTGTGTCATTAAAATGGAATACTTTAAATCCTCTTAAATAATCGTTAATAAATTTGTATCTACCTGTCTGCTTGTCTTTTAATGAACTTTCTGAATGACCTCGTAACCAAGTATCATCTTTCCACTTTGGAGTTTTTTCTTTTTTGTCATAATTTGTATTAAAACCATTTGTCTCATAATCAAAGTAAAATGTTCCTGAATTTGTAGTATTTAATGATAATTCGTAGCAATTTGTATTTTCAAAGAAAATTTTTGTGTATATCCGATTTGTTACTTTTGAACCAAAATATAAAAGGTTGTCAGCTCCTCCCTGTTCTAAAGTGTAGTTTTGAAGATTTTTATCATAAATGTTACTTAACATTTCAAAAAAAGATATAAAATTGCTTTTACCCACACCATTAGCTCCTATTAGTATATTTAGATTTGATAATTCAATTTCTAAATTCCTAATCGATTTGTAACCTTGAATAAGTATTTTATTTATCATTCCTATAATCCTCTTTAAAATCTATGGTTTTAATGTCTAAATTAAATTGTAATTATAAATTTCAATTTATGAAAGAAAAATACAATAATAGAACGTCTTAATTAAAAATCATTGTTTTTAATTTCATTCCCACTCTATTGTCCCCGGAGGCTTGCTTGTGATGTCATAAACAACTCGGTTTATGCCTCTAATTTCGTTAATTATACGGCTGCTGATTTTTGAAAGCACGTCGTAAGGCATCGGAAACCAATCGGCAGTCATACCGTCCACGCTTGTAACGGCACGCAGGGCGCAGGTGTTTTCGTAAGTACGTTCGTCGCCCATTACTCCGACTGATTTAACGGGCAGAAGTACTGCAAAAGCCTGCCAGATCTGGTCGTAAAGTCCGGCATTACGGATTTCTTCTATATAGATAGCGTCGGCTCTTTGGAGTGTATCAATTTTCTCACGGGTGATTTCGCCGAGTATGCGGATACCTAAACCGGGACCCGGAAACGGATGACGGTTGACAAACCAGTCCGGTACACCGAGTTCACGACCTACTGCACGAACTTCATCCTTAAATAATTCGCGGAAAGGTTCGAGCAGCTTAAGACCCATTTTTTCGGGTAAACCGCCGACATTATGATGCGACTTTATTACAACCGAAGGACCTTTTACCGAAACCGATTCAATTACATCGGGATAAAGTGTTCCCTGCGCGAGCCAGCCGGCATTGTTAAATCTTTCTGCAGCTACATCAAAGAGGTCAATAAAAGATTTTCCGATACTCTTGCGTTTCAATTCCGGGTCACTGACTCCTTCAAGAGCTCCAAGAAATGTTTCTGTACCGTCAATTAATTCAAGCGACATTTTAAAATTTTCTTCAAAGAGCTTCATCAGTTTTAAGCTTTCGTTCAGCCGCATCAGACCGGTATCTATATGAATGCAATGAAGTTTATCCCCGATTGCCTTGTGCAGAAGTACCGCAAGAACAGTTGAATCAACTCCACCGGATAAAGCACAAATCACTTCTTTATCACCAACCTGCTCCCGAATATTTTTAATTGCCAATTCAACAAAAGAATGTGCATCCCAATTTTCCGTACAGCCGCAAATATTTCTCAGGAAATTGTTGAGAATGATTTTTCCGTCTGGTGTATGATGAACTTCAGGATGAAACTGCACTCCCCAGATTTTACGTTTAGCAGAGCGGACAGCACAAATCGGCGCATTTGTGGTATGTGCTACAACTTCAAATCCTTCGGGAAGTTTTGTCAGTGAATCACCGTGACTCATCCAGACGGTTGAGTTTGCCGGAAATCCTTCAAATAGCGGGTCGGGTTTATCAACGAGCAAATGCGCCCTGCCGAATTCACGGTGGGCAGCTTTGTTAACTTCACCCCCCAACTGATAGGCAATTAGCTGCAAGCCGTAACATATCCCGACAACCGGAATATCCAGATTAAAGACATTAAAAGCAGGGTGAGGGGCGCCGTCGGCATATACGCTCGAAGGACCGCCTGATAAAATCAATCCCTTAGGATTTATCTCTTTAAGCTTTTCTTCCGTAATATTAAACGGATAAATTTCCGCAAAAACGCCGCATTCGCGGACTTTTCGTGCAATCAACTGCGTATATTGAGAGCCGAAATCAAGGATTACAATTTTTTCTGTGTTGAGCATAGGTATTATAATTTGAATATTGTTTCATTTTATTAAAAGACTTTAAACGTTAAATCTACTGATTTCTTTTAAAATCATTCACAAAGTTTTAAAGCCTTTGAATAATAACTGATGAAAAACAATATTCATAATTTTAATAAAATTTATCCTACCTGATTACTATGAACTTCTGCATAAACTTATGTTCCGATGTTTCACCCATAATAAAATACGTGCCGGAAGTAAGATTGGATACATCAATAAACTGACTATTTATTCCATTTGAGACTTCTTCACCTGAAATTGAAAAGATTGAATATTTAAATGCGAGTTGCAAAAGTTCCAGCTTTGAAAAGTGTGTTATTTCTGAATTTAGTATTTTATCACAAGTGATTCTATCAGCACTCACAGTTGTTGCCGGATCCGGTAAAACTAATTTAAATAAGCCATCATCATAAGTTGTTGACCAAAATGTATTGCCAATTTTAACAAATCTTACATAACTAACTTCGAATGAAATTCCTGTTGTATCAACCGTAAAAACACTATACGAATCCTTATCGTTTATTCTGACCATCTTCTTATGGTTAACAATCCAGTTTTTACCATAATCATCAAATAAAATCACAGCACAATTTATATCCGGATTATAATTTAAAAAAATATTTTTATAGGTTTTATGGTCCCATGATTCTGTTAAAATATCATAAACGGAAATACCGTCATCATCTTTATAACTACCAAGTTCCCTACTCCAAACAGTACTTGCACGAAATAATATAACTAATTGATTTTCGTTATTTAAACTCAGACTCCTTAATGTATTAACTTCAGGGTAATCTTTACCATCAGATATTTTAATATATTTAAATATCCCATCTCTATACATAATAAAGTGTTCTTCTTCATCATCAAAAATACAAGTTCCGTCTCTCATACATATACCACTGGTAATACCGTCAACATATTTGGTTTCAAGATCGAATTTAAGTTCAAACTTTCCATTAATATATCTTCTTAAAGATTGATGATACTCGATAATTTTTGTATCGGGATTATAATCTTTTGTTGAAATACTAAACCAGACTCCACCGAGTGAATCACGGAATAATACATTGTTATATTCATATTGATTTTCAATTATATCCGGATTTTTCAGAAAACTAATTTTTTCCCAATTTTTACCATCCCATTTTCCAAGATATTGATCAACAGATACAAAACAAATCCCATTCAAATCACACTCGATATTAGCTTTTTCATATGAATCGGCAAAAGGAACAGAAAAAGGGACTTTTAAAAAAGTCCAGTCATTTTCATCAAAAAATTGAACAAAAAAATCACGTCCTGACTGGCCAAGTGCAACTACTTTTTTGTTATAATAATCGTAAGTAATTCCATAAAATTTATTTGTAAAAACGCTATGGGAATTAAATACTTTTGGCAAGTAATTGTTGTACCACTCTATGTGATCTTCTTTTGCAATAATAATATTTTCATCCAATCCTTCGATTAAATGAATTATATCCCCATTATCATAGATTTTAATATTGGAAAGTCTGTCACTATTGATATTATATACAAATACACTATCATCAATAACATAATAATAATTATTTTCTCCACCTATCATTTTAATTGAATTAACCGGATCTGTACTTATTTCTTTTAAAAGTGTTTCTTCTTTGGAATTAATATTATATTTGAAAATACCATATCTGTGAATTCCGTAAATTATTCCATTTTTAAATTTCCAACCATATAAATATTTATTACTAAAAGTGTTATTGCTGTCAATTTTTGATATTATACCATCAATAAATTTATAAGTTCCATTAAAAGTATTTATCCATAATTCACCGTTTATATTATGAAGTGATATTGGAACTTTCTTTTTAAATTCTATATAATCCGGATGATTTTCATCAAAAAGGAATTCTATTCCTGTATTTAATATTTTAAAAAGAAAAGATTTATTTGAGTTTCGCAGTCTTATATATGTATATACTTCACCTTTTATATCTGTGATACTAAATACATAAGGCAAGTCATTATAACCTAAAGAAAATTCAGTACTCTCACCATTATCAATTACCTGAACTCTCAGTTCATTACCACGGATTAAATAGAGTTTACCATTTAATACATAGTGGCCAACTACATTTTCACAAACTGATTCAGTCACTCCATTTCTTATTCTGAATAAATTTGAGTTTGTTCTGTAAAAATGAAGCTCACCATTATATTCAAAAAAATATTTGAAAGAATAATATTTGAATAATGCAGATTTAATTGGTTCTTTCACACCTGTTATTTTATTAATTTTATAAATCCCTGTCGAATTTGAAAAAACAAGTCCGTGCTCCTTGCTATCAAACATTCCGGTGATTTCAGCATAAATATTTTTGTAGTTAGTGATTTCTACTGATAAAGCAGAGAACGGGTAAATTGATATAATTAAAAGGAAACAAAAGGCAGCTATCAATTTTGAATTGGAAATCAGAGAAAGACAGAAATTATTTAGATTTTTAAATGCTCTCATTCTGAACCTCGAATTATTTTATTTTTATAATTGGATTTCAATATAATCAACAACAAATCAAAGTCAATAAAGTTACAAAATATTTGGTCTAACTTTAATGCAAATATTTTTTGTAACATAAAATATTAAAATATTATTTAATACTCTCTCAATATCCAAATATACTCCTTTTTCTCATAAACAAAAAAGGAATTCCCAAACATATCGGAAATTCCTTTTTATAAAATTTATGCCTTGAAAATATTACTTTATTTCTTCTACTTCATAATAAAAGTTGTTTTTTCGGGAATCAAGCATCATTGCAGGTGTATATGTTTTGCCAATCAGGCTGTACGGAGGCATGTGGTCGTTCAGATTTGTATTAGTAGGTCCGCCGGTAACAGGTTCATAAATCTGACCGTGTTTTTTCATCCATATTGACCACATTCTGTCAACATTTGCATGGTGAAGGAAGAATACGGGGTCGTTAGGCGAAACATTAAATGTCATTGTTCCCATAACAATCATTGTATCAACTTTAAATGCGCCGCCAACCCAAAGGTGAACCGCATTATGCATTGCCGAGCGGATACCGTCTGCATCTGTAGAATCCGTCCAGTCATCATCGGTAACATCCATTGTACCGTTATTGCAAGGTACTTCGTGAGAACTTCTGAAGCCCTCCAGATAATTTCTGAAACTTAACAGGTGGTTTACATTAATATTATACGGTGGATGGTCGTAGCGGTCAATTGTCATCATTTCATTGATATGCTCTTTAGTAGGAAGCTGCACTTTAGGCGGATTTTTGCCAAGCGCCCGGACAATATAAGTCCACTGGAAAGGGTCATCATCCAAATCATCAAATATGGTAAGTACCCAATTGCCCTTTCTGAAAGGACCGGTTTTGAGAGCATAATCATCATTCGGGTCGCCGTCACCGCCCATCATATCATCGCTGAAAACTGCTGCTGTACTTGCATCATCAGTCCAATCCCAGTAGGGCAGGGCTATATTTTTTCCCGAAACCTGACTCAGTGCTTTTTCATATTCAAGTAAAAAAGCGCGGTGCCAGGGAAGAAATGCCGGACCCATGTGGGCAGGATATTCATTAAATTGATGCTGGGGATTCATATCATCGCAAACAAATGCTTCGCGGTGCCACCATACAAACTGGTCATACCAGCTTAAAGTATCGTTGTAAGGCGATGGTGTTTCCTTTAGCTTTAAAATAGCATTAACATAATCCAGTTTCTCGGCAGCGGTAAGATTTTTCACGTTCTTCCGCAATTTCATCACATTATCAGCCGTACTTGTTGAGTCGTTACAGGAAGCAGCAAACAATAGACTTGCAGTGATTAGCAAATACAGATATAATTTAGACATTTAGATACTCCTAAAATAAATATTAGATAATAAAATATAATAATTTATATACTGCAAATATATAAATTTTATTTGAATTGGATATATGATATTTATGAAATATTAGTATTTTAATCTAATTTTTTTTGTAAAATGAAGATTCATAGGACTAATTGTATGTTTAATTATTCGATAATTAATTAAGTCACTACTTTATTGTTACCTTTCAAAAAATTCCATTTTGAAATTAAATTAAAATATTATATATTGCAAAAATTGAAGTGCGGAAAATTTTATTAACAGGTGAAATATGAAAAAGATTTTGACTTTAGTATTAATATTACTTTTATCTTATGTTTCTTCATATTCTCAGATATGTAATTGGGCTGAAAAATATGTCGGTGCTTGGTCTCAAATTTTCAATATGACTACTGACGATAGCAATAACGTTTATGTATGCGGTTTTTTTGGTGATTTAACTCTTGATTTTAATAATGGGGTATCACTGTCGAGTTCAGGTTATGATCAATCAGGCTATATAGCTAAGTATAATAATTTAGGTCTTTGCCAATGGGCGCAATTAATTCATGGCGAAAATAGTGACTTAGCTTTAGGAATTGCAGTTGATAAAAGTGGTAATGTATATGTAACCGGATTTTATAATTCTCCAAAATTGAATTTCAATAATGGAATATTTCTTTCGAAAAATGGTACAACTAATTCATTTATAGCGAAATACAACATTAACGGAATATGTCAGTGGGCTGAAAATATTAGTGGTCCAAATAGTAACGAAGCAATTGGTCTGGCTATTGACAGTGAAGCAAATATATATATAACAGGGTATTTTACATCATCAACACTTAACTTTAATAATGGAAAGTCACTAACGAAATTGACTGCTGGTGATTATGATATTTATATCACCAAATATAATAATTCCGGAATTTGCCAGTGGGCTGAACAAATTTCAGGCAGTAATGCCGACGACAAATCATCTTGTGTTGCATTGGACAAAAATGGTAATATTTATATATCAGGTGATTTTAAATCAGCTTCACTTAATTTTAATAATAATATAACACTTACAAAAGGTAATAATAAAGATGCATTCATTACAAAATATAACAATAACGGCGAGTGCCAGTGGGCAGAAAAAATATCCGGAGATGGTGATGATTTTGTTGTTAGATTAGTTTTAGACGCCGGCAATAATGTATTTGTAACCGGGCAGTACGGTTCAACTACTCTCAATTTCAATAATAATAAATCTATATCAAGAATTTACAGCCTTGACGGATATGTGGCTAAATTCAATGAAAATGGATTATGTCAATGGGCTGAAAATATTTCAGGTTCAAAGGAAGATTATTCAAGAGGAATTTCTGTTGATAGGGGTGGAAATGTTTATGTAGTTGGCAGCACTAATTCAGCCGGGCTTACTTTCAATAATAATAAATTTCTTGAAAATGATGGAAGCATGGTTGCTTACTTTGTGAAATATGATAATTGGGGAACTTGTAAGTGGGTAGAAAAAATTTATAGTTTAACAACAAGACCTGTCTATGGCGGCGGAATTGCATTTGCAAAAAGCGGACTTATTTATATTGCAGGAGAATGTGCTGCTGTAAATATTATCTTTAATAATGATAAATCAATAATAAATAGTGAGCGTGCTTGTTATATAGCCCAATACTCACTTCTTCAGGAACCGGAAATTTTAACTTTAAAACCTGTTAAAATTACAGCCACAACAGCAATGTCAGGCGGAAGTCTGGTTAATGACGGAGGTAGTCCTGTATTGAAACGTGGTATTTGCTGGTCAAAATCAGAGAATCCGACAATAAATGACAGTGTAATTGTAAATGAAACTACCGGTAACTTGTTTTTTACAGATATGTCAGGATTGAGTCCGAATACTGAATATTTTGTTCGGGCATTCGCTACCAATAATAATGGTACGGGTTACGGAAATCTTGAAAAATTTAAAACTTTGATTGAATTACCTTCAATCACTACAAAAACTATTACGAATGTAAATTACAACTCGGCAAAAAGCGGGGGAGTTATTATAAGCGATGGTGGCGATAGTATAACTGCCCGTGGTGTATGCTGGTCTAAAAACCAGAATCCGACAGTTGCAGACTCCAAAACAGTTGACTCAAGCGGTTCGGGCAGCTTTGTAAGCTTTATCACAGAATTGAGTGCTGCCACAATATATTATGTCCGTGCTTATGCTGTAAATAGTTTTGGAACCGCTTACGGCGATGAAAAGAGTTTTAAGACAAACGGCGTAATATATGTAAACGATGATGCTAAAGGAAAAAATAACGGAACTAGTTGGACTGATGCATTCAATTTGCTGCAATCAGCATTGGACGGAGCTAATTCAGGTGACCAGATTCTTGTGGCTGAAGGCACTTATTATCCGACAAAGAAAGCCGGAGGCATTAATGAAAGGAACAAAGCATTTCAATTAAAGAAAGGTGTTGGTGTTTATGGTGGTTATTCAGATATTGATAGCCCTATAAACGATAGAAACTGGAATATCAACTTAACAATTCTTAGCGGGGATATAGGTGTTTCAAAGGATAGTTCAGATAATTGTTACCATGTTTTTTATCATCCTAATGGTTCGATTTTGGATACAACTTCAATTTTGGACGGATTTATAATCAAATACGGCAATGCTGATGGATTAGGTGAATACTCACGGGGCGGTGCAGTATTTAATTTCAAATCAAGTCCTAAATTTCAAAATATTAGATTTGAAATGAATTTTGCCGAAGATGGCGGCGGTGCAATTTACAACAATTTATGTCAACCGATGATTTTATATTCAACATTTATTGCCAATTATTCGAATTCAAAAAATGTAGGTGGTGGTGGCGTTCTGAATATTGAAAGTAAAACTATAATTTCAGAATGTATATTTGTAAATAATTTTTCAAAATCGAGAGGCGGCGGTGTGTTTAATTTTGAAAGTGAGGCTGAGATTTCAAATTCCGATTTTGTTCATAATGTATCCAATGACAGAGGTGGCGGACTTGTTAATGACTACCACTCAGATGCTATCATGACAAATTGTAAATTTATTGAAAATGAATCCGGTTTTGGCGGCGGTGTTTATAATCTTTTAAGCAGTCCGACATTTTTGAATTCTTTATTCCATTCAAATGTTGCAAATGGAATTTTATTTAATGATGAAATAAGTTACGGTGGTGGTGGACTGGCTAATGATTATAATGCAGATGCGGTTATAACTAATTGTACTTTTTCAAAAAATATATCAAAAGTAAGCGGTGGTGGAATATTAAGCTATCGCAGCAATACTAAGATAAATAATTCAATAGTTTGGGGAAATAATGCTGAAGTCAGTGGAAATGAACTGACATTTTCAGGTGAAGGAACGTCAACTATAAATTATTCGTGCTTCAGCAATAGTTCAGATGATGTTTCAGGTTCAAATTTCAATCAAATTAACTGTATATATTCAAATCCTGAATTTTCAGGTCAAAGTAATACTTATGAATATAGTTTAGTTTCAAATTCTTCATGTATTGACAAGGGTAATAACTCATATATTGTTTTAACAACAGACATCAGAGGTGAAGGATTTCCGAGAAAACTAAATCCAAATGACGGTTCGGAAGGAATTGTTGATATTGGTGCTTATGAATATAAATATGGTTATGATAAACTTCAGGAAACTGAACTAACAACACCATTCTTAATATCCCCATCAATCGGACAGAATAATGTTGAAACATCATTTAAATTTTTATGGCATAAAGTTGAAGATGCATCAGCTTACAATTTACAAATTTCCGAAGATTTAACATTTAAACAAATAAACAAAACTGCACTTGTGCCTGATACTAATAAATTAATTTCAGATTTGTCAAAAAATACAAGTTACTTTTGGAGAGTAAATTCAATAAATGAAACTGATACCAGCGATTGGTCAAGTGTTTGGAAATTTATAACAGAAGATGTCCAGATACATGTTCATAACGATTATTTTTCAAAATCTGATGAATTATCAGTAAACCCTAATCCGGCTTACGATATTCTAAACATTCAATATTCGGCATTTAATTTTCCCCAAGTCTTAAAAATATATGATTTAATTGGTAATGTTGTATTACAAAGTGAAATTTCAAACTCTTCAAGCTCGATTGATGTTTCCGGTCTATACCCTGGTGTATATTTTATTTATATTAACGATAGCAAGGGGATTTTTGTGAAGTATTAAGTAGTTTTTCAATGTCCGAATTTTTTGAACGGTTTATTAATTTATTCAATAGATTCGAGGATGCAGGCAATGTTTTAAAATGGTATTTCTACCACCACCATTCGCTTTTTGATTGTCTGGTCATTAGGTCTTTTATAGCATCTAATGGCTTGATATTTTCAAAAAGGATGCGGGAAACCTGCTCTGTAATAGGCATTTCAACATTGTATTTTTTCCCGAGTTCCATAGCAGCACGTGTGGTAAAAACTCCTTCAGCGACCATTTTCATAGTAGCGTTTATTTCTTCCATTGTTTTGCCGGCACCAATCATTTCTCCAACACTTCGGTTACGGCTGTGACGGCTGCTACAGGTTACAAAAAGGTCACCTAAACCAGACAGACCCGAAAAAGTGATGGCTTTTGCCCCCATTGCAACACCGAGACGGGAAATTTCTGCCAAACCCCGTGTGATAAGTGCCGCTTTTGTATTGTCGCCGAGACCCAAGCCGTCAATTATACCTGCTGCAATTGCAATAACATTCTTAAGCGAACCGCCAAGTTCACAGCCCGTTACATCATCAGATGAATAAACACGAAAATATTCATTTGAGAAAACTTCCTGAACATCACGGGCAAATGACATATTCTCTGATGCGACAACTATTGTCGTAGGCGTTTTTCTTGATACTTCCTCGGCATGACTGGGACCTGTAAGAACAGCAAAATTTTTATAGTCAAGTCCGGCTGTTTTATGAAATATTTCGGATATTCGGTTTAAAGATGAAATCTCTATACCTTTTGAACCGTTTACAACATACTTCCCATTGACAGGTATATCATACTTAACTAGTGATTCATGAATATATTGAGTGGGTATGGCATTAACAAGCCATTGGCAATTAACCAACTCACGGCTGTCGGAAGTAACTTTTATTTTATTATTAATATTAATTCCCGGCAGAAAATCAGGATTATTTCTTTCTCTGTTGATAACTTCAGCAAGTTCCGGGTCATGCGACCATAAAGTTACATTATAACCATTGTCATTTAGAACAAGAGCCAGTGATGTTCCCCATCCACCGGCTCCTAATACACCAATATTCAGATTATCTTTAATCAATTTTTATCCTTATCAGTAGGGATTTCCGCCGTTCGGGGTTTTCGTTTAAATAGCTGTAGTTTTGAAAACTTATTCTCATTACCGTTCAGTAGTCTTTTAATGTTGGCTCTGTGGGTGTAGAATACCAAAACCATAAGTCCGACCGCAAAGTAAATAAGAATACCGTAACCCGGTATATCTGCACCAAAAATGTTGTATCGTACAATCATTGATGACGGTATCGAAAATGCTGCCATAATCGAACCAAGTGAAATATATCCGGAAAATATAACTGTCAGGGCAAACAAAGAAGCTGCAATAAGTACATCATAAGGCGCCAGACCAATCAGCATACCGGCAGCAGTATTTACACCCTTGCCGCCTTTGAATCCTGCAAAAACCGACCATATATGACCTACGACAGCAAATATTCCGGCAAGTATTTTCAGTAAAGTAATATGCTCAAACATTGTGACATTAGGAAAAATCAATCCTTCACCAATTAAACCAGCAACCAGAACAACTGCCAAATAACCCTTTAAAATATCGGCTATTTGTACAAAAAGTCCCCATTTCCACCCAAGAAGCCGGAAAGCATTTGTACTGCCCATATTACCACTGCCCTTGGTACGTATATCAAATCCAAAAAATCGTTTACTTATAATTATAGCGGTTGGGATGCTGCCTATCAAGTAGCTCAGGCATGCTATCAATATGATTTTTAAAACTACTTCCATTACCAAATACCAAAAAAAATGAAATCAAGAACCTAAATGCGCTCTTGATTATAAGAAAAATAACAATGAACAACAAATTATTAATATAGAGTGAATTTTCGTCAAATTATTTTAAAAAATTCTTGAAATGATACATTGAAATTCCTGCTGCAATTGCAACATTCAATGACTCTGCGGAACCGTCACCTTCGATTTTGTACATTCCTTTCAAAACGTCTTCTACCTCTTTGGAAATGCCTCTTGATTCGTTCCCAAAAACCAGACCAAAATTCTTTTTGACTTTAGCAGACTTTAGAGGATTATCGGATTGCAGTGCTGCACCCAATATATCAAATCCCTTGTAATTTTCCGTTAAATATGTTTCTAAATCAGGTGCTTCATGAATTGATGTCTTGAAAATTGCTCCCATAGTAGAACGTACGGTTTTAGGGTTGAAACAGTCTGCGCAGTCTCTTCCTAAAATTATCTGGTCGAATCCGAACCATGATGCAGTTCGTATTATCGTACCCACATTGCCGGGGTCTGAAACACCGTCCAATGCGATGAACGGTTTTGTATAATCAGGTTCCAGCGTTTGTGTAGTCACAACAGCTAAAATGCTCTGCGGAGTTTTTGTATCAGTAAGCTGGTCAAAAAGATGCTTTTGTGCAGTATATACCGGCAACCCCTGCTCTGAATAAAACTCTGCAAGATTTAGAACCTCCGGTGATGGAGAATCTCGAATGACAATAAGCTCGGTAGTAAAGTCACTTTGGGATAACTCGGTTACTAATTTTTCTCCTTCAGCAATAAATAACCCGTTCTGGTCTCTAAAGGATTTTTGAAGAAGGGATCTTATCAATTTCTTCAGTTTTTGAGTGACTTGCATTGTATATAACATTAATCAACTTTTTTTTATTTTTCAATATTTACCATTTTCAGAATATAAAAATACGATTTAATTTTAAAAAATAATATTTTTACATGATATTAATTTACAAATTCAATTAATTATGTTAACATCTGAGATTTTAAAGAAGAAAAGAGACGGTTTTGAACTGTCAAAACATGATATAAAATATTTTATTGAAGGATTAGAAAATTCAAATGTTTCGGATATCCAGGCTGCTGCATTTCTAATGGCTTGCTGCACGAGGGGTTTGTCGCAGAGTGAAGTTTCTTCCCTGACTTTTGAAATGCGTGATTCGGGAATGAAATTTGATTTTTCAAAAATAAAAAATAAAAAAGTAGATAAACACTCAACCGGCGGAGTCGGGGATAAAATTTCTTTACTGATTACACCTCTTTGTATGGCTTTTGATGTTGCAGTACCGATGATTTCCGGCAGGGGGCTTGGTCACACAGGCGGAACTGCTGACAAGCTTGAATCAATTACAGGGTTCAGAATCAGGCTCGAAACCGATGAATATTTAGAATTACTTGAAAAAAACGGTGTTTTTATGGCTTGTCAGACTGAAGATATAGCTCCGGCTGACAAAAAGTTGTATCATATTCGTGATGTTACCGGTACTGTAGAATCGGTTGGCTTGATAACCGCTTCAATATTAAGCAAAAAATTGGTTGAAGACCTTGATGCTCTGATTATTGATATGAAAGTTGGAAACGGTGCTTTTATGCTGGATATGGAGTCTGCCCTTGAATTGGCAGGAGCAATGGCAAGCGTTGCCGGTCAGGCAGGATTAAATATGAGAATCATTTTTACTTCAATGGAGCAGCCGCTGGGTAATAATATCGGAAATTGGCTGGAAATTGAAGAAACTATGTCAGCACTTAAAGGCGACTGTCCCGATGATATAAGAGAGATTACAGAAAAACTAACCGCAGCGATGCTTTTGAGCACAAATATATTTGATAATGAAGAGCAGGCATTGATTGAAATTAGAAAAGTCTGGGATGCAGGTACTGGATATCAAAATTTCGTAAAAATGATTGAAGCACAAGGCGGTGACCTTGAAAAAAGCAGGGAGAGTTATGCTCAATATCCCACACATACAATTTATGCTGAATCTGACGGCTATATAGTGCAGATTGACTCGCTTTATACCGGTTTGGCTGGTATTATGCTCGGTGCCGGAAGACGTGATGTTGATGACAGCATTGATTATGGTGCAGGGATTATTCTAAAGAAAAAAGTAGGTGACAAAGTTGTTAAGGACGAACCAATAGCAATACTTAAAGCAAAAGACAAATCTCTATTCAGTGCTGCTGCCGAGATTCTGCAAAATTGCTTTATCATTGGTGAAAAGAGAATTACTCCGCCTCAGCTCATTATTGAAGAGTGGGTAGTATGACGCTTACATTTGCCGACATTCTGGTCATTTGTGCTTATTTTGCTATTATTCTTTATGTAGGATTTGTAATTTCACAAAAAGATAAGAAGCAAAAACCATCAAACGAAGAATACCTGCTTGCCGGAAGGAAGCTTACAATGCCTCTTTTTGTAGCTTCGCTTGTAGCTACGTGGTACGGGAGTATTCTTGGGATAGGCGAATTTGTATATACATCGGGTTTTGTTGCCTGGGTTTGTTTTGGACTGCCGTATTATATTGCAGCAGGTTTGTTTGCATTTTTTCTTGCAGGAAAAATCAGAGAGTCGAATGTAACCTCCATTCCTGAACAAATTAATTTGAAATACGGCAAGTTTGCAGGTATCGCTGCCTCATTGATAGTATTGGTTATCACAATTCCGGCGGCTTATATTCTGATGCTTGGGATAATTATTCAGCTTTTCTCGGGATGGACTTTATGGGTATCAATAATAACCGGTGCAATTTTATCGCTTGTATATTTATTTAACGGCGGATTTAGAGCTGATGTCTATACTAATACAGCACAATTTATTTTGATGTATCTCGGATTTGGGATTCTGCTTATTTTTACAATCATTCATTTCGGTTCATTTGGTAATATGATGAGCCAATTACCGGTAAACCATAAGACTTTTACCGGCGGATACAACTGGCAGTTCCTGATTGCCTGGTTTATTATTGCATTCCAGACTTTTGTTGACCCGAGCTTTCATCAGAGGTGCTCAGCTGCAAAATCTCCTAAAACTGCAAGAAACGGTATATTCGTATCAATAATATTTTGGGCAATATTTGATTTTATGACTTTATCAACAGGCTTATTTGCAAAAGCTTATTTGGAAATTGATAATCCTCTAATGTCGTTTCCACTCCTTGGCGAAGCCGTATTACCTGCTTTTTTCAAGGGTATATTTATTGTTTCGCTGCTTGCTACTGTAATGTCAACATTGGACAGCTACGCATTTATCAGTGCAGCGACAATTGGTAATGATATATTATCGCATTTTAAACAATTGAAACGATTTTCAGCCGAGAAGCTTACAAAAGCCGGATTGATTATAACAGGGGTTATCGGAGTAATTGTAGCAATTGCATTGCCATCGGCTGTTGACATAATATATAAAACTGCATCAATTGCAGTACCCGGTTTGATTTTCCCGCTGACTTTAAGTATGAATAATAAAGTATTTATCAGTCCGGTTAATACAATAGTAATTATGATTGGCTCAAGTACTCTGTCATTAATCTGGACTATTCTGAAAGGTATGGAATATCCGTTTTTTAAAGAAATTGAGCCTATGTTTCCGGGCATAATTTTTGCTTTTATACTCACATTGATTTTTATAAGAAAGGTTAAGAAAATATGAATATATCAAATTCATTAAGCTTATTAAGAATAATTTTAACTGCACCGGTTGCTTATCTGATTTATACAGGTGATTTAAATTTAGCAATTATCATTGGAATTATAGCCGGTATAACTGATTTTCTCGATGGATTTTTAGCCAGGAAACTAAATCAAATTACTGAGCTCGGGAAAATTCTCGACCCTGTTGCAGACAAAATATTTGTTGCCGTAATAGCCTTAGTAATGATTTTAGTTGATTTAATGCCGTTATGGTTTTTTCTTGTTGTAATTGCAAGAGATATTTTGATACTTCTGGGAGGATTATATTTATCCCAAAAATATAATCTGATTTTGGCATCAAATTTCGAAGGAAAAGCAACATTTATGCTAATTATACTTACAATACTCGGAGTGCTTCTCGGTGTGCAGGATGTTGGTTTCTACGGCTATTATCTGTGTCTTGCAGCATTGATATATTCATTCGGTACATATCTAATCAGGATGATTGAGGTGCTGAGAGAGAGGAAGTGATGATTTGTTTGAATGATTATCTTGACACATTATTAATATCTATGAAACAATTTTCCAACTCTATCATTGCGTTAATAAGTATAACTCTTTTGAAATCAACCAAATCATCAACTAATATTTCTAATGGTTCGATTCTTTTCTCACGCAATAATTGTTCTCTTTTCGTTCCCCTGAGCAACGGATTTGCGGGAGTGTAGAGTTTATTCCCGTCATCTAAAACAACATTACAGTATGAAGTATCGGTGATTAAACCATTTCGGACTATCAATATTTCATCACATTCGCCGCGGGCTGAAAATAGTCTGTTAATGGCAGTTCTTTCCAAATATTTGAAATCATATTTCAGATTGTCAGCCTGTACAATTTTCAAAGTTTTAGTTTCATAAATTTTATAAGACAGAAATTCATATTTTTCAATTTTATCCGAATATATAATTCTTAATTTATATAGTCCCTGTCCGTACATTGGAAAGATTATTATTTCGCTTAGATCAATTTTAGTATTTGGATAAAATTCGGATAAAGTTCTGTTAACCCGCTCCTGATGCAGAGCGAGGTTATATATAATTCCGTTAAATACTTTTATTGATTCAATAAATAGGTACATATACCTTGTCAATTAGTTCCTGATATTCAGAATTTACTTCACTCATAGACGTAATTCCTCCACCGCTCTTGAATTCGTATCCATCATTGGTTTTTTCTATAAATCTTATTATAACAGCACTATCAAGATTTTCTCCGTCAAAAGCCCCGAAAACACCAGAATAAAAACCTCTTTCGTAACCTTCTGCTTCTTTGATTATTTCGACGGTTTTTTTCTTCGGTGCACCGGTAACCGAGCCTGCAGGCAGAAGTTTGTCAAATATATTGCCGAGATTTTCATTATAATTTCCGGGTAAATCACCGCATATTTCAGAACTGATTTGTATCAACCGTTTATTGCTGGTTTGCAGAAAATCAGCATAACGAAACTTATTTACACGAACATTCTTTGAAACAATCGAAAGGTCGTTTCGGATTAAATCCACTATTGTATTATGCTCTGCAAACTCTTTTTCATCATTTAGAATAATATTCAATGCATCGGGTATGTCAGCATCTATTGTACCTTTCATCGGATATGAAGATATTTTGCCGTCCCGGATTTTCACAAAAATCTCAGGTGAAAAACAGACAAAATTATCTTTCACAAAAATCTTATATTTAGCTATACTGTGATAAAAGATTTCCTCAAGTGTAAGATTCAATTCAATTTTTGTTGGAAAAGTTAAATTGAGAAGATAAGAATTGCCGTTAATGATATTATCCTGAACGTATTTAAATGCACTGGAATATTTTTCAAATGTTACCGGATGTTTTTCAAGTTTAAAATCCGGTATTTCGATTTTGCTTTCTTCAAAATTTTTGGCATCTTCTGTCTGAAATAGTATTTCCGAACTATTGATTTCTGTTAAAAGGATAATAATCGGATTTGCAAAATCAAAATCAATAATAAATAAAAAAGGCAGTTTGAGGCTGCCGAATTTGTTCATTGTTTGTATGAATTCTGATTTTGTCAATTGTGGTGCTAAATTTTTAGTCAATTCTTTTAGAAGCATCTAAAAGTGTGATTCCAACTAATTCGTCATCTCTATATCTTAATAATACTCCATCTTTCAACATTTCAGAATCTGATGCTTGCTGCGGTTTTTTATAATTTATATATAAAACATCTGCATCTTTATCATAATCTAACCAAAATTTCTTAGTCTGCATTTTTAATAAATGAGGCAACATACCGTAAAATTCGTTAATTGTATTTGTTATTGTTGAGCTTTCCATAAAATTTCCTCATTTTCAATTTTAAGTTTACTTGTAAAATATGCAGTAATTACAAAACCATCTTCCTCTGAAAGTTCTTTATAAACTACTGACATATATTTTTTATCACGAATTTCTCTTAATGCTATTTTAGCTTCCCCATATCCTCTTATAACAAAATCAGGAAATTCCAATGTATCAATAATATCATCATAATAGCCGGATAAATCATCGTGGTTTTCAACAATATGAAACCATCGTTCTTCCGTCATTCTTATTGGTACTTTATTTACAGAGTTAATAGTTTTCAAATATTTTTACTTCAATTTTAGTAGCTAATAGTGATTTAATCTTGATTTAAAAATAACAAAATTCTATAATTGAAAAACTACTGTTCCGGCTGAAATGCGTGAATCTCTTTCAGCAACTCAGAAACAATATCCGCTTCAGGTACATAACGGAGCGGTACGCCCTTTCTAAACAACAAGCCCTTGCCTTTCGCGGCTGCAACGCCTAAATCGGCTTCACGGGCTTCTCCGGGACCGTTTACGGCACACCCGAGTATTGATACTGTCATTGGCTTTTTAATATCTTTAACTGCTTCTTCAATCTGTTCGGTTATTTTGAATAAATCAACATCGAGCCGTCCGCAGGTAGGGCAGGAGATGATTTCGACATTACGCTGGGCATATCCGAGTGTACGTAAAATTTCTTTACCGACTTCGACCTCTCTTTCGGGTTCATCCGTAAGCGAAACTCTGATTGTATCGCCAATTCCTTCAGCAAGTAATGTTCCGATACCTATAGCCGATTTGATTGTGCCTACGCGTATTCTTCCTGCTTCTGTAACACCGAGGTGGAGGGGAAAATCTGTACGTTCGGCAATTAATCTGTAAGCTTCAATCATCAGTGGAACAGATGTTGACTTTACGGAAATAATCAAGTCTTCAAAACCGAATTCCTGTGAAATACGGACGTGCTTCATTGCCGATTCATAAAGAGCCTCGGCGGTAGGATAACCATATTTATCCAAAATTTCCTGGTCAAGCGAACCGGAATTTACACCGATTCTTATCGGAATACCGCGCTGCTTGGCTGCCATCAGTACTTTTTGCACTCTCTCAACTTTACCTATATTGCCCGGATTAATCCTGACTTTTGCAACACCTGCTTCAATAGCCTTCAGGGCAAATGTATAGTTAAAATGAATGTCTGCTACTATCGGCACATCTACCATTCTTACTATATCGGCAATTGCCTCGGATGCATCTTTGTTATTAACGGTTACTCTGACAATATCCACACCGGCTTCCTGACATCTTCTGATTTGTGCAACAGTTGCTGCAACGTCAGAAGTTTTGGTTTTTGTCATTGTCTGAACGGAAATCGGCGAACCTCCGCCAACCGGAATTCCGCCAATCATTATTTTCCTTGATGTCCTTCTCTGATATCTGCCGGCGGATTGAATAACGTTTCCGTTTTTATGATGTGCACCCGGACTTCCGACCACAGTCAATCCAAGCTCTTCGTTAATTAATTCCATTAATATTTCAAAATTAATCTGATAAAAAAGTTAAAGTGTTTTGCTCAATTGCGTTAATATATGTTTTTCTCTTTCAGTGAGATTTTGATAACCGGATGCAGAAATTTTATCTAAAATTGTATCTATCTTCATCTGAGTAATTTCTTCGCCGTCAATTATATATTTTTTTTGATTTGATTCAATACTAATTGCCGGTGCAGGTACTTCTTTTACTGTTTTCCATGACATTTGAAAAACGGGTGCTGCCTTTGGTTTTGAATAAGTATTTGAATAATCTCCTGATGTTTCCGTACCGTAACTGTTGTCATATACCTGACCGCCTGAAAGCCATCCGACTAATTTTTCAAATCCGACCTGCTTACCATACTTAAGCAGTATAAAACCTGTCAGCGCGCCGCCGAGATGTGCAAAATGTGCAACTCCGCTTGAACCGCTTACACCGTTTATTAGCTCAATACCTGCAAAAATCATAACGAAGTATTTTGCAGGAATGGGTATAAAAAGAGGGAACATAAATATCTGACGGTTGGGATATGTCATTCCAAATGCCAGCAGCAGTCCATATACAGCACCTGATGCACCAATCGCAGGAAGTACTTTTCCACCGATAAGAGGCATAACCGCCATGTGAATTATTGCAGCTCCGATACCGGCTAAAATATAATAAAGAAAAAATCTTTTTGGTCCCCATTTAATCTCAAGTTCACTGCCAAACATCCATAAAGCAAACATATTCATAAATAAATGCCAAAAGTCTGCATGCATAAACTGATATGTTATTAATTGCCATGGATAAAATTGATAATCGCCTGCTGAAAAAGATAAGTTATTCAAATTAATCTGCCACAAAGCAAAATATTGAATTACTTTGTCTATTAGAGGGACTCCGTTAAAAGTTAATGTACCGATAAAAAAATGCTGTATTAAAAATACTGCTATGTTTGCTATTAACAAACTTTTAATGACTGGGGGGAACATTCCTGAACCCTTTATATTACCAAATCCGCTCATAATCTACTTATATCCTGAAATTTTTCTTGATAGACGTTGAAATTATGTTTGAATTGCTTTTGATGGTATTTCTCTAATTGAGATTGATATTCTCAAATTTATTACTTTCAATCAAATTGATTGTATGTGTCCGGTATGATACCCAGTAATATATGAAATCTTTCCAAGCCTGTCTTAATCTCTCGGGGTCTTCCTCACAGAAATGAAGTGCCACCTGAGTATTATGAAGTGAATATATCAATTCATCCTTGATATTTCTCCCGTTGAGTTTTCCCGTAATGATATAAGGAAAGACTGCAATCAATTTATGATAACCATCAATCAAGCATTGAATAGATGAATGAATATTGTTGTCATACAGTCCGTAATCAATAAAAAAATCAATCAGCTTCTTTGTGGCAGGGATTGTTGATTCAAGATAATTCATACTAAACATCATTAATTCTTTCTTTTGCAAAGAAAAATTAAAACAAAACTGGACATTTTGAGTGAATATATTTTTTAGATTTTTATACAATTATACACTATAATTTTTTTCGGTTGATAAAAATAATTTCAACACTATTTAAAAATAAAGAACTTACAATATTTTTGTCTTATATGTTCGGACTATTTGAACTTTAAGTTCATCTTTCCAAATCTCTATTTGCTGCCAAATTGATATACATAAATCACAAAACAAAAGTAATAAATTTTATCTAAATATAATCATAAAAAAAAAATATTTCTGATAAATTAATTATTTTGTTGAAAATTGTAATATTTTTCCAAAATGAGCGATAAAAAATTATACGTGATTTTGATAAATTATTCAATAGTGACGATAAGTCTGTTTATCATTTTATTACCATGTTTCCACTTTAAATAAAATTTACACATCACAATACCTGCCGTTTTCAGCCAGCCAGTTAATATTTTTTTTATAATCAGGGACAATCTTTTCGACTATAGCCCAGAATTTGTCGGAGTGATTATGTTCGACAGTGTGGGCAAGTTCATGAATTATCACATAATCAATTACTTCAGGCGGAGCCATAACCAATCTCCATGCAAGATTAATCGTTCCGCTGCTTGAGCACGACCCCCATCTCCCTTTAGCAGGTGATATTTTTACATTTCTGATTTTGAAATCGTGCTTTTTGGCAAGTTCAAAAATGCGGTGTGCAAGATGATTCCATGCTAGATTTTTATATAATGCGGAAATATAATTGGCTGCATCATTGCGGCAGGTCTCAGTAAGATAAAATGTACCGTTTTCATATTGAACGGCATGAGGAGAATCATTTACAATTTTAAGCTCCCGCTGAATTCCGAGATAAAGAAATTTTTCTCCTTCTGTATAAGTCCTTTCCGGCAGTTTGGCAGAGATAACCTTCAGTTTACTTTTTATTATCCAGTCTCTTTTCGACTCGACAAACCTGTTAATCTCTGATATTTGGGCATAATGCGGTGCCTTGATTACAACTTTTGCGTCCTTGTTGATTAACAGAGAAAGTCTTTTGCCTTTAACTCTTTGCAGTTCATCAACAATAGAATCTATTTTAATTGTTTTTATTGACATTTTAAAATCATATTTTTGTAAATCGTATATGTACAAACATAAATGATTTTTTTCATTTAGATATTAGAAATTAATTTTTAGAAGCAGGTATTCTTGACAGAAAGTACAGAATTTATCGAAAAAGCAGTAATCATCTCAGTTATAAGAAAAGGTTCGGATCGTGCAATCAGCGATGAGCATTTGGATGAACTGGAGTTTTTGGTACAGACCGCAGGTGCAGAGATTATAGAGCGGTTCGTTCAGGAGCTTGCAAAGCCCAATTCTTCTACATTGGTAGGGTCGGGTAAAGCTGAGGAGATTAAGGAGTACATCAAAGAAAACTCAGCTAATCTTGCAATCTTTGATGATGATTTATCACCTGTTCAGGTAAGAAATCTTGAAAAAATACTCGAAGTGAAGGTTATTGACCGCAGCGGTTTAATCCTTGATATCTTTGCAAAACATGCACGTACCAACGAAGCTAAAACTCAGGTTGAGCTTGCCCAGCTTCAATATGTTATGCCCCGTCTAACGAGAATGTGGACTCACTTATCCAAACAGTTCGGCGGTATCGGCACTAAAGGTCCCGGCGAAACCCAGATAGAGACAGACAGAAGGGCAATCAAGCAAAGGATTCAGATGCTCAAGGAGAAACTTGACGACATCACAAGAAATAAGGAAGTCCAACGAAAGAACAGGTCATCATTTCCGAGATTTTCGCTCGTCGGATATACAAATGCCGGCAAATCAACATTGATGAACGTGCTGACAGATGCAGGAGTTTATGTCGAGAACAAACTTTTTGCAACACTCGACACAACCGTCCGTCAGTTTACTATGCCTGCCGGTATGTCTGCTCTTCTTTCCGATACTGTAGGTTTCATCCGTAAACTGCCAACCCATTTGATTGCATCATTCAGAAGCACACTTGCCGAAGCAGCCGAGGCTGATGTAATAGTTCATGTTGTAGATGTTTCTCACCCTTTTTTCAGAGACCAGATTAAAGTGGTTGAGGAAACTCTTGAATCTTTGAAAATAAAAAATAAACCGACAATTCTGGTGTTAAACAAGATTGATTTGATTGAGGATTATATCGGTATTAATGCTATTAAGCAGGAGTTTGACAAAAGTATTTTCGTCTCTGCCAAACGTCATATCAACATTCAGGCTCTTCTCGAAAAGTTTCAGGATGTTTACAACGAACAAAGCAAAGAAATAAAGTTTATTCTGCCCTACAATAGAATGGATATGATAGCCATGCTATATAAATGTGCTGAAATAATAACAAAAAATGAGGGTGATGACGGAATTGAATTCTCTGTCCGCGTTCAGCCCGATGATTTAGATTTTTTCAACAATAAATTTGGCGGATTTATAAAAAAATAGATTGAAAAATTTGGATAAATAATTAGATATTTTAAATTTATAAAAAATTGAATGAATGAATTCTGCATACAATAACACACCCCCTAACCCCCTCTTATTAGAGGGGGAACTAAGATTATATATATCAATGGCTTATTCCCCCTCTATCAAGAGGGGGTTAGGGGGTGTGTAGTGAATTCAAGCAAAAACTCACTGAATAAGAACTTTTTCCAATTGACATTATACGCCGACGGGGGATTAAAGGGGTGGATTTTTTGATTTCCACAATATTATTATTTTGCAATGAACAATAGAGAATTTTTAGATTTTGTTTTTTTAAGAGATACATGAAGATTACCTGAATTAAAACCCCACCCCCTGCCCCCGCCAGCGGGGGACAATTAGTCACCTGAAAAACTGTCTGCCTTGATTTTTTTCAGAGGAACAAATCTAAAAGTGCGGTCTGATAAGATGGATTTTAGTTAGATATCAATTATTGAAAGTTTTGACATAATTTCGAATTAAATGAATAAGCAACTTAAAAATATAGAAAAATTACTCAAGCAAAGCGAATCTTTTAAAAATATAATAAGCCGTCTCGAAACCGAGAGCGAAGTGCGGATAAGAGATGCTGCTGGTTCTCTGCTGAGTTTGATGATTACATCAATAAGCGAAACAACAAACCGTAAAACAGTTTTTGTATCGAATAATATTGATAAATTAGATGATATTTATCATGATATAAAACTGATTGGTTTTGAAAGTCCGCTCAATTTGGTTAAAGAGCCGCAAGCAACTTTAAGAAGCAGGGTTAACAACACAGGCAGCGCCCTTGACTGGCTGATTGAGGGATTGATGTCTTTCAGCAGGAGTGAGTCAGGAATTTTACTCTGCCAACCTGACATATTTCAATATCAAATTCCAAGCAATGAAATTGTCGAAGGGCATTACAAAAAGATTGAAAAAGGGCAGACTTTTGATTTTGATTCGTTTATAAAAGAGTTGATTCTAAACGGGTTCGAGAGAATGGATTACGTTTCGGGTCAGGGACAAATTGCTGTTCGGGGCGGTATAGTTGACTTGTTTCCAATAGGCTGGGATAATCCTGTCAGAATTGAATTCTGGGGAAATGACATTGAATCATTAAGGGAATTTGAAGTAATTTCGCAGCGAAGCATTCGTGAATTTGACAGCATTGAGTATCTTGACAGTATGTTCAGCGATGGACCTGATAATGAAGATTCCGATAAAAGTGCAATTGATTTCATTGGTGACGATATTCTGCTGATGATTGACGAAACTGTTGATACGGAGGAGCTTAATAATATTATAACGGGACATGATTTCAAGAAAATATTCTTAAGTCCTGTAGGAAGTTATAATCTTGGAATTAAATCTTTCAGACAGCCGCAATTTGCGAGTTCGATAAAATTCTTTATAAGTGAAATGAACAAGTTTGCTGTTGAAAATTATAAAATATTTCTTGCCTGCGAAGGACATATTCATCTTGACAGATTCAAAAACCTTGTTTACAGTACTTTAGACGACCAAATTGAGAACGCCGAATCAGATAATTATTTGAGTCCGAAAGTTCGTGAAAAGCTGCTTATCTGGGACACTGTGTCTTTATCACGGGGATTTTTCAGCGAAGAGCTCAAAGTTGCCTATTATACCGAGCATGAGGTATTTGAAAGACACAGAATTTATGATACTCAGCAAAAAAAGAAAAGCAAAGGATTAACTATTAAGGAATTGCAGGACCTGAGAATCGGTGACTATGTTGTTCACGAAGATAAAGGCATTGGCATATTCGACGGTTTCCAAACTATTACAATCGCTGATTCAAAACAAGACTGCGCCCGGGTAAGGTTTGCTGACGGAGATATGCTGTATGTTCATTTGAATTATATCGGCAAATTAAGTAAATACTCTGCTCAGGAAGGTTCGGCTCCGGTACTTACAAAACTCGGTTCCGGAGAATGGCTCAGACGAAGGGCAAAAACAAAGAAACGTCTGAAAGATATAGCCCGCGATTTGATAAAACTCTATGCAGAACGCAAAGCTCAGAGAGGATTTGCTTTTCCGGCAGATACAATCTGGCAGAAGGAATTTGAAGCTGCTTTCATTTATGAAGATACACCCGACCAGGTCTCCTCAACCGAAGATGTCAAATCAGATATGGAAAGTATTTCTCCGATGGACAGGCTTGTATGCGGTGATGTAGGATTCGGCAAGACTGAAGTTGCAATAAGGGCTGCATTCAAAGCTGTTCAGGCTGGCAAACAGGTGGCGGTGCTTGTGCCGACTACGATTCTTGCCCAGCAGCACTATATGTCATTCAAAGACAGATTAAGCAAGTATCCGGTTAATATTGATGTAATTTCCAGATTCCGTTCTAAAAAAGAGCAGTCGCAGATTACCGAGAAATTGCAACGAGCCGGAATTGATATTTTAATCGGCACTCATAGAATTTTAAGCAAAGATATAATATTTAAAAATCTTGGTCTGCTTGTGGTTGATGAAGAACACAGATTTGGAGTCAGCCATAAAGAAAAACTCCGTCAGATGAAAGCAAATGTTGATACCTTGACTATGACTGCAACACCTATACCGCGAACACTGAACTTTTCGCTTATGGGAGCGCGCGATTTGAGTCTTATCGAGACTCCACCGAGAAACAGAATACCAGTATTAACAGAAATTCTTGAGTGGGATAATAATGCTATCGTTCAGGCGATTAACAGCGAAATTGAACGAGGCGGACAGGTATTTTTCGTAAGTGACAGAATTGATGATATTGAAAAGATTGCCGCCGAAATGAAGACACTGCTGCCGCATCTTAACTTTGCAGTAGGTCACGGGCAGATGAGACCATCCGAACTTGAAGACATTATGGAAAAATTCATCGAAGGCAAGTATGATGTACTTGTGGCTACCAAAATAATCGAGTCGGGTATTGATATACCAAATGCAAATACTATTCTGATTAACCGAGCCCACAATTTCGGACTGGCAGAGTTATACCAGCTTAGAGGCAGAGTAGGACGCTCTAATGTACAGGCATACTGCTATCTGCTTATTCCGCCTGCTCATAAACTGCCGCAGAAATCAATTCAAAGGCTGCAGGCAATCGAGGAATTTTCCGAACTTGGCAGCGGATTTAAACTCTCTATGCGTGATATGGAAATTCGCGGTGCAGGAAATTTACTGGGTGCTGAACAAAGCGGATTTATCATTGATATCGGATTTGAATTATATCAAAAAGTATTGGGCGAAGCAGTTAACGAACTCAAAACAGGTGAATTTGCAGATATTTTCGGGGATGCTGAAGTTGATGACAAACCCAAATATCTTAATGAAGAAATTGTGATTGAAATTGATGAAGATGCTCTTTTTCCGGCAGATTATATCAGCGGCGATACAGAAAGATTTATGTATTACAAAAAACTATATACTCTCAATGATAATTTTGAACTTGATGACGTTATCAAAGAAATTACCGATAAATACGGAAAACTTCCGAAAGAAGCACGGAATCTGATATTTGTTGTCAGGCTTAGAATTGCTTCAATGGCTACAGGTTTTTCAAGAATTATAGTTAAAAAAACCAAACTTATTTGTGAATTTCCATCTCGTGATTTAAAAGATTATTATGATGAAGTTTTCCCGCAAATTATTGACTATCTGAACCAGACAGACGGAATAATGTTAAATCAGAGCAAAGAAAAATTATTTCTCGAAATACCGCTTGATAACAGAAGCCGGGCACTGGAATATATCTGGAAAATAAAGAGAATCATTGAGATGAGTGGGGAGAAGTAATAGACTATTCGTAATGAGTCCACATTTTAAGTATTTTAATTTGCTTAGTTTCATCGAAAATTTGATATACCATTCTATGTTGGTTATTAATTCTTCTGGAAATGAATCCTTTCAATCTTCCTTTCAAAAATTCATATTTCGGTGGGTAAACAAAAGGGTCTTTTGAGATTATTTCAAGCAGATATTCTACATTTTTCTTTAAACCTGCACTTGCAATCTTTTTTGCATCAATTCGGGCTTGATGAGTATAATATATTTCCCACATTTACCAATCCAATGATTTTGAGCAATTTTTTAAATCTTCTTGAGAAGCAGTTACAATCGAATCCACGATTCCGGGAATACTCTCCAAATATTCAGTATCATTTTCCTTATGAGATTTTGCTTTTAGAAAGATTGCATAGTCGAGTAAATCTTTTAGATAATAATATGGCATATTGTTGGTCACATTTATTATATCTGACTGCATAGTATTCATTTTTATCGCCTTAATTTAATTTGTAAATATTTTTTAAACGTATTTTCTGTACAGATATTTTGATTTATTAATCTTAAAACAACAACTTTTATCATATCATTATCTCCAATAAACGAATGCTCAAAAGTACAAATTAAAACGTTTATAATTCACAGAGTTTTAAAAATAGAGTTATTTCTTTTGAAAATATTGGAAATAGTAATTAAATCAGTAATTAGTTGCTTTAACTTTTAAAAGTCAAATAGTTTTAAATCCTCTATAAAAATAAAATCCTTTTTGTTTAGGGTAAAAAGCTTATAATTATATTTAATTGCAGTAGCAGCTATCAAACAATCAGGAATTTTTAATTTGTGACTTTAACAATACTTTTTCATTAACTTAAGAAATCTATCATTTATGCTTTGATTTATTGAAACAACATTTAGGCTATCAATATCATTACAAATTTTTGTAAGTTCACTTTTATTAAAGGCACCATAAATCAATTCAGCAGCAGTTATTGAACTTATTGCAATTTTTTCAACTGATATTTGTTGTAAATTCTTTGCAACCGCTAAGTTATCTTTATAGAATTCAATTATTACATCTGTATCGCATAAAATCATTTCTATATTTTCCACGCTTCTTTCCTTAATTGCATGGCATCAATATTTCTGTTTTTCCAAATCCCCTGAGAATTCAGAAAATTATGCTTGGATTTGTTATTTTTTAAATCAATACTTATTTTTTCTTCTGAACCATTTATTTTGGCAATTTCAATACCTAATTTCCTTGCTAAACTAAGAATCAGTTCCATATCCGATATTGAATTACTTTTTAATAAAACCGCTTCCATGATAAGTCCATTATTTAATTTCAAAATACTAATTTAAATTAATCAACGCTAAGTAATACTTTTTATTATTTTTTAAAATTATTTACCGGTACTTTTTATCAAATACATATTAATAAAGATTGCCTTTTCTGTCTTGAAAGTAAAGATATTATCATGAGTAACTATATAAACCGAATAGGCAAACTCTGAATCACACTGATTTATATCTTTAACTTTTATCATATCATTATCTCCAAAGAACAGATGCTCTAAAGTACAAATAACTGAATTTTTGGCAAAAACCAGAATAACAAGAATAGATTTGTAATATAACCACTTTGATATATTGTTCTAATAATTAAATTTCAAAATAATTTGAAATTAATAATTTCAGTATTCAAAATATCATCACCGTTAGTTACAATTTCCAAAAGATCAATTCTACCATTAGTGATATTTAAAACAAAACTAAGTTCATTTTCTAAAAGATCTATGGTTAAGCATTTTGTTGAAGTCACTAACACATTAACATCATTAAATTCAAAATATTTAGAATATTCAAAATAGACGTATATCCCAACTCCTGTATATTCTCTACTTTTTATATAAATATGAGGGAAGTGAATTTTCAAAAATGGATAATTGCTTTCATTGTCTTTAATTATTGCTTTTAAAAGTTCAATTTCCAAATTGTTTAAACTATTCATTTTAAAGTCCTTTTCTACTAAATGAAGTTAAAGTTATTTTGCCATTTATAACTCTACTGCTTATCAGGATTCATATATGACTTTACCGTATTTGGTAATTATTCTCATAAAGGGGTCGTTATAATCAAGGGGAGTGATATCAACAGGTATTTTGAGCATTTCTTCTAATTTACTACCAAACAGAAATAAGTTTAATCCCGGAATATCGCAGGCTAAATCAATATCATTACAATTTTCGGGATTATCAAGGGCTGACCCAAACAAAATAATTTTCTTTACATCAAATTCTTTTGCTTTTTCTCTAATATTTCTAATATAATCTTTTTTAAATATCATTATTCAAATCTATTTTATATATTGACTACCTATATATAGACTATGAGTAATTATTTTTATTATTTTCAATCGGTATTTTAAGCACACATATTCTGCGAAATTACATAATGAACATTTTACGTTTTGATTCAACTCAAACTCCGAATCTCACTGCGTTCTACTTTAGCCGCTTCCCAATCATTATCTCCAAAGACCGGATGCTAAAAATACTTATTTCTGAATTTATGGTAAAATATAATTTTAAGAATTCATTTGTACTTCTTTCAACAATATTCTGCACAGGATTTAATTCCGTTTTATTTGTTTTGTTATTGTATGACAATACTCTATCTCCCGCTTTTTATTTTATCAATAGTCAGACTTGTAAATGAATTAAACTTTAAATTGATTGATTATCGTCTAATGAAGAAATTATTAATCAATTTAAAAGAATATGACCAGGCTGTATTTAGTTTTTATCTGTTTCGTGCTTTTGACAATATCTGATTTGAAATCTGACACAATTTATTGGGCAGATAAGGTTGTCGGCATTTCTTCCCAGATGAGTAATAAGGAGTTTTCAGCATCCCAGGTTTTGGGCAAACCGAGTATCATACCTTCTCAAGGCAAGACTGCAGCAGCATGGATGCCCAAATTCCCGATTTACAGGATTGAATGGCTAAGGGTCAAATTTACGGAGAAAATATTTGTAAATCAGATTTTAATTAACGAGAATTTTAATCCGGGTGCAATTGTCAAAATTATTCTTTATGATTCTCTTGATAACGGGATTCTTGTTTATTCAAATCACAAAGTAAGTAATTCTCCCGGTGCGGGGAAATTATCAAAATTCGATATTGATAAGACAAACTTTAGAACAGATGAATTAAAAATTGAAGTAAATTTAACTAATTATCTCGACGAATACCAGATTGATGCCGTCGGTATTGCTGACTATATCAGCAGTTATGAAGTAAAAATTAACCATGCCGATGATACTTTGAATTATGAAAAAGAAAAATTCGGTGATAATATAAATAGTCAGTATAGAGAACTTGGACCTATAATATCACAGGACGGCAAAACACTTGTTTTTACGCGTGAAGGACATCCTGATAATATCGGAATTCAAAAGAGACAGGATGTATGGATATCTAAAGCGGACGAAAAAGGTGAATTCCAAAAAGCATATAACATTGGTGAGCCGATTAATAATGAGATGACCAATTTTGCAATTTCTATTTCGACAAACGCTAATTCAATATTTCTCGGTAATAAATATTTACCGGACGGAACATCAAAGCCGGGTTTTTCCGAAAGTCATTTTGATGGAATTCGATGGTCATTTCCGGATTCAATAATCATCAGAGATTATTATAATTTATATCCTTTTTCAAGTTTTTGTCTTGGAAGTAACGGCAAAATACTCATTACGGCAATTAAACGTGAAGATAGTTTCGGAAAATCAGACCTTTATGTGAGTTTTCTGGATGATGACAGTACATGGACTGCTCCGAAAAGTCTTGGTAAAGTTATAAATACTGCTGAAGAAGAATTATCTCCTTTTCTTGCAAGTGACAATAAAACTTTGTATTTTTCAACCCAGGGGCTGCCGGGATTTGGCAATAGTGATATGTACGTATCCCGCAGACTTGATGAGAGCTGGACTAACTGGTCAGAACCGGTTAACTTAGGTCCCAATATAAATACCGACGGCTGGGATGCTTATTACACAGTCACAGGCGACGGACAATATGCTTATTTTGTTTCATCATTTGATACACGTACCGCAGAAGATATTTACAGAGTTAAACTGCCTGTTTCAGTAAAACCCGATGCTGTTGTATTGGTCAGGGGTAAGGTTATAAATCAGAAAACCGGTAAACCGCTGGCTGCAGATATTCATTACGAAATTCTACCTGAAGGATTCGAAGCCGGAATTGCAAAATCAAATCCAAAGACCGGTGATTACAGTATTATACTGCCTGCAGGAAAAAACTACGGATTTCTTGCGACATCAAAAGGATTTGCATCAATTAATGAGAATATTGATTTAAAAGACATCAGGCAGTATAATGAAATATCAAGGGATTTGTTTCTGGTTCCGATAGAAACAGGTCAGACTGTAAGAATTAATAATATATTCTTTAATTACGGTGAGTTTGAATTGCTGCCTGAGTCATATTCTGAGTTAAACAGGCTTGTAAAGTTTCTCAATGAAAATCCACTGATGAAAATTCAAATCAGCGGACATACTGATAACATCGGCAGTGATATTTTCAACAAAGAACTTTCACTCAAAAGGGCTGAATCTGTATATGATTTTTTAAAACTGAAGAATATAAATTCTTCCAGACTTAAAATTGCAGGATTTGGAATGAATAAGCCTATTGCAAAAAACAATACCGAAGAAGGCAGAAGTAAAAACCGAAGGGTAGAGTTTCTGATACTCGAAAATTAATATATTTCTTAAAGGCACATATTAAACACCGCTGTATCTGTCACCGGCATCACCCAGTCCGGGCATGATATATTTCTTTTGGTTAAGTTCGCGGTCTAAGGCGGCTGTTATAATTCTGATTTTCGGGAATGATGTTCTAATCTTATCTACACCTTCTGGAGCTGAAATAACAGAAACAATTGTCATATCACTAACTCCTTCAAGTTGTAGTTTGTTAATTGCTGCAGAAGTAGAGCCGCCGGTTGCGAGCATAATCTCAAGTAATATAACTTTGTCGTCAGGATTTATCTGCGGCATTGAAAAATAATATTCTTCAGCTTCGAAAGTAACTTCGTTTCGTCTCAAACCGATATAACCGAGCACACATTCGGGATAAACCGTTTGAAAAGCACTTACCAGACCAAGCCCTGCCCTCAAAACCGGAACTATAACGACTTTCCCCCTGATAACTGCACCTGATGTAATTTCCATAGGAGTTTTCACATCAATAATATCCACAGCTAAATCATCTGTTGAGGAAACAGCTAAATGAATTCCAATTCTATATGCAGCATTTCTGAATGCTTCGGTGCCGGAAATTTCATCTCTTAAAATTCTAAGGTCATTCTGCACTAACGGATGATTGAGTATTGTAATCATCAAAACACCTATATATCAGGGTAGAAAATTAAATTAACTCGTGGAATTGAAAAGAAAGTAGAAACCTCAACAGGGTTATTTTCCTGTTTTCCCTTAGGTAAACGAGAGTCATAATCAAATTTTTGTTTTGAAAGCATAAAGTCGAGTTTCCATTCAGCCGAAATGGTAATAAGTCCTGCACCCTGAATAGGAATATTAAAGAAAAAACCCAAACCTGTATTTATACCCAAGCTGTTTCTTTCTTCAAAACCGCCGCTTGGATTACCGTATGAATTAAGAAGATAAGACGGTCCGACAAATCCATACAGATTAATCTTACCATGCGGGTTTACTAAAAAATTTGCAGATAATTCAATCTGGCGGTGAGTATTAGGTTCGAGATTATCAAATTCTTCCTGAAGTTTTGTATTTTTTGAATACACATAACTGCCGCTAAGAATCAAATAATCGGTTAGACTATAATGTACAATACCTCCAAATGCGAACAAACCCTCGTAAGAAATGTTGTTTGGTCTGGGTGTAAAAGATTCGACAATAGTATTTGAACCGAAAACAGGTCCAAAACCAAATGTTTTATTATATGATGCCTGCAATGGCTCCTCTTCGTCGTAATACTGGTCATCAATCTCACCATCCTGTGCATACGAACTGAGTGAAGAAAATACAAACATTAATAAAAAGCTAAGAATTCCGAAAAACTTTTTTGCATTTTGAGTAGTCATTTTAATTACCTCGTCTATTTCAATATTTTTAATTTCTGCAATTTTACCGGCAACATACTTGACGTATGAAGGTTCATTTCGTTTCCCTCTAAAAGGTACGGGAGTCATATACGGAGAATCAGTTTCAATCATAAATCTGTCCATAGGAACATTTTTAACTGCTTCTAAGGCATCAAATTTTTTAAAAGTGACATTTCCTGTAAAAGAAACATTAAAATTCAAGTCCAGCACTTTTGCAATCATATCTTCATTACCATAGAAGCAATGGAAAACACCTCTTAGGTTTCCATCTTGTGCATTACCAACTATTTCCAACAAATCTTCATCAGAATCTCGGTTATGAACAATTACCGGCAAACCTAAATCTTTTGCAATTTCCAACTGGTCGCGAAAACCCTTTTTCTGAACATCAACGGGAGCAAAATCATAAAAGTAATCCAGTCCGATTTCACCGATAGCAACCACTTTCCTGTCATTTTTTGCCAAATCGTATATCTCATTAAGAATAGAAGAATTTATCTCCTTAGCATTGTGAGGATGAATTCCCAGACCACAGTATATTTTATCACTTAACCGGCAAACATCAAACAGGCTGTCAAATCTTCGCGGTTCAATTGCGGGTATTATAATTGATTCAACACCGCCATTGAATGCCCTGTCTAAAACCTCTAAACGGTCATTGTCAAAATCAGCCGAATCTATATGAGCATGAGTATCTATCAAGCTCAACCCTTTAATTCATTGAGTTTTGAAATAACTTCATCTACATGTCCATCAACATTTACTTTATTAAAGACGTATTCGATTTTTCCTTTTGGTGATATGATGTAAGTAGTTCGAATTACACCTAAATATTTTTTCCCGAACATAGATTTTTCACCAATAATGTCATAACTTTTACAAATCGTCTTATCAGGGTCAGCTAATAGTGCAAAGTTTAAATCATATTTTACTTTAAACTTATCATGTGAATTTACTTTATCAGTACTTACACCTAAAACAACTGCACCCATAGAAGTAATTCTTTCCATATTATCACGAAACTCGCAGGCTTCTTTTGTACAGCCGGATGTATCATCTTTAGGATAGAAATAAAGGATTACCCATTTCCCTGCAAAATCACTTAATTTTACAGAAAGTCCGCCGTCAGTCTGAGCAGTAAAATTCGGTGCTTTTACACCTTTTTCCAAAGCCATATTATCTCTCCTTACTATGGTCCATTAATAATTCCGCTCCAAAATCTTCAATCAGCATCCTTTCGACAGGATGTAAATTCGGGTCGGAAATGTTGTTTATAGTCTTTTCTTTAGACGTTGGTAGGCTGTTTAAGTTGTTTGGAATAATATCGGATTGGTAATTCGGAGTCGTTGTGGGCTTTGATTTAACTTCAATCTCAAATTTTATTATCAAATCAAATAAATTTTCAACTATTAATGAGAGTCCTTCTAACTTTCTATCTAAATAGTTCCTTTCAAATTCAGACTCACAAGTCAGAATTACTGTTCTGCCCTTAAGTTCGGGTTTAAAGGCATCAAGTTTAAATCCGGCTTTCAGAATTTCATCAAGTTTTATAAAATCGTTCCATTCAGCCAAAAACTCCTCGGGACTTAGTTTACGTTTGGGTGTTATATCCGGTATTTCTTTCACTGGCGAGGCCGATGATGTATAGGTTTTGGATTGTTCCTGTAAATTCAAATCGCTATTTGAATTACTATTATGATTAATCAACCCCTTTTTTTTTACTGCTCTCAGTTCATTAATCAGCTCAGCAATGTCGGTTGTGGAATCAATGTGAGCAAGCTGTAGAAGAGCAAGTTCAAAACGGATTCTCGGCTGCGGGCTGTACTTCAGGGATTGTTCAGCCTGAGCAATATGATTCATCATACGGATTAAATCCAACTTGCCGAACTTTTTTGATTCCTCGAGATATTTTGCTTTCATTTGTGACGATGTTTCTAAAATTTCAGGGTCATTTGTAACTTTCACCGCCGTAAGATTACGTAAATGCTCAAGTAATCCCTGAAGAGTCTCCTGAAAATCGTAACCTTTGCGGACAACATTACCCACGAGTTCAAAAACCGAAGCTGTATTCTTTTCCAAAACAGCAGAGGTAATACGAAAGAAAAATTCTTCATCAATTAAATGCAACGCATCAGCAAGCTCTGAATATACTACATTTTTTCCGCAAAACGAAATAACCTGGTCAAATATACTTTGCGAATCCCGCATGGAACCGTCACCTTTTTTGGCAATAGTAACAAGCGATTCTTCATCAATCGTAACCCCTTCTTTTCCAGCTATAAATTCAATTTGCTTTTTGATGTCTTCGATTTCCATTCTTCGAAAATCGAATCTCTGGCATCGGCTTGTTATTGTTGCAAGTACTTTATGAACTTCAGTTGTAGCAAACACAAACAGTAAATGCGGGGGCGGTTCCTCCAATGTTTTTAGAAGTGCGTTAAATGCCGCATTCGAGAGCATGTGCACTTCATCAATGATATACATTTTATATTTACCAGTCGAAGGCGGATATTTTGCATTTTCTCTGAGTTTACGTATATCATCAACGGAATTGTTTGAAGCACCGTCAATTTCAATAATATCCATCGAACGGCCATCCATCACGGCACGGCAGTTATCACATTCATTACAAGGCTCTGCATCCTGAGGATTCAGACAGTTTATCGAACGTGATAAAATTCTTGCAGTTGTTGTTTTACCAACTCCGCGGGGACCGCTGAAAAGATAAGCATGATGAATCCGGTTCTTTAATACGGCGTTTTTTAGAGTTTGCGTGATATGTTCCTGACCTACCACATCTTTAAAAAATAATGGACGCCACTTTCTGGCTGTAACTATAAAGTCATTCATATTCTGTTAAATGAAATATATTGAATGTAAAATTTAAGTAACGAATCAAACGGAATATAATTTATAACTTTCCAAAAATGACCGTGTTTATATTTGATTCCAAAATAATAAATCAAAAAGCAGTATATAGTTCCCGCGTGTATCATATTGATGAATAGTATCTGAACGAAAAGTAGCAAATATATAGATTGTAAAGAATTGCAAACATTTTATCCCGCGAAGAATTAAGACCCCACCCCAACCCTCCCCAAGGGGAGGGAGTAGTCAGAGCAAGGTTTTAAAGCCCTCCCCTTGGGGAGGGTTGGGGTGGGGTCTGTTAATATTAAGTGATTTTTCAAAATTTACAACATAATTAACTTCTTTTAAAATATGAAAATTGGGATGTTTTCGTTCAGCCACTAAATATAAGAAAATACAGGAAAATGACAAACGAATCAAAATAATTGAAACAAAACATTAGAAAATGGTTACTTTTGTGAATTATAGAAATTAAAAATATAATTTAGAATTTTTGTTTATCCTTAATTATTTAAGTGATTTGAAATATGAAAATAGCAGTAATTTTTGGCGGAATATCTACAGAAAGAAATGTTGCCATTACAGGCGGACATTCGGTAATTGAAGCTCTTCGGGGGCTCGGTCACGAGGTCGTGCCTTGCGATCCTGCACTTGGAGCTGACTTTAAAGAAAAATCAGAGAATTTATTATCAGATATGTCCAAATTTAATGATATTGATGAAATAAAGAATTTTAATCCGCGAAACTATATAAATGCAGTTAATTCAGCAGAATTTGATGATATAGAGGCTGCATTTATAGTATTGCACGGCAAATATGGTGAGGATGGTTTGATTCAGTCTCTGCTTGAACTTCGTGGAATTCCATATACCGGAAGTAATGTTAAAGCGAGTAGTCTGTCCTGCGATAAAGCTGCGTCAAAGTCATCTTTTGCTTCAGCCGGCGTTCTCACTCCGCCCTGGACAGTTGTAAACAGGGAGGATATTGATAATGAAGGCTTGGTCAAAGATATTAGAACTCAATTCGGAAAAGAAATTGTAATCAAGCCAAATGACCAGGGTTCGACTATTGGTCTTACTATTGTTAAAGGCGGAAATATTGATGATATTGAGCAGGGATTGAAACTTGCTGCGAAATATTCACACGAAATATTAATTGAAAAATTTATTGCCGGACGTGAACTTACTGTTGGAATTGTTGATGGTGACGCTCTGCCGGTTATAGAGATTGAAATTGATGACGGTTTTTACGATTACGAGCATAAATATACAAAGGGCAAAACCAATTATATCTGTCCTGCTGAATTAAGTGAGGATATTACTGAATTTACCCAGTCAATGGCTCTTGCTGCTTACCATGCACTTGGATGCGGCGGATTTGGAAGAGTTGATTTCAGACTTGATGACGAAGGTCAGCCGTTTTGTCTTGAAGTCAATACCATTCCCGGCTTTACTTCGCAAAGTCTGGTACCTATGGCAGCAGCTCTCGCTGGAATTGAATTTCCTGAATTATGTGAGAAATTAATAAATATTGCAATTCTTGACTTCAAAAAACGTAATATATTGATTGTTTAAAAAAAAATTAAAGTTTATAATGAAAGATATTGAACTGTGTGGACTTGGTAACGGGCTTGTTGATTTACAATTTGTAGTAACTGATGATGATTTAATCAAAGCCGAATTGCAAAAAGGAGCGATGGTACTCATTGATGTTGATTCCCGAAACAGGTTATTAAAGGATTTTTCTCATAAAGAATATCATAAAGTAAGCGGGGGTTCGGCTGCAAACACTGTTATAGCTTTTGCTCAGTTGGGCGGAAAAGGTGCATATAAAACAGTCCTTGGAAATGATGAATTAGGAAATTTCTACGCCGGAGAGTTCAAAGATTTAGGAATTGTACTTAATACCGAACACATTGATTCGGCTCCGACCGGTATCTGCGTTGTATTTATTACACCGGATTCAGAAAGAACTTTATATACCTGCCTTGCTGCAACTGCCGAGTTTGGCGAAAAACACATTGATGAAGACATTATCGCACGCTCGGAATGGCTCTATATCGAAGGTTATAAATTCTCGGAATCTCATAGTACTGATGCTATTTTCAAAGCTGTGGAATTTGCAAAAAAACATAATACTAAAATAGCAGTTACATTTTCTGATATATTCGTTACCGAATTATTTAAAGATAATCTGATGAAAGTTGTAAAGGATTCGGATTTGGTTTTCTGCAACGAGAGTGAAGCATTATCATTTACAGGTGAAAATAATTCCAGGGATGCTTTTGATAAATTATGCCAAATCGGGAAAAATGTTGCGGTTACTTATGGAGCGTCAGGCTCTGTAATAAAATGGGAAGGCAATGTCTATGAAATTCCTGCTTACAGCGTCAAGCCTGTGGATACAACAGGAGCCGGAGATTCTTATGCCGGAGCCTTTTTGTACGGAATAATTAGAAAAGGAGACCCTGTCCTTGCCGGACGTCTTGCTTCTTACATATCATCTCAAATTGTATCTCAAATGGGTCCCAGAGCGAAATTTGACATGATTGAGGCACTTAATAAAGTATTTAATGAAATCGGATAAGTATTGATTCTATGAAAAAAAACATTTTAAATTTATTGTTTATTATTTTATTCTCGAATTTGGCTTTTTCACAGTCGGGTATTAAATATCCTGAGTTGGTAAAAAGACTTGACCCGTATTTTGATGTCTCCTTATTGGAGGATATCCGCAAGCAGCTGCCTCAGGGTTCTGATTTTAATATTTGGGGTTATGACGTAGGTGATTTTTCCGGTGACGGTTACAATGATGTAGCAATGTCACTAAGGCTCAGCGGAGACAGGTCAAGAAAAATGCACGTATATTTGTTTGCAGATATAGACGGTTTTTTACAGAATGTCGGAAAATTTAATTATGATTTTGTTGACCTGCCTTTAGAGATTGGTGTAGTAATCCGCGACAACAAGTGTTTTGTTACCAAAAAGAATAAACAGTATGACTGGATTATGGATGCTTATTCGTTTGATAACGGCGCCCTGATTAAAAGTGAAGAATTTTCAACAAAACGTATCGGCGACCTGACTTATGAAAAAGTCAGGAATTATGTTGATTTGAAAAGTTCCGATAAATATATACAGACAAAAAATGGACAGGAAGTATTTTTCAGGAAATATCTGAATCTCCCGTCTTACTGGCGTGGAAGAATGATTTATAAAGGCTATGAAGCAGAACTTTATTCGGATTATATTGATTATGTCCACGAGGGTGCATACTGGTGGAAGGGTGAGAAAGACTGCTCATTCAGAGTTTCATCATCCTACGATGAAAATTTCCTGTATTTCACAATAGATGTCAACGATGAATCGGTTGTTCCGCAATATTGTGATACCTGCATTACTGATATGGTTGATTTGTGGCTTGATGTAAATATTGCGGGTGAGGATAATAGATTTGCTTATCTTACTAAAGACGGTAAAGTAAATTTTAAAACAAAAACCGAAACCGGAGTATTCAGGATATCAGTCAATCCGGGCAACTTTTTGGAAAGAGAGGCTTGGGTAAAAATCGCAACAAGTGACGATTTAGCTCCTGAACAGCGTGCAGAATCCAAAAACATAAAAGCAGTATCAAATCTGACTGATACAGGTTATATAATTAAATTTAAGGTACCTTTTACTTTTCTTGGATTTGCTGTCAATCCGATTGGACTGGATAAAAGTATAGAAATGGGATGCACTTTTATTGTTCAGGATTATGATAATGAGTTCAGACCCGAAGAAAAAACAGAAATAGCATCATCAGTATTTTCCCCATTCGACCCTACAAGTTACGGCTCAATTATACTTATTCCAAACAAGCAGTGGTACGGCGAATCGGTGAATATCTACACCGAAGATATTATCAAAGCATTGATGGAATACGGCTTTTGATATAAAAATAATGCAAAGATAATTTCGTATTTATGTTTAAATATATTTTTATGGTTGGATAGCAATGAAGCACGAAAATTCTTATAAAGAAGCAATGAGATATGTTGATAATGCACGGGAAACTCTAAAACTTGCAGGGAAGGAAGACAAATTTTACATTGATGAAAAATATGTAAAAACAGCCTGCGGTACAGCTTATTCAGGTTTGTTGAAAGGTTTGGATTTCCTGTTCGATATCAAAGGTGTACCCAAAAGAAAGGGCAGAAAATCAATTGAGTATTACAAGGAAACTCTCTAGAAAATAGACAGAAAATTATTAAGAGAGTTAAATGCTGCTTATGAATTATTACATCTTGCAGGATATTATGAAGGGCAATTAAAAATTGGAGCCATTAATGAAGGATTTGATAGTGCAATCACTATAATCGAATCTCTCAAACCATATTCAAAAAATGGTGTTATGTAATACCATTCTACTCTAAAATCACTGATCGAATTAGTCTTTTGATATAAAAATATTATTCTCGTGATTATTAACTACCTATATCATAAATACTAAAAATGGTATATAATTAAAATAGCTTTATTTACTATAAAATGCCGAAATATCTTAATCTAAAATGTATCGGAATATAAACCCAGCATATTATGGGTTCACCATCTTCATAAGCAGGTTGAATATTTGATTTTAAAATACAACTTACCGTTTCTCTAATAAATTCAGATGAATGAAGTTCATCATATTTAATTTTAATTACTTTACCTTTTTTATCCACCAAAATCATTAGTATTAAATGTTCTTCAATATCTTGTCTCCTTAGATTTTCCGGATATTTCAAACAATTTGAAAATTGTTTCATGTCAACTATAGGGTCGGTTTCATAAGGAAAATATTGAACCTCATTTCCCAATGAATCGTAACATTTGCCTGATATTAACAAATCCATTTTATAAGAATCATCTCTTTTTATTTGTCCGTTATTATGATAAGTAATAAGTTTCCGTTCCTTTTTACCATCTTTATTGTAATTTATTATTTTTTTTAAATTTCCATCACGATACCAAAATCTTGATTCATCAGTATGTATAGAATTTTTATAATCAATATATCTTTCAATTGAAATAAGAATACTGTCTTTGGAATATGTTTGAACAATATGAATATCATTACTGTCTTTTTCAATTTCATAATCAGTATCTATTTTCGCTGCCTGAACCGAATCAATGATAATAGTAGCATTATAGTTCTGCGTTACATACCGGTAATTAGAGCAAGACATTATAGTCAAAAAAATACAGACAGATAATAGTGATTTACCAATGAGATGATAAAAATTTAATCCGGAACTTTTCATTTGAATTTCCTAACTTTTATTTTTCAAAAAAAAACTATTAATGTTGAATTTTTTCACACACAAGACATAAATTGAATTGTTGTATTCTAAAAAAACAAAAGTATGAAATATTGATTTAAATAGCAAATCTGTTGATTAAAGTCAGCTTACCGTTACCCACTCTTCATATAAATCTATCAATTCTCTTAAAATCATAGAAGTAGCTCCCCATAGTTTCGCTTTTGGCATAACATCCCAGTATGGCATATCAACTTCATATCCTTCTAATTTCTGCCTGCTTTGTAAAAATGTACCCGGGTCAATAAAATGTGACATATTCACAAAAAAGCACTCATCCACTTCGCTTTCATTGATAATTACCTTGGGCTCATCAAGCAGCAGTCCGATAAACGGATAAATCAGATTATTTGACGGCGGAACATAAAGAGTACTCAATGCTCCGACAATCCTGATATTTTCAGGCAATATTCCAACTTCTTCATAAGTCTCTCTTAAAGCAGCTTCAAGCGGTGATTCTCCTGTCTCGATTCTACCCCCCGGAAAACTTATCTGACCTTTATGACTTCTGAGAAGATGGCTGCGTAAGGTGAACATAATTTGCGGGTCTTTTCCCAAACTGATAGGGACTAAAACAGCACTTTTTTTTGCATTTTCATTAGGTTCGAAGCTGCGGAAACTTCGTTCCATTATTTTCGGTGCCATTTTCAAATGTGAATTTCTGCCCGGTAATTCTTCTTTCAGCCGCTTTTCTAAATATTCAATAAATAAAGTCATAATAAAAAAGTTTTTAATTAATGTCGAAATTAGATATTTTTATAAATTCTATCTTACAAAAATTATAATTGTTTGTTGTATATCGGTTATTGTTAATGATTTATTTTATTTCAGATGTTCATCTTGGTGTTTTAGACCGTCAAAAGGATAAGTTGCGTGAGGATTTATTACTTAAATTACTTGATAAGATTTCTTTAGATGTAGAGAAGATTTATCTCGTCGGCGATATTTTTGACTATTGGTTTGATTACAAAACTGTTATTCCCAAATATTTCTACAGAACTTTAACAAAGCTTCACGATATTAGACGTGATGTCTGCGAAATTGAATTTCTGATGGGCAATCATGATTTCGGTCATAGGGATTTTTTTGAAAAAGAACTGAATATAATTGTTCATAACGGCGACATCGAACGGGAACATCACGGCAAAAAGTTTTATCTCGCACATGGAGATGGTAAAAACCCGGATGATAAAGGCTATCTGATGCTAAAAAAAATTATGAGAAATGAAACAGTATTAAAATTTTATATGAAACTGCATCCAAATATTGGTATTAGTTTGGCATCCGGAAGCTCAAAGGAAAGCAGAAAATATACAGATAAAAAACATTTCGGTGAGGGTGATTCGATGTTTGATTTTGCAAAAACAAAAATTGATGAAGGTTTCGATTATGTAATAATGGGTCACCGGCATAAGGCTTCAATCCAAACTTATAATCGCGGTAAATATCTGAATATCGGTGAATGGATAAAAAATCCGAGCATTGCGGCTTTCGATAATAATGATATGTATCTTATTAACGTCAATGAATTTTTATCAGAAAATAATTCTATAACAGGATAAAAATATGTCCGATCAGTCAAAATTAATTGGTAACGAGTATTTTAGTCAGGTGTTTAATGACGCTGTAATCAGACTTAAAAATGGTTCAGGCAGTATTATTCTTCTTGCCGGCGAATCAGGTTTCGGTAAATCATACCTGCTTAATCATTACACCGAATTGATGAAGAAACAGGGTGCAGGGGTGAGGTCTGTTTTTACTGAAGGACAGGCTCCGATAGGTAAATTCAATCTTGGTAATATACAGCCTCTCTATCCATTTTCAAAAGCGATAGAACATTATCTCGAAGATGATAGTGTTACACCTGAGAAGAGATTTGCTAAAAATGTTGGGCTAACTGTTTTGGCTTCAATTCCGCTGATAGATACTGTGTTCTATGCCGTAAAAGAAATCGGACGCGACTGGAGACAGTTTAAGAAGGAAAAATCATCGGAAAAAGCCAAACAGGTAAGCAGTGCTACTGCCGATTATTATGATTCTTTGCGTTCATTTGCCGACCAAATGCCGTTAATTTTATTTATGGATGACATGCACTGGGCGGATTCGCAATCTGTTGAGTTATTGACCTTGATTGCGGAAAATCTAAAAGACCTGCCGCTGCTGATTGTTGTATCATACCGTCGAAGTATGCTCGAAGCGCAAGGTTTGCCATTATATTCATTTGTCATGAATTTTTCTGCAGGCGGGAATATATCCGTAGTTGAACTTGATTCATTCAACAAAGAACAAATTGGAGAACTTTCAGCCCTGTATTTCGATAGATATAAACGCAATATTGAATTTGAAGAATGGATACACGAACATTCTTACGGAGTTCCCGGTGTTGCCACTGAGTATCTGAAATATTTTCAAAAATATCCGCCATTTTCTCCTGATGGTTCGCTTGCTACAAATTTTAAAGGTAATGAATTTCTGCCGACTACAGTCCAATCTGTATTTACACAGCATCTTGAATCTCTTTCCGATGAAGAACGGAATATTATTGCAGTCTGCAGTGCTGAGGGAAGAGAGTTTACTGCAATGGTGGTGGCGCATCTGCTTAATTCTGATATATTGACAACTATTAAAAAATTAAGAGCATTGCAGACAAAAACAGGGATTATTAGAAGTATAGGTCCAGAAACCCGTTATGGTGTCAAAACGACAGTCTATAAATTCACTCAGGCTTTTTATCATTCATATTTTGAAAATTCACTCGAATATGAAGAATATACATCACTTCACGGTCAGATTGCATCTCTGCTCAAACAAAAATTCGAGCAGACTGAAAATGATTTGATACGTGAAGAAATAGCGCCCTACCTTGCAGCACACAGTGCTGAATCGGGTGATGTTGAAACTGCAAAATCCATGCTGCTGCTTTCGGCACAGCATGCTCAAAAATACGGAAGTAGTGATGCAGTAAGACATGCTTTCAATAAATTCTCACAAATGGATTCTTCAGATGACAAGGATAAGCTTAATAATCTTGAATTCAGACAGATGCTTAGTTCGGATTATCCTGAATCAACTGCAGAAAAAAGCACTCTGACAGATTCAACCGATAATAATACTCAAATATTTGATTCCTCAATTATTGATTTTACACTTTACAGGAAATCAATAATCAACGATATACTGTCAGGAAAATATGAATCGGCTGTTGACAAAGCCGGCAGTTTGCTCGGCAGGACTGATGTTGATTTAAATACGGCGGAAAAAGCCCAGTTACTTACTCTTCAGGCAAAATGCCTGATTGAGATTCATGACTTTACGAAGGCTGAAATCATTGTTAATCAGGCAAATGATTTGATTAAATCTAAATCCGATGAGCAGGCAGAATGTCTGGTTTATAACCTTACAGCACAGTATTATAATGCTGCCGGCAACATGCCGAAGTCATACTACTTTCTGGATAAATCGGCGAATTTAGTATCAAAACTACCATTGGAAATGCGATTACTGACTCTGGCAAACATTGCAGTAATAACGCAAAAATCATCACCTGATAAGGCAAAAGAATATATGAAAGCTGCCCGTAAATTAAGTAAATCTCTTAATTTTGACAAGCTTTCCGAAGATTTGACAGCTTCATAAAGTATTGAGAAAATGGTTTCTAGATTCAGAGTTTTGAAAATTCATTGCAGATATTGGTTTATTAAATTTTACCGACACGATAATGCTTTATTGGAAGGAGAAAGATGTGGAGAGCAGTCTTGAAGATCAAGGAGTCAGCAAATATGTTTATGAGACAGGCTGGTTTAAAATCCTTTTCAATATAGTATGAATAAAATAAAAAACTTTATCTCTTGTCATTGATATTGTTTAATTTTTAATGGGTAAATTATGGAAACTTATCTGATTTCTAATGACTTTAAACTTATTTTGAATAAAGATATTCTCGAAAAAGCAGGGTTTAATCCAGGTCAGGAAATTAAAATAAATCTAAAAAAGAATTTCTTGGAATTGAGATTAAAAAATGAGAAGAAGTCATTGAAAGGTTTTTTGAAAGGAATTAATACTGACGTCCCACGTGAGCATGACAGATTATGATTATTTTAGATTCATCTGCTTGGCTTGAATATTTTGCAGGAACCGGAAATGGTGATATTTATGCTGAATATGCTGAGGATTTTGACAATTTAGTTGTTCCGACAATTTGTATATATGAAGTTTATAAAAGAATTCTGATTCAAAGGGATGAATTGTCAGCTCAAATTGCTATAGATTTTATGAAAAACGGGAAAGTTATTGATATTAATTCAGAAGTTGCCATGACCGCTGCCCAACATAGTCATAAGCTTAAATTACCTATGGCAGATAGTTTGATTTTTGCAACCGGCCTGATTTATAATTCAAAAAAAGTTACCCAGGATGTTGATTTCAAAGGTTTAGAAAATGTAGATTATTATGAAAAGAATTGATAATTTGATAATTATTTTTCTCATATACTACATTGGATTATAATGAAATCAGACGGAATGCTGCTAAACTTCAAATAATATACCGCATTCGGTGAGACTAAAGTTGATACTCTGGCAAATCTAAATTAAGCTGTATATGAAAAGAACAAGATATAATAAGCTGTCTTGAAGATCACGGATTCAGCAAATATGTTTATGAGACAGGACTGTTTAATTCAGTTGATCCGTTGTGGGAGAAGTATATGGGGAGGACGTCGTATCCGTATTCGGTGATTAAAATAAAATATTCAAATTATTGTCATTATTTCAGTATTGATTTTTTTGGAGTTTGGTGAAAATGCCAACAATTTCGATGTTTTATGGAATAATAGTGTATATGTTTTTTTATGATAATAAAGAACATAAAAAACCACATTTTCATGTTGAATATTAAGAAAATAGTTATATCTATACCAGAGGGTGAGATATTAAAGGGTGATTTTCCCAAAAATAAACTGAAATTGCTACAAGCTTGGATTGAGATACATCAGGAAGAGCTAATGGCTAATTGGAAATTAGCCGTTGATGGAAATGAAGTATTTAAAATTGAACCACTAAGATAGGTGATTTATGGAATACCCGGTATTATCAAAAGCCATACCGATAGCCCCTTTGAAATTAAGACTTTTTTATGATAATGGTGAAGAAAGAATAATTGATATGTCTCAATATATGAAAAGCAATTATTTCAAGCAACTTATGAATTGGGACTACTTTAAAGAAGTTAAAGTGAAAGGTGAAGTAGTGTCTTGGCCCAATGAACAGGATATAGCTCCTGAGACGCTATACTTAGACAGTGAAGCCGTTCAATAAAGGTTCTCCTTTTGATTACCCACTATATATGGAATATATCCATTTTATGAATCATTCCCCACTAAATGATATATGTGCTGTGACCCTTTATAAACAAGTAAAATTATTGTCAAAGTACATTTTTGTTTTAAAACACAAATTCAATAATTTACTACTTTTGTTGAATTATCAATGGGACTCACTTTAGTATATAGCAATTTTCAAAAAAAAGGCTGCCCAATCGGACAGCCCTTTAAAATTCATCAGAACGAAATTATTTTACAACAATGAAGCTCTGAGTCAGGGACACTTTCGCAGTACGGAGACTGTAGAAATATGTACCGTTTGAAAGATTCAGGTTATTAATATCTACATTAATGATATGAAGACCTTCAGTAAGCATCCCACTGTGTAAAGTGGCTAAGGTTCTGCCGGTCATATCGGATAAGATAATCTCTGTATATGCTGTTTCAGGTGTTTCAATTTTTATACTGAACACTGAACTTACAGGATTAGGAGCAACTCCTCCAAGTGAATAACCAAACTTTATAACATCAGCAACATCGGTTGTGCCCGTAGTTACAACTACATTCATAGGCAGTGAAGTAACCGTTCCGCAGGTACCGGTGATTTTGCAGGTATAAATTCCCGCATCATCAACAGTAATGTTTTCTTTAATAAAAGTTTTGTCTGTAGCGCCAGTAATGATTACATCATCCATGAACCATTGATATGTCAAAACTTCTGACTGGTCGTTACCCTCAGCTTCTACCTCAAGATATATTTGTTTTCCTGATTCGAACTGTAAATCACCTTCACTTTGAGAAACAATTGTCACTGATTTAAGTATTCTTAAAAGTCCGGCTGTAGAAGTAGTCTTTGTGCCGCTTTCTTTCAATGTAACTTCGGCTGTATAAGCTCCTGCATCGGTTTCTTCTGTGCCGGTAATAGTAATGGTCTTTGTATTTGTACCGCTGAATTTTGCATTATCATTTAATAAAACACCATTTTTGTACCACCTGATTTCTGCGGTTTCATTGATATTGGTAAAGTAATCAAATGTAAACTGTGCATTATTTTCTAAACAAACTTCTTTGTTAACAGGCTGTTTTGTTATAGATAATTCAATTTCGGTAATTTCAAAGTAAGGAGTCCTGACCGATTCTCCACATAATCCTTTAACAACTGCATAGTATTTGCCTTCGTCCGGTTTGCGGAATTTGTTGATTGTCAGGTAATTCGATTTCGACCCTGCCATACGCGGCATACCGTCATTTAACGGAACATCAACAGGCAGATTCGGGTCATATTTATACCATTGAATTTTAAATTGGTGTTTTTCCAAATCATCCTGCAAACCATTTCCGCCATTGCCATGAACAGTAAATTCTAAAGTTGCTTTATCACCCAGTTTGACACCAATATTTACATCAGATGTCGGTTTGAATATTGACAACGGACGGGCAACATAAACTACAATAGGACCTGTCTGGACTGATGGGCAGCTTGGATGACCGCTTACAACCGCATGATAAGAACCCGACAATCTGTGCTTCAGATTGTTGATGTACATAATTTCAGTATTAACACCTGAGTAATCGGAATTGTTTGCAAGTTTTACACCATCCTTATACCACTGATAAGTAAGATTGGTGCCTGTAGCTTCAACAGTAAGATAAATATCCTCATCCTGACACCAGACATTTGACTGAGCGTAAGAATTTATGATTGGAGTATCAAATACTCTAAAGTAACCGGATATATAATCAATGTAATAGAATTCAGGACTTTCTATTCTAAGTCTGTTATTTGTAAATGAATATCTTTCTCTGATAATATTCCACAAATATTCACCGTTTCTTGCATCGTAATCATAAACTAGCGGTTCCCAGTCACCGTCATTTTGAGAAATATAAATATTTACCAAACCAACTCCCCGTGATTCCCAGATAATTGGAACAGGTTCAGTAGGGTTGCAAATCTCCGAGCCGGAATTTGGCGAAATCAAATTAAATTGGGGAACGGCGAAAGCTGTCTCAACCGAGTTTTCTGATGGGGGATATGAACCGTAATTTGAAGATTCGGTATTGTATCCTGCCCAGTTACCGTCAAAATCGAACCATTCATTTACTTTTGTGCCGTCAGGACGAAATTCAGCAATACTTTTTACACCGCCCGGGTAATTGTTAGGAATGAAAGTTGCCCATGCACCATCTGTAGATTCGAAATTTGCATAAAAAGCCGGTGCCTGATGCGGGAATCCCGGAGTAGCAAGTGTAGAACCGTTAGATTGAACCAATGCTGTAGATAACGGAACATAATACTCACCGTAAACTACTATATAATTTTTGGGTGCTGACGGACTTTGAGAATCGTAAAGACCGGAAGCGTAGCTTATAAGTCCTGTTGTAAAATTATTTGCAGCAGTAGAGAATCTAAGGTTACGTGATGTAGTTGTAGTATATAGCCGTGAAATCATGGAGCCGCGTTCATTACCCAAATCAACAGCCCAATAGTTATTCTTATTTACGGCAAATACAGAATTTGTAGTCGGTATCAGGTTAATCCATACAGATTTACTTGATTCTTCACTGCCGGTAACAAATGATGAATAATTTCCGACATCAGTAAGATTTTTTGTACTGGTCATAACATAATTGCCGGTATTATGATTATATGCCAGATTATTTCCGGCAGTAGTTGCAAATGTGTTAGGCACAGTCTCAACTCCGCCGGTGGTAAATCTATATTCGGTATTGGAATGAAGATTGTTAAATGTAACAAGAGCAAATGAAGGCATTCTGCCATTACCATCAGGAAGAAAAGAGCCTTCTCCTTTCAGATAACCCGGGACAATTACTTCGGTCATTGTCGGAGCAGGTATGACATATACATTTTTTGTAACAGATTGATTCAAATAAGGTGCAGTTCCAAATACAGAATAAGTAACATTAGGCGAAGTGAAAACTATATCACTGAAAGTTGCAATGCCATGATTAAATGATGCAGTAACATTTCCGCTGAATCCGCCGTTACTGATGTTCAAAGTTGCAGTATATCCATGATAATTAGGATTAACATTATCCTGAGCATCCCTTGCACTTAGTGTAATGACCGGATGTACGGCACCTGCATGACCTTTTGAGTAAATATCAAGATTCAGTACAGGTGTGGATGTCATTGTAAACAGCTCGGATGCATCATCAAGATAATATCCTGCTGGATTCTTGTTCTCAGGGGCTTCAGCAATAATCTGAATGTTACCCGAATAGTTCAGTGATAAATTATCAATGAAATAAACTGCAGTATTTGCTGGAATATAAACAGTCTGCTGATGAAGCAAATTGGCTGAATTGTCCAAAATTTTAAAGTCAACTCTGGTTGGAGCAGGGATGGTCTGGTTCAGGTCTATCAAATCAACCAACTCAATTAATGCCCTGAATGGTACATTAGCCATAGGAACGGCAGGCTTCAGACTTGTAATCTTCAGCTTATATGGTATTCCGCCGTTACCTGCACCAAAACTGTTCCATGATAAATCATCTATGACCACCTGAGCGCCAAGATTACGCACCTCAATAACAATATTTCCGGGCAAATCAAGGTCATTAACTTCCAGCATTTGAATGTTTGTGTTGTCCCATGCAATTGAATTAGCTATCAGATTGCCGTTAATGTAAAGTGCTATCTGACGGTTTCCGGCACCGGTGAATGCTTTACGCATGTATAATTTAAGATTTTTGACTCCTCCTGTTATAACTGAAGAAGTAATCTTCGGTTGTGGAGTGCCGTTTGTTGCGAACATAAATGATTTACCGTTAACCTGATAACCGTTATCGGCTCTTCCTCGTACATAAGTCCATGTAACGCCGTTATCACCTGTAAAACTGTTATTGGTATAACTGCCTGCAGTAGCATTATGGTTATCAAAAGTTTCGGTATAATCCCATGTCTGGGAAAAAGCACTAATAGTAGTCATGAAAGCTATTGCAATCAGAACTGTTAGTTTGGTAAAGAATTGCATTTTTGAATACCTGAATTAATTTAACAAAAAATATAATATGTTATTTGATAAAAAATATATACTCAAAAATATCAAAATTATTTTTGATGATGTGAATATTTATTCAAATTAACACTAAATTAACATTATAAATTCAGAACTTCTTTTCTGCATAAAGATATGTTTCTGATTTCGATTGAACGTTGTTCTTTGACAATTAAATTCTTCCAATTTTACAGGTAGTTTTACTATGAAATTCCCAAAAATTATTGATTTCGGTGTATATACCGATGAAAGTCTACCAGGTTTACCGAGCAAAACCAGCCACATATTTTTAGCTAAAAGTCAAAGTACAAAATTAATGTTTTTTTCTCTTGCAGCAATTATTTATTTATTATTTTTCTCAAAGATTCACCTTTTAATTCAATCCTGTGAGATGAATGAACGACACGGTCAAGTATTGCATCGGCTATCGTTTCATCATCAATAATTTCATACCACTTTGCCACGGGAAGCTGAGATGTAATAATGGTAGAACGTTTGCTGTGACGGTCTTCAAGTATTTCCAGTAAATATAAGCGTGATTGTAGGTCAAGTACCTGAAGTCCGAAGTCGTCTAAAATGATTAAATCCTGTTGTTCAATTTTTTTGATTTCCTTCATGTAAGAGTTGTCCGCACCCGACATTTTTAATTTGCTGAAAAGTTTTCCTGTATTAAAATACATAACTTTATATCCATTCACGCAGGCTTTATGTCCAAGTGCAGAAGCCAGAAAACTTTTGCCGACCCCTGTTTTGCCGGTTATTATTATATTCTCCCTGTTGGTAATAAAACTTAAATCAGCAAGTCTGAGTAAATTGTTTTTATCAAGATTTCTCTGGTTATGGAAATCAATCTCTTCAATGGAAGCATTATACCGGAAACGGGCAGTTTCTATGGAACGGCATATTTTTCTGTTATTTCTGTCATTGTATTCGGCTTCAACAATATATGCTACAAGGTCGTCGGCTGTCATATCCTGATGACTGCGGGTTTCAACGGCGGCTTGAAAAGCATCCGCCATTCCTTTTAATTTCATCAGTTTCAACTTTTCTAAAGTTGCGTTATTATTCATTGATTTTACTCCTGATATTTTAAAAAAAAATGTTCTTCTGATTCTATTGATAATATTGACTTCCACGAATATTGTCATGATTTGGTAATTTGTATTGTTCTGCGGGTTCAATAGGAATTTTATCGAGCCCTCTATCAATAATATTCTTAACTGTCATATAGTTAAAACTATTATAATAAGCTGCACGGGTACATGCGGAGTTTAGCCGGTCGTTACCGACTTTTTTGCCAAAGCTGAGAATGCCGATACAGGACTTATATCCTTGTTCGGGATGTAACTTGGTTTGCAAAACTTTACAGATATATTCTTCGGTTGGCTGACCTATATCCCGTGCCCATTTAATGAATTTTTCAGGATTCCATTCTGCAACAAAACGGTGAGAAGATGGCATGTGTTCACTAACAGTCGTATAACCATGCAGTTTTCTATCTCTTGCATGACAGGCAATACGCTCCAGATTGCAATAGATTTCCACCATACTTTTAGTGTATATTATTTCTACTTTTTTACTTATATATTTGTATGGAACGCTGTAATAATGCCCGTCAATTCCAAACCAGATATGACCTGTCTTATAAACTGTTGCCTGCCGGTAACCTTTTATCTCGTAACGGGCTGAGGGCAGCGGTTTTAGTTCTGTACGCTCGATTTCTTCAAATAACTGACGGCGGTTTAATTGACGTCCGGTTAATTTTATACCGTTACATTTTTCAAGTTCATGCCGGATTGTATTATTCAATTCATTCAGACTAAAAAATATTCTGTCGTCTATTTCTGCAAATATGCGGTTGTAAATAATTTTTACCGCTCCTTCGACAAGAGGTTTATCCTTTGGTTTGTAACTGCGGGCAGGAAGTATTGCCGTACCGTAGTGAAGAGCAAAGTCTTCAAATGTAGCATTGAGTTCAGGTTCATACTTGCTGCTTTTTATTACTCCTGACTTTAAATTATCACATACAATACCTTGCGGAACTCCGCCATAATAATGAAGTGCATTTTCCGTTGCCATAATAAAATCTTCTTTGGTTTGGGACTTTACTGCTTCTGCATAAATCAATTGGCTTGCTCCAAGTATTGAAACGAAAACCTCAACCTCTGTTAATTCGCCTGTATTCCTATCGGTCAGATGAAGTTTTTTACCCGTAAAATCTATAAACATCTTGTCGCCTGATTTATGCTCAAAGTGCATAGATACATTCGAACATTTTTGCCATTGACGAAAATAATCACAGAAACGGGAATAATTATAACCTGTTGGATTTGCGACTTTATACTGCGACCATAAACGCAATTTTGTCATTCCGACTTTATTTAATTTCTTCTCCATTTCCGGCATATAACTAAGAAGATTTGCAGTTCTGGAATTATCTTCTGAAGATTCCGTTTCAAATATTTTATTTAATTCCAAATCGGTCATCTGCTCTATGTCTGAATAGCTCAGTCCGCTCAATTTGAAAAGTGAGCCGTATTTACAGGATGAATCTCTGGATATATTCAGTATTTTGGCTATCTTTCTGTAGCTTGTTTCCGTTTGAAGAAGTCGAATTACATGTCTTACTTTTGACATCAATAACCTCACATTTGCCATTTAAATTTTCTCCATTTATTGTTTAACAACTATAAATGAAGATATGTTCTATTTATTTCTTAAAATTTATTTAGCTAAATATGTGGCTGGTTTTCGTCGGAATCACTGGCTGGTTTTCGTCGGAATCACTGGTTGGTTTTTGTCGGAATTTCCAATTTCGGGAATAAATAGCTAAAAAAGCTGTCAAAAACGCTCTTTGAAACGACCGAAATGCTCTTTGAAACGACCGAAATGCTCTTTGAAACGACCGAAATGCTCTTTGAAACGACTGAAATGCTCTTTGAAACGACCGAAATTCTCTTTGAAACGACCGAAATTCTCTTTGAAACGACCGAAACACTCTTTGAAGCGACCGAAATTCTCTTTGAAACGACCGAAACGCTCTTTGAAACGACCGAAATTCTCTTTGAAACGACCGAAATACTCTTTGAAACGACCGAAACGCTCTTTGAAACGACCGAAATGCTCTTTGAAAGATGAGAAATGCTCAACTGAAAGACCGAAACGCTTAACTGGAAGACCGAAATGCTCCACAGAAAGACCGAAACATTCCACAGAAAGACCGAAACGCTTAACTGGAAGACCGAAACGCTCAACTGGAAGACCGAAATGCTCAACTGGAAGACCGAAATGCTCAACTGGAAGACCGAAATGCTTCAAAGAGTCATCAAAATACCTTTTTTTTAATTTGAATAATTATTCAAATTAACTTTATAGATTTCAAATCTTAATTTTGGTAAGTGCAACTATAAAAAAAAAGCTGTCTGATTTACAGGCAGCCTCTTAAGAAATTTAAAATTATTTATCAATCCAGAAAATGCACGAACATACCGTCGCGTAATTTAGGTTCAAACCATGTTGATTTTGGGGGCATTATTTGTCCTGCATCAGCAATTGAGATTAACTCATTTATAGAAGTTGGATTCATTGCAAAAGCTGCTGCCATCTCACCTGAATCAACACGTCTCTCAAGTTCTTTTAGACCGCGGATACCGCCTACAAAGTCAACTCGTGTTGAACGGCGCGGGTCTTCGATACCAAGAATGCCGTCAAGAACATATTTTTGAAGAATAGCTACATCAAGCGATTCTACCGGGTCGGGATTGCCTGCAAGTTCTTCTTTAATTGTAAGTTTATACCATGACTTATTAATATACAAACCAATTTCACCTTTTTTAGCTGGTTTCATTTGATGATTAACTTTTTCACAACTAACGTATTTAGAAAGTTTTTCAAAAAACTCATTTTCAGCCAGACCGTTCAAGTCCTTGACAAGTCTGTTATAATCCATTATATATAAATGGCTTGCGGGGAATAGTACTGCAAGGAAATAATTATATTCCTCATCACCTTTGTGATTCGGATTTGCCAAACGGCGTTCCTTACCAACAATTGATGCTGCTGCAGAGCGGTGATGACCATCAGCAACATAAAAGTTAGGAACTTCAGCCAGTTTCGACTCTATCTGTGAAATTAATCCTTTGTCACGAATCACCCAGCACTGATGACGGATACCATCCTGCGATACAATGTCAATATCAGGTGTATTCGCTGTAACTTTTTCAACCTGCTGATTTATATAATCATTATCATGATATGTAAGAAATATAGGACCTGTATGGGCATTTGTAACACGTACATGGTTGATGCGGTCTTCTTCTTTATCGGCACGTGTTTTTTCGTGCTTTTTGATTACATCATTCCAGTAATCTTCAACTGAAGCACATCCGACAAGACCGTACTGAGTCCTGCCATCCATTGTTTGAGCATATACATAAAAATAATTATTGCTATCCTCGACAAGAATTCCTGCATCCATAAGTTTGTGTAGGTTTTCTTTCCCCTTTAGGTAAACTTTAGGGTCGTGAATATCTATCGAAGGGTCTAAATCAATTTCGGGTTTGCCTACTCTTAGAAAAGTTATTGGATTACCCTCTGCCTCAATTCTTGCTTCGTCAGAATTAAGTACATCATAAGGTTTTGACGCTACCAATGCAGCTTTATCAGCTACCGGACGCCATGCTTTGAAAGGTTTGAATATTGCCATTTTTTTTCTCTTGTTTTATTAAGTTAGTTTTTATATTTTAAAAAATCTTGTCAATTTTAATTTAACATTAAATTGTAATCTAATGTCGTTGTAATTTATTCGTTTTATACTCAAGTTAGTTACTAAAAAAAATCATACATTTATAGTATCAAGTTAAATTGTAAAAAATCATAATATTAAGAAATTATCCTGAAATAATGGGACAATTTGAAAAAATTTATGCATTTAACAGTTTATATAATTTATCCTTAATAATAATTTCTAAATCATTATTAATAGAACCCAATTTTCTTTTAATGATTCTTTTTGGTACAGTAACCAGTTTATGTAACCTGATTACAGAATCAGAGATTAGACCGGTTCCTTCCCAAAAAATTGAATTTTTCAAAAGCACAAAATCACTATCTAAGTTTTCATCGGATAACTTACTTGAGATAAATGAAATAATAATGTTTTCATACCAACCGATTTCAGAAGTTAAACATAAAGCAGGTCTGACTTTAGTATCAGAAAAATCATCAAATGGAAATGGCACCAAAACAATTGAGTTTTTAAGCATTAAGTGGTTCTCCATCGTGTATGGAATAAATATCTTCATCTATATCCATCAAAAACTCAAATGCTGGATTTTTAGAAATTGACTTTAGCCATAAAGTCTCATCGTCATCATCAATATCAATTTTGCCTGCTATATCAAAAAATTTTCTTAAATCTTTATTTGATTGTTTTTTCTCATTAATAAGAATTACAACCTCTTTTCCCAAAAATTTATTCAATTCGGGTAAGTTCATAAAGTTTTCATCAAATTTTGCAACTAAAGTGGTCATTATTTCCTCTGTAATGGATAAATAAACAAAATCAATATTTTAGACAATTCAAAAGTTCAAATATTTTATTCTCAATACTTGTTTTAAACAAACTCCCTCCAACACAAGGAGGGAGTTTGAATTAGATAATAATAAGTCTATCCTTTTAGCACTGCAATAACTTTATCTGCAATTTCTTTACCTACTCTGTCCTGAGCTTCCATAGTCGAGGCGCCGATATGTGGCGTAACCGAAACTTTCGTATGATTGATAAGTGCTGACTGAGCATCTGTTGGAGGCTCTACTTCAAATACATCAAGTGCCGCATTTGCTACTTTGCCGCTGTTTAATGCTTCAAGCAAGTCATTTTCAACAACAACTTTTCCTCGGGCACAGTCTATCAAAATAACACCGTCTTTCATCTTCGCAAATTCTTTTGCTGTAATTGTCGGACCCTGCTCTTTGATATATGGAATGTGCAGTGTGATGAAATCTGATTGAGCAAGAAGTTCGTCCATTGTAACGAGCTTGACTTTCATATCAGTTTCTTTTACGAATGGGTCGCAAGCTATTACATCCATACACAAACCAATACAACGTTTTGCAACTTCTTTACCAATATTACCAAAGCCTATGATACCAACCGTTTTGTCTGTAAGTTCGATACCTTTAGCGTACTCTTTTTTGGGCCATTTACCCTGTTTCATTTCTGTGTTGCTGAGTTGTAAAAACCTGCTTACTGCAAACATGTGTGCAATTGCAAGTTCTGCTACTGAAATTGAAGAAGCACCGGGAGTATTCAGCACCGGAATACCTTTTTCTTTAGCATAAGCAACATCAATGTTGTCCAAACCCACACCGCCGCGTGCAATGCACTTCAGATGACCTGCATCAATAACTTCTTTGGTTACTTTTGTCGCCGAACGAACTATGATTGCATCATAATTTTTAATTTCTTCTAAAAGCTGTTCAGGTGTAAGCTTTGTTTCAAATACTTCCAAACCTGCCGCTTTCAACATATCAGAACCGATTTTCTCGATTCCGTCTGCTACTAATACTTTCATATTTAACTCCGTTGATATTTAATTCACAAATTTATTTGAGAAAATCGTAACATCAAAAATCAATTTGAATTGTACAATTTCCCAACAATAAAAGTAACAAAATTTATTGTGAAAAAAAAATAATAAATGGGTAATTACTAATATTTTCTACTTATTTAGTAATTTCAATTATGTATTTTAATTAATATCCTTCCCATATTAGAAATTCTAATTTTATCAATTACCAATCAATATAATAAACAACTAATCTGCCTAGAAGAATACAAATTGAATATTTGTTAACCGTTCTTTTTTAAAACAAGTTAAAAGAACAAATTATGAATAATGCACGCAATTAGATTCTTTGCAAATATCCTGATGATTCAGTTCAAACAGCAAATCTTTTTCAAATTGATTAATCAGTTCATATACGCGGAAGAAAGTTGATGACCTAAATACTTTAATACCTTCATCCGCAAAATATTTAATTGACTTAGCACCCATACCTCCAACCAGTATTGCAGTAATCTGATGCTCCTTCATTAATTTTGCAGAATTAGTTGTTCCTTTTTCGTTAAGTAAATTATCATTTTGAATTGAATACAGTTCCTTGCTTTTTGTGTCATAAACAATAAAGTACGGAGCACTTGCAAAATGTCCGTATGCAACGGAATCAATTCCGTCATCTATTGCTGTTGGGATACAAAATTTCATTTTACACCTCAATAATCGAAAATAAAGATAATAAACACAGTCGTCCAATAAATTTTGGAAAATTGCTGCCGTGTGCAATTCTAAACAAATTTGAATTTACACAAAAGAAATTTGATATATCAAATAATTCATATTTCGTATTAGTTTTAATTTTGTGATTTCTCCTGATTTGACTTTTTATTAGAAGAATATTATGAAGAGTTATGTCGTAATGAATGTTGTTTAAAGTTTGACTGAGATAATAAAATAAATCAGTAGATGTACAAAAATACAATCTTTTCAATTTCTGAATTATTAAACTATAAGATTTGTATGCTAACCCGGTTGGATTTGCTGCTGTGTTACTATATATGTCGGTTCTCGGCATAACACAAATCCTTTTATTTTTAGTCTTTGGTCTCAACCTATGTACAAATATATTAAATAATAATGAGAAAAACAAATGATTTGTAATTATAATATGAAGTGTCAAAAAATATGTGCAGGACAAAAAAAATCCTTTATAAATCAATGACTTATAAAGGATTCTGCGGAGTTGACGAGACTCGAACTCGCGGCCTTCTGCGTGACAGGCAGACGCTCTAACCAAACTGAGCTACAACTCCAAAATTTTCTGTGGACCCAAGGAGGATCGAACTCCTGACCTCTTGAATGCCATTCAAGCGCTCTCCCAGCTGAGCTATGGGCCCCTTTCTGGTTTTTTATGAACGTCCCGCTTGGGAGATACAAAAGTAATACTAATTTTTTTTATGTGCAAGAAATATTTTGATAAAATTAAATATTTACAAATTTTATTGTTTCATTTCGGGTGTCAGAAATTATTCTGATGATATAAGTTCCTTTAGATAGATGATTTGTCAATATTTTTCTTTCAGATCTATCTAAATCTGGATTTGTGATATTTTCCCGATAGACAACATTTCCTATTAAATCGCTTATGATTATAGTTGTAGGTAATTTGTAAATTGATTGTATTACAAGGTTAATCTCACCGTTATTTCTATCAACAACAGAAGGATAGACAAAACTTTTTGTAATATCAGCATATTGTGCCGGAATGTCCAATTTTTTAAGACCAAAAGGAGTGATATTTTCATTCAATTTCAATTTTATGAAATTTGTAACCTCGTAGGGCTTACTTCTAAATTTGTCATTGGAAAATGCTTTTATATAACAATCTGCCGAATCGAAAACAAATCTGCTGTTTGGAATATCGGAATAATAATAATTGTTTCCAATTGCTCTCAGCGGGAATTCTTCAAACATATCATTTAATTTGAACCTGATAAATGCCTTAGCTTCTATGATTGGCTGAGAATACGAAATTTTAAATATAATCCTTTTAAAATCATTAACAGGATATGTCATTATAGGTGAAATTGCTATATCATACTCAGTGATTGCTTTATAAACATCAGGAACTCCAAAGCCTGTTTCATTGTTCTGTAGAGGGAAATTACTTGAGTTTTTAATCAGTATTTCTTTTAAACGGTATGGAGTTAACTCCGGAAATGCAGACAACACAAGTGCTGCAGAACCGGCTATCATCGGTGCTGAAAGAGAGGTTCCATCCAGTTGAATAAAAGTTGTACTGTCCCCGGGTTCCGGCAGCGAAATATTAGAACCGGGTGCAGCAATATGTGGTCTGATTCTGCCATTTCCGTCAGGACCGCGTGAACTGAATTTCGATACCTGCATGTCAAAATCTACTGAACCGACTGTAAAGGCGCTGTCTGCATCCGCAGGTGTATTAATAGTTTCGGCTTTGGGTCCGTAATTACCGGCAGCAACTACAAATAACACTCCTCGGCTTGATGCATAATTTACTGCTCGTGCAGCGAATGTTTTGTTGCCTGTTAAATCGGAGAATTTATATGACGAATCTGGTTTTTCAAATTTAAAATATCCGAGTGATGCATTTATTATATCAACTCCCTGTGACTCAAGCCATTCAACTCCCTCAAAAAACCAATCCTCTTCAATTTTTCTTTCGTAATGAAGATTTTCGGTTTTAGCTAATGCAACCGCTGCATTTGGAGCAACTCCCATATAAGTTCCGGGCTGATTGCCGACAGCAATTGAAAGCACCTGTGAGCCGTGATGGTCTTGTTTGGGATGGTCAAATTGCTGATTGGATGTTATGCTGTCTCTAAATACAAAATCATATTGTGAAATCAGATTTATGTTATTTAGTGCAGGCACTGCTTTAGGTCTGAATCCTGCATCTAAAAAACCTATCAATACACCCTCTCCGGCTATTCCAATATTATGTAATTCGGGTATTCTCAATATTTTTGAAAAGTTAGATGTCCTGCCATACTCCCCACAGACTGAGTCTGATTGTTGAATAGATATTTTATTCAAAAGTGAAGTCACATTTTCATAATTATTCTTATCATCTTTATTGATAGACTGAGTTTTAAATTCACTGGAAGTTGCACTTATGGCTTTTACAAAATCAAGTGAAGAAATACTTTTAAGGACATACTCATCTGAAATCACGGCAACACAATAGTTTTCCCATTTGATTTTTGCAACTATTTTTGCTCCTTTTGATTCAATTATTCTCAAATATTCCTGATTTAAAGGTGCATCCTGAATTGTTATGAGATTATTGGAGTCGAGAACTTTTTTTCTTCTTTCCAAAGCCCTTTGAGAAATTGATTCATACGTTTTATTATAAAGTTCACTTCCCTTAATAAATACTGATTCACCTTTATCTTTCAGAAAAATACGATAAGTATTGTTCTGAGAATAAGCTGAAATACATACAGCTATTGATAAAAGGAAAAATATACTAAATCGTATTATTAAAAATAAAAACATATATTTTGAATCAATTTTAAAAAGTAATCGTTTACAAAGTATAATTTAAAACATTTTTTTAAAATAAACAAATGTCTATAATTTTTATTACCGGAAGCGGCAGAAGACTTGGTAAAGGTTTGGCTTTGGAATTTGCCCGAAAAGGGTGGGATATTATTATTCATTATAACAATTCAGTAAGTCAGGCAGAGCAAACTGTTGCTCAAATTCGCGAACTTGGTGTGAGATGCAGCTCATTCCGGGCTGATGTAAAGGATTATAACGCAATGAAATCAGGATTTGATGAAGTTGTTTCAGAGATAGGTCATCCAAATGTACTTGTAAATAATGCTGCAATTTATCCTGCGTCAAATCATTTGGCAGAAACTGAATTGTCACTTTGGGATGAAGTCATTGATACGAATCTGAAAAGCTATTTCCAGAACGCGAAGATATTTTGTGAAAATGCACTGCCGGATTCAAGAATAATAAACATTGCTTCAATGGGTGCTTTCCGTATTTGGAAAGGGAGAATTCCTTATAATGTATCGAAAGCCGGTGTTGTGCAGCTTACAAAGGCTCTTGCTCTTGACCTTGCACCAAACATTGCTGTAAATTCAGTATCACCCGGGAGCATTGATATTGATGATGAGCCGCCTTCAGAAAAGCTCACAATAAATACAGGTAATATTCCTATGCAGAGACATGGCAGCCCAGGTGATGTATTTGACGCTGTTTACTTTTTTGCTACAGCTTCGTTATATATTACAGGACAGAATCTATGTGTTGATGGCGGATACCTTCTTTAAATATTTATAATTAGGAAAAAAGCAATTATGGAGTTCAGAATTCCCGAAAAAGCAACAAAAGGCAGGATTGAAAAAGCTGAAAAAGCTTATGATAACAAAGAATTTATACATTCAGAAGAAGGAAGACTCATCAGAATAATGACTGAGTATTCTTATCCTGAAATGTATTTCAAAAAATACGGAATACACGGGACTGTTGTTTTTTACGGTTCTGCCCGAACTTTATCACTTGATGAATTTGATATAAAACTAAAAGATTTAAATGATGATTTTGCAATGGCATCGCCTGAAGAAAAACTTAACGTGCAGGTCGAAATTGAAGCTCACATGAAAACACTGGATATGACAAGATGCTATAATGAGGCGGTCATCCTTGCAGAGAGAATAGCCGAATGGTCTGCAACACTGCCTCAGCATCAGAAATTATTTGTTAGTACCGGAGGCGGTCCCGGCATGATGGAAGCGGCTAACAGAGGTGCATGGCGTGCTAAGGCTCCTACTATCGGGTTGAATATCAGTCTTCCGTTTGAGCAATATCCTAATAATTATATCACTCCTGACCTGAATTTTGAGTTTCATTATTTCTTTATGAGAAAATTTTGGTTTGTATATCATGCTAAAGCAATTGTTGCTATGCCCGGAGGTTTTGGCACTTTAGACGAATTGATGGAACTTCTGACACTCAAACAAACAGGTAAAGTAACAAGACCGCTGCCAATAATCCTGTATAATGAGAAATTTTGGAAAAATCTTGTTAATTTTGAATATCTACTTGATATGGGTATGATAAAAAAATCCGACCTCGGTTTGTTTAAGTACGCAAATTCGCCTGATGAAGCCTTTGATTATCTAAAAGAAAATATTATTTTAAATCAAAAATAGAGTGATTAATACGATGAAAATTTCAATATCAATTTTATTTGTTTTATTTATTTATAATTTGCAGACACTGCAATCTTCTGAATTGGTTTTTTCTCCTGAAAATCCGGTTCAGGGTGATACAGTCAATATTAAATATTCCGGTAATAAGAGGTTTGAATCAAAATCAAAATTAGACCTTCTGATTTATTCGTTTGGTTCAAAATCAATTCATCCTGAAGGATTTGAGACTATACTGACCAAAGAGGGTGATTTCTGGACAGGTAAGCTGATTATTCCTGAAAATTCGGTATATCTTATGATGAAAATATTTGCAGCAGGCAATTATATAGACATGATTGATAATAATAACGGTTTGTATTGGGAAATTCTTGTTTCAAAGAATAACCTGCCTGTAAGAGATGCAAATTTGAAAGCTGCATTAGGCAGACTTGGAAGTATATCTTCAAATATTGACAGGCTGCCGGATTACCATTTTGCTATAAAACATCTTGAAAATGAAATCAACCTATATCCGGACAACCTAACAGCAGAGTTGGGATTACTTACGACTTTGTTTGATATGAAAAAAATCAATTCGGATGAATTTGGTAAAAAGCTCAACGAGATTGCTTCAAGGAAAATAGATGAAAATGACGAAAATTCAGTCAGAACAAAGGCTCGTGCTTTGTATGCAAACAATGAAAAAGAAGGGGCAGCCAAATTAGAGAATAATTTTGCTTCAAAATTTCCACAGTCTGACATAGCAGAAGATATTTTGATTGCAGAAATTTCAAAAGCTGCCAGTTTGTTAGAATTTGTAAAATCATGTGACAAATTTTTCGGCAGATTCCCAAATTCTCTCAACAGAGAACGGGTGTTTCTTGCTTATATTTCAGGTTATATGCAGTCAAACAAAATTGAAGAACTGATAACAAGTCTTGATTCAATCAAAAATGTTCCGGGTTATATTTATGCCCGAATTGCAAAGAATTTATTCAGCTATTACAAATCAAAAGATTTGCTAAAGGACCAGAACAATCGTAATTTACTAATCACACTGACAGACAAAGCCGAAAAAATCTCGGATGAACAAATAAAATCACCATCAGTCGGTAAACCTAAAATATATACTAACGGTGAGTGGACTGATATGCTGGATATTCAATCAGGAACAGTCAAGGAAATTAAGGCTGAGATATACAAGGAAATTGAACCTTATCGCGGACTGGAATATTACAAATCTGCTTTAACACTCCTGAGAGATAATGCCAGCGAGGCTCTTTATGAAAATTATATTGAATTGCTTATAGCTCTTGGCGATTCTGCCAAAGCTATTGAAATGGCTGAAGATGCAATAATTAAAGGAAAAATCAGCGAAAAGATTACTGATTTTCACCGTGATGCTTCCAGAACCGTTTTGTCAATGAATGACTCACTGTACAACATCAAGGCAGATTCGATTTATGCTCAGAGTAAAAAGATAAAACAAGAAATTTATCTTAATGAAATTTTACAGCAGACTGAATATCAATACGCACTTGAAACATTAGAAAATACTTTTGTTGACTTCCGCGATTTGAAAGGTAAAGTTGCGGTTTTTAGCTTTTTTGCTTCATGGTGTGACCCGTGCAAAACGATGTTCCCGGCTTTTCAGGAGTTATATATCCTGTACAAAAATAATCCCGATGTCGAAATAGTTGCTGTTAATACACTTGAAAACGAAAAACTGTCAAAGGATGATTTAAAACGATTTGTAGTTAAGAATGATATCGCATTTCCGGTTGCCCGCGACGTTATGGATATTATGCCGCGTCAAATGGGTGTAAACGGCATACCGACAATTGCCATTCTTGACAAACAATCAAGAGTAAGATTTCTTGTCAAGGGTTTTTCTAATAATGAAAAAATGCTTGATGATATTTCCGGAAGAATTGAATTTTTGTTAACATTAGATGATAAGTAAAATGGATAAATCAAGATGCCGCTGGTGCACGGGAAGTGAAATAGAGAGGAACTATCATGATAATGAATGGGGGCAGCCGCTGCATGATGACAGGAAATTGTTTGAATTTTTGATTTTGGATGCATTTCAGGCAGGTCTCAGTTGGAAAACCATTTTGCTCAAAAGGGAAAATTTCAGGGCAGCATTTGATGATTTTGATGCAAATTTAATTGCCGGATACGATGATAAAAAAATCGAAGAACTGATGAATAATGCCGGTATAATAAGAAACAAACTTAAGATAAATGCAGCGGTTACAAATGCACGAGCTTTTCTTGATATTCAGTCCGAATTCGGTTCGTTTGATAAATATATTTGGCAGTTTACAGGCGGCAGGACAAGCATAAACCGTTGGGAAGATATCAAACAGATTCCTGCAAGCTCAAAAGAATCCGATGAAATGAGTAAATCTTTGAAATCCAGAGGATTCAAATTTGTCGGCTCAACTATATGTTACGCTTTTATGCAGGCAGCCGGAATGATAAATGACCACGAAATAAGCTGCTACAGATATAATGAACTGACAGCAGATTTGAAAAAAAAGAAAGTCAGGAAAAAACTGACTGTTACGACTGGCATAAAAAACTCCTCAAAGTTAATTAAGAAAAATTAAATTATATAAAAAATAATCAAAAACAATAAACAAATAAATTTCAAAATAGCATAGGTAATTACAATTTTAGTCTTGGTTAATCATTCCTTAGTCAAAGTTCATGATTTCTTAGTACCGGATTATGATTTCTTTGCTACGGTTCATGATTTTTTAGTTCCGGATTATGATTTCTTAGTGCTGGTTCATGATTTCTTAGTGCTGGTTCATGATTTCTTAGTCTTGGTTCATGATTTCTTAGACTTGGTTCATGATTTCTTAGTACTAAGATGACGCCAACCTTGACTAAGATGACGCCAACCTTGACTAAGATGACGCCAACCTTGACTAAGATGACGCCAACCTTGACTAAGATGACACCAACCTTGACTAAGATGACGCCAACCTTGACTAAGATGACGCCAACCTTGACTAAGATGACGCCAACCAAGGCATTTTCGGGCTTTTTCACCATTCAGCATTCATCATTCAGCATTCTGCATTCATAATTCAGAATTAATTTAGCATGTTTTCACTTCGTATCAGTTAAGTAGTTAATATAATTCTTTTTTACTCATAAGAATAATTATTTATTACTCTTAATGATTAAATGATTACAAAAAAGATGAATCTTCACAAGCATCTATATTTCAATTGATTAGAGTAATAAACCGGTTATTTGCAGTTATTAATTTGATAAATTAATAAAAAATATCATTTCGCGTGCTAACAAAACACACTTTGAATTGTCATAACAAGTAAATTAATACAATTTTTATAAAACAAATTTGATTAAATTTGAAAATTGAAATTTATACAATTGAAAGAAATATTTTTTAAAATTTATATGAATATAATTATGACAGATTTTTGTAAGAATTTAACGCTCTATGCAATTTCATTATCAGTAACTTTCTTTTCTTTAGTAACTGATTCAAAAAGCAAAAAGTTGTTTACTCATGAAGATGCTATGAAATTCAAATCCATCGGCTCTTCAGCAGTATCTGATAACGGCAGATGGATAGCATATACCGTCAACCCGGACAGAGGGGATGGGAATCTTTATATTATTCCCGATGATGATACAACCAAAGTAACTATCCCAAGAGGAGACAGACCTGTTTTTTCAAAAGACGGATTCTGGCTTGCATCAGTTATAAAACCCAAATTGCTGGAAACAGAAAATGCAAAAACTCCAAAGGATAAGCCTAAAGCAGGTATGGCTCTGCTTAGAAATTCCACCGGAACGATTCATGAATTTGAAAATGTAAATAAATTTGAGTTCAGTAATGATTCGAAATGGCTGATTTACAAAAAAAATGTTGACGAAAATCAAAAAAGTGAAAAAATGAAAAAGAAAGTCATCGGGTCGGAATTGACTTTCAGACATTTAAGTTCCGGAACTGAGATAAAAGTAGATTACGTAACTGAATACCTGCTCGACAGTTCGTCAATTTATGTATTCTATACAATATCAAGCCCTGACGGTAAGAAGGACGGTGTTTATAAAAGGGATATGAGAGAAGAATTTATACCGGAAACTGCAATAAACACTGCTCAAAATTACTGTTATTCTGCTCTGGCATGGAATGATAAAAGGAATTCTCTGGCTTATATATCAACACCTCTAAGAAAAGACGGCAGAACCGACAATGGTACACTTATTATTTGGGAGAAACACAAACCTGAAGTTACCCAATTTGCTGTTACTGAATCTGTACTTAAAAAAGGCTGGTATATTCCTGCCAAAAATACTACTAAATGGACAGAAGACGGTCTTAAATTATTCTTTGGCTTAAAACCAATAATTGAAAAAGACACAGTTGACTTTGAAGATATTAAAATGTCAGATTCAACCTTGTATAATGTTGATACAATCCTTTCAAATTCAGATGATTTAATATGGCACTGGAATGACCCGAGAATTTCCACAAATCAGATTAACTGGTGGAATAAGAATAAAGACAGAACTTATGCTGCTGTTTATGATATTGAGAAGAAATCATTCCATCAACTTGCCGATGAGCAGGTATCAGACGTTATTTACAGCGATAATTCAAATTTTACGATTGGACATGATGAATCTCCATATACCAGGACTTCTACATGGGGCGGCTTTTATACTGATTTATATGTTTTCGATTTGAATTCCGGTGCAAAGAAAAAACTTGCCGATGAGCTTGTTGAACCCGGTCATCTCTCGCCATTAGGAAAGCATATTGTATATTTTAAGGACAAACACTGGTATATCTACGATACTGAAACAGCAAAGATGACTAATGTAACAAAACATATCAAAGTGCCTTTTTATGATGTTGACAATGACGTTCCCATGGAAGCCGGCAGCTATGGAATCAGCGGCTGGTTCGAAGATGACAGGTATGTTTTAATTAATCAGAAATATGATATATTTAAATTTTATCTTGGCGACCATACTTCTTTTGTTAATCAAACCGGAGCTGCAGGACTCGGACATAAAATAATATTCAGAATTAAGAATACAGACCCCGAGAAAAAACTATTTCGGGAGCGGGATACAGTCTTTGTGCATGGTTACAGTGAAAAGAATAAAAATACTAATATTTACTTTCTCGAAACACATATTGCAGGCGGTATAAATATTTGCCCCGGTTCCGGTCTAAAATATTCGGAAGAGAAAAATTATTTCGTTACTATGAAACCCAGAAATGCTCACAAAATTATCTTCACAAGTGAAAGCTTTGATGAATTTCCTGACCTCTGGATTACTGATTTGTTTATGGATACAGTAAGAAGACTTACAGATGTCAATCCTGAAATGAAAAATTTTAAATGGGGAACAACAGAATCGGTATCGTGGGTGTCTCCAATCGGTGATTCACTTGACGGATATTTAATCAAGCCTGACGGATTCGACCCTAAGAAGAAATATCCTGTTCTTGTATATTATTACGAGAGATTTTCTGACCAGACTTACAGGTTTTATCAACCCAGAATTAATCACAGACCAATATATCAGGTTTATTTGGGAGAAGATTATCTTGTGTTTGTTCCTGATGTAAAATACAGAAACGGAAGACCCGGTACAGATGCTTTGGAGTCAATTCAGTCAGGACTTAAGATGCTGATTGACCGTGGAATTGCTGACCCTGCTAAATTATGTATTCAGGGTCATTCCTGGGCTGGATATCAAACTGCTTATATAGTTACCAAGACGGATATGTTTGCTGCTGCTGCTGCCGGTGCTCCTGTCGGTAATATGACAAGTGCCTATAGTCAAATCAGAACAGAATCCGGTTTAGCCCGTCAGTTCCAGTATGAAAAATATCAAAGCCGCATCGGCGGTAATCTATGGGATTCATTAGACAGCTATCTGCGAAACTCACCTGTTATGCAGGTTCCGGGAGCTAAGACACCTTTATTGATTTTGCACGGAGACAATGATGAGGCAGTACCTTTTGAACAGGGTGTTGAGTTATATCTTGCTTACCGTCGCCTAAGTAAAAATTGCGTCCTGATTGAATACAAAAACGAACCTCACCATCCGAGGAAGTATGAAAACAAATTAGACTGGGCAATTAAGATGAAAGAATGGTATGACCATTATGTTCTCGGAAAGCCTGCAGCTAAGTGGATTACTGAAGGCAGAGTTTACATGGGTAACAAGTGATGAAGGATTCCAATTATTGGATTGATAAACTGAATTTACAAAAACATCCCGAGGGCGGTTATTTTGCAGAAACATACCGCTCTCAGGAGATTTTGGATGCAGGTTCATTACCTGATAGATATTCCGGCGGCAGAGCCTTTTCTACAGCAATATATTTCATGGTAACAAAAGATTCACCATCAAAATTACATAGAATTAAATCTGATGAAATATGGTATTTTCATACCGGCGGGACACTTAAATTATTTATGATTACCCCCGACGGCAAATCCGATATACACTTATTAGGAGCAGACCCGGACAATGGCGGGCAACTTCAAAAAGTGATTCCGTCAGGATTTTGGTTTTCTGCCGCCATTGAAAACGGTGATTACGTTTTGCTGTCGTGTACTGTTGCACCCGGATTTGATTTTGCAGATTTTGAACTGGGGAAACGCGAAGACTTGATTAAACAATTTCCCCAATATGAAAATGAAATTGTTGAACACACTTAATTATAATATTCAGGATAGTTATGGAATATAAAATACTGCCGGTTGAAAATAAATCTCAAAAACTGAGATTTGTAAAATCGCAATGGAACTTTTACAAAGGTGACAAAAACTTTGCACCGCCAATAGTTTCAGACAGAATGAAACTGCTTGATACCGAAAAAAATCCTTTTTATAAACATTCGGAAATCAAATTATGGACTGCTGAATCCAACAATGAGGTCATCGGAAGAATTGCAGCAATCACCAATGATAATCATAATCAGCAGCATAATGATAATATCGGTTTTTTCGGATTTTTTGAATGTATAAATGATTCTGAAGTCGCACAATCATTGCTTGATACTGCCGAAAAATGGCTTAAGGCTAAGGGTAAGAATGCGATGCGGGGTCCTGTAAATCCCTCAATGAATGATGAAAATGCAATTTTGATAGAAGGATTTGACGACCCTGCAAGAATACTTATGCCCTATAATCCGCCGTACTATGCCGAGCTAATGGATAAATGCGGAATGAAGAAAGCAAAAGATTTACTTGCTTACAGACTTGAACATGATAAGTATGTTACCGACAAAATGAAACGGCTTCAGGGAATAATCCGTGAAAGACATCAGGTAACAATCCGCGAAATTGATTTTAAAAATAAAGTACAATTTCAAAAAGATATCAATACTTTGAAGGACATCTATAACCGTGCATGGCAGCCGAATTGGGGATTTGTAAAGATGACCGATGAGGAATTTGACTTTATGGCGAATGATTTAAAGCCTATCGCAAATCCTAAAGTAGCATTCATTGCTGAAATAAAAGGCGAGCCTGCAGGATTTCATCTCGGTCTTCCTGATTTGAATCAGGTGCTGATTCATAACAAAAAAGGCAGTATGCTGGGTGCAATATGGAATATGTTGACAAGGAAAAAAGAAATTACTATTATGAGAATAATTGTTCTCGGTATTCTGCCAGAATTTCAAAGAACAGGAATTGATGCTGTTATCTATTACGAATCCGGTGAGAGAAGCCACGCATTGGGTATGGATATTGGAGAAGCATCATGGATTCTTGAGGATAATGAAATGATGAACCGCGGACTTACAACAACTATGAGCGGACAAGTTTACAAAAAGTACAGAATTTACGAAAAAAATATTTAAGTCCTATAAATATATATATGAAAATTGGCTTTGAGAATTATGTAACTTGTAATTTGAAAATTTATATGTAAGCATTGAATTACTTTCGGTCTGTCTTAAAAATCACCACATTTTAGTCAGTAGAACTCATGAAAAGACACGCTCCGGAAACGGGGCGTTTTCTATTTGTGCTTGACTGACGGGGTGTTTGGCGATGCCTTGGACAAGGGCAATCTGTGAGAACGTCCTTTTTTTGTATCTTTTTTCAGTTCTAAGTGTTTTGGTTTTATGTTCTAATTAAAAGTTATATTAATTTTTTAGGAGTTCTAAAATGAAAAAGTTTTTGATTCTATTAGGTGCATTATTTATAATGCAGACGCTTTATTTATTTGCTGATAGTGCTAAAGATACTGTGTGGACAAGACTGTCACATTCTGTCGTTAGAATGGAGTTTGCACCAAACAGTAATTTGTTCCTTTCTTAGGTGATCATGGTGGTTTACGAGATGGCGTAATCATTTTTAACACTGATGGAGATACCGTAAAGACCATTTACAATAGTGAGGGATTACAATTCAGAGATGGACAGGGTATATGGGATGCACATTTTAGTAAAGATGGAAAATATCTGGTTGTTGTCTGGGAATATTTGAAAGGTGTCATATCCGGAGGTATGCTCGAAATCTACGAAACGGAAAACTGGACTTCTGTCAAAAAAATTGAAATACCCGGCGATTCGTTTTCACTTCTTGGAGCTCAGGTTTTAATTTCACCCGATAACAGAATTATTGTTGGAATTATACAAGAAGGATTTTATTTTTATGATATTCAGACAGGAGAACTGTTAAAGCATGTATGGGATTACGGACAGGATTTAACCAAAAATATAATCGTTGCTTCGGGAATTTATTCAAATGACGGCAGCCATATTTATTTTACTTCAACCGATATTAAACCTTCCACAACAGGAGATGAAAAACTCAGATTTTTGAATATCCAAACCTATGAAGTGGATTATGTTTCCGATGCTCGTGTAAGCTACTTAGCAATCAGTAAAAGTGGAAATATGATTACAAACGTGCTTAATTTGGATGAATTGCAAATCATAAATCCCATAACCAAAGAAATTATTCTTAGAATTCCCGTGCACACCGAAGAAATAAATTCGATGGTTTTTTCTCCTGATGAAAAATATTTAGCTGTAAATTTCGGTCGGGGAAAAGTCATTCATGTATATGATATTAAGGCAGGAAAAAGCATTTATCAATATACTACTGTACCATCAGGTTATGCTCTAACAGGAATCGGCATATCGCCTGACCAAAAATATATAGTTTCTTCATCAGGTTATATATTTCTTTATAAATTTCTCCCAACAACAGGAATAGGAAATATTCCTGAACAAAAAGAAAATATTATTTATCCTAATCCAACAAACGGTTCAATTTCTATACGCTTTAGTTTACAGTTGTCAGGATTTACAAAGGTTTCAATATATGACAACATGGGAAAAGAAGTTAATAATTTTTTTCAGGGTCCATTAGACAGAGGTGAACAAAATATTCAAGGAAATATAATGGGATTGAAAACAGGAAACTACTTTGTAAAAGTCAGTTCAAACGGAACTGATATTACATTCAAATTAATTATTAATAAATAAGGAATTTGAAAAATGAAAATATTAATAGTTAACTTCCTCCTCCATCATTTTCGTGTAGAATGATATAGAAAGAAGTAATAATTTATGATAATAACAATCCTTCCGCAGGCAACGAAACGTTCGGAAGGGTTTTTTTTGTTTGTTTTCAGTTCAAGATTGAATAATATAACATCAAAATAGTTCGTTCATACTCATAAAAAGAGTGGAAATGAGTAATTATTTATTGATAATGTCATTAGAATTACTTTTCAAGTCATAATTATCATTTCAAAAGGTATTAACGGCATTTCAAAAGGTATTAACGGCATTTCACGAGACTTTCACGGCATTTCACGAGGCTTTGACACCATTTCACGAGGCTTTCACGGCGTTTCACGAGGTCTTTACGGCGTTTAAGAAGACTTTTCCGGCATTTAAGAAGGTTTTTCCGACGTTTTTTTATGAATAGTTCGCTCCTACGGAGCTTGATGAAATTTGAGGGGATGATTGTTTTCTACAAACAGAGCATTCCTACGGAATTGGAAATCAAATATCTGAATCACGGATTACACGGATTAAAGGATTACACGGATTAAAACAAATTCAAATCAATTCAATCATAAAAATCAGGTACAATCAAAGGTTCTGACATATTCATTTTCAGAATCACGGATTACACGGATTAAAGGATTTCACTGATTTTAAATCCGTGGAATCAGTGTAATCGGTTAAATCTGTGATTCAGAAAGGAATGGTGTCTGAAGGACGGGGTGGTCTTTCTAACAAAATCCACCTGAGTCAACTCCGCCTACGGATGACATAAAACAAAATCCACCACCCCCAGCCCCTCCTTGGTAAGGAGGGGAGTCCGAAGGAAGGGGTGGTCATTTCCAAACCATTCCACCTCCGTCACTCCGTGACACCTCCGCCGGCGGAGGACATAAAAATCCCCCTGCTGCGCTTTCCCCCTTTGCCAAAGGGGGATGTCACGACGTGACAGGGGGATTTGACTGAACCAACCCCCCTATAACTAATCAGCCCACGGCTAAAGAGCCGTGGGCTGAATAAATTTAAAAAAGAGTGATTTTAAAAAAATTGTGATTAATTAAATCTCGATTTCCTGACCGTATTCCATAGCCAATGCTTTTTTCCCGATTGATTCCGTTTTGCGTACAAATTCGTGCGGGTCTGCTTCGATAACTCCAAATGTATTGTAATGCATCGGTACAGCCAGCTTTGGATTAACAAATTTTACTGCCCTGACAGCATCATTTATTCCCATAGTAAAATTATCGCCGATAGGCAGTAACATCAAATCAATTTTATCAATCTCGCCAATTAATTTCATATCAAGAAAAAGTCCTGTATCACCGCAGTGATAAACTTTCTTTCCTAAACTTGATATTACTACACCAGCGGGTTCTCCCATATATTTACCGTCTGAATTTGATGAGCCGTGATGGGCAATAGTAAATTTCAACCTGCCGAATGGGAAATTATATCCGCCCCCGATATGCATTCTATGAACATTCAATCCAAATTCTGCAAGATAATTCCCAAGCTCGTTTACAACTATAACAGTGGAATTACATCTGCCGGCTATTGATACGGCATCACCTGTGTGGTCGCCGTGAGCATGCGTAAGAACGACAAAATCAGCTTTAATATCCTCTACTGATATATTAGCATTTGGATTGCCGGTTATAAAAGGGTCTATTACTATCGTGTAATCACCTGTTGTGATTAAAAAGCCGGAATGACTTAGATATTTGATTTTCATTTCAATAAACTCCTGAATTTATAATATTCCAACCAACTAAACGAAAAAATAATTTCTGTATTGTCATCTTCTAAAGAACTCCGGAACTGCTCAAATTTTACTTTCCTCAAGATATATTGTTCCGCTTTGAAATGCTTTAAAAGAAATATAAATGATTAAAAAAATAATTGAAAGAATGACACCGAGTAAAGCCATCATAGAGCGTTTCGGAGAATATCTGTCTTCCGGCGGATATGCTTTGTCAAGCACTTCAACAACAGGAACATCGCGTTTTTCCTGAATAGCTTCCTGATGCCGCTGGGTTTCGAGATAAAGCATTACTTGTTCGATAATCTTGCGCTCCCTGAAAAGCGTGGTATATTCTTTTATAAGTTTAGGTACATTATCAAGTGGAATTGAAAATGATTCATCTTTTGTAAGTCCGCCGCTTTGAACTTTTCTGTATTGCTCGCTTAATAATTCGTGCTGCTTGCTGTAAAACTGATATTGCGGAGAATTTGGCTGATACTCAAGAAGTGCCAGGTTTTTTTCCAAATCTGCTTTAGCCAGTTGCGAACCTAATTCGATTGACTGTGTTACAATAGCCTGAGTCTGCTCATCAATTGCCAGAACTTTATTGCTTTTCTGAAATTCCTCGAGCTTTGTTTCAACACTGTCAAGTTTTGTTAAATATCTTTCAATTTCTTTTTCAACATATTCTTTTGATTGTCTTGCCGACGACATACTTCTATTTCTGATTACTATATCAAGCCCTTCAACAGCAGCATTTGCCATATCGGAAGCAAATTTGGAAGCCTTTTTTCCCTCAGATGACGATGGAAGATAACCGGTAGCAACATCTGCGGAAACATATATAAGCCCGCTTTTATCCACATCTACAAATAAACTGTTTACAATAAAGCCGACAAGTTTTTCATTACTTATGCCTTTAAAGGATTTATTTTTTTTAAGCTGCATTTTTTCTATAATATACTCAGCAACAGTTCTGCTTTTAATAATTTCACCGAAAACTTTTGATTGGTCAGACTGCCCTATGCTTCCAAGATTTAATCCGCCGCCTGTGAAATTTTGTATAAAAGATGACAAACCTCCGGAACCGCCGTCTTTTTTCGGAGGTAATAGACTGCTGCTTGCAACGTAGTGCTGCGGTATAATAAATGATAATCCGATTAATATAATAATAAAAGCAAAAATTGAAATCACTACAAATCTTAAATTAAGTTTGAAGAGTTGTAATAAATTAAATAGAGTAAACTCTTTTGGCTGATTAAATAATTTCATTCTAGTTTACCTCAAATTCATTATAGCTATTACAACACCTGCAATTGTTACAAGCTGAGTGGCAATAGTCAAAACAGTTATAAAAGTATCCATAAAAGTGACATCCCTTTGAGTCGGAACAAGAATAACATCACCGGGCTCAATTTTATAATCCATATCTTTAGCAAGGAACTGACCTCCTTTAGGTTTATTAATGAAAGTTTCATCAATATCAGCCCGGAAGGCATATCCGCCGGCAATATTTACATAATCGGAATAAGTAAGCCCGTATTTGTACCGAACCTTGCCGGGATTGTTTACCCTTCCCTGAACACTGACAAATTGACTCTGATTAGGTACGATAATAGAATCCTGGTTTATTAAAGTTATATTGTCATCTGAATTTTTATCCCTGACTATACTTCCAAAATTAAGTGACATTGCACCCTTTTTCTCATTAATCTTTACCTGAAAATATCTCAGTTCTGCCTTAGACATCTCTGAAGGATTAAGTCTGCTCAATCGTTCGATTTCGGGGTCTTTCTTAAGCATATCAATTTGTCTGATGAATTCGATATTTTGAATGTCAGCCTTATCTGTAAATCCTCCTGCACGTGAAATTATATCGCTAACCCTGTCAATTTCAGATTTAACAGCATATTTCCCCGGATACTTTACTTCGCCTTCGATGATGACATAATCATTTTCAATCCACTGGGGTATTTTACGAATATAAACTCTGTCATTTGTTTTTAATTGAAAATCACCGGGTAATGGTTCACCGGAATAAAGTTTATCTTTCCAGGCATTCAAATTTAAATAACTTGTAGTTAGATTCAAACCGGCTTCACTTTTCCTTGCAAATTCTACTGAGTCAAGAAATGCTGAATTTAAAAATCCCTGTGCAAATTTAATTAATGTGGATAGCGAATCTCCTTCAACAAACTCAAATTTACCCGGGTCATAAACTTCACCGTATATTTCAATCAGGTCAATTTCAGATTTCGGGGGTATTAGGATTAGGTCTCCTCCAAGAAGTGTTGGATTTGAATTCTCGTCGGAAAGCATAAAAAATTTAATCAGGTCAACCTTGATAATATCGTTTTTATCCCTTCGAATAAGTGAAATGTTCCGTTCCGATGATTCAAACTGAAGTCCGCCTGCTTTTTCAATAGCCTCGGAAACACGGTCAACAGCCGTCGCCGATACTGATATAGGTTTAGGAATTTCACCTGAGACAATAACTTTAAATTGTCTTAAATCTCTCAGCACAATGTCAACTTTATTCGATTTGTAGTATTTACCGATTTGCTCAATCATCAATTTTCTGGCTTCATTTAATGTTTTATCCTTAACATTAACTATACCGGCACCTCTGATAACTATACTGCCTTCCGGAGAAACTGGAGCTTCAAATGAAACGGCTTCCATTCCTATAATAGATACAAGCAGTATGTCTCCGGGACCAAGTATATATTTATCAGGATTGATTTCTCTTTCGAGCAGTCCTTTGTTATCTTTAACAATTGATTGCGCATTCTGAACTGCAAGTGTATCAATTGCATCCTTAGTTGCACCGGATAATCTGCCTCTTTCTGCTTTTTTGGGCTGAGCTGAAATATTGGAATATATTCCTGCCAGGATTAGTAAAATTAGACTTAAATAAGAGAATTTTTTCATTAATTTTTTATTTATCATAATACAGAAATAATAATTCACAAATATATTAAAAATTTCGTTAATCAAAGTACGTGTAAAGATTAATATTATCAAGTTTCTTGAAATTGTTTTTTTTAAATGATGTATTATGACAAAAATGGTTGATGAATTATTAGAAACAGCAAAATCTGCGGCAAGAATTGCCGGAGATATTTTAAAAGAAGGTTTTGGAACTACTTTCAAAATTGATAACAAACAAGGCAGAAACAACCTTGTAACAGAATATGATTATGCATCTGAAAAAGCAATTATTAATCATATAAAATCAATTTTCCCAAATCATAAATTTTTAGCTGAAGAGAGCGGAAGTACAGGCAGCAAAAATGAAGATGAAGTAATTTGGGTAATTGACCCTCTTGACGGAACAGTAAATTTCGCACACTCGATTCCAATTTTCAGTGTTAGCATTGCAGCGCTGTACAGGGGTGAATTATTATGCGGAGTAATCTATCAGCCTTTACTCGATGAATTGTTCTATGCAGGGAAAGGTAAGGGAGCCTACTTGAATGGCAGACAAATAGCGGTCTCACCTTCGGATGATATGCACACTTCTCTGCTTGTAACAGGATTTCCATACAATGTTGATAAAAATCCATATAACTGCGTTGATACATTTGTAAAAATTGTCCTCAACGGAATACCAATCCGTAGATTAGGCTCTGCTGCCCTTGACCTTGCTTATGTCGCCTGCGGTAGATTTGACGGATTTTGGGAAGCTGATTTGCATCCGTGGGATTTGGCTGCCGGAGTGATAATTGTTGAAGAAGCAGGCGGCAAGGTATCAAAATATGATGGTAAGCCGTTTAATATTTATGATATAACAATACTTGCCACTAATGGAATTATTCATGAACAAATTATGGATGTCATAAATAAATGAGTAAATCAATTGAAGTTTTCAGAATGTCCGGTGCCGGAAATTTATTTTCGGTTATAGATAACAGCCGGTATAATTTTAACGACGTTGAATTGATTGAACTTGCGAGAAGTCTTTGCTCGCTGAACGATATTAATGATTTTATAGCTGAAGGATTACTTGCTGTTTCAGAAAGCAGCGATTTTGATTTTGATGTGAAATTTCTTAATCCTGACGGAAGCACAGGAATGATGTGCGGGAACGGAGGGAGATGTGCATTGGATTTTGCTGTCAATAGGTCAATATCACCGAAAAATAATGGTTTATTTCAATTTTCAATGGCTGATAATATCTATTCCGGTAAATTGACAGGGGAGGGTGTACTTCTAATTTTGCCTCCGCCGGTTGAAATTATTGAAAATAAAATAATTGAGATAGACGGGAAACAGTTAAAAGGTACATTTGTGAACGTTTCATCCGACCATTTCGTAATTGATCATGATGATTTGATAGAAATGGGAGTTGAGTTTAATATTAACAGCATTAATAATTTTGCCCCGAAAATCAGATTTCATGAAAATTTCGGATTCAGCGGCGTGAATGTGAATATTTATCGAATTGTCGGCGATATGATTTATTTGTTTACTTATGAACGCGGCGTAGAAAAAGTTACGGGGGCATGCGGCACCGGTGCTATATCAACCGCTATTCATTGTATGATTAAGGGCAGCGTCAAACTGCCTGTTATGATTTCTCCGCCATCTTCAATACCGGTAACTGTTAATTTTGAAAAAGATTACAGCGGAAAAATTAAAAAGGTATATTTGGAAGGTCATTCGGAAATTATCAGAAAAGATTTTATAACCATAAGTAATTTGTAATATATGAATATAGATTTTATTACGGAACAGGCAAAAAGTATTTTTCCGCTTACAAGAGATTTTAGAAGGCATATTCATCAAAATCCGGAGTTGTCGTTTGCAGAATACCAGACAGCCGAATTCATCAGGACAAAATTAACCGAATTCGGTATAGATTTTATCACTATGGCAAATACCGGGACTGTTGCTCATATCGGGAAAGGTGATATCTGTGTTGCACTCAGAGCCGATATTGATGCCCTGCCTATTATTGAGGAAACCGGTTTGGATTTCGCATCTTTGAATCCGGGAGTAATGCATGCCTGCGGTCATGATATGCATACTTCGATGCTTCTGGCAGCAGCGAAAATCCTGAAAGACAATGAATCGTCACTTAAAGGCACAGTAAAATTGATTTTTCAGCCCGGAGAAGAAAAACTCCCCGGCGGTGCAAAAATCATGATTGATGAAGGAGTATTGGAAAATCCTAAACCTGCTGCGATTTTTGGTCAGCATATTTATCCTTCAGAAAATTCAGGTACTATATCTGTTACCGGAGGTCCTGTGTTTGCTTCAACCGATGAACTTTACTGGACTGTGAAGGGGAGAGGAACACATGCTGCACAGCCACATTTAGGTAGTGATGCAATTTTGGCATCATCACAGTTAATAAATTATTATCAGACAATTTTGACAAAATTTAAAAATCCGCTGGATTCATGTGTTTTGTCTGTAACATCAATTCACGGCGGTTCGGCGACGAACATTTTTCCTGAAGAAGTCAAAATGATGGGTACACTTCGCACATATAATGAAGTTTTAAGGACAGAAATTCATGATATTTTGATGAATAACTCCGAGAAAATGACACAGTTATACGGGTGCAGTTGTTCGGTTGATATTGTCAAGGGATATCCTGCTTTAATAAACAGCCATGAATTGGCAGCTCTTGTTAAAGAAACGGCAATTAACACGGTTGGAGTCAATAATACTTTAGATTTTAAACCGATAATGTGGGCTGAGGATTTTGCTTATTATTCCATGAATATACCTGCATGTTTCTGGCTGCTTGGCGTCAGACCCGACAATTTATCCGAAATGCCGCCGCTTCATAATTCAAGGTTGAATCCATCCGAAGAAGCCATGATAAATGGAACTGCGATGCTTGTTTCATCAGCAATTAACTTTTTAAACAATAAAAATATTTAGGAGCAATTATGAAAAATTTATTCTTTGGTCTTATTATCGTTTCTATATCTTTTGTGCTTTCCTGCGGTGAAGGAGGCGATTCGCCACAGGACATTGAAATTAAAGGCGGATTTAAACCTGCCGATAATACAGAAACCGAACTTATTGAATCTACTCTTGGTTATATTTCTTCTTTGGGAGAAGAATTTACAAAAATTAACGAGCACAAAGTAATTAATTTGAAAAACGGCGACAGGATTTATTATGTTAATCTTGATAAACCAAAGTCCGGTGCTATTGCTTATGCTTTCCAATTTTCAGGAACCTATCATTCAATCAACTTAAGTCTCGATAGTGTTGTAGTTACTACTTGTGATAATGACGGCGCCTGTCCCGACTGCCTGTTAATTGCGACCGGTAATTGCGGTGTTATGAGCTGTTCGTGCTCAGATAAAAGCGGAATCGGTTCATTCGATTGCGTCCTTAATACCCTTGAAGTGAATAATTTTAAGAGTGACTTCTTAGAAAAAGGCAAGAAGTTAATCACAAAAATCAGTATTCCTAAATTGCAGCAGGTTAACTGCGAAAACCTATAATTTTTTTGCTTTTTATTTCCCTTCTTTTTCAATCAACCCGAGGCTTAAGTCGTGGGTTGATTAGTTTTGTTGTGGATTTGTTTTTGTCCTCTGTCGGCGGAGGTGTCACGGAGTGACGGAGGTGGATTTGATTATTTTCTACAAACAGGACACTCCTAAAGGAGTTGGGGATTGTGGTTTTCCGTCGGGTTGAGCTTTTTCTACCGATATTTAATACCGATGGTATTCAATTAATTCAAATCCCAAAAATCATGGTTCAGACAGTTTGTGCATTTTTACAAACAGGTCATTTCGCAAAAAGCAAACCTTCCGAAGGTTGGCAACCTTCGGAAGGTTGAAAACGTTGTGGTTCCCGTCGTGCTGTGCATTTCTACTAATAGATCACTCCTTCGGAGTTGGAGATTTTGGTTTCCGTCAGTATGTCTTTTTTTACAAACATATCACTCCTTCGGAGTTGAAATCAATTAACTACGCTGGTCTTCAACTTCAGCATTCCGCATTAAGAAGTCGCGTTCTTCTTACCCTGTGCGGATTGCTTCAATTACCTGAGTTGATGCGGCACGGTAAGCGGGATAAATAGTTGCAATAGATGTAAGGAATAAAGAAAACAATGCGACAATTATGACATCTTCGGGATTTATTGATACAGGAATCGCATCAATAATAAATTTGTTGCTGTCAATTCTGAACCATTTGAATGTAATCTGCCCCCAGCACACAAAAAGACCAAGTGCCGTACCGGTAAAAGTGCTGACGATGCCGATAATTAATCCTTCCCAGAGAAAAATATTTCTGATTGTCCGTGTACTTGCTCCCATAGCTTTCAGAATGCCGATGTCCTGACGCTTTTCGACTACTGTCATTGATAAAGATACAAGCACATTGAATACAGCAAGCAAAATAATTATACTGAGTATAGAAAAGGTTGCAAGCCGCTCAAAACGCATGATATTGAATAAATCGGTATTTAAATCCTGCCATGACTGGACTTTGTAATTATTTCGTCCGGGGCTCAAACCCTGCGAGGATGTTTGAGCATCATTAAGTATCATTTTAGATATTATGGCTTTTACTTTTTCAAGGTCTTCAATATCATTAAGTTTTATATCAATTGATGATATATTTCCGACTTTTGGATTGAGCATCAACTTCCCTAAAGTATCGGATGCAAATCCGTACATAATATCATAATCTTTAATATTGGAATTGAAAATACCTGTCAAAACAGCCCTGACTTCGCGCTGTCTCTGAAATCCGACAATTGACTGCTCTATCATCTTAGGAGAAACAAGTTTGATTGTATCACCCGGTAGAACTCTAAGTCTGTCAGCAAGTGCATTTCCTAAAACGATTGCAGGAAAGCCATCTTTGGTTTTCAATGAGAAATTCCCGAAAACGGTAGTTTTGCGTACTCCTTCAAGAAAATCAATATTATCAGACGGGATACTAACTAATGAGAAAACCTGAAGTTCAGTATCATTAATTCCCACAACACGCCCCATAATTGTCTTAGTAAGCAATTTTACCTGAGGAATATTCTTGAATTCATTTATGAGCGAGTCGCTGACTTTAATCCATGCACCCTTTTTCGGTGCAATTCTGATGTGAGGGTCAAATCCAATAAATTGTGCTTTTGTCAGGTCCTGAAATCCGTTGAAAATTGACAATACTGAAATCAATGCAGCAACTCCCACAGTAATTCCAATCAAAGACATAAATGTAATGACTGAAATAAAATGAAATGAACGCTTTGTTACGATATATCTGAGTGCGACTTTTAATTCAATTTTCATCATCAAAACAGCTTATAGTTTCTAATTTCATCAAGGAAATAATCCTGAGCCGACAATGGTTCTTCGTCTTCACCGCAGATAATCTTTTCATAGCTGCCTGATTTAAGAAGTTTCCATGAGTTTAAATTATCTTCCCAATAAATATTTAATATTCTCCAGAGCTGTTCAGTCAGACTAATATCAGTTATCGGGAACATTAACTCAACCCTCCGGTGGAGATTTCTTGACATCCAGTCGGCACTTGAAAGATAGAATTCTTCGTCACCGCCATTTTTAAAATAAAATATACGGCTATGCTCTAAAAACCTTCCGATTATACTTCTGACTTCAATATTATCGCTGACACCCTCGACCCCGGGTTTCAAACAACATACACCCCTAATTAATAATTTGATTTTTACACCTTTCTGCGATGCTCTGTAAAGAGCAGGAATGACCTCGCGATGAGCAAGAGAATTCATTTTGGCAAAAATCATGCCCGGGTTTTCTGGTGTATGAAGCTCAATTTCTCTTTCAATCAATTCAAGAATTTTGAATCTTAATTCATTCGGAGCAACTATTAAATGGTTCCAGTCTTTATGATAGGAATAAGCGGTAAGATAGTTAAACAAATATGTTGCATCCTGACCGAATTTTTCATTTGAAGTGAAAAAGCCGATATCTGTATAAAGTCTTGCTGTAACCTGATTATAATTTCCGGTTGACAGATGTACATACGTTTTTAATTTTCCGTTTTCACGCCGGACAATCAATGCTATCTTGCAGTGGGTTTTCAATCCCGGAACACCATAGATTACATGCGCCCCAGCCTGCTCGAGAGCTTTTGCCCAGACAATATTTTTCTCTTCGTCAAATCTTGCCTTCAACTCGACAAAAGCTGTAACATATTTTCCGTTATCGGCTGCTTTTGTCAGAGCTTCAACAACTTCGGAATTACTTCCGGTGCGGTAAAGTGTGATTTTAATAGCAAGCACATCGGGGTCGCAGGCAGAATCAGAAATTAGTTTGAGTGTACTTGTCGAAAATGAATCAAAAGGATGATGCACCAAAACATCATTTTCTTTTAAATAATCGAACATTGCAGACGACTCGCCGGTAAATTCAACTATTTTTTTGGAAACAAATGGGATGTCTTTAATATTTCTTTTGTCCAGCTTCATTAAATCCATAAAATCCACAAGATTTAACGGTCTGTCGTGAACATATAAATCATCAGGTTCTAATTCAAGCGAATTCATCAGCACTTTTGAGAGATAATCAGGCATTTTGGCTGTAACTTCCAACCTGACAGCGGCACGTCCCCAGCTTCGCTGTTTTACCTGCTCCGCAATTTCCGAGAGTAAATCTTCAGCTTCATCTTCAGCTATTTCAAAATCTGCATCACGCGTAACTCTGAATGTATTAGCAGCTTCGACTTTCAATCCCGGGAAAATTATATCGGCAAATGAAATAATAACATGTTCAATCAGTACATACCTGATGTCATTGGAATCCGGTACCCGAAGAAATCTTGGCAGAACATTGGGAAGTTGTATGAAAGCTACATGTTTTTCGCCGACTTCGTCTTTTATCTCACTTAGAACAAATCCGATATTTAAACTTCGGTTGATAAGTCTTGGAAATGGATTTGACGGACCAAGGCTCAGCGGAGTAAGTACAGGAAGCATCTCAGTAATAAAATAATCCCTGAGATTTTTTTTATCCTTTGCCGGTAAATTCTTATAATGGTCAATCACAATTCCATTTTTTACCAGTTCGGGAAAAATTTGGTCACGAACAATTTGTTCCTGTTTTTTATAAATTGGCAGGAGTTGCTTTCTGATTTCTTTTAATTGTGCCTTTGGCGTCATTCCGTCGTAAGAAAGTTCGACTACATCACCTGATACCTGACTTTTCAGTCCGGCTACCCTTATCATAAAAAATTCATCAAGATTTGAGCTTAAGATAGCACAAAATTTCAATCTTTCCAACAAAGGCTGTTTTGGATTCTCTGCTTCATTGAGGACTCTTCTCTGGAACTCTATCAGACTAAGCTCGCGGTTAAAATAGAGGTCATGTGAATCAAGAGAATGTTGCTTATTGTTATTCTTTGCTTTTATCAACATCCACCCCTTACGGCAAATGCTGACATTTTATAATCACTGCAATTATTGAAATCAATCATATATATATATATTATTAGTTTTCTTATAAAAAATTATTTTACTTCACCACGAACAGTCATTACGTATTTTACTAATTTATTAATAATGTCTTCAGACAGTTTTCGTACTTCTTCAGGATTATCCGGTAAAATGATTTCGTAATAAATAAATTCATTTACCATACGGGTTTCTATAACCTTTTTAATAATCCTGCCTTCCTCAGTTTCTGCATACCAGGGAGTACGTGATAGCATAAACGCCTGAGCAACGACTATTTCCTGAAATCTGTTAAGGTTAAATTTCGCATCTGCATTTTTTTTGGTTTTTTTGTAATCATCGTCGTATCTCCAGACTGCATCAACCATACCATATCCTTCGTATTGCGGTTTGATATAGATATCTACATCGCTTTTTGTTGCTTCAAATTTAACCTGTGGTACGAAAACCCATGATGAAGTATTAAGTCCCTTTTTCTTGAAAAGTTCAATTCGCTTGATATTGATTTCCGAATCATTTCTGTTAAGAATATGTGCGTATAGAATGTGCCGGATAGCGACGTCTAATAATTCCATATTTGCATATATATCCGCCAGTAATTTGTGTGCCTGAAAATCAATAAAGTTATCCGAAACAGCATCCCTCAGAACATCAATAGCGTCATCCTGATTGCCGGATTTAATAAGACACAAACCCTGCATTGTTAAAGCCATTGTGAAATCTGGATATTTCTGATATAAATTTTTATATTCAAGTAATGCCTCCTGATACTTTCCCTCAGAAAATAATTTTTCAGCATCAATAAAAATCCTATCCTTATATATTAGTTCATCATACTCCATGACTATATATTCAGAACTGTCCTTAATTCTTCGGAATTTGTTTTCCAATAGGTTTTTACTTCGGTCAGGGGGTAAAATAGTATCCTTTAGTTCTTCAATTTTGAACATAATCGGAGATTTTTTCATATATTCAAAAACAACTCCGGGATTGTTGACATTTTCCTGAGAAAATAAGTACCCGGTATTAAAAATACCGGCAAGCAAAAGAGTTAGTAATAACTTTTTCATAATTTATTTACAATATGTTAAACAGCAACATCCAAACAGACAAAATTATAAAATTATTAAGACAAATGCAAATTTATTTATTTTTGAGGATAAAAATATACTTATTTAGAATTAATCAACTCCTCATATAATTTTTCATATTTGGGAATAATCAATTTACAGTCAAATTTTTCTTCTGCTACTTTCCGTGCATTTGCAGAAAATGTAGCCCATTTCTTTTCATTTCCAAGAAGGTCTGTTACATATTTTGCCATACGCTTAATATCGCCGAATTCGGCTACATATCCGCTTTCGCCATGCATGACAACTTCAGGAATACCGCCTATATTCGATGCTACTACCGGTGTACCGCAGCTCATAGCTTCCAGAGCTGAAAGCCCGAAACTCTCGGACTGGCTTGGAAGCAGAAAAATATCGGCGGCTGACAAAAGGTCAACTAAAGCATGCTGTTTGCCAAGAAATTTAACATGTTCCGACACGCCAAGTTCCCTGCTTAGTTTTTCTGTGTCTGAACGGTCAGGACCGTCCCCGATGAGAACGAGTTTTGTCGGTATGGTTTTGATTACTTCTGCAAGAATTCTGATTGTATCCTGAACCCTTTTAACCGGTCGAAAGTTTGAAACATGGATAAGAATTTTCTCACCGTTTGGAGCAATGCTTTTTTTGATGTGTGAACATTGATTTCTTTTATATTCATCAATATCAATAAAATTATAAATTACATTGATTTCTTTTTCAGGATGAAAATGCTGCACAGTATTTGTTTTAAGGTATTGAGATACTGCAGTAACGCCGTCTGAGTTATCAAGCGAATATTTTACTAATGGATGAAAAGCAGGCTCGAGACCAACTAATGTAATATCTGTACCGTGTAATGTCGTCAAAAGTTTTATTTTTGTATCTTTTAAAACGTTCTTTGAAATTATTCCGCTTATAGCATGAGGAATTGCATAATGTGCGTGTATTATATCAAGTTTTTCGTATTTTACAACGTCTATAATTTTTCCTGCAAGTGCAAGAGTGTAAAGGTTATGTTCAAAAAGCGGATAATTAGGTATTTCAACTTCATGAAAAAATATATTTTCCAAAAATCTGTTGAGTCGCATAGGGCTTTCATAGCTGATGAAGTGGATTTCGTGTCCTCTAGCGGCAAGTTTCACGCCGAGCTCGGTTGCGACAATTCCGCTTCCGCCAAATGTAGGATAACAAATTATTCCGATTTTCATAATTATCTCCGGATAGTGTTATGAGTGATGAAATAAAAAATATTGATAAATACTATACAATCGCCGGTCCGGTTTTTGCAGAAATTAAAATCAAGGGTTCCACTTTCATAGGAGGGGCATATCCTGCCGACAACTCTGAAACTGCCATCGAAATTCTTAAAAGTGTCAGGTCTAAATACTTTGATGCCTCTCATAACTGCTTTGCTTACCGGTTTGGTTTTGACGGCAGTGAATTCAGGTCATCCGATGATGGCGAGCCTTCCGGTACTGCAGGTAAACCAATATTATTTATGATTTCAAAATACGAACTCAGCGATATTCTTGTTATTGTTACAAGGTATTTCGGAGGTACAAAATTAGGAGTCGGCGGCTTGGTAAGAGCTTATTCTGATTCTGCCGAAGCCGTACTTCAGGTAGTTAACCGAAAAACTGTAAACAGGACAAGAAAATTCAGTGTCCGATGCTCATACCATGACGTCTCTTATGTTAAAAAATTGATTGAAAAAGAAGCTGTTGACTATACAGAACAATACACCGATATGATTGATTTTGTTGTTAACGTTCATCTTTCTAACGCAGAAAATTTTAAAGAAAATTTATTTAACCATACAAACGGAAGAGTAACAGCAATTGAGATATAAATCTGTTGATGTGCTCCTATTTGACTGTAATAGCATGGCATTGAATGTAATAATTGAAAATACTTTGTAAAAAAACAAAATTTTCAAAACAATATTACCATCATTACATTAGTAATTTTTAAAATATAAATTTATGTGTCTTTATCTCACTTCCGTATATTTCCTGAACACAGATTTTCACGGGAAAATGAGATACGTAGTTTATGAATACGTAGCTCCCTTGAAAATTATTTTTTTGTTACCAAGCCAAGCATATTTCAAATTATTAAATTGGTTCATAGATTCGAGTAAAAGAGGTAGATTTCTTTTCTTTTTCAGATTAACGATAATRCKTTCTTTTTCAATCTGAATATCTGCRCTATTGAGTAAAAACTTTTCATACAAATTCTGAATAGACAATTTCTCAWATCTCGGCAAATCTCYGGCTAATAATCTGTAAATATTATGCGTAAGAATYGACATCGTYAAATCAAAATCAACTTTTATAACCATTGAWGAAGATACATTATTAAGATGRAAAAATGAAATTTGYTCAGAAATTTCTTTTTCAACTAACCATCTTCTTGCRTATTTTCTAACYAAACTTTCAACTGAAGAWTCGAAATCATTTGTAATWATRATWGCAGGTTTTATYTTCCCGTTTCCTGTAATCACWATTTGYCTGACCTCRCCCTCRTAWCCTCTDAGYTTRACCCTTTGRTCACWAACTTTTAWYGTYCTTTTTTTATTTGAWGARCCATCAATTCTAATAGTTTTCCATTTCGATTGTGGCAKATTTTCAATCTCTTCAACTATATTTTTGCCTCGTCTGCGAATCGTTAAAAACTTTATTCCATCTTTATTTAAGCGGTTGAGATTTTCRTAATTTGTGAATTTRCTGTCAAAAACTAAATATTTYAAATCCWTTTTRYCGTCAGAACWTTCTTTGTAAAAATCAAGGAATTCCAATATAACAGCACTTTCATCTTTGTGCATTATATTSGTATCCCCATAATCAACTATRCCGCTGTCCTGATCCTGAGCCAGMACCGCCAGCATACTTGGAAGSGCTTTGTTACGTTTRCCRGACCAATTATTCTCTAAATGCYCGGAATCTCCCCAGTAAGGAATAGTMGTAAAATCAAGGTTAACCGTATCACTGATAAGTCCTAATTCAATCCATTTTTTACTTAATTTRATSAGRAAATCTTTATTMATATCCGACGTTACTCTATGCGAGTACGAAGTAAACCAAGCTGCCTTCGGCAATACATTTAATCCGGCAAARAGTCCCGAACCCCTGTCCATRCACCAAATATTGTCAGCRGTATAWCGCCTGRCAYCWGATGCTTTTAGTGCCACAAAAGAYAATATTGAACTTAATTTACTGATTTGTTTAGTCCCCGGATAATTGGATTCTTCAATAATTTGTCGAATATCAAGCGACTCAATTAAAGGAAGCAAACATAAAATACCGGCTGAATCACTTTTGAATTCGTCTGTTTTTTGAATGTCAACAGATGCACTTTTTTCGGCTTCAATCTTTGGAAATACTAATTGTTGTTTAGTCTCTTTGCTTCGTCTCGGCAATCTTTTGAAACCGGCTTCATGCTGAATATTATAGATGGTTTTCTCAGAAAAATCGTACCCTTTGCTGTCAAGAATCGTTTTGATTTCAGGAACAGAATGATTAGTCAACCTGAGTTGAATAATCAAATTTTCCGCGGAAGCAATATTCTCTGGTCTTTTTCTGCCAGGTTTTTTATCAAGAAAGAAGATATCGGAATCACCACTTTTCCTTTTTTTTCTGAACCAGGTAACTAAGGTAGTGAATCCACGATAAGTATAACCGAACTTTTTAGCAACTTCGACAGCAGGAACACCATCAACAAAATACATTCTAAGAGCTTCATATTTCTTTTGAGAAATAGAAGTCGTATTTAAAAAATAGTCTTTGTCATTCATAAAAAACCTTTTTAAAAACGTGCAATAATTACCGTGATAAAAGTAATAAAAAATCATTAAACAACCAAATAAAAAATGTAAAAAAGCCATTAAGTGTGTATTTATTGGCTTTTAGAGGGTATTAGATATGTTGATAACTGGATTAACGATTTAATAATATTGCTATAAAAGCATATATAATACGTAATGCATTGTGTTACTGAACTGTTGATATTTCTATAACTGATTAATATTTAAAGACTTATATCTACATTTTTTATTTAGTTCGATGTTTCAAATACTACAATTATTACCGTGAAAATCTGTGCTGAATATAGTAAACTCCTTTTGGCAAAGCAGTGACCTGCCAATAATTATCAGAGTTTAGGTAAAATGAAGGATACTCTGTAATTTTTCTGCCTAATCCGTCAAAAAGTATCAGCTTATCAGGTTCTTTGAATTTGAGATTTAAAGTTATATTCGGATGGTCCGGTAGAATCAGATAAAGTAAATTTATTTCAGTCAAATCCTCAACATCGGTGAAAGGTTGAATCATAAAATCTTCAGATATAACGAAAATCCTGTCATCATCGAATTTTGATAATTTTATCTGATAACCCTCTCCAATTGTAATTGAATCACTAACATCCCATGTATAAAGTCCACTATTCTCAACATTTGTAGCAATATATTGATAAAAATGTCCCTGCCTCTGCAGTTCAATAGTGATGTTCTCTTTGAAATTTGTAACCCAGATTATATTTCGGGGAATTCCTGCATGTACATCTGTAGCCCAGTGCGGTTCTTCAATAAAAAGATATTCCTTTTGTTTGACAGAAAAGGGTTTTGAAATTCCTGCAATTTTTGAATCAAGATTATTGGTAATCTTAAATCTGTAGTTGTTGTCTGTTGGCAGAGAAATTGAAAGCTGCCAGTTGCATTGATAATCATTAATGTTTGTAACCTTACCGAATGATTCACCGGGTTTGTTATCATTTACCAATTCAATATCAAAAGGAGGAACAAGATTTGAAACCCATTTGACAGTTGTTGAAGAAAAAGAATAAAGTGTATCCTCATTTAAATTTGAAATCTCAATAAACGGATTATTGTATCTGTAAATAGTTATATCTGCAATGTATGTCCCGTGATTCAATTTAAATACAGGTTCAATTTTTAACGAGAATTGACCGCCCTTTTCGAGAATCAAAACTTTCGGCTCATATAGTAAATACTCATTACTTCCGTTCTGAATCCGAACTTTTACTGAACTTGCATTTGATAATTCATCGTCCGGATAGAAGGAATTTGAAAAACTTAAATTCATAATATAATGATTTTCATCTTCCGGCAGGTCAAGTGTGAAATAATCAACATCCGAAGTATCGTGAATATTCAAAATATGTTTAAATGATAAGTTGTCATTTATGAATTCAGGTTTGATAATTGTTGCAGTTTCAGGTGTATTATTTGGTTCAAATTTATCCGGAGTAAATACACCTGTTCCTAAACTCATGTCTGATGGTATGATATAGGCAATAATTTCCTGTCCATCATTAAATTGGTGACTTGCAGACTTGTATCCCGTAAAAAAGTAGCCGTCAGATGAACCGCCCCAACCCCAATTAAAATGAAATTTTCCGTTTTCATATCCATCGCATACAAAAGCATGACCGCTGCCAAGTTTGGCACTGTGACCGGCATAATACATCGGGTAACCAAAACTGAGATTAGTATAGAGGAGTTCATGCCATTCTTCGTCTGTAGTTTCAGGTTTGCAACTTGAAGAACCGGCGCTATATCCAAAATATGATTTTAAAGCAATTAAAACATTATACGATGCGGCACCACTGGCATTAAGCCCATAATTCATATTAACACCAACTCCGCAGTCTGACATAAGTTTTGCAACAGCCAAACGAGATTCATCGTCCTTATATTCATTTTGAATATTTTTCATAAGATTGTATTTATATTCGGATTTGCTGAAGTCAGTCTCAATTAATCCGAATTCTGCATGATTGTATTTGTTCATACCCTTGCCCCTGAGCGGGAATTTATAGTAATTTAAAAGTTGAGCCATTGCTGTAGCAACGCAACCTGTTATTGCTCTCTGATTTTTCTGTTCATCAAGAGGACAAAGCAGGTTGTAGGGATATCCCTGATTCCATTTGGTTTTAACCAAAGGAGCAATATTCGGGTACGAACTTTGGAGTTCTTCAGAGACCGCACCTTTGATTAACTTTTGATATTTTGAATCAACCAAATTGGAATTTTCAGGAGAAATCATAATCTGCTCAATTGCAGTCTCAATATTGCTTATCCACGAAATAAATGACGGGGGTAAATTATCCTTATCAAAATTACTCTCAAAAGAATAACCGATTACAGGTTCAGCCTTGTCATCACCCGACATAATAATCCAGCCTCCGGTTTTTATCTTAAATACGTAATACAGAGAATCATTACGATTATTGACATAAGCATCATACAGATAAAATGATTGATTGTCAAGAAGGTTGTTGTAATCCTTAAACTTGCTGTTAATTTCTGCGATAAAATTTATTGCTGCCTGTCCGGCTAAATTACTTCCTATAGGCTTGGCTGGTAATAAATTTACGTATAGAATAAAAATTGCTAAATATAAAATCTTTTTCATAATGACAACCTCATATAATTTTTAAATTTAAGTAAATTCCTGCAATAATCCAAAAACAATTATATCTTAAAATCAACGTATTAATATTTTTATAACTCATGTATTTGAAATTTCAAGGAAATAAAATGGCTGATTATCAATGTGATGTTGTTGTTATAGGTTCCGGACCCGGCGGTTACGTTGCGGCAATTCGGGCATCTCAGTTAGGATTAAAAGCAATATGTATTGAACGTGCTGATATTGGAGGAGTATGTCTGAATATAGGATGTATCCCTACAAAAGCGCTTCTCAAAAGTGCAGAATATGCTCATTTTCTGGGTCATGCCGGTGATTTCGGTTTCTCTTTTGAAAATTTACAGATTAATTATCCCGGTGTTATCGAACGTTCACGCAAAGTTGCCGGTCAAATGTCAAAAGGTGTTACTACATTATTCAAAAAGTATAAAGTTGAAACTGTCGTCGGATGGGGCAAAATTAAGAAAGATAAATCAGTTGTAGTAACCGACAAATCCGGCAAAGTAACTGATACTATCAAAGCAAAAAATATTATTATTGCAACCGGTGCCCGTCCGAGAATTTTCCCGGGTATCGAAGTTGACAACAAAAAAATCATTACAAGTACCGAAGCTCTGCTTGGTACAACACTGCCGAAATCCATAATTGTAATGGGTGCCGGAGCAATCGGTGTTGAATTTGCATACTTCTTTAATGCTTTCGGTGCTGCCGTAACTATTGTTGAATATATGGATAGAATTTTGCCGATCGAAGATGTGGAAGTTTCTAAAGAATTAGAACGCCATTTCAGAAAATCTAAAATTGATATTAAAACTAAATCTATGGTGAAATCTGCAAAAGCTGTAAAAAGCGGAGTGGAGGTAACTATCGAATCAAACGGCAAAACTGAAGTTATTAAGGCTGATATGGCACTCAATGCTATCGGTATTCAGGCAAATATCGAAAATATCGGTTTAGAAGATGTTGGAATAACAACCGAAAAAGGTTTTATCAAAATTGATGAATTCTGCCGTACAAATATTGAAGGAATTTACTCAATCGGTGATGTTGCAGGTCCCCCTTGGCTTGCTCACAAAGCATCTGCCGAAGCATTAGTATGTGCCGAGCATATAGCAGGTCATCATCCTAAGGGAATTGATTACAGCAAAATCCCGGGATGTACGTATTGCAATCCTCAGGTAGCAAGTATAGGACTGACTGAAGAAAAAGCAAAAGCCGAGGGTCATGAAGTAAAAATCGGAAAATTCCCGTTTCTTGCAAGTGGCAAGGCTCACGGTATAGGTGAAGCAAAAGGTTTTGTGAAGCTCGTTTTTGATGCTAAATACGGAGAGTTAATAGGTGCACACATGATAGGTCCCGATGTAACGGAAATGATTGCAGAACTCGGTCTGGCAATGAATCTCGAAGCCACGGCAGAAACAATCTTCAAAACAATCCACGCCCACCCGACACTGAGCGAGGCAGTAATGGAAGCAGCCGCTCAGGCGTATGGCGAAGCAGTGAATATTTAATTATAATTCAAATAGTGTGTTACGAATATACTTCCTAACACACTTTTTTAAAATATTTTGAATTTCAACTATTACAATTGTGAATTGTTTTTAACGTTTATTAATAATGTTTTGATTAAATGGAGATTTGGTATCATGATTGCAACAACAAAATTATCTAATTTGCAATTAGACTTGTTGAAAATGTTTAGTTTTGAGATAGATGATACTCAATTAATAGAAATACGTAATATTTTAACCAATTATTTTGCTCAAAAAGCGACTTCCGAGATGGACAAATTATGGATTGAGAATAATTGGTCCAACGATACAATGGATAAATGGGCGAATGAGCATTTACGAACATCTAATAAGAATTAAACTTTGAAAGTAGTGCTTGATTCAAATATTTTGTTAGTTTCAATCCCAATAAGTTCAAAATATAGGATTATTTTTGATCAATTCCTGGAGAACAAATTTACACTTGTAATCAGTAATGAAATATTATTGGAATATGCAGAAATTATTTCTCAAAAAACTAATTCCATCGTTTCAACAAATATAATTGAAATGCTGCTCTCAGCAAAAAATGTCAAGATGCAGGAGATTTTTTACAGATGGCAGTTGATTGTAAATGATGAGGATGATAATAAATTTATTGACTGTACAATTGCTGCCAATGCTGATTTTTTAGTAACGAATGACAAACACTTTAATTCATTAAAATCATTAAGTTTTCCACCAATTAAAATTTTAAGTATTGATGAGTTTGTTGAAGTATTATCCACGCCTTCCCGACACTGAGCGAAGCTGTAATGGAAGCAGCCGCACAGGCGTATGTCGAAGTAGTGAATATATAGCTCTTCTTTAAATAATATCTGATAAATAAGCTGTCCAATATTTCAATTAGTGTTGGACAGTTTTTATATAACTTGTATAATATTACTTTGAAATAACAAATCAATTATTTATTTTTGTATGAGTGCGTTTTGATAACCTGATAATTGAATTTGTCGTTATTGTTAAATCATTAAAGCAGAACATAATATGAAACCATACCTGAACTCACTTTTTTTCTCGATAGCTATAATTATAGCAGCATTAGTGATTGGAAATTCTTATTCAAACAGAGCCAAAGTTGAGGGGACAATAGTGGTAACCGGTCTCGGTAAAAAAGATTTCACATCTGACTTAATAGTATGGAACGGTTCGTATTCAAAAGTAAATTCTGATTTAAAGGCTGCATCCGCCGGGTTGGAAAATGACAAAAAAATTATTGAAGAATATCTGAGTAAAAATGGCATTGATACTAAGGACATTGTATTCAGTTCTGTTGATATCAGAGAAAAATTTAAAAGTAAATATTCTGATGACGGCAAATTTACCGGAGAAGAGTTCGAAGGATATACTTTGACTCAGTCAATACAAATTACATCAAAAGAAGTGGAAAAGATTGAAAATATCTCGCGAAAAATTACGGAACTTATCAATGAAGGAATTCAGTTCTATTCAGAACCTCCCGGATATTATTTTACAAAACTTTCTGATTTGAAAATTGAGTTGATTTCAGATGCTACTGAAGACGCAAGAGCCAGAGCAGAGAAAATTTCTGAAAAATCAGGCGGAGATATAGGGGATTTGATTTCTGCACAAATGGGAATATTCCAAATCACCGGACTTTATTCAAATGAGGAATTTTCTTCAGGCGGTACATTTAATACTTCCTCAAAAGAAAAATCTGCTTCTATTACGATGAAACTTACTTATAGGGTTGATTAATCAATTAGACTATTATTCACACTATTCTAATATTTACATCATGCACAGCATTAAGTTGTGTCGAATTATATTACCCGAATATTGAAATTATTTCCGTATTTAAAAATAAATTTTGCAGATATAATAATTATTATTACATTTGAATTAGTAAGATTGTTCGTATAATCTAAATTATAAATTTGTTGTTGTTATTTATTGTAAAATGAATACTGTTTTAAACAAAATTTCAATTAAGTTTTATGAATTTATATCGAATTAATGAGAAGTAAATATATGAATCTCACAGTATTATGCTTCAAAACACAAACCACTTACACAATTGAGTGCATAAATAAATATGTAATGTATTCAGAAATCAGGATTATCTTTTCAAATTTCATCTAAAACAAAAACATTAAACTCTACTTTTAAAATTTATTGATATATTTTTAATTTGACAACTTATAACTTTGAATGAAAAAAATGTGGAGACCAGAAACCACAAAAAAAACGGAGCTTAATATGTTTTAAGCTGAATGTCAAAATAAATGGAGGAGTTTTGTATGAAGAAGTTTTTGTTCATAATTGCTGCATGCAGTGCATTGACTGCTCTTTGCGTCTTTTCCGGCTGTGAGCCTGATAACAGGAAGTCCAGGGAATGTTTCGAAAAATGGCTGGAATGTGAAAGAGCCTGCGATGAAATGTATAGTAAGGCTATACTTGATTATGATATGTGTTTAAAACAGGCTGAGGAGAAATATTACAAGGCAATGGCGGATTGTGCTGAGCGTTTTCCCCGAGATTGGGCTGGTGCGAATGAGTGTCTCAAAAATGCCATGAAAACTTATGCTGATGAAATGAAAGCCTGTACTGAAGCTTATAAAAAAGCTATGGAAGATGTTAAGAATTGCAGACAGGCTTGTAAAGATGCAGAAAGAGAGTGCTTAGGATTGGAATAATTTTATATCCATGATGAGTCTACTTCACACTATTGCAGCTAATTGCTTTTAAGAGATGTCCTGCATTTATATAAGTGTGGGACATCTGAATATATGGACGTTTATTCCGATTTTTGAAAATCAAAAAAGGTTGATAAAATTAATTATCAACCTTCAATAAAATTAGTCATCACGTAATATAAATACTACTATCCTGCCGGTGTTTCTTCAGCAGGTTTGTTTTTTGCTGCTTCTTCTGCTTTTGCTTTTGCTACTGCACGCTCTTTACGAAGTTTTTTGCGTCTTGAATAACGTGCTGAAACGACGGACTTATGTTTTTCAACTTCAACTTCGATTTCTTCCTGAGATTTTCCTTTCAATGCCATGTGTTTGCGTAATAATACGCCTTCATAGCTTAAAAGTAGTTCAACAGTACCTGTAGGCTGTGCACCGACACTAAGCCAATGCAAAACTTTTTCAGTATCAATCCTGATAGTATTTGGATTGGTGTTTGGGTCGTAAAAACCTACTTTATCAAGAAATGCACCATCACGCGGCGCTCTGCCGTCAACTGCAACAATATCATACACAGGAAGATGCATTCTGCCTTTTCTTCTTAGTCTGATTTTAACCATTTTAAAATAACCTTATAATTAATTGAGAATAAATATTAAATTTGTCATCCTTTTGCTTACCCTTTTCTCATGAGGGTGTAGATGCCCAAACTCCTTAAATTACGTACCAAAACCCGGCATTTTCGGCATAAATCTTGATTTTTTGCCATGTGCCACACTTTTCATAACCTTTTGCATTTCTTCAAACTGCTTTAGAAGTTTATTAACGTCCTGTACCTTGGTTCCGCTTCCTTTAGCAATTCTCATCCTGCGGGAACCGTTAATAACCTTTGGATTACGCCTTTCGTGACGTGTCATCGAATATATAATTGCCTCAACGCGTTTGAATGCCGAGTCATCAATATCAACATTTTTAAGCTGTTTGTCCATTCCGGGTATCATACCGAGCAAGTCGCGTAATGAACCCATTTTTTGTATAATTTTTAACTGGTCAAGAAAATCATCAAAAGTAAACTGATTCTTACGGATTTTTTCTTCAAGTTCTTCAGCCTGTTTTTGGTCGAACTGCTGCTCAGCTTTTTCAACAAGAGTAAGTACGTCACCCATGCCCAAAATACGGGAAGCAATACGCTCAGGGTGGAATGGCTCGAGCGAATCGAGTTTTTCACCCATACTTACAAACTTAATCGGCTTTCCTACAACTTCCAGTACCGATAAAGCGGCACCGCCGCGTGTATCGCCGTCCATCTTGGTCAGTACCACACCGGTAAGATTCAGACTGTCATGAAAAGCCTTTGCAGTAGTGACTGCATCCTGACCAATCATTGAGTCAAGAACAAATAAAGTCTCAATCGGTTTGACGGCATTTGAAATATTACGTACTTCTGCCATCATCTCTTCATCAATTGTTAATCTGCCGGCAGTATCTATGATTACAGTATCACGACCGAATTTTCTTGAATAGGCAATTGCATTTTTAGCTATCTCGACAGCATCTTTTGAGTCTTCTGTAAATACGGGTACCTTAACTTCGGCAGCAAGCTGCTGAAGCTGCAAAATAGCTGCAGGACGGTGTATATCGCAGGCAACAAGCAACGGCTGTTTACCTTTCTTTTTAAGATTTTTAGCAAGTTTACCGCAAAAAGTTGTTTTACCCGAGCCCTGCAGACCGGCAACTAAAATGACTGTCGGGGACTGGGGTGAATGAACTAATTCACTCATCTTTTTGCCCATTATTTCGACTAATTCATCATGAACAATCTTTACGATGAGCTGCTCGGGAAGTAATTTACCATGGACTTCGCGCCCGATGGCTTTTTTGGTTACTTCGTCAACTAATTTTTTGGCAACATTTATGTTAACGTCAGCATCAAGAAGTGCCTTGCGGATTTCCTGCATAGCCTCAAAGATATTCTCGTCGGAAATTTTTGACTGACCGCGGAACTTCTTTAAAGTTAACTCTAATTTTTCTTGTAGATTTTCAAACATAGTTATTTTACTTATTCATCTTTACAGAATCACAAAAATAATCATTTTTTTCCCATTTACAAAGGCATATTTTGTTAATATTATCAGATTTTTACTTTTGTGATTGAAAATCCTATTTTAGTTTGTTTAAAAATCGGATTGAAAGTATATCTGATAAATTGTGGATGTTTCCTATTAATCAATTTTATATTTTGAGTACTATTACCATTTTTATAATTCTCAAAAAATCATCAAATTATAATCATAATAAATTTCAAGTGTAATTAAATCAATTATCGGTGAGCCGCTGGGAATAGGAAACTGAGTACTAGTTGTGATTTTTGAAATATTACTATAACCTAATGAGACAGATAATTTGTCATCAATCCGGTAATAAAGATTCAATCCTAAATCCGGTCCCTCATAACGGTCTTTTAGTAAGCCAAATAAATATCCCCAATGAATTGACATTTTAAATTTATTGCCAATATTAAAAATATACCATTTAATAATTGTCGAAATTCCTGTTTGACAATATTTGTTATTCGATAATTCATAAAATGGAATTTCCTGATTTGGAGTTTCCACCATTCTGGAAATCCAAAAATGACCGTGTAATTGAAAAGACCAATTATGAGATTCTGTCAAAGGTATTTCCAATCCATAAGTAAATACAGGACTTGGGTCAAAATATGAACCAAAAAGTCCTGTTTTAGGTAAAAGTCCCGCACCGCCTAAAAATATCAAGTCAATTCCTTTGCTCTCTACATCTTCTTGAATGACAACAGTTGAATCGGTAATTATTTCATCTGAAAAACTAATCTGAAATAATAATAGAGAAAGTACAAAAATTAGAATCGTTATTTTTTTCATATTTTATAATTGAAATTTAATGTTAATAAATCCAAAGTTTGATAGATTAAAAAGAAATTTATTACTTTAATTCATAAGATAATAAAACCGTTTTAAAATGAGGTCTCAAATAAGCACTATCTGTTATATAATTTTCTGCAGCAATTTCCCCGATACCCGGGCAATAATAACTAATAAGTAAATCATGAATTTTATTTTCATAATAACTCTCTCGAACATATTTTATACATTTAAAAGTGCCTGCAGGAACAGTGTAATTGGTATCTATACTTTCTACCCTTATAGTATCAGCTCCAAATGCGTATTTATCTCCTTTAATTACCGGAAATTTGAATGCTAAAATATACTCTGCTTTTTCTATCCATAGTAAATACAATCCGTCATTTCGATACAAATAAAAAATTGGAGCAGTATCATTTTGACTAGATATAAAATATGGTTTATAACATCTTTCGCCTTTATAAACACTGTCGTATAATATGGAAATTGTATATTGACTTGATTCTCCTTCTTCACCAGTTGTATAAAACTTCGTGTATTTATAAGTCCAACTATTCCCGACTTTTAGAGGCATAATAACTATTTCATCAATTGTTGGTGATGTCGGTTCTTTGGCGCAGCCTGAAATAATCAGAATAATTAAAAGTGAAATTGGGATGATGCTGTAACTTTTAGAAAAGAAAAACTTTATTGCCTGTTCCGTTTTTTCAGAAACAAGTGAAATCTGCATTGGAATATTCATATCAATACCCTTTATTTATTCAAGAATCCGCTGTTTTCGCGGCTATCATTTTCAGTCAAATTATGTTAAATTTTCTTTTTTGCTAAGTTCCTGATTCAAAATTAATCAAATATTTATTATAATGCAATATTTTTTTAATTTCGGAATAAAGTTCATCCTAAAAATAACTTGTTGCTTTGGTGATTTGTCAAACGGGTACGAAACAATCAGACCATAAATTAATTTCCACCCCCTGCCCCCGCCAGCGGGGGACAAATACCAAAACCCTGATTTATTCCCCTCTTGAGGGGTGCCCGAAGGGCGGGGTGGAAGGATTTAATTCTTCATCTTGCTTCATAAAATTTATGACATCCACCCCCTGCTCCCGCCGGCGGGGGACAAATATAAGATACAAGGTTTGGTCAATACAAACGAGGTGAATAATCTAAGCAGTTAATTAATTCAGGGATTCTTTACCACAAAGTAACAAATCCCGGGGTTTGGTATTTGTCCCCCGCTGGCGGGGGCAGGGCTGATACGTTTTATTATTTATAAAAATAAAACCCCATGATTTGTCTCTCTGAGCTTGCGAAGAGTCCAGGCTGTTAATTAATGAATACATGGACTCTTCGCAAGCTCAGAGAGACAAATCCAGGAGTACGTCATCATCCTTCAACTAACCGCTATTCATCAAAAACTAAAAAAGCTCCTTAAATCTTATCTTTTCTGATGATTCTGATTTTTTTTCGGGCATCCTGTAAATATATTGATTCGGAATATTTGGTAATTAATTCAGTATAATATTTAAGTGCCTCACCGGTGTTATCCTCGTAATAAAAAGATTCTGCAGTAAGCATAAGTCTTTTATCGTTTTCTTTAGAATCAGGATATTGATTGTTTAGTTTTGTAAGATAATCCCTGCATGATTTGTAATTTCCCGAGTTGAATTTGATTTCTGCCGATTTCATTAGAGAAACTTCGCCAAGCATGGATTTGTCGGCAAGTCGGCTGACTTCATCAAGCATCTCTAAAGCCTCTTTGTCATTGCCCTGATAATCCTTAAATTCAGCTTTGGCAAATAATTCAAGTGCAGCTATTTTCTCTTCACTTGCATTAATTATGAATAATTTACGCATCACATCATTTGCAATATCCGAATCAGGATTAAGGGCAAGGATTCCGAAAGTCTTTTTTGCATTTTCGATATCTCCTTTGAAATAAGTGAGCAGGGCAGAACTGTATAATGCTTTATCCTTTTGCTCGGGAGTGGCAAATCTGTGCAGTTCTTTTACTTTTGTAAAGCATTTTTCCGCTTTGTCTAATTCATCATTGATAATGTAAATATTTCCGAGTTCGAGATATGCCGATACTCCGTATTGGGAATTTGCAAACTCGCCGATTAATTTTTCGAGTTCGGAAATTGCTTTTTTCTTATCATTCAAAATCTCAGAATAAATAAGAGCTAACCGCAGCCTGCTGTCAGCGGAGTTTGAAGATTTCGGGAAATCATTAATGATATTTTGATATGATTCGATGATTTCATCAATTTCTTTTTTATTCATTTTGGTTTTTGATGAACTCATTTTCTGCTCCAAAGCATGTGTAAATCCAAAGAGGGCAGAAGAAGCATAAGGATTTTTTTTGCCTTTGTCAATGATTAACTGAAAGCCCTTGATTGCAGTTTCATAATCTCCGTCCCTTGCTGACGAACTCGCAAAATTAAGAATTTCGAGCCCATTGGTATTTTTCATCTTGTCAATTCTTACAACCAGTTGTAAAGCTTCATCACTTTTTCCGGTAGTCCGAAGATACCATGAATATGCTTCCTGAAAAATAATATCATTTTGATTATTATCGGCAACTCTTTTAAGTTCATCACCGATATATTCACCGGCATCCTTATTAATCATAAGTGCGAATAATCTTCCCTGTGCCTGTGGGAGATTAAAATCCATCCCCAGCATTGACAAGATTTCTGCCGTTCCGCTTTTATAATCACCGACGGCTATATATAATTTGGTTAAAGGGTCATAAAACAATTTCGGTTCATTAAATTCTTTACGACCAGCCAGTAAAGTATTGATGGCTTTTTCAAATAAACGTAAATTAATCTGAGTTTGAGAAATTTGTAAATAGGTTTTCTGTGATGAAGAAAACTTTGATATAGCCTTTTCCCATGATTTATTTGCTTCGTCGGGGTTACCGGTTCTCCAGTTCAACTCGGCATACAAATCAAGCATTTCAAGACTTTCTTTTTTGGGAAGACGTTCCTTCACAACTTTGAGCAGTTCTGAAAAGTTGTTCAGAGCCTTCATTGTCCTGACGTATCCATCAAAAAAAACTTCCGAATCCGGCTCATCAATAATAAGTTCCGAATAAATCCTCAATGCTCCCTGATTATCACCGCTTGATTCAAAACTTTCCGCTAATTTATATCTTTGTTCGTTTACTGATTGGCTGAATATGTTTTGTGAATTACTAAACATAATTACAGCAAGAAATATCATTCTTAATATCATAAAATTACTTATCTCCGTTTTTATATAAAAAAATGACGCAATATTTACTCAGATGTTGTTAAATTGCAGGATTGTTTATTACAAAATTTAAAAATGAATGTTATAAAGAAAATTTTACTTGTATTCTTTTCGTCATTGGCATTGATATTTATCATATCTGTTTTTTTACCTGCGGAATACGAAATTGTCAGAACTAAAGAGTTTGATTGCAGCAGTGAAAAAATTTATGAGTATCTGATTGATATAAATCATTTGGATGAATGGTTTTATATTACAAAATCACTGGATTCATCAATTACATATAAATTCAATATTGATACTTTAAATAGTAAAAGTTCGGTTGAATGGAACGGGGAATTGATGGGACAGGGGACTTTTGAATATACAAAATTAAAGATGAATGAAAAAGTCGAATTCCGTTTGAGTTTCCAGAATAATTCTGTATTTAAAAGTGGTAAAATTGTTCTATATCCGACTGATAAAGGAACAAAAATCAAGTGGACGGATTATGGTGAAAACGGCTGGAATCCGGTCAATCGAATTTTCGGGCTGTTTATTGACAGTTTTCTGGGTCCTGATATGGAAAAGAGTTTAAAAAAATTAAAAGATAATTTGGATTGTTAGAATGTTTAGAATTTTGAATATAGTCGGCGCCCGTCCGAATTTTATGAAGATAGCTCCTCTGATTTCAGCAATGAAATCAAGTAAATATATCGAACCCGTACTGATACATACAGGTCAGCACTACGATGAGAAAATGTCGAATCTGTTTTTTGATGAACTCGAAATCCCAAAGCCTGAGGTCAATCTCGAAGTTGGCTCGGATACTCAGGCAAAACAGGTTGCAAAAATTATGGAGAAATTTGATGATATTTGCAGTCAGTACAAACCGCAGGCGATTCTTGTAGTGGGCGATGTCAATTCAACTATGGCATGCAGTCTCGTTGCTGCTAAGCTTGGTATAAAAATAATTCACATGGAAGCCGGACTGCGAAGCTATGATAGAAATATGCCTGAAGAGATAAACCGAATTGTAACGGATGCTCTTGCAGATTTACTTCTCACACCGTCTGCTGACGGAACTGAAAATCTATTGAAAGAAGGAGTGTCACCCGATAAAATTAAGCTGGTCGGTAATATCATGATTGATACTCTTCTTCATTTTCTGCCAAAAGCCGAAAAATCGGGAATTTTGGAAAAACTTTCTGTCACTAAGAATAATTATGCGGCAGTGACTCTGCACAGACCTTCCAATGTAGATGGAGAGCAAAGTCTCAGAGCTATTCTTGAGACTTTGAGTTCAATACAGAAAAAAATAAGAATTGTACTCCCAATTCATCCCCGAACACGTAAAAATATTGAATTGTTTGGTCTATCGGATATAGTTGATAATTCACCCGAACTTATACTGACCGACCCGCTGGGCTATCTTGATTTTCAGAAGTTGATGTCAAATTCCAGATTTGTAATAACAGACAGCGGCGGAGTGCAGGAAGAAACTACTGCTCTTAAAATACCCTGCATAACTGTTCGTGAAAACACCGAACGACCTGTCACAATTTGGGAAGGTTCAAATGAACTTGTCGGATTTGATATGGATAAGCTGCTTTATTTTTCAGATAAAGCAATATCAGGTAGTTGGAAGCAGTCACGCATTCCGGAGTTTTGGGATGGGAAAACTGCAGAGAGAGTTGTAGATAATATTGAAAAATATTTTGGATTGAAATGAAAATAATTGAAGTTAAAAATTTAGCAATCGAAGGCTGTAAAGTAATCAGATATCAGAGATTTGCTGATGAGCGAGGTTTTTTTGCCGAGACTTACCGCAAACAGGATTTTGATGTACATCCTGAAACCTCGGATTTGAAGAATATGAATTTTACTCAAATGAATGAATCCTATTCAATCGCTGGAACTATAAGAGGTTTGCATTTCCAGTGGAATCCGTTTATGGCTAAACTCATCAGATGCGTCACAGGCAGAATGATAGACCTGTTGTTAGACATAAGAAAGGATTCTCCGACTTACGGTAAAATTATAGGTTATGATACTTCAAATTCACCTGGTCATAACATCGGTGAATGGGTTTATGCACCTGTCGGAATCGCACATGGAATTTTTCTTCCTCAGGATACACTGATTGAATACTATTGCACAGGTTTCTGGAATCCTGATTGCGAGACAGGCATTTCACCGCTTGCACCTGACATTGACTGGAATATTTGTGATTCGGAAATTATGGAACTTATTCACAGAACCATTAAAGAAAATAAACTGATTATAAAAGATAAAGATAAAGCCGGTCATTCGTTAGAATCCTGGTCAAAACTTAAAGAATCCGATTTATTCAAACTTGGAGTAAAATAATGAACAGTAATAAAGGATTAATACTTGCCGGCGGAAAAGGCACACGGCTTTATCCAATGACGCACGTATTCAGCAAACAGCTTCAGCCTGTATATGATAAACCGATGATTTATTATCCATTATCAACATTGATGCTCGGCGGAATTAAGGACATTTTAATTATTTCCACACCGCAGGACACCCCTAATTATCAATCATTACTCGGTGACGGCTCTGCATGGGGTATAAATCTTCAATATGTTGTTCAGGAAAAACCTGCAGGTCTTCCACAGGCATTTGTTCTTGGAGAAGAATTTATCGGTAGTGACCAGTCTTGTTTGATATTAGGTGATAATGTATTTTACGGCAGACTCGATTTTTTAAGAAACGGTCTTTCTGAAAATTCAGGAGGAACCGTTTTTGCTTATCGGGTTGAAAATCCTCAGGAATACGGTGTGGTGGAATTTGACAAAGATAGGAAAGTCATCAGTATAGAAGAGAAACCTAAAATCCCCAAATCAAATTTTGCAATCCCGGGATTATATATTTTCGATTCCAATGTCAGCAGGTTTTCGAAATCACTCAAACCAAGTGCCAGAGGCGAGTTCGAAATTACTGACTTACAAAAAAACTATCTTGAGCAGGGAAGACTAAGTGTTCAGCAAATAGGCAGAGGAGTTGCCTGGCTTGATACAGGTACACCCGAATCACTTCTTGATGCTGCAAATTTCATCCAGGCGATTGAAAAACGTCAGGGTATGAAGATTGCGTGTCTTGAGGAAATTGCTTTGTCCATGAATTTTATCAATATCGAACATTTTGAAAAATCTGTCGGTTCATTGCCAAATTGTGATTACAAAAATTATTGTCTGAAAATCTTGAAGGAGTTCAATTAATATGAAGTTATTAACAACTGGTACAGCCGGATTTATAGGAAGTGAATTTGTCAGGCAGGCAGTAAAAAAAGGTTATGATGTCGTTGTAGTGGACTGCATTACTTATGCCGGAGATATTGACAGACTTGCTGAAGTAAAGGGTGATTTCAAATTTTATCAGGCAGATATTTCAAACGCTGAATTTATGAATCACATTTTCGCAGATGAAAAACCTGATGCAGTTGTTCACTGGGCTGCAGAAAGTCATGTGGACAGAAGTATTTTGGATTCATCGCCTTTTATAAAAACAAATGTTCTCGGTACACATACTTTACTTGACTGTGCAAAAAAATATGGCGTTGATAAATTTATAAATATAGCAACAGATGAAGTTTACGGCGAGCTTGGCGAAACAGGCTCTTTCTACGAAAACACTCCGCTCGAACCAAATTCACCATATTCAGTCAGCAAAACCAGTGCTGATATGCTGGGCAGGGCTTACTTCCGTACTTTCGGAACTCCTGTTGTTACAGCACGTCCTTCAAATAATTACGGTCCCTGGCAATTTCCCGAAAAATTAGTTCCTGTAGTTCTTTTGAAGGCTCTGCATAATGAGAAAATACCTGTTTACGGTAAGGGTTTGAATATCAGGGAGTGGCTTTATGTATCGGATTGTGCTGATGCAGTTATGACATTACTTGAAAAAGCAAGTCCCGGAAGTATTTATAATATCGGCAGCGGTCAGGAGAGACCGAATATCGAAGTTGTGGGTAAATTATTAAGTCTGGTTGGAAAATCCGATGATTTGATTGAGTATGTACAGGACCGTCCCGGGCATGATTTCAGATATTCATTAAATTATGACAAAATTACAAACGACCTTGGCTGGACTCCGAAAATTGATTTTGAAACCGGTATGAAACTCACAGTTGACTGGTACCTCGAAAATATCAAGTGGGCAGAGAAAAAAATAGATTATCTGCGAAATTACTGGCAATCGGTTTATAAAAAATGAAATATTTAATTTTCGGTTCAAAGGGGCAGTTGGGAAGCAAATTTATTGAGATTTTTACCCGCAGCGGTGATGATTTCGCAGCTCATGATTACGATACCTGCGATATTACAGATTTACATTCGGTTATCAATATAGTAAGGGCATACCAGCCTGCAGTCATATTGAATTGCGCTGCTTACAACCTTGTTGATGAGGCTGAAAAGAACAATAAAATTGCCGAATCAGTCAATTTCACCGGAACGCAAAATATTGCGGTTGCCGCTAAAGAAACAGGTGCATTCATGGTTCATTACGGCACCGATTACGTTTTCGACGGACAGAAAGGAAGCTTATATCTTGAAACTGACCCTGTTAATCCTGTAAATGAATACGGAAAATCTAAACTTAGAGGAGAGCAGGCAGTCTCCGAAATTCTTGTTCAATACCTGATTTTACGTCTAAGCTGGGTATATGGTAACGGCATGCAGAATTTTGTACATAAATTTACTGATTGGGCTTCAAAAAATCAAATACTAAATATTACTGAAGATGAATTTTCAATTCCTACATCCGTTGATTTAATCGCTGAAGCCACTTTAAAAGCTTTGGACAATAGTATGACCGGACTTTATCACCTGACGGCTTCAGGTGTAGCTTCAAGACTTGACTGGGCAAATGAAATAATTAAGCTGAAAGGACTGAAAACCGAAATAAATCCTGTTCCCATCTCATTTTTCAATCTACCTGCAAAGCGACCATACAATTCCGCAATGAGTAATAATAAAATCTCAGAACATATAGGAGAACTACCCGACTGGAAAGAGGATTTAAAGAGTTTTTTGAGTGGGGGAAGGTGAGAAATAGAATATTTATCGTGGGATGAGAATTAAGGCGGGAAAGAATTGGAAATGAAAATGAGAATTATTATGAAAATAATATATTTTTTAACAACCGTCTTAATTTTAAAAATTGAAGGTTGTAAATGAATACGCAGACACTTGAAAATAAAATTGAATTGCTTCTATACGAACTAAAGTATGAAGCAGAATTATTCATTGATTTCTTATTATTCAAATCAAAACCTAATCATAATAAAATTAAAAGGTTACCGGGATTTTTAGAAGGCAAAATATCAATCACTGATGATTTTGATGAGCCTCTTGAATGTTTCAAGGATTATATGTAATGAATTATCTTCTTGATACTCATTCAATTATCTGGTTTAGCGAAAATAACCCAAAGTTGTCTGAAAAAGCTAAAAAAATCATATCGAATACAGAAAATACATGTTTTATAAGTTTAGCTGCTATCCGGGAAATGTCAATTAAATTGTAACTCAATAAATTACTATTTTAAATCCTGTCAGGTAATTACAAATTCATCGTAACAGGTATTGAAATATTTGTAACAATATTATCATTTACAGAGCCTCCCTGAGAGCCTATTGCATTTCCTCCGGCACCGCCGTCGCCGCCTTTGGCGCCAATGTTGGTT
>JAVSMQ010000001.1:3378196-3389249 GCA_032027125.1 Kapaibacterium sp. (SeqCode)
GATTGAAACCTCAGGAAGCTGTTGTCAGTGAAATATTCTATGCTGCCGGACCTGCAAATGAATGGACTGAATTAATCGTTATTCAGGACAATATTTCAATGGTGGGTTATAGTATTCGTGATAACAGTGGTGATAATGGCTGGCAGGGTGGAGTAAGATTTAAGAATGTGGATTTATGGAAAAATCTGAGAGCAGGAACAATCATCATTATTAATCATCGCGGCAGTGTTGTTGATGATAACAAAGCAGACGGATATATTGAAATTGGGACGCAAAGTACATATTATTTTGAACAATTTTTTGCCCCGGGCGGCGGCGGAGATTGGGCTACGGGCGGTGCTTTGGATTTGAACAGCAGTTATGATATGGTGCAGCTTAGAAATCTGAAGGATGAACATGTCCATTGCCTTGGTTATATCGGAAGCCAAATTGGTGATAACTATGATACAATTCCAAAACCTAATATATTTCTAAATAGCTCAATTCAGCAGAATAACAGTGTAAAAGTAGTTCCCGGTAATGGTCTGGCTTCATATATTGCAGGACTTTCTCCTGCTAATGTTGCAGGAACGGGAACTGTTACAAAGGGATTACCCAATAAAAAAAATACCACTGATAGTGATAATCAGTTCTTTTGGCGTGAATTAAGACATCCGGTTTGGAATTCGCCCGGAAGTATCAGTACTGCAATAGTAAATGATTTTAAATGGGTAGAGCTTAAATGGAATGCCGCATCAACATATAGCGACCCGAATGAAGGATACATGATTGTCCGTTATGTGGATAACAACAATATACCATTGAAACTTGAAGACGGTAAGATTTATAGTGTCGGTCAGGTAGTAGGAGCTGTTTACAAGGTTGTCGGATACGTCGAAACTCTTACAAAAACTGAATTTGTTGATAAATTTGAGGATGGCTCAAACTTTGAATGCGGTCGTTATTACGGTTATCAGGTGTATGCATATCGTTACCGGCAAAGTGATATTGACCCTGAGTCAATAGATTATTCAGACCCCAAAAATGCGAGAGGCAGACAGTATAATGATGTGGTTTTTGCAAGCGTTGCAAGTGCATTGATAAAAGAAATTCCTCCGGTTCCCGGAATTAAAACCACTTTAGGTGAAACCAGATTTTGCAGTAATGTCGAAGCATATCTCGAAGCCGGAATTCAAGACAAAAAGAAATACATTTATCAGTGGTATTCGACAACAGAAGGTTTACTTGCAGGTGATGATTTTAAATATCTTCTTTCTAAACCCGGTGATTACTGGGTAACCATAACCGATAAATCTTCTGGATGCACTTCATCATCAGATAATATTAAAATTGAAATTTTGGAAGCACCCGATTCTTATATTTTCGAACCTTCAACAAATAAAACTTTCGGTAAAGATACAATAGTGCAGCTTTGTCCCGGGCAGAATTTGGACGTAAGAGGTTTAGCAATGCCTTCGGGGTCGAATGTTGTTTCAAAATGGATAAAAGACAATTCCGATTTCGGAACACTGAATGATTTAAGCATTACTCAAAGCGGAGTATATAAATTTATTTCAGTAACGGGCGGTTTATGTCCTGATACATCAATTACTCTGACAGTTAGATTTGTTTCACCCGATTTTGCATTAAGCCAGACTTATTTAGAATTTGATGCCGATAATGTCACTGAGCATGACATTATTATAACAAATAATTCAAACGAAGATTTGATAATTAATCAGAGTGATTTTATTCTTACACCTGCAAATAATTTCAAATTAATTTCGCCCGCAGCATTTCCTATTATCGTCCCTAAAAAAGGAAATACAGCAATCAGAATCAGATTCGATATTGTCGGATTCGGTGAGAAGTTTGGTAAACTTACAATCAGTACAATATGTAATTTCAGTAAATCAACAGATTTAAAAGGATTCCGCCTTAATGCCGGTACAACAAGACTCGACCCTGATTTAAAAAATATTGACTTTGGTCTGCTTGCGGCACAATGTATTAATATTAGTCCGGAAACTGATTCTGTCAGATTTGTATCAACCGGTGCTGATGATTTGATTGTATTAAAGCCGGCATTTCTGACTACAAACTTTTCTTATGATTCTGATGTTTTCGTTAGTAACAATACATTCATTGTCAAGCCGGGCAGTTCATTTGCAGGCGGTGTCAGAGTCAGGGCAACTATTCCCGGTGTATATTACGACACCCTCAATGCAGCGTATATTGTTAAAGGCAAATCTGATACAGCCTATACTTCAGTATTTGTGAAAGCTGAATTATACGACGCCTCAATTACCATTTTGACAAAACAAATTGATGTTTCGCCTGAGGTAACCTGCAAAAAAACGCTTGATACATTTTTTATCGTAAAAAACGAAACAGTCTCAGACATTACAATCAAAGATAAAATTCTTGAAAATAATGTCACTATAACAGATGTTCTGCCGCTAATTATTGAACCCGGAATTACCGATACAATTAATGTAAATATTTCATTTACCGATAAAAATACTTTTGACTTTTATATCAATTATGATAATCCCTGTTTACTGAAAAGTGATTTAATCTCGGTAATTCCTCCGCAGAAAGACCTTGATGTTGAATTTGCCAGTGATACAATTGCATTCGGAACAATAAACAATTGTGAGGTAAAAGGTGATATTGTCACTACTACCTTGCTCAATACATCTGCTGAGGGAGCGAAAATAGGTACTATTTTATACAACGGTACACAGGTTTATTCAAGTCTTATCAAGGATAAACCGCTTGCAGCAGGGAGCAATCAATTTGAAGTCAGAATACTCGCTGATGCTGCGGGCATAATTCTTGACAGCATTGTTTTCGTGGTTGAGCCTTGCGGTCAGCTATACGTACTTTATATAACCGGTAACAGAATCAACCCAAAACCGCCTTTATTATCATCCTCTACGATTGATTTTGGTACAGATAATATATTTGTATCCGGCACCCGCCCGCTTACAATCTTCAATGAGAATACGGATTTTGAATTAGTAATTGATTCCCTGGAAATTCCGGCACCTTTTGAACTTATTTCTCATACAAAAGCGGACTTCCCTTTGACTGTACCGCCGCTCAGTTCTGTTGATTTTGTTCTTGAATATAAAAGACTGTCATCGGGGAATCATAATCTGCTGATGAGAGTCAATGTTAAAAAGCCCTGCCGGGATTCTATAAATGTAATTATCCGTGGCTCGGCAATTGATGACAGAACGGTGCTGATAAAAGCATTTCTTCCACCGTTTGAAAGTATTGAATTAGGCTCGGAAAAACGTATGCCTATTACATTAGAATTCGACAGCAGATATGACATTTCGGAGATTGAATTAAGAAGCATGTCGTTTTATTTAAGCTATGATTACAAAAATTTAAATTTGAGAACTGCATTGACCGGACCGGCAATTAATTCGCCTGCTCCAATTCTTCTGTATGATGATTCAAAATCAGGGCAGCTTGTATTGACCCTAAACATTACGAATCCTGATGCAGTAACAAACGGCGATTTGATTTTTCTTACGGTAAAACCTTTGCTGGGAGATGCTCTAAAGGCGAAAATCATACTTGATTCTGTTAAAATAAGTTCAAAAATGCCTACATCTGTTGAAACTAATCAGTCAGAGGTAACTATTTATGGTGATTGCGAATTGGAGGACCGTCTTATTGCAGTAACCGGAAGCGTTAAGATGTCTGTGAGAGCTGTGGAATCCGGTTCATTATTTAAAATTGATTATTCAGTTGTATCCGACGAAAAAAGCAGTATATCTGTTTATAATTATCAGGGTGAACTTGTGGACAAAATATTAAGCGGTAATATTAAACCCGGTGATTATTCATTAGATTTCGATTCATTCGGCTTACCGAGCGGACTTTATATATTTGTTCTGCAGAACGGTTTACGGTTCAAATTTGTCAACGAAATTCTAATCAAATAGTTAAGGTGGTTTCTATTAATTGAAATTTCTTTATATTTAAAGCACAACAAATAATGGTTTTTATAATTATGAAACAAAAAATGCTTTTTACGGCGGCGGCTTTGGTGCTGCTTTTCTTGAGTGCAAGCCCGTCGAGGGCTGGAGAGAAATTACCGGTTACAAAGTCTTTAGGAAATAAGCTTGAAACTATATGATTAATTGTGCAAATTTTACAATAACATCTAAGCAGATAAGTTAATACATTTAAATATTTAAAGAAAATTTAGGATTTCGATATGACAAATACATTAAATATTGCAAGTAATGATGACACTATATTCTTCAGTATTAACCGACAGGACATCAATGCAGAAATAATAGAAAAGGTTCACCAAATCCTGAATGAAGAATATAGAAGAAGGATTTTAGTTCCTTATATATCAGCAGAAGAACAAGCTGAATTGGAAAATATACTTGATGCTATGACAGACGACGAACGAGAAATAGTACGAACTGACGTAATAAAAGTAAAGCTATGATATTTGATTTAGTTATTAATTATAGCAGAGCAGCAAACCGGTTTATAGAAATGAATCCACAACAATTATCCTTCAGAAAGATGGAGGAATTACTCGAAAAAGCTGTTAAAAAATTGAATGGTATTGAAATAAATGTTGATGTCTGCGAAATGAAAGACTTTCGATATAAATATTACCGCCTTAGAAAAGGAAAAATCAGAATACTATTGACTTACGAAAAAGGAGTAATCCATGTTGTCAACGTTGAAGAGATAGGTTTTCGCGGAGATATTTATAAATAATTAATTCCATTTACATAACCGGTTTTAAAAGTAATCTATTAACAATTGACATTTCACATTTTCCATATAGAATATTCTGTAAAACTCTATTGCAGCAAAACTGTTGAACATTTTCAACTGGTGAGAGGAGAATAAGGAATTAATACATTTATAATTTTGCTCCTCCAGCAATCATTTTCGAGTAGAATGATATAGAAAGAAGAAAGCATTTTTTACAATCAACCCTTCCGAAGGTGGCGAAACTTTCGGAAGGTTAAATGTTTTTCTATAGATCTTCAATCCCTTCGGGCTTGTAATAGGGTGCATATGATTCGTCCTCCGCATTTCATACGGGGTTATTCATATTGTATCCCTTCGGGATAAAAAATACAAGCCCCTATCCCACCCCTCGGCTGGAATAAGTGTAGATAATATCTACAATTTTATAAATCTCTGTACCTGCTTTCCTATTTTTACAAAATACATACCTGATGATAATGATGATACATCAATTCTATTGTTGCTATGCGATTCCAAATTGATTGACAGAACAATTTCACCTTGCAAATTGAGTATTTCCGCATTTTTATTATTATCTTTACAATCAATTTCTATAAAATCACTTGCAGGGTTGGGAGAGATTGAAATATTATTGGCGGAATTATAAGGATTATCATTTTCGGCACTACTTGTAGATTTGCTTAACAATCCGAAGACATCCAATTTGCCGCTGCCCCAAAAAGCATTTGGCAATTCGCCTTCGGATAGGCTTTGCTCATCTTTGATTGCTGTATTCATGATTGCATCACGAAGTTGAAAAGCATTAGCATCGGGATATTTTTCGAAAAATAAGGCTGCGGCACCGGAGACAACCGGTGTTGACATACTTGTTCCGGAAAACATAATATAAGTGCCATCGCCAACCAATTTTGTCGAATCATTTTGCTTTTTTCTCGCTGAACGTGCTGATATTATCGTTTCTCCGGGAGCCACAATATCGGGCTTTATTCTTAGATCCGTTGATGGTCCGGCACTTGAAAATGTTGACAATTTCCCGACTGTTTGATAAGGGAAAATCGGCTGCAAATTTCCATTAATGTCCTTGTATTGAATTCTATTTACGTATGAACCGACAGCAATGGTATTATGTGCTACTGCAGGGGAACTTATGCAATATTTATTATCGGGGTAAACATACCTGTTATTTGAGGGCAAACCTCCGTTGGTAGTCGAAGGGTTGGCAATATAGCTATAATTCCAGCTATGAAAAGTTCCGCTACCTCTGAACATTATTTTATATAAATTGAATATTTTTCGTGGTTCTTGTAATATTATTTCAAATTCATCATGAGTATCCGAAAATTCTGAGCCACCATAAGAAATAAAGCAGGCAGTATCTGTTGGTGAATATTCATAAAATAAAGTATCTGTATTTAAATTGCTCTGTTCGATAAATGAGGAAATTGTTTTCCATTGAGTTTTTACACCCGATTTCATAGTATTCGGAAACTTAACAGAATCAACTTCAATTTTGAATTCGATTTGATTGGCAAATTCTTTTGGAATATAAAAATACATATTGTTGCGCCAACTATAAATCCAGAGCGAGTCCTGCTCTAATTGGAATTCACCTAAATGAATTTTCTTGTCACCGTCATTGCCGGCAGAAGCTACCAAAGCACGTCCTGATTTTGATGCAATCAATTCGTCAATTGCTTTCGAAAAGCTATCCGCACCGTCATGAGGTATTCCGATTCTTTGTCCGAATGAAGTATTTATCACACATGGCATACCCATATCTTCAGCTTTATCGTAAATATATTTAACTGCATCAAGTATTGAAGCTGATAGAAACTGATTTTCATTGTTGAAATCAATTTGCACCATTATAATATCAGATTCCGTTGCTAAACCGTTATTTCCTGCTGCAGTAGCTGCTACATGAGTACCATGCCCCTTTGTATCGAATAATGTATCAACGAATAATTCTGTCTGCCCTGCTAAATCACTTTCGATTTCTGTTCTACTCAACTCAACTCCATATTCAAATCCTGTGGGTTTTTTCCCATTTTGGACTAATTGGCTCCACAAATATGCAATTCTCGATTTAGTGCTGTCATTCGGTAGTCGAAATTCATCATGGAAAATATCAATTCCTGTATCAATTATACCCACCACTACACCTTTGCCAGTATATTTCTTTTCCAAAGGCGTATAACCTTTATGAACCAAATCAGCACGAACTAAGACTAGAGCACTGTCATTATGTAATTCAAATTCTCCGCCGAGCTCCATTTTCCTAACTGACTCAAGTTTAGCTAAATCATAAACTTCCTCAATTGGTAAATGCGCTGTCAGCATATTTGAAAACATAGAATTTACTTTGCCGCCGACATTGACCACATGATTTCGGATTATCTCGGTTTCACCGCTAATCATTAAATTGAGCATAGGTTTAGGAGAGCTATTGAATGTATTTTCAATAACTTGCTGATTATGCCGAGCAATTGTTCTTTTTAATCTCAAATCAAACTTTCGGGAGATTTCAACCTGGTCCTGTTCTTTACTCTTGTTATTATCGGTGTATGATGAACATGACGCTAAAAATAGCATTAAAGCTATTATAGAAACTATGAATTTAAACGTTTTCATATTTTTTTCGTTTATTAAATTTACTACTAATTTGGTTAATATTACGAAAATATCTTGTATTTGTTTCAGGTAAATTATCTCAAATACATAGTGAAAGTTTATTGCTATTAAGAACTCTGTTTGTAGTCAATCAGAGCCGCAGGCGAAGAGGAAAGTTCTCATTAAAGCATAAATTATAAACCTTCCGAAGGCGGAGAACTTTCGAGAGGGTTTATTTTGTGTGTTTATAGATGTTTTTTGACAATTGATTTTGATCCGATTTTGCGTTTTCATCTACAATAAAGGTGAAAAATAGTACTTTTTTCCATATTTTGTCTTCTGGATTCGTTTTCATGTCTTCTGGATTCGTTTTCATGTCTTCTGGATTCGTTTTCATGTCTTCTGGGTTCGTTTTCAGGTTTTCTGGATTCGTTTTCTTGTCTTCTGGATTCGTTTTCTTGTCTTCTGGATTCGTTTTCAGGTCTTCTGGATTCGTTTTCAGGTCTTCTGGATTCGTTTTCAGGTCTTCTGGGTTCGTTTTCAGGTCTTCTGGATTCGTTTTCTTGTCTTCTGGATTCGTTTTCTTGTCTTCTGGATTCGTTTTCTTGTCTTCTGGGTTCGTTTTCATGTCTTCTGGATTCGTTTTCATGTCTTCTGGGTTGTTAGTTGAGTTGAATTCGGATTCAGAAAACGATTTTTCAGCGTTCTTTGAAGTTCTAACTTAATTCATTTTACTAAAAATGTCTTTCATTAAGGTTTTAATATATATGAAAAGCATAATGAACTTTGGGAAAAGCATAATGAACTTTGGGAAAAGCATAATGAACCTTATGAAAAGCTCATCGCACTTATACGTAAGCTCATTGTAACATTTCAAATGCTCTAAGATTACTTTATATTTAACGCCTAAAGTATTAAAACCAGTGTTCCTGCACTTAACGAGGTCTTCCGTGACCCTCGATGCCTCCGTTAAAGAGTTCAGAGCGTCCGTTAAAGAGTTCAGAGCGTCCGTTAAAGAGTTCATAGCCTCCGTTAAAGAGTTCAGAGCGTCCGTTAAAGAGTTCAAAGCCTCCGTTAAAGAGTTCAGAGCGTCCGTTAAAGAGTTCATAGCCTCCGTTAAAGAGTTCATAGCCTCCGTTAAAGAGTTCGGAGCGTCCGTTAAAGAGTTCGGAGAGTCTGTTAAAGAGTTCGGAGAGTCCGTTAAAGAGTTCATAGCGTCCGTTAAACTCTTCGATGTGTATTTTGTTGACACCTGATTGAACAGTCCGCTCCCACGGAGCTTAGTGATATTTACGGGAATGATATATTTTCTACAAACAGGACATTCCTCTGGAATTGGAAAGCAAATATCTGAATCACTGATTACATGGATTAAAGGATTTCACTGATTTTAAATCCGTGAAATCAGTGTAATCTGTGATTCGGACAGGAATGGTGTACGAAAGGTGGTTTGGTAGTTTTCAAATCATCCACCTCCATCTCCTTCGTTGGCGGAACACATCAATCAAATCCGGTTTTCTGATTTCTCATTGTGAAGTTCGGGATAGGGTCTGATTGAGTTCTTGTCTTATCTTAGCATGTTTGCCTGAGTTAAATACATCTGAGATTTTTCATTATCGCCTATTGCTTTATAGACGCCTGATAAATTCAACAGGATTTGTTTGTAACGGGGATTTCTTGAAAGTGCATTTTCAAACATCATAATCGCTTTTGAAAAATTACCCGTATTAAAGTAAACTACACCCAGTTCGTTATAGGCATCAAATTTATTCGGATTAACTTTGATACAGTTGTTGAAATAAAATTCAGCCTCGGCAGGATTTTTTTTCTGGTCTCTCATAAGTCTGCCAAGATTTATGCTGCACTCGTAATTTGCAGGATAAATATTAAAAGATTTTTTATAATAATATATAGTACTGTCAACATTAAAATCATACTCAAAATAGGTGTTTCCCAAAGTCAGAAATGCGTTGCTGTATCTTGGATAAATTTCGATTGCCTTATAAAGATGTTGCAAAGCTTTGTCATGATACATCTTTTTATCATTTGCAGCAGGAGATTCCACCATTTTCAGATAATACTGTACGCCGGCAGTATAGTTCCCGAAGGCACTGTTTTTGGAAGTATTGACATCATTGGTCATAAGTGTGAAATTATTTTCCCAGACAGGATTTCTGGTAACGGTTAAAAATGAAAATATCCCGCATATAATCAGAATCACACCTACTACAAAATTTTTGTTCTGAAATCTTTCGGGCAGGTATTGCGAAATTAACCATGCAAAAAATATACTTACAGCCAAAGAAGGCATATATATAAACCGCTCATTCATAAAAGAGCCGATTGTAAATAAAATATTTGATACAATTGAAAAAGTGATAAAAAAGTAAAAGATTGCAAAACTTATTATTTTATTTTTCTTGTATGACTGAAATGCCTGAACTATCAATAATATATAAATTATGGATGCGAAAATCGGTACAAAGTCAAGAAAACCGGTTTTTAATATATGATAGGGATAATAATCATAAGTCAGGGGATAGGGCAGGAAAAGTAAACGCAGATAAGTATAAAGAGTAACCATGATAGTACCGAATTTCTCGGAAAAGGACATTCCGAGAAACGGGTCGTTCATCAGTTCGGCTGTTGGAATTGATTGCCCTCCGCCGACTATTGACTGTCTGATTATAATAAATACCAAACCCATAATGAAATATGGAATTATTGATTTAAGACTTTGCGGAATTGATTTTTCACGAATCATCATGAGTGCAAGCGGCATAACAGCCAGAAAAGTAATTGAATTTTCCTTTGACATTAATGCCAGAAAAAAAGCAGCAGATGAATAAATCAAATCTTTCCGGAATTGATTATCAATATATTTCAGAAAGTAATAGAAACTAACAAGCACCAGCAGCATTGACATAATTTCGTCCCTGCCTTTAATGTTGGCAACTGCTTCCGTGTGAATCGGATGAACTGCAAAAAATAATGCAGCCAGAAACGGGAGAGAGGAATACCAGTTAAATTTTGTAGAATCGGTCTTAAGAAGTAAACTTAAAGTAAGAAAAATCATGATTGGTGTCAATCCAAAAAGTATGATATTGACAAAATGACTTACCTGAGGATTCTGACCGAAAATTTCATATTCAATTGCTATAGTTATTTGTGATAATGGTCTGTATCTGCCTCCCGACAAGTCAGATTTATATCCTTCATTGTGACCGGCAAACATATCACTTGTCAGTATATCACCGATACCGGAAATACCTGCTTGTGTGAAACGGTTTTCCTTAATCAGCATATAATCATCAAGAGCATAATCATGACCGATTGTATTGGCATATAAAATAAATGAAACAGCAAAAAGAATCAGCCCGTAAAGGAGCTGAGTTTTATCAGTTTTAACCTGTTTTTTAGCTGACTTTTTCTTTGTCATAATTTCTATATTCAATTTGAAATTTTATAATAGTTCAAATTTAACAATTTTATGTGAAATAATAACAATTGAATTTGCTAAAAAAGTAAACTTCAATCAAAAGTTAATTTTATCCCTTAATGCCGCAGGGATGATTCATTCTATATTTTTAAAATTAACCTATAATTTGTCACTCTTTTATGTTAAAAACCAGATAATATTTGCAAAAGTTTGTTTATAGGAAAATATAAAGATAAATTTTTTAATATATTTTATATTTGGAAA
>JAVSMQ010000001.1:3396197-3453262 GCA_032027125.1 Kapaibacterium sp. (SeqCode)
TATATGAAAAGTACAACAGACTATATGAAAAGTGTAACAGACTATATGAAAAGTACAACAGACTATATGAAAAGTGTAACAGACTATATGAAAAGCATAATGAACCTTGGGAAAAGCATAAAGAACTTTATGAAAAGTAAAATGAACCTTATGAAATTGTCAGGAAACCTTATCAGAAAGTCAATGTGAATGTGCGATTACTCACAGATTTTGTTCAATTTAACGTCGAAAGTAATAAAACCAGTGTTTCTGCACTTAACGGGGTATTCCCTGACCCTCGATGAGTGTATTACCGCCCTCGATGAGTGTATTAAGTTTGTTCCGATTCTTATATTGAACAGTCCGCTCCTACGGAGCTTAATGATATTTATGGGAATGATTATTTTTCTACTAACAGGGCATTCCTACGGAATTGGTTTGCAATTCTGAATGCTGAATTATGAATTCTGAAGTCTAAGACCAGCGAAGCTAATTCTGTTTAATTCAAATCCTTCTGTCAGAATCACGGATTACACGGATTAAAGGATTTCACAGATTCAAAATCCATAGAATTTTAATTGAACAGTTCGCTCCTACGGAGCTTGATGATAATTGGGGGAATGATTGTTTTTCTACTAACAGGGCATTCCTGCGGAATTGGGAAGTAAATATCTGAATCACGGACTGCACAGATTAAAGGATTTCACAGATTATAAATCCACTTTTTGAGATTGACATATTTTGAGTTTATTATTTTGTTCCCTTCTCCATAGGAGATAAATTATGGTAATAAGAACCTATCCCAATGAACATGACTACCTCGTAGAGGTTGAATTATGAAAAAAAATATAATCTCTACGGGATATCAATCAATTAGTCATTTCTCATGTTACCATAATTCAATCTCTACGAGATAAAATGAATTTCATTATTGTTATAGTGTCTATTCTTTTAACAGTCCGCTCCTACGGAGCTTTATGTATTTTTGGGGAATGATTATTTTGTAATGTCTATTATTGACTATCTTTTAAAATACGATTTAAGCAATTCAATCGTTATCAAAATGAAATTTATTGAAATCTTAAATTCTTAGGTAATTATGCGCGGCGATACTTTCGGAGCTGAATTTAAATCCATTGATTATAAACTGATAAAGCGGCTTGTAAAATTTTTAAAACCTTACAAAAAGTATGTTATAAATGCTATATTTTTTACAATTCTTGTCGCAGCTTTGGGTCCGTTAAGACCTTTTCTAACTAAAATCGCAATTGATAATTTTATTTCCACCGGCGACAAACCCGGGTTGCTCTGGATGGTTGTTGCTATTTTTGCACTTCTTGTTGTTAACGGTGCTCTGAGGGTTGCGATGACTTATATTATGCAATGGGTAGGGCAGAATGTATTAAATGATATACGCACCAAACTTTTTGAACACATCCAGAAACTGTCGCTGTCTTATTATGATAAAAATCCCGTCGGCAGATTAGTCACAAGGGTAACAAATGATGTCGAAGTTCTGAATCAGCTTTTTTCATCAGGTCTGGTGATGATGCTTGCCGATATTATGCTGATTTTCTGGATTATAGGGTTCATGTTTTACACAAATACCGAGCTCGCACTTATTACACTTACCGTATTGCCGCTTTTACTGATTGTAACTTCATTCTTTCGTAAAAAGGTGCGTGTGCTGTTCAGAGATTTGCGGTCGGAAGTATCAAAAATGAATTCATTTCTCAACGAATTTATTTCGGGTATCACAACTGTTAAACTATTTACTCAGGAAAAAAGGCTGTATGACAATTTCAACGTCATTAACCTCAAGACCCGTGAATTGAATATCCGAACAATTTTCTATTATGCGATATTTTACCCTGCGGTTGAAATGATTAGTGCAATTTCTCTTGGTTTAATTCTGTGGTATGCAGGAGCAAATGTATTGAGCGGAGTAATGACAGTGGGTATGCTGATTGCTTTTATTCAGTATGCAGAAATGTTTTTCCGTCCGGTCAGGGATTTGAGCGAAAAATATACAACTCTACAGAATGCAATGGCATCTTCGGAAAGAATTTTCACTTTACTTGATACTGAAGATTTTCTGAATGATAACCCGAATGCTGTAAACATAAGCGGTATCAAGGATAATATTACATTTGAGAATGTATCATTTTCGTATGATAATGAAAAATGGGTATTGAAAAATATTAATTTTGAAATTAAAAGAGGCGAAACTATTGCCATAGTCGGTGCTACAGGTTCGGGTAAAACATCATTGGTTAATCTGCTTTGCCGTTTTTATGATTTTCAGGAAGGGCGGATACTTATTGACGGCATTGACATACGCAATATAAAGCAGAAATCATGGAGGGAAAATATAGCTCTTGTTATGCAGGATGTATTTCTGTTTTCCAGAACCGTAGCGGAAAACATATCTCTCGGAAACGAAAATATAAGCGACAATGATATTCGTAATGCTGCCGAAGCATTAGGTGCATTGAGTTTTATAGAAAATCTGCCCGATAAATTTGCTGCCGAAGTATCCGAGAGAGGGCAGACATTATCATCAGGTCAGGTGCAGCTTATATCGTTTTGCAGAGCTTATGCCTCAAATCCGGATTTATTAATTCTTGACGAAGCAACTTCAAGTATAGATTCCGCAACAGAGCAGCTTATCGAGAAATCACTTGAAATACTGCTATCCGGAAGGACTTCGATTGTAATTGCCCACAGGCTCTCTACAATCAAAAGAGCAGACAGAATAATAGTCATCCACAAAGGCGAGATTAGAGAAATAGGAACTCACGACGAACTGCTCGAAAAGCAGGGAATTTATGCAAAATTATATCAATTACAGTATAAAGATGAATTTGCTTTATAATAGTTCGTTTTTTCAAAGTTGGGCAGATACGTTCTCAAATAGCTCCTAATTTTTAATGTTAATATACACAATACTTTAGAGAACGTCACTCTGAGCTTGCGAAGAGTCCAGGCTGTTAATTAATGAAATCATGGACTCTTCGCAAGCTCAGAGTGACAAATTATTGGGTTTTTGTATTTGTCCCCCGCTGGCGGGGGTAGGGGGTGGAAATTAATTCATGAACTCTTCGCTTCGCTCAGAAAGACAAAACCACAAATTATTTCAAGCCTGAATTAATTAATCCCAAAAATCCCATTAATCCTATAAATCACGGTTCAGACAAACATTCATGGATTCTTCGCTTCGCTCAGAAAGACAAAAGCCCAAATTATGTCAATTTATCATTAATTAATCCCATAAATCTCAAAAATCTCGGTTCAGACAAATATTTTTTTTTCATGCTTTAACTCGGCATGAATGTTGCTCAAATAGGTGAATACTGTCAATAATCAGTAATTTTACTTATTAATATGAATAATAATATAGTTACCTTTGCTTTATTGATTTTGTTGTAATTAATATATTAAATAGGTGTTTTGTAATGTTGAAAAAAGACCTCTTGTTAAAAGTTAGGATATTTTTAATTTTTACATCTTCTCTTTTTATTCTTGGTAATTCTCTGCACGCTCAAAGTGTGGGAATAAGCGACACATCAGATTTTACTCCTGACACCACTGCATTATTAGAAATGCGGTCAATTCAGAGGGGATTTCTTATGCCGCGAATGACCCGTGCTCAAAGAGTTGCAATTGTTAGTCCTGTTCACGGGCTGATGGTTGTCCAGACAAACGACACTCTCGGAGAGCCGTCAGGTATTTGGTATTACAATTCAAATGATACACAATGGCATAATATTTTCACAACTTCAACTAGTGTACTATTCTCAGACATTACAACAGCAACCAATATAACAGCGACTATGACAGTAGGTACCGGAGCACAAATAAATCTCAGCGGCACAGGCATTGTAGAATCAAATAAATTCCTTGGCAGTGGAAGTACATCAGATTCGGTTGACCTGAATACAGCCGAAGTCGGCGGTATATTACCGGTTGCAAAAGGCGGTACGGGTGTAAGTACGACTCCTCCGGCTGGAGGTGCCGCATACGGTAATGGCTCAACTATTGCATATACAGCAGCAGGGACTGCCGGTCAGGTTTTGGTAAGTGACGGAACCAATCCGCCATCATGGCAGGAAACACCGCTGCCGGATTTAGCTGATTCAAAAATATGGATTGGAGATAATACAAGTAACGCGGTTGCTTATTCTGTTTCAGGTGACGGAACTTTGTCAAATGCAGGTGTTTTGGCAGTGACAAAGATTCGTGGTACTTTAATATCCGCTACTGCTCCGACAGATAATCAGATTTTAAAATATAATTCTTCAAATACGCAGTGGGAGCCTGTTGACTTGGCTGCCGGCGGTACTGTTACATCTGTCGGACTTGCTTTGCCCACTGAATTTACTGTTTCGGGCTCTCCCGTTATTAACTCGGGGACTTTAACCGGTGCATGGGCAAATCAAAATCAGAATCTTGTATTTTCATCTCCTGACGGCTCAAGCGGCACACCTTCATTCAGGTCATTAGTCAGTGATGATATTCCAGATCTTGATGCAGGTAAAATCACGACAGGTACATTTACAGCCTCACAAATACCAAACCTTGATGCCGGAAAAATTACAACAGGAATATTTCCTGTCAGTAGAGGCGGTACAGGTATCAGTACAACTCCTTCAGCAGGCAGTGTTGCATACGGAAACGGTACAACGCTTGGATATACTGCTGTCGGAACATCAGGTCAGGTTTTGGTAAGTGCAGGTTCAGGTACACCGGTCTGGTTGGAAACACCGCTGCCGGTATTAGCAAATACTAAAATATGGATTGGCAATGCTTCAAACCAAGCAATAGCAAATAGTATTTCCGGTGATATTACATTGTCAAATGCAGGTGCTGTGACTGTTACAAAGATTCAAAATCAAGCTGTATCAAATGCTTGGCCCGGTGATGACCAGTACTTGATATTCAATCAATCAAACAATCAATGGGAACCGACTACAATTGCACCAACCTGGATACTTAACGGTACTAAATTATATCCTAATCCACTGAATGACTGGTATAGTCTTCAATGGGGAAATGGAAATTCGTCCGGTTCCCAGTCAACAGCATTTGGTGGTGGTGCAGCATCGGGTTATAGAGCGACTGCTTGGGGAACAGGTACTACTGCTACTCAAAATCTTTCTACTGCATGGGGCAGCAGTGCTGATGCAACAGCAAATCTGGCAACAGCATGGGGTGAGAATACTACTGCATCGGCAAATCTTTCAACAGTTTGGGGTAGTGCCAACACTGCGTCAGGAAACATTTCGACTGCTTGGGGTAGTGGTACTCTTGCTTCTGGCGAGTTTGCAACAGCTTTTGGTCAAAATACAACTGCTACTGCAGGATTTACAACGGTATGGGGTGATAATACTGACGCTACCTCTCAGTATGCTACTGCTTATGGTCAGAACTCACTTGCTTCCGGACAATATGCAACCGCTTTCGGTTTGAACAGTATTGCTTCAGGTATTTATTCCACTGCTTTAGGACAAAGCGATACTGCCTCAGGAACTCATGCTCTTGCTTTCGGTCAAAGTAACAAAGCTCAGGGTAATTATTCGCTGTCTTTCGGCCAGAATACCAATGCACAGGGTATATATTCAACAACCTGGGGATTAAATACAACAGCATATTCCGGTATGGAAACAGTCTTCGGACAGTTCAATACAGTATATTCTCCTACAAATTCCTGGGGGTGGAGTGATGCCGACAGATTATTTGTTTTGGGCAACGGTGCAAGCAATGCGAGCAGGTCGAATGCCTTGGTTGTTTATAAAAAGGATAGTACAGATTTGTTCGGAAACTTTTCAATTAAAAGTAATAATACAAGCTCAAAAGAATTAAGATTATTCGAATCTTCTACAAACGGTACAAATTACACCGGTTTTAAGGCTGATACTTTAACAAGTAATTTAGTTTACACAATGCCAAAAGATACAAATAACGAACTTTCAGTTCTTGTCAATTATGGTACCAATAAACTCAAATGGATGAAAACAGGTGATTTGCAGTCGGAAACAAGGTCAAACATTCTTGAAATCATTGATGCTGCAACATATAACATTCCTGATACTGTAACGCACGTTTTGGTTGAGAGAACAGGTATAAGTAGAGTTAATCTATATTCCGGTTCGGCTTATGCCGGTAAAGTGATTTTTATAAAAAGATTAAGTGGTGGTACTTATCACGTTCAGATATGTCCGGCAAGTGGTGAGAAAATAGATAGATCAGGAACATCTGATCTAAATAGGGGAATCCAGCTCAGAAATCAGTACGATTCAGCTATGATGGTATATGACGGAAGTAATTGGTGGATTATGACAGCATACGTGGGAAACAATCAAATTAATGAATGTGATTGTCCTTAATGCACGAACTATGAAAAGAATTATAAATATATTATTAATTTCGATTATCTTAGGGTTCCTGATAACTCAGAATCTCAACTGCCAATCATTTAAAAACACAGGAGCCGGAATATTTCTTAACGGGAATGTATTTGTAAAAGTTGTCAATCTTGAAGTCAAAAATGATGACGGAGGGGAGATAATTATTCGTGAGGCTTCACAGATGAGGGTCGAAAATGCTGATTTTATAAATGAAAGTGGAACTTTAGTTCTGTCTGATATATCACTTCTCCGCGTAAGTAAAAATCTGATAAATAAGGATATGTTTAATAATGAAAGCAGCAGCCACACTGAAGTTATACAAAATGGCGTAAATTCCGGCTTTATTTATAATGAATCCATTATAGAAATAGGGGAGTAGCCTCACAGAAATTGCAAATCTTTTCTTGTTCACCGCCGGCGGCAGTGTTGATTCATTCTAAACAAATTTAACGAATTTCACAATCGTTATAATGTAAAACGGCACTTTTTGGATTGTCATTCTGAACGAAGTGAAGAATCCAGGCTGTTAATTAATGAATACATGGACTCTTCGCAAGCTCAGAGTGACCAATCTTGGGGTTTTATTTTAAAAACAATAGAACTTATCAGCCCTTTGTTAATATCTTTAGACATAGTATGTACTTTTTGGATTGTCATCCTGAGCCTGCGAAGGATCCAGGCTGTTAACTAATGAAATCATCGACTGATTGGAAGGCTCTGAGTGACCCATCATGGGGTATTATTTTTATAAACAATAGAACGTATCAGCCCTGCGGTAAAAACCTATATCAAAAAAATAAAATTCAAATGAAAATTTAAAATGGTGTTTTCAGTATAATTACTTACTGTTGATGGCATTGTTTAGTGTACTTTTGAACTGTTCGGAAAGTATTTTTTTTATTTTTGGTCTTTGGTAATATAAGTGTCATTTAGAATTTCGAAATTTATTTGTTTTGCATTTTTAATTCAGAATTACTTTATATAACATACAATGAAAACGGTCATAATTTACATATTACTTTTAATGGCTCTGCAGGCAAATCTCTTCTCTGCAGGATTTAAAAATTCGGGGGCAAAGATATCCCTGAATAATACCGTTTATGTAAAAGTTAAAGATATGGAAGTGAAAAATGACAACAACGGCGAAATAATAGTCCGCCAGACTTCAGAATTAAAGGTTGAGGGTGCTGATTTGGTGAATGAAAGCGGTTCAATTAAAGTATTGGGGTCCGTTCTGGGAGTCAACAAAAATCTGATAAATAAAGATATTTTCAACACCGAAAGCAGCAGCCTGTCAGTAGTAATCATGAATATAGTAAATTCCGGTACTATTTATAACGAAAGCGTCATAGAAATCGGCGAATAAATCCACAACAACTAAATCAATCATTAAATCTTACTTCTGAATCATATTTCTTAAAGTATATGTCATTTTGAAATCAGCTTTTTTAGGAACTTTCACTGTGCATCTTTCTAATTTAGCATCAATTTTGAATAGTTTAACGCTCGGTTTTGTTATTGTTCCCAAATAACCCTTATAAATATATATTTCTACATCTTCATCCTTGTCGGTTCTGTTTGTAAGGACAATTTCCATTTCATTTTCTATATAATTTTCTGTTTTAGATGAATTCAAAGCGTGGTGTGCAGCAGTAATACCTGCTACGTCGCCTATATAGAGTTCGAGACTGTCGCCGATATTCTTTACCCCTATTTGGCTTTCACCAATAAATTCAGGTTTGTTGTTCCTATTTTTGTAAAAGCTCATTTTCCCTTGAGGTAATAATTTTCCCAAACCTGACTGCTCATTATTATGGAATGAAATAATTGAATTTACCGGACCCTGTGAACCGGTTCCATAAGCTGAAAACCTTTTTTTACGAACAATTTTAACATTATTTGCAATGAACATTCCAAGCTGTTTGGTTTCGTTATTGTCAAGATTCAGAGGTGAACTGAGATTATATAACTGATAATCAGACATATCTTCTGCGGCAACTTCCTGATTCATCATTCCATCGGCACTCATTCCCTTGATTTCCATATAAGTATTTCTATCATAAGATTTACTCTGAACGATTGACTTATTTACTTTACCGGAAATCAAATTTGCTGCTGCATTCTTGATTGCAAATCCGGAATTATTGGTTAGTGAAAATTTCGCATCAATATCCATCTGAGTTTCATTTTCATTTAAAATAGCAACATAATCCGCTCTCCACGTAATCCCGTCGAAAAGATAGTTGATTGCAAGATTCTGACTGCCTTCTTTTGCAGAATTAAGTTTCCAGAAAATGGTTGGTGCAGTAACCAAATCCTTTGGTAAATCAAGGGAACTTACCTGATAGTCAATAATATCGGGAACCATAGTAATTTCACCGGATTCGGTTTTAATCATAAATCCGTCATTAAATGATAGTAATTCACCTTTGATTATTTCATTGTCGGCTTTTTTAAGAGTCAGCTTTCTGTTTAATAATTTATTGAAAAAGATATTTCGGTTTTCGATATCATTTCGGAAACTCTGCTCAAGTATCTGTCCGTCAAATTTGAGGAATATGCTTTGTGGATTTATTGTCGCCGGTATTCCCGAGAATTTTAAATCACTGATACCCTTGTTGAGATTGAAACTTCTCACATCACGTATTACACCAAAATTATTACTGTAGATGGTAAGGTCGAGACTGACCTGCTCCTGCGAAAATAATGAAACCGTGCTGATGATAAACAAAACTGCAAATAAACTGTTTCTAAACATTTTACACCTGATGTTTTAATTCAATATTTAATTTATTTCTTGAAATTGAAACACGATTTAAGCGGCTAAAAAGTTCATGGGTAACAGTTTTTTTTGTCTGAACCCTTGATTAAGTTGATTTGATTGATTTCCCAGATTAAAACATAAATCATTCATTTGTCTGAACCATGATTTTTGGGATTAACAGGATTTTTGGGATTTTTAAACCTTTATAATCTCATAAATCCCATTAAACTCACAAATACGGATTCTGTCACATTGAGCCCTTCGACAAGCTCAGGATAAACTAAGTCGAAATGTGTCGGTATGACTTCGACTTCGCGCAGACTGACAAGAATCCTTACTTCTTCACAAACTTCTCTACCTTATCCCCAATTTTGATGTAATACACTCCCGCAGTGAGATGAGAGATATCAATACGAATATTTCCACCCTCGTCAACTCCGTTGACACCCTCGCCGGCGGGGGACACGTCTATTCCCAGTGTATTGTATATTCGCACATTATCAAATGCAGCAACGGGCTTAAGCCCGTTGTTACTTATATTGATTTCAATAAAATCATCTGCGGGATTGGGAATAATTTTCATCCTGCGATTAACTTTAGAATTCTTTACAACGTCCGGGTTTGTAGTATCACTGTCTGTAGTATCAGCTTTTGGGATTGAATCAATCACAACAACATAAACAGGCACTTCTGTTGTAGAATCATTTTGCAGATTAATACCTCTGACTGCTATTCGGTACATTCCATAAGCCGTGCCCGATGGAACATTAACGTTATATGAATACGGCTTGCCTTTATTATATGGAATAGTTTTTTCCTGACCTGAAAGTGCATCCTTAATTAATAGCGTTCCATCCAAATGCTGATAATACTCACTTTTTAATTGTGTAAAACTGATTGGAATAGTGAAATTTGTATCAGGCCGTACAATTATGTAATCTTTTTCTACCTTGACCTGCAAATCTTTTCTATATGTATAGTATGTAAATTCCTGTATGTTTAAAGTACTTTTTATATAATTATCCTTATCGGCAAACCCGATTATTTTCAAATCTCTGACGGCATTTTGATTGTAATAATCAATTTTTACTGTTAATACTGCATTGCCGTCAGAATCGGTTGTAAGAGTATCGTACAGGCAGGTAATCGAATTAAATAATACAATCAATGCAGAATCAACGGGATTCCCGAAATCGTCTATTACCCTATATGAAATTTCAATCGGCGAATTATTATATAAATAGGTGTCCTCTGAGGAAGCAGATAAATAAAGGAAATCATCTTCATTCAAATCTGCATAATATACTTTATCGCTTTTGGCAATTAATTTAGATGTGTCATGAGCGTAGAAGTATTCAAATCTTGTTAAGCCCAGATTGGAGTTTATTTCTTTCCAACTTTTGCCTTTATCCTTTGAATAAAGTATTCTCTGACCTATACTTATAAACAAATAATTATTGTCATCAATGAAAATTTGGTTAATTACAGTATCTTTTAGGGATAATGTTTTGAAATTTGCACCCGGATAATCAGATCTAAATATTCCACGATTGGTTGCCAGATACATTGAACTGTCTTTTCCAATACAGAAGTTATGAAAAACAGGTTTATTCCCATTTGGACTTGTGAGGGATGCAGTAATACTTTCCCACGAGTTAAAATCCGGTTCAATTAAATAAATGTCGGAATTAGTGAAATCAAGATATTGCCCATTATTCATCAGGAAAAGGTTTTCCGATGGAGCCGTAAGCCATTCAGCATTTTTTCCGTAGTCAGGAAACATAAAAGTCTTCGAAGATTCATCACGCCTACCTACAATAACACCATTTCCAAAGAATTTCAACTGGTAGTCAGGTGCAGCCATACCGACAGACGAATTATTCAGACTTTGCCAGCTTCTGCCCGAATCAGAAGTATAAACGATGTGTTGTCCGTTATTATAAATATACTCATTAAATTTGATAATATCAAAATTAAAACTGTAAGAACTATTTTCAATTATTTTCGGAGCCCATGATTTGCCTTTGTCAAGTGATTCAAAGTAATAATTGGTATGATCAGTAGCATAAAGAGCGGTGTCAACTTTTTTGATATCACTAAACTGAACATCATCATAATTGTTAATGAAAATTCTTTCCCATGTCTTTCCGTTATCAGATGATTTCTTTAGACGTTTGTATCTGCTGCCGGCATAAATACTTCCGGATTTTGCTGCATAGAAAGCATCAACTCTGTCGAGTGGAAGTCCGTCTTCTTTGAATGTTACTTCTGTAATATTTCCCCAGTTCATTCCTTCATCATAGGAAAAGTAAATTGAATTATAATCTGAAAAATAGATACCGTTCGAATTTGAAAAAAACTGTTGACAGTCTTTAATGCTTATTGGAAGTAAGATTCTATTTCTAAAATTATATACGTTCAAACCTACTGCCCATAAGTTGTCATTAATAACTTTTACTTCTTCAATTGGGATATCATCTCTTCCGGGAATATTTTTTAATTGATGCCAGGTAAGTCCATCATCAATCGTGTGGTAAACATAAAACTCTTTCGGAAAGCTATGAGTTACATAGTTTTTAATAATTCCATAGTTTTCATCATAAGTAACTGAAAATAAAAGCAGTCCGAGTTTTCCTTCGACGCTTAAGTTTATTTGTTTCCATGACTTGCCGGAATCATTTGAAACATGGATTTCATTTTCAGCCATAACGATGATTTTAGTTCCGTCGGAGGATAATGATAATGAATAGTAATTTTCGGTACTGAAACTGAACTGAAAAATCAATGCGGCAATATCGGAATCCTTGTTTAATTTGTAAAATGCATCGTGGGTAAGAATATACAAATTGCCTTTTTTGTCACATTTTAAAGAACCATTTAAAAACAGGTGGTCTTTAAATTTCTCATTTCCTAATGTTATCTTAGTCCAGTTTAATCCATCGTCAGAACTTTTGAACAGACTTTTTTCCGATGCTGCATAAATAATGCCATCATCCGAGACAGTTATGTTTACAACACCTGAAGGAGAACCTATTCCAATGCAGGGTTTCCAAAAATCTTCCGATAAACAATAAAATGAATTTAAAATCAATACAATTAGTATAACAAGCAATTTCATTAGTATTTCCGAATATATTCAATAAATAGTTTTTTAAAATTAATCTGAATAATGTCATAATATCAAAAACAATATTATTAATCAAAAGTTACAATCATAATTTAGAAAAATATAATTTCCATCTTAGAATTCATCAATTGAAATAGTGATTTATTTATTTCAGGTACTTTAACGAAACTGTCAGAATCATTGATTAGACTGATTATTTTGTTTAACCTTTTTAAAACAAACATCATTCATTTGTCTGAACCGTGATTTTTGGGATTAACAGGATTATTGTGATTTTAAAACCTTTTTAATCTCACAAATCCCGGTTCAGACAAATTTACTTCTTCACAAATTTTTCAACTTCATCAACAATAAGGATGAAATACTTGCTGTCGTGAGAAAAATTCCTCAAATCTAAATCACTCTATTTTGCCACAATAAATTTCTCATAATGAACCATTCCTTTCGAGGTCATCAACAATAAATAAGTACCGGATTTAATATTCGGTATATCAGAAAGATTCAATGTGATATTATTTTCCGAATTATTCAAAATTCCATCAAAGCACTTATAAATCAGCTTTCCTTCAATATCAACAATCTTTACTGTTGCCTGCTCTCCGGCAATTCCTGTAAAAGAAACATTGATAAAATCACTTGCAGGATTTGGATATACAGTCAAATCATCATTTTTAGGAGCAGTATTATCCTCAACTCCGGTTATTATATTCTCAATCTCAAAATCCCATATTCCTCTGCCGTAAGTACCAAACCGTACTGTTTTTTTTGTGGGCAGATAGTTCACAGTCCAATAAGATTGGTCGGGTGCTTCAATTCCTGCAATATTATACCATTTCTTGTGATTCTTAATATAAATATATGGACCGTCATCAGTTGCCGCAAAAATTACTTCCTCATCTTCAGTCATATCAATTTGATAAACAAAAGTAGGGGGGAGACCATCTAACGGTTCAAAAGTTGCACCGTTATCTTTAGAAACATAAACAGCGGCATTTGAATAACCGCTGCCGGCAATATATACTGTTCCTAAATTAATTTTCGAAGCATAAATACACGAGCCGTAGAGGTAGTTATGTTCCGGTCCTATAAATTCCGTAGTTTCAGTCCAGTTCATGCCTGCAACTGTTGAAGTATAGAAAATTCCTTTTTTGGTGAGTGCATAAATATAATCTGTATTAATCGGTGAAATAGCCAGTGCGCTGACATCATTTTCAGGTTCCTGCTGGTCGAATTGAAATGGAAATTCAATTGCAGTAATTTTATCAGTCAATTGGTCGTAAGTCAGGCTCCAGATTTTGGATTTATCCGGTACTGATCCGCCTGCTGCAATGTATGCACTGAAAGGAACATTCGGTACCGCTGCAATTGGCGGAAGCCATACTCTGTCATTGTATGAATTCGGGAATAACCATCCGGAATTTTTATCACTAATAGTAGCCTGTGGATAAATAGTTGCAAATCCCGGATAAACACACCATATACTTTGCCCGCCGTCTCCGGAAGTCAGAGAACCGTAATCCCCGCTTACTAACTGAGCAAAATCAAGAGTTTTATTGGCAGTTGGCTCACTTCTTTGAAAACCCTGGTCCTGACTTCCTGCAAAAATAATATTATCATCAGTATTGGAATATATTGAATAATACTGCGATACATTCAAATCAGTAAGTGAAATGTTCTTGACTGAATAGTCATCTTTAGTTTTGTAGATGCCTCCGTCGGTGGCAATCAGGAAAAATTCCTTATCAACCGATGTACGAAAACTTCTAATCCCCGGAATATCTGCATGAAGTTTATTCAAAGGGTCGCCATAGTAGTCGGGCCAATCATTTAATTTTTTCCAGTTCGTACCGCCGTCAATTGTTTTAAAACAATGCACTCCGCCTAAAAAAGCTAAATCCGGATTTAATTTTGATGTGCCGTAACTGTTTTCCATAAAGTATCTTGTAGGTGCCAGACTCTTAAATTCAAGGTTTTCTCCAAAATCTAAAGTTCTGTATACTTTCAATTCATCTGTATTGGGCGGATTGACATGAAAGTGAAGCTGCACATCACCGTCAATTTCCGAGCCTGATAGTTTTGTATAATCAGGATTGCCTGAAATCAGCTCTTCACAAATATTCATAACCTCTTTTTGGGTCTCAATAATACTGAAAATAGTATCTCTGTGCACACAAACCAGTTTGTTAAATCTTTTTTGCTGTGATGCACTGCTAATGTATTCTCCCGGGCTTCTTTCAACACCCCAGATATCAATATTCTGCGAACTGTTTACGCTGAAAATTTTATTAAACGAAAGCCCGTCATCGGTTGAGTAATAAACGGAATTAATGGCTTTCCATGCATCGAAATCCCACTCATCTGCAAGTAAATACATAATTCTTTTGTTTTGATCATTAATTGCTACTCCGCGTCTGATTCCGCCCCAATTGGCGATGTTTTCAAGACCTGTCGCAGGTCTCCACCAGCCACCCTCATTATCAGTAGTATATACATTAGAACGGTCGAATACTATAATCCTTTTATTACCGGCAACATACGCAACTTTTATACTCTGAATATTAAACTGAATCGAGTTATTAAGACAAGTCCAGTCTTTCCCCTCAAGTGTACCTCTCCATACATTACCTCCGGCAGAAGCTGCATATATCATGTTTTTTGTCAGGTCAACATCCGAAGTATGTATTCTGCCGGACTGATTACGGCTGCCAATCTCTTTCCAATAACCGGAAATCTTACCGTTATCAGAAATGAATTTTTGAAATTGCGGGGAATCCTTCGCAAAACTTTTTAATAAATCATTTTTCCTTTTTAATCTTTCTGTTTGAAGCTCGCGTTTCAGAATCTTGTAGTCAACTCCCGGTTCCGTCCTGTGCATTGACTTAAGCCATTCTTTTCGGGCTTTGTGATAATCGGGGTCGCCCTCTTTGTTTCTTTGAGAAATGTGTTTATCAAAGTCATCGGCAAATACCGAACCAATAGATAAAATTATCATCCATAGAACATGTGATATTTTTTTCATATCATTCACCTATAATCATTTTAACAAATATTATTTCCACAATTTATATCAACAAAAATCAATTCCTCAATTTCAGGATAAATGTTATATTATTAGCCTTAATTCAATGTCAGAAACTAATAATATTACCCATCATTGTTATTGATTTGATTTATTCGGAATTCTTCTTAATGTTCTGAATTTTCAATTCAGGAAATAAAAAAGTAATCTGAAATAGACTAAATCAATTTTAAAGTACAATCAACAAGATTCTTATACATTATTTTTTCAATTAACTCATCATTGAGTTGCAATTCCAAACCTAATAAATCAACTATTTCAGGATAAGATGCCGCATCTTGAAAGGGAGATTCTTCTATTCCGTCAAAGTCTGCACCCAGTCCCAAAACATTTTCACCTCCAAGCATCAGGATATGTTCTATGTGACGAATCAATTCAATTTTAAGGTTTTTGTCTTTTTCACCAATAAATTCACTGTAAAAATTCATCCCGATAAAACCGTTTCTGGCTATTATTTCCCGAATCTGGTCATCATAAAGATTTCTGCGATGGTCAAAAACTCTTCGGGAATTTGAATGGGATGCTATAAATGGTTTTGATGTATGGCTGACAACATCATCAAATCCTGAAACATTCAAATGTGAGACATCAATAATCATATTCAATTTTTCCATTTCCTGAATTACTTCAATTCCGAAAGGAGTCAGTCCATAATCAGTATCAACTCCGTCACCGAGAAAATTTCTGTGATTCCAAGTCAGCCCCATTGCCCTTACACCAAGTTTGTAAAATGTGTAAAGATTGTTAATATCATTAATAATTGGAGCTGCACCTTCGATTGAAAGAATAATGTTTAATATTGAATCATCAAAATCATCTTTATTTTCAATATGATTAATGCGTTTATCCTGATTCCTGTGAAAATTACCGATTGCATTTCCGGCGAATCTAAATGCTGAATCTCCGGTCAGTTCAGGTGGAGTAAATATAGCAAAATACTGAAGAATACCTCCTGAACCGTTAAATTTTTCAAAATTCCAATGAGCATCTGTCGAATTGTAAATGTTATCCGGAAATTTAGTCAAAGTATCGCAATGTGCATCAGCAACTTTCATAGATATATTCCGTCTCTTTAATAGTTATTTGAATTTGTAAAAATTATAATTATAAATTTAAGAAAATATTTAGAAATTTTCAATTATTTTTGATAATAATTGACATTCAATTAAAAATATTATGAAAAATATTACAAACAGTTGTTTAATTACTATAATATTATCCCTTACATATTTAGGTTTTGTAGAAAAAACCGAAGCTCAGGATAGTAAAAAAAGTGCTTTTAGATACGTTCCTAACGAAGCTTTTGGGTTTGGTGAAAAATTGGAATATAGTGTCGGTTACAAGTTTATAAATGCAGGGACAGGTTCATTTCATATTCAGCCTCAGCCGGTAATTAGAAATGGCCGCAAGAGTTATGATATACGTTTTCAGGTGAAATCTCACGAAAGTCTTGACTGGCTTTATAAAGTTCGTGACCAATACCGCACAGTTCTCGATGTGGCAGGGATTTTCCCATGGGAATTCGAACAAAGAGTAAGGGAAGGCGGCTACAAACGTGATGCAAAAGCATATTTTGACCAGGGATACGGCTTGGCTCAGTCAGGTGATAAAAAAATAAAAATTCCTGATTATACTCATGATATTTTGTCTGCTTTTTTTTATGTCCGTACGCTCGATATAGGAAAATTTCCAAAGGATTCTACCTTCTTTTTACCTAATTTTGTTGATGATACGACATTTTCCATAGGAATTAAAATCAGAGGAAAAGAGACTATTAAAGTTGATGCCGGTACATTTAAATGCATAGTTATAGAACCACTGGTATCTCAGGGCGGTTTATTTAAAAGCGATGGTACGATATTAGTTTGGGTATCTGATGATGACAGGAAAATACCCGTGAAAGTAGCGACAAAAATCCCAATAGGATATGTTGAAGCAAAATTAACCGGATACTCCGGTTTAAGAGGAGATTTGGATTCTAAATTAAATGATAAATAAGGTTGTTATGAAGTTAGTTATTATGATATCAGTGATGTTTGCTTTAAATATTTTCAATGGCTTAGCTCAGGGAGCCAAAGATAATTTATTTGAAAAACTCAAAGCTCAATACTCAAATCTTGAGTCCATTTCGCTTAATTTTACATTAAATGAAAATAAAGCAGTAAATGGTCAGCTTTTAGCAAAAAAAGGCAACAAATATGTTCTATCTATTGCAAACAGGAAAATAACATGTGATGGTAATACAATTTGGAATTATGTTCCTGAAAATAAAAATGTCCTGATAAGCAAATTTGAATCTCACAATGAGTCCGCTTCAATTGAAAAGATATTTTTTGAATTTACTAAAAATTTTAAGGCAAATAATCTTTATGAACCTGAAGAAGATAATATAAATTCAAATATGATGCTTGAGCTTGTTCCTGTCGGGGAAGATGGAAATGATATTACTATGGTCAGGCTTGTGCTCAACCCCGGTAATCTTTCTATAAAAAGAATCGTAATTATTCGTAATTATGCTGAAGAAAGCTGGAACATAACAAATCTCAAATTAAATTCTCAGGTTGCTGATAATAAATTTGTTTTTAAGGCACCTGAGGGTGTAGAAATAATTGATTTGAGATAAAAGTGCTTTGTTTAGTGAATATCAAGTAATCGGTCTAAGTGATTCATATCTGAGAGGATAATTCTTCCTGAGTTTGTCAAATTCATAAGTTTTATCCTTACTTTTTAGCGTAAGCAATTCTTTAAACTTGTTACTGTCTTCGTAAATTTTCCTAAATTTTGACAAATGCTCAAATAGGGATTTATTTGAAATAAAATCATTTACTGAACACGGTTGAATTTTGTTAAGTTCATTTAATACTAATGATTTATCAACTGTGATATTAGAGTATTTTTCAAATAAATTTATAAGAACTGCCGTTCCGTTTAATTTTCCGTTTTGTGAATATCCTGCTATATGAGGTGTTGACAATAAGCATTTATCGGCAAGATTAACATCGAAATTCGGTTCATCATTCCAGACATCAATCACTAATTCAGCATTCTTAAAGTCATGTAAATAATGCAGAACTTTTTCATCAATTACATTGCCCCTTGATGTATGAATAATAAGTCCATTATCCCTGAAATTAATTAGGTTACTGCTGTTAAGGACTTGAAAAGTAGGATGCTTACCTTTACTGCAAAATGGTACATGATTTGTCAGTATCTGAACATTCTCAATCAAATAATCAAGTTCGGCATATTGAACATAATCAGGAAACAAGAATTGAGAGTCTTTCAAAGGAGGGTCATTAACATATATCTTCAAACCCAATTGGCAGCAATAAGAAGCAACAATTTTTCCGATACATCCAAATCCTATTATACCAATTGATGTTTTGTCCAGTTCGATATTCTTTTCCAAAGACCACTTAAGAAGTGCGTAAATCACATATTCTGCAACAGAATTAGCATTACATCCTTTAGAATCATGAAAAGGAATATTTACCGATTTTAGATAATCTTCGTCAAAATGGTCAGTGCCGGAAGTTGCTGTTGCAACAAGTTTTACATTTGTTGAGCAAAGTAATTTCTCGTCTATTTTAGTTTGTGACCTTGTAAAAAGCAATTCACATTCCTGATTAAGTAAATCTATATTTTTCAACAGTCTTCCTGAAAATACATGATAATCACAATAAGGAGATAAAACCTCATTGAGTAATATTATATTTTCATCGCCAAAAACTATCATATTATAAATTTAACCTCTTGAAAATACTTTCAGGTATTGATTTAATCACTATCATAATAACTTTCCAGAAACCCGGTAAGTAAACAACATCCTTTTTGTTATCAATTGCATTTAAAATTCCTTTAGCAATATCAGACGCAGATGCAAATAAAAAGTTTTTCGGGATATGAGAGGTCATGGGTGTGTCCACAAAACCGGGTTTTACTGTTATTACATTGATGCCCGACTTATATAATCTGTTTCTTAATCCCTGCATAAATATTGATACAGCACCCTTTGCAGAACCGTAAATATAATTGCTTTGTCTGCCTCTGTCACCGGCTACAGATGAAATGACTACCAATGTTCCGCTCAATCTTTTTTCAAAATATTCAGCAGATGAAGTAGCCAGCGAGAATACAGATAATGCATTAGATTCAAATTCCTTACGGATTTCTTCAAAGTCGTTTTTGATTTCTTCCTGAATGGGTAATGTACCATGTGCAATTAAAATTATATCAATTCCACCCATTTCTTCATTAGCATTATAAAGAATATCTTTATGAGAACTATACTCTAAAGCATTGAAAATAAAAGAATATAATTTAGTATTGGGATATTCAGTCAGAATATCATTGCTTACAGACTCAATTTTTTTTAAATCACGTGCTGCCAATGCAATTTTATAACCCTGAGATGCAAAGAGTTTAGCCGTCTGACTTGCTATCGCTGATGTTGCACCAAAAATCAATACATTTTTCATAATTTGTCTCCTGTTACTCTCTGCCAAAATCCTGAAGAAAATTTTGGGTCAATAAATTTAGAAAATTCTTCCCATTGAGGATAAAACAACCTGAAGTTCTCTCCTGACATTCTGGCATCTTTTGCAGGATAAAGTACACCGCCGCAATCCCTGACAATTATATCTGCCTCATCAAGCATAGCTAAAGTACTGCTTCCGAGCATTTTGAAATCAATAGCCATTGTAATACCCGGTTTTGGAAATGACATCATGCCGTGAGATTTTATATTTCCAAATGTTTTGAGTACAGTCAAAAATGAAGAATTACCGGACTTTGTAATTGTTTTAAAAATATTTTTCAGTGAATTCAATCCTGCTTCGTGTGGAAGTACGAACTGATACTGAAGAAAACCTTTTTTGCCGTAAGCCTTATTCCATCCGTCAACCGCATCCAAAGGATAGAAAAACGGATTATAATGAATTATACTGCTCTCAAAGTCATTGAACTGTTTGGAATAGTAAAGTTTGTTGAATATATAAACAGTCAAAGGATTAATAAAATCATAATCGAAAGGAAAAGGGAGCATTTTAGATTTAAATTTAGACGGGTCTATTTGAAATTCTGCTGCTGCAAAGTTTCCACGGGAATAAATACCGCTTCCGGCTGAGTTTGTATCTACCCACGCAACAGTAAAATCAAAATCAGCGGAATCATTATTTATATAGAAAAAATCTTCAAATGACCTGTATTTTATATTTTCGCAATGAATCATCGGTCCGTCACATCTGATACATCTAAATTCGACCCAAGTGATAATTCCGGTCAATCCAAGTCCGCCAATAGTTGCTGCGAATAAATCAGAATTCTCATAATGGCTGCACGTCGTGCGAGTCAAATCTGACCTCAGCAGTTCAAATTTACTAACATGACAACCGAACGTACCGGCTACATGGTGATTTTTGCCGTGTACATCATTTGCAACCGCTCCTCCAACTGTGATTAGTTTAGTTCCCGGAGTGACAGGCAGAAACCAGCCCCTCGGCAGCAGGAAGTTGATACATTGCTCAAGTGTAACACCTGATTCGACCCGTAAAATTCCATTATCAGAATCGAAACTTATAAATCGGTTCAAATTCTGCATTTTAATTAATGCCCCATTCGGATTCAGGCAGCTGTCTCCATAACTTTTTCCTAATCCGTAAGGGAGATATTTTAGAGAATTATCATTAAAATCGGGTTCATCACTTATCCAGTTCAAATACTCAACTTTTTCATGACTCAACTTCGGGTATCTGCCGAAAGATTCAATTGCAGTATTCATAAAGTAGCCCCATAGGCGATAACAAAGATAATTACAGCTACAATATAGCTAACCTTATCTTTCAGTGCAAAAACAATCGGGTCGTCATTCATCAATCCCCTGTGTGTAATAAACCACATTCTAAGAATCCAGTATAACACAACAGGAGTAATAAAATACAAATAAAATGGAGTATTGTAAAGCACCATCACATCAGGATTATCAATGTAAAGAGTAAAAATTAGTGTCGAAACAATTCCGGCTGAAATTCCTATAGTTGTAATTAAGGGTATATCTTCGACATAATAATCTCTGCCGCGGGTTTTTGTTTTGTTGTCAACACTAAGCACTAATAACTCAGTATAACGTTTCATTGCACCCATGGAAAGGAAAATAAACAATGAAAAACTAAAAAGCCAGGGTGATAATATCGTATCCGAAGCTATACCGCCGGATATCAATCTTATGCTATAAAGCATGGAAAGTGTAATCATGTCAAGAAGATATATCTTTTTTAACTTAAATGAGTACATGATTGTAATTATCATGTAGGCGAGGAGAATTAAAGTGAATTCCATATCAAGAGTTAACAATGATATTACAAATCCGGCAATTAAAAGCAAAGGAATTAATTTAATACACGCCAGAATAGAAATCTGACCGGAAGCAGCAGGTCTGTTTTTTTTACCGCTATGATTCCTGTCAGATTCAATATCAGCAAGGTCATTTATAACATAAATTCCCGATGCTATAAAACTGAAAGCAAAAAATGCCCAGATTGCACTGATGTAATCCCCAATTATGATTTTATGAGCAAGCAGCGGAGGCAGAAATATCAATAAATTCTTTATCCATTGATGAACACGTATTTGCTTAATAATAACTTTTAATTTGTTGACTTTATGCTGAAAAATTCTGCCGGTTTTTGTTGTTTTATTTACTGCTGCAATAAGTGATTTATCGGTTGAAACAATATGTGCAATATCCGAGTTTTCCCATACCTGAAGGTCTTTTGGTGAGTCACCGATGTAATCGAACTTTTTATAACCATATTTTTCTTTGAGTAATTTAGCTTTCTCCGAACCAAGCAGATTTGTACCGTCTTTACTTGCAAGCACCTCATCAAATAATCCGGTGAAATCTGCCGCTTTATCAGCCAATGGCTGTGCAGAAGCAGTAACAAGAACTATCTTTCTGCCTTTTTCCCTTTCAGATTTTACAAATTCAATTACATCATCATTGAAAGGCATAGATGAAATAGTTGGCGATACATATTCAAGAAGTTTGAATTTAAGAAAGTATCTGCCCTTAAGAATCCATACAGGTAACAAAAAAATATAAAAAAAGTTCTTTTTCAACAGATAAATTACAGATTCATAAAGTAAATCCGTTTTTAATAGAGTACCGTCCAAATCAACACATAATGGAATATCTTTTCTTACTTTGTCTTCAAACATTTAAATAGTTATAACTTTAAAATAAAGTGCAAATATAATTGATTTTATAGACATAATGTCAATCAATTCAAAATTCATTTTAAAATCATTGTTATATGGGAGAAGTTTTATTGAAATATAAAAAACCTTCCGATATTTGTCAAATACCGGAAGGTTAAAAATTTTAATCTGAAATTAAGTCAAATATTTATCTTCTTTCCTTAAGCAAGTCTCTGATTTCTTCAAGAAGAATTTCTTCTCTTGGCTGTGGAGCTGGAGCTTCAGGAGCTGCTTCTTCCTTCTTCCTGAATTTATTGATAACCTTGATTAACATAAATATAGACGCTGCGACAATAAGAAAATCAACACAATTTTTAATGAAAGTACCATAATTTATGGTAACAGGAGGCAACTCACCGACAGCATCTTTGAGTACAATTACAAGCGAAGTAAAATCTACACCGCCTAACATTACTCCAATCGGAGGCATTATAATGTCGCCAACCAAAGAACTGACTATTTTTCCGAAAGCGCCGCCAATGATAACACCAACTGCGAGGTCAACCACGTTGCCGCGGGTTATAAATTCTTTAAATTCAGAAACAACTGACATATTTACAATTCCTTTTATTTTAAAAAATATTCAAACCAAGTGTAAAGTAATAAAAATAAATTAAATATAAAAACTATTTTTTAACTTCAAATTTTACTATTTGATTATTTATTGGTTTGATGCTCATTAGATAGTCATAAATTGCCCCAAGGTCTTCTTTTTTCATACCTGCATATTTTGTCCATGGCATAATAGTATTAAACTGGTTTTTGCTTACCTGAGAAAGTTGGAAAGTTGAATCTGAGTATGCAGTAAACCGGTTGATAAACTGTTCTTTAGACCAGCTTCCGATTCCGGTCATTTTATCACCGGTAATATTTGCCGACCTGACAACGCCTCCTGTTGGAATCATGAATTCATTGCCTCCTGCAAATTCCTTCCCCGGGATTGGCTGCCCCTTTTCCATTGGAGTATGACAATCACCACAGGACGCAGCAGTAATCATATATTCTCCGTACTTTACTGAATTGGATTTATCAGGTATTTCTCTGAATTCAGGTTCCTTTGGCATCATTTTAATTATCAGACTCATTGGAAATTTCGACTCAGATACCGGTACGTCACTGCCATTTGCCGGTAAGCTCCGAAGATATGCAATTATAGAGTAAATATCCTCACGGCTCATTTTACCAAAATTCATATAAGGCATTAAGGCAAACAGTGGTCTTCCGTCCTTGCTGACTCCTGATGTTACAGCTCTGAAAATTTCACCGTCAGTCCAGTCTTTTAGGTGGTGAGGAGTAAGGTTTGGTGCATAATAGTCACCGGGAAAACCTGATTTTGATGTAAAGTCTTCAGTATTTCCAGTACCCAAACGGCTTTCATCAATTGGAGCAGTCAATAAATTCCAGTTGCGGGGAGAGTGGCAGTCAGCACAAAGTGAAACGTTATGAAATAAGTATTCACCGCGTTCAATTCGCTGCGATGTAGGTTCAATCTTAATATCTTCCGGTTTACCTACTGCCGGAAAAGCTATCATAAAGTAAGCAAAAGCTATAACGAGGATTACAATTAATCCTCCAAGTGTATAGAGAAGAATCTTTCCAAAAAGCTTCATTTAAAACTCCATTTAATTATACGAACAAAATGATTATGCAAAACTAAAAAATAAATTACAATATCATAAAATATATTTTTGTATTTCGATTTTTTTTTTAATTTTGTTTCAAAAATTTTCAAAATTAAATGAATAAATAAAAAATTCTTTATTAAATGACAAAATATGCTTAATTTTGAATTGCTTTAAGGGGGTCATTTTGAGTATTTTGAACAAAGTTAAAGAATTTTATAAATCGCTTGAAATATCTGACTTGCTCATTGAGTGGGTCAGAGCTAACAGGTGGAGTATATTCATAGTTATTATTTTAGTTGCTTTATGGGGATTATTATTAGTTTCAAATGTAAGAAATATCAATACCTTACTTGTTGATATACGAAATCTCGAAAAGCAGTCGAGACAGATAGAGAATTTAAACGAAAGATATATGTACGAAATTGTTAAACTTCAATCAGCTGAAAGAATAATAAAAATTGCCGAAGAAGAGTTGAATATGGAACAATCCCCAAAAGCCCCTGACATTTTGAAATAATTAATCAATTCTTGAATTATGGAAAACCCGACACAAGTAAGTAGTGAAACCGAAGAAATAAGAAGAAAAAAATTCTGGAAATTCTGGCTTGTAATGTTCTTTGTAAATATTGGACTTTTGGCTGTAGTTTACCGATTGGTTAATATTCAGATTATTGATTCCGAAAAATACCAAAATCAGGCAAAAAAGCAGCACGAATCAAAAATCTTACTATCTGCCCAAAGAGGGAAAATTTTTGACAGATACGGGAGATTAGTAGCTTCAAATCTTGAATCTGTCTCAATTGCCGTTGACCCGACACGTTTAAAAAATGAAGTTAAACTTGCTGAAATCATGCAGCAGGATTTGGATATACCGATAGAAAAAACTTTAAGAAAGATTCGTTCGGCAAAAGGATCATTTGTCTGGCTTGTCAGAGGTGTTTACCCTGAAAAAGTTGTCAGAATCGAAGCATTAAAAGAAAAGGGTGTAATACTGATTAAAGAGCCGCGAAGGATTTATCACTATGGTTTGGTCTGCTCCCAGGTTGTAGGATTTACAGATATTGACAATAACGGATTATCAGGAATAGAACTCAAACTTGACAGTCTGCTTAAGGGCAGAAGCGGTTATATGATGATGAACCGCGACGGAATAGGCAGATTACGACCGGCAGCAGATTTACCGATTTTCCCGCCTGTTGACGGCTACTCGCTACAGCTAACTGTTGATATTGAGTTTCAGCGTATTGTAGAGTATGAACTAATGAGAGGTGTTGTGGCTTCTGATGCTGAAGCCGGTACTGTCATAGCAATTGAACCGGCTACCGGAGAGATACTTGCAATGGCAACATACCCTACATTTGACCCTCACAATCCGCTGGACCGAAATCAGGGCAATATGCGTATGAGAGCTATCACAGACACTTATGAGCCAGGTTCGACATTCAAAATAATAACTGCTGCGGCAGCGATTGAAGAAAATCTTGTTAAGGAAGAAGATAAATTCAACGGCTATGGCGGAGCAATGCAGTTTAAAAGTTTTACTATCAGGGATGTTCATGGGATAGGCGTTGTTACATTCAGAGAAGCTATCGAACATTCAAGCAATATTATAATGTCCAATGTTGCAAACATGATTCCTGATTATACATTTTACAAATATCTCAGAGATTTTGGTTTTGGTACTAAATCCGGAATTGATTTTCCGGGCGAAGTACCCGGAAGATTACCAAAACCTGAGGAGTACAGTTCAGCTTCCAAAAGATATATGGGTTTTGGTTACGGATTATCAGCGTCGCCGCTGCAATTGACAAATGCTTATGCAACAATTGCCAATAAGGGCATTTTGATGAAACCGTATTTGGTTAAATCTATTACAAATCTCGAAGGTAACGCTGTTTATGAAGCTTATCCCGAATCAATAAGAAGAGTAATTTCTGAAAATACTGCCCAAAGGCTGAATTCTTTGCTTATGGGTGTAGTTAATAAAGGCACAGGAAAATCTGTAAGGGTGGATAATCTTCAGGTAAGCGGCAAAACCGGTACAACCCAGCAGCTTGTTAACGGTCAGTATTCAAAATCAAATTACACCGCATCTTTTGCCGGCTTTTTCCCTGCTGAAAATCCAAAAGTTGCTATGATTGTTGTTCTTGACAAACCGCGTTCATCAATCTATGGAGGTGCTGTTTCGGGTCCGATTTTCAAAAATATTGCTCTGAGATGGGCTTCTGTTTCCGATGAGATAAAAAGCGGTAATTTACTGAAATTTGCAAAAATTGACACACTTAAAATTGAAATGCCAAGTGAATTTACTGTGCCGAATTTGGTCGGTAAAAAGAAAGATGAAGTTCTGAAAATTGCTTCTCTGACAGAATTTAAATTAATTATGAGTGATAAGAAAGAAGGGTATGTGATTTCCCAAAATCCTGTTGCCGGAAGTAAATCTACAAAGAATTCACCGATAGAACTTGTTTTTAATGTTGACAATGCCGTTAAAGATTCAAATTATTTAAAGCCCAACCTTGTCGGAATGCCCTTAAGACATGCACTTGCCTTGCTCAATTCCAAATCAATCAAATCAAAAGTATATGGTTCCGGGGTTGTCAAAAGTCAGGTTTGGGAAAAGTCGGGAACAGGCAGAGAGATATGTGTCATACACTGTAACTAATAAAAACAATTTCAAATTTGTATAAAAAAAAAGACTGTTTTAGAAATCATATCTAAAACAGTCTGTCAAAAAGCAAACATTCACCAAAACAAGGCATCAAATCTCGTTTATAATAATATAAGTCGAACCGATATATTTTTTCCCTTTTGCTCTTTTTTCAGCAGGAGGTGGTAAATCAGGGTCGGTATTTGATGATTCCTGAATCTTTATTCTCATCGGGTCAATTCCGTTAACAACTAAATAGTCCATTAGAGCATCAGCCCGCTTAAGTGTTAATTCCTTATTCGCCTCGGGATTCTTATCATTATCGGGATATGATATGATTGTAAACTTGACTTTAGGATTGCTTTTCAATGTATTTGCCAAGCCTTCCAAAGCAAGAACAGAACCAAATCTCAATTTCGTTTTGTTATATTCAAACGGAGAAACTGCAAGGGGTATCTTAGCATTTAATTTAAGTGGTTTGAGATTGAAATCTCTTGATATTTCAAGATATTTATCGGTATTAGGAATTGAGATTGTAAAATTTTCTTTAAAATGCGTTGTTGAAGAAATTTCAAAAGTATAAACATTTCCGGGTAACAATCCGGTAACAAAATAATAACCGTCTTCATAGTCATTACTTTTTGCGGTATTAACTTTTTTCCCTGTATTGTCAAAAACCGTAACATTTACAGCAAGAGGTTTTTTGGAAACAGCATCTTTCATACTGCCGGTAACAGCAACCACGGCTTTAACCATCTGTGCCTGAGTAACGGAAATTGAAATAAATACCAAAGCCGATACGATTAAGCAAATTTGTTTGATAATTTTTCCTGACATTATTTTTTCCCTCCCTTTTTTCCTGTCTGTTTTTTCGGATTACTTGTCCCCTCGGATAACATTCTGACTGTACCGTCAGCACAGCCGAGGATAATATTTTTCAAATCTGAGGTTAAATCAACTGACCAAATTTCTGAATCAATTCCCATTTCAAAAAGATTTTTTCCGTCTCTTATATCCCAGAGTTTTACTTTTTTATCAAGGCTGGCACTTACAAGTGTAGTATTATCGCCTGCAAATGATATATCCTGGATTAACTCATCATGTGCTTTAATTGTAGTCAGCAGACGTCCTTCGGGCATCTCCCAAACCTTTATGATTCCTGCCTGGTCGCAGGATGCAAGATATTTACTGTCAAAACTGAATATTACTGATAATACAGGTGCATCATGACCGCTTAAAATTAGTAGAGCGCTGGCACTGTTAATATCGGTTGACCAAATTCTTACTGTTTTATCGTCACTGCATGAAGCAAGAAGTTTGCCGTCGTAACTGTATGCTACATTGTTAGTCGGCAGTGTATGACCGCGGAGCGTTTTGATTTCACTACCTAACCGCACATCCCATAATTTTACAGTTTTGTCGAAACTTGTGCTTGCAACAAATGTAGCATTATCATCCTGACTGAAATAAACCCCGATAACCTGGTCTGTATGACCGGTAAGAACTTTAGTCTGTGAGCAGGTTTCGATGTCCCAAAGTCTGACTGTCATGTCGCTGGAGCCGCTTGCAATCATTTTATCATTGCCGGAAAAAGAGAGGTTGTTCACCTGTCCGAGATGACCTTTCATAGTGCAGAGTTCTTTACCATCAGGCAAACTCCATAATTTTATGGTTTCATCAAGGCTGCATGTTGCTACCCGTGTGTCCGCCTCATTAACAAATACACCCAGAACCTCATCTTTATGACTGCCTATGGTTCTTATTTCATATTTAAGATTTTGAGAAAATATTTCTGTAAATGAAAAAGAAATAAGCGAGGTTAACAGGACAAACGAAATTTTATATATCATTAGATTACTCCAATGTTTGGAAAAGATTATTTCATATAATAAAAGGATTTTCAAATCCGTTCTTCATATTTATATTGAGACGATATAGCAGCAATAAAATTATTTAGCTGATGCTAATAAATATGTTCGTACATCAGTCAGCAATTGTTTTAATTCAATTAGTGCAGCCACATTCATGACTCCGGTACCGTTTGGTTTTGTATTCGTAACTGGTACTGTACTTTCAGATGCCGGAGAAACTTCCTGTTTCTCGACTTTTAAAAATGAATCAAAAGTTACAGGGTCAATATGTTTGATTTTTTCCTTAGCACCCTTAAGAGATAATTTTTCGTCACGCAGCATCATTTTTACATATTTAACGACAGCCAAATCTCTTAAAGAGTAAACTCTGTTGCCGGCTCTGTTTTTTCTTGGGTTGATTTCACTGAATTCTTTTTCCCAATAACGCAGTATGTGCTGCTCTTCGTCAACCATTTTGCTTACTTCGCTGATAGAATAGTATAGCTTCTGCATATTCTGTTCTTCTTGTAAAAAATTATGATAAATATTTCAACTATTAATAAACTTTTTTAAAAATAATCCAATTCTAAAACGTTAATGTAAGAAAATTCTGAGTAATAATAAAAATTATTTTATTGTTACTGCAATTTTTTGTATTTTTGTAGTTTAGTATATTGTACATGCGAGAGGATAATATTGGCTAAGTACGTTGTTAATCCGGTAAAAGTAAGAATGAAAGAATCCAGTAAGGGTTCTATATATCAATCAATTGTTGCTATGGGTTTCAGGGCTCGTCAAATTAATGACTACATCAAGCAGGAATTAAATGAAAGAATGGCAGACATAGTGCCTACTCCTGATGATTCAGATACAGTCAATTTTGACCAAATCTCAATAAGCAGAGAGTTCGACAGAATTCCCAAGCCTACATTTTTAGCCATGAAAGAAATTTATGATGACAAACTTAGATTTGAACTCCCGATTCCTATAAGTAATAAGGTTGAAGGCGAATAACAAGTCAAGTGATGTTTGACAATTTTAAAAGCGGAGTCGGTGATTCCGCTTTTTTTGTTACTAAATTGATTGAATTTTAAATAATTATTCTAAGAATTTAATTTCTCAAAAAATATTCTCTTAAAATATCCCGAAAATTGTTTAAATTGCATCTCTGTTTAAATTGATTCTGAAAAAAATAAAAAATAGAATTTTATATGAAACTGTCTCTACAATGGTTGAAAGAATTTATTGATTTTGAAATGACTCCCGAAGAACTTGATTCAGCATTGACTATGCTTGGTATCGAAGTTGAAGGAATTGAAAATCCAGCAAAGAAATTTGATGGATTTTATGTCGGATTTGTTAATGAGAAAGAAAAGCATCCTGATGCAGATAAATTGTCTGTCTGCAAAGTCACTATCGGCGGAGAAGACCAACAGGTGATATGCGGCGCTCCGAATGTTGCTCAAGGACAAAAAATTATTCTCGGAACATCCGGTGCAGTTGTACCTGCTGCAGGTTTTAAGCTCGAAAAAAGAAAAATACGCGGAATTGAATCAAATGGTATGATTTGCAGTATCAGCGAACTGGGGCTTGGCGAAGCTCATGATGGTATATGGGTTTTGCCCGAAGATGCTCCTGTTGGCATGCCACTGGCTGATTATTTAGGTATAAATGATGTTATTTTTGATATATCCGTAACCCCTAATCGTGCAGATTGTCTGAGTCACATCGGTATTGCACGGGAAGTAGCAGCCATAACAGGAAATAAAATCAAAATGCCTGTAAATAAAACACATTCTACAAATATAAATATCAGCGATTTTGCTCAGGTTTTGGTTGAAGATGCTGTTAACTGCCCGAGATATACTGCTAAACTTGTAAAAAACTGCAAAATAACCGAATCACCGGATTGGCTGAAATCCAGACTTCAGGCTGTCGGTTTAAGACCAATAAATGCTGCAGTTGATGTGACAAATTTAATTTTAATGGAATCAGGTCAGCCTCTTCACGGTTTTGATTTTGACAAATTATCCCAAGGCAGAATAGTCGTACGTATGGCTGATACGGGACATAAATTTACTACACTTGACGGAAAAGAAAGATTGCTTGACGATTTAATGCTTATGATATGTGATGCTGAAAAACCGATAGCAATTGGCGGTGTGATGGGTGGAGAAAATTCAGAAATAACCAGTTCAACAACTAATATTCTGATTGAATCTGCTTATTTTAATCCTTCATCTATCAGAAAAACATCCAAAAAATTAGCACTGCAGAGCGACTCATCCTATCGTTTTGAGAGGGGAGTAGATATTGAAAATGTTCCTGCTGCATGCAACCGGGCAGCTTCATTGATTGCTGAACTTACCGGTGGTGAAGTCTGCGAGGGCATAATTGATGTTTATCCAAATCCAATAAACAGAAAACAAGTTATCTTAAGATTTGACAGAGCAAGAAAAATAATCGGAATCAATATTGATAACAATAAAATTATTGATTTGATGAAATCTCTGAATTTTGCTGTTAAAAAGCAGGATGAGATTTCTCTTACCTTAGAAATTCCGACATACAGAGTTGATATTGAGCAGGAAATTGATTTAATTGAAGAAATAGCAAGATTATATAATTATGACAATATCGAATCCGATTTCACATCACGTATTGATTTCGGATTACAGAAAATGAAAAAAGAATTGACCAGTCCTGTTTTAAGAAATGGAATAAGGCAGTTTTTTGTAAATCGGGGATTTACGGAAATACTCACTCAGAATCAGACAGACCCGAAATCAATAGAATTATTAGAATTGGATGCTGTCAAAATTTCCAACCCGTTAGGTGAAGAACTTTCATTTATGCGGACAAGTCTGATAACCTCAGCTCTCAAAGTTATTAATCATAATGTACGCAATGGTTCACCCGATTTGCAGTTGTTTGAAATCGGAAAAAGTTTTGTTAAGACAAATGATGCCAAAAGTTTTATTCCCGGAATTAAAGAGACCGAAAATCTGATTGTAACGTTAACAGGGAAAAAAATGCCGTTGCAATGGGGTCTGATACCTTCTGTATTCGATTTTTACGACATAAAAGGTATCTCAGAGAGCTTTATAGAATTAGCAGGTCTGAAGAACTGCAAACTGAGTCTGTTGGATGTTCATACGATTTTCTCAAAAAATGCGTTACAAGTTAGCTATAAAAAGAAAATCATAGGCTTCCTGGGAGAAATTAAAAAATCGGTTCTGAAAAAATATGATATTGAGCAGTCAGTATATTTAGCAGAATTTAATTTAAGTGAAATTTATTCTGCTCAGGATAATTCGCCTTATTACGAACCGATATCGCATTTCCCATCTATAAACCGTGACCTTGCTTTTGTATTCCCTGATGAAATACCGGCGTCAGATGTTTTGAATGAAGTCAGACAGTCAGGCGGGGAATTTTTGAAGGATGTTGTACTGTTTGATGTCTATAAAGGTGCAAATCTCGAAAAAAATCAAAAAAGTCTGGCGTTCAGCCTGACTTTCAGGTCAATTGACAGAACTTTGAAAGAAGCTGAGATTGAGCAGGCAATTAATGCTGTAATCAGCAAAATTGAAAATAAATTTTCTGCAAACTTAAGAAAGAATTAATTTTTTGATTGTGAGGTACTGAATTATGGCTGAAGTTCAGATAAGTGAAAATGTTGAAAATAGTGACTTAAGAAGCACTATTGATAATTTATGGAATTTTGTTAATACAACCATTGATAAACTGGGCAATCTTAAAAATCAAAATGAGGAACTCCTGCTCAGGAATTCAACATTGGAAAAATCTTTGGGGGATAAGGACAGCAATTTTTATGACCTTATTAATCAAAAATCAGAACTTGAGATTCGGATTCATAATCTGAATATTCAAAATTTAGAACTTGAAAGAAGACTTGAATCCAATTCTTCTGGTCTTGATTTGTACAGTCAACAAGAATCGGAATTTAAATCATTAAAAGCTGCTTATGAAGACCTGGAACTCAAATACAATCTTACTTTGGAAAGAGCCAATTTCGCTGCTGTTTTGAGTGATGATTTAAAAATTGAAAGGGAAAAATATTCTAAAATTGTAAATGAGAAATTTAATCTCGAACAGGATTTGAGAAAATTATCCGAAATTGAAAGAAATCTTTCGATGGTCAGTAAGGAACTTGCTCATAAAAATTTCCTGCTGAATGAAAGAGCTGTCGAGATTGATAAGCTTAAGGATAAAATAGCCGACCTTGACAATGTAGTTTTTAAATTAAAAAGTACAGAAAATCAATTTATAAGTCAAATCCATCAGAAAAATACTGTTCAGGATGAATTTGAAAATTTCAGGATTGAAAATGAAAGGAATGTATCTGAAATAATAAGAATTAAAGACTTATTGGAAATTGAAGTTGAGAATCTTAAAAGCGAAATTTCTGATTTAACTCTTCAGACAAGTCAATTGAAACAATCAAACATGATGCTGGTTGATGAAAATGAAATTTTAAATCAGAGAATTAAAGATTTATCAAATAATACAGTCGATTTAGAAGAAGTGTCAAATTTGATGGAGAATACTTTTTCAGTAAAGGATTTAGAGATAAATTCACTTATTTCAAAGGTAGAAGAACTCGAGCATCAAATTAACAGCAAGCCGGATGTTATACTGCCGGTACTGCCTGAAGAATATTCAGATATTGATAGTTTGTATATTGATTTACTCAATTTAAGGGAAAAATTAAGTAGTTCTGAAAAGCTCTTACAAGAAGAAAAAACTAAAATGGAAGTAATAGAGACCGAACTTCTCAATACAAATGATGAATTAAATAAAAAAGATGAACAGATTTCACAGCTAAGTTTAGAGATTGAAACAATTAAAAGCAAAATTGAAGAAAAAGATTTTGACAATGAATTACTCAAAGAAAATATTGAAAAATTAAATCTCATAGTTACTTCTGAACAAAGCACTGCAGAAGAAATAAGACTGGAAATCAATTCAAAAGATTTACTTATTGAAGAAAATAACAATAAAATCGAAGAACTGAAGCAAATTATCAGCAATTTATCACAGAAGATTATGTCGAAGGATAAAGAAATCATAAGTCTTAAGGCAGATAATGAAAAAAGTAGTTTGTTTGATGATAATCTCGAAAGTCTTAATCAATATGTCGCTCAAATTCAAGAAAATGAATTAGCTTTGGAATCCAAAAATGCGAAGATTCTCCAATTGGAAAAGCTCGTTAACGAATTAAACGGCACGATAATCATCTCCGACCTAAATCTGAAACAGTCCCGCGAACGGCTTGACAGTCTTGAGGATTTGCTGAAAACCAGATATGAACAAATCAATATTCTTGAATCTCAAATTAATGAGATTGTTCCTTCTAAAAAGGATGATACTCCTGAAATTTTAGAGTTGGCGGAAAGAATAAATGATTATATAACTCATATAGACCGCCAGATTGCTGCAATTGAAAATTGAAAAATGTAAGAGTTTTTGAACTGTAACTTATTTAGGGCAGACATCACGCCTGCTCTCTGCATAAGGAATATTAGTATTTCTACAGGATTTTATATGCTGTAATTATTATAGGCCGAAATTGGGGATTTGACTTTCCATTTTCACGAAGAATCCTATATTCCATAAAATAAATCTTTTTTTCAGGAAATGAGAATATTTTAAAATATAAATCGGATAAAAAAGTCTTATTAGATAAGTTAATGACAATTTTGTTAAAGTATTTGAAAATGAAATTAATATTAACGAATAGAATTTGAGTTTATAAATAATCAAACATAAATGGAGTCTTAAAATATGGAAACTACTAAATCACCAACCATTGGCTCATTCGTAGCTGCGGATTATCGTACTGCAACTGTATTTCAAAAATATGGAATTGACTTTTGCTGCAAGGGAGGCAGACTAATAGATGATGTATGCGAAAAGCAAAATATTTCATCTCATCAGTTGCTAAATGAATTGGCTGAAATTTCAAAGGAGCCTGATAATAATGCCGTTGATTTTCAAACATGGTCACTGGATTTGCTTGCCGATTATATTGAAAAAAAGCATCATAGATACATAGAGCAGAATACACCTGCATTACAGCAGTTTCTTGATAAATTATGTGAAGTTCATGGAATTAACCATCCCGAGTTATTTGAAATCAGAGAAGAATTTAATGCTTCGGCTGAAGAATTAGCCAAGCACATGATAAAAGAAGAACAGATTCTATTCCCCTTTATCAGAACAATGGTATCATCAGATATTAAAAATGTAAAACCTGATAACTCAAGTTTCGGAACAGTGCAAAATCCGATTCAGATTATGATGGAAGAGCATGTAGTTGAGGGCGAAAGATTCCAAAAGATGTCTGAAATCAGTGATAATTATTCAACTCCCGCAGATGGATGTACAACATATAGAGTTGCTTATGCCTTACTAAAAGAATTTGACAATGATTTGCATAAACATATCCATTTGGAAAATAATATACTTTTTCCTAAAGCAATTGAAATGGAAAAAAAATTATTTTAAAAAATTCGGTTTATCCTTAAATTCACAATATCAATCCCATGTTTCGGCATGGGATTGTCATAAACGAAAAGTCCTGCCAATCTTGCTTAAGCTATTCTTTGAGCATTATAAAGCATAAGTCTTTTGCAATAGTTTATTGAGTTTGTGATTGTTTTAACAGATTCATAAATTGTATCGGTATCAAAATTTTCTGAGGCAGTTGAAATATGCCCTATTAAATCAGAAAATGCTTCAATACCGCTGTTATCAGCTAATTTGACGAAATCATTCAGAATATTTTCAACTGTATTAAAATCAGATATATTTAGTATAGAAGAAATATTCCTTTTGTGAAATTTATCATAATCATTCAGGAACTTTGACAATTTTCTATTATCAATTGATTCAACGAGATTTTTCGCAATCAGCATATTAACATCAGAATCCAGCAGTTCCGTAATATCCATATCACTTAAATACTCCGAATATTCAAGAAATTTGCTTATACAATTCATCAATTCACAGCTGTCTAAAGGATATGTAAGAAAATCATCGAAAATCTCCTCATTTTTCAGTTCATCCGATTCAACTGATGAAGGAGTAATTGCGATAAAATTAGTTTTAGGCAGTAAAAAACTATTTTTTAAAATTTTGGCATTCTCCAGAGAATCATCTAATGACGATTCGATTCCCAAGAATACTAAATCGAAATCATTATTCATTGTTTTTACTTCTTCGATGTCGCGTGCCTCCTGAATATTGAAGTTCTGAGCAGCAAGACATGATTTAATAAATTCTCGGTTTCTTTCCAATCCATCAATAATCAGAATATCAGCCGATTTGTATTGATAGATAAATTCGTCTAAACAAGCATCATTGAATTCAATTTCAAGGGTTTTTATTTTCTTGAAATCAATTGTAAATACCCACTTGCCATCCGGAATCCTTTCAGAAGTTAAAGTACTGCCGAACCTGCTGATGAGTTGTCGGATTGAATTTAATTCAAAGATAATAGTATCTTCAATTCGGTTTCCATCACTGTCATACTTATTACGAAAACCGGATCTAACATCTGGATTTTCTGATTTTATTTCGTCTGCTATAATGGTAAATCTTAAATCAACAAGATTATTACCCATACCATAAGTCAATTCGGCATCTATATGAACAGAACTGCAGGAATATAATTTACCGGTATTTGTAATCAATTTTGAAAGGATATTTTGTAATAATTCTTTGTCAAATTCAATCAATTCAGGAAAATGCTTGTGTACATTTGTGTTTAATTTGATATTTTTTTCAGAAGTTGTTAGGGTTAGTTGTTTTTCAATCTCGCCAAGTAAACCTCTAACGCATACAGGTTCAGGATTTAAACTGAAATGTTCCGCAACTGTTTCTTTACTACCTAATCCAAATTTGAACAATTTATCATAATCAAATATACCATTAGATTTAATAGCTGTTTTTTCGAGTTTATTATAAGTTTCTGGGATTGCCATTCATTTACCGGGTCAAGATTCTATAGTTTTCTAAAATTTGTACGTTATAAAAATGAAAAATAATCAATAATCAACTGAAATATCTAAGTACAAATACTTGATTTCGTTCTTGAATCAAATTAGAATTCTATTATTAACAAAAATAATAATTTTTATAAAATGGGTTATATATCTATTAAATCAATTGATTCATTAAAATAACAATTCTGAATTTTCAAGTGAATTTATATAAAAGATGAATTAATTTCTCCAAAACTTATGCTTTCTAATAAATATTTGAAATGATTTTTTGAATTTTGGAAAAACTAAATCAAATTTGTAATTATCATACGTTTGTTTCGTCAAATAACTAAAAAATGGAAGTTATCAGGAATTCATATTAAATGTCAAAAATGAACCATAAAAGTGTAATTATATTGATTTTGGCTGTATTTCTTCTCTTAAGTGAAGCGGATTCACAATTGCAGGGAAGTGCTGTTAAGTTGGGACGTGTCAAATATTCGGGCGGGGGAGACTGGTACAATGACCCTTCTGCCGAACCGCAGCTTTTGACTTTTATACGTAAAAATACAAATATAAATGTTGACCCTCAGTATGAGTTTGTTGATTTAGGTACTGACAATATTTTTTATTATCCTGTATTATTCCTGACCGGGCATGGTAATCTGAACTTTACAGACAGTGAAGTCCGCAGACTTAGAGCATATTTGCAGAATGGCGGCTTTTTATATGTGGATGATGATTATGGTTTGGATGCCTATATTCGAAGAGAAATGAAGAAAGTGTTTCCACAGCAGGAATTTGCTGAATTACCTTATTCACATGGAATTTACAGCTCACAATACTCATTTTCTAACGGTACACCTAAGATACACGAACATAACAACAAACCTCCACAGACCTTCGGACTATTTTACGAAGGCAGGCTTTGTGTTTTATATACATTTGAATCCAATCCAAGTGACGGATGGCCCGAGCAGGATGTGCATAAATTAGAGCCTGAAAAAAGGCTGTCGGCTTTAAAATTCGGAACCAACATTGTTGTTTGGGCTTTGACTAACTGATGTGTGAAAAATAATGCAAAATACAGATAACTCATATAAATTATTATTGGAAAAAATTCACTCTACGCGACGTAAAGAGAATTTACTTAACCTTAGTTCGGAATCCCTAAAAGTGCTTACTGTTACATGCTTGGCAATACTTCTGGCAGGTTTAACCGAATCAATTGCCCACGGGGACACAACATTCAGAACCATACTTGCCGGTTTTATCTTTGCCGGTTTTGTTGTATCATTTGGTATGTTCGTATTTCCGGCTATGCTGAGAATTTTCGGGGTTAAAACTTCATATAATGACAATAGTATGGCACTCCGTATAGGCGACCATTTTCCTGATATCAAAGATAATCTTGGTAATGCAATGCAATTAATCCCTATATCAAGAAATCCCGGCGGTATGTCGGGGAATCTGGCTATTGCCGCATTTGAAGAAATTGCAGGTAAGGTCAGCGGTAGAAATTTTGATGAAATAATTAAATATGATGATTTAAAACGCTCAACTTTGTATTTTGTAATAGCACTAATGTTTCTGGGTTTTGCCAATGTCATTTTCCCCAATTCATTCGGGTCAGCACTAAGCCGTGTTGCTCAATTCCGTACTTCATACCTGCCTCCTGTACCTTATACCCTGACAATTCAGCCGCTTGTTAAGAGTGTATTACGCGGGGAGAAAATTACAATTACAGTAAAAGCCGAAGGAGCAGTTCCTGATAAAATTTCTCTATTTATCAAGGAAGGGCTTCAGGAAGAATATGATGAAATAAAGCTGAAACTAAACGGCAACAATGATTATCAGTATGAAATAAACTCTCTGAAAAGTTCGATTACCTTTTATGCAAAATCCGATTGGTTTGGTGAAGCCGTAATGACTAAACACGGCAAAATTACCGTTATTGACAAACCAATTATCAAATCAATTACAGGAAAATTAACCTATCCATCGTATGCAAAGCAGTCAACTTCATTTTTTAATGAACAAAATGGCGACTTTACAGCTCTCGTAGGTTCTAAAACTGATTTAAATATAATTTCAAATAAAGAATTATCCTCAGCTAATATTGTGTTTGTAACTAAACAAATGGTTTCTGACAGCACAACAGCAAAAGTTGACACAATCCGTTATAAACTTAAAATTGCAGGGAAAAGGGCAGAGGGCGGATTCAGAATATCTAATTCAGGAAATTACTTTATTGAATTATTTGATAAAGAAAGTGAAAAGAACGAAAATCCGATTATCTATTCCGTTATTTCAGTTCGCGATGCATACCCTTCAATAAAACTTATTGAACCAGTGACTGATGCAGAGATAAGCTCCAATGCTCTGCTGCCGGTCAAAGTATTTATTTCGGATGATTTCGGTTTGTCAAAATTGAAACTTTTCTACAGACTTGCAAAAAGTCCCTATTCTGCACCTGACGAAAAATTCAGTTCTTATGATATAAAATTCAGTTCAAATGAACTAAGTTTTGAAGTTCCGTATATTTGGGATTTAAACAAAAATGGAATAATGCCGGAAGATATTTTTGAATTCTATCTTGAAGTATCTGATAATGATATAGTTAACGGTCCAAAAACTGCTAAAACACAGACTTTGACAGTCCGGCTACCGTCATTGGACGAAGTTCAACGGGAAAGTGAATTAGTACAGGAAAAGGTCGAAAAGGAACTTGAGAAAATTATGAAAGAAGCACTTGAAGTCAAAAAAGACCTCGAAGAACTTAATCGTGATTTACTCAAAGAAAAGAATAAATTAAAGGAACCTGACTGGAAGCAAAAGAAAAAAGCTGAAGACATATCAAAAAAACAAGATGAATTAAAACAGAAAATGACTGATATGGCAAAAACTCTTGAAGATGCAACCGAGAAACTTCAGGAAAATCAAATGATATCTCCCGAAACTTTAGAAAAATACAAAGAATTACAGAATCTTATGAAACAGGTTGATTCGCCTGAGCTTCGCAGTATGCAGGAGAAGATGCAGGAAGCAATGAAAAAAATGAATCAGGAACAGCTTCAGAAAGCGATGGAGCAGTTTAAATTTAATGACGAACAGTTCCGTAAGAGTATTGAACGCTCAATGAAAATTCTTAAGAGACTTCAGGCTGAACAAAAAACCGATGCACTGCGAAAGAGAGCGGAAGAACTTGCTAAACAGCAGGATGATTTGGCTGAAGAAACCAAAAATGCAAACAAAAATGATAAAAACAAACAGAATGATTTAGCAAAAAGACAGGAAAAAATTCAAAAAGAATTAAATAATATAGAAAAAGAGCTTAAAGAACTTGAAAATTTGATGAAGGATATAGGCGAACAGGAAATGCCTATGGATGAACTTCAAAAAGCTATGGATGATCTGAACCCGCCTGAAACAAATCAGGAAATGGATAAATCGGAAGAAAATATGCAGTCAGGTGAAATGCAGAAATCATCCAAAAATCAGAAAAAAGCTTCCGACAATCTTAAAAAATTTGCAAAACAAATGCAGAAAATGAAAGATGGAATGCAGCAGCAAAATGCACAGGAAGCAATTGATAAAATGGAAAAATATGTTTCTGATTTACTTGAATTATCCAAAAAGCAGGAAAACGTAAAAAATAATACTGCTAAATCTGATTATAATTCAACTAAACTTCCACAGTTTGCCCAGCAGCAGGCTGAACTATTTGAATCTTTGATGAGTGTTGCACAGTCTATGGCTGCTTTATCCGAGAAAAGTTTTGCTATTACACCTGAAATGGCTAATGAAATATCAACAGCCATGAAGGAAATGCGAAACTCAGTCGAAACTATGGCTGACAGGAATACAAGTAAATCGGCTCAGTCTCAGAGCGGGGCAATGGGTGCTATGAATCGTGCTGCTTCTCAAATGCAGGATATGATGTCTGCAATGAAGGCGCAGCAAAACGGTTCTTGTAATAATCCGGGCGGAGAAGGCGGAGGCAGCGGACAGGGCAGTACTCCCGGTATGAGTATGTCGCAAAAAATGCAGGAAATTGCCGCACAACAGCAAGCAATAAATCAGGCAATGCAGCAGATGATGCAGGGCGGTAAAGGCGGCGGCGGTCAGTCATCGTTAGAAAAACAGGCTGAAATGGGACGTCTTGCCGATAAACAGGGCGGAGCTCAAAAATCACTTGAAGAACTTGCAAAAGAACAAAAAGAAATCGGCGGCGGCGATAATCAAAAACTTGGTGAACTTGATAAAATTGCCAAGGAAATGAAAGAGATTATGAGTGATATGAAAGTAAATGGTGTTACTCCGGAAAATATGCGGAAGCAGGAGCATATACTTTCAAGATTACTTGATGCTACTCGTTCAGTTCATGACCGCGATTATGAAAAAGACCGCGAAGGTAAATCTGCTGAGAATCTTTTCAAACAAAGTCCGGGAGCAATTGATTTGTCAACTCAGGAAGGCAGAGAAAAAGCACTCAAAGATATGATGAGAGCTAATCAACGCGGCTATACAAAAGATTACGAAAATCTTATTCGCACATATTTTGAATCATTACGAAATTCTTCGGATAAATAAAATGAGCAGAACCATTGCCATTTTGACAGATTTCGGTTATCAGGATAATTACGCCGGTATTATGAAAGGGGTTATCCGAACTATCAGCCCCTTTGCCGACATAATTGATATTAACCATGGAATTCCACTTGGTGACATAAAAGTTGCATCTATAAACCTTGAATCGTCTTATGCATACTACCCGAGAAACACTATATTTTTATGTGTTGTTGATCCGGGTGTTGGAAGCAGCCGCCGGGCAATAGCCGTTGAAGCGGACGGTCGCTTTTTTGTAGCTCCGGATAATGGTTTACTTACACCAATATTAAATAAAGGCAAAGTTTTTCAGGCTGTTTCCTTGACAAATACAAATTATCATCTGTATAATCCTTCACACACATTTCATGGACGTGACATTTTTGCACCAGTAGCAGCCCATATTTCTATGAAAGTTGAACTACATGAACTTGGTGAGTTAATTGATATAGCTTCCCTTGTCACATTAGACAATGATTCAAAAACTGTGAATGGAGATTTTCAGGGGCAAATTATTCATAATGATATATATGGAAACTCGATTACCGATATAACTGCCGATTGGGCAGACAAAAAAAAAAGAAGTAAAGATCTTAGTTGCAGGGTTTGAAATTAACGGGCTTTCAGATACTTTCTCAAATGTTGAGCCGGGGCGGATGCTTGCATATAAGGGAAGTTCAGGATATATTGAAATAGCTGTCAATATGGGAAAAGCAAGTGATTTAATCGGTAAGGGAAGTAAGGTTAGGATTATATTTGATGACTGATTGAAATAATTTTTAAAAAAATGGATTCAGGAAACTAATTGAACGAACATGTTTATATTGAAAGAATCATAAGAAGCAGGCTCCCCGGCAACTGCCTTCTGATTCTGTCGAACGGAGATAATGTTATTTCACCGTTAGATGCTCTTATGATGTTAGGATTGAATAAGGGCAGCAATTTCACAGAAAATCATAAGGAAGATATTCAGAAAATCGCCAATAGTATCAAAATTAAAAGTTATTCTATGAAACTCGCAGCCGGATATGCAAGGTCGGAATTTCAAATCCGACAAAAGCTTAAACAAAAAGAGTATTCAAAAGATCTTATTGATCAGACGATTATTTGGCTCACAAAAATGAATTTGATTGATGATAAAAGATTTTCCGAAAATTTCGTACGATACGGTATCCAAAAGAAGTGGGGTATAAACAAAGTCAAACGTGAATTGGATAAAAGAGGTGTAGATTTATTAACTTACAAGGATATTTTGGATGATTTTTTTGAAAATACCGACCAATTAAAAACAGCACTTGAGGTTACTGCTAAAAAAATGCATCTTATGAGAAACAAACCAAAAGATAAGCAAAAAGATGCATTATTCAGACATTTAATATTAAAAGGCTTCGATTACGATATAATTAAAAAAGTAATCTACGAAATATTTTGATTTTACAAAAAAAAAAGTTAATTTTGAATATAGAAAATTTAAATTATCAAAATTCAATTGATGCAGGAATCATTAAAATACTTTGAAACATCTTTCGACTTGTTTACAAGTCCTTTTATAATAATAAGCTTAGATGATGAAAAGAATAGTGCGGATAAAATCAGCACCTGTTTATATTACAATAACGCATTCAGAATTGAATTTCTTGATTCCGAAATATTTAATTCGACGGACCAAATTGCTGACCAAATTGTTAATTTTATCAATCCTGTTTCAAATAATGATAGAATTAATTGCATAATAAAATTTAGTAAGAATTCAGATTTGGATTTGGTTTGCAGACTATCAGGGGTTAAATCAGCTAATAACATTCTATCAGTTACTTTAGAACCTCTCACCAAATTCGACAGTTCATCATGGAATAATCTGTATTCAAATAATTCTGTTATAGTGTATTCCACAAAACCAGAAGGTGACTATGCTTTTAACTTTATTTCAGATAATGTCAGTGAAATATTGGGATTTAAGTCAAATGAATTTATCCGTGGCAACGATTTCTGGGATTCACTTATAGAGCCAGGGTACAAAAATTATGTTGTTAATTCTTTGAGAAGTATTGAACTTACAAACGAAGTAAATATGATTTACCCTTTGCGTAATTTTGACGGAGATTATAAGTGGTTTGAAGAAAGGGCAAAACTTATAAGAAACAATGATGGTACTGCCAAAGAAATAATTGGAATGGTCATTAATGTAAATGAACAGAAACTTTCCTTCGACAATTTAAAGAAAACAGTTGAGGAACTTAAGACTGTAATCAATACTATTCCGGGTTTAATATTAGTTTTAGATACCGAATTACGGGTTATGAATTATAGTGACAGCATTTTTAATATAATTCCGGACAAATCGGGCAAGGATATAAAGGGATTACAACTCAGTGAGTTGCTGCCAATTTTATACGATAGTTTATCCGGTGAATTAGAGGAAGCGATTAATCTGAATAAATCCTGCAAAAGAGTCACTACAGCCGAAGAAGCTATATATTTAAATGACAGTTATAACATTTTGATAAATCCGATTAAGGGTGATTCAGGGAGAGCTTGGGGTTTATTGGTTGTTATGTTTAACATCACAGACTTTGTTGCAAAAGAAAAGGAACTACAAAATCTTATACTTTCTTTGAAAAATGCAAGAAAAACTGAGGTTGAAAATAACGAAAAAATTAGTTCGCTGATTAATGAATTGCAGGATTCGAGACAAAATCTGATTGAAACCAACAATCAGAAGGATAAATTCTTTTCTATTATTGCTCATGATTTACGTACACCGTTAAGAGGATTTATGCAGCTTACTCAAATTCTTTCTTCAGAAATAGACAAGATGTTACCTGAAGAGGTTTTAGAACTTACCGGCACAATGTATGAATCATCACAAAATATTTACAAATTGCTTGAGAATCTTCTGGATTGGTCGAAAATTCAGCGTGGTATTATTGATTACAGTCCAATTACAATGCAACTATCTACTTTGGTAATGATGAATTTGGATTTGATGATGCCGACATCTAAACAAAAGAGAATTTTGATGATAAATGACGTTCCAAATGACTTGCTTGTATTTACAGATGTTAACATCATAAATACTATTATTCGCAATCTGATTACAAATGCAATAAAATTTTCATTCTTTGATAGTAATATAAAAATTTCTGCCCAAAAAATAAATCCTGATTTTATTGAAATGTGTGTTAGTGATGAAGGTGTTGGAATGGATGAAGAAACAATTAAGCGGCTTTTTAAAGTTGACACACAAATAACATCAAAGGGCACTAACGATGAAACCGGTACCGGACTTGGACTGATTCTTTGTAAAGAGTTGGTTGAGATAAATGGCGGTATAATCAGAGTTGAAAGCAGTCCCGGCAAAGGCTCGGATTTCTTTTTTACAGTTCCTGTTAGAGATTTGAGATAATAATATTTCTGAAATCTTTTTAACACATCCCAATTTTTTATAAAATTATAATAATAANAATTATAATAATAATAATAATTACTTTTGCTTAAAGTTGATTGTAATGTTATTAAATATTGGATATGCATTAAATGAAAATACTTTTAATCGGTTCCGGCGGTCGTGAACATGCTTTAGCGTTGTCTTTATCTAAATCCAAATCCTGCGGGCAGTTATTTGCAGCGCCCGGAAACCCGGGAATTTTTGAATTAGCCGTTAAAGCTGATATAGATATAAATAACCATCATTCGGTAGTTGAATTTTGCAGAAAAGAAAGTATTGAATTGGTTGTAATCGGACCTGAGCAGCCTCTTGCAGACGGTTTGTCGGATGTGTTGACAGGAACAGGATTTACAGTATTCGGTCCATCAAAATACTGCTCACAGTTGGAATCATCAAAGGATTTCTCAAAAAGGATAATGCAGACAAACAATATTCCCACAGCCTCATATAAGTCCTTCACTGCATCCGAATTTGAATCGGTTCATAATTACATAGACAGCATTGCTTTGCCTATAGTGCTTAAAGCAGACGGCTTGGCTGCAGGAAAAGGAGTAGTCATCGCTGCAGATTACGACACAGCACACAATGCTGTTGATTCGATGTTCGGAGGAGAATTCGGACAAGCCGGAAGCAGGGTACTGATTGAAGAATTTATGACAGGACAGGAAGCTTCAGTTTTTGTGATTACTGACGGTCTGGATTATCTGGTTTTTCCGCCATCACAAGACCACAAGAGAATAGGGGACGGAGATACCGGCAAAAATACCGGTGGTATGGGTGCTTATGCTCCTGCTGAACTTGTCACTAATGAGATTATGAACAAAGTTGAGAGCCGGATTATACAGCCATTATTAAAAGCAATGTCTGATTCCGGTAATCCTTACCGAGGATGTTTGTATGTCGGATTGATGATTGAAAATGATAATCCGAAAGTAGTAGAGTTTAATGTCAGATTCGGCGACCCGGAAACCCAGGCTGTGCTGCCACTGATAAAAGGTGATTTAGCAAAACTGTTTTATACAGCAGCTATCGGTTATATTGAAAAAGATGCCGTTTCAATTGACAGTAATTTGCACTCAGTATGTGTGGTACTTGCATCAGGAGGCTATCCCGATAGTTTTGAAAAAGGATATGAAATACATTTTCCGGAAAATCTCAGTGAAAATGAAATAATTTTCCAGGCAGGAACAACTGAAAAAGACGGTAATACATTAAATTCAGGAGGCAGAGTGCTTGGAGCAACAGCTATTGCAGACTCATTAGAGAATGCAATTGATTCAGCATATAAATTAGCCGCCCAAATAAGTTTCCAAAATATGTATTACAGAAAAGATATAGGAAAGAAAGGGATTGTTAAAACGAATTGATTTCATCCCATTTATATATTATTATGAAATTGCTGATGCAAAAAACAATTTGGCATTTTGCAGTAAATCTAAAGGTAAGAATAGTGAAACTTCAATTATTTCTTGTTCAGGCAGTTATAATAACTGAAAATATTTATCAGAACAAATCGTAATTTGATAAAATTTATAAATTTAATTAAGTAGATGTGATGGAAAATACAATAAGTCAGCCCCTGACCAATGTTCAAATCGAACTCCTCAAAGCTTTTTCTCATAAATTACATGATAATGAAATTATGGAATTAAGAAAACAACTTACTTTATTTTTTGCTAAAAGACTTATAAAAGAAGCTGATAAAGTTTGGGATGAAAATGCTTGGGATGACTGTAAAATTAATGAGTTACTAAATTCCAAGCTAAGAAAAAGGAATTAGCTTGCTTAAAGTTGTATTAGATACCAACGTTCTTTTAGTTTCAGTTTCAAGCAGGTCAAAACTGCATTGGATTTTTGAAGATTTAATAAATGGTAAATATACTATTTGCGTTACAACAGAAATATTGAATGAATATGCTGAAATTATTGAAAATCACATGGGTGCGATAGCAAGTGAAAGTTTATTGGGAGTTTTAGAAAATCTCCCTAATATTGAGCTTATAACTACTTATTTTAGATTTGGTCTTTTGTCAGACCCTGATGATAATAAATTTGTTGATTGTGCCATCGCTTGTAATGCTGATTATATCGTAACTCATGACAAAGATTTCAATAAATTAAATAACATTTCATTTCCCAAAATAAACCTTGCCAATACTGAATCATTCAAAAAAATAATCGTTGGTCAAAGGTAATTGGTAATATAATTTAAATATTATTGATAATATTAATATATTTCTTTTCATATATCTCTCATATACACACGAATAGATAATTTTAGCCACGATTCGTACCACTTCTTATCAACAATTTTGCCGATAATTATTTTTCCTGCATCCATGAGTCTTGCAAGTATTTCATTACGGTCACGTGGAATATACCCGAGCTTTTCTCCTTTTTGGGAGAGCAGCATAATTGCAAAAGTATCATATTTATTTTCCGGTTCACGACGGGTGATTAATAATTGGTCAATGTTCAGATTAGGTTCAATTTCTTCCAAATCAAGATATGAAGTTCCGGCAATGTGACATTCTATCAGAAATATTTCCTGCATATACGGCATCGGCATACCATTTGAGCCGAAAGAACCGTTAACAAGACTTAAATATGCCTGGTCAATTAAGATTAAATTTGACATTATCACCAAATCCCATAGTATTCAATATCTTACTGTATTTATCTATCATAATCATTAAAGATTGTATATTATCGGCTGCAGCAGTTCTTTCAATATTCAGCAAATTCTCATCTTCCAAAATTTTAAGTAATATGTAAGGGTATTGCTCTTTTACTTTTTCAATTTTTAGAATATAATGATTGACAGCTTTTTCCAATTTAATTAATTGTCTTTCCAAATCTTCGCCCTTTTTATATTCATCAGGAATTTCTGCACTTAACAAAATCTGTTCGATAGCTAATAGTTCATCCAAATCTGCATTCTTGTATGCATTGAAAACTCTTGTCCATAAATTTGCGAATTTTACCGGCAGATTGGGATTAATATCCGGATGCAGCTTTTTGCTTAATAGTCTGAAAACCCGCTTGATTTCTTTACTTTCTTTTTCATCCAAATTGATAATTATCTCATTAATAGCAGAATTATATTTTTTAATAAAATCATTAAATTGAACTTTCCATTCCTGAAGTTCAGTTTCCAAAGACACTTCAATTTTGGCTAAATCAATTATTTCACCTGTATTTATACTTGTTTGAATCAGTTCAATTTTTCGTTTCAGCCGTCGGGCTTCAAAATCAAGATAAAGCATTTCAATTTTTTGCTGACCGATGATTTTAAGATACTCAGATTCGATATTCTTACAAGTAAAGTTTACTAATAGTTCGTAATCTTGCACAAGAATCGAAAGTTCCTCTTTAAAAGCAGATATTTGAATTTTCAATGAATCGGTTTCAGGTTGTGTTGTTAATTGCATTTTATATATTTTTTAACTACAAATCATTATACAAAATTAAATCATTTTGATGATTCTTCAAATTATTTAATTAATTTAGTACAAATAAAAAATAATATTTTTGAAATGATTGAAGTAAAATAAAAAAAAATATCTTTTAGAATAGAATCTATGGATTATAAATGCAACTTATTTTCATTTCGTGCATCTATTTGTTTAAGAAGTTAATACAGGATTTATACTAAAGTGTCAAATAAAAAAAAACAGGAAAAGTTTCTCGGATTACTCGAAGGAGTTAATGACAGCCTATTTATGTATGCACGTGCTTTGGAGAGTTCGGTGGAAGATGCTGAAGACCTTCTTAGCGATACAATTCTTGCAGCTTACGAAAAATTCGACACTATTATAGATTACTCAGGTTTTAAAGGCTATATATTCAAAACTGCAAGAAGTATTTTCAGGCAAAAATACCGCAGGTCGTGGCTTTTTGGAAAATTTGACGAACAAAAAGCTGAAAATATAGTATTAAATGATTTTTCGCCCGATTTACCTGTTGATATTCAGATTCTGTATAATGCTTTGGAAACTTTACCTGAAAAACAAAAAGAAGCTGTTGTGTTGTTTGAAATTTCGGGTTTCTCATTAATTGAAATAAAAGAATTACAGGGTGGAACTCTTTCTGCTGTTAAATCAAGAGTTAAACGCGGTCGAGAGAAATTAACAGAAATTTTAGTACATCAGGACAAATTTTATCGAAGGGAAAAATTGACAGAAATTTATGAACCTTTTGTAAATGGAATTGAAAATGAATAATAAATATAAAAATACAGATAATTATTTAGAATCTGCAAGAAAATTTAAGTCACCGGTTTCGAAGGATATGGCGCGCAATATAATAGAAATGAGTGATTTGAAAAATTCTGTTCAAAAAACATTTTTTTCAAAATACGGAGTTAAAATCATGGCTATTTCATCAGTTCTATTCAGCAGTCTTATTATTTTTGCAGTCAGTACGGGAATCTTTAATGATAATGTTCAAAATTCTGTCCATCTAAATTCATCATTAAATAAAATTCAGGAAATCCCGGAAAAAGTTTCGAATATTGAACCAAAAAAATCTGAATCATTAATTGTTTCAACATCAAAATCGCAGGATTTTTCAGCTAATCAATCTGAAATTAAAGGTAAACCGGAGAATTCAACATCAATTATCAAAGGTATAAATACTATTAAACTTTCTGAAAAGGAACTTACAGATTTCAGGATTTATATTGATTCAATTGATAATAAAGAAAAGGTTTATCCAGGTATTGGATTTTGGTCTAAAACAGGAGAATCTGCTGCAACATATTCGGTTTTTACAATAGGAGGTGGTTCAACACATCAACATGAGAAATTACCTTCTGAAAAGAATATTCATTTTATAAAGCTATATCCAAATGTAATTACAGATTATAAAGGCTCAATTTTTGTGCAAATAGCTGACGCTTTGAATGATGGAAGTGCATTAAATGAATTCATTTCATTTAATAATAGCTTTATGGATTTTTACAAATTAGAATTTATTGAGGATTACTTTCCTGATAAAATTCCTGATGAAATAAATCTACAGCTATCTGAGCTCCAAAAATTACTCGAAAAGAATTCAACTTTTGAAGAAATTGACCTTACAACTACAAAGCAAATTGATAAACTATTGACAGAATTAAATATTTATTTTACAATGATTTCCGAAACTGGTAAAAATAAATATAATAGCGTTAAACCACAATTATCCTCTGTTGATACGAACCTAAAAACCAAGATGACTATATTTTTAGACCACGACCCGGACAGTTCGGATTATAAATCAATAGAAAGTATGACAAAAATGGGTTTTAATGTTATATTTGAAAAACATCCTCTGACAATGAGGGAATTTTTAAATCAAAATTACAGCAAACTTGGCAGTAAGTTGTCCGATTTAAGTCAGATGGTAAAAAATTACATAATGATTAATAAAATGCTTGCTATTGAGATACCTATTAATAATGAATCTGAAAATGGCGGTTTTATTTTCTGGTATGAACCTTCTCAGAAATTGATTGATGTATTACCTGCAAGATATAGGAGCGATTTGTCAAAAGAGTTTAAACTTTTGGAAAATGAAGATGCAATCTGCGGTGCAGTTGTACAGTCGGAAAAATCATATCTTGATATTTGGAGAGCTTGCAGCGGAGCCATCGAAAATCTGAGAGTATTTCCAAATCCCGTAAAGTCAATCTTTACAGTCCGGTTTGAACTAAAAGAAAAAAGAATCATGAAATTTGCAATTCATGATGTGAATGGTAACAAAATAAAAGATTTATCTCAAAACAACCATTTAAGCACAGGAACAAATTCGTTAACATTTGATATATCTCAAATTAAAACAGGAATGTATTTAATAGTCGGAAGCAGTGAAACAGGAGAAACAGTAGTACAAAGAATCATTAAAGAATAAGTTTAAAAATCGGCAACTCAATAATCCCCCTGTTTAACTTGTAAAGTTTGTCAGGGGGATTTTTGTTTCGATTTATATACTATCTCAAAATATATCTTATCATTAAAATAATTTTTATACTAATCAGTATTATACCAACAAGTATTATACCAATTGGTGAAAAATGAAAGAATCTCCTTTTATATTTGGAAAAACAGTTTCCCACGGTGCTTTTACAAACCGTGAAGACGAGATTGAGCGATTATCAAACAATCTGATTTCGGGCATTAATACTATGATTATTTCTCCGAGAAGATGGGGAAAAACATCGCTTGTCGAAAAAGTTTCCCTGAATTTGAAATCCAAATATCCGGAACTGAAAATAGTGAACGTTGATATATTCTCAGCAAACTCCGCCCGCGAATTTCTCGAAAATTTTGCTCAAAATATTATTAAATCAAGTTCAACAGTAGTTGAGGATTGGGTTAGAACAGGTCGGGAATTTTTCAGGAATATAATTCCACGTTTAAGTTTTGGAACTGATCCGATTACTGATTTTAGTATCAGCTTTGATTTCGGAGATTCAAATCTTGAAATTGATGAAATTTTAAATCTCGCTGAGGCAATTGCAACCAGGAAAAAAATAAAGTTTATCATTAATATTGATGAGTTTCAGAATGTTGTTAATTTCAAAGATTATCCGAATTTGGAAAATAAATTAAGAGCTGTATGGCAAAAGCAGAAAAATGTCACATATTGCATATTTGGCAGTAAACGTCATCTGATGGAAGATATATTTACAAACAGTTCAAAACCGTTTTATAAGTTTGGAGATGTAATTTTTCTACAAAAAATTAGAAGAGAAAAATGGGTGGATTTCATAACAAGTAGGTTTAAGGAGACCGGTAAAAATATTTCTGAAACTAATGCCGGTTTAATAGCTGATTTAATGCAGAATCATCCCTGGTATGTTCAGCAATTGTCACACATTTGCTGGAGTAAGACTTCCAAAACTTTATCGAATGATTTGATAATTAAATCACTCGATGAAGTTATTAACTCAAATAATCCACTTTTTCAACGTGAAATTGATATTTTGAGCCGTACTCAATTAAATCTGCTTAAAGCAGTTGCAGACAATGAAACTCAATTAACTTCAGTTGATATTATAAAGCGATATAATCTCGGTACTCCCTCTAACGTTTTGAAAAGCAAAAGTGTCCTCGTCAAAAATGATATTTTTTACGATAATTCCGGTAAACTCGACTTTTCCGACCCAGTATTTTTACTTTGGTTTAAAAGAGATTATCTCAAGCAGTTAAATTTTTCACCAATAGGTATTATACCAACCGGTGAAAAATTAATTATTTAAACATTCTCATATTAATTCAATATTATCAGATTCCATAATTCTATATAAAAAAATATTGTTTATAAAAAATCGTCAGATTTTCTGTTATATATTATATTTATTTATTCTTATGAAGGTAAATGTATGTCGGATTTGTTATCAAAACAAATTAGTTATCTTGATAATTCCGAAATTATTCAATTGGAACATTTTGCGGAATTTCTTTTATTCAAACGAACCAATAATATTTCTCAATCGGAAATTGATGATATTCCAACAAGTGAATTAACAGGATTAATTTCTAAATCTGATGTTTTTGATTGGCTTGAATCACCTGATGAAGATATTTATTCATCTGAAGATGGGGTTCCGGCGAAATGGTAAATCCTAAAATTAAACGCGGTACTGTTGTTCTGATTAATTTCCCATTTTCGGATGGTAATTCATCAAAAGTTCGCCCAGCCGTTATAGTAACACCTGATTTTCTTTTGCCATTGACTAATGATGTACTATGTGTTTTTATTTCTTCGTCTCAATCAATTAATTTACTTCCAAGTGACTATGTTATTGAAACGACTAATCCATCTTTTAAAGAAACCGGACTTCAATTACGTTCTACTCTCAGAGGTCATAAGATAGCATTGATTGAAAAAACTTATGTGAATAGGGTTATTGGCAAACTTGACAATATATTAATAGATGAAATGAATAAACATATTAAAATAGCTTTAGGGTTATAACAAATTATCCAATCAGATTCACAAAAAATATTTTGATAAATATTGATTAATCCACAAAATAAAAAAACGCTAAACATATAATGATTATATACTTAGCGTCAAAGTGTCGTACGCCCTAGAGGAGTCGAACCTCTAACCTTCTGATCCGTAGTCAGATACTCTATCCAATTGAGCTAAGGGCGCCTATCAAATATTTAAATTATATTTAAACAGCCTGAACTGCAAACTTTAGCTTATTAACGTGTTTAGCCAATGAAGACTTTTTGTTTGAAGCAGTGTTTGAATGCATTACATTCTTGGCACTGATTCTATCGAGAATCTTTGTTGCCAGTCTGAATTTTTCTGCTGCTTCTTCAAAAGTTGTAGCCTCACGTACCGCTCTGATAGCAAATTTTGCAGCCTTCTTATTTAATCTGTTATAGAGGCGGCGTTTGCGAGACTGCCTCATTCTTTTCAATGCTGATTTATGATGCGCCATTTTAATCCAAAAAATTATTCATTACACAAATAGGAACTACAAAAATAATACTTATATTTTTGATAACAAAATTTTTTTTAATATTTTTTTGTTTTGTTGAAAACTAAAAATCTCAGTTACTGCTTTGAATGAAGATTTCCCTGAGGTTTTCGTTCTCTTCATCTGTTTTGAAAGTAACTTTATAGTCAGGTTCCGTCAGTCTGTCACCGGCTTTTTCTGACCATTCAATAAGCTTGATGCAATTGTCGTCAGCAAGGCATTCATCGAATCCTATTTCAACTAATTCATCAGTTTTTTTGATTCTGTAGAGGTCAATATGATATATTGGGATTTCCTTTTTCTTTGAATGTCCCTGATATTGATTTATAATTGTAAATGTAGGACTTGTTACAAGCTCTTCAACGTTAAAGAATTCACATATACCTTTTATAAATTCTGTTTTACCGGCGCCGAGTTCTCCCGTCAGAGCTACTATATCTCCGGATTTCAGTTTCCTTGCAAACTTGCCGCCTAATTTTACGGTATCTAAATCCGAATTTGAAATAAAAGTATCAGTCATTCAATGTAAATTCCTAAATATCTAAATATGGAAAAGCAAAAGTAACAAAACGTTTCAACATAACACTAATATAAATTTTATTAGCGTTGTTTAATAATTTTAGCTTATTTTTGATTCTTTTGTTTTGAACAGGTATAATATTATGAAAATAAATATAATCAGTTTTGTCATATTTACATATATTTTTAGTTTATTGTTTGTTTCTTGTGACAGCGGCACAGCACCGATAAATCACGAAGAAAATACAAGAATTGCATTGCTGATTGATAAAATGGGTGATTCGATTACCACAAAACTCATCACAGGTAGCAAGAACCATTCTGTGCCGGGGGCTGTAATAGGTGTTATCAGTCCGGAGACAAATTTCAGTTACATTAAGGCATTCGGCAAGGCTGATATTGATAAGGGTACTTCTTTATTCAGAGGTGATGAAATCAGAATCGGTACTTTGACTCAGACATTCATAGCTACTCTGGTGTTTAGGCTGATTGAAGAAGGCAAAATTCTGATTGATGAGCCTGTAAATAAATATATTCAGGTCCCGCATAGCGGCAGTCTGATTACAATAAGACATCTTTTGTCAATGAGGTCGGGATTAGCTGATTTTACCGACTCTGTAAAATATTATCATCAAACAGAACCTCAGAAAAAGTGGACAAATAACGAACTTCTGAATTTTGCTTTTAATGCCGACCCGCTTATTTCGCCAGGACAGCAGACAAAAATTTCTCAGACAAATTATCTTATTCTTGGAATGATTGTTGAGAAAGTCACCGGTGAAAAGTTAGATGTGCTGATGGAAAACAGGATATTTAATGTTTTGAGCCTGACTGATACCAAATTTAACCAAAATTCCTCATTTCACAGTTCTTTGTTCTCAAGAGGATATGTATATTCAGACTCTGCAGGATATGTAGATTATACCAGCAATTCGGATTATTCATGGGCTTGGTCAACAGCTAATATGACTTCAGTTGCAAGTGATATGACTGATTGGGCTGCTGCTTTTGGAAGCGGACGTTTATTAAGCAGCAAATCGCTGGAATTGATGATGAAATTTGAAAAATATAAAACCGAAAACGGACTGGATTACTATTACGGGATGGGTATTATGAAAATCGGCTCATTCATAGGATATACCGGCGAGATTGACGGTTACTATACTTCTTTATACTATCTTCCCGGAAGAAAAACGATTATTTATGTCTTCACCAATTCGCAGAATCAAAACGATAATTTAATTGTCAGCATAGCAAGACTGCTTTATCCGGGCTTAAAAGTAAACTGACAACTATAATAGGAATTCAATGTCTATATAAAAAACTTCCGAATGCATGCAACTTGCGGAAGGTTTTTTTATATATTCCCTATAGGATTTTTATTATTCTAAAATTTTTAGTAATTTTACATAACTTCATAATTGATTTCAGGAAAATAAAAATCAGAATTATGAAGAGATGGGAAATAAAAAGATTTATGTACCAAAGTTGAAAGAAATTATTGAATTTATAACATAAATGGAATAATATTATGAATTACAGAATTTTAGTTTTAATGATTTTTGTTTTATCATTTTTGATTGGATGTGGAGAAGATAACCCTGCAAATTCTTCAAAGTCACCGCAAATTACAAGTATTTCACCCAACCAAGGAAAAGCAGGAGACGCAATTACCATTAGAGGTAAGAATTTCGACTCAATTCAAGGATTAAATTTTATTTTATTTAACCATATACAATATTTTGCTATTACAAGTTGGAGTAATACTGAAATCAATTTTAGAAATCCCGGTAGTAAAAATAGTGGCAAAATAAAAGTTTCAGTTTCTGTCAACTCTCTAAAAAGTAATGAAGTTGATTTTACTGTTACAGAACCTCTCCTTTATGAATCCGTGTCCATAGGTTCTCAGATTTGGAGGATAAGAAATCTTGATGTAAGTACTTACCGAAACGGTGAAACTATCCGCCATGCTGAAAGTAACGAAGATTGGATTGATGCAGGAAATAAAAAAGAAGGCGCATGGTGTTATTACAATAATGACCCGGCAATGGGTGCTGTTTATGGTAAATTATACAATTGGTTTGCTGTAAATGACCCAAGAAATTTAGCTCCTAAAGGATGGCATATACCGAGTAATACAGAATGGACAATACTTACAGATTATCTTGGAGGTGCACACATAGCTGGCGGAAAGATGAAAGAAGCGAATTTATCACACTGGAAAAGCCCTAACACAGGCGCTACAAACTCAAGCGGCTTCACTGCTCTTTCGAGCGCTTACCGTTATTACGATGGTTATTTCCTCAGTTTAAGCTATTGTTGTTACTGGTGGTCAGCGTCTGAGTACAAGGCTGCGACGGCCTGGTACAGAGGACTGAGTTTCGATTCCGCCTATATGGATATCTACAATATTAGTAAGGTTCAAGGTTTTTCAGTTCGCTGTATAAAAGATTAATAAAAAAATTAAATCGAATTTTAAAAACTATGGAATAATATTATGAATCACAGAATTTTTGTTTTTATGATTTTTATTTTATCATTTTTGATTGGATGTGATGAAGATAAAATAACAAACCCTGGTATTATTAAAAACGGTACGGTACAAATCGGAGCTCAAGTTTGGATGCTTAAAAATCTTAATGTGAATCATTACCGCAATGGAGATTCAATTCCCGAAGTAAGAGATTCCACACAATGGGAAAATTTAACTACCGGTGCATGGTGTTATTATAATAATGACCCGGCAATGGGTGAAATTTTTGGCAAACTATACAATTGGTATGCAGTAAACGATTCTCGCGGCTTAGCTCCTGATGGCTGGCATGTACCAAATGATTTAGAATGGACTATTTTAGTTGATTATCTTGGAGGTGGCATTGTTTCAGGAGGCAAAATGAAAGAAATAGGCACAACTCACTGGAATCATCCAAATACCGGTGCTACAAACTTTAGTAATTATTCTGCTCTTCCCGGAGGTGAACGTTATACAAATTCTATTCCCGGAGGTGAACATTTTTCAAATACTGTTTACTCAGAAATAGGAAGCAATTGTTACTGGTGGACTTCCGTTGAGGACGGTGATATAACAGCAATCCACTGGTACCTTAAATATGATACTCCTTACACAGAAGACAATAGTAGACTAAAGACAACTGGATTCTCTGTTCGCTGTATCAAAGATTAATGATATTGATTATTTAATAAATAAATTAACCCTTAATATTTAAAAAACCTTTCGGAAGCACGCAACTTTCGGAAGGTTTTTTA
>JAVSMQ010000001.1:3453277-3703435 GCA_032027125.1 Kapaibacterium sp. (SeqCode)
TAGAATGTATATTTTTTTATATTATATTGTAAATTTAGTACTTTTTACATAAATTGAGGGGTTATTTATGGCAGGAGATTCGGATATTTTAAGAAATTACCGTATGACCGACGGTAAACTGGCACTTTTAGCCAATACGATTGTTATTGCTATGAAAAGGGATTTGCCGGAATTTGAACAATATGCTATTGCGTCTGCTAATATTGATTCATTTTCTGATATGATTGATGAATTTCAGGCATTGCCGGTTGATGATAATTACAGATATGAATTAAGTTATGCAGTTGAATTAAAAAAATCGGCGAGAAATTCAATTCTAAACATTATGAGAAGTATTTCTTTTAGGGCAAAATCCGTTTTTGGGGCAAATTCTGCTAAATACCGTTCAATGACTAAGGGAACTCCTACTCTAATGCCGGATAATATACTTCTGGCTGCTGCCCGTCAGGTTCATTCCGAAGCTGTAAATAATGCAACCGAACTTGAAGCAGCAGGAGTTTCGACCTCATATCTTGCGGCATTTGATTCTGCGGTTAATACCTTTGAAACTGAAATTGACAACGTTTTTAACAAGAAAATTACGAGAGATTTCTGCTCGGAATCCAAAATTAAAAAGGGAAATGAGTTATATGCTTTGATGGTAAAATACTGCGATTTCGGTAAATTAATCTGGTCAAAGAACAGTCCGTCAAAATATAATGATTATGTGATTTATAGTACCACCGCGGGTGCAAAGAAGAGTAGGGACGAGATTGCAGACCTACGAAATGATACTGAGGTTTCGTAAACGGTTTATCAGAACATAAATCCAATTCCAACACCTGCCCCAACTTTTGTAACTCTGAATAATTCAGGATAGGGCAGGTTGTCATTTTCTGTTATTACTTTTTTATCTTCAAAATATTTGTAACCAAGGTCAACACTGAATACAAATCTTTTGAAATAATATTCGAGCGCAATACCTACTCCGATATTAAAAGATTTGTTTACTTTTTGAATACTGTTTATTTCTGATATTAATTCATCATCATCAAAATAATAGTAGGCACCGGCAAGAATATACAGTCTGAATTTTTGATTTTTTGTAATATCTCTTTGTAATTCCAAACCTGCTTCATAATTGAAATTTTTATGTATTTCGTTTTTTATGTCACCGTAATAATAGAATGCCAGCCCCATAATCTGAACTCTGAAATCATCCGTAATTTTTCGGTTATAATAAACTCCGTAGCCTGATATATTGGAAACTCTCAACCCTCCGGTATTACTGTAAGATTCCCGAATTTCATTCTGCCCGTGTGATGAAAATGGCAGGAAAATTATAATAATGATACATAACAATATTGTTTTCATATTAACATTCCGTATTACTCGATTTTAAGAATAAATTAAATTTCAACTGCTTGATACTGCCGGATATTTCTGAAACTACACCCCGGCGATTATCAGAATTGAAATGTAACACCGCCGCCAATACCGATACCGGTTTTTCTTTCAATACTTGGCTGCACTTTATTCTCAATTTTATCAATACTGTCGAATTTGTAGCCGGCTGAAATATTGATTGAAACTCTCTCATGCACAAACCACTCAAGTCCGAAACCCAGTCCGACAGCATATCTTGAGATATTGGTTCCGCTTAATAACTGACTGTTGTCATCTTTTAAATAATTCGCACCGAGCAGAGCATAAACCCGTGTATTGTTTGTGTAGAACATATCACGCTGCAGCTCAACACCAAAATTATACAGAATATCCTTTTGGTCTCTTGTGATTTTTGTTTTACTCATATCCTCCCACGCTGTATTCTCATTGTAGAGAATCAAACCGCTGACTATTACGGAATAACTTTTAAACAGTCTTACACCGTAATTCAATCCGTAGCCTGAGATATTGGAATATCTTAAACCAATGGAATTATCGTAAAGATTGACGATATTCTTGTTTGTTTTAACAAACTCTTCGTCAGTATTTGTTGTCTGTGCCAATAATCCGGAAGCGGATAGCAACGCCAAAGATAAAGCAATTATGATTGCTGCTGATTGAAACTGATACTTTTTCATTTTCTTCTCCATTAAAAAATTAAGTAACAAAACTTACACCGCGAAAATAGACTTATTCAAATTTCAAGTTGTCACGGAATTGTCAAATTAATGTAAAATCGTTGTCACATATTTACAAAGAAATTGACAAGTGACTTTCTTTGCTCTGTCTATATGATATTACCGTAAACTCATAAATTCAAAACACTTGACCCACATAAACCGGCACTTTTTGGTTTGTCATTCTGAGCGACAGCGAAGAATCCAGGCTGTTAATTAATGAATACATGGACTGATTGCAAGCTCAGAGAGACAAATTCTGAAGTTTCAGTTTTAAAATTCAAAGAACTTATCAGCCCCTTTCCATACTAAGGATAGAGAGTAAACTCCGATATAACTCTCCTGTTGAGTTGAGGTTGATTTGTTATTTCTTAATCAGTTAAAAAACTTTTTATATGCCGCCTCAGACTGACAAACCTGACTAACCGTTAAATTTATATCCGATTGTATGTACAGTCAGAACATATTTAGGATTTGCAGGGTCAGGTTCAATTTTTTTTCTCAAACTCAGGATATAATTATCAACAGTCCTGGTTGTGGGGAAGTTGTCATAGCCCCAGACTTTATCCAATACTTCGTCTCGTGAAATTACATCACCTTTTTTTTCAATCAGTAATTTCAAAAACTGAAATTCTTTTACGGATAATCCTAATGGTTTATCATTCAGAAACACATCGTATTTGCTTGGAATCATAACATAATCGTCAAATTTAATGATTTCATCATGACTTTTTGTTTCAGCCGGTTGAGGTTTAATCCGGTTAAGTATTGCTTTGATTCTAAGTTTTAATTCAATAATACTGAAAGGCTTGGTTAAATAATCATCCGCTCCGTTCTCGAATCCGATGATTTTATCAAATTCTTCCTTTTTGCTTGACAGGAATAAAATTGGTGTTGTAACTTTATTAAGTCTTAAATCTTTACAAATTTCAAATCCGTTTTTTGATGGAAGCATCACATCCAGAATTATCATATCATACTGTCTCGACATGGCTTTAAAATAACCAGTTTCACCGTCGGATTCAGTTGTTACCTCATATCCTTCATCTTTCAGAACAACTTCTAAACCGATAGATATTGCTGCATCATCCTCAATAACCAAAATTTTACTCATGTTGTCTTACCCCGGGAAATTCTATAATAATATTTGTACCTTTTCCATATTCACTTTCAATTGTAATACTGCCATCGTGAGCCTTAATTATATTATATACAATAAACATACCCAGACCCGCTCCTCCAACGGCATTAGTAGCCGGACCGTCAACTCTGTAGTATGCATCGAATATTAGTTTTTGATGTTCCTCTTTTATACCGATACCACGGTCCTGAATAGCAAAATAATGCTTTTGACCTGTAGAATATGTACTTATTGATATTTCTTTGTTTTTAGCGGAATATTTAATGGAATTATCTATTAAATTATAAAATACTTCTTTCAGAGAATCAGAATCACCTGAAATCAAATATTTTGAACTGTTATTTTCGAAATTCAATTTGAAATTCTTTAATTTTATAAAATATGAGGTTGATTTTATTACGGAATTTACGATTTCATTTAAATCAATTATCTGCAGGTCATATTCTTTCGTACCTTTTTCGATTTTTGAAAAATCCAGCAGGTTATTTATCAAACGTGTCAATCTTTCACATTCTCCAATGACAATTTGCAGATATTCCTGCTTTTTTTCTATTGAAATATCATGGTTAACAAGCATCAATTCAGAAAATAAACTTATAGATGTCAGCGGTGTTTTCAATTCATGAGATACATTTGATACAAAATAGTTTTTAAGAATATTCAACTCTGCTAATTTACTTATTTCTTCATTTTGGAAAAGTAATTTTTTTTGAAAATTAATTTTTTGAAATTGGTTGCCTGTTTCTGATGCAATAAATTTAAGTAGTTCTGCATCTTCAATAGTAAATGAACTCCTGTTGATTTTGTTACCCAATATGATTAAACTGTTTGGAGATTCATCATCTGAAAAAGAGCAGAAAATTATTTCAGCTTTAATCATTTCAAGCAAATGAATTTCATCCCAAAATTGTATATCGTCAGTAAAAACATTTGGTTTAGTAATTAATATAATCCCTGAATTTTGTTTGAAATATTCATTCAAACTATATAATTGATGACGGTCTAAATGCAAATTCTGACGGCTGTATGAAATCAGTTCATCTTTGTCTTTATCAAAATACAGAAGATTATAATTATTTACTTTCAAAAATATAACAAGGACATCTTCAACGAGTACAGCTATTTCTTCGTGGGTTATACATTTTTTAAATTTCAGATTCAAATCGTTTTCTACTTCTAAATAATCATAATTAATTTTAAATAAATTCCGGTCAACAATTTTCTGTACTCTGGTTTTCACCGGCTGATAAATCAAAACTGTTAAAACAATAGTAGCCAAACCTGAAAGCTGAATCTGGTTGATTTCAGAAATAAATATATTTGAAAAAATAAATATCATCAACATGTAGATACATATTAAAATCGAAAAAATGAATCCGTAAATAAAACTCCTTTTGATTATCATTCTGATATCAAATAAACTGTATTTATATATTCCTATAAATAAAGTTATAGGGGAGACAATAATCAAAATCTGCATTATGGTTTCGGATTCGGCACGATTTGCAACAAACAATCCGGGAATCAGATATAATAAATACATTGACGGTCCCCAAATCACACTTATAAATATCCATAATAATTTTTGTTTATCAACGGACTTTCCCGAAACAAAATATGAATGTCCTACATTGATAAACACTAAGATGAAACTGGGGATAAAAAGAGGTCTCAAAAAATAAGTATGTATATTATCATATAAAGTAAAAATTGTGTTTGATGGTAAAAACAGATAATAATAGTTCATCAGTAACAGAGGTATGGATAACGTGCCAATAACAATATAAATATATTTGAATATCCACAAATATTTTTCAAACTTTCTTTCAGGAAAAAGGCAGCTGAAATGCAAAAATGTTACCGACAGGAATAAATAACATAATTGGTCAATAGTTTTGATTATGATATTGACATAATTACTGCTGTTAACTAATGACCCGTAAGTAAACATAAGCATCACAACTACTGAAATCATAAGCCCGTGAAAGACTGAAGCCAAAAGTCTGTCTTCAATTTTATAAAAAATAAATATTGCCGGATACAGAAAAAACATCACAGCAAGAATTGTTGATATTAAAAAATATATATCATAGTAATTCCCCAGTTTAGTATTGATATTGAGAATTTTATCTCCTCTAAGTATCTCAATACTTACTTCATCACCGGCATTATATAAATCAAGCACAGTTTCTAAATTGTTAATATCAACTGTTACATACCCATTAACTTTTGTGACAATATCATCTTCAAATATGCAGTTTTCGTATTGTTTATTTATATCGGAATGCTTCCTTGATAATTCCGGTTTATCAAGTATTGAAGCCAGATTATAGAATCCTGTAATCAGCAGGATTATATCCAGCAGGAAAACAAAAATTATAGAATGAGATAATTTATTCATAATATATCATTATTTATAATGTAAAGTAATCAATTATTATTAAAATAAAAAAAAGTATTTTTTATTAATGACAAATTTTTGACAAAAAAATGACATTTTAGTGACAAATCGAATATTCTATAAAATTACTTTTACATCGTAGATTTTAACAATATTTTTTTGAGGTTTTTATGAAATTGTTTTTTGGATTAATTTTCGGTTTGATGCTCAGCATAAGCATTGTTTTTTCTCAGACCCAGGATGCTGTGATAAACATCCTTCATATCAATGACACACATTCCAATTATTCAAAAGGAGGGAGCCGTGACGAGAACCTGAACGGCACAAACGGGGGCATGGCAAAAGCAACATCTGTAATTGGGTATTCTCGTATGCAGGACCCTGAAGCTCTATTATTTCATGCCGGTGATTTTTTTATGGGTGATTTGCATTTCTATTTAAATTATGGCGTTCCGGAGTTATTATGGATGCAAATGATGGGATTTAATGCTGCTGTAATCGGTAATCATGAATTCGACCTGACAACTGCCGGCTTGATACAGTCATTGCTGTATGCATATCCGGATGGAGGTATTTCTCTTTTATCTGCAAATCTTACAGCAAATACTGAAACAGGGGAGATGCTTAAAAGTATTCTTAAAGACAGGGAAATTATAACTGTCCATGGTGTTAAGGTCGGATATTTTGGTATAACCAGTCCTCAAGCCAATCTTACATCCTTGTCGCTGCCTGACATTTTTGTTGAAGGTGAATCTCCGGAAATTCTTATGGGAATTATAGCCGAGCAGGTTGCTGCATTGAAATCCGATGGTGCTCAGATGATTATATTTCTGTCACATTTAGGTCTGGATGCAGATAAGGCAGTTGCAGAAATGATACCAGGAATTGATATTATAATTGGCGGACACGACCATTTTGCTCTTGATGAGCCTGTTAAGATTAACGGTGAGAATGGTAAAAAAACATACATCGTTCAGGCAGGAGCATTCTTTGAAAATGTCGGCACAATTCAGGCAGAAATCAAAAATGGTAAACTGCATAAGTTCGATTACCAACTGGTAAAATTAGATGAGAATATTCCGGATGAACCAACAGTTCAGGCAATGATTGATGATTTGATTAATTCGCAGGACGACAACACCAAATCACTTTTCACGCAGCAGATAGCAACGGTCACCGGAACTCTTGACGAACTGGATTTAAATCTGACCCAAAAAGGCGACCATACAACTTCGGTAGGTTCGTTGATAGCTGATGCTATAAGAAACTATGGACAGACAGACATCGGATTTACTACCGGCGGATTGAGCGCCCAGCCTTTATATAAAGGACCTGTTGTAATTCAGGATGTTGCCAAAATGATTGGTTACGGAGTAAACGAAACTAATTTTATAGGATATAATCTTGTTACTTTTGATATATACGGAGCTGCATTAAAGCAGGGTATCGCATACTGCTTAAGCACAATTGAAGCCAATGACGATTACTTTCCGCAGGTATCAGGCATGAGTTATAAATATTGTTTAAAAAATCCCGAAATTTTAGAAGAAATTTTGGTAAATGGAATTGAAATTTCAGATAATACGTTGTATTCAATGACAACCAATTTTGTTACTTACTCAATTCTTGGATTTATTGGCATACCTACTGAAAATGTAAATATTTTGTATGATGCTTCTGAAATATTTGTAGTTGCAGAATATATTGCGGGTCAAGGTGAATTAGCTCCTTTAAATAATGCCTGCAGAGCTGTAAATGTTTGTAAACCAGGAGATGATAATAAACAGGGTGTCAATGACTCAGAGAGTTTAACTAACAATCTTTTTGTTTTCCCAAATCCTGCAAAGGATGCCGTAAATATGGAGTTGTCAATTGAAACACCCGGAGTTTACTCAGTAGATGTTTTCAATTTATCAAATTTAGAAGTTACACACTTATATAATTCATATTTCGCAAAAGGTAGCGGCGTTTATCCTTTAAATATTTCAAATCTGCATTCAGGAAATTATTTAATACGAATTAGCAGCAATGATACAACCGTCATCGGAAAGCTAATCATCGTGAAATAATCTATTAACTGCATTCGCAAAACTATCCTCCAAATGACACATTCATTCAGGATGTGTCATTTGGAGGCTTCAAGAAAAGAATTTATATGAGGATTAATTCGATATCAATTTAGTTTGTATGTCAATAGTAATTGTTTTCTCTAAATGTTTAATGTTTTTCTTTGACAAAATTTTGACAAAAATATGACTTCTTGGTGACAATTTAAATATCAGACAAATATACTTTTACATCGTAGTTTTTAACAATTTTCTAAAAGGTTTTATTATGAAAAATTTAGTTTACTTAATCATTGGATTGATGCTCTGCATCAACATCAGTTCTTCTCAGGCGCAGGATGCTGTCATTAACATTCTGCATATCAATGACACACACGGCAATCTTCAGCCCGGCGGTGGTAGAGATGTAAATCTAAAAGCAAAGAGCGGGGGAATTGCAAGAGCAGCTAGTGTTATTGGATATGCAAATTTACAGGATTCGGAAACACTGCTGCTTCACGCAGGCGACTATTTTGTTGGGGATTTGACATGGTATTTGTTCTATGGTGTTCCTGAACTGGCTATTTTAAAAAGTTTGGGTTTAGATGCAATTACAATCGGTAATCATGAATTTGATGCCACAACTCCTGGACTTGTCGGAATCCTTGAACAGACAATTGAGAACACAAAAGATATCCCAGGAGATATTAACTTCCTTTCAGCAAACCTTATTGCTAAAGAACCTGCCGGCGTTATGTTGAAAGAAAAAATCAAAGAGCGTATAATAAAGGAAGTTCATGGAGTTAAGGTAGGTATTTTCGGAATGACTTCACCCATGGCTAGTGTTACTTCGTTATCCCCGCCGGAAATTGAAATTGATACCAGATTTTTGGAAATTGCACAGGAGCAGGTTGATAGTTTGAAAGCTGATGGCTGTAAAGTAATCATTTTCTTATCGCATCTTGGAATGAATCTTGACAAATTGATTGCAGCCAATGTATCCGGTATTCATTTAATTGTCGGCTCACACGACCACTGGGTTACTGAAACTGCAGAGGCTGTACCAAATCAGATTAATACTAATGAAACAACATACATCGTTCAGGCTGGTGCATTTTATCAAAATGTTGGTAACGTACAGATAACTGTAACAGACGGAGAATTTTCCGGTCTGACAAGCAGTATTATAAATTTAGATTCTTCAATACCGGAAGAACCTACAGTTGTTGCAATGATTGATGAATTAATAGCAGGTCAGCCTGATGAGGTCAAAATGATGTTTGATACCCAAATAGCACAGTGTGAAGAAGATTTTTCGGAATTCGTACCAAATCCAACAGTCGAAGGAAATAAATCCACAAGTGTAGGTTGCTTGGTCGCAGATGCATTCAAAGCCTGGGGTGGTACCGATATAGGATTTACAACATCGGGCTTGACATCCCAGATGCTGTATGCAGGATCTATAGTAGGTAATGATGTATTCCGGATGCTTGGTTACGGGGTAAACGAAAAGGATGGAGTCGGTTATCAGATGAGAAAATTCCGGATAAAGGGAGAGGATCTTCAAAAAGCTGTAAAATTCGCAATTGATATGGTTTTTGAAGCGGGTGATGATGAATTTCTACCTCAGGTTTCAGGAATGGAAATCGTCTACTACACAAAAGATTTTCAACAATGCAGTATCCTGATTAACGACGAGCCTCTTGATTTTGAGAAAACCTACTCTATTTCAACTTCAATTTTTGTTGAAACATTTGTAGCAAGTATGCTCGGACTTCCGATTGAGCCCTATACCGGTGTCGAAGATATATCAGATTTTCAGGTTGTTCTGGGTTATGTAATAGGCCAGGAGATTTTAGTACCTTATTCCGATATAAACTGCGAAAGAGTTGTTGCACCTGTCAGATTTAATGATACTCCATCAAAATTGAGAAATAATGTTGTTTTCCCAAATCCTGCAAAAGATGCTGCAAATATAGAGTTGACTATTGAAAAGCCCGGTGTATATTCATTTGACGTTTTCAATGTTTCAGACCTAAAAGAAATACATATCGGTGAGTCTTATTTTGAGGTTGGCGATGTGGTTTACCCTTTAAATCTTTCAATATTACCTTCAGGGAACTATTTGATAAGGATAAGAAGCAACGATTCCATAGTAATCGGGAAACTTGTAATACTAAAATAATTACCGGTAATGTTTAGAAGAATAAATATTTGTACCAAACCTTACCCTGATTTTCTACGGAGTACAAACAAACAAGGGAGCATACGCTCCCTTGTTTTGTCATATAAATCTTTCTGAAATTATACTATGCCGTTTCTTTTAATGATGTCTCTTGCAATCACTAATTTCTGAATTTCAGATGTACCTTCAAAAATTCTGTTGATACGGGCATCGCGGTAAAAACGTTCAATCGGAAGCTCTCTCGAGAATCCCATACCGCCGTGAATCTGCATAGCATAATCAACACATTTATCAAGTGCTTCGGAACAGTATAATTTAACCATTGCTGACTGACGTGAAAGCATTTCGTGTTTGTCGTAAAGCACAGCAGTACGGTAAACCAAACATTCTGCTGCATAAATCATTGTAGTCATTTCGGCAATCATAAACTGTATTGCCTGGAAATTGGAGATAGGCTCACCGAATTGCTTTCTTTCTTTTGCATATTTGGTGGACATTTCAAGCAGTTCTTTGCATGCACCAAGACATGCGGCACCAAGACCTAACCTTCCGGCATCCAATGTTTTCATAGCCAGAAGAAAACCTCTACCCTCAACTCCGAGCATATTCTCATCCGGTACGCGGACGTTATCAAAAGTAAGCGATGATGTTTTACTGCCGCGGATACCCATTTTCTTTTCAGGGGCGCCGGCAGTAAATCCCGGAGTACCTTTTTCGACTACAAAACCGGTAATGCCTCGTGTAGTACGTGCAAAAACAGAGAATGTATCAGCAAAAGGACCGTTTGTAATCCAAAGTTTTTCGCCGTTTATAATCCATTCATCACCTACATGCTCGGCACGGGTTTTGAGGTCGAATGCGTCGGAACCTGCACGCTCTTCAGTCAATGCAAAAGCTGCAATTTTTTCGCCGGTAGTCAGGGGAATGACATATTTTTGTCTTATATGCTCGCTGCCACCCATATAAATCGAGTTAGTACCAATAGAAACATGAGCGCCGATTAATGTAGCCGTTGACAAACAGGCTCTGCCTACTTCTTCCTGAATAAGACAATAACCTACTTCTCCGAATCCCGAACCACCGTATTCTAACGGGAATGCAGCACCAAACATGCCGAGTTCGCCGATTTTTGCAATTATATCTTTGGGTATTTCTTCATTCTCATCTATTTGAGCCGCAACGGGTTTAAGTTCGTTGTTAACGAAATCCTTCACCATTTCTCTGAGCATATTCTGCTCTTCCGTAAAAACTAATTCAAACATTAATATTCCTGATAGTTTAATAATAATAAATTTTAATTATTCTATGAAATTTCTAACAATGTAATTATAAATCTTAAAAAAAATATTTTGTAAATGTGACTGTAACCAAACGCAAATATACGAAGAATAATTAAATTAATGCCAAAATATAAAATGTTAAAAAGTCAATATGTTTGTTTGTTATATGAAATTTAAGAAAAATTATTTATATTTTAACGATGATTTTAGTGTTTTGAAGAATTACAGTGATTTAAAAACTATTTTGAAATCAAATTTTTGATGATTTTTTTGGCAAGTAAGTCAGGAATCTCGGTGTGCCGTGGTATTGCTTCTACAACACCATTAATTGAACTAATCCAAAGAGAATGATTAGAGCCCTCACGTTTAAGATAACAACCATTTCTTCTGAGTATTTTCAATAATTCATTTCGTTTCATTGAACTGTAATAAGTTCATTTGTGTATTTGCCTGTTAAACCCCTCAAAGAATCTTCATATTTATCGTGAAGAATCAACTTAATGGCTTCTATAAGATTTTCGCGACATTCAACCTGAGTCTGCCCCATACCATTAGCTCCCTGTATCTCGGGACAGTATGCAATGAACCAATCTCCATCACGTTCATAAATTGCATGAAATTGATTTATCATATCTCACATCAAAGTAATAAATAATTTATTTTATCAACGAATATATTTTATGAATATTTTTCATTAACTAAAGTTCTAACTGGTATAAATTGATATATCAGATTATCTAAATTTGAATCACTGATTAGTTAGATTAAAGATTTTACCGTAACAAATATCAGCCGTAATAATCAGGAAGATACGTAAATATGCTCTGTCCGCCGTCAACATTTATGACCTGACCTGTAATCCAGTCCGATTCTTCTCCTGCAAGAATCCCAATAACTTTTGAAGCATCCTCGGGAACAGTATTCCTTTGAAATGGATTGTGTTCTTTAGCAAATTTCAGCATTTTGCCAAAATCTGGTATTTTGGCTGATGCCGGGGTAGCTGTCGCTCCTGCCATAATCGAGTTAGCAGTTATGCCGTGAGGAGCCAGCTCGAAGGCTAACTGCCTGACGATACCTTCCAAAGCAGCTTTGGCAACTGATACCGGTCCGTATTTATTCGTTGCAACTCGACCTCCGTTACTTGTCATGGCAAGGATGCGGCTGTGCAGTCCGAACATTTTGGATTTAAATAAATCCTGTACCCAGTAAAGCAAACTGTTAGCCATTACATTCATTGACATTTCAAGTTTTTTCTGAGTAATTTGAATTTCGGGGTTTTCATCAATAAACGGTCCGAGTGCTCCAAACGCGACAGAGTGCATAAATACGCCAAGTTTGGAGTCGTCATTTCTTTCTGTAAAAATCTTATTAATATCCTGAATCACGTTTTGTCTGTTTTCGGCATCGGCAATATTTGTATTATAAAATACTGCCTGTACACCGGCAGATTCAATCTCAAGTCTCAATTCCTCCGCTTTTAACTTAGCAGAACCCAAATCAAGATGAGCACCATAAACGTTATAACCTCTGTTTGCCAGTTCTAATGCGGTACTTTTTCCAAAACCGCTCGAAACACCGAGAATCAGGGCATTTTTTCGATTCATTATTAATTCCGTTTATTTATGTGTTTCAATAAAATTCATAATACTTTCACCGCCGTCAACACCTAATACCTGCCCTGTAATCCAATAGAATTTCTCGTCGGCAAGCATGGCAATAGCCTTTGCGACATCCTCGGGGACTGTATTTCTGCCGAATGGATTGTGCTCTTTAGCGTGGGCAAGCATACTGCTGAAACCCGGTATTTTGTTGCTCGCAGGAGTGTCGGTCAAACCGGCAAGTATAGCATTAGCCGTGATTTTATATGGTGCAAGCTCTATTGCTATCTGTCGGATATAAGCTTCCAATGCGCATTTTGCCGCAGATATTGCTCCGTAATTATTCATCGCACGTGTGTTGCCGATACTTGTCAGACCGAAAATTCTCGAATTTTCAGCCAGCAGATTACTGACAAATAAATCCTGCACCCAGTAAACCAAACTGTTTGCCATTACATCCATAGTCATTTCAATCTGACGCTTGTTGACTGCATTATCCGGATTTCTGTCGAAAAGCGGTTTAATAGCGCCGAATGCCAGTGAATGAATCAGAACTCTCAGCACATTATTTTCACCGTTATCAAAATCCTTTTTGATAAACTCAACGATTTCTTTTCTGACTGTGTCATCGGCAGCATTTGCATTGAAAAATTTTGCTTTCACTCCTAATTCTTCGAGTTCTAAGCGGAATTCTTCTGTTCTCATTTTATTTGAGCCTAAATCCAAATGTGCGCCGATTATATTGTAACCCATGCCTGCAAGTTCGTAGGCACACGCTTTACCAAATCCGCTTGACACTCCGAGGATAAGGGCATATAAGTTTCGATTTTCCATATTAATCTTGTTATTAATTGTACAAATTAAAAACTGTTTCTGAAATTGCATAATTACAGAATATAAAACTAAGCAATTTTTCACATTAAGTAAAATGTTTTTTTGCAAAATGACCTGTGCCGGATATTATATAATGATAAAGAGAGCGGGTAATTTTATAAATAACTCCTGCAACCGATTACATATCTCATTGTAATGAAAGATAATTAAAGCAATTCAGTTCAGTTTGGATTTCAACAAATCCATTAAAAAATAATTTGTTCTATGTAAAAATAAATTTTATGCAGTTTCAACATTTTTGCTTTAATTCAAATTTGATAAAGATTCAACACAACTGATAATAATAATAATGATACCTAAAAAAGGTCATTAATTCAGATGAAATGAAATACGCAAAATTCCGACAATTCAATTAATGTTACATCTTCAAAAATTTCTCTACTTTATCTCCTATGCGGATATAATATACTCCGGAGGGGAGGTGGGAAATATCAATTCTAAATCCACCCCCGTCAGCTCCGCTGACACCCCCGCCTGCGGGGGACATATCAATTCCAAGCATATTAAAGATTTGCAATTCGGAAGCAATGAGGTTTGCCTTATTGTTCATATTTATTTCAATGAAATCGGTGGCGGGATTTGGAGATATTGAAAATATATCATCATGTATTGAATCATCAACACCTAATAGAGATAAATCTAACTTATATACTTCACCTGAATAAGTACCTGCAAATAACATATTACCGGTTTGGGTTAAAAAACCTACATCCAAATTCAATAACCCGTCGTTAAATGGAGTCCATTTAATAACTGAACTCTTTTCAGCCTTGAATACACCATTATTTGTTGCGGCAAAAATATATTTAGTTGTAATTAGAACTGATTTAACCAATAGATTTGATAATCCATCATCTATATTTGTCCAATTCAACAAATTATTTGTCAAATATACACCTTTATCAGTACATACAATCAGCACATTTGCTTCTGAGGAAAGTGAAAGTATTTGAGCAGGGAATTCATGAATTTTTTCCCAAGATTTACCAAAATCAGAAGAAGACAATACTATTCCGTTTAATGTACCGGCATAAATGTCTTTTCCGTTTGATACTATTGAACTAATCAGTCTATAATTACCACCGGAACCAACTAAACTCCAATTTAATCCATTATTCTTAGATAAATAAATCGAACTTGCATCGCTGTAAATTAAGTTATCAGAAAATGATATGATAGTACTAATTGATGTATATCCGGAAGATAAAATTCCATCATTTACATTATTCCAGCTATTTCCTTCATCTCTTGAAATGAACAAACCCATGCTATGACCGGCTAAAATAATATTGTGTCCCGAAGCAATAGAATGGATGCCAGGAAAAAGTGTATCAATACCACTGTTTATTTTGTTCCAGTCATCTAAAACAATGTTTGATGAAACAACTCCGTTCTTAGAAGTTCCAATAAATACTTCTTTGTTATTAGAAGTCATACAGTTAATTTCGATGCTATCTAAACCTGCATTAAATGGTTCCCATTTTTGGGCATATATCGGAACTGCAGAAACTATCAATATATTAATTAGTATTGATTGAATTAATTTTTTCATGTCTGACTCCTTAATAAATATCAATTTCAAAAATATTATTGGTATGATTTACATCTTCAAAAACTTCTCTACTTTATGTCCAATACGGATATAATATACACCGGTGGGGAGATGGGAAATATCTATTCTTTGTGTGGACAGGTCAAGCTCCATCACTACAGAAAACATCTCTATTCCGAGCATATCAAATATCTGCACTTTTGAAACTTCGGAAGTTTCCAAAACTTCGGAAGTTTGAATATCAATGAAATCAGAGGCAGGATTTGGGAATACATTCAATATGAATAAGTTAGGTAAATTATCTGCTGTTTCTTTGACACCTGTATTTAAATCAGTTTTGTATATACTATAATTTGTACTTAAAAATATTTCATTGGTTTCAGTTATTATAGATATTTCAAATGCACCATCGTTGAAACCACTTATTAAATCATCTATTTTATATATATCAAAATCAGTCACAGAATTATATCGAAGTAAATACTGTTCTATTTTACTTGTAACTGTATCATTCGTCTGAAATGAAAGCCAAAGATTACCGATTTTATCAAATTCAAAATCATAATAATACAGTACACAATTATTAGGAATTTTAAAAATATCTGATTTATTAAAATCTGTAACTGAAAATTTTCCATCAGTAAATTTGATTAAATTAAGTCTGTTTTTAATTTCAAAAAAGTAAACGCTCCCATTATAACTTTTCAGTAAATGACCATGTTGTTGATATTTATCAACTATATAATCACCGGAATCATATAAAGTAAAGTTAATTCCATCAAAAACTATTAGGTTTTTTGAAAATCCGGTCAAATAATAGAATTTCCCACGATGCAGAACCGCATTATAAGAATAAGGAAATTTTGTCCATTCACCCATTGTAGTGTCTATAGGAAACTTAACTTTTGTAAATATATTATCGGAAAAGTAGTAAATTTCATTTGCATTGGGATAAATTACAATTGTATCCTTTTCAATAAAAATATTTAATATATTTTTTTCAGGCAAAACACTATTTTTATGATGATATACTTTTATTATTTTTTCACTTTTAAAATCATAATTGAATACTGCTTTATGTGTTACAATCCACAATATTCCATTTGAATCAACAGCAAATTTAAAAGGACCTAGATTGTCCCATTCGGTTAGATTCAAATCATCTTTAACAATATCAAGTAGCTGAGTATGTGAAATTGAATCAATTAATAAAAAAGTTGAATCACAAATCAAAATATATCTTTCTGATTCATTGCCGGCTGTCATGATATACTTATTTTGAAAATTTATAATATCATTATAGAGTATAAAATCTAAATTATCAATTTTCTTAAACTGAGGTTTAGTAAAGCATAATGAATAAGAAAAGACAACAAAAAGTAAAATTATCAACGTTTTCATTTTTTCCTCGTGAAATTTATTGTTTTCAAAAAAACAAAATTTATTTATGATTTAGATTACATCTTTATAATGTTTGAAATCTATAAAAAGTTACAAACTATTTTAAATTCATAAAAATATTTTTCTTTTCAAATTCAAAAGTGTCTTACATTACGGGGAAGACGTTTTGCTAATATCCTATTCTTTCGTCAACATACATCACTTCTTTTGGTAGTAAAAATCTTGACGAAATACGGTTAATACTACTCATTTTCCACATCGTTTCTTTAGTCTGCCAATTATTCAAACTTCAATCTGTAAAAATAAGCATTTCATTAGAAATCAGCAGGTGATTGTGTTCGGGCTGTGTAACAATTCAAAGCACTACCCGGTAGGCTTGATAATTTATAAACATATTTTTGAAAATTAGAAAATTATGCTTATTTTTGTAGTCGTACTTCTGCGGAAGTGGTGAAATTGGTAGACACGCCATCTTGAGGGGGTGGTGCCTTATAGGTGTAGGGGTTCAAATCCCCTCTTCCGCACAAAAAAAGCCGTTCTTTTGGGAACGGCTTTTTTTTTTTAAATTTACAATTATCATTTTTCAATTATCAATTGTCAATTCTTCAGTGTTGTATTCATCCGGCTGAGTGAATTCCTCCCGCGGGTATATTCCGGATTGAGCAGAAATGTTCAATAAAATTCCGATTGCAGCAGAATAAAACAGTACTGCCGTACCACCATAACTGACAAACGGCATCGGGACACCGGTAGTAGGCAGCAAACCTGTATTAACCCCTGCATTAACCAATACATAAATTGCAAATGTGATTAGTATTCCAATAGCCAGAAAATAACCGAAATTATCAGGCGCTTTTCTTGCTATTAACATTCCACGCCAAAATAGTATTAAAAATACTCCGATTATACCAAGCAATCCTATAAAACCGTATTCTTCACCAATGATGGCAAAAATAAAATCACCGTAAGATTCCGGCAAAAACATGTGGGACTGTCTGTTCTGACCTACACCTACTCCAAACATACCTCCATTGCCCAAGGCTATCAACGATTGATTCAATTGATAACTTACAGCCTGATTGCCTTCACCTTCACCAAAACCGAGGAAAGCCTGAAGTCTGCTCATTCTATAAGGGGCTGTGATGAAAAATACAATTCCCGCAACGACTCCGAATCCAAAAGTAGCTGCTAAATGAAGTAAATTATTATTACCGATGAACATCATTGCAACGGCAATCAAAAATATTACCATCATAGTAGAAAAGTTTGGTTGCAGAGCTATCAGAAAGCAGACAATTACTGTCCAGAGAATGAAAGGAAAGAAACCTTTTTCGAAATCCTTTATAACCTGCTGCTTCTTTGCCAGTAGTGCGGCAAAGTGAATCACCAGAGCCAGTTTTACAAATTCGGACGGCTGAAAACTTAAAGGACCAAGCATTATCCAGCGGGAAGCTCCTTTTACAGAACTTCCGACGAATAATACAACGATAAGTAGTGCTATACCAAAAATCAATAAAAATATCGAAAATTTTGACCAGACGTGATAATCAATTCTGGCAAAAGCGATAATAATTACTATGCCCAACAATACTCTTAACGCATGGTTGAAAAGCAGCCGCTCCGAATCACCGAACTTAAATTCCGAATTAGTTGCACTTGCTGCATATACAAATGAAATCGAGAAAAGCATCAGTGCAATTACCGGAATGAGTATGAGCCAGTCAATATGTCCTTTTTGGTTCATAACTAATCAAAGTGAATTGACAATATTTTTGAATACTTCACCGCGATGTTCAAAATTCATAAACATGTCAAATGATTTGCACGCAGGTGTGAATACAATTTTGTCACCCCGCTCTGAATTTTGATAGGCACGAAAAACAGCGGTATCGAGGCTGTCTTCCTTATAACATCTTTTGATAGTACAAAAGTGATTGAAAATGTTATCGGCTTCTTCGCCGATTGCAATTATGCACTTAACATTCTTTTCGACAAACTCATCCAATAACGAATAATCATTTGAATCGCCTCTTCCTCCGGCAATCCAAATAATTGGTTCTTTATAGCTTGATAATGCATACCATGTTGCATTTACATTTGTTGCTTTGGAATCATTTATAAAATCTACACCGTTAAGACTTCTTATAAGTTCAAGACGGTGCTCGACTCCAAGAAATTTCATTAAACTGTCACGTATATCCTCGTTGCTTACCTCAAATGCTCTTGCGGCAAGCGCTGCTGCCATGGAATTATACACATTGTGTACACCGGGCAAACTCAAACTGCCAACCGGCATAAGTTCCTCCTCTTTATCTGCTGAACTAAAACACAGATGTCCGCCCTTCACGTAAATCCCCCAACTTACAGGCGAATATGAGAAATATTGAATCTTAGCCCCCGAAGGAAATAAGTTTTTCATAATTGTCTCATCATCTTGATTTAAAATTAACAAATTTTTCTCATTCTGCATAGAAGAAGTTTTCCACTTAGCATTTATATAATTTTCCATGGTTCCGTGATAAGCCAGATGGTCAGGAGAAATATTCAGAATTATTCCTACGTCGGGACGAAAATCCACACATCTGTCTAATTGATAGCTGCTTGCTTCGACAACAAGTATCGTATCATCAGAGACAGTTCCGACCAGTTCGGATAAAGGTGTGCCGATATTACCGCAGGCAACTGCTTTTTTCCCTGAATTATTAAGTATAAATGCTGTCAGAGCTGTGGTAGTAGTTTTCCCGTTAGTACCCGTTATAGATATAACAGGATTCTTCAGATGACGCCAGGCAAATTCAAGCTCGCTTATAACAGGAATATTTTTTGATTCGGCTTCACGAATAATTGAAGCATGGGGAGGAACACCCGGAGAGGTAATTACCAAATCACAGTTTTTTAGATAGTGGCTTGTATGACCTCCAAATTCATAAGCAATTCCTAAAGATTTTAATACTTCAATTTCTTTCTCAAAATTCGAACTTGCCTTAGATTCGGATAAATGCACATTATATCCTAAACTTACTGCAAGTTTTGCGGCTGCAATTCCGCTCTTTCCGGCACCGACAATTGTGATTTTCATATAACTTATTTAATTTTCGCAAAAATAATATCATCAAAATTATCAAATTGTGACGAAATAAAAGAAAACTAAATTTTTCAACCCATTATTAGCGGAATCTTTGTTAAATTGCTTCTTTATTTTTAACAAATTTCAAATAACTTTATGAAATGTTGCACAATTATACCGGCGGGTGGAATAGGCAAACGGTTTGGGAGTGATATACCCAAGCAGTATGTTGAAATTGATTCTATTCCTGTAATCATACACACCCTCCGAATTTTCGAACAAATTGCCGACGTGGAAGCGGTAGTTTTATCTGTTCATAACGAATGGTTCACTTTTACAAAAGAGTTGATAAAGAAATTTAACATCACAAAAGTAGCTGAAATAGTAATTGGCGGCGTAGAAAGACAAGATTCTGTCAGTCATGGTTTAAGAACAAAATCCGTTGAATCGGCTGATATTGTTCTTGTTCACGATGCTGTCAGACCCTTTGTGTCCGCTCAATTAGTTCAAAGAGTTATAGATGCCGCTGAAGAAGCCGGCGCTGTTATACCTGCTGTTGCTCCTAATGAAACGGTTAAGGAAAGAACTAATAAAGGGATGGTTGTCAAAACTTATGACCGTTCCAAATTATGTATGGTTCAAACACCGCAGGGATTTTGGCAGGATATTATATTAAATGCCTACACTCAGGCTGCTAATGCTAATTTCGTAGGTACAGACTCAGCTTCTCTGGTTGAATTTATCGGATACAAGGTTACTATTATAGATGGCGAAGAAACCAATATCAAAATTACAAATCCTTTTGATTTAAAAGTTGCCAATATGATTTATCAGGAAAGGAAATAATATAATCAGATGATATGATTATATGTATTGCCTCCGGATTTTTTCGATTTCATTTAAGCCTGTTATAAATTGATTATAACAGGTTTTTTTTATATCTGTTGATAATTGATGTCTTGTTCTTTATCTTGCATAGTTAATATAATTAAAGTAGGACAATCATCCCTGATTGACAATGATAACCGTTTAAAACGATTTTTGCTGCCGGCATGGGTATATTATATCAGGATTTCTTGTAGCAATGGAGCTTACTCCTTTGTCAATAAGGTAGAGAAATATTTGATAATTTAATTCGAATTTTGAAGTAGCAAGAAATTACGAACGACTTGTCAATACAATTAAAATGATATTTTGTAAATTTCTCAAATTAAGATTAAGCCTTTTCGACAAATTGATAATCTATAATTTTTTTGTCAACTGTTAGAATTGGAATATTAAATATTCGGGATGTCGCAACTATAATCTGATCTGCAGGATCTTTATGGAAACTTCCGGGTAATTGCGTTGATTCAACTGCTATTTCAGGAGTTATTGGTATAAGAACAATCCCAGGGTAGTTGAGTGCTGTATCAATCCAATTGCTAATATCAATCGGTAATTTTAGTCTTTTATTTTCAACTAATTTAGCCACTTCCCAGCATGATATAATACTAACTCCTAAGCCATGGTTCTCATTATTTAAAATAATAGATTCATAATCAGGCTTTAATTCTTTAGCACCATGAACCCACCAAATCCAAATATGAGTATCAAGTAAAATCAATTCAATGCATCCCAGTCATTTTCAGAAACAGGCTCATTTGGATTCAAATATTTGATTGATTTTCCACGCAAAGGATAATGCTTTTTTTTAGGTTTTTTCCATAAAAAAATACTTACTTCTTCACCATTAGAAAAAGGTAAGTTCTTAAGAGTTACCTGACCATTTTCAATTTTCTGATTCTCAATTACCAAATTTTCCATAAACAACCTATGAATTAGTGTGCGTGTAAGCAGACGAATAAAATCAAAATTATTTGAACCTGTAACAACCAAACACACCATAAAACCAATGGTTGAAAAAAACGAATAATCAATTTGCTTGGAATAGAAGTAGGTCAATCATCCCTGATTGACGGCAACAATCGAATAGATATTTCTCACCTCCCTGCCGGAGTATATTATATCCGCATCGGGAATAAAGTCGAGAAATTTTTGAAGATGTAATCTATTTCGAGCTTCTATGGTTATTTTCAACAATAAATTCACTATATTTGTGACAAAATGACTTTTCAATTGTCATACATATATTGAATGTGAACTTTTGAAAATAGTTTTTTAAACTTTGTAAAAAGGAGTGGAAAAATGATTCGGTTAATTTTACTTTTTTTATTTGTAATAAGTATTAGTGCTGCTGCACAGGATATTTCGATTACTATTCAGCCTGTTTCTGTTATAGAGTGCTTGGGAAAACCGGTTAATATTTTTATAAATGCCGAATCAAAAACCGGTAATAATTTACAATATCAATGGTATCAAGACGGCGAGAAAGTTTCCGAAGCTGTTTCACCTGTTCTAAAATTTTCGTCGTTGCAACATAATCAGTCGGGTTTATATTGCTGCCGTGTTACATCAGAGGGAACTTCGGAATCTGTTAATTCAAATTCTGCATCTGTTTATGCTCTACGTCCAACATCAATAACTCTTGAGCCCGAAGATATAAAAACAAATATTTCCAGCGGCAGTATTTCTTTAAATTTTGATGCCCATATTAACGGATTTACAATTGAAGAAGTAATCCAAATGGGAGAACAAGTCAAAATTCAATGGTATCAAGTAGAAGGAAATATAAATATTCCACTTGAAGACAACTCAAATTACAACGGAACAAAAACAAACAAATTAAGCATAACTTTTAATAATATTAACGACACAACAAAATATTTTGCTACTGTTGAAGGCAAATGCGGAATCATCACCACAAGAATTGCAAGTGTGATTAAAAATTTCAATGAAGTAGTACTAAAACTTGATGATTTAGATGCTTGTGAAGGAAATAGATATTCTCTAAAAGCACAAATCACAAATCCCCTTAACCAAAAACTTGAATTTAAATGGTACAAAGACGGGAAACTAATTTATTACAATGAAAATATCAAAGGTATTTATTCCGATGAACTTGTTTTTGACCCTATTTATATGAATGATTCCGGCAATTATAAAATCGAAGCTAAAATAAAAGAAATTAACTATAAGGTTTTTTCAAATGAAGTAAATGTAAGTGTTGGTAAGGAACCCAAAATTGTTTGTGTCAGAGCGGATACACTAAGGTTTGATACCGACAACTATGATAAAGAACAAAAACGAGATATTGTTACAGGATGGACAAATGATGTAAGACTTGCTATTTATTATGAATTCAATAGTGTACCAATTCAATTTGATATATATTGTGATGGTAATTTAGCATCTTCAATAAATTCACTTGAATCAAGATGGCATTTAGGAAATATTTACTATTCAAATTTGGATGTTGAAAGAAATGATGATTCAAAGTATTGGGTAATAGCTCACAATAAATGTGGTTATTCATACTCAGATACTGTTAATATTATATTAGAAAACAATTGCGACCCATATAATCAAAAACAACATCTATGTGAAAAAGATACCATGTATTTTCAAATAGATTATATAAATAGAAAAGAAAATATTAAACTTGATTATTTTTGGCAATATTTTTATGAAGGAGGATTTGAGGCTGAAATAAAGACTCCTTGGGTTTATGATGATTCAACCTTAATCAGGGAGAAAAATTATCTTTTACATAAAGATATGCAATACGTGTTTATGAAAAACGAAAATTTTTATGAGCTTCGTCATTTCATTGATAGAGAGCAAATAGGATTAAAAATAAGAAACCGCGATTCAACCAGAGGTTGGGAGTCTATATTCTGTTGCTTGGATGTATATCTGGAATTAATGCCAATAATACGTAGAGAGCCTGTACACCGAACTGTGAACAATGGTGATAGGGATACATTATTCAATATTTCCTTTGTCAATGAAGAACCGTTTAAAATGGATATATTTTTTACAATATACTTTATGCAGAGCCTTGATTCAGAGCCAAAAGAAATATATGCCGGTGTACCGGATTACGGTTTATATTATTATTATATAAAGAATTGTGAAATGAAAGATGATGGATATTATTTTGCTTTGGCAAGACATAATAATGACTGTAATCCTGTTTCAACTGATACAATAAAAGTAACTGTAATTCCAAAAGGAATAGTAGCAGGTGTTAATGAAAATAGTATTGAGTCGTATTTTTCAATTCAGCCAAACCCTGCAAGTGAATTCATTACAATTCAAATTCAACCTTCCTTAGGTTTTGAACCTTCGGAAGGTTATCAGGTTCAGATAATTGATGTGCTGGGGATAGAGGTGATGTCAGAATCAATTCATCCGATGACTCAAAGTCATCGGATGAACATAGAGAGATTGCCATCAGGAGTATATTATATCCGCATAGGGGATAGAGTAGAGAAATTTTTGAAGATGTAAATTATACCGATAATATTTTTGAAATTGTTATTTATTAAGGAGTCAGTTATGAAAAAACTAAGAACATTTTATGATACTATTAAGCGATTTTCGATATTAGCGTCACTGCTATTCGGAATGATTTGCTTTAATCCTTTAAGCATTAAAGCGGAAAATCCTGAGTGGATGTACTTCCTTGAAGGATATGCCATAAATGCCAGTATAGAAGATGGAGATAATATTTGGTTTAGTTCCAATGATTATTATTATACTAAAGCTACATATAAGTTTCATAAAGAGTCAAAATTAATAGTTGATACCCTTATGTTTGGGGGCGAGTTTTTAGATATGGATTTAGAAGGAAATCTTTGGATTGCCGGCAGGAATGGTTTAGCGAAATATGACGGAAATAATATTACAATTTGGGATGACAGCAAATTAGAAGATATCAGTATTCAAAATGGTAGTATTTTATCAATGAATATTGATAATGAAGATAATATCTGGATTGGAACAATGAAATATGGTATTGTAAAATTTGATGGAAGTCAATTTACTAATTATAATTCCCAAAATTCAGGTTTACCTCAATCAGTAACTGCTGCAACAGCAGGTATAAAATCAATTGATTTTGATAAGTCTCACAATGTCTGGATAAGTTGTACGGAAAATGGTATCGTAAAATTCGATGGTAATGATTGGACTGTATATAACAAAGACAATTCGGAATTACCAACTAACAGCGTTAATGAATTAAAAGTTGACAAAACCGGAAATATTTGGGTATGCACGAATCTTGGATTAGCAAAATATGACAATCAAAACTGGACAATTTTCAACAAAGAAAATACAGGATTTCCAAGCGACAAATTCAGTAAAATTTCTATTGATAATTCCAATAATATTTGGGTTAATTTTGGGAAAGATTTTGGAGTAGATTATGGAATAATAAAATTCGACGGTGTTGATTATACCATATATAATAAAAGTAATTCCGGTCTTAAAAGCAACACTATCCTAGCGATATTGATTGATTCTTATGATAACAAGTGGCTGTCGGTTATTGATAACCTTGGTTATAATGGTGTAAATGTATTCAAAGAAGGCGGAGTAATACTTACGTCTGTTGAAGAGGCTGATAATAATTTTACTGAATTTGTTGTTTCTCCTAATCCAGCGAATGAATTTATAACATTTCAAATTCAACCTTCCGAAGGTTATAAAGTACAGATATTTGATATATTTGGAATAGAGATGATGTCTGTAGGGACAGGGCTTGACCTGTCCACACAAAGAATAGACGTTTCAGGACTACCAGCCGGTGTATATTATATCAGAATCGGAGATAAAGTAGAAAAGTTTTTGAAGATGTAGATAGTCTGAACTCTTGATTGTACCTGATTTATTTGATTATAATGATTTTAATCAATTAAATCAAAAGAATCAGATTAATCAAGGGTGCGGACAGATAAATCAAAGATTCGGATTAGCTCTTGACAACAATCAACTTTATATAAAATGAAAACAGCCGGCTGAAAGCCGGCTGTAGATAATATTCGTTTTAAATCGAAAAATTACCAGGATTTTTTAAAGCCGCCGCCGCCTGAGCGGTTGTTGCCACGGTTATCACCGCCAAATCCTTCTTTTTTCTCTCTTGCTTCGTTAACAGTAAGTTGTTTACCGTTAAATTCAGCACTATGTAATTCTTCAATAGCTTTTGCAGCTTCAGTGTCGCCCATTTCAACAAACCCGAAACCTTTTGATCTACCGGTTTCACGGTCTATAATAATTTTAGCAGATGCTACTTCACCATATTCTGAGAAGATTTCATTCAACTCTTGCCCGGTTGTAGCGTAGGGCAGATTACCAACATAAATATTCAAAAAGATACTCCGAAAAAAAATAAATTGCGGACTATTCCGCAGTATGCTCGATTTTAGATAGACTTGTGATTATTCGCTTTTCTGAGGGGCAAAAAAATAGAATCTCAATAAAATTTTAGGACACATACTAAATACAATTCAAAAGTACGAAATATATTTGACATGACCTAATTTTATTTTTATATTATCAAAATAAATTATTATATTTGCAAATGACAATCCAAAATAAACGAAAACAGCCGGCATAAGCCGGCTGTAAATATAAATTAGATTCAAAAAATTACCAGGATTTTTTGTAACCACCGCCGCGATTGTTACCTGAACGACCGCCGCCACCGCCGCCGCCGAATCCTTCTTTTTTCTCTCTTGCTTCGTTAACGGTAAGTTGTTTACCGTTATATTCAGCACCGTGTAATTCTTCGATAGCTTTTGCAGCTTCGTTATCGCTCATTTCAACAAACCCGAAACCTTTTGATCTACCGGTTTCACGGTCTATAATAATTTTAGCTGAGGACACTTCTCCATATTCCGAGAAGATTTCGTTTAGTTCCTGCTCCGTTGTAGCGTAGGGCAGATTTCCGACATAGATATTCAAAAAGATACTCCGAAAAAAAATTAAAAAGTGCGGATTATTCCGCAGTATGCCCGATTTCAGATTGACTGTTTATTATTCGCATTTTAAAGGGCGGAAAAATAAGGTTAAATCATATCAAATTTCATTTACATACTATATATGAGTACCAAAATATATATAATATTTGACAAAAACAAGAACTTTTTTCAAATTATATAATTTCTTTTCAATTTGTTGTAATTAATTTTCAAAATGCGGTAAAGTGTATTAAATTATCCTATATTTACTGCTAATTATCGAATTTTTATCAAAAATCCTGACTTTAAATAAATAGCCTTTTTTAAGCTGAAAATCTATGATAAATTGAAGTTTTGAAATTCGACTGAATAGAATAAGGAATTTTTTGCTAAATTTGAATGTATTGATTTTTCAAATTTAAGAAACTTTATGAAAAATTATGAAATTCTAAATGGTAAAACTGTACTTCTTGGCGTAACAGGTTCTATTGCGGCTTATAAATCACCGTTGTTAGTCAGGGAATTGGTTAAAAAAGGTGCAGTTGTACATGTATTGCTGACTGAATCAGGTTCTCAGTTTGTCAGTCCGCTTACGCTTGCAAATCTAAGCAGGAATAAAGTTATTATAGATATGTTTGACAAAGATTCACAGACATCGGGAGCCTGGCATATCGAACTTGCTCATAAATGCGACGTCATGATTATAGCGCCCTGCTCTGCTACTACACTTGGAAAACTTGCCAACGCAATATGCGACAGTCCGCTTATATCGGTCGCGATTGCATTGCCGCCATCAGTACCGTTATTGATTTCTCCGGCAATGGATTCTACAATGTGGATGCACCCTGCAACACAGAGGTCTCTTAATCTGGTACGTCAGGATGGCGCTGTTATTCTTCCGCCGGTTGAAGGTGACCTTTCAAGTGGTTTTACAGGACCGGGACGATTCCCTGAAATCAATGATATAGTCAGCTTCATTGAAAAGAATATTAAATCCGATATTACAAAAAATCGTTATGAAAGCAATTTAAATTATGCTGTTAAAGATAATGAATTTAATCCACCAAAAGCAGCAAACGAAAATATGAAACACGTTTTTGATAAACCGTTAGAGACAATTGACCAGTCAATTTCAAAAGATAAATGGAATGCCGAGTATGAACTTGACCAACTTAAAAAAAAACTTTAATTCCTAACAAATTTGACATGAAAGCAGTCAGAATACTTATTACTGCCGGACCTACCCGCGAAAGTATTGATGATGTAAGATATATTTCAAACCATTCAACCGGAAAAATGGGTTTTGCTATTGCTGAAGCAGCACTCGAAGCAGGGGCAGAGGTTACTTTGATTTGCGGACCCGTAAATATGAAATGCCCGGAAAATATTAACCGGATTGATGTAGTTACAGCCGAAGAAATGTACAATGAAACCGTCAAACTATTCTCCAAAACTGATATAGCTGTTTTATCTGCCGCCGTTGCTGATTATACTCCCGAAATCCGGTACGAAGGTAAATTAAAAAAGGACAATCTTGGGGATTCGCCGAATATTTTGTTGAAAAAGACTAAGGATATATTGTTTGAATTGGGCAAAATAAAAAGCAGTTCTCAAATTTTAGTCGGTTTTGCACTCGAATCCGAAAACCTACTTGAAAATGCATCAAAAAAACTTATTCAAAAAAACTGCGATATGATAGTTGCAAATGACGCCAATAAGCCATTAAGCGGTTTCGGCGGTGATTATAATACAATCGCAATACTCACAAAAGATAATAACATTGAAGAATTTCTACCTATGACAAAAGCAGAATGTGCAGCAGTTATTTTGTCAAAAGCAAATAAACTTATGAATTCTCAACTAAACAAAAATTTAACCACATAAGGCACATAAGAAAAACATAAGATTTAATGAGTCAGCATTTGAACTAAAACAGACGCCGCCTAAATCCTCCCCAAGTGGAGGACTTTAAACCCTTGCTCAGACTACTCCCTCCCCTTGGGGAGGGCTGGGGTGGGGTCTCAAATCTCAACACAACAAAAATCTAACAACATAAGTCACATAAGAAAAACATACATTATTAAAACTTATATTTCCTTATGTTTCTTATGTGGTTCAAAAAATTATAACAACAAAATCAGTCCAATTTCATCTAAAAACTATTACTTTTACAATTATTGAAAATATAAATTCGGAAAATAGATTTTATGGAAAAAGGTTTCAGACATAAAAAGAAGTTGGCAATTGTTGCCCAATTCGGCGGTCCTACTTCGGTTATCAATCGTACTTTGTTCGGGGTTGCCGATGAACTGAGGAAAAAGGACATCGAAGTTTGGGGTCCTATCAGGGGAATTGACGGCGTGCTGACAAATGACTTCCTGATAATGAGTGAGTTCTCCGAATTGAAAATTGACCAGATTAGAAAAAAGCCCGGCTCTTATCTCGGTACTTCAAAATTTAATGTTAACGAAAACAGCGCCCCCATCATAGCCGAAAAATTGAAGCAGTACGGCGCCAATTATTTCTTTATGATTGGCGGCGATTCAACTGCTACAATCGCAAACCAGATACTTAAAGCTTCCGGCGACATAAATCACGAAATAATAGTAATCCATATTCCCAAAACAATTGATAATGATTTGGTCGAGACTGACCATTGCCCTGGTTATGGAAGTTCGGCACTGACTGTTGCAAAAGTTGCTTTCGGATTAGACCAGGAAAACCGCTCACAGGGTGGAATTCACCTTCAAATCATTATGGGGCGTGATTCAGGATTTCTTGCTGCAGCATCAACGCTTTTACGCGGCGATGGAGGTCCTCATCTTGTATATCTTCCCGAGCGTTCATTTAATTTCGATTTATTTCTGCGGGATGTTGAGGATGTAATATCCCGGACATCAAATCCAAGCCGTGCCTTTATTGTCGTATCCGAAGGTATCAGACTTTTCCACGATGAAAACGGCGAACAAAAATCTACATTAATCGCGGATATAGCTGCTGCCGAAATGAAGGAAGTTGTTGAATCCGAAGAAAATTTAGGCGGTATAAGTCTGAGTGTTGGCAGTTCGGTGATGGCACGTTATCTTTCAAATAAGCTGCAGAAAGCTTTCCCTACTCAAAGAGTCAGAGCTGACGTACTGGGTTATGTTGCAAGGTCTTATCCTGATGTTTCGTATGTGGATGCTGTCGAAGCCGAATATGTCGGCAAGGAAGCTGTAAGATACTCGCAGATGGATAAGGGCAGCGGCAGTGTGATTATTATTCGTACAGGGCATTTGCATACCTATTCAATTAAAACTGATTTTATTGATTTGGAAAGGGTTGCAGGCAAGACAAAGTCCATGCCTAAGAACTTTATCGGCACGTATGCAAAGGATATCAGTGAAGATTTCCTTGATTATGCCGGTCCTTTAATCGGACATGTACACGGTTTTGATTATGACCATTTGCTGCCACACGGCTGGCGTCACAGGATTGATGACTGGCATTGATAATTATTTTTCCGCTCAATGCAGTTCAAAATCTATTAAACCTTCCGATAAACAAAAACATTCGGAAGGTTTTTTTTATAAACAATTTTATGAAATTATTTAATCCCTAATACATATCTTTTTTACTTATAATAACTTTCTAACCCGACGGAATAACTTTCTAACTGCTACGAATGACTTTCTAACCGCTACGAATAACTTCCTAACCGATACGAACAACTTTCTAACCGGTACGAATAACTTTCCAACCTCTACGAATAACTTTCTAACCGGTACGAAGAACTTTCTAACCTCTACGAATAACTTTCTAACCATTACGAATAACTTTTTAACCTGTGCGAATAACTTTCTAACCGTTACGAATAACTTTCTAACTAATACGAAATATGGTATTGTAGTTCAAAAACAAATTTTACACTTTCCGGCTTCAAAATCATCCAAACTAACAACCCGGAAGACTTAAAAAGCAAGACGGAAGACTTAAAAAGCAAGTCCGAAGATATGAAAAGCAAGTCCGAAGATATGAAAAGCAAGACGGAAGACTTAAAAAGCAAGTCCGAAGATATGAAAAGCAAGTCCGAAGATATGAAAAGCAAGTCCGAAGACTTAAAAAGCAAGTCCGAAGACTTAAAAAGCAAGACGGAAGACTTAAAAAGCAAGACGGAAGACTTAAAAAGCAAGACGGAAGACCTAAAAAGCAAGACGGAAGACTTAAAAAGCAAGACGGAAGACTTAAAAAGCAAGACGGAAGACTTAAAAAGCAAGACGGAAGACTTAAAAAGCAATTCCGATGACTTTTCCGAGCGTTTTGATGACTCGTCCGAGCGTTCCGTTGGAGCATTTTAGCGTTACGTTGGAACGTTTTATCATTCCGTTGGAACATTTTATCATTCCGTTGGAGCATTTTAGCGTTTGGTTGAAGCATTTTAGCGTCTGGTTGGAGCATTTTATCGTTTGGTTGGAGCATTTTAGCGTTTGGTTGAAGCATTTTAGCGTCTGGTTGGAGCATTTTATCGTTTGGTTGGAGCATTTTAGAGTATGGTTGGAGCATTTTAGCGTATGGTTGGAGCATTTTAGCGTTTGGTTGGAGCATTTTATCGTTTGGTTGGAGCATTTTAGCGTATGGTTGGAGCATTTTAGTATTTGTTTGGAGCATTTTAGCGTTTGGTTGGAGCATTTTAGCGTTTGGTTGAAGCATCTTAGCGTTTTGTTGAAGGGTTTAAGAGTTTTAATGACCTTTTTCCTTAAAACAAATTGATAAGAAGTTATAAATGTTGTTCAAACAACTAAGAATTTTTGAGAAAGAACAAGATTCAATCAATATTTATTGCAAGAATTACTATAACGAAACAGGAAAAATGATTGATACAAGGTAATTCATCTTCAAAACAAAAATTCATTTTGGTAAATCGGCATATTCTAATTACATTTGAATCAATAAAATTAACTAATTTATTTGCGGAGTAAAAGTGAAACTTCTAAAAAATTCATAATTATCAGATAGGTTTTTATTATGAAAAAGTTGATATTATTATTTTTTTTCTTACTTAATCCAAAATTATTTGGATTTAATGAATGGGAAGAAGTTTTTGCAGTTTCAAATTTGATTCCTGAATCAATCGAATGTCCGGATTCGATGAATTGTTTTATAATAATGAGTAACGGTTCAAAAAATAACTTGTATAAATCAAGAGATCAGGGAAAAACCTGGGATATGATTTATAATAATTTTATAGGTGCTAAAAACGCAATATCAATGAGTGTTCCGGATACATTAAACATTTTCATCAGTTTTTTTTACGATGGAATAATCTATAAATCACATAACGGAGGCAAAACTTTTGAAAAAGTAATATTGGATACTAAGTTATCTATTGAAAAAATTGAAATGAGGAATAAGAACAGAGGTATAGCATTTACAAATCTTGCTTATTATGTAACATTCGACGGATGGAAAACAAATAAAAAAATTGATATGCTCCCTTATGGAATTGTTTATAATCCGACATTCATGAATGATTCAATTGTTTTTATGGTTTATAAGAATGATACGGCTGTGTATCTGTCAAAGCTAAATATTCTTACAAACGAAGCTGATTTAAATTATATTGCTGAAAAAAATGCTTTAATTCTTGATTTATGTATAGTTAATGAAAACCTAATTTTTGTTTGTGGCAAAAGTCATGAAATCAGTGGGGGTTCGGGTCATGATGCAATTTACAAAAGCATAGACGGAGGAAAAAACTGGAGAAGGGTTCTGGATTTGTATAATGATAGAAAATTAAATGATACAATAAGAAATCCGTTTGGATTACAAAGTATTGCTTTTAAGGACAGTTTGACTGGTATAGCAGTAGGTCAGTTCGGTACAATTGTTTATACTTATGACGGCGGTGAAACATGGATTTATGAGAATGAACTACCCGAAAATATTAAAAAGAATATACCACCGACAATGATAATCAGATACGCAGGCACAATTCCAATAATTGCTGATTTTTTGGGTTATATACACAGACTTCTTAAAGATAATCTGGTCCCCGGTCCCGAAAACAAATACAGCATCAGTGGCAGAGTCTGGGATGAAGCTCAAGGACAGCCCGGAATTCCAATTATTAACGGTTATCAGATAACAATGACTGATGAAATAGGTTACTATAAATTCCAAAATCTTATCACTAATAGTTACTCTATTAGGGCTGAAAATAAATATTTTAATGGAAAAAATCCAAGTTATTATTACAGACCTTATCTCTATCATCCCGAACTTTACGAAATAGAACTTTCGAGCGATACTACCGGTTTTGATTTTAATGCAGAAGATATAAGAAATTACTTTGTTACAGCCGGTAATATAAAAAATAAAGAAGGCAAAGCTATTACCGATATTGAAGTGCAGATTGGAGAAATTAAGGTTAAAACCGATACTTCAGGCAATTACTCATATTTAAAAACCGAGAAAAAGGAATATTTAATAAAACCTCTTAAAGAAAATTATACATTTACTCCTGCTTTTTATGATACAAATATAACAAGCCATAGCTTTACTTTAAATTTTATTGGAGAACCTAACACAAGTGTTTGGGAAAATACCGGAAATTCAGGAATAAAAATTACCCCAAACCCGGCAGGAGATTATATAACAATCCAAACATCGGAAGTTTTGGAAACTTCCGATGTTTATAAAGTGCAGATATTTGATTTGCTTGGGATTGAAGTCATTTCCGAATCAATTCATTCGATGACTCAAAGTCATCGGATGAATATAGAGGGATTGTCCGCCGGAGTATATTATTTAAAAATCGGAGATAAGGTTGAGAAGTTTGTGAAGATATAGAAATTATTGTCAGTCTGAGCGTAGTCGAAGACAATTAGTTCCATTTCGACTTAGTTTATCCTGAGCTTGTCGAAGGGCTCAATGTGACATTAAACTTTTTTAGGAGTAATAAAGATGATTTTAAATGTTATAAAAGCCGAGTATCTTACAGATTATCAACTCAGACTGAGTTTTGATAACGGGAAAAATGTTGAAGTGGATTTAAAGCAAACAATTTTTAAAGATAAAAGAAAAATATTTGAACCTCTAAGAGATATTAATTACTTTATGGATTTTAGCATAAAGTTCAATACTGTAACATGGAAAAATGAAGCAGATTTCGCCCCTGAATTTCTATTTGAATTGGGGCAATGATTTGTGATTTTTGCTAAAAGTCTGTAGAATTATTACTGATTTAATCCTTTTCCCCTCCTTTTTTTTGAAGGAGGGGATAGGTGTGGTTGATTTATGAGCAGCCGCTTGTAGAGCCGCAATCTTCGCAAACAGTACAGCTTCCGTTACGTTTCACACGCATCGAGCCGCAATTTGAGCAGTGCTCTCCGGTATAACCGAATGACTGCGCTTCGCTGCTCGAACCAACACTTAACTGTTGGTAAACGGCTCCATATCCGTTGTTTTGTTTGCTTCCGGTTTCAGAGTCAGAAAGTACGGGAATAAAGTTTTCTTCGGGATTACTGTCCTGCTGTTTATCCGGCGCTGTTAATTCCTGAGGAACATTGCTTGGTTGGCTGATTGATTTCGGCGAATCGGTTTTGTGTCCTCTCGAATCGTTATCCTCATCAACGGCTTTAATATGTACAAAATCCTGACGGTTAAGATAATCGTAACCGAGTGAACGGAATACATAATCCAAAAGTGATGTTGAATTTTTGATAACTTCATGTCCTTCGACCGGTCCCGACGGCTCAAATCTTGTGAAGGTAAATGTATCCACGAGGTCTTCGAGCGGCACTCCGTACTGCAAAGCCTTTGATGCAAGAATTGCAAAACTGTTCATCAGTCCGCGGAATGATGCTCCTTCCTTGTACATATCTATGAAGATTTCTCCCAGTGTACCGTCTTCGTATTCACCGGTACGGAGGAATAACTTATGACCGCCGACTACAGCCTCGCGAATATGCCCGTCACGTTTTTTGGGAAGTTTATGGCGGACTAATTTATAATGCACTCTATCGGCAATTATTTCCTGAACCTGCTGGGGTCCTTTTGTCTCATCCAGAGTATTTTCATCACCGAGAGATATTACTTCATCCAAATCCTTAAGATTTGATGAATTAAGCGGCTGTGAAAGTTTGGAACCGTCGCGGTAAAGTGCAATAGCCTTGAGCATAGATTTCCATGATTTGATATGAAGCTCGCTTATCTGAGATATTGTAGCTTCAGCAGGCATGTTTACTGTTTTGGAGATAGCACCTGAAATGAACGGCTGAGCGGCAGCCATAATTCTGATATGTGCCATATAGTCAATATATCTTTTGCCTTTTTTACCGCATTTATTAGCCGTATCAAATATCGGAAGATGCTCTTCTTTAAGATGCGGAGCACCTTCAAGCATCATTGTACCGCATACGTAATCGTTTGCCTCATCCATCTGGTCATCGGTAAATCCGATAGTTTTAAGCAAATCGAACGACGAATCGTCAAACTGGGATTTTGCAAAACCCAGACTCAAAAGAAAATCTTCGCCGAGAGTCCATTTATTGAATGCAAATTTAATATCAAATACATTGTCAAGCTGCTTTTCGATAATTTCAATTTTCTCTTCCGAGAATCCGCGGTCTTTCAAAGATTTCTTATTAATATGAGGACAGCCAATGAGAGTGCCGCTGCCTTTTGAGTATTTTTCAATATCTTCAATCTGCTGCTCGCTGTAATTAAGTCTTGTGAGAGCTTTTCTGACCGATTGATTGACGATTTTGAAATATCCGCCGCCTGCAAGTTTCTTGTATTTTACTATCGCAAAATCGGGTTCAATGCCTGTAGTATCGCAGTCCATAACAAGTCCGATGGTTCCTGTTGGAGCAATTACGCTGACCTGAGCGTTCCTGTAACCGTAGCTGCTGCCAAGTTCAAGAGCATTATCCCAGCACTCTTTAGCTGATTCTAAGAGATAATCCGGGACAAATTTTGGATTAATACCTTTTGGTCTAATCGTCAGGTCTTCATATTCCGATGGGACGGCATTATAAGCAGCGCGTCTGTGATTACGAATCACTCTAAGCATAGCTTCTTTATTTAATTCATATTCTGAGAAAGCGCCGAGCTCTTTTGCCATTTCGGCAGATGTTGCATACGACTGACCGGTAAGAATTGCACTGATTGCACCTGCCCACGCCAAAGCTTCCTGAGAATCATAAGGAATACCCTTGACCATCAACAGAGTTCCTAAATTTGCATATCCCAAACCGAGAGTTCTGAATTTATAGCTTAAATCAGCTACCTGTTTCGATGGGAATTGTGCCATGAGAACTGAAATTTCAAGTACGATAGTCCATAATCTAACGCCGTGCTTGTAATCCTCAACTCTAAATGAGTCGGATTCTTCATCAAAAAACTTCATAAGATTCAGACTTGCAAGATTACATGCGGTATCATCAAGGAACATATATTCACTGCACGGGTTACTGCCATTTATTCTTCCCGATACAGGGCAGGTGTGCCATTCGTTGATAGTCGTATCAAACTGCAGACCCGGGTCAGCACTTTTCCATGCACTGAGATTAATTTTCTCCCATAGGTCGCGTGCTCTGACAACTTTAGCTGTTTCGCGGTTCTTTCTCCAGCGGAGTTCCCACATTTCGTCATTTTCGACAGCATTCATAAACTCATTAGTTACTCTGACGGTATTATTTGAGTTCTGTCCGCTGACTGTCAAATATCCTTCACCTTCGTAATGAGTATCAAAAATCGGAAAATCAATTGAAGTGAAACCCTGGTCAACAAGGTCAAGAACCCTTTTGACATTATTCAACGGGATACCGCGGTTCAGGGCTTTCTGAATCAGAATTCTTAATTTTTTGTTCTTGGTGATATCACTGCCGCCCGTAACCGATTCTTCAAGTATTGCTTTCATAAAAGCTGAACTAACACGTGAACCGGCTACTAATGCAGCTACTTTTTCTTCTTCTTTGGCTTTCCACTCAATAAAAACTTCGATATCCGGATGGTCAATATCAACTATAACCATTTTTGCGGCTCTTCTTGTAGTACCGCCGGATTTGATTGCACCGGCAGCACGGTCGAATATTTTCAGAAAACTCATCAATCCTGAAGAATAACCGCCGCCTGACAGCTTTTCACCTGCACCGCGAAGACTTGAGAAATTTGTTCCTGTTCCGCTGCCGTATTTAAAAATTCTTGCTTCACGGACTGCTAAATCAAATATACCGTTTTCGCCGACTAAATCATCGGAAACCGATTGAATAAAACAGGCATGCGGCTGCGGACGGCTGTAAGCATCCTTGCTTTTTGTCAGTTCTTTAGTGTCGGGGTCAATATAATAATGTCCCTGCTGTGAGCCGGTAATACCGTAGGCATAATGCAGTCCGGTATTGAACCATTGAGGAGAATTCGGGGCGCACATTTGTTTCAAAAGCATGTATGCAATTTCGTCATAAAAGATTTTGGCATCTTTTTCATTGTCAAAATATTTGTATTTTTCACCCCAGTCCCGCCACGCACCCGACAGTCTGTGAACAACCTGTTTGACTGATTTCTCTGAACCTGTAACAGGTTTTCCGGCATCATCCAGAATTGGTTTTCCCTCTTCGTCAAATTGCGGAACACCTGTCTTGCGGAAATATTTCTGAGCTAATATGTCCGTCGCCAATTGTGACCAGCCGGTAGGTACTTCGATATCTTTCATATCAAATACAACCGAACCGTCAGGATTCCTCAAAACTGAAGCTCTTTTGGTATATGTAAACAAGTCGTAAGGGCTTGTACCTTCTTTCGTAAAACGTCTTTGTATTTTCATAAGTAACCTGATTTATATATATATTATTTTAATCTTAATTAGTTTAAAAATTTTTTCCATAGATACAAAATAATCAATTATTTGTAACTTTTCTTTGTAATAATTTACCTAAGCTGATAATTATACCGTTTGAATAAGATATAGTGCATAGTTACGATGTAAATTAGCAGGCATTTGTCAAAACATTGTAATGCTGATTTAACATAACGTTCAACAAATAAACATATTTACTAAAAAGTTTTCCACAGAACAAATTGTACAATCACGACATTCCAAAATAAGAAATTTAATACAGAAACAAGCAAAATAATTTTCCACATTCCCGAAATATGCACAAATGTTGATAACTTTATGCCCTTAAGTAGTGTCTTTTATGTTGTAAGTATGATTCCAATATTGCATTAAGTAGATGATAATTACTTACATACGTAAATTTACTGATGGTTATTGATTTTTTTTTGTTATATTTGTATTGTAAGTTGTTATAAATATAAAAATTATTTGGTGTATTGTGATATTGAAAAGTATCAGGATGTCGTGGCTGAAGAAATTTTTAATTTTTGCATTAATTGTGATTATTGAAAGTAGTGTACTTTATTCTCAAAGTATAGGTATTGGAGATGCGGCTGATTTTACACCTGATAATTCTTCATTGCTTGAATTGCAGTCAACTCAGCGTGGCTTTCTTATGCCGCGTATGACCCGGAATGAAAGATTGGCAATATTAAATCCTGCAAATGGCTTGATGGTGGTTCAGAATGATGACCAGCCAGGAGAACTTTCTGGTATTTATTATTATTACGCATCGGGACCATTCTGGGTTCGCATCCCTGTATCAACCAACAATATGTGGTCACTCACCGGTAATGCAGGTATCAATTCATCAATTAACTTTTTAGGTACTACAGATAATAACAATTTGGTTTTTAGAACAAACGATACAGCACGATTAACAATTCTTGGAACCGGAAAAGTTGATATAAGTTACGGGGCTGATGTTTACGGCAGCTTATCAGTGTTAAATTCAAATGGTTTTGGAACGGTTTTTACTATTGACCCTGCTCAGGCAGCAACTATTAGTTATACTCTTCCTAATGCGCAAGGTGCAGGCGGCACATACCTTAAAAATAACGGCTCAGGAATCTTAAGCTGGGATACTCCGTCGAGTGTTGCTTTTGGAGATATTCTCACCGGTACAAATTCTTCAGCAGTGATGACAGTAACGACTGGTTCTTCGATTTTGATTAGCGAAGACGGTATCATAGAATCAAGTAAATTCAAGGGTGCTGGCAGTCAGTCGGATGCTGTAGATTTGTTTACTGGTGAAGTCAGCGGTGTATTAAAGATTCCAAACGGCGGTACAGGTACTGATATATTGCCCGATGCCGGAACTGTAATCTACAGTAATGGCAGTGAATACAGCAGTACGGCTGTTGGTACACCCGGCCAGATACTGGTAAGTAACGGCAGCAATGCGCCTGTTTGGCAGTCTGATTTTACTTCAGACCTTAATGACGGAAATATTTGGATAGGCGACAGCACTAATACAGCCGCTCCCCATATAATTACAGGTGACGGTACTATCTCAAACACCGGAGAACTTGCTGTAACCGGAATTCAGGGAAAACCTGTATCAACGACTCCTCCGACAAATAATCAGACTTTATTATTTAATTTGAATACAAATCAATGGGAGCCTGCCGATTATGCATCGGGAGGTACTATTACATCAGTCGGGCTTGATTTACCGGATTCTGTTTTTATTGTGACAAATTCTCCTGTTACAACAACAGGAGTTTTGACAGCTACTTTCAGAGAGCAGGCTCCATATACTGTTTTTGCAGGACCGTCAGTACCGGGAAATGATATTCCTGCTTTCCGCACATTGACTGCTGCCGATATACCGAACTTGCCGGCAGCAAAAATCACCAGCGGAATATTGCCCGTCACAGTAGGCGGTACAGGAACAGATATAGCACCTGTGCCATATAGTATTATAATTGGTAATACTGCAGGCGACGGTTATTCAAATACTTTAGCTGCAGGCACAACAGGACAGGTTTTGGTAGGAAATACCGGCGGCGCTCCTACATGGTCGGATGCATCACTTGATGCATGGGGGAGAACGGGTAATTCATCAACGAATCCTTCTGCAAATTTCCTTGGAACAACTGATGCTGCGGGGCTGTCAATCAGAACTTCTTCGACCGAGAGATTAAGAATTTTGGCAACCGGCAATATAGGTATTGGTATAGATAATCCGTCACAACTTCTTACGGTGAAGGGAAATGCACTGTTGCTACCTACCGGAGCCGTTGCTGCTGAACTGCGATTCGCTGTCCCAGGCGATACTGCAAAATATACCGCATTAAGAGCACAGACGCAAACCGAAAGTATTACTTACAATTTACCTGCTTCCCAAACTGCATTAAGGTTAGGATTAAGCGGCAATGTACTTGTCAATACAGTTACTGGCGGTACTGGAACTTTATCATGGGTTAATGCACGTGATGTTGGCGGGTCTTATGTAAATATGAAGCTTACGCCAATTAACTCAGATTATACGGCAACCGAAAATGACCTTTTAATTGTGATTTCTACAGCCAGTAAAACTGTATTTCTCCCAAAAGCATCAACATGGCCCGGAAAAGTATATTATATAGTTTTAAATGCATCTATCTCGCCGGCAAATATTACAGCTTATTCGGGAGATCAGATTTCGACCACTATCGTATCAAGCAGTATTTCATTACAAAACGGTAATGGTAATGGTGCCTATTCAGGGGTGTTATTGGTTAGTGACGGCGGCAATAAGTGGTATGTCATATCTTCAAGGAGAACGGATTAATTATGAATAAAATAATAATATTTATATTGATTTTAATATCTCTGCCGGCAGCAGCTTATTCTGCACGTATAATAAATAACGGTGCCAAAGTATTTCTTAATGATAAGGTATTTGTTAAAGTAATAAATCTTGAAATAAAAAATACCAATAACGGCGAGTTTGTTATCAGAGAGGCATCGGAGTTAAGAGTTGAAGGTGCCGATGTTATTAATGAAAACGGTACATTTATTCTATCCGATGTCTCGATTCTCGAAGTCAACAAAAATCTCATAAATAAAGATGTTTTTAATAATGAAAGCAGCAGCAAGTCAGTGATATCAATGAATGTTGTCAATTCAGGCATCATTTTTAATGAGAGCATTATTGAAATCGGCGAGTAAATTTCGCGATTCTTCGAAAGCAAATACGCTATAATGTATTTGAGTAAAACAGCACTTAATAAGTTTCTAAAGAAATTTCAATTTATTTATGTAATTAAAGTAGGATTTGTTCTTTTTCTACAAACAGGTCACCCCTTCGGAATTGAAACATATTTATATCGTAGAGATTAAATTGTGGTAACATGAGCAATACCCAATTGATTGTTATCTCGTAGAGATTATATTTTTTTACCAAAATTCAACCTCTACGAGGTAGTCATGTTCATCGGGGTATATTCTTGTTACCATAATTCAACTCCTAACGGAGTTGGCGGTTGTTGGTTTCAGGAGATTGTTATTCTACAAACAGGGCACTCTTACAGAGTTAAAATCAATTAGCTTCGCTGGTCTTCGACTTCAGCATTCAGAACTCAGCATTAGCTCCGCTGGTCTTCGACTTCAGAATTCAAAGAAGACTTCTTTTGACGTAGTTTGCTATTGCAAGACATGATGTAAGTCCGGGGGACTCGATTCCAATCAGATTGATAAATCGCGGCAAACCTTTCGATGATTCTTCATTTATTATAAAATCCCTTACCGGTTCGCCTTTTCTCTGAAGTTTTGGTCTTATGCCTGACTGGTCGGGGGATAAGTCATCATAGGAAAGGTTAGGGATATATCTTTTTGCTGATTCGTAAAATTTTTGCTGAAGTAAATCCGGCACGTAATAGTTTTGCTCTCTGTCATCCAGATACAAAACGTCGGGTCCGAGTTTTAGTCCGCCTGATAAATCAAGCGTGATGTGAACCCCAAGACCTGTAAAGTTCACAAGCGGTACAGGGTAAATTAGATTCTTTGCAATGCCGTTTAATCCTGTCCTTAATTTAAAATAATGTCCTTTGCAATAAGTAATGCGGTATCCGTAACGGTCAATATCAATGCCGGCTGATTCTGCAATCAAATCGGCTCCCAGACCAGCAGAATTTATGAAATAATCAGAGCTGACCTCGTATGTTACACCGGTTGTATCCTTAAGGGTGGTAATATATGAACCGTTTGAACGGCTGACTTTAGTAACCTCATGATTAAAAACATACTGGCAGTCAAATTCTTTACTTTTGGTTAAAAAACTCTCCATCAATAAATGAGAATCCACAATTCCTGATTCCGGTGAGTAAAGAGCCGAAACGCAGTTTATACCGGTATTGGCATCCATTACTACATTTGAATTAACTATTTTCAGTCCTTCAACTCCATTGTCAAGCCCCTTTTTTAAAAGCATGTATAACCTGCTTTCTTCATCACGATTAACGGCAATGATATACTTACCGGTTTTATTAAACGGAACACCCGATTCCAGACACCATTTGTATAAAAGTTTTCTACCCTCAACACATAACTTTGCTTTAAGAGAATCTTTTTCGTAATATATTCCGGAATGAACTACCTCACTGTTGCGTGAACTGATTTCATTACCGAAAGACGGGTGTTTCTCGACAACCAAAACAAATTTACCCGCTGCTGACAACTCCTTAGCAAGTGCCAGTCCTACTACGCCGGCTCCGGCAATAATGATATCAAAATCCGCCATGTTAGAAACCTGATATTTTAATTTTAAATTTTGTTTATTTGTGACTATTCAGCCGGTTAACTTATAACCTTGTTTTCAATAAGAATATCTTTAGCCCAAATATTCAAAATCCCCCTAACCCCCTTGAAAAGCACAACTGATATGTTCTATTATTTTATATAAAACTCAACATTAAGTCATTCTGAGCGACAGCGAAGAATCCAGGCTGTTAATTAATGAATACATGGACTCTTCGCAAGCTCAGAGTGACTAATTCTGAAGTTTATGTTTAAAAAATCAAAGAACGTACAACCATGCCCTTAAAAAGGAAGAAACTGAATTCCCCCTTTTCAAGGGGGTTAGGGGGATTTCTTGTTTATTATTGTATAAAGTCATCATTATTATTACAAATTATGTTATTTTAGGTTAATCATACACGTTATTATAAATTCTCAATCTCAGGCAAATCAGTTACCATTCAATTAATTTTTTAATAAGTTAATCTTTTCGATTACATGATTAAGATTACTGTCTAATTCCAGAGATTTTCTATATGCTTCGAGAGCTAAATCATTTTTTTTCATCTTAATATATACATCACCCAAATGTTCAAAAACTTCTGCTGAAATTTCTCCGGTACCAATAGCTTTTAAAATTGATTCCAGTGCTTTATCATATTCACCCATTTGATACTGAATCCAGCCGTAAGTGTCAAGATAAGCTGCATTTCCCGGGTCATACTCAAGTGAGAGTTGGGACATTCTCAGAGCTTTAACTAAATTTTCACCCCTTACAGCAAGTGAATATGCATAGTTATTATTAGTAGAATGGTCTTTAGGGTCAAGACTGAGTGATTTTTCATAGAGTCGGTCTGATTCATCAAACTTTTTTAATTCCTGCCAGATGGATGCATACATGGTTATAAATAATACATTGCTGCTGTCGGAATTATATAATTTTCTGCCATATTCCAGGGCTTTTTCAAAATTCTTATTCAGTATATATGCGTTGCATATATAAAAATCGAAACGTACATCATCAGGGAATTTATTTTTACCGGTTTCCAGCAGTTCTAAAGATTTGTCGTAATTCTTTATATTAGAATAAGCTATTGCAGCATCAATATAAACAAATGAGTTGGTATCAGCCAATTCGAAAGCCCTGTTGTAAAATTGACCGGTTTTGGCGGTATCGTGTATTAGAGATGCAAGTTTTCCGGCAATTGTCTGTGTAATCCATTCAAAATAAAAACGCTCGTCTATTTTTTGGATATATTTTTCAATGAATGTTTTATTTTCAGGTACATTCGATGATACTAATTTCAATCCGAGATTGTTATAAACATCTGATGCTTGTTTCGGTTCAAAAAACTTTTCTGATTTTTCAAGTAATCTGAATGAGTTGGCAAAATTTTCTTTGTCATTATAAAATTCAATGAGTCCCGAAACAACTTCATAATTAGAAGGCTGGTCCTTAACTACTCTTTCAAGAATTACAGCCATCTTATCGTATTGTTCATTTTGTTCATAAGCAGATGAAAGCAAAATCATCATTTCAGTATCTGTACTGTCGGTAAGCAGAGTTTCCAATAATCTTACTGATTCTAAAGGATTATTTATACCTTTTAAAATTGCATATCTTATTTTATTATCGCGATTCGGCTCAATTTTGAGAATTTGGTCAGCAACCGTGAAAGCTTCTGCATACATGTGGCTGTTCGAATATAAATTGAACAGAAGTTCATAAGCCGGTATAAGCAGGGAATCCATTTTTATAGCTTTATAACAGTACTCAACAGCGGCGAATTTTTTATCAAGTGCAGAATATGATTCTGCCATAGCCAAAAATATACTTGCACTCGAATCCCAGCGTGAAGCCTCCTGAAATTCTATTATAGCATCGGCATATCTGCCCTGTTGCTTGAATACCGAGCCGTTAGTTACCATTTGCCGGGCTAATTGCTTCCTTCCTGTACTGTCATAAGCATTTATATCAAATCCTAATCCGGCCAGATTCTTGAATTCAGTTGTTAATTCGGCTTTCGGTGTAGAACCGCAGGCGGTAAAACCAATAAAAATCAAAACGATTAATATACTTAAAAAAACTAATTTCATTTTATATTGTCTCATTGAATAAATCATTGTTTGCAAATTTACTTTTAATATTAGTATTAACCTGCTTATAGGCTAATTATTTTTTTTAACCTCAAAATTTATACGTTTTTTCCTTACATACACGTTTGGCAAATTGCTGTCAAAATGATTTGAATAGGGCAGAGGTATGTATTTTTTTCTGTAAAGTGTTCTGCCCGGGAAAATATCCTTTGAATTAATTGATAAAGCATCTGTAAAGAAATTATATAAATTCTCATTAACGGCATTCTGAACAATTTTCATTTCCTGATTCTGCAAATGATTAAACGGCGAAAATCCTGCCTCAGTCTGAGATACATTCCTCGCAGGTTTAAGGATATCAATAAAAGGAAAATCAATGGCATTACTTACTTTCGGTAAATAATCCTTAATTATATCAAAAGGAGAATTTAGATTTACTTTGAAGTCGTGCAGATTAGCTTTCAATATTTTATTAAATGTGTTATTAACCGCCAAAATCTGCTCCAAAGTCTTAAGATCGGCTGATGGAGGGCTCTCGTCATAAACATTATTAAATTCAATCTCAGAAAGAGGATTGGGAATACTCAGAATTTTTTTCAAAACCTTGGTTACAACCGTCCCTTCAGGAATATCTGTAAGTTTGACATAATCATAAATCTTTTGAACTCCAAAACTTGTGGGTGTCTTTTTAATTGGTTCAGGCAGAATAGGAATATTGTAATTTTGGAATAATGTGTCTAATAAATCCTGAGGCAGTTTCGACGACAATGTGATACCGGTTTTGCAGTTGAGGTTTTCAAGAATCATCATTGGAGTAACCGTTGAAACAACGGATTCATCCAATGATGGTATTTCATAATTACTGAATGTTTTCAAACCGAAATTCTTAAAGTCATTAAAGTGTAAATTCAACTCATCATTAAAAATTTTATAAGGATTTGCTTCTTCCTTTATATTTATAAATCTGTTATCAAAAGGGTTGATTAACGTAAAAACAGCTTCCTCCGGAATTGCTAAGTATTCTCTATCAATAGGCTGCTGTCTGTCCTTGAAATCTAAATTATATGCGTTCAAAGGGTTTTCACCGTCTAAATTTTTCTCCTGAAGAAATTGTTTTATCATTGGGTCATAAAATCTCGAACCATCATAGTACAGCCGAAGCTGCGGCATATAAATCATATTGTTGAAACTTAGGAATCCAAGCTGTGATGTATCCAAATCACTTAATTCACCCAGTGGAGATATATTTGCTGCAAGTGAATAAAAAGACCCGGCACTGTCACTATAACCTAAGATTGTATTATTATTCAATAAAATCGGAAAAACTGCTTTATTTGAATTTTTATCATAATAATATGAAACAGTAAATTCATTGAAATCTAAATAGTCTGATACTGTCAGCAGATTGCCCTTATTATCATGCTTTGAACGTACAAACGGATAATCCTCATGATGGTTTTCAGTAAAAGTTGTAAAATATGAACTATCCCTTCCAAGTAGTCCGGTTAAATGATTTCCCGGGCTGTATAATATGTTTACTGTATCTGATTCGGGGGATATAAATTGAATAAGTTTATTATCGAAATTGTATTTATAGGAGTATCTGTTGATTCCGTCAAATTTTGAAATCAAATTTCCTCTATCATCATAACCCAATTCAAAATCACCTGCATGAAGCAGCCGGTTAATTGCATTAAACTCCCTGACAATCTCCTGATTTTCCGTACTGATATACTTGATTCTGCTATCAGGTGTATATTCCAAAAATACTGTTGTATCACGGCTTATTTTGTAATTGATAATTCTTCCGGTTTTGTCATATTCAATTTTTTGAACATTTTGAAATCCTTCCTCAATTTCTGTTATTTTACCTGATAAATTATAGAAAATAATATATTCTTTTATAATTTGTCCGGCTGAGTTTCTGATTTTTATTGATTCTCTATCAGAACCGGTTTTTTCGTATGTATAAGTTAGTCCATTTGGCAATTGAATAATATTCTGATTATTCTGTTTGTTTATTTTAACCGATTTTCCATTTGCAATTTTAATTTCCTTAACAGTATTTTGGTTGTCTAAAACTAAATCGCGAATTGCAGAATTATTGATTTGTAAGAGTTTATCGAAGTTATTTGAGATATCAATATTGAATAATTTATTGAAACTTTTCTTTGAATTTTTATTAATACTGAAAAAATCCCAAATCAAATTATTTTCAATATTAAAAATATTATTTGATTTAATATTAATAGTGTTCAGCCATTTGTCATATCTGAATTCCGAAATAGATAAATCAGGATAGGTAATACTTACCGGTAAATTCTGTACATTATAACGAAGACCTGTCTCATCTGCTGTTTCATTTTTTATTATTATCAAGTTAGAATAAGTATCATAAAGATATTCGATTTTGTTGTTGTCATTTTTATCAATACTCCTGACATTACCTTTATTATCATAATTAAAAGTAAACCAGTTATTCGAACTATCGGTAATGTGCTCTATATAATTGGAATTATTATAGCTTAGATAAGTTGTATAATCCATAAAGTCAGTAATTCTAATTATGTGCCCGGTATTGTTATATGAAAAAGTGTAAGAATTATCGGCATTTTGTAATCCGCTAATCAAACCTTCTGAATTGTAAGTAAGTTTATTTAATATTAAGTCATTTACTCTTATTTCCAATGGTTTATACTTGTCATTGAAGAATAATTTATAATTTGAAAATCTGCTGTTCATTTCATCCGGTAAAAGTGAACGGTTTGGATACTGAAATTTGATAGAGTCATTTCCAATTATAATAGTAGATAATTTCTCATTTTTATAAACATAACATTCATTATAAAAATTATTGAATGGTTTAAATATATCGAATTTGTTAAGTTGCCTGCCTGCATCATCATAATGAATTTTACCGCTTTCGTTTCTTAAAATTCCGCCAAATCTAAGATTATCATCAAATAAGTATGTTAATGTGTCTCCGTTGCCTATCAAAAGTTTGATATGATGATTGGGAGTATTAAATGTACGCAATTCAGCCTCGCCGCTGCCATATAAATTGATTTTGTGAAGAACATTGCCAGATGTCCATACAAATTCACTGACGGTGCTGTTTGGCTCTCTAATTGATACAATATCTCCATCAGAAGAATAATTTACTACAACAGAATCATTTCTTGCCCATTTGAATTTCATGGCTTGATTCCTATAATTATATTCATAATCAAATTCCTGCCCGTCACGAGCAGTAAATTTTTTGATATTACTTTTGTTGTCAAATCCAAAAAATTCCCTTTTGTCATCAGGATATCTGATACTGTTAGGGCGTCCCAGATAGTCGTATGTAAATTGAAAGTTTGCTGAACCGGGTCCTGATATTTGAATTAATTCACCAAGTGAGTTATAACCTAAACTGATATTTGTATCAAGTGAAATAACACCGGCTAATTTATTGGAATTATTATAGTTGAATGTCCATATTCTGTTACCGTCCAAATCCATTCCTGTAATATTTCCGTTACCATTACGCTGAAATACAATCGAACTGCCATTATTTGAATTAATTTGCTTAATGAATCCATTGGGCTGATATAAATATGCAAAAATATCTCCGGATTCGTTTTTCTTAGTGCTTATTCGGTTTTTACTATCATAACTCAAGTTAACTGTATCTTTTCCTTTTGATGAAATCTGAGTAATGTTATCATATTCATATTTGAAAAATAAAAGTTCACTGTCATAACTGCTAAACGAAGTTAATTGATTGAATGAGTTATAAGTATAGGCTAATTTAAAAGGATGTGATTGAACACCTGAGAATCTTCCGTCAGTTTTAAAATCAAAAATATATTTTAGACCCGAAAAATCAGTTAATTCTTTGATATAACTTAGTTCATTATATGAAAATGTTTTGTTTTTATTTTCAGGATTTGTAATATTAAGGACTCTGCCGAAATAATCATAAGTAAAAATATAGGATTCATTTATTGCATTTTTCAGAAGTTTTAGTGAATTATCACCATTGTATTCTGCAGTTAATTGTTTTGCATTATCATCTGTTATTCTGGTCAGGTTGCCGTTTTTATCATAATAAAATCTTATGTTTACATTTCCCGGATTACTTACAGTATTGATTAGAAAATCCAGGATAAATCTTGAGCCGTTATAAGAAATCAATGAATTATCAGGATTTGTGACAGTTATTAATTCAGAGCCAAATTTGAATTTGTATTCAGATGAATTTTTATTTGTGAAACTTGTCAAATTATTGAAGATGTCCCAATTATATTTTCTTGAATATCCGTTTTCATCAATGATTTCACTAATTCTATCATGATTATCATAAATTATTTGTGTTGAATAGTTAGATTTATCTGATATATTTGATAATTTCAAACTTGGTGAATATATAAAAAAAACCTCGTAACCATTTGGAAACACACTGCTATCAATTTTATAACTTTCATTAAAATTATAAGAGTGTGTAAATAAGTTATTTTTGGTAATTTCCTTAAGGTTTCCGGCAATATCATAATCATAAAAGTAAGAATCTGAGTTTTGACAATTAACAGTCTTTATAAAACCAAAAAAGTCATAACTATAGGAAACTGTATATAAATCATTGTAACTTATAGAAACTAAGTCATTTTTATCGTATGTATAAAATATACTGATATCACCAATTGATTTTTTTGTTATCCTTCCGGCATTATCGTAAACCAAGGATGTAATTTTCCCTGTTTCATTTGTGTAAGAGTTAACCAGTCTATTAGGATTATAAGAATATTTCCGTGTGAATCCGTTTGGACTTATATATTCGGTAACATCAGAAAATTCATTGTATTTGAATGAGTGTTTTAAACCATTGGAAAATAAAGATATAAGATTATTGCGATTATCATATTCATAATTAACTATCTTATCATCAAAATAAACGATGCTGCTTATTTTGCTATTAAATCCAAACTTTATAGCATTATATTTGTTATTAATTCCGAAAACAATCTCTGAATATTCGTCATAATTGAAGTCAGTTATAGTTCCAATTTCATCTTTTATTGAAGTGGTTCTCCCTGTTTTATCATATTTATATTCAGTTATGCCTTCGTTTCTATCTACAACTATTGCCTGGGGAAAAATATCAAGATAGAAAACACCATAGTTACTGCCATTGGGATAATTGATGGAGACTAATCTTTCAGCCTGGTCGTAATCAAAATGTGTAGTATTATTAAATATATCTGTCAGAGAAGTTAATTCATCATCGAAATTATAATCAATTTTTAAATGATTTGTTCCATTGATTTTTAAAAAACGAATCCTGCTTTGATTATCTCTGGGAAGTCCTATTTCTAAATCATTTCCAAAATTAATGTCAGCTATTGTTCCGTTATTATATCTAAAAATCTCTGTAGTTTCTCCGATTGAGTTTTCAATATGTCTGATGTTCCAGCCTATATCAAACTTATACCGGATTTCATCACCGCTTGGTGTCAGATGGTTGAGAGTTTTATTTTGATTATCCCAGGTGAATGTAGAAGTAGAATTATTGGGATAAGTAATAGCTTTAATTCTACCCCAATCATCATAAGAATAATTCCATACAGAATTAGCATCATCCCTTCTGCTTGATTGTAAGTTTCTGTTATTCCATGATTTTCTGAAACTTACATCTTTTTCATAACTATATTCAACAGAACGCTCCAGACTGTCATAATAATAATACTTTTCGGTTTTATCGGGAAAGACCAGAGTAGTCTTTTTTGCTGTTGTATCATATAAGAATGAGTAATTTAAATTCTGATAATTATTTATTAATGTTGAAACCTTATAGTTTTCGTCATAGTCAATAAATATTTCTTTTGTATTGCTGATTATATTTGTCAGGTTGCCGCATTCATCATATTTATAGAGATAATATTTTCCGGATGGCAGCAATACACTCGATAAATTTGCCGAAGCATCATAAAAATAACTAATTTCAATACCTCCGGGAAGTATTATTCTGCTCAAAAAATTTCCGTCATACTCAAGAATTATTATTTTTCCGCTTGCGTAATGTATTGTTTTGAGCTTTTTATCATCAGTATATTCCAATCTGATTTCATTGTCGTAAGCATCCTTAATATTGGTTGCATAATGATGTACACTACTGTCAAACGAAGCAGTAAATCTTCTCTTTTCATTAGTTAATACATTATCTGTAAATTTGAATTTCACGTTATCTGTACCATCAATAAAAAGAGAGTCATAAGAAAAGAAGTAAGGTGAATAATTTTTTGAAATTGAATCAAATTGAAATAATGCCGTTCGGTCGTCAGGATAGACCAGTATCTTATGACCATTGTAATTATTATCGGCATACCGGATATTGTAATTTAACTGCCAGTAGTTACCGTATCTGCCCTTAAAGGAACTTCCGGAATTGTAAGTGAAAACTATGCGGATTGGTAAACTATTTTCGTCCGAAATATAATCTGTTCTTTGGTGGAATAAATTGCCGTTAACTGTATTTACAAGCAGCTTGAAATTATCATCAGGCTCTATTAAATTTATATAATCCTGAGTATTGTAAAATCCGCGGTTATTAAAATCAATAAAATTATCTGATATTACACTATCACCATGATTAACAGCAAAAGGTGCAGGTTCAGACTTGACTATGACCGCGAATAAAAAGAAAATCAATATAGTATATACAGCAAATCGCAATATCGCTCACAAAATTGCAATTATACAAAATTATATAAGAACAAATTTAATTAAAACTTAGCAAAAAATAAACTAAAAGTAGTAAATAATTATTATTAATTGATACTTTGATAAATTATTTTTGCTTTAATTGATAATTAAGACCTGAAATGAATATAAATATTTGAAAAATTGCTGCAGGATAGAAAATCAATTGAGTGAATTGGATATGGAATAAATACCTGTATGAGTGCAGGAAAAATACAAAAAGAGTTATCCGGCTGATGCAGAATAACTCTTTTAAAGATTTTTTATGAAATTTTAAGCAGAAAGCTCTTTCATCATTGCCTTATAACCTTTCTTGTCCAAAGTTCTGATAGCTTTGGCAGTGGCTTTAACAGTAATCCAGCGGCCCTCTTCAGCTACCCAGATTTTCTTCTTCTGAAGATTTGGCAGGAATCTTCTTCTTGTCTTATTATGTGCGTGAGAAACGTTGTTGCCGGTCATTACACCGGTTCCGGTTAGTTCACATCTTCTTGCCATTTCTATACCTTTTTAAATATTGCATTTCAAATAAACTCAAATATACGGAAAATAGGTAAATTTACAAAAAATTATTATTGTTTTTCAAGTAATTGTTGATAAGTTTTGTAAATAATGCCGATACTCTTTTCCCATGTATAATTTTCCAATATATATTTGCGGGCTTTTTGACCTAATTTCCTGGCTATTTCAGGATTATCTACTAAATAAATAATCTCTTTTACAAAGTCATCGGCTGATTCTGCAATTATTAATCCGTTTTCTCTTGTTCCGTGGATACCTTCAGCCGAAACAGATGAAGCAACTACGGGTATTTCCATTGCCATAGCTTCGAGAATTTTTAATCTTATACCGCCTCCGACAAATAACGGTGCAGCATATATACCGGCGGCATTGAGATATGGCTTTACACTCGGGACAAAACCCAATACATCAACTCCAATATTCTTATAATCAAAATAATCACGGGGTGGATATTTCCCTAATAACTGAAGTGTAATTTTTGGATTGATTTTATGCAATTTAGTCATAACTTCTTTAATAAACCATCTAACAGCATCAATATTATGTACCCAGTCATAAGTAGTTGCATGTATAATTGTTTCAGAATTTCTTTCTAAACCTTCAGGCTGCCATTGCTGTAAATTAATTCCGGGTCCGGCTGTAACAATATTAGCGTTTGGTGCTATATGCTCTGTTATTTTTGCATCGGTATCTGTAATTGGGAAGCAGACTGAAAATTGTTCAAGCAGCTTGCTTTCTGAATTTTTTAACTTTTTTGCCTGATTACTGATATACCACCTTTTTGGATGATAATTTGGTAAGACCTGTTCATATCTGCTCCATATAAGATGTTCCACATTATGTAATCTCAGTCCGCAGGGAATACCGGATAATTTGTGTAGTTCAAGTGCCAGAGGAGCCATAGCAGTGTGGTCGGCATGTATTATGTCAAATTTATCATCTAATACCATTCCTTTTAATAATAAAAACGCCTCATTGTTTTGATGTTTGGATAAATACAGAGGTTCTTTTTGAAATATTGACTTGAAAATACGAAATGGAGTATTTTGGGTACTATGTTCATGAACAATTACTTTGCCGTATTGTTCTGCATATCTAATTAAATCATCGGTCGGTTTTGCTTTGGAATAACAAAAAAAAGTAACATCGGCTTGCCTTGACAATTGCCTGAATGTACTTGCCAAACCTATTTTACCGCCCTCATCTTCCGGAAATGGAAATTGAGGAGCTAATTGCAGAATTTTCATTTGTTTTTGAATATTTTTCTCAATAAAACTGATTTGAAAAAAAGATACTGGTTTCTGGAAGCGCTTATTCCAAGAGTAACATCATACATTTTTGATTCAGGTACAACATTTCGTTCTTTTCTATAAGCCATAAAAGCTACGGAAATCATTCCGAATATTCCTTCAAAGTATGTTGCCAATCGAATACGTTTATATATTGCTTCGAAAGTAGCTGCAGCCAATGATACCAAATTACTCCTAAATGCTTTCCAGAATGGCATATATTTCCATTGATACCTAACCAGTTGTTTATTAATTTTAACAAAGCGGTCATCAGGTAATCTGTTTCTTCTTGATGAAAAATGCAGAGTTTTTATATCAGGAAAATATCTGATATTGAATCCGGCAAGTATAGCACGGGTACAGAAATCAAGTTCTTCAAATCCAAATTCCCAGAAACCGCCGATTTTGTCAAATACTTTTTTCCTGATACCTGCACCTGTACCGGGGAAAATATTGGACTGGTAGCCCTGGGGGGGGATATTTACCTTGTCAACTTTCAATGGATACCATTCCCATATTTGATAATTGTCATTAACTTCGATGTCTTCAGAACAAATAATATCTATATCAGGATAATTTTCAAAAATTTCGCACACTCTTTTAAATGCATCCTTATCCTGAGGATATGAATCATCATCGGTCCGCCAGATAATATCTCCCGAAGAACGTGCAACGGCTATATTCAATGAGCGAATATCGAAATTATCCGGAAGCCATGTATAATCAATATCGGGAAACTCAACATGCATCATTTCACGGGTTCCGTCATCAGAACCGTTATCAACAACAATAATTTCCTTATCTTCGTGACTTTGAGATAAATAACTTTCAAGGGTTGCTATTAAATCAACTTTTCTGTTCATTGTAACTATAATTACGCTGATTTTCATTTAAAATTAGAATAGTGTTAAAAAAAGAATCATTCAAAAGTAAGAAATTCTTAACAAATTCTTACTTTTGTACATAATAAGTTTGTTTATTTTATAATTTTCAGTTAATTTTACATTTCTAAAATGCACATTATTAAAATAATTTGTATAGAATTGAAATAATTGATTTATTTGAATATTTGAAAATGTAATTTTAAAATTTTTTATTATAGAATTTTTTTTCTTAAAATTAGGAGATTCTCGATGCAATTAGGTTTGTTTTATGGTACTAATACAGGCAATACAGAAACAGTAGCTCAGATGCTGGCTGATGAGTTAAAAGCAAATGGTTTTGAAGTTGATGTTCATGATATGGCAAGTGCTGCAGTTGATGATATGTCAAAATATGACAACATTATACTTGCTTGTCCTACCTGGAACGACGGTGAATTACAGGATGACTGGGATGCAGTATTTGCTGAATACGAAAGATTTGACTTTACAGGCAAAACTCTTGCTTTCATCGGATTAGGAGATCAGGACGGCTATCCTGATAACTTCCTTGATGCACTTGGTACACTTGCAAAACCTGCTATGAAAAATGGTGCAAAAATCGTTGGTTACTGGCCCACTGACGGTTATGACTTTTCTGAATCAACAGGTGTTGCTGCAAACGGCAAATTCTTTGGTCTCGGAATTGACCAGGATAATCAGGAAGACCAGACTGAAGGTAGAATTAAAACATGGGTTGCCCAGCTTAAATCTGAATTCGGTGCATAATCAATTAGATTATATGTGAATGATTTTAAAAAACTCCGCAAAAAATAACATTTGCGGAGTTTTTTTGTATTACTGTCATTATAAGGTTTGAAATATTTAAATATTTCAAACTTGACTATACATTACTTATTTGCTAAAAACTCATCATAGAGACTTCGCAGTAGCTTGACGTCTTCCCAAACGAACTTTTTCCATTGAGGGTTACGCAAAAGGGCAGCAGGGTGGTAGGTCACGAGCATTTTCCTGCCGTAATAATCCATCAGATTGCCGCGTATATCAGCCATTTTATGAGTTTTTTTAAGCAGAGTATCAATTGAAGTCAATCCAAGAGATAGTATAAATGCAGGATTAATCAGCTCAATTTGCTTTTTAAGATATGGTTCGCAGCAGTCCACTTCATTCTTTTCCGGTCTGCGGTTGTTTGGTGGTCTGCATTTTACAATATTAGCTATATATACTTCTTCACGGCTTAAATTGATTGACTCAAGAATTTTAGTCAGAAGCTGACCGGCTCTTCCTATAAAAGGCAGTCCTTGTTCATCCTCATCAGCACCCGGAGCTTCTCCTATAACTAAAATATCGGCGTTGGGATTTCCTGAACCGAAAACGAAACTTTTGCGCGAGATTCCAAGCTGACATTCCTTGCAGTTATGAATTTTACTGTAAAGTTCATCCAGTGTTTTTGATTTATCCCAATCAGGAGAAATGGTTGGTTCTTCCTGAGGAACAACTGGTGTTTCGATTTTTGTCTTTTCTAATTTCGGCAATTCTTTATTTTCCTTTTGTGATGGAATGATTGATAGCTGTTCAGGAATGTAATCGGGTAATTCAACTAAAAGATTCTTTCCGAAAGACTCTTTCTGGAACTCAAAATAGGAGATTACTTTATCAATTATGTTTTCGTTCAACTGACTTTTCTAAAAAATGTAAACAAATCTGATACAAATTTACAGTTATCTTTGATTAGATAAAAATTAGTTTTTTCAATTCAGAAAAAAATGTTACTTTTGAATTCTGATTAAGTTGCTCAGATGGCGGAATCGGTAGACGCACAGGACTTAAAATCCTGTGGGCGTTATGCCCGTGAGGGTTCAAGTCCCTCTCTGAGTACGATTAATCAAACAAGGCTGAGACCACAATCTCAGCCTTGTTTCGTTAGCAGCAGAGCGGATTTTCGGAAATTATATTTTTTATAAAACAGTACTCTTATGCAATTTATTTTGCTGAAAATTGTAAACAAATCTATTTTATTTTCTTTCAAAACTTTTTAAGATTTATATTATGATGCTTTATAATAAAAATTTCAGAATTTACTAACTTATGATTCTTGATGGATAAAACTTAAGAAAAAAGAAAAATGATATAAAAGACAATAAAATATCTTATCAGTAATTCGTTTTTATTTAATTATATTTGAAAAATAATATTTTTGTATATTGGTTTTACAATCGGAGTAATTTAATGAATATTCTTGTTTGCATATCAAGAGTGCCTGATACCGCTACTAAGATTTTTGTCGGTGCGGACGGAAAAAGTATTGACCCGAAAGGTGTGAAGTATATTTTAAACCCATACGATGAATATGCTTTAGAAGAAGGTTTACGTTTAAGAGAAAAAAATGGCGGTACTGTCACGGCAATTTCTGTCGGTACTAACGAATCTACTGAAGTTTTGAGAACAGCATTGGCAATCGGAGCAGATGACGCAGTCCTGATTATAGGTTCTGACCTTGATTCATATCAAACTGCATACAATCTTGCAGATTATGCCAAATCAGGTAATTATGATATTATTCTTGCCGGTCGTCAGAGCGTAGATTATGATTCGTTTCAGGTTCCCTCTATAGTTGCAGGAATACTTGATATCCCGTCAGTATCGGTTGTGTCGAAACTCGAAATCAACGGTACTCAGGTAATTGCAGAACGCGATATCGAAGGCGGAAGGGAAGTTCTCGAAACCACACTGCCATGCCTGATTAGCTGCCAGAAAGGTTTAAATGAACCCCGCTATCCAAAATTACCGGACATTATGAAAGCTAAGAAAAAAACGATTTTGGAAATTGAAGCTAAGAATGTTGATGCAACTGTATCTGTTTTGAAAATGGACCTCCCTAACAAACAGAGAGTCGGCAAAATACTCGGCGACAGCGACCAGGATATTAATGAAATCGTTCGCAGTCTGCACGAAGATACTAAGGTTATATAATTTAGAAATCAATTACAGGAATATAAAAATGAGCAAAATTTTAGTTTATCTTGAACCTAACAATACAGGTCTTAAAAGAGTTTCTTATGAATTGATAACTGCCGGCTTTATCATCGGTACTGATATTACAGGCGTTTTAATTGGCTGCAGTCAGTCACAGGCTCAAACTGCGTCTGAATATGGGCTGAAAAATGTTTTGCTGGCAAATTTTGACGGAGATTCACAATATTCATCAACTCAGCACGCGGAAATTTTAACCAGACTAATTAAATCAAACGGATTCGATACAATTCTTTTCCCGGCAAATGCAACAGGGATGGAACTGGCTCCACGCGTTTCCGTTAAAATAGGTGCAGGATATATTGCAGATTGTGTGGGAATTAAGGCTGATGGCGGTGATTTGGTGGTTACAAAGCCGATTTATGCCGGTAAAGCCATGATTGATTCAAAATTTAATACTTCTTCAAAAGTATTATCATTACGTCCAAATGTATTTACAGCCGTAAAAAATCCTTTTGACGGTTTGAAGGTTGAGAATTTTTCTGCCGGTACTAATCCATCGGAAGCCAAAGTCAAGGTTAAGAATTTAGCACGGAACGAAGGAAAATTGGATGTACTCGAGGCAGATGTAGTAGTTTCAGGCGGTCGGGCACTTAAAGGACCTGAGAATTATTATTTAATTGAAAATCTTGCCGCAGCATTTGGCGGAGCAGTCGGTGCTTCACGTGCAGTCGTTGATGCAGGATGGAGACCTCATGCAGAACAGGTCGGTCAGACCGGTAAAACTGTTTCGCCGACTCTTTATATAGCTTGCGGTATTTCAGGTGCTGTTCAGCATTTGGCAGGTATGTCGAGCTCCAAAACAATTCTTGCCATCAACAAGGATAAAGATGCTCCAATCTTTAAAATGGCTGACTATGGCTTAGTCGGTGATATTTTTGAGATTTTACCGAAACTTACTGAAAAAGTAAAAGCTGTAAAAGGCTGATAAAAGTTATTTGATTTCTTAAAATCAAATCGCCTGATTATCATTTATTACAAGCAGGTTTGAAAAAAATATAAAGCTGAAATCTATCACAGGTTTCAGCTTTTCTGTTGGCGGTGTGTCAGGAATTAAGCGGCAATTCTCTTCCGAGGGCTGCGAACCCACTAAATGATTAATAAAGACTCTTGAAGAAATATAATACAAAAAAAACAATCCAAGTCCTGTAAAACCGGTAGAAATATCATTTATTTATCTTTCAAAATTTGCAATTTCTAATATCATATTTACGAATTAAATTGGGTATATGATTTATAATTCATAAGTTTGTGGTGTGTATAACAACACATTTTAAAAATATTTAAATAATGATACAGAGTTTAGTTAAATGAAAATTAACGGTGAATATTTAAAAGTAGTTTTATTACTTACGTCATTGCATACCCTTTGTATTGGTTTTGCATTGGTTGTGTTGCCAGATAATATAATTGAAATATTCGGATTTACAGAGTTAGGCGGAAGATTTTTTCGTACTCAGGGAGGAGTGTTTCATCTTGTAATGGCAATAGGTTATTTTATAGCTGCGTTGGACATTCCTAACTGTCCGAAATTTATTCAGTATATCATACTCGTGAAGTTTTCTGCTACTGTTTTTCTAATAATTTACTATTTATTTGTTGATGCAATAATTGTTATCTTACTCTCCGGTATTGTTGACTTTTTAATTGGATTAGTAATACTTTACCTCAATAAACTTAGGATAAAGTATGAAATTGAACATCTAAGAGGATAAAAATGGAAAAGCGTTCAATTATTATAACCGGTGCATCCGGATTTATTGGTCGTAATCTTCTTGATAATTTTAAAGATGAATACATCATATATGCTATTGCCAGACGCACACGTACCGAAGCAAATATCCCCTATCATCATAATATAAAATGGATACAATGTGATATATCCAATGATGAAGTTATGAAAGAAGTAGGAGATTACATTATTGAGCAGGGGGGTGTTGATTATTTAATTCACCTCGCTGCATTTTACGATTTTTCATTTGATGAAAATCCTGAATACAAACGCAGTAATATTATCGGAACCCGCAATGTACTGGAGCTTGGAAAATATGTTGGAATCAAATTGTTTATATTCTCAAGTTCGCTTGCAGCTTGTGAGTTTTCACAGGGGAATAAAAAGATAACTGAGGATTCACCGTTAATTGCAGAATATGCTTACGCTAAAAGCAAACGAATAGGTGAGGAAATGTGTAAAGATTATTCTGAATATTTTTCGTGCTACCCTATAAGATTTGCAGCAGTGTACAGTGATTGGTGTGAGTATGCCCCTCTATACAAATTCTTAGAGACCTGGCTGTCCCGAAAAATTGAATCCCGGATTTTGGCAGGTCACGGCAAATCTGCAATTCCATATATTCATGTCAATGATTTGATTACTCAATTTAGAAAATTAATTAAAAAGTATAAAGATTTACCAAAATTTATGGTATTCATTGCAAGTCCGGATGGCTCTACATCACATTTGGATTTATACGCAGTAGCAACAGGATACTTTTTCGGCAAAAATATAAAACCGCATTTTCTATCGAAGATACTGGCTTATCCCGGCATTGCCGCTAAGTACCTGCTAAAATATTTGAATCTGACTTCCGATGAACCTTTTGAAAAGACCTGGATGATAAAATATATAGATTTAACTCTCGATATTGATGCATCATTAACACGCAAAGTTTTGAATTGGGAGCCAACCCCACGGTATCATATCATTAGGCGGTTACTGTTTTTGATTGAAATGATGAAAAGTCATCGTGAAGAATGGGCAATCAAGAACGAAGCGGCTTTGCACAAAGTTGCCCGTAGAACTAATATGCTTATATATGAATCTTTAACAAAGAACAAAGATAAATGGCTTGTTGTTATAGTTAATAATATTAAAAGTACTTATAAAGACGGAATTTTTATTAAATACTGGGATATGGATGACAATGAATTTCAGTGTTATATGAGTACTCTTTACCATCTTCTAATGGCAACTGTGAGAAGTAATGACCGCAATCTGCTGCTCAAATATATTGATGATATAGCTATCAGGAGATTTGCAGAAGGATTTATACCGAAAGAGCTTTGTGCAACTTTGCAGGTTTATAAGGAAGTGCTGATTGAAAACCTGATTAAAGAAAAGGGTTTTAAACATTTTAAGCAGGAAGTTTATGACAACATAGGTCTCACCTTACAATTAGCTCAGGACGAAGTCGAAGACCTTTATGATAATCTGTTGAAAAAGATGTCAATTGATAGTATTGCCAAATCCTCTATACTACCTGATTGCACTGAATTACAGAAAAAGGTCAGACAACTGAGCGCCTTTTATCAAATAGCACCCGAATCTCATTACAAAAGAAATGATTAGTATTAATACCATGTAAAAGCAGGACTGATACGTTCTCAAAAAATTCAACGTATATTGTAATCGTTTCAATTATACTACGCTTTTTGGATTGTCGTGCTGTGCGACAGCGAAGTATCCAGAGCTATTAATTAATGAAATCATGAACTCTTCGCTCCGCTTCAGAGAGACAATTCCCGGAGATTGAGCTAAAAAAATAGAACATTCGACTGTTATCAAAATTCAGTTAAAATTGAAAATAAAATATATTTTGTTGAATTTTTAAAATTCTTCTTTGAGGTTATCAAAAAAAATATTACTTTAGTACCTAATTAGTTTAGTAACTTAATTAAATAGTATCATAAGTATATAGTTCCTAAATTAAAAAAAGAAGAAAATTATGAAAAAAGATATAGATATAAAATTTAAAATACAGGCTGAAAAGTTAGCTCAGCTCACATTTCTGCTGGCAAGGGTATGTGAAGAGAAAGAGCAGTATTTTACAAAACTGTATAAAATCACAAATGCAGAGTTCCGCTGCATGAGATTTCTGCATTGTGATTGTTATTCATCAGTTAAGGAATTAGCTGGTGTTATGCGTTTAACTCCGGGCAGGATAACACAAATAATTACTGCACTTGAACTAAAAAACCTTATAACACGGGAAATTGATACATCAGACAGAAGAAATATCAAAATCAAACTAACTGATTCTGCTATCCCATACATCAAAAATGTTACTGAAAAACATGTGCAACTGCATGAAAAAGTCCTTGAACAAATTTCTGAAAATACAAGGGAATCTGTTTTGACGGCTATGGAAGAACTTCTAAATTCGCTAATGAATTGGTCTAAACAAAAAGAATAATTTTTTTTTAAGTAATATATATTTTTAACAGGAATTATATGAAAAAGTTTTTAGTTTTAATTTTCGCTGCACTTATCGCAATTATCATTACAAATTGTGATGACAGTGCATCGAACAACGATCCATCATCAAAAGTAAACAGTTGCGAAGGCTGCCATACAAATTATGCTCACCTTAAAGCAGTATTTACTCCTGATACATCTGCCGGCGGCTCAAGCTGCGGCGGAGAAACACCACACTATGAACCCTTCGACAGAGTGCATCTCGGAGGAGCAGGCTGGGATGAATTCAAGAAATCCAAGCATTATACAATTGGCTGCGTCGGATGCCATAACGGTGTCGGCAATACTGATGACAAAAAAGTCGCTCACGGCGGAAATTTCCTTGCTCATCCTACTAAATCAAATGCAGGTGAAAAGTGTAAATCATGTCATGAGGAGGCTGTAAACAACCATCAAAACAGTATTCATCAAATGGGCTGGGGACAGAAAAGAAAAGTTTGTGTTCGTATGGGTTTGAAGGATGCAACTGAATTTGACAAACTCCCGACTGCGGTTAAGGAAGGTTATGAAACTAATTGTGCCCAGTGCCACGCTTCATCATGCGGCGATTGTCACGTTAACAGACCTAAAGCAATGGGCGGCGGACTAATGAACGGTCACAGTTTCACGGAAAAACCTGATATGGTCAATACTTGTGTAGGATGTCATTCCTCAAGAGGCGGACATGCTTATATGGGAGTAGCATCAGGAACAGTTCCGGATGTACATCTTTCAAAAGCAGGATTTAAATGTACCAATTGTCACTCAAAAGATGAGATTCACGGTACAGGTAAATTTGTTGAGCAAAGATACAAATACGACAAACTCCCCAAATGTATTGACTGCCATCAGGGTCTTGAAAATGATAACCCTTATCACAGTAATCACTACACTACTTTTAGCTGCAATACATGCCATTCGCAATCATACAACAATTGTGGAAGCTGCCACATTCATGGCGACGGTGCAAGAATCGCTTCTTATCAGGATTTCAAAATCGGTATGAATCCAATTCCTGATGCCAAACCCGGATTAAAATTTGCATTATTAAGACGTACTCTTATGGCACCTGACAGTTGGGAAAAATACGGCGTTTCCGTGCTGCCGAATTTTGATGCATTCCCAGTTTATAATTATGCTACACCTCATAATATTCAGCGATGGACTGCCAGAACCAAGGTTGAAGCCGGAAAGCCCTGCACTGATGCTTGTCACATCACAAAAGACGGTGATAATATCAAAAACAAACAGTGGTTTTTATTTGAAAGTGACTTTAAATACGATTGGGAAAAAACATCTTCTAAAGGCTTAACTGTTGACGGCAAATTGCCTTCAAGCTGGCCTAAATGATTTTAATAATTAATTAACTGTTAACTCATGGAGTTTATTATGATTTCTAAATTCAAAAATCTGAACGGCTTACTTGCCGTTGTACTTCTTTCCCTGTTTGTCTTTATGACAAGCTGTTCCGAAGATTCAACCACGCCGACTACTAAGGCTGAATCACAGATACTTATCGAATATCTCGAAAGTGCTGCCGGTGGTGATTATATTAATGTAACAATGAATAACATTGCACCTGCTTCAGAAGTGAAGACAAGCATTACAGCCGACCCTTCCAAGTATTTTGTTATGGATATTCGTGACTCTGCCGCTTTTGCAAAAGGTCATATTGCCGGTGCAGTTCTTGTACCTTTTAAAGAAGTATTAAATTATTTCAAAGCTCACGACATGACTACATATACTAAAGTATATATGGTTTGTTTCTCAGGACAGTCAGCAGCTTATGCAACAGGATTGTTGAGATTAGCAGGCTATAATAATGTGTTCAGCATGAAATACGGTATGGCTTCATGGCATTCGGACTTCATAAATTCATGGAAAAATAGTGTTGGTAATGCCGGTGCTTCTATAATTACTAATGATTCGATTGCTAAACCGGCTCCCGGTAATCTTCCGACAATAACAACCGGAAAATCAGGCGGAAAAGAAATTCTTGATGCAAGAGTTGCTCAGGCATTTGCTGATGGATTTCCTTCAGTTGGAAAAGATGTAGTTATCGGTAATTTAAATAATTATTTTATCGTTGCATACTGGCAAATTGCCGACTATAAAGATCCGGGACATTTACCGGGTGCTACTTGCTATGTTCCTAAAACAGATTTTAAATCTACTGTTAATCTGAAAACATTACCCACTAACAAAACTATTGCATTATACTGCTATACAGGTCATACAGCCGCTTATGCTGCTGCATTCCTGAAAGTTATGGGTTACGACGTTAAATCTATTTCTTTTGGCGGAAATGCATTCTTTTATGATATGATGGTTGCCAAAGGTAAATCAGCGTGGAAAGATGCTGATTGTTTAAATTATGAAATCGTAAAATAATTATCATTTTAAAATGATACTTTCTAAGAAGCCGGTAATATTTGCCGGCTTTTTTGTTATGTACTTGTCTTTAATAAAGTTTGTTCTTCGTCCTACGCCGGCGGAGGTGTCTCGGAGTGACGGAGGTGGATTTGGTTTATATTGTATTTTGTTCAAATATTTTTTATTTCTGAAAAAAGAAAGGGGGAAAAACCGACTCTGAAGAAGTCAAATGTTTATAGAAAGAATGATATTTAATTATATGCGACCACTACGAGGTCGAATTGTAACCACCACACAATCCTTTCTATAAACATTAAATCCCATCGGGATTATATCGAAACAAATGATTTCACTTTTTCTATAAACATTAAATCTCTATGAGATGCAATCAATTCAAATCCCCAAAATCCCAACAATCCCAAAAATCACAGTTCAGACAAGATGTGCTTTTTATACCGATATTCCGTTCCTACGGAGTTGGGGATTAAGGTAAGATGTGCCACACTTCCAAAGTGTGGCACATCTGAAAAAAGGGATTGTGGAGTCCATTTGCAAGAGGAGTTGGGATTGTACTCTCTACTACATCTTTATATCATACTTTTTGATTTTGGCAATCAGATTTACTCTTGAAATTCCTAAAATTTCAGCTCCCTTAGTATGATTATTTTTGGTATATATCAAAGTTCTGATAATGTGGTCCTTTTCAACATCTGACAGTGACATTGGGGCGGCATCATCATCAGATTTTTCATAATAATTATTTTCAATGAAATAATTGGGAAGTGATTTTCTCCTGAGTTCATTCGATGTCTCAACTATAATCGCACTGTTTATCATATTCATAAGTTCGCGAACATTGCCGGGGAAACTGTAACTCAATAAACTATCTAAAAGCGGTTTAGAAATCTTTTCGATACTCTTTCCATACTTTTGATTAAATATATTGAGAAAATGATTCGCCAGCAGCGGAATATCATCTTTTCTATCTCTTAGAGGCGGGAGAGTAATTGAATTGATATTTAACCGAAAAAATAAATCCTTTCTGAAATTACCGGATTTTATTTCCTCAAACAGATTTTTATTTGTTGCTGCAATTATTCTGACATCTACTTTGATACTTTTTGTCGAACCCAGCCTATAAAATTCTTCTTCCTGTAATACTCTGAGAAGTTTGACCTGTACACTTAGCGGCAGTTCACCGATTTCATCCAAAAAGAGTGTGCCGTGATTTGCATCTTCAATAAATCCCAGTTTATCTTTAGAAGCTCCGGTAAATGCACCCTTCTGATAACCGAAAAATTCACTTGAAAATAGTTCGTGTGCAAATGTACCGGCATTCACTGCGACAAATTTTTTATCTTTCCGGTTGCTGATTTTATGAATGGCCTTAGCGATTAGTTCTTTACCCGAGCCGCTTTCACCGGAGAGTAGAATGCCGTTATCGGTTTTAGCAAATTTTTCAACAAAATGAAAAATTTTGAACATATTTTTGTCGCAGGTTATAATCTCCTTAAAGACATCATTATATTTTAACCCTTCAAATCTGAATTCTTTTGCAGCATCTGATTCATCTGTATAAAAACGTTTATTTTCGACGGCAGCATCAATGGTTTCAATTAATTTATTTTCTTCAATCGGCTTTAGAATATAGTCATAAGTACCGTGTTTCATTGCTGAAATTGCGGTATCAATATCTTCAACCCCTGTAAGGACAATAGTAGTTATATCAATATTTTCTTTTTTGATAAACTGAAGAATATCCAGACCTGAAACATCAGGCATATCCATATCAAGAATCAGTATATCGAATTTATCATCTTTAAGTAATTGAAATGCTTTTGATGAATCCTGAAGTGTTTTGACTTCAAATCTTTCCTTTTGCAGAAGCATTATCCGCAAAAAGTTCAAAACTGCCTGATTGTCGTCAATAAGAAGAATTTTTACCATATTAGTTTACCGATAATAAAGGAATTTTTATGGTGAATTTTGTACCCTGCCCGACTTTTGACTCGACTTCGATAGAACCGAAATGGTCTTTTATAACCCCGTAAGAAATTGAAAGCCCAAGACCTGTACCGCCTTTATTTCTTTTTGTTGTAAAAAACGGGTCAAATATATTTTTTTTAGTTACTTCATCCATACCGCAGCCGTTGTCGCTGATAGTGAGAATAACCTGATTGGATTTTTTGTCAAAATATGTTTTAATCTTTATTATACCTTCTGCCGGTTCGATAGCCTCGGCAGCATTAAGTATCAAATTATGCAGCACCTGCTCTATTCTTTGAGTATTTCCAATGAATACCGGTATATTATCACCAAGTTCAAATTCAAGCTCAGCGTGTTTTCTAATGTGTTTTAATGTAAGTGTTAAATTATTCCTGATTATATAATTCAAATCAATATTATCAGTCAAACCGTTCTCATCTTTTTTGGCGAAATTTCTCAAATCATTAACAATCTTTTTAGTTCTGTTAGCACCTGTAATCATATCATTGACTAAAATCGAAATGTTCTCTTTAAAAATATCATAATTCAGCCGCGCAATTTTCAGATTCGGATTTTCAATAATATAATTATCTAATATCGGAAAAATGTCATCGAATGCTTCCTGTACAATCTTTAGATTACCGAGAATAAATGTATTGGGATTATTTATTTCGTGGGCAACACCTGCTACGAGTTTACCGAGAGATGCTAATTTGTAGGACTGAACGAGCTGAGACTCCATAATTTTTTCGTTAGTAATATCACGGCAGACTTCAAGTACACGGTCAACTTTTCCGTCTTCACCGAAAATAGGATATGTACGTAAAGTTAAGTTTCGCTCTTCAAAATCACGTTCCAGATAAGAATCATTTGAAGAATCAAATGTTATTAAGGCAGGGCAATCCTGACACTGCTCATCTAAATTAAACAGTTTATTGTAACACTTGCCGCTGTCGCCGATATTGTCTTTATTTGACATAATTATATTCATATCACTGTCAATCACGACAATTTTATCAGTAATAGCTTTAAAGAATGTTCTGAGTTTTTCCCTGCTTTTGTTACATTCACTTGTAACTTTAAGCAAAGCATCATTTTTATTTCTTAATATTTTCTGCTGTTTCTCAAGATTTATTTCTTTCTCGCTTTTTTCGATTGCTCTTGAAATTTTTCCCGCTACTTCGTCAACTAATTGGATTTCTGCATCGGTAAAACCATAAATATCTTTTGAATACACACGGATTTCGCCCTTTCTGATGCCCATACATTTCAGTTCTGATGTCAGAATGTCATTAACTGCTTCTTTCTGCCAATCGGTTTTGCCGTAAATAGTGCTGCCAAATTCAATATTCGCAGCAATATTCTGAGAAAACTGAAATGCCAGCTGCAAATGTTCAGCACAGATTTCAAGAGTCTGATTGAAAGGTTTTGTTGATTCAAGTTCTTTAGTAACGTTATATAAACATTGAAGTTCTTTGACAAGTTCTTTTAATTCGTGTTCGATTTTTGTAATCTGGACAATTTTGTCTTTCAATCCCAGAATTATTGTTTTACCGTTATCACGGCTGAATGGAAAGAGTATGAATTCTCTGTTTAGCTGAACAAATTGGAATGACCGCGACTCACCGCTGATGACAACTTCATTGAATATATTTTGAAGTGATTCAGGTTTGTTGTTTTTATCATATACAATTTTGGCTGAGGTGTCTATTACAACAGCATAATCCGATAATAGTTTTTTTATTATACTGCCTTCACTGATAACAGAAAAGTCAGGGGTCAGCAGAACTATATTTTCGAATAAATCATGAATTATATTGTCATTATTCAGCATAATTTACCTATTTTACATAAGTTGCATTTTTACATTACAAATATAGTAATTTTCCTGATAATGTATGACAGGTTTAAATTGGTCATAGGTAGATAAGTTGATTGAATAATCCGAAAATCTGTATTTCTTTAGATTAATTTCATTTGTGAATAATTCACCGCAGAAAGATTTACCGATTTCTGCTTTGTCATATATCCTGCTAACTTCTTTAATTTCATCAAATATATCATCAATTGAAGAATAATTGAATTGATTGGAAAAATTTGAAGCAAGCTTTGAAATTATTTCCCAGTTAGGATATTTTAATTTACCTGCAGCCACTTTGCCGAGTTTTTGTATGACATTATCACAATTTGTATAAGTTCCTTCCTGCTCTGTAAAAGTTGATGACGGTAGAATTATATCTGCTTCCGTCATAACATTCGTTTTGAAAGAATCACTGACAAGTAAAAATTCGACACCGCTGAGATATTTTCTGTTATTATCAATAATAAGAGGGTCCTCTCCGAATATTAATAAAGCTTTTATTTCACCTAATCTTAACTTTCTGTTTAAATCAACAGGGCGGAAAATATTACTTAAATCAGTCTGCCATATTTTTCCGATTCTATCAATTTCTTTTTTCTCATCAAATTTAACAAAACCCGGAAGGTATCCCGGTATTGCTCCCATATCAATTAATCCGGTAGAATTATTGAATTCTCTGATAAGAATCATTCCGTTATCAGGTTTTTCTATCCTGCCTGTCAGAAACAGAAAGTCTGCAATGGCTTTAAGTTCATCATCAGATTTATCACAGGTCGAATCAATACTGTATATAAAAACAATATTAGAATTGATATTTTGAATCATTTCAACAAATTTATCAAATTTACTTTTGTGAATTTCTGAAATTTGAATAATCTCATCTTCATCAAGTTGCTCAAGTTTTGATTTGAATTCTTCATAATTATCAATTTTATTTTCAATAAATTTCCGATTAATCAATCCTTTATCTAACAGCGACTTCAATATACCGTTTAGCAGCAGTGTGTTAGTGCCTTTCTTACTGTCAATCCACAAATCCGAATATTTCGCCAGTTCATTTTCAAATGAATTGATGAGAATTAATTTTGCACCTTTCTTTTTTGCAGATTTAATTTTCAATTCCATTATCAGATTATCTTCAGTCAAATTTGAATTGAGTACAACTATTACATCTGCTTTATCAAGTGAATCGGAAGTGACTGTTGAAGAAGTAAATCCCAAAGTTTTGTCAAGTTCAGAAGGGTTAAACCCGTAGAGCATATTTGAAAAATTATTGATATTGTTGTTACCAAGTCCTGTTCTTGCAAATTTTTGTAATAAATAAATCTCCTCATTTGTAAGTTTGGGTGAAGCAGCAATAGCTACCGAATCATTTCCGTACTCTTTGATAATTTGTTTTAATCTTTCAGCCGATTGCTGAATTGCATCATCTAAACTGATATTGCTGGACTTTCCATTGCGGCAGCTTACAGCCTGATGTATTCTGTCTTTCTGAGATAAATATCTGTGACCGAATCTGCCTTTTGCACATAAAAAACCTTTGTTTGGAGAATCTTTAATATCTTCGGTAGAATTTGCCGTAAAATATATATCGTCTGATATTTTTTTGAAATTCACTTTACAGCCTAAAGAGCAGAAGTTGCAAATTGTTTCGATATTTTCTTTTTCTAATATACCGAGAATCTTAAACTGGAAATTCTCGGATATTGCTCCTGTAGGACATACATCAATACAGTTCCCGCACGAAATGCAGTTTGTTTCCGAAAGTGATTTTTCCATAGCCGGTTTGACAATTGATTTAAAACCGCGATATACAAATCCCAATGCAGAAACATTAAGTATTTCGGCACAAGTCCTGACACATTTCCCGCAATTTATACATTTATTGGGGTCAAAACTAATAAATGGATGCCTGTGGTCAACTTTATATTTCTTTGTTTCGCCGATAAAGTTTGTAATATCAATATTGTATTCATCGCAGTATTTCCGAAGACTGCAATCCGAATATTCCGAACAGCCGCACTCAAGACATCTTTTAGTTTCCGCCAGTGTTTGTTTTTCATTAAATCCAAGGTCAATTTCGTTGAAATTATTTATTCGTTCACTTATTGGAATCTCAAAAGCTTTCTGACGTACAATTTTTTTGCAGTCTTCAAATTCATTTTCAGAAATGACTGACAGATTTTGTTTGAAACTATAGAATTTATTTTTGGGAAGATTTCTACTGCTATCAAAATAATTCATAATTGACCGCGCTGCCTGCTTGCCCTGATTAATAGCCGAAATAGCCGTTAATGGACCGGTAACAGCGTCTCCTCCTGCAAAAACACCGGGAATTGATGTTTTTAATGAATCTTTTTCGATTGAAATGTTATCCCATTTATTTAATAAAAGGTCTTTATCTTTATTTACAAAATTCGTATCAACCGACTGCCCGATTGCGCCGATTACAGCATCACAATCAATTACAAATTCTGAGCCTTCTATCGGTACAGGTCTTGGTCTCTGCCCGGGTTTAGTTTCTTCAAGCATCATCTGAAGACATTCCAAACCTTTGATTTTGTTATTTTCAATAACCAAAGATTTCGGATTGGTAAGAAATAATATTTCTACACCTTCCTCTTGTGCAGCTTCAATTTCTTCAGCCGCAGCAGGCATTTCTTTTATACTTCTCCGGTAAACTATTTTTACAGAATCCGCTCCGGTTCTCAGAGCTGTCCGTGCAGCATCAATTGCAGTATTACCACCCCCGATAACAAGAACATTCCCATTTAAAATATTTTCTTTTTTATTTGATGAAATCTGCCTCAGAAAATCTATACCCTTAAATATTCCCTTAGTTTTTTCTTCACCGTCTAAACCGAGAATGGATGCCTTTTGGGCACCAACACTTACAAAAACAGTATCAAATCCCTGAGACTTCAAATCTTCAATACTAAAATCAATTCCTAATTCAATAACGGTCTGATATTCAATATTTCCTGTATCAAGAATCCACTTTATTTCCGAATCCAGTACATCATTCGGTAATCTGAATTCGGGAATGCCGTATCTTAACATTCCGCCCAATTCAGGATGTTTTTCAAAAATCTTGACATCATAGCCTTCGACAGCAAGATAATATGAGCATGTTAATCCTGCAGGACCGCTGCCGATGACAGCAACTTTTTTGTTCTTTTTGGGTTTGGGTTCAGGAGTCCATTTATCGGGTGCATCAAAGTCAGCAAGATATCTTTTCAAACAATTTACTGCAACTGGTTCATCAATAAAATTTCTTCTGCAGGCATCTTCACAGTTTCTGACGCAAACCCTGCATATTGATAGCGGAAGGGGATTATTTTCTTTTATAAGTTTGACAGCTTCACGATTTTTCCCAAGTGATGTTAATGCAATATAGGACTGAACATCAACATTAGAAGGACAATTATTTGTGCAGGGAGCAATACAGTCTGCATAATGAGTTGAAAGAAGAAGTTCGAGTGCTGTTTTTCTCGAAAGTTTGACTTTTTCGGAATTGGTCAAAATTTTCATTTTGTCATTTACATAAGTAGAGCAGGCAGGGACTAATTTATTCGTTCCTACAAGCTCCACTACACACAAAAAGCACGAAGTAAAATGCTCTAATCTTTTATCATAACATAATGTAGGAATTTCATCCAAATTGCTTTCGTGAACTGCTTCAAGTATTGTTTTGTCGGAAGTAGTTTCGATTTCCGTTCCATTTATAGTTATATGTATATTTTCCATTGTAAACCCTTGTTAATCTTTTAGAACTGCATCAAACCTGCAAACATCAAAACATTTGCCGCATTTGATACAGAGTTCGTGATTTATTTCGTGTGATTGTTTTTTAATACCTGTAATTGCATTAGTCGGGCAAGCCTTTAAACATAACTGGCAGCCATTACATTTATCCTCAATAATTAAATATGTTAGAAGAGTTGCACACGAGTGTGCTGTACATTTTTTTCGTATAATATGGTCTTCATATTCTTCCCTGAAATATTTTATGGTTGTAAGAACCGGATTTGGAGCGGTCTGACCGAGTCCGCACAAACTTGCCTGCTTTATCTGCTGAGCAAGCATCTCCAACAAATCCAAATCAGTCTCCCTGCCGTTTCCTTCTGTTATCCTTTCTAAAATTTCGAGCATTCTTTTGGTGCCAATACGGCAGAATGTACATTTACCGCAGGATTCAATCTGAGTAAAGTTAAGAAAATATTTTGCCAAATCTACCATACAGGTTGATTCATCAAGTACAATCAGACCGCCTGAGCCCATTATAGCACCTGTTCGTGTGATTTCATCATAATCAATTTTTAAATCACACATAGCGGCAGGAACGCACCCTCCCGATGGACCTCCTATCTGAACCGCCTTGAATTTTTTATCATTTTTGATACCGCCGGCAATATCAAAAATTATTTCATTAATTGACATTCCCATAGGAACTTCAACCAAACCGCTTTTTTTAACTTTACCGGCTAATGCGAATACTTTGGTTCCTTTGCTTTTTTCTGTACCTAATTCTGAGTATGCATCATACCCGTTTAGAATAATCCACGGAATATTTGCCAAAGTTTCTACATTGTTAATATTGGTTGGTTTGCCGTATAATCCTTTATGTGCAGGAAATGGCGGGCGTAATCTCGGAACACCTCTTTTTCCTTCAATTGAAGCCATCAAAGCTGTTTCTTCACCGCAAACGAATGCTCCGGCTCCTTCTTTAATTTTTATATCAAAATTGAATTTTGAACCGAAAATGCTTTTCCCAAGTAATTTGTTTTCTCTGCATTTATTCAATGCAACTCTTAATCTTTTTAGAGCAAGTGGATATTCCGCCCTGATATAAATGATACCTTCATCGGCTCCGATAGCATAACCTGCAATCATCATTCCTTCTATTACAGAATGAGGGTCGCCTTCAAGTACACTTCTATCCATAAATGCACCCGGGTCGCCTTCGTCAGCATTGCATATAATATATTTTTTTTCAGAATCGGAGCGGAATGCAAATTCCCATTTCATTCCGGTTGAGAAACCACCGCCGCCTCTGCCGCGTAAACCTGACTTTTTAATTATATTTATTACATCTTCCTGCGAATGGTTTATTATGACATCCCGAATTGCCTCGTAACCTTTTCTCGCAATATAATCATCAATGGATAACGGGTTAATTTCTCCGCAATTCCTAAGAACAATTTTCTTTTGTTTATTAATGAATGAAACTTCTTTTGATATTTCTTTACTTTTGATGATCCATTCTGTCACAGGGTGGTTATTGATTATATGTTCATTAATTATTCTGCCGACTTTAGCAGGCGTTACTTTTGAATATAAATACTTATCATAGTCATCATTAATTTCCAGCAGTACTTCTTCATAACACATTCCGTTACAACCGGTTTCCGATACTTCAACATCAAGATTCAAACTCTCAACTAATTCATTTACTTTATCAAAAACAAGTTCTCCGCCTGCCGAAATACCGCACGTACCCAGACCAACCTTAATACTTTTCATAATTTAATATTAATTTGTTATCGTTTTTTTAAATTCCCTGATTATTTTTTTTATTTTATCAGGAACCAGATTTCCATAAGTTTCTTCATTGATTACCATTACAGGTGCAAGGGCGCAGCAGCCGAGACAGGCAACAGATACGAGACTGAACAGCCTGTCATCGGTTGTTTCGTCGATAGTTATATTTAATTCATCCTGAAGAGAAGTCAGAATATTTTTTGCACCATTGACGTGACAGGCAGTACCTTCGCATATCTTTATGATGTTATGACCCATCGGTTTCAATCTGAACTGAGAGTAAAATGTAATTACACCATATATATCTGCTGCCGAAATTCCAACTAATTCACTGATGTAATGAATTACTTTTTCGGGAATATAACCGTAAGAATCCTGTGCAGACTGGAGAAGCGTTATGAGCGACCCTTCGTGATGCCTTTTGTTAATTAAATCTTTCTTGAAATTCAGAATTTCTGTACTGCTGTCTAAAAACTCATTACCCATTATCAAATCCTTAGATTAATTTATTTTTATATCAAAAAGCCTTACATCTCATAAATGTTAATGATTGGATATTTTTTGACTTTCAAAACTCCCTCAAGACTAATGATTTTACCGGAAATGATTTTTGCAATTTCAGAGTATTGAGTTCCGTAAAGCATTAATACCAAACGGTTTGTTCCCGAAATATAATCACAGTAAAGTACATTATCTGTTAATCTAAGAATAGGATAAATTATATCAAGCCTTTCACGGTCAACTTCGACAATCACATAAGAGCAGACTGAATTTTTATTGCTCCTGACTTTCATCATTTCAGGAAAATCATCATAAGTTGATATTCCTAATTCATTTATGATGTCTTTTAGATAATCATTCATAACAGGAATGCCGATAGGGAGAAACTCACACTCCTTGATACTATCTAAGTTTTGAATTTTATTCTCAAAAATTTCAACACATTGCTCGGGAGAATCTGCCTGCAGCAATAGAAAAATATCAATATCGCCGCGGGTAGCGTCGCAGTAAAGCACATTTTCCATAAAAAACAATTTGTTGTAAAGTTCAAAGAAGTCAGCATTTTCATCAATTTTGATAAATACATTTGCAGAAAATGTTTTTGAAGTATCCTTTTGTTCGATAATAGCTTTTTGGGGCTTTTTCTCAAAAATAGTAAGCACTCGATTATTTAACTCATCAACAGAGAATGGTTTTTCCATTAATCCTTCAGTCTGAAAATCATCAATCTCGGCAAAGTCAAGTTTGTCAAAATATCCGGTAATGTAGAGCATAGAAATATCAGGATATTTTGACCTGATTATTCTGCCAAGTTTTTTTCCGTTGATATCAGGCAGTTGAATATCAAGTACAACTAAATCAAGGTCAATCTTACTTTTGCTGTAGAGGTCTAATTTATTCAATGCCGAAATACCATTTTCACAGGGCTCGACATCATACCCGTACTGATTTAAACCTAATGACAAAGACCTTCTTAAAGCAGATTCATCTTCGACTAATAATATTCGCTTTTGCATTTCAAAGACCCCTTATAATATTGATAAAAAGCTGAAAAATTCTATCTCTAATAATCCAATTAATGTGCCAGAATACTAATCCATTGAATTGCAAGTAATTAATGAATTATAACATTTTGAGCAAAATATCAAACCGTTAAATTATTTAACAGCTATATTTACTATCAAATATAAATATCTACTTATAATGATAGTTTAACGCTGATATAGGTGAATATCATTAACTGTAATATTTATTATCAAATCGTTAAATATTTTAACAGTTGTAAAATAATTTACTATAAATTTCTTTTTGGTATAAAATTCTCTGAAATAAAATAAAAAATGCTCCAGCCCTGAATTTTGGGTGAAGCATGTTCGGATTCTAAATCATACTGAAATAATGTATTAAGAGATGAAGATTTTAGAGATATTAGAATGAGGGTAGAATTGGAAGAAGAGGTGGGCGATAGCTACGATTTCAAAAATTTGTGATAATATTTCTTGCAATTAAAATAAATTTTAATTTTTTACTTCTATCATTACGATTTAATAAGAGGATAAAATGAATACATTAGATGCAATTTTCGATAGTAGTTTAATAAAAATTGATAAGAATAATTTAAAGAAAAAAAGTAAATTCTTGAATGATTTTTCTAATAAAACAGATGAATCAAGTAAATTACAACTTCCTGTTTATAATTTAGGCGAAGTTGAAATCCCTCAAAGAATGGATATTTATAATGGAAAACTTTCTAATTGATACCAATGTTTTGATTTATGCTATTAACAATGATTCTGAATTTCATCAATCTTCAAGAAAATTATTTGAAACAGCTTTGAATAATGATTTGAATTTTTTTGTTTCAATAAATAATTTGTTAGAATTTTTTGCAATTGTTACTGATAATAAAAGAGTACAAAATCCTTTAACCCCAAATCAAGCAAGAGAAGTTATAAATATTATTTCAGAATCAAAAATAAAGATAATCCATGCTGATATTGTTGCTTTGAATAAAACATTAGAAATAGCTGTTGAATTGCAAAAATCAAAACAGGTTATATTCGATTTTTTGATTGCCGCAATAATGATTTCAAACGATATTAAAAACATTATAACTTACAATACAAAAGATTTCAAAAGTATTGCTCAAATCAAAACTTACAAACCTGAAGATGTAGATTTATGAGCAGATTTGCTTCCATAATCAATAAAGAGAGGATTAAGCGAATATTTTGTACTTGTTATCAATACCGGAAAAGTTATAAAACGGGGTGTTGAAGGAATAAGAACTTGGTGATAGTAAATGCGTCTTCAAGGTTTGATGCCTGATGATGATATATGAAATATTTTATTGAGGGTAATACTTGAAGAAGGAGTGGGGGAATAGCTGTTATTTCCATTTTCAATGGAGAATGTGAAGCAGGATTATTTATTACTACATCAGTGCACTAAAGCTTCTTTCTTCTTTGGCAAGTTCGGCTTTGATGCCGTCTAACAAATTTTCTTTTGATAAATAATTTTCACCGGCATCTATTGCCGAAAGTGAAGCATGCATAATAACCGAAACAATCTGGGCGCCGGTTAATTCGTAACTTGATGCTAACTGAGTAATTAATTCTTTGTCAATATCAATATTTTTAGGTTTGAAGTTTGTCCATAATTTTATGCGTTCTTCAATGGTAGGTTTTGAGAATTTTATTATTGAATTAAATCTTCGGAGGAAGGCATCATCTATATTATTTTTAAAATTTGAAGTCAGTATTACCAGACCGCTAAAACTTTCAACCCGTTGAAGAAGATAACTTATTTCCTGATTTGCATATCTGTCATTTGATGATTTAGTGCCCGTTCTTTTTCCAAAAAGAGCATCTGCTTCATCAAACAATAATATCCATTCTTTATTTTCAGCACGATTGAAAATTTTTTCGAGATTTTTTTCGGTTTCTCCGATATATTTTGATACAACCTGAGATAAATCAATACGATACACAGCTCTGTTAAATTCGTTTCCAAGCAGCGTTGCAGTAAGAGTTTTTCCTGTTCCCGAGGGTCCATGAAAAAGAGTTCTGTATCCCGGCAGAACTGATTTATTCATTCCCCATTCAACAAGTAAAGTATTGTGATGTTTAATCCACAATTTTATCTGTTTAATTTGGGAGTGTACAGTTTCGTTTACGACTAAGTCACTCCATTCCATAGAAGTTGTTACTTCTTTTGCCGGAAAGTTTACCCCGAATTTCGGTTTTGACTTTTCGCCGAAACTGAGCAGATGGACAATTTCTTTTGGAAGAATCAATCTTCCGCTCATTATCGGCTCACCCTCTTTAACATCTTCAAGCAGCAATATATTTTCTTTAAAAAACCAGTGTTCTGTCGAAAAATACTTCTGCACAGCAAGCCGATGTGGAAAATCGTCTTTTGCTAAAATATACTGAGCAGTTTCGCCTGTGGGAAGAATACCTCTGTGACTGCCTGCTCTTGCTCCGCCAAATTCCGGCAGTTCTCCGCCTTCAGGGTGCAGTTCCTTAATAATATCATCAAAAAAACTCGGCAAAATGTGAGGTACTAAAGTAAGCAGTAATATTACCGCTTCTTCGTGAGAAGTATCTCTAAGCAGTACTTCCGAAAAAGAATTACTAAAATCGAAATTCTCAGATGAATCATTTTCTGATAGTTGAGTTAGAATAAATTTTTTAAGAGATTTAAATGGCATATCGGGTTATGAAATTTATTTATAACTGAGAAAAATTAATCAACATACTGTCCTGCTTTAAAATCAGTTTCATTATCAAACGAATCGGTGATTGACGTTTTAGAAATCGGCGTTTTTCTATCCCACGATTCGTAAAGATAATTTACTTTCATAGGTGTTTTCTCTTCTGATTCAATTACTTTTTTCTTTTTGACAGATATTGTAGCAGGTTGATTTTTTACAATATTCGTTTTTCCGTAATCAGGTGTAACGGTATAATTAATAACCTTCCCGGCGTTCAAATCGGCTTTTGCAGTTTCTTCAATCTGAACATTATGGTCTTTGTTTCCTTTACGTGTCAAAGGTGTCAGATTTCTGAAATCATTACCGCTGCCGCCAATATTATGATTCAGTAAATGACCTAAAATGTAAAAAGTAGAGCCTCCGTTTCTTTTTTTCTTTAATGTATCATAAGTATCATTTGTAACACCCGGTACAGACCCGATTGGAGGTCTGGTAGTTTTATGCAGATTTTTCACTTCCATTTTCGACCCAAATCCGCTTGCAGTCAGAGGTCCGAAATTTAATTCAAATTTGCCTATATCGGTTATATCAAACAGTGGAGGCATATAATTACTTAGTGTATTGACATGCAGAGTAACTTTCTCATATTTTTTTACCTGTTCTTTTTGATATTCATCGCTCGTTGCACCGGTATTTCTCTTGGATATAGCAGTTTGCAGTTCGTCAAATTCGTCTTCAGCCTGTTTTTTCGCTGCAGCTTTATTTCCTTTTACAGTTCCGATTTGCTTTAGAAAATCTTTAAATGTCTTTGGATTACTGGCTACCCATAAAGTCATATTTTCTTCTTTTCCTTCAAAATACAGAGTGTGATATTCACCGTCTTCAGACTTGAATTTTTTCTTTATACCCAAAAAGTTTAATATTTTCTCACCGTATTTAACAGCAGTATCTTTTGCTTTCTTTTTCTTATCATCAACCCAAGCTTTACCTTTTTCAACAGCGTGCATTGATTTGTCAATAAGTTTGGTCAGTCCGATTTTTGTAATAACATCTTTGATTTTTTTTGCAATATTCTTTAATATCTGGTCTATTTTAGGTCGAATTTTTTGCTGGATAAATTTCTGTACTTTTCCAACAATACCGCCTAATCCAAGTACAGCAACAAGAAAACTTATAGCAAGGCTGATAAACCCGCTCAGAACATTTTCTACTTTTTCTGCAGCACCGGCAATATCCTTTCTCAAAATATTTCCGAATGATTCAATAATTCCGTCTATAATTTTTACAATCTGAGCAGCTTTCTGGAATAATGTAATCACAAATTTGATAAGCAATTGTGCAGCCCGAATAAATCCGGCTCCCGGTATTAGCAAAGATAAAAGATATTCCATTGCTTTCCAAACAATTGTATCAACGACAAAAGTCTTTACATTCTCAATCAGCATTTCTTTTAAATTACTGAATTCCTCTTTAATATATTCCCAAAGTCCTGCGAGTCCCTTTTCATTTAGAATTTTAAATATATCAAGAATTTTGTTTCCTGCTGCAATTCCGGCATCAACGCCTTTTTCAATAAATTCGAATCTTTCTTTACCTATAACATCAATAACAAGGGCTTTAATCTTTTTAACAGTTATACCAAGTATCTGCATTACAAGACTTGTAATACCCTCAAAGTTCAATTCCTTTGGCAGTACAATTTCAGAACCAGCCATCGAACCTGTCAGCCATTCAAGAACTCCTTTAATCAGATGCTTATCAATATTCTTCTTAAAGTTATCAAATCCCAGACTTATTCCGTCGCCGAGATTTCCGAAGAAAGTAATCGGGTCGTCAATGATTTCTTCTGCATAAGCCGCCGCTTTTTTTGCAATGGCTTTTATGGCATTTTTTAGCTCTATAATTGTATTAATAACTTTCTTAACGGCGTCAATTGCCTTGTCGAGCCAGCTTTTATTTTCTTCAACAGCTTTTTCAAAACGCTCGTCAAGTTCATCCAGAGCATTGCTGTATTTTTCGGTAACTGTGTCAATTACGGCTGCTTCCTTGCTTTCAACCGAACTTTCCAATTCTTCAAATTTGGTAGTTGAATCATCATAAATATCACCGGCAATTTTTTTAGTTTCTTCTGATTGGTTATTCCAGAATTTATCTGCCTCTTCTTTGCCTTTTTTGATTGCGGTATTTGCCGCTGTCAAATATAAATCAACGGTATCAACAAGGTCATCAACCGGCTTTTCCATATTTTCGATAAATTCTTCTTTTGCTATATCAAATATCTGAACTTCACTTAAGAGTTCATCACCGGTTATAGCTGCTCCTACATTATTTAAAAATCCTGTATTTTCATCAAGTAAATCAGCTACCCTTTTTGAAAATTTATTTAAATTCAATGTAATATTTAAACTGAAAACATTTTCAATATAAAAATCAATTGCACCAAAATATGACAGTACAGATTTATTTGTGTTTTTGAAAATGTTATCCAACTCGCGGCTGACATCATTTCTGATTTTGTATTCTTCTGCAGCTTTTGTTTTTTGTTTATCGAATCTGCCGGCAAGAACTGCGGCATTATTCTGCTGCATCGAAGAGTACGAACCGTCTATAGATTTTATATTACCAAAACGAGTACTTCCTATCAGTTTACTTTCATCTTTTCTGTTTTGATTAGACAGTTCGGCAGCTTTGGCTTCAGAGTCTTGCTTTTGGTTGTCGGCACTTATGAATGAAGGTTCGTTACTGTTTTGAAGTTTTTCCTGAGAGAGATTGTTTTGTTTGTATTCATCGTCCAGCACCTTTGTTTCTTTTGTAAAATCCGTTTCATCAGCCGGTCTTTTCTTGGGAGCCAAAGCCCCTTTTTGTGTAGTCAGAGTTTTGGCAGCCGGTAAGTCTTTAATTAATCCTTTAGGTTCATCGCTTGTAACTTCATTAGAAGGCGGCTGCGGTAATGCAGGAGGTACTATCGTACTGCTTTCAACCTTACCTCCGGCTTTAGATTTTTCGTCTTCTATAGACTGCCCAATATCCTTTGTAACATCCTCACCAACACCCTTATTTTTTATTTTCTTTGCATCTTCCTTGCTTTTAATAGTGTCATTAATTTGGGATTTTAGATTTTTTTTGAATTTAACCTTGTCGAATTTTTTGGTATCTTTAGTCTGTGATTCCATAACTTCAACGTGGCTTCGGTTCGCAACAGACTTGTTAGCTTTTTCTGAAGGTAAGATAGCAGCTTTCTGAGCTTCTTCAAGTACTGTATCCGGCTCTTTATGTTGTTGATACTTCTTTGATGTGGATTTAATTTCGGCAAAAGGCTTCTTTAATGACAAAATTGCCTTTTTATCGGATTTTTCTTTTTCCTTATCCTTTCCGGCGGCTTTGGGTCTTTTCTTTAATACAAGAGGCTTAACCGCTCTTTCAGGCGGTTTATTTAACTTAACAACAAGTTTCTTCGCTCCAAAAAAAGGTTTCCCTGATTTAAGAGTAGGAGTGATTTGTGTTAAAGGTTCTGCTTTCATAATAATTGTTAAAATTTTGTTCCGATTTTAATTCCAGTTGACGGTTAAATAATTTTCCATCCACGGGGTTTTAATCATTCCGATTCCCCAGGGTAACTGTGCCAGTAATATGTCAACACCGTGTTCTTCCACCCATAATTCATAAGAGTACGGACTGCTTAAATCCAATTTCCCTTCTCTTTGAAGAAAAGTCTCGCGTAATGCTTCAAATGATGAACCGCTCATTGTTTTCCAGTGTTCCAATACTGCTTCAATCAGACTTCGGCATTTTTCTTTTTCATTTTCGGTAATTTTCAGTTTGGTATTTACTTCACTTTCAACCGGTAAACCGCAGAGAATTTTATTTAAAATCAGTTCATTTTCATAAAATTCTTCCTTACCTGTAATCAGATATTGAGTAAGCAAAATTGCTTTATGCTGCGAGTCGGGCTTTGTCAAAGAATCATTTTTAAACAAATCCAACTGTTCAAATAATTTTTCAAGAAACGGGTGAAAAATTACCAAACCTGAATTTGTTATAAAATATATGTCTTTTGATTTTTCAATAAATTCATTTTGAAAATTATCTTCTGTAAGCTTTCCATTATCAAATTTATTTGTATCATCTGAAATTCTCTCCTTTAATTCCTGAAAAAACTGTCCAAATACGAGAGGAACTTCTGATTTATCAATTTGTCTGCTGCTATGTATAACTTGAGTTAAACTATTCAAATCTTTCGGTAATATATAGAAATACTTTTCAGACAAAGTGATGAACCCATCAATCAACTCATTTTTGTAAGTTACTTTTGGATATAAATAAATAATCCATTGAAGCAATTCATACCATTGTGATGTCATTAGAGATTTGTTTATAAACTGATTATAAAGCAGGTCAATTTCGTATGGCAAAGCAGAACTGTTTTTAATCATTTTTTCAAATATCCTGCTTATATGAACCGGAAAATCTGAAATATAATTCAAAACTTTTTCTTTAAAATCATCAGGTACAGAAAATACCCAGCGAATCAGCAAAACCGGATTAATTTCAAAATTTTCAATCAGCCTTTTAATAAAGTCAGGATTGATTTCAATTTCATTTAATAAATTTTGAAGTTTATTTGAAATTGAATTTTCAACCAATATTCCGGATTTTAAGAAATCAAAAAACAGTTGAGAAACATAATCGGCATCTGAAATAAAAATACCCGATGTAATATTATTATCATCGGGTATGGTTTGAACATACGGTCTGTTATTTTTTAAAAATTCTTCAATCTGAAATAATGATTGATTTACAATTTCGCTTTTCCAATTCATTTTAGAGATATTCGGTAGATTAAGCTCAAGTAAATCAATATTCCAGGTATAATTTTGACGCTCATATATCTCAAAAAGCTGCTCTAATTTCGGATAAAATTCTTTCTCTAATAAATACCCCAATTGCTGCTGAAGTTCATTTCCGAATTCTCTTGTAGAACATCGAATATCAATGCTATGGGTATGAATCAGATGCATCCATTTTTCCTGTTACTTTAATTTGAATTCAGGGCAATGAAAAGCTATGGATGTAAAGATTACGTCGCCGGGTGATAAATTGTCATCCAGCTCCTGACCTTCAATCATTGCTGAAAATCCATTTGCGTTAATATCAAAACTAAAGGAGCCGACTCTGAATTTTTTTCTGAATTTTTGTGCTATTTTAGGGTCAGCATTATTGATTTTTACAAGAAAATCCATTTGCCTATTAAACCCTATTTTATTCAAAATATCAAATATTTCGGCTTGATTTGAAAATGTAAAATTAAATCCCTTCGCATTAGCTTCTTTAATTTGTAAAACGAAGGTAAAATTCACAAATTGCTCCTTAAACCCTTTAAACGAATACCATAACTGCCCGCCGCTTTGGTCTGTTACAGGTCCCTGGCTGAAGAAGTGAAACGGTGAAACATTACTACCGGTGCTGACGGCATTTAATTCCTGACAATCCAAAATATCTTTTAAGATAGTATTGGTATCAACGGCTTTAATATTACCGTTTGTCTTTATGACAGCATCAATATTCTGTTTGATAACACTTTTAGTTTTCATTTTTAACCCTGATTTATAATTATAAATTTGTATTAAAATCGTTTGCGTTAAAATCTAAGCTCTGGAAATCACCTGTTTTAGGTTCAGCCGGAGTGTTTTTAATAATAAAGTTTACTGAACTTCCTTCGGTGCAGCAGAGATAAGGCAGGAAAAAATCAGCTAATATTACTTTCTGAGGTGTACTGTCGGGATTGGTTTTTGATGGATTTAAAATTATTCCTAAATTAAAAATTGGTTCAAGCTGAGCCAGCATAAAAGTTTGCGTTGCTATCGGAAAATTAGTTTTAATGTTTTGTATTGCGTTATCCATTAACTGATTTCCAACTTTTGTTGCAGTCTCTTTACATTCATCGTTTAATTCAATCGGTGCTTTACCGGCTTTTTTTGCTATGTTTCTGATTCTGACAACATTCGAAGATTTAATTTCTTCTTTATCAGCATCACTGAATTTGAACATTGTTCCATAATTTTTAAGTTTATCAAGTATAAAATCGGTTTTGATTGTTGGTTTTGGTGGATTAAATACCGTATAATCGGAGTAAACCAATACAAATGTTCCACCTGCAGTTACTCCGGCTTTGTGGTCAATTGACGGATGTTTGACGGCAAACTGCGACAGGAATGTTTCCTTATATGACTGTTTCCATCTGCGTTCGACTTCATCATTGATTATAGTAAAAGCATCCTCCAAAAACAACATATTTATTTCGTCAAAATGGTCAACCAAATCTTCGATTATCGGTTCATTTTTCCCGATTGAAAAAGCAGTAATACATTTCCGGTGACTTAAGAATAAATCGTTCAATCCCTCAAAAACTTCATTAAATGTCTCATAATTCGGCAAAAATTCTTTTAAATCATTAGATAATAATTTTCTGGTTTCAACAAGTATTTCCTGTAAATTCGTAATCATTAAATCAGTCATTAAAGGATATATTTCCTGAATTTTCGCTTTGTTTGTCTTAATCCATACAATTACGTACTCGGTAATATTATAGACTTTTTCTTTTGCCAAATCATAATCAAGTTCCAAATCATCCCAAACACCACTTTGCAATGACATTTTCAGGGTTCTGCCTTTATCGTCAACTGCATTGATTGCAACAACTTTGAACGGCAACCTGAATTCCTGAATCTTTGTCTGAATTTCCGTAATTGCTTCAAGATAATTTCTGCCGATATGCCCCTCAATCCTGAAGAAATTGTATTTTTCCAAATCAAATAATAAGGGTTCTTTAACTGAAGGTAAATCAGTATAGCCCACCAAATCCGAATGATATGATAAAATAGTATCATTTTGCTTCTTTTGTGTCAGCTTAGGATTCCATTTTTTATTCAATTCCAAAACCGTATCATAATAAAATGGAATCGCTTTTTTTGATAGGGGATAATTACCATAAGATGAAGGTGTAATCCTTATTTTGCTGTTTGCTGCAATATCAAATGAATTAATAACTAATGTCAGTCTTTCAAAAAGAATAATTAATTTTTTCAGTTTTAAATTCTCTTCTTCTGCAGCATTTAACGTTTTATAAAATTTAGTACGGTAAGAGTCACTGTCTGTATCATTGGTACCTAAAACCACGTGAAACGGGAACAGCGATTCGTCAACGCAGCAAAGACCTGGATTTAACTTTTCGAAATCTACAATTTCGTTGTAAGTCTGCGCAATGTCCGAAATCCAATCCCATAAATACTGAATATTATTACCGGATTTATATATATTTACCTTTTCATCAATTTTTGCTTTAGCGTTGGCCAATACTGTAAATTCTGAATTGTCGGACAATAGTGGTTTGAAATCCTGATATATTTTGTTTATTGCACTTGTTATTCCAAGAAGTAAATTATTGTCCAGAATTTTTTCAAAGCTTTTTGATATATTCCCGCCGGTTACTAATTTTGTTAATGGTACATTAAATCTGGGTAAAGTTATTGACGGATGCTTTTCCTCAATTTCATTCTGAGGTATCAGTAACTTTGTTGATTCGCTGATAGGTATGAGAATAGGTCTGACATTAAACTCAATTCTTTTACCTTTGTCGTCGCAATTTGTAGTAACGCAGTTTTTCAAATCAATTAAGGTTACTTCAAGCAATAAAGCAACAACTTTATCATCGAAAAAACCTGCAGGTATAACTTTTTTTTCAGGTGAAGTTGAAGCAGCAGGCAATAACTCGACACATTTTTTTATCGGTTCATAATGTTTGGAATTTTTGAAAATATTATCAAGATAAGGTTCCTTTAAATAATCAGGCTTTAGAAATTGTTCCGATAATTCGTAATCGCGATAATGGGATAGCGTTTGTTCTTCCCAATTGATTTGAAATCCTAAAGAAGTTACAGCAGTTCCGCAGCCTATTTTGACGCTGGTTTGAGCCGGAAAAGAGAGTTCCAATCCGCAGACAATTCCAATTCCCGTAAGATTTTTGCGGGTTATACGGTCTTGTTCTTCAAGGTGGCTGACTAAATTATTAAGCTCTTTTTGGCTAAGAACCTGATCGGCTTCAAAAACCGGATAAATATTTGTATTATATGCTTTCATAATGATTCTATTAAATAGTTCCTAAGGATGTACTTCCTAAAATAATCGGATTAGTAGTTTCACTTATTTGACAGTCATAAAGATTTCCTTCGGGATAAATCGTGTTCAATTCCTTGATTTTTTGAACCAAGTCTGATAGAGACTGCTTATATTCCTTTTTGATTGCATCCGACAATGTATTATCGCAGTATTTTATTCTGAAAGTTCTGTAATTTTCAATCCAGTTTCTGTATGCTTTCTGAAATTGCAGCATATCGTCTATTCCAACCCAGCAGATTTTCAGTAAAACGTGAGCCGGAGCTTCCTGACGGAATATTTGCTCTGCGTACAGTCTGAATGTGAGATTTTTAAATCGTGAAATATATCCGGGTAATACAATAGTAGCTTTGAACGAATAAGGGTCGTTATTTGCTTCGTCATCGCAGTTATCGTTCAGACATACAGTCAGCAAATCATCGTCAGAGTATGTATTGTAAAAAGGTCTTAATAAAATGTGTTCTATGCAGTAAAAATTTTCGTAATAAATATTAAGTATCTTCAGCATTTTTTGAAGGTAAACATAAGCTTCGCTTTCGGATGTAAACTTTTTTTCCAACTTAGCAATTTTTTTGGTTCCGTCTACGAGGTACAAATAATAATTGCTACCGAATTTGTTTATTCTATAAAGATTTTGGTCTAAAAAATGCTGCTGTGACCAGTTCCATTTTTCAATCAAATCTGTTTCCGGTGCTATTATTTTAAAAAGAAAATTGCCTTTATCAGTTTCTACAGTCCATTGAGTTTGCGGAGAATCCTCAGTAACGATGTTTCTTAGCGGGATTTCATTAATACCTAATAATTTTGCTGTTCTTTTTTCATAACCGCCTCTGTAATCTGTATTCCAAAACGGTTTGAATTTAAAAACATTTTCAACAATTTCAGAATTCAGATAGTCAATACCTAAACCTCTTTTACTGCTGATTTCAGGATATGAATTTATAAAATTCTGCTTATCAAGGATTAAATCGTCATTATCAAAAGTCAATGCTCCCATTCCTGATGTATCGTGAGAAACCTGATACATCATAAAGACATAATCATTGAAACTTTCTGCAAACCGTGCAAGTAAATGGTCTAATGCACGGTTTTTTCTGTCATAATACTGCTCTTTTGATTCATACAGGGAAACATCATCACCGGATTCGCCGTCTGTTAATTTTGTATTTAATAAATTGGAATATATTTCTTTTGAATAAAAGTCTTCACCGGTTTCTATGTTCTTTTCTAACCAAACAGGAAAATATGTTCTTTTGTCATTATCAATTTTCGTATTAAGTAAATCTTTTGCATTATATAACTGACTGAAAAAATCTGCAAGCATCTGCTCGAAAAAATAAAGATACCCCTTAAGCTGCTTTGATTGTGCTTTTCTGAGTGTAGTTTCCTTGTCTGATACACGATTTTTACCTAACAAGTAGTTCGCGGGAAAATCATCCTGAATGCTGTAGTAACTACCCAATTCAAAATATTCTCCGTCGGCAATTTCAAAATCCATTCTGCTGTTTTGTAATTTCTTTTGTGAAAATTGCATTTTATACATAGAAACTTTTTGGTCAACAAGCATCGTTTGTGTTTCAGAATGTAAAAACGGAATATTTTTCTGAAAAAGCAGAAGTTTGGATATTTTAGGATTAAATATCGGTTTGACCTCGCCTGACAACTCCAACACCCAGCTTTTATTCATTGCATTTGCCAGTGGCTGACCAAGTTCGTTATATGCCGTCATCAACAGATTTTTGACCGATTTGACACCTTTAATTTCCATAAGAACGGCTATAATATCCGATGCGTGAATTTCCTTTGGAAGCCGGGATTTTTCAATTTCACTGTCTTTTAGAAATCCGTGTTTCAGTTTTGGTCCGGCAAAAATGTCTTCCGAATGATACCCTTCATTAACTAATTGATTTAAGGTATAAAAGTGAATTTTCGGACTTATAATTTTATCAATTGCAATTTGAATTTGAGCCATAATTTCAATTGAGTCGGCTCCCGCATCAATTTCGATATCTGCGCATATTCCTATATCTACTTTCTCTACAATTTCTTTGCATAAAAAGTCTTCAGTCAGATTTCTGTTTTGCTGAAGAATGACATCCAAAGTAGTAAATATTAACTGTATTTTTTCTTTTTTCTTTAGAAATAATGAAATCACATCACATACTGCTTTTTCTTTACTGAAATAATCCAAAGCTATATCAATCTCGGATGCATCTTCGCAGAAAATCCTGAAATGCAATGAATCCGAAGGTTTGGCATATCTGTTTACTATAAGCAGGAGAACGTTTTTATCCTGAGTCTTCTTAATACTTTCGATAGTAATTTTTGAAGGTTTATCCATTTTTATAAACAAACCGGCATCAGGATGGTTCCAGTTAGTAAACTGTGGAACTATCTTCAGAATAACCCAGCGGTTTTTTTTCTCGTCTTTGGAATCTTCATACCAAAATGCATACTCAAGCAGAAGTGTGTTCAAATCACCTAATTCAGGGTCTTCATCCAGTTCAATTTTTACCTTATTTAATCCCCGCAAGTGAAGTTCGGGTAAAATCTGATTATTCCTGTCTTTATTCTTCAGGCTTAGTTTGTCTTCTAATTTATTGATGTATATTTTTGCTTCACTATCATTTGGCAGGAAGTATCCGTTCTCGTCAGTAATTCTCTTGGTTGATTGAAGCCAGGCATTGGATATACCGTCAATGTCAATTAATAATTTTCTGTAGTCAATTTCTGTTAATGCTGCATTTGAAAAAATTGATGATGCAGTAAAAAATGTATTATTTTCGATTTTGCCGTTTTTACGGGTCAGAACATCTTTAATATCAAAATCTGCCCGATAGCCCAGTTCGGTAATTGCATAACACAATACTTCCAAAATAGTAATTCCCGGGTCGTGAGGATTATAATCAGTCCAAAATTTATTACCTAATTTTTCTACATATTTTAAACCTTCCTTTAGTAAAAAGTCGTAATCCTGTGAGGGAGGTAAAATTCTGTCTTTATCTATTATATTTTCTGTCGGCATAACTTAATTATTTTATAGTTCTTGTATCTGATGTGTAGTATTTGGAACAAACAAAGTAAAATCAGTTTGAGGCGTGATTTTCTTCAAATTCTGTATTGCGCTGCCTATTATCTGATTATTTTCATCAAGCATATATTGGGATACTTTAAAATCAGTGATGTAATTCACAAAACTCTGATTGTCTATCAATTGGATAATTGAAGAAAATTCGATTTCTCCGGCAAAATTGACATCTGTTGAATCATAAGCCCAGGGACTCAGGTAAATATTTATGATATTCATTAATTCCTCAATATACAATCTGCTGTCCATTCCGGGGATGTTATGAAATTTAACTTTAAAAAGAATTTCTACTTTTTCCAACTTCGGCGGCTTGACGCTTATTCTTGCGTGAGGAGATGCTATTTTGAGCAGATGTTCTTTAATCGTAAGCATCTTATTCAGACTTAATATCGGTTTCCAGTTGATTATTTCAGTGGCTGATGATTTTGCAACAGGAATCAGAGTAACATATCCGGCTGAAACGTTGGATATTTTTTTATCAAATCTATGATGATTTAAGGATTTTACCCGATAAACTTCAGGAAACTCTTCCAACACAATTCTTTCATAATCCCAGGTGGTTATTGCTCTGTTTTTATGCCTCAGTCTCTCGCTGACTCTACGGTAAAGAAAGTCGTCTGTTTCAGCAGCTTTCCCGTCAAATGAAGCATAAGGCTGAGCAATTTTCTTTACCTGAATTAATGAATTAAGACTCTTCGTTATTGTTTCTTTTGGAGTATTTTCAAGAAAAACTGTACCGCTATTCTCAAAATCTGTCAGTACCGCTTTTAGTGCCTGAGTATGAAAGCCTATAAATTTGCAAATTGCCTGAATATTCGATACCGACACTCTTATCCAAAATAATCCGGACGCTAAAATTGTGTTTGTTTCTGAAATATACTCCGGAATTGTAATTGATACTATTCCTGATTTGGTCAGAGAGCGGGTTTCATCACCTATTGAATTTGGCTCAATTTCCTGCCAAACATTACTGCTTAAATATTCCCATTTAACTTTTGCCGGTTCTAATAGTGGATTAGCAGTACCTTCTTCTAATTGAACTAGCAAACTCAAGCCGTCTTTGGCATTTACATTTTCAAAACCTAAATAAATGTACCCTTCAAAATCTTTATTTTTTGAAAAAATGAAGTTGCCTTTATTGAATTTTTTATACCCAAATGGAAGTGATTTATAAAGTTCTATCGGATTGTTTTCATTTTTACGGCTTTTCAGGTCAATAGTCTCATTTATTGAATAATTGAAAATAACTCTTTTTGCTCTCGGCTTGTAGGGTAGAGAGGTTTTGTCCTGATTTGCTTTGATATATCTATCCAAATAGGCTTCACCCTGAAATAATGAACTGCTTAGTTCAATTCTAAACTTTCCGTTTGAAACGATTTCATCGCTGCTTATATCTTTAAAATTATACTTTTTTAATGGATATAAATTCGGTATTAAATTTTTAGTCTTTGGGTGTACTACCTTAAATTCGGTGTAAGTTCCGTCATTCAGATGGAAAATCTTTGTCCTATTATAAAAATATGTTTTTTTTGAATCGGATATTAAAAATATTGATGCTTCAGCATTCTTTTTCATAAAAAATTCATTTGAACTGAATATAACACCATTGCCGTTTTTGGGAAATTCTCCAAAAGGATAAAAAGCTTTTTCAGTATCAATTTTACCGAAGTCTGAATCCATAATATATGATTTGAAATTATTAACTTTAATATTCAATTCAACTTTAGAAATGGATTTAAGTGTGCTGATACTTTTAGGAACGATTTTTAATACAGGAAATGACGATTGAACCAAAAAATCGGAATGAATTTTTTTATCGAAAGGAACAATCTTCTTTTCAGTAGCCGGTATTGTTAGTCTGATATATGAATCTTTTGATGTTTTGCTTTTTTCTATATTTTCTTTAGTTGTAATTTCAATAATTTTTTCTTCACCGGTGATGTAGAAATCAAAATAATTTACGGAATAATTATCATTATTAAATCTCAATTCAATGATTCTCTCTCCGCTTTGCAGATAAAGGATTGGGCTTGCTATCATCAATCCTTCTTTAAATAATTGACTGTTTGAAGTGAATGCATCAAAACCTTCATTTTGAGCATTTAATGAAACGACATTAGATTTATAATAGTTGCCGTTATTGAAATGAATACTTAGCAAATTATGAAGTTTAATGCCGTTAATAGTTTGGTCAGCAGTTGAAGCATAGAACTTATTCTGTCCGTTAGGATTTTTTCCTGCAGGGAAAACGGTTCCTCCTGGAATTAAGAACGGCGTTAAATTAAATGGTTCAATAACCAAATGAACATAATCAGGTTTAGCATCCCGGGTCTCAATATGTAATACGTCTTTATAATAAAAGTCCAAATGTTTTTTTGTGATTTCATTCAGCTTTTCACGAGCTAAGTTTAATAACTTTAGGAATGCGAGAAACAGAGCATAATGGGGAGAGTGTTTGGAATAATTGTTTAACTGTTCATCAATTGCAGATTTTGAAATATTTTTCCACGACAAAAGTAAACCGAATAGCTGCTGAACACCTTTGATGAACATATAGTTTGTCAGCAATGCAGGTATATCATTGGAATCGTTTATTTGCTTGATTATGAATGTGAACTTATCTGTAATGACGGATATTGATCCGAGATTTTCCTTAACACCAATATCGCTGTCTAATAAATTGGTTTTTGCTGCCAATTTTTCAAATTCATCACGAAGTTCATTAAAATATTGCAGAAGGATTGTTTTTTTTGCTGCTGAATCATTGTTTAATGCAATTTCATTTTTCAGAATTTCAAAAGAATTCTGCAATAATTCAATCTTCCAATCAGCAATCAAAATAAGTATTGATGTTGATTCTTTTTGAAAGAAAACAGACCAGTCACCATCAATAACATCAAATTCATTGTAATAATTTATGTATTTTGAAAGTTTCTGAACAAAAAGTATAAAGTCCTTTTCTTTTCTTTCATCCAAAAGGAAAAAGTCCGGTTTCAGTGCAGAAAGTAATCGGTTATTCTGTGCTGTTCCAGGCGATTTATGAATTGAAAGGGTTGAATTACATTGTTCCATAGCGATTTTATTGTTTTACGAATGTACCTTCTTCTAAATAAAAGGGATATACATAATTTTTTCTTGAATTTGTAGCCCTAATCTTATAAGATATTTCAATATTGATTATACCGTTTAATGTTTCTTCATTATTAAAATCAACAGCGATTAAATCTATTCTCGGCTCATATAATAAAACAGCATTTTCAATAATTCCTTTAATTTTTGTCAGTAATGTTATTGTGATATTTTCATATAACAAGGCTGATAAATCACAACCGAAATCAGAACGCAAAACCCTTTCTTTCAAACGTGTAGTAAGGAGAATATGTAAACACTGGCTAATATCTTTTTCGTCGGAAACTGTTACCACAGTTCCTGAAAGATTACTGAATGTCGGGGGAAATCCCCAGCCTGTACCTAAGAATGATTTTGTTTCCATAGTTTTATCATTGTCGAATATTTATGTGATTTCGTAGAATGAAAGAATCAACTTTTCACTCAATGCCATCGTGATATAGTCTGTATCAAAAGGCAGAAATATGCAAGAATGTCATTCTGAGCGACAGCGAAGAATCCAGGCTGCTAATTAATGAATACCTGGACTCTTCGCAAGCTCAGAGTGACAAAATTTGAGGTTTTATTTTAAAATAATAGAACGTATCATACTTTCCTTAGCAAGGAGGGGTCAGGGGTGGTTTTTCTTGGCTTCTCATATATTATCCGCCAATTAATACAGTCGGGCAGCCTGCAATAACAGTTCCGCCGTGAGCTGTTGAATCACCCATTCTTACAGCAGGTTTTCCTCCGATTTGTACCGATGAAGAGCCGATTATCAGTGAATCAGGCGGTCCGGCGCATACACACGAATCTCCGACCACTGCAGCAGGTAAATTTCCGATTAAAACGGTTGAATTCCCACCGGGCAGGATTGGACCGCCTACGTGTGGTTTTGGTCCGTCCGATAACGGGCAAACGTGCATATCCGTTGCTCTGGCTGCTGCACCCATACTTTAATTTATTTTGATTAAAGAACCTTTCAATTCCATAATTGCATTTGAATTTACAGAGATTTGCATACCTTCCATTTTGATATTTCCGGTTGCTTTGATATTTAAATCCTTAAAGCTTTCAATTGTAATCCCTTCATTATTCATTACAATTTTATTTTGATTTTCATCTTCTAAGGTAATTCCTTTCAGATCATCGCTGATAGAGAATTTGTTGCCTTTTTTTGTACTTAATTCAATACTCTTTTTCTCATCATCAATTACAATTTTTGTACCTTCTTTGGTGACGAAGCCTTTAATGAAATTTTCCTTGGCAATAGGGAAGGGCATTGTATTTGTACTGCTGTAAACACTTCCTAATATTATAGGTGTATCAGGATTATTTCCCAGACATCCGATAATGACTTCATCATTCACATTTGGAATAAAGTAGCTCCCCATTTCTTTCGAAGCGTTCAAAGTTGCCAGCCGAGCCCAGACACCTTCACCTGATTCGGATAATATCGGAATTCTGACCTTAATCCGAAACTGATTATTCGGGTCTTCTTCTATTTGGGTGACAATTCCGATTTGCAAACCGTTAATTGTATTTGACTGTCCTACCTGAGCCTGACTATTGTTAATCCCGCTTGTTGTGTTCTCGGTAAACGACTTTTCACCTTCCAGACCATAAGTATATTCTGTTCTCCAGCATCCGTTTTCAAAAGTATGCAGTTCCTGAGTTATCAGAAAATTCTTACCGTCAACATCCTCATTTACTTTGTTGAAACTTATGTAATCTCCGGCTTTGGCTTCCAAATTTCCAAATGTTGAAACCTTTCCGTTAATAAATGCAATATTGCTTTTTTGAACCCTTGCATCAACTATTCTCTGTAAAGTCGCAGCCTGAAAAGTCGTCTGGTTTACTTTTACATTTTCAGTTTGTGGTTCTGCTTTTTGTTCGGCTTGCTGTTCGGAATTGATTTTTTTTATCGCCTGAGTTTCAATATCCCAAACTTCGAGTGTCACGGATGACTTTAATTTCTCGGGGTCTTTTTTTTCTGTAAATGAAAAAATATTGATTCCGTTTTCTGCCGCATATAAAGGATTTATATCTTTGCTAAGTATATCAATTCCGGTAAAATTACCATTTCTCAATGCTGTCATCATTCCGATAGAATCCAAAAAACCGACTATATAATCCCACCTGACAGTAGATGAGTTGTGTGTAATAATCTCATTTCCCCAGGGCTGCGAGCTCAAATTTGAACTCAAAGTAAGATTTAATTCAGAAGTATATTTTTTAAGTTTATCTTCAAATGTTGCTTTATTATCTTCTTTAATTTCGGCAGGCAATGCCAGTCTGAAGCCGATATCCTTACACTCGATTTTAGTTGTAATCTGGCTGCTGTCATTCTGCTTGTCCATTGATTTGACAATTCCCTTAAAAATTGTAACCGGAGAATTTTTTATGGAAATTTTTACTTCAATCTCAGTCGGTTTATCACCTTCTTTTCTTGATAATGAATCAAGCGGTGAAGTTTCTTTTTTATCGGTTGTCTGCTGTGATGATATAAAAGTAAATTTAGCTGAAGGTATCTTATTAAGTTCAAAATTAATTGAAGCCTCCTTCAGCAAGCTATCCAAACCTTTATTTTCTCCATTGATTAAAAATTCTAATTTCAACAGAGTATCAGAAAGGAAATATGGTTTTAATGTTGCCATTCAGATTATTTAACCGGAGGAAATTGAATTTTTTGCCCTAAACTCAGTTTTCTAAAGCTTAATAACCGGTTACTTTTAGCAACATCAATATAATAATCATTATTATCATAAATTGATTCAGCCAGCAATGGCAAACTGTCATTCATTTTTATTACCCGTTCGTGAGTCAAATCCGGTGAGCTCTTGTTTTCTTTTGCAACCATTAATTTATAGTCAATTGTACCTTTAAATATGCACTTGACTTTTGCTCTGATTGGTCTGCCGTCTTTTCTGAAAATATAGTACTCAATTTCCATATTTTTTAATCTGCAGCTCAGACTGTATCCGCCCCAAAGTAACTTAAGGTACGCGGTTTGATGTGTTGTGCCGTCATAACCCATTAATAATTTCCTAAACTCTTCCACTTGCTGCTCAACTGTTTCCACTTCGCCGAATGGATTCACAAGTGCAGGTTTTAATGCGTTTCCAATATCACTCAAAGTATCTGCTAATGATTCAACAGCTTTTCCTTCGACAATTTTTCCGGGAGGTACAACTCCCGAACTGTCGAATAAAAAATCAAATGTGATTTCTTCACCTTCGATTTTGTTGAATTTCAAATCAGTACCGGTAGTTCCCATTGCCTGACCTTCACAAAAGACTACATTGTGCTTCATCGTATATTTTTCGGGATTTAACTGCACAAAAATAGTCTTCGTCGGAGGCTCGGTATATTCCTTTGTCGGGAATACCTCAATACGCATTTTATCAATTATACCTAATAAACCTTTAATCATCTTTCGCGGCTTTCTTTAATCATTTCTAAAACTTTCCGAGTACATTCTTTTATAATATCCGACTTTAATTCCTGCATTTTCATTGGGCTGAAATTTTGAGATGAATTAGATTCTGTATCAGAATTTTCCGTTACATTAACTATTATCCTTAATTCTTTTATTTCAATCGGCATAATATTATTTTAAAATCCCGGAATTGGAATCTCTTTAAAAAAATTATATTTTAATGTGATAGTCTCTATTACAATCTTACTTTCTTCAGCATTAAATTCACTAAACTCATAACTTATTGGAATGGCGTGGGAAACATACCAAGCCTTAACCGGAATTCCCTTTTCATTAAGCAGTGATACAATTAAATTGGCAGGGTAGAAGACAAAATCTTCGATTGCTTTGCTGCACCACAGCGATAATCCGGAAAAATCAGATGTTAATCCTCTTTTCAAAACCAAATCTGAATATCCGGAACGGGTGGGCAGATTATGTTTAAATCTGTTCTGCCCACCTTCAGTATAAGCTTCAGTTTCAATCGTCGCTTTAAGTCCGGTTACATTCTGGAATTTTGTATCTATTGACAGTTGTGGCATCAATTCAAATACAACCGAAAAGTGAAAGCCGACTATAGGATTACTTTCTGCCATGATTTCTAAGATTTGTATTCAATTGAAAAACCATGATTAGCAATTTCGACCGTATCAATTGCTGCTTCGTTTGCATCGGACTTTAAATCGGTACACTTAAGGGATACGATAAAACAATCCTTGACAGTCCAAACTACTTTTGGCTCATGATTTTCATCCAATAGCGAAATGACAACGGTTCTTTTTTCTACAGTATTTTGAGCAACTGTATTGTACCATTCAAAGAATTCATTATCATTGACAAAAACACCGCGTTTTAAAGTGATATTGCTGAGTTTCTGCATCCCGGGATTCTTTCGCTTAAAAAACTCAGGACTCGAACCGACACGATGTTCGATAACATCCATTTCCTTGTTTAAGCCTGAAACTTCTGTAAAGGCTATTTTACTGCCACCCCAGTTCACACTGAAGTGGAACTTCGGTAGTGGAAAATCTGTATTTGGCATAACTTTATTCTTTAATTATTTGTAAAATATTTATGATTTCTGCTGCATTTGTTTGAATTCCAAAATAATAAATTCAGCCGGTCTGGATGGAGCATATCCGATTTTTACAATCATTCTGCCTTCTAATACATCCTGAGCAGACATTGTTTCGTTCAGACCTACCTGAACAAAAAAGGCATGTTCGGGTTTTGCTCCGGCTAAAGCTCCGTCATTCCAGAGTGTTGTTAAATAGTTGTCTATCATACCCTTAACATTTACCCATGTCAGAGAAACGTTTGGTTCGAAAACGAACTGCATACATGCTTTTTTAGCAGATTCTTCAATCATATTTGCTAATCTGCGTACATTAATGTATCTCCAGTCATTGCTGTTGCCGGCTAATGTTCTTCCGCCCCAAACTAAAAATCCCTTTCCTGTAAATTTTCTGATTGCATTTATGGATTTGCCTGATTCGTGAATATTCATATCTTCCTGGTCGGCATCGTTTATGTCATCAGTCAAACCGATTATACCATTGATACTGACATTTGCCGGCGATTTCCATACTCCCCTTGTTTTGTCAACCTGAGAATAAATACCTGCAATTGCTCCCGATGGCGGAACAGTATTCATTGATTGTGAAAGTTTTTCCACGATTGAGGCATAAATAGGTATTTGCGAAGTTACATTATTTTCCTCAAACAACAAAAATTCCTTCATTTTGCTTACTACATTATTCATTGAATTTATTATTGAGGCGTGTAGTTTTTGAACAATTAGCTGAATCTTTACAAAATCAGGTTCGTCGTGAGCAGGAATTGCATTTACAAGCGGGACAGCAACACTTATAGCACCGTTCTTGTATGGATTAACAGCCGATTCGGGAAGGGTGGAAATATTACCCCAGACGGATTTAAAAAGTGTGTCGTTATCTAAAGCTGTTAAATCATCAACATCGCTAACACCATCCGCTTTTTTAAGTATCTCATAAGCAATTTTGAAATCAACCAGACTTTGTGCGTGCTGCTTTAGGAAGTTAGTCACTAATTCCTGTGAAAATAGAGCAAATTTTGTACTGGTTAGAGGAGGTGCAACAGGTATTCCAATCACTTTTAATATATTCCAGCATTTATCAACAGCTGTTTTTAATTTTGCATGAGTATCAATCGGAATCTGATGCAGTTTTTTGGGATTTACATTATCTGCCGGAGTAACTGAGGGATTCCATGCTGAGTTAACAGTTGTATAATCTGCATTGATTTTTTCAAATTCTTCAATTGTACTTTTAAGAGGCAGATTTGTAGAGAAAATACCCTTGAAATTTACTTTATTAGCCGCAGTACCGTTTATATCGCTAAATCTGAAGGAATATGGGAAACTGCTTTGCAGATAAGGATAGTAAGCAGCACCGTATTTCAGATTTTGATTGCCTACTCTGTCCCTGAACTCTGCACTGTCAGCGATAAGAGTACCCTTTTGCTGAACATCCATGACAGTAAATCTATCCATCAGGTCTGAACACTGTAAAAGAGCCTGTTGATGAACAGAACCAAGTTTGGCGGAATCAAGATTGACAGCGTCAGGGAATAATAACAGTGTTGGTTCATCAAATTTTCTTAACAATCCCAACCCGTCAATAAAAGTAGTATCGCTTGCTATATTGTCAGCGTAACCGCCAATTGAGACAATATAGCAGATACCTCCGCCATTTCCGTAAAAAAGTCTCATGCTATTGTAAAGTTTAAACTTACTTTCCGTAACCTTACAATTATCAGTAGGCAGAAGATTGGCATCTAATTCAACTTCAATAGAAGCAGGTGCAGGTGCACCGCCGAAAGTTTGTTCAAACTCCATGAATGAAGTTATACGGGTTGGAACGTTCGGTCCTTTTTCCGTGTAGCCCACAAAAGCAGGGATAGCTGTTGCGACATTTGCAACTGAGGGAGGAAATGCATCAATCTCATTGATGTAAACTCCGGGTGTTTTAAGGGAACTTATATTCATAACATTATTCTTTATAGTTGATAATAATGATAATTAATTTTCTGCTGAATTTTCTATGGAAACGGATGTATTTTCTTTTCAAGTAAGCCGGTAGGGTCGTTTATGTTGTTTTCCCATAAATTAATTTTAAAGTTGTCAATAACTTTATCTTCTTCTTTAATTGAACTCTGAACGCTGACAATTCTCATTTTAATCAATACAGAAGGCATATATTTAGAGCCGAGATAAGACCACATCTGATTGAGTTGTTCCATACTTAAACTGACTGTTTCCAAAGTGATTTTCGAATAATTTTCAGGGTCTTTTGTTAAAAATGTCGTGTAATCAATAAGTTCAGATTCATCCTTTTTGTAGTATAAGGCTGTATTTTGCTGAAAATAATTCATTACGATATTTAATTTTTCGATTCCAACTAAATATTGTGAAAGGTCTTTGTTGTAAGAACTAAATAATATTGATATTATGTAATGCTTTGCAGGATGTCTGTGTTTTTCAATTTTAGTACCATCCATAGTATCTTTCAGATACACCGATTGATTTTTAAGAGTTTTATCTTCTTCTATATTTACAATTGAAAGGATTATAGCCGTTTTTGATAAAAGAAATTCATCTCCGTCATTAAGTGCTGCAATATTGGTGATATCAATAAAACTACCATTGGTATCTATCAATTGTGCAAGTTTTTCTATTATATTTTTTAAGTTCACTTTAGATTATTTTTAAATTAAAACGTTGTATATTTTTATTGATTGATTTTTTTTCACGGCAATGCCCTTTCAGTCACATTAGGCAACATCCTATACAAAAATATAATTTAAATTTTTTAAGTAGTAATACTTAATTAGCGAACATAATAAATAATTTTTATTTACACAAATAAATTAGTTGTGTCTAAGTATATTTTGAGTATTATTAAAAAATTGCAAGAATTACTGTTAATTCATATTTTAAACTATATCGTCTCTGCTATTCAGTTTTTTAAACATCAATGTACTTTTAATTTTTTTTCAGATTATTTGAAAAATCCATAAATAAATAGAACCTAAAAATCTAAAGCATTTACAATAAAGGGTGAAGCAAATCGTTGATAGATATAGACTTAACAAATATTTTTTCAACAATTTAACTTCACCCAAATGATGAATGTCAAAAATAATAAAAAAACTGTTAAAATCAAAACAAGTTTTACAGCCCAAAGATTGACCAACTATTCCGGCTTACTTCCTGTCTTTAAATTCATGCATAAACTTGGTTTCTTTGATAAGCTCGGAGCCGTTAACCTTCCATTAGGCAGGAATATCAAATACAGCACCCAATCTATTTATGGTATCATAGTGTTGGGTCTTATAGCCGGAATGAACCGTATATCGAAAATGGAAAGTTTCAGCCGCGACGCATTGATACAGGAATTATTCGGATTATCCGGTCATATAGATGAAGATACGATAGCTAACCGGATAAAGCGTTTTTCTTTTCATCATACAAATAATCTGATAGAGCACATTGGTCAAATGTCATCAAAAGTACACAAGCAATTAGGTACAGACGCAGATATCCTTGATATGGACTCGACAGTAAAAACGACTTACGGCAATCAGGAGGGCGTCAGCCGTGGTTTTAATCCCCATAAAAAAGGAGCATCAAGTTATCACCCGTTATTAGTATTTTTAAACAGTACAAAGGAATGTTTACTGAGTTGGTTACGTCCCGGGGATGCCTATACAGCCAATAATTCGTCGGAATTTATAAAGCAGGCATTCAGTTTACTGCCCTCAGGCATCAAAGATATATTAGTCAGAGCCGACAGCGGATTTTTTGACGGCACTTTACTGAGTACCATTGAATCATATCCGGGTGTAAAGTATTTGATTAAGGTCAAATTGAAAAATCTTCAGTCGGTTCTGTTAAGTCAATCATGGGAACCTATACCCGGCAAGCAAAATTATGAAATGACGAAATTTGAATACAAATGTGCAGGTTGGAAACAAACGAGAAAATTTGTAGCGGTAAGAATCCTGAAAGAAAAGCATGAACCCGGTGAACTGTTGCCCAAACAGGGATATGAAATGTTTTGTTATGTCACCAATATTGATGCCGACCCACTTGCGATACATTATTTGTACGGCGACAGGGGTACCAGTGAGAACTGGATAGAAGCGGTCAAGAAACAAATGTTTGCAGGCAGTATGCTTACTCAGGATTTCTGGGCTAATGAAGCATTATGGCAGGCAAGCATACTGGCATATAACATTACAGTCTGGATGCGATTTTTAACCGATTTAAAAGCTGCCCGACAGGAACCTGCAACATTCAGATATTGGTTTGTACTGCTTGCAGGAAAGATTTCAAAAACGGCAAGACAGGTAAATTTGAAAATGTATGATGCATATCATTACAAAGACTGGTGGCGTAGAATTGAAAAAGGAGTGGACGATATTGTGTTTCGCTGATAAACAGAATTTACTTTTAAAAATGGAAAATATTTCAGGGAGGCTTTGAGCTGAAATGTAATACTATGGGTTAAATCAAATATACAGCCAATTTGAGGGCGTTTTGAAAGTGGGTTTTGTTATAACTCAGGGGAAAAATGTCCCGGAACCCGAAATATTATGTTTTCGGGGTGAATAACTCTTTTTTTTTTCTTACTTTTGAATTACTTTAGATTTTTAGGTATAAATTTATCGTATCAGTATCTGAATTTCTAATTAATGATGTAGCGTGGTGTTGTAAGGCAAGTATTCGTCAGTGTTTTCAGATGATTAGAATTATTTGTATGTATCCCGTACGTACGGTCAATTTTAAGTAACAGATAAAACAAAAATAAGACACTCGTAAGTGTCTTATTTTTCAAGTCAGTACCCGGAACAGGACTTGAACCTGCACGAGCGTAGCTCACTACATCCTGAATGTAAAATATTCAATAAACAGAAATAAACCATTAGAATTTTGTATCATCTTATTCATTGTATTATAATTATTTACGTTTATACTCCATTTTTCTGCTTTACATCTATTTATAATTATTAAGTTTATATTTGTCTCATTCAGTCTCATTTATTATTTTTGTATTTCAAATTGTAAACATAATAAAAAAGTTTTTCAAATTTGAAATAATTTGTTACAAGAGGCAGAAATGCAAGTAAAAGATATTTATATTTACAAGATTTTAAAATAGAGATATTAAATTAATATTTTCAGTAAAGAGAATGAGAAACTCAATAAGGTATGGTTTATGAAAAAGATAAAGAGAACATTGCAAGAAGAATTAGATATAAGAAATGTAGGTTGCAAAATTTTAATTAAGGTACGGCGGTTGGTCAAAGCTTCAACATTATACTTGGATTATTCAAAAAAAAATATCAGGCAAAGAAAATACCTGAAATTCAAAGTTTTTGATGAGAACAATCTTACTAATAAAGACTTAGAAGCTATTCATTTTGCAGACATGTATCGAAATCAGTTGGAGATTGAAGAATTTACTAATCAAGATACCTTTTCTTTAGTTAAACAGTCTGACAAAATTTACTTTCTTGAATATTATGAACGTTTTGCTAAGAAAAAAAAATTACCTTCTTATTTAGGCTGTTTGAAACATTTGAAAATATTTGCAGCAAAAAAGTATGGCACAAATAAGATGACATTTTCTGAAGTAGATTACAATTTTTGCAACCATTTTAGAGAATATCTGTTAGAGGCGATTGCTGTTAATACTGCAAGAACCTATATGAAGTTACTATCGGCATGCTTGAATCATGCTGTTGAAGAACGAATAATTAACAAGAATCATTGCCGTAAACTTTCTATCAAGGAAGAAGATGGGAAACGAGAATTTTTAACCGAAAGCGAACTGCGTAGTTTTGTAAAAGCTAAAACTAATTTTGTGGAAGAAAAGAAAGCATTTATTTTTGCCTGTCAATGCGGTCTTCGCTTGGGCGATATTAGAGCTTTAAAATTCGCCGATATTCAAGGAAAGCACATGAGTATCCGGCAACAAAAGACAAGAGGCATTATAAGAATGATGCTATCTCCTGATGCAATCGAAATTGTTAAACAACAAAAAAAATCTTTCCCACAAAGGGAAAATGTATTTGTACTACCGGCATCAAGAACAGACTTAAACGAACATCTAACATCAATTAAAGACACAGCAAAAATCAATAAAAATATTTCCTTCTCTTGCTCAAGACACTCGTTTGCAGTATTGTGCATTACATCAGGAATAGATATTTTTACACTTTCAAAATTACTTGGACATACATCAGTTAATACAACATTAATCTATTCTAAATTGATTGATGAAAAACGAGATGAATACACATGTAAAATTCCACAGTTATTAAAAAAAAGTAGAAGGACTTAAAATGGAAAATATTGAAACAGTTTTACTAAATATCTTTTCTTCAACAAGACTTTCAGACTTGTTTAGCGGTTTAAAGAAATCAGAATATACAATACTAATTTTGTTGCTTGATCTTACATTTGTCAAAAAATCAACAAAATATGAAATATCTTTAGATTTTATAAAAAATAATTTAAACAAAAAGACTGACACAAGGACTATAAAACGTGCACTAAAATCGCTCCAAAAGAAATATCTAATAATCTATAAAGAAAGTAAAAATTACATCTCTTATAAAACATACACAAAGGAAAGAAATCAAATATACCAAAATATAAAATTTCTATCCAATTTTAAACGGTATTTAGAAGTATTAAATAAAAATTATTCAAATAACCTGAATATAAAGACTGAAATACTCCAAAAAAAAATAATAAATCAATTCTATAAATTTGATATAAGAAATCAAAAACTAATGTATTTAGTTGCAGAAGAAACTTTAGATTCATTAACTTATGATTCCGAAATGCAATTTTTAGAATCAAAAATTGAAAGTCTAAGTGTTCAGTATGATCTTTTGGAAGAATTGAAATATGAATATTCACGAGGAAAATATTTTAAAATATCATTTCCTGAAGAATCTATTCAACTCTTTTATAAATTCCTTAAAAATAAATCAACTTTTAAGAAAGTAACTATTAGGAAAATAACTTTGAAGAAAGTAACTTTTAATAAAGAATTGATGAATGAAGTAACTTTTGCATTTCCAAATTTTTTTGTTTTTAAGGATTTACCACTAAATCAGATGCTTGTTCTATTGTTTTTACTCGAATTTTGGGAATATTCCGGGAAATTTGTATATCCTTTCAAAGAAAAAAAAAAACAGGATAAGTTTTTACAATATATATTTGATATTGATAAAAATTTAATTGCAAAGCAACTAAATTATGATATATCTAATGTTAACAGGATTTTACATAGGCTTGATAAGTCAAAATATATCATTTTAATTAATCACACACAAGACAATTACTCAGAAATAACTATAAATATGGAAAAGATTGATGGTATTTATGAGAAGAAATTTAAAGAATTACAAAAGTTAAATGGGAAGATATAAGATTCAGGTAATTGTCTTACAGGAATAAATAAAGTCGTATATCAGAATAAGAAAATTGAGTATTAATATCAAAGTTAATATAAAAATTAATTCCTACTATTTATCACTATTGTTCGATAAAAAAAATGGGAGATTTTGAAAAAACCTCCCATTTAGTAAATTTTGTAGCATCAAAACAAACAAGGATTAACCATGAGCCAAATACGAAATTTGCCGGTAAAAAAATTATCCTCCAGATAATAAGTATTTTATAAAACACAGATATTAACAGGACATCATACAAATATAAAAGTGACCGCTACTATAAGCGTTTTAAATAAAAAGACCATTTGATTTCTATGCTTTAAATAGCATTAAGCGTCTGTAATACATTGTGTGAAATTGAGAGTATTATCTTAGCATTTGAAGGCAGAATTAAACATCTTGGTCTAAACAGCATACCTAAACGTAAGACACTTTCGGACGTAAACCGCACCGATCAAGCGATGTATTTTGCAGTATGTACTTTGCCCAAAATGAACATTACAGTCAATTATTATTTGGACTTGCTTAATAGCTCAATTGAATTTATTGATTATTCAAAAATCTACAAATTGACAATGGTCTTTTTCAAATCTAATGTCCGTTATCTGATTCCATCTAAGGACTTTTATTGATTTGATTAAATTCCTGAATAAATCCGATGCAGGATGGGAAAACTTAACACAACGGAAGATTAACAAGCCCAACTCTTTGCAATTACTTATGTGATAAATTTCTGAACATCTCGGGTTCATTTTTCAATAAACGGTTGAGACTATTATGTTTCTACTGTTTTGAGACTTTGTTCACAAATTTTCAGTTTTTGTCGGGCAGTAGTGACTGCTAATACCTACTACAAATTATTATTTAGAATTCCATTTCCTAATTATAATTCAATTTCAAATATCCGGACTTTTTCAAAAATTTCAAATTTAATTAACAACAGGCAGAAATGCAAGTAAAGGTTGGTTAGATTGCATTGTGATTGATTTGAAAAAAATAAAAAGTAATTTGGAAATCAAATGGATTATTGTAAAATGAAGATTTATTCCGATAGAGAGAAAGCTGAAAGTGACTTGCTAAAAGCATTAAAAAGATACATTGATGTGATCAATCAAAATATTACTTCAATGATTGGGGCAAAAGCCGATGATACTAGCAACAAGTATTATTCTGTAGCTGAAGCTGCTAAAAGGATGAATATTTCAGCATCAACTCTTTATGGTTACATATCCAAAAAATTGATTTCATTTTATAAACCTCAGAACGGCAAAGTGTATTTGACTCAGGAAGCTATTGATGATTTTATTTTGAGTGATTCTGGATATAACAAATCAAGGAGTAGTATAGAAAAAGAAGCAATTACACAGTTTCATATAAAGAAAATTTAGGTTTTTGGTATTTATAGCAGGAAATAATAAAATGTTCTATTTGAATCAAAATTTGAAAAAAAAACAGTACGGCCGTACGGTAACTATATATTTATTCATTTTTTATATAAGGAGTCATTATGTTAGAAAAAAAAATCAGTCCTGAATTATATTTCAGGGAGGGATACGAAATAATCGGCGATTTTGTAAAGGAAATCGACGGTGAAGTTATTATATTAATCGGTCAGGATTTACAAATCGCTGCTGAATTTGATGCCATTTCTGTAACGGAGTATATATTAGAAGGCTCAGATCCAATATTTGATCCCAACCCATCTTTTGAATTTCGACTGGCAGAGAGTTTGATATATTCATTAGCATGGAGTAGTGGTGATACATTTAATTACTGCGATTATTCTGCTGAGTTTGTAATTAACTTGGTGGATTCAATATTTAACTTACAATATATGGAGAAATATTGGAAATATAAATTCATCGGTTTACTCTCAAAGCAGAAGATCCATGAACTCAAATCCGAGTTGGAACCGCTTTCAACGAAAGTTGATAAAATCAAAGTTTGTAAAAAGTATTTTTAATTAACCAACTCTGCCGGATTTTGTATCTGGCAGAGTATAATCTTTATAAAGGTATAAAATATGGAAAAATCTAAAAAAAGAGTCCGTAGAAGTAATGGACAACAAGCATCAAAAAGCACATCAGCTGAATCCGCAGATAACCAAAAAAGTATATGGTTTATGGAAACAAAAGTTTTGCAAGACAAAAATTTCCAAGAGGCAATTGCACATGAGCAAATTGCTAAACAGCTAGCAACAGAAAAGTCTTCTCAACAAAAAAAAGAAGATTTTAGAAATTTTACGACTAATTATGGAGTTTTAGTTGTAATGAACAAGCAAGAATCGTATTCATATATTCCCCTTTGTAAACTGTTGGAATTGAGAGGTAAGATTGAATCCGATGATCTATTTTGGGCTTTTATATTTATGGAAGATTTCTTATTTAGATATGGAAAGGAAAATGAGTATGATTATAATTATGATTTTGTTTCCTACTTGTGCGACATTCGTGAGATGCTTTGCACATATCCAGATTGGTTGGATAGTCTTTACATAATAAAGAATGCAAATGCTGAACGAATTCTACAAGAAATATTTGATTTACCACAAGTAGAACGAAATATGGTATTGGATAAGTATTTTGATAATCCTAAATCCTTTTCCGAATATGACAAAGATATAAATTCGGGAGTCTTGGGTAAAGAATTAGTTGTTAATGATAAAGGTATATTGATTGACTATGTCGTTATCAATTTACTTGACGAGAAAGAATATCCCTATGTTGTATTTGACGCAACAAAAAAGAGACAGTATCCCTTAACATATGCTGAATTTGAGAGATTCAAGGAACTGGTAAGTTCTGGAGTTAATGGAGAAGCATATCTTGAAGAAATATGGTTCAAAAGAAGACAAAGCAATAACTAATTTTTATTTAATAAATTATTTTACCGGGGGCAACTCCGGTAATATTTAGAAGGAGACTGAAATGGAGAAATACGATGAAGAACCATTGGATGAAGACGATTCTGATAATTATTATAATTATGAACTTTTTTATGCAATGGAAAAACAAGAGGCAGAAGCAATTGATAAAATCAGGGTGTCATATTCAATTAACCCTTGGGAGTTAATTGCCGTTGCTATTGGATTAGATAGAACGGCAAAAAGGCATTATTACAGTAAAGAACATGAAACTCCATATTATGGGGAACCAACCCCAGATTGGTGGATAGGTACACGAACATTAGCTAATAAAATTGGACTACATCTTATTAATCCTTACATTTTTTACCAATTTGTTATACGTGAATGGAGTTATGAAGAACTGATAAAAGAATTAGGATATGAGGTTGATGATTACGGTCTGGTTTGGTACACGGAAGAAGAAAAAGCGAACATTGGCAAAGAACAACCTGAAGTTGAACATCAGAAACAACCTGAAATATTATTACCACCGGAACAAGTTGCTTCGATGTATGAAATTTTGGGGATTCAATAACAGTTAACATCCGGCGGTAAATATAGCTGCCGGAATTTTTCACTTATATTATATTTTTAGAGGTAAATTATGCATTATACAACAATTAAGAATAAACAACGGTCAGAATATATGTTATCAGACCCGCTGCGTTATTCTATAAGCGACTTCACCATTAAATTTGGTGATGCAGAATTAATTAGAATAAAAGACGGTACATACTTTTTACTGGATTTGGAAGAAATTGCAGAGTATAGTGAAAGTAAATCCAAAATTCAACAAGTTAATTTGAAAGCTCCTGTGGCAGTTTATGAATTAGCTGAGGTTGGTTTTCGATTAATGAATTATGATCACGTATGTCGTTCTGATGATATACCATTCCTAATTTTAGATTCATATTGCCATAAATTAGGTAAAAGTTTAAAAGCTAACAGAATAGCTTTTGTTGACCGTCAGAAATTCAACAATAAGATGGCCAAAAAACATTTTCAGCAGAATATTGATACATTTTTCAAGAAAGAGTCTCCAATACCCAGAAATATGAAATTTTACAGTAGAAAAATGGTTACAATGCCTGTTGTTTATATGCCCGGAGAGTTGGAAGAAATTAAAAAAATACAAGCATTAATTGCTGAATCCCGTTCTATAATAGCGGTGTCTAATAATTCAAGTATTTACAATGTTACCGAAACTATTGACAAAATATACAACATTGAAACATCCGGTGAAATAAGCAATATTGATGTGAATATTGAAATTCAATTGGCTGAAAGTGATTAAAATCAAATAATACCCGGCATCATATCATGTGCCGGGACATTTTATAAATAAAATTTACGGAAAAAATATGACAAATAATGAGAAAGAATATTATCAGGACTTACTTGTTAGAATGAAAATAGCTGGTGCAGATACTTTCGTTTTTTTAAGTAGCGATAAGGTTGTCTTGGATGTGAGACCTGCTTCAGAAGTATTTTTTAACGAAAGTAAACCGAATATGGCAAAGGTATGTACCGATAGAGCTGAAATGTTTATTTTTACTTCTACTCATGATGATACGCTTGAAATTAATCAAAAAATTTACAGGGAGATGTATTACAAATCATTAGAAACTTGTATGAAGTTAAAATGCCATCCAAAATTATGGCTTATAGATTCAGAAAAACATGCTAAAGCCATACAACGAATTGAGAAAGAATGGGGAGACTATTGGGAGTTTCTACCTTTACTAATTAGAAGTGAAGCCGAGTATGAGCAGCTCATGGTGAAATTTGAACATACAAAAGAAATAGAAGAAGAATTAGAAAAGAAACAAGAAGAATTAGAAAAGAAACAAAAAGAACAACGAATAATAACTTTACAGCAATTTTCTGACCAGTGTCTGGAAGTTCTTGGAAAACCTATTGATATTGACAATTTTTTAGTAAGATAATTTTAACATACATAGAGGTAAAAATGAAAAATAATTATATCCTGTTCAAATGGAATGACCTGCAAATTGATTCAGTTCTATTTTCATTCCATAGAGAACTAATTAGAATAGACTATCAACTCGACATTTTAGACTTTGATAAAGATTGCATTGAATACAAAGAGCTTGTATCATATAAGTCAACTATTGTTAGCACAATGGAGTTGATTTTGGGAAAATTGAAACGGGTGCAGTTTGACCAATTATGTGATATAAAAGGTAAGTATCACTTTTTGAAATTTGATCACTTTCAATCCTTCCCAAAAGTGCAAGAATCTGAGTTTGTTACACCGGCATTTGAAATTGACGGGACAGAAATACCATTTCGTGACATTGATTTCGAGAGCTTCCTGAAACCGGTAGATGATGAAGATGCACAGATAATGAATAAGATTGGACAAGAGAAATTGATAAAAATAATAAAAGAACTTCATATCGGGTTATAAACAAATATGATTTAAATAATGAATTCGATATGAACCCAATTGAATATTTTGATTACATCTTGAAACCGGTAATTGTATTAATTAAGGTTCATTTCGATTCGTTATTTTCATTCTTTTTTAAGCAGTGTGGCGGTGGGAACAAAAAGAATAAGGGCAAGTTGCTCAATGGCCAAATTGTTCAGGAAATGCCAAGTTAGTGATTGCTGCAAAAGATAATTTGAAAAATATAGAAAGATTTTATTTTAAGTCTTATTCTATCATTAAACTAATTTTTTAATTTTAAAAGGAGATTTTATGGAAGAGAGAATATTCCATTATACAAAAGGGATTAACATGAAAAAAATTCTTACACAGGAAGTCATAAAGACCAGTAAAGGCATGACGGAATATGGTGAGGTATCATGTGTAAGCTTAACTACAAATCCTGTTTTTGAGAAATGTATTCTACCCATGAAGCCGGTAGATAAAACACCGCTCGATAAGGTTGCCATTAACGGAATCATCAAGTTATCTGATATGTCAAATTATATGACGGTAACAGATATGAAAGAAGCGTCTGATATAGTTAGGGGTTTTTATAGAATTGAAGTAAGTTCTGATTTAGAGCAACTGAATTGGTATGAATACAGGGATTATTGCAGAAAACGCGGAAAAACTAATAAGAAGTATTTTATTTTTTGGGAGAACTTTCTTTACGACAACGAATCACTTTATGATTCACTATTTTCATTAAAACCAATATTCATGGATAATTGGCTGAATATTGAGGTAAGGGATGTTGAGACAGCAAGTTGGAGAAAATTAACACGGAAAGATATTCTCAATATCATGACAATGGAAGATGTTAAGTTGTTTGGGTTAAAAATAGTTCACCCGAGCATGGAAATGCTTGAAGTATTTGATAATTGAATATATAATTTGTATTAAAAAGTTGGCATAATTAACCAGCTTTCCGGGCAGGTTAAAGACCCTACCTGCCCGGATTATTTATAAGGGTCTTATTAAAATAAACGGGTCTTGATGAATGATAATTTAAACAATTCTGGCTATGAAGCAGAACCATCACAAGAATATTTTACTAAGTTTCTTAACCGCTTCTTTAAAGAACCATGGTTTGACAAACCCAATTATTTGCTTGTTTTTATGCACCTTCTGAAAAATGTGAATTGGCATCCTTCAACTATTATTTATAAAAATGAGAATTTTATTGTTAACACCGGTGAATGTATAATTTCACAAACGAAATTGGCAAATGAATTAAAAATCCCCAAGTCATCCGTACACGAAATTCTGAAATATTTTGAAAATGTGAAGGAAATCCGAACGCGAAGTACAAACGCATTTACTTTGGTATCAATAACTTACTTGACTGAAAAAAACAAAACTGAACGCCAACAGAACGCGAACAGAACGCCAACAGACGCATCCTTAGATAATATAGATAAAGAAGTAGAAAACAGTTTAAATTTTATTAAAGAAAATAATTCAAAGGAGAGGAAAACAGACATGAAAACTAAAAGTAAAACTAATAATAAAATTATTGGTAAAGCAGAGAAGAAATTAACTTCTGTTAAAGAGATAAACAAGCCAATATCGTTTATTGATACCTTACTTGAAGTATGGTCGGAAGAATACTACTTATCAAGGCAAATAAAATATGTTTTGACTAAAGGTAAGGACAGGGGAGGTATATCAAACTTATTAAACTTGTTTAAGTCAGAGCATTCAGATTTGGACACAGCGGGCATGATAAACTACTTTAGAAACTTTTGCAAGCAAGTTTTTGCCATTGAAGACCCGTTCATTTACGAAAATTGTAATCCGGCTTTTATTAATAGTCAAATAAACAAAGTTCGTATAATACTACTAAAGCCAAAACATAAGAAATCTTATTCATCTGTCGGACAAGCTAATGCAGATTGTGATTATAATTTACCATTAAAATAAAGGACACCTAAATGAAACCTGCTGAAATTAAAAATTTTGTTAAACGAATAAATGTCAAAGGACTAAACTTTGATGAGCAAATTCTTATAATTGGCAAACAACTTGAACCAAATTTCCAAATAAATGATGACAACTTTGATTGTTTTAATCAATTAAAATTGTATTTTACCAATGATAAGAGTTTCAATGGAGACTTACGAAAATCAATAATGGTATCCGGTGGATTCGGTTCTGGAAAAACTTTGGCTTTACAAATTTTTCAAATTGCTTCGCTTCTAAATGAAAGTAACTTTTTTATGATGTATGATACAGATGAAATTGTTGAAGCATTCATCAATAATGGGCGGCCAAGTATTGAAATATTTAATAATTTGGGTGACATTGCTATTGATGAACTTGGTCAGGATTCAGGGAGATATAATTACTTTGGTTCAGAAGAAGACCCAACAGAATTACTTCTTAGCAGAAGATATAATGTTTTTAAAAGTAATGGCTTCAGAACACATTGTATAACGAATCTTAATTCAGAAAGTTTAGAAAAAAGGTTCTCTGGAAAAATTTATGACCGGATTTGCGAAATGTATAATTTAATACCACTAACTTGTAGTTCTTGGCGGAGGAAATGAAATGAAAACAATTGAATAAATATTTTTGAAGTGAACTACCCCAATTTGTTTAATGTACTTAAACAAATAGAAAAAACTTCACTTTATTTCGTTCATAACTTGAATTTAAGAGTAGGTGCAATGTTTGTTAGTATTAATACTCAACTCATTAGAATAGTTGTTTAAAACACGTTTGGTGAGTTCTAATCAATAATAGCAAGAATGCTTGATATAATATAATCTTGAATTTGATAGCGATAGTGGTTTTTATAGGTATAGAGTTGCATCAGATAAGTATGTTATGGCAATTATTACCGGAATCGGAAATTCACTTTTTTGAAATCTGGTTTATAGCATATTTTGAAATTATTCACCTGTTGAATTTCAAAAATTAATTCTTCTTGAGATTTGAAAAGGTTTGTAAAATTAACCATACCGATTTTGAATTTGAAGAAATCGTGAATGAACCTGATGCATGATATAAAAAATGCCTCAGTCCGGTAAAATGGGCTGAGGCACTTATTAAAATGGATATTTCGGGAAAAGTATACCACCTGTTTCGGTGAAAGTATACCACTCGTTTCGGTGAAAGTATACCACCTGTTTCGGTGAAAGTATACCACCTGTTTCGGTGAAAGTATACCACCTGTTTCGGTAAAAGTATGCCAGTTTTAAACCTTCCATAATCAATTTAAAATTAAATTTAATTTTGCTTTTCATAACGGACAATCATTTAATTGTAAATTATGAAGAGCGGTTTATGGCTAATAAGGTATTAAATATGGTACGTATCAAACAGATAATAATGCTTCACTCCGACGGCAAAAGTTACCGTGAGATAAGCAATCAACTTGGGTTATCAAGGAAAACAGTAACAAAATATATCCTGCTGTTTAATTCGACAGGCTTAGGCTGGGATGAAGCTAAGTTGTTGTCCGACAACAATTTTAACGTCCTGATACAAAATCAGGAAACACCCGAACCTGACCGTTTTGCATTGCTTGGGAAGCAGTTTCCGGTCATGAGGAGTGAACTTAAACGTGTAGGTGTAACCAAACAGCTTCTATGGTCGGAATATAAAACGCAGCATCCGGGAGGCTATAATTACACGCAGTTTTGCCATCATTATAAAATTTGGAGTAAAACTCAGGAACCGACACTGCACAGAGAGCATAAGGCAGGTGATAAACTTTTTGTAGATTTTGCCGGCAAGAAGTTCAGATTTGTAAATTCAATAACAGGCGAAATCCGTTATCTGGAAGTTTTTGTAGGTATTTTAGGTGCCAGTCAGCTTACTTACGCCGAAGCGGTAGAAAGCCAGAAGCAGGAACATTTTCTGAGTGCCGTAGCAAATTCTCTTGAATATTTTGGCGGTGCCCCGGCAGCAATTGTGCCTGATAATTTAAAACCGGCAGTAACGAAAGCCGATAAATATGAAGCAGAGATAAATCATTATTTCGATAAATTCGGACTTCATTACAACACTACAATTCTTCCTGCCCGCAGCCGTGCTCCCCGCGACAAAGCACTTGTGGAGGATGCAGTAAAGATTCTTTATACAAGGATTTATGCTGTTTTGAGAGACAAAGCATTTGCCTCGCTAAAAGAAGTTAATGAAGCATTTTTGGAGTTGTTGGAAAAGCATCAGGACACTCATTTTCAAAACCGTGATTACACCCGCCGTGATTTATTCAATTCTACCGACAAACCGGCTCTCCGTCAACTGCCCCTATCGCGGTATGAAATAAGTAATTACAAAATATTATCGGTTATTAAGAATTGTCATATCTGGTTTCTGGAAGATGAGCATTACTACAGCGTACCCTATAAATACATCGGGAAAAAAGTAAAAGTTGAATACACAAAATCGAACATCTCTGTTTACTATAATTATGAACGTATTGCTTTCCACAAACGCTCTTATTATAAGCACAAATACACAACGATTGCCGAGCATCTTCCAAGCCACCACCGCTTTGTAAATGACTGGAGTCCTGAGTTTTTTATTAATTGGGCAGGCAATACCGGTGCTAATACCGAAGCTTTAGTCAAAGCAATTATTGCTTCAAAATCACATCCTGAACAGGCATATAAATCATGTTTGGGAATATTGACAAAAGCTAAAAAATACGGTAAAGAAATTTTAGATCTTGCCTGCGGCAGAGCATTGCATTTTGGAAGTTATAACTATATGACAGTCAAAAACATACTTGAAAATAAACTTTATAAATTAAATGAAGGTGAGCAGTTACAGTACCGGCTGCCGGAACATGACAATATCAGAGGTTCGGAATATTATTCAAACAACCAATTTTCAAATTAAAGGAGTATAAAATGTTGCAGAATCAAACATTATCCAAACTAAACCAAATGCGTCTTGCTGGAATGGCAAATGCCTACGAACTGACGCACAAAAGCAGACAATCTGCCGAAATGACCAATGAAGAATTAATCGCCCACTTAGTAGAAGCTGAGTGGGATGAACGCCAGAACCGCAAACTTCAGAGACTGCTCAAAACCGCTAAGTTCAGATACCAATCCTGTACCGAAGATATCAGTTTTAACAAAGAAAGAAATCTTGACAAAAATCTGTTTCTGAGACTTGCCGGATGTGACTACATTGAAAAAAAAGAAAATATCATAATCACCGGAGCCACGGGTGTCGGCAAAAGTCACATAGCTTCCGCACTCGGAAACGAAGCCTGCATACGAGGGTATAAAACAATTTATCTTAATATCGGCAAACTGTTAGGTTCACTCAAAATGAAAAGAGCTGACGGCAGTTACCTCAAAGAAATCGAAAAACTTGAACGTCAGGATTTACTCATTCTTGACGACTTCGGACTGGCTCAGTTTGACACACAAAGCAGACTTGACCTGCTTGAAATCATTGAAGACCGTCACGGTAGGAAATCTACAATAATGACTTCACAATTACCTTTGAATAAGTGGCACGAAGTTATCGGCGACTCTACTATTGCTGACGCCATACTTGACAGACTGGAAATTCCGACAAAAACCAACCAGTGATTCCGACGAAAACCAGCCAGTGATTCCGACGAAAACCAGCCACATATTTAGCTAAATAAATTTTAAGAAATAAATAGAACATATCTTCATTTATAGTTGTTAAACAATAAATGGAGAAAATTTAAATGGCAAATGTGAGGTTATTGATGTCAAAAGTAAGACATGTAATTCGACTTCTTCAAACGGAAACAAGCTACAGAAAGATAGCCAAAATACTGAATATATCCAGAGATTCATCCTGTAAATACGGCTCACTTTTCAAATTGAGCGGACTGAGCTATTCAGACATAGAGCAGATGACCGATTTGGAATTAAATAAAATATTTGAAACGGAATCTTCAGAAGATAATTCCAGAACTGCAAATCTTCTTAGTTATATGCCGGAAATGGAGAAGAAATTAAATAAAGTCGGAATGACAAAATTGCGTTTATGGTCGCAGTATAAAGTCGCAAATCCAACAGGTTATAATTATTCCCGTTTCTGTGATTATTTTCGTCAATGGCAAAAATGTTCGAATGTATCTATGCACTTTGAGCATAAATCAGGCGACAAGATGTTTATAGATTTTACGGGTAAAAAACTTCATCTGACCGATAGGAATACAGGCGAATTAACAGAGGTTGAGGTTTTCGTTTCAATACTTGGAGCAAGCCAATTGATTTATGCAGAAGCAGTAAAGTCCCAAACCAAAGAAGATTTTATTATGGCAACGGAAAATGCACTTCATTATTATGGCGGAGTTCCGCAAGGTATTGTATGTGATAATTTAAAGTCAGGAGTAATAAAAAGCAGCAAGTATGAACCTGAACTCAATGCTACATTTGAAGACTTTGCTCTTCACTACGGTACGGCAATACTTCCTGCCCGCAGTTACAAACCAAAGGATAAACCTCTTGTCGAAGGAGCGGTAAAAATTATTTACAACCGCATATTTGCAGAAATAGACGACAGAATATTTTTTAGTCTGAATGAATTGAATAATACAATCCGGCATGAACTTGAAAAATGTAACGGTATAAAATTAACCGGACGTCAATTAAACCGCCGTCAGTTATTTGAAGAAATCGAGCGTACAGAACTAAAACCGCTGCCCTCAGCCCGTTACGAGATAAAAGGTTACCGGCAGGCAACAGTTTATAAGACAGGTCATATCTGGTTTGGAATTGACGGGCATTATTACAGCGTTCCATACAAATATATAAGTAAAAAAGTAGAAATAATATACACTAAAAGTATGGTGGAAATCTATTGCAATCTGGAGCGTATTGCCTGTCATGCAAGAGATAGAAAACTGCATGGTTATACGACTGTTAGTGAACACATGCCATCTTCTCACCGTTTTGTTGCAGAATGGAATCCTGAAAAATTCATTAAATGGGCACGGGATATAGGTCAGCCAACCGAAGAATATATCTGTAAAGTTTTGCAAACCAAGTTACATCCCGAACAAGGATATAAGTCCTGTATCGGCATTCTCAGCTTTGGCAAAAAAGTCGGTAACGACCGGCTAAACTCCGCATGTACCCGTGCAGCTTATTATAATAGTTTTAACTATATGACAGTTAAGAATATTATTGATAGAGGGCTCGATAAAATTCCTATTGAACCCGCAGAACAATACAAATTACCAAATCATGACAATATTCGTGGAAGTCAATATTATCAATAGAATCAGAAGAACATTTTTTTTTAAAATATCAGGAGTAAAATCAATGAATAATAACGCAACTTTAGAAAAGTTGAAACTGATGAAATTAAAAGGAATGGCGGATGCTTTTCAAGCCGCCGTTGAAACCCGCAGTCATCAGGATATGACAGCCGACGACCTTGTAGCATATATTGTTGAAGCCGAATACAATGACAGAAATAACAGAAAAATATGCCGTTCCATAGAAACTGCCCGTTTCCGGTATAATGCTTCCATTGAAGAGATTGATTTCCATAACCAGAGAAATCTTGATAAAAACAATTTACTCAGACTTGCTGATTTAAGTTTTATTACCAACAGGGAGAATATAATAATAACCGGCAAAACAGGGGTCGGCAAAAGTTTTCTGGCTTCTGCACTTGGACATAAAGCCTGCGTGAATGGATATAAAGTTATGTATTTTAATACAGGAAAACTTTTCAGCAAATTAAAAATGTCGGGTGCGGACAACTCTTACATGAAGGAAATCAAAAAAATTGAACAACAGGATTTAATCATTTTAGACGACTTCGGACTTCAGGTACTTGACCTACAATCACGCTTATATTTACTGGAAATACTTGAAGACCGTCACAGCAAACGTTCTACCATTATTACATCTCAGCTTCCCGTGGCAAAGTGGTATGAAATTATTGATGATGAAACGATAGCCGATGCAATACTTGACCGTGTCGTTCATTCATCTCACAGGATTGAATTAAAAGGTGAATCTTTGAGAAAAATAATAAATAAATAATTGCTGCAAGAGAAAAAAACATTAATTTTGTACTTTGACTTTTAGCTAAAAATATGTGGCTGGTTTTGCTCGGTAAACCTGGTAGACTTTCATCGGTATATACACAGACTCGTCCACAGTGCTTACAAAATTGATTTGAAGGGGGAGTCATTAAGAATTAAAAAATAAAAATGGCTGCAAGAGATTTTTTGTTACAAGAAATTTTGGTTGCAAGAAAAGTTTTTGTGCTGGAAATCATTTTTGCAAATAAAATATTTTTACTATTTTTGTTCTTTGATTATGGCAAGTTTAGTGGTATACTTTCACCGAAATACCTGGTATACTTTGAGCGAAATAGACATTAAAATATAAACCAATTTGTTAAACATTACTCATAAGTATATATTCAGTTTTCAAAAACTACATTCACAAGTAAAGTGAAATTACATTATTTCATTCAGAAGTCAGTACCAGTGAAAAATAATAATATAATGAATAGTAATTTTCAAGTCAGAACTTCCCTACTGACAACTGAAAATATTAACCATCTTTAACATTTTATTCAGAGATAAATTTAAACACTTAAAGGGAAAAGAATGAATTATAATCTATTTTAAAACAATATCATATTTCTTTTCAAAGAATTTATCAAGTTCAATCCTATTTTGCTCATTTAAGACATAATTTTTCTCTAATTCATTTAAATTGCAAATTCCAAAATTATTAATATAATTTCCATTTAAAGAATAATAGTTTGAGGCATAAGGCTTACTTGTAGATTGAATATAATACCAAAATACACTTGATTCCATAATTTTTTTTATTATTTCCATCTCAATTTCTGAACTTCCAACGATTGCTAAACCATTATAAAACAGCAAATTTTCATCAGTATTGATTATAAAGCTTGGAGTTCTGTCTGAATATTTTGGAAAAAACATTTTATTTTTGATTTTTTCTAAGGATTGAGTCCTTCCAAATGCAAACCAGTTCTCATATTTCCCAAAACCTTTATCTCTTTGGTTTAAAAGATATCGTTTGTTATTTAAATATTTAAAAGCATTGGGATACATATCTTTAATAACTTTTTCTTCTAATAATTTTGGTTTATTTTTATTATCATAAGGGAAAATCACTTTTTCTTTTAGTTTACTAATTTCAACATTACGACTTAGTTTATTTGAATTAACTATATCTCTACAAATTTCTTTCTCAATCTTATAACTACTACTATTTTGTAAATAGTAAAATTCTTTATCTTCCTCAACTGGTTTGAATATATAAATATCATTTTTTAAGGTTGCAATTCCATGTCTTGTTTTATATAGTTTTTTAAAGGGAATACCCGTTGATTCAATTTTAGTTATATTTTTATTATTATGTAGATTCCATCCTTTTTTAGAATCTAAACCATTATAATATACTTTCTTATATGATTTGTTTAAATTGAGTCTTGCACTTTCTCTTGCTATATATGATATATAATCTTTATTAACATTTTGAATAAAACAAATGCAAGTGTAGGTATTTTTTGATTTAAAAATTTGTTCAGCACCAAAATCAATGATTTTAAAATCAAATGATTTATTCTGAAAGTAATTTCTTAAAGCTCTGCCGTTTAAACTTTTAAAAAAGGAGTTCATTGTTATAAATCCAAGAATTCCATTTTTTGATAATAATTCAACACCTATTTGAAAAAATGGAATGTATAAATCAGAATTACCTGATTGAGAGACTTCCCACCGAAATAAATTATTCTTTGTTTCAGTATCTAAATTTCTTGCACAAACATAAGGTGGATTACCAAGTACAATATCAAATCCCTTGAAAGAATCTACCTCCTTTTTCCAATCAAATTCAAGTGCATCACCAACAAATAAATTGAATTCAAATTCAGCAATATCTTCACCTTCGATTAAAGCTAATAATGACAATAAAAGCTTCGTTCTATTAATAGAATATTCTTGAATATCTAATCCATAAATATGATTTTTAAAAATTTCTGCATAAGTTTTTTTTGTATGATATTTTAATTCCTTTGATGCATTAAAAAGAAAACCACCGCAACCGCAAGCTATATCTGATATTTTGATATTATTTATCATATCATTTTTAGCTTCGAATGACTCTTTAATAATAAACTCACGAATATTTAAAGGAGTATAAATTGCACCATTTACAATTCTATCAGCTGGAGAAATCACAAATTCAAAAAATTCAGTTAGTTTTTCAAAATCAAAATGAATTAATTCTTTTTCGATAATAGTTATAAACTTTAATAAATTATTATATTCATCTCTTTCTATTTCATTTATAAAATAATCATTTAATAATTTATTTTTTGTAACTTTTAAATTATTCAATATTAGAAAAGCCGAAATAAAGAGTCGGTCAACTTCTTTAGGATTTGTTGAAAAATTATTTCTTAGATATTTAAATATATTATTCATAAAAATGTAGGACAAAGATTATTAATAGGGCTCCAAGTTATATTATTAGCTTCAAATGGTCTCCAATGATTTGCTAAGGTATGAAAATATGGTTTCAAGATTCTTTCTTGATAAATTGAATGTAATTTTAGATAATCTCTCTCATCTATTAATAAATTAAAAGCAGTAGGGAAAAAATTAGAAGTTAAGAATCCTATTCCTAATATAAAATCAAGAGGATAGTGCAATAAACGTGGAGTATCAAGATGCATTATTGTTCCAGAATCATAATTTTCTGATTCAGTTGGATTGATATTATAATGTAAATGATAAATTGGATGTGGTTCAAATGAATCAAACGCTGAACAATGTCTATCAATATGAAACCCAAAATGATAAATTTTCTCAGCAATTCCTTTAATAAAAACATTAAAACCCAATTCAACGAACGGATCATTCATATCAGACCAACTATCTACAAAAGCTCTTAATTTGATGGATAAATAAACCTTTCCTTTTGTTATATCTTTAGGTTTTACATGTTTTAATGTATCTAATGTCATCTCAAAATCTTCTATATCATATCCCCAAATATTTTGATTTCTACTTCCATCCTTTAAAGTTGGAATAAAACTTGTATTTTTTAATTCATTTATCGCTTTATATATTGAACTTGTATTTACATCCTTACCAATGCATTTATCTAATAGCTGAGCCATTCTTTCAAGTTCACTTGCTCTTTCTTTTCTGAATGACATTATTTTATAATTTATTGTCATAATATTTTTTTGTGTTTTTTAATTTCTTCAATTCTTTCTAATTCAGAGAAATGAGGTTTTAATCCCTTATCAATACCTAAGCGTTCTAAAATTGCTTTTAATGATAAATACTTACTTTCCTGCCATGATTTTAATTCTTTTGAAGGCTGAATTTTGAAACCTTCAAGAGGATCTAAGGGCATTTTGTAACCTTCGCAAATTGTCCAAAATTCACTACTGTTACAAAATTTTAAAGGTTCTGCCGATTTTAAACCCTGTATTCCAGTATGAGTTTTTAATAATGAAACCCTTTCTTCAGCAGTTAAGAATGAAAGTTTCTTATTTGTTAATTCCTTAAATTTAGCAATTATCAGATCTGCCCACCATCTGTCCCAACCATCATTAAATATTCCATTATATTTAGCAGAATTAAAAAAATTATTCATTAATTCTTGCCAACTAACATTTGATAAAGAAATATCTACTCCTAATCGAGCAGCAACTATAGTGTCTTTTATTAACGGGTTAGTACAATGAAATAGATTATTTACAATGAATTGAGCATAATCATAAATTATTGGCTTTGAATCTTGATTTGTAAAACTTTCAAAAATTCTGCTATCTAATGAATTGAAATCGTCCCTGCCAAAGATGTCTTGCAAAGGTAATGGGTTGTAATTTATTTTATTATATCCGTTAGCTAATGAATAAAGCTTTTTAGAAAACTTGATATAATTTGGAGAAATTGATTTTTCAAAAGTATAATCAAATAAATCTTGGCTAGATTTATCAGAATTATATGTTTTTTTTATTTTTTCATCCGTAGAACATAAAATAATTGGGAATGCTTTTAAATCTCCTCTTGCTGTAATTGATCTTAATTCTGATGTAATTGAAATTGCACTAAATTCCACTCTATCAGGGCCTTCACCATCCAATCTCAAATCAATAATAATTCCATCAAATTCATTTGTTTTTTTTCTGGATTTTAGTTCATTAATTAACATTCCAAAATCCTTGAATTTCCATAATGGAAATTTTTCAACTTCTATTTTGTTAATATCATTAAAACCATTAATAATAGAATCAACTGATGTATCATTCTCATCATCAATATATAAATATTTCATTTTAATCCTTCTCATTTACATTAATTGGAATTTCAATTCTAATTGTTGTGTTAAAACCATATTTGGGTTCAATTATATATATTTCACCCCCATATGATTCAATAATATCTTTAACAATTTTTAAACCTAATCCAGTGCCAACTAAACTATCAAATTCATCAGCATTATGATTTGCAGCAGATGTTGTTGTGAAAAATGCATTAAAAATTTGATCTATATTTTTTTTTGGTATTCCATCTCCATTATCAGAAAATTCTAAAAAAAGTAATTTGTTATGCTTCCCACATTTTATCTGTATTTGTCCTAGATTTTTACTTCTTCTTATTGCTTTTTTTGAATTTGTATATAAATTAAATAATATTGAAGCCCACTCTGAAGGATGCATAGGTACTGTAAATAAATCGTAACCTTCAAATTTAGATTCATGCATGGTAATGTTTGATCTTTTTAAATCATTTAATATTACTTTTTCAAAGTCTCTAACAATATCTCTTAATTCAATTGGTTCAAGTTCTCGGAAAACATTTCTTGAAATTGCTTTATTAAAAAAAGATGTGTAAATAGTAAATGCTTTTACATTTTCATCAAGTAATTCTACTCTTTTTATTATATCTTCATTATCTTTTAAAGTATTTTTAAGAAAATTAATTTCGGCATTAAATCCAGGTAAAAATCGTTGTATTTCATGTACAAATTCTCCAATTACTAAACCTAATCCCGCAAGAATTCTAAGCATATTATTTTCATCAATCAAATTTTTTGTGTTTTCTTTTTCTTGTTCTCGTGCTTGTTTAAACTCATCAAAAACCTGTTCATATTCAGATTTATCCTTATTTGAAGTGGAAAATATGAATTGATCAATTTTTTCTTTTCTAAATAAATCTTCTATTTTTGAAAATGCAATATCAACCTTTGTTGAACTATCATTCTCTAATCTTTTGAAATTTTTTTGTGATGCAGATGCTTTTCTTCCTCTGAGGTCAGAAACCTTCATTACAGCATTTATAATACTTTGATATACGAAAAATGTAAGTTCATTTAGCGCATTATTTTCAATTAAACCTTCTCTACTTGAAGTCTCTTCAAATAAATCACCTTTTACATCATCGATTTCCACAAAACCAAAAAAAGAAAAATTCATATGAGGAGCAAGAATTACACTACGGTTATTAGATTTATCTAAGCCTAACCAATCATCTCCTTGTTCTCCATATGGCAATACTCTAAACCCATTTCTATATAATCGAATTCCTCCTCTTTCATATGCTAAATTTCTAATAAAGCTAAATGTTTTAGGAGCAAAAAGTTTTGGATCATATACAAAGTAATATACTTTAAAATGAACTCCCTTTATTAAATTAAAAGGTTCACTAACATCTTCTCTATCATTTTGATTGTTTCCAATAAGAAAAATCTCTTGTGGAAAATTCAATTTTTCACTTTTCAAAGCCCAACAACCCTGACCATCATCTAAAACATATCCTTCAATTTGAGCTAAAGCATGATTAAAAATGGCTTCATCATCATCAATAATTGGAATTAAATCTGAATCTTGTTGTCTAAAATAATAACTTTTAAAACCTGGATCAATTGAACTTTCTTTCTCATTCAGTCTTTTTTTGGACAAAGGGAATGGCTGAAGTAATTCAGCAGTACATCTAAATACTCTCTTTATCATGACATCTGTCCAACTATCGCGAAGATTTTCAATAATAAGAATTGTCCCTTCAGCTAAAGTCTTTGGTATTAATTCAATTCGATTTGTTATACTTAATAAATTTTTATCTGTTTCAAAGTCATTCCAATTAATAGATAATTTTATTGCTTCTTTAGTATTTAGTGTTTGAGTAATTATAGTAAGTTTGTTACCTAGTCTTTGAGTAGCAAATCTTCCAATTCCTTTCCTTCCAGCTCTTTTTCTTTTATATTTTTCAGAAATGGGGTTATGTATTTTATCAGATGATGACAATCTCATGAAACCGTTTATTAATTGATCCCTTGTCATCCCATTGCCATTATCTTCTATAGTTAAAATCCCTCCTTTATTCAAAGCATTTTCATAAATAAGATTTACTACAGTCGCATCAGCATCAAAAGCATTTTTTATTAATTCAGAAACTGCAGTTTCATGTTTTCCTACCAATTCTTTACCAAGTCTATTAATTATCCCGGCATCAACAGAAAATCTAATCTGATTGTCATCTAATTTTAAAATTTGTTCCGACAATTCTAAAATGACATTATTATTTGATTTTTCTTTTTGAATTTCTTCAGTAAGTTGCTTCTTGAGTTCTAATATTTGAGTTATTTTGTCCATATTTAACTATTATCTATTAAATTTCAAGCCAAGTATTTTGAATTAGTTCCATAATTATTCAAAAGTAATGAAAAATATTTATATGTCACAATCTTAACTTACAAACTTACCTATTTTCTCCTTATATCCTGCTTTCTTTTTTCATAACATGAAAAAATGATGAGTGGAAGAAAAAAAAAAATTATTTTTGCTTGTTTTATAAATATTTTGTTATTTTATCAATTGAAGGGCTGCAATAAATATTATCTAATCAATTGTTCAGTCTTTATTGTGTCTAAAGATTTCTTTCCTGAAGAGTTTCCTTTAGCTTATGTTTCTATACTTTACGAAAAAGTATGCTTACTTTGAAGAAAATAGGTGCTGCATCTTAAATTTTTTGGCTTTATTCCATATATAGTGGGAAAAAGGGAAAATTATAACCCAAACTGATTTTGAATCTTACTACTTTTAGTAACATTAAATACGAAAAAGAGAAAAAATAAGAAATATTTTAACAAAATGATTATTTTTATTGTTTATTTGATTTGAAGAGGAAATTACATTTCAAGATGTTACTGAACTATAATGAATCAGATTATTTTAATTTATCTGAATTTAATTCCAAATCAAAGTAATCATTTCAATCAGACAAATCACGGTTCAGACAATTTCCTTTTTTAATCCGAAATAAATTCAATTATTTTGTTATAATTCGCTTCCGGTTTTCCGGGTTTTAGATGTAGTTTTTCATTTTTCGAGTTAACGACAGTAATAAATGAATCGTATGGTGCATTAAGATTAGTTCTTGCTTTTCCGTCATTTCTGTATAAAGCATATTTCCAATTATGTTCTTTTTTGAATAATTTAAGTTCAATATCACGGTCACATATAACAACGCCAATGATTTTGAAATTTTTCGAATCACTTTGTTGTACCAAATGGCTTATTATTTCATTAGGTTCAATATAACACTTTACGCACTCTACCATTTCAAAATAAAAAATAATAAGATTATCACCGGTTTCAGCTTTAGCAGCTTTTCTTAAATCATCAATATAATTTGATAAGCATATCTGAAAAGACATAAATAAAAGTATTACAATTATCTTTTTCATTACCATTTCCTTTTTTCTAAAGTCCAGCCGTCTTTATTTTTCGATACAATGCATAAGTAGCTGTTATATTTGTCGAATACGAAATTTCTAATTTGATTGCCCGGTTCGTCGTAAATTCTTGTTTGGTTTAGTAAATTACCCTTTAAATCATATTCCTGTGCAATATAATAAAAACCCATCGGCTGTTCTTTGTCAAAAACCAAAAGTACGATTCCATAATTACCGTTTGAATTGAAAGTATATATTATTGTTATCGGCAAAAGATTGCCTAATTCCTTCGGGTCAGGATTACTTTCTTGAATCCTTTTTAATCTGTAAAAATCAGTTACAAAAGCCATTCCTGAATCATTTGTAAAAGGAAGATTTTTTAGTCTGAACCTGACTTTTTGTCCTGGTCCATAAATATCTAAGTCACGAGGATATGCCAAAAATATACTATCATCAATACCGGTTAAAATTGGTCTCCATTTTTCCTCATAAACCAATTTATTTTTTTTATATATTTCAGGGAGATAACCGATATTGTTGAGAAATTTACCTGTAGAATCGTAAAGTGCTGAGGTTACTAATGAGTCAAAACTTTTGTTTTTATAATCAAAATTTGTAGAAGACATTACTATATTTGAATTTTTTAAAATTTCAAAATAAAATGGACTAGGATAAGCCTTTTCATTAAGTTCAAAAGTTATTATACTTTGTAACATCATATCATTATTAAAACAAATTAGAACTGTTCTGTTTCCTAAAGTATTAAAATTCTCATTTTCAGATGTTGCTGGGACGTATATCAAGCTTAAAAGATATGTACAATTTTTAAAGTAGGATGGTATTGTGTAATAAGATTTTATCATTTCAATACCCTTATCAGTTAATCCTTTACTTTTGTATTCATCGCTCTTAATATAACGCAAATGTTTATTATAATAATCATAAGGTTTTGAGCCTGCATTGGCAACACTATCGGCTAAATCCTGACCGGCAAATATTGATTTTATAATTCCTCCGTTTTCATAATTATACAAAATTGCAGTTCTGTCTGCTTCATTAGTAATTATAAAATTATTATCATTACCAATAGCAATACCTGAAATGAAATTAATAATTATATCTTCATTTTCTTCTAAATTGATTTTATCAATCAACTTTAAAGATTTTTTAGGAATATTTTCATCAACAATAAACTTCTGAGGCTTGTAATCTTTTATGTGTTTTGTTTTTAATGTACATTGATTGATAAATAAAAATAAAAAAATAAATAGGAAACCTGATTTCATAACCCTATACCTAATTAAAAATTAAGAAATATATGATATTACAAGTAAATTTAAAGGGGGCAAAGTAATTATCAGATAAGAACAATAACTATATTTGCCCCGTTTTAAAAAAAGAGAATTTAAGAAATAGTTATTACTTAATCCTTAACTACTTCAATAAAATCTCCATTACCAAAACCCAAACCGTCATAGATAGTAAGGTTAGGACCATTGATTTCGTAACATATTGCACCAGCAGCACATTTGAATGCGTAACCGCCAGGAATATAACGTACATCAACTGCCTTTCCATCCATCATTGCATAACCCGTACTTGAAATCCAAGAACCAAGTGGATTTGTATCTTGTATGAGTGAGAATGCAACACCTACTGCAATCATAAAAATTACAACTATTAATCCAATGATTTTTTTCATATTTTCACCTTATGATGAAATTATTAAACATAATTACTTTTAATCATTAAAATTTAAATCATCAAAAATTTTAAACCCATATTTAATGCGTTATTTATAGTGGAACTCTGTTTTAAATTCACCAGTATTCTAAAAACAAATTACATAAATCTAAATGATGATTTGTTTTATGCAATTCATTTACTTTCCACTTTTGTCATACAATCATACGTTACCTCTCGGATTAGTACGACAGCAGCAATACATATTACATGAATCAAATAATAAGTAACTTTGAACTTGATTTTGTTGAGTAATAAAAGGGAATAATAACCTGATATCTGATACCTGAAGACAAAAAACATCTGTTTTAATAATTTAATCATAATCAATTTCAATTATCTGTTAATTTATCTCCCCAAACATACAACTATTTTATCAATAATCCAAATTATTTTTTGATATTTATTAAAGAAACAACAAGAGGTTCTAACACATAATACAATTTCAAAAAAATTCCAATTGTAACATGATCATTTTTAATATTATATGCAAGAAATATTTTTGCAGCATTTTCTAAAATCTGACTTTGGAGCGGAACTATTTTTAACAGATTTTCGGTTTCCTTTTTCCTCCAACTTGCACTCCTGTGGAGTTGTGATTTTTGTTTTCCGTCGGTCTGTGCTTTTTCTACAGATATTTAATCCCGATTGGACTCAATCAAATTTAGATGTCCGACACTTTTAATGTGTCGGACATCTGATATTCTTTCTTGTGTCAGTCCTTTACACAACGAACGGAAAAACCAAAAACCTTATCATCGTAGTAACTGACGTTGTTGGTATTGTAATAGTCCAGGTAGCTGACCCAGGCGTTCGCCTCATCGTACTCTGACGCCGACCACCAGAAACCGCCGTATCTTAGACTGAAGAAACCTCCACTGCTGACAACACGGCAACCGCCGGGAAGAGCGGTGAAGCTGCTGGAGTTTGTAGCTCCTTCGTTGGGGCTAAGCCAGTGCATTGTGCCTGTTTCTTTCATCTTACCACCTGCTACAATATCACCACCAAGATACGAAATTAGTGTTGCCCATTCTGCATCACTCGGTACATGCCAACCGGCAGGTGCTAAACCTCTTGGGTCATTTACTGCATACCAGTTATACAACTTTCCGTAAACAGCACCATTTGCAGGGTCGTTGTTATAATAGCACCACGCACCTGTTTTAAGGTTTGCCCATTGAGTTGGGTTTGTTACCTGTGGAATCGAGTCGCCGTTGCGATAATGGTCAACATCAAGATTTCTGCACATCCATATCTGAGAACCTATTTGTATTTCTGTGCAGGTGTTAAAATCAAAAATAATGCTGTCTATATCGGAAATAATAAATGAATTTGTAATGTCGGATTGTATAATGTTCATTGTTTGATTATTTTCAAATTCAATCGAATCAATTGTTTTAATATCAAAATCACTTTTTGAATTTAATTTTGACTGATACACTGTCATTGAATAAGAAAGATTAGTTCTAACAAAACTCAAATCAGCAATATCATTAATTTTATATTGCTTTGAACTTCCATCATTCATATAGATTTTAATAACCGGTTCTTGTGCATTTATTGATAATGCAGACAAGAACACAAATAAAATTAGTATTATCTTTTTCATTTTATCAATCTCCTATTTGACTAAAATCATTTTTTGTGATTGAATTTCGTTATTAAACCGTACTTCGTAGTAATAAGTTCCGCTCTGTACACGATTGTTTTTCTCATCCCTGCAATTCCAATCGAGTGTATTCTTTCCGGATTGGCAGTTTTCGCACTCCAGTTTTTGAATTTGACTGCCTGAATTGTCATATATAATAATAACAACTCTGCCGGGTAAACTAATTTCAAATTCTATGCTTGTACGGTCTGCAAATGGATTCGGATAATTACCATTGGCTGTCAAACCATTTGAAAGATTGGATTGTTCTTCAACACTTGTGACATTCTCAAACTGAATCTTCTGAATCTGAGAAACTGCAATTTTTTCGATTTGATTATTTTTTAATTTAATAATCAAAGTATCGCCCTGGGCTTTACTATCAATTCCGTTAAAGAATATGTAAAGCATTATTACCAAAAAACACAAATAGGATTTCATAAATCACCTTAAATTATTAATTTGATAGATGGCTTAAACACACAAAATATAATTCTGTACAAAATACTTATGCAATTTAATAATATTTATTTACAATTCAAAGTAATTATGGTCTGTTGGAGTATAAATTGAGAATAATATTTTTTAACTCATCCGATAACTCGCAGTCATCGGATGAATTTATTCAGTCATTACCTTATAACCCCACATATCAAATATACAGAACCAAAATGGACTCCACCTATATTAAAACATAATATCAGGTGGAGTCCATTTTAGAAAGGGATTGTTGTTTCCTTCAGTTTGTACTTTTTCTACCGATATTAATACCCTATGGGATAGAATCAAATTTAGATGTCCAACATCTGCTTAGTGTTGGACTGTTAAATGTGTGATGTTATTTCACTATCAACAACCTCTCTCTTTTCAATGTCCATGGGGCTGTCAGATGAACAGAATACACACCAGTACCAAGAACGCTGATATTGAATTTGTAGTCATTTTCTTCGTAGATTTTGTTGCTTCTTTTGAATTCGGATTTTGCAACTTCACGACCCTGAAAATCATAAATTATGATTGAGAAACTGCCTTCTTCCTGAGTAGCAACCGTAACTTTCAGGTCTCCGTCAGCGGGATTTGGGGCAACTTTCATTGTTGTGGGTTTGAATATTTGGATGCCGCTTAAATCATTAACGCAGCCGTCAATTTTTAGCGAGCCGTTCTGATATTCGGGGAAATACCTGTCATTGGTAAAATCCACATTTTGAATTGTCAGCGGTACTGTCTCGCTTCTGGCGATGAGTGCCTGACCGTAAATGATGTTTACCGGTTTCAATTCACTGCTCAATTTTTCAAATTCCGCTGATGCTTTTATTTTCAAAATGCGGTAATTTCCGACAATTATATTCTCAATAATTTCTCCGAACTGAACACTTACAGGCAGAAAATATGCTTTGTCAACTGATATTTCAATTTCATAATCGGCAGTCAACTTATTTGCGTTCGGGCAGATGAGTGCTGAGTTTACAGGTATTTCAATTTTACGACCGACTTCTGTTTCTATAACAGGTAGTGCAAATCTGAAAAGTGTTTTCGACGAACCGTAAATCGGTAATGCTGCTTTATAAATGCAGGGTTCATCGGATTCTACAAAAAGCGTATCAAAAAATTCGCCGGCATCAAGAGGCTCAAATTTAATTTCTAATTCAGCCGTTTCGCCGTTTTTGTAAGCTTTAATATGCGAATTGATATTAATGATTTCAAAATTATTAGATTTTGTGTAAATATTTGAGATTTTCAAGCCCGAATTTGTTTCAATTGTCAATTTTAAATTTTCAATTTGTGAATCATTTTGACATAATTCATCAAACATTAACTTCTCTTTATCAAAAGTCACATTTGCATCAAATTTTGATATTTCAATTTCAGCAGAATCAGAGCACCCGAATTCATTTTTTATAATTAATTGATAAACTCCCGCATCGTGAACAGTGATAGATTCTGTAGTTTCACCGGTTGACCAGAGATACTGAGCATATTTTGCTTTTGGATAAATTCTGGTTGAATCATCAAAACAAAGATTTGTATTTTCTGCCACAAGTTCTAAAGCCAAATCGGGATGAATTTTGACTTCAATTTCGGTTGTATCAGAGCATTGATTTTTATTTGTTACAATTAATCTATAAACTCCTGATGTTGATACAGAAATACTCTCTGTTTTCTCTCCGGTTGACCATAAATAATCAAATTCAGGTTTATAATTTTCAGCTTTTAACGTAATACTTTCACCGAAACATGCTTCTATTTTGTCGGCAAGTATTGATGAGGCTGGCATTTCGAGAACATCAACTGTTATTGAATCAATTCCTTCACATCCCGCTTCTGATTTGACTTTTAAGATATATTTCCCACCTTTAGTAACCATTATTGACGGTGTAGTTTCTCCGGTTGACCAGTTGTAGATATAATCGGAACCCTGCAAATCTGTACTCAATAATAGCGTATCACCGATGCAAAGTTTTGATTCACCGAGCAGAGCGAATTCTAAATCTTCGCTGTATGATACATAAACTGAATCCACCGCTATACAGCCAAATTCATTTTCAATAGTTAAGATATACTTTCCTTCCTTTATAACAATAATGCCCGGTGTAGTATCACCCGTTGACCATTTGTATGTGTAAGTCAAATCCTGAAAAGCAGTCAGTGTTGTCGAGCCGTTTTTGCAAAATGATAAATTTCCTGTTATTATTGCCTTCGGAAGCGGATGAACTTCAATATACACCGAATCATATCTCAGTGTGCTGTTTATATCGACCTTCACCTTATAAAGTCCGTTGTGGCTTTCGTTTACGTTCGGTATTTTAATTGCTTTGCCGGTCATTTCACTGCCGTCCGGCAGCGTCCATGTGTATTGGTTTACTGTAAAATCAGGTATAGCCTTAGCAATAAGCACAATTTCTTCACCTTCGCAAACCGAATTTGTTTCAACCTTTACAGAAAAATCGAATATACCGGCAACAAAATTGGGAAGTCCATAATGACCAATTGAAGAATTAAATTTTGTACCATTTGGAGAATAATCACACAACTCTCCGCGTAGATTTGGTTTATTTATTACACTTAATTTGAAATTAGAACCTGATTGTTGTTTTGCCATATATATCTTACCATTTGGTGCAACCTGTAAAGCTCCCAAAGTATTTGAACCATCAGTAATAATTTCAGCACTATTCTTAATTAAATTTGTATCCAAGACTGAAATATCAAGTTGAATTAATTTGTTAAAATTTGAAATATATAATTTTGTATTATTAGGGGAAAATTCAACACCATATGGTCCCTTAATTATTTTATCAATTGAAACACTAAATATTAAATTAATTTTACCTGTTTGATTATCAAATTTCATTAAATCAAATAAGTTATCATATTCAGCAACATTCACTAATAATTCACAATTTAAACTTGATTTCATATAGCCATAGACATTCATATCTGAATGAATAAATCCAACTTTACTTGAAATTGTATCTTGAATTCCATCTTTTGTCAATAAAAAAACATTAAATATATTTGTATTATATTGGTGGGTGATTATCCAAATATCGGTTCCATTTGCATGCTTTATTGCAGTCAACTTTTCTGTGGAAGGTGCAAATAGTAAATTATTAAGTTCAATTATTTCACCTTTTTTTTGGTTTCTATTGATATTTACGATCGAATAATTATATCCTTTCTCGTAATTTAAATCGGATTTTAGAAAACTTCCAGCTGTAAAAATATAATAAATTGAATCACTCTCTGGCTTCTTTACTATTATAGCGGATTGGGTTGTTGAAAAACTACCATTCAAAATTTTATAAGATGGTGAATTTAAACCATCATGAAATTTCATTGAATCTGGAATACCAATATAACTATAAACCATTACCCCATTAGTAGAAAATAACATTTTGCCGCTTGCATCTGAAATTGACGATACACCTTCAATACTATGATTGTACAAATTTGGCATTATACTTTGACCCAAAATAGCAGGCTCACCATCATGAGTATCAAAAGTAATTACATAAGTACCTCCGAAATCCCAGTTATAGGCTTCTTTTTGAGAATAAAGGGCAGTTATAGAAAATAATAAAGTTATAAAAAACAATAGAGTTTTCATTTTTTTTACTTGAAAATAATAAAATAAACCAGATGTCCAACACCTTATAGATGTTGGACATCTTATGTCGTGAATTAATACACTTTCAAAGAACAAAAATATAAATTTAATTCTTCATGAATTTCACTTTAGAAATCATCAATCCATTATTTAGCACTTGAATGTAATACACACCAACAGGAATATTTGAAAGGTCAACATCAAGAGTATTCCGACCGCTGACAGTATTAATATCCTTAGTAAATACATCAAAACCTCTTAAATCAACCACTTTAAGTTGGTGGATACCAGCAATTGAAGCATCAAATTCGAGTTTGCAAATTCCATCTGTAGGATTCGGGATAATTTTGATATTTGTATTTTTATTTAAATTTCCCTCATTAATACTTAATTTAGGTAGGGAGTGAGGGGAAGATGTATAAAATAATGAACAAATTTCTTCACCACAAGGTGTTGAGCAGCTTGGCGAAGAATCGACATTTGATGTTACTGTTGCAGTTAAAGGATTGGTAGTAATTTCAAATTCTATGATACAACAGTCTTCGTCATTACAAGGTAAATAATAGCCATACTGAGAATCAACTTGACGCCAACATTTGCTTATGATTAACCTTACATTCGATGGATTACCATTAGTATTGTAAATTTCTAAAATTGCCTTTCGAATTAAAAGTTCTAGAACTTCCATTGGTGGCGTTGAAGATCCATCGTTAAATATATTTAAAGAATGTATTCCAAAACATGGCATGTCGCCTCCTAAACCAACCATATAAGAAGCACTAAATGACCCACCAGAAAAAGGTATTATAGCAGTATGATCAGTACTGGAATTGATGTAATAACAATCACCGGCACATGCAGGTGGTAAATAATTCCATGTTTCCAAGTCACCTTCTGATGGGAAATGTTCTGGTTTACAATTAAAGTCACAATTTGGAATAGGTTGACCACCACTTGGGCCGTCATCGAATAAACACTGATAATTATCAACAGGATCCATAACATCTGTAAAATCAATATCATCAAGTTCACCACCATAAGCAGTCCAATGCCCTTCAAATGGAACCATGCAACACTCATCTGGTTCACAGGCAACAAAGACATTTGAACCGCTAGTAGTTTCTTTGATACACCTTGGAGCTTTTATAAATACAGGATTATAACCCCATTGATTATTAAAGGAAATAATTGACCTGAAAGCTCTTTTAAGTAGTTCATCCTGTAAAATACCAGTGCAGTTTCCAAGTAAAACTATACTATCAATTTCATAAACCCAATAGTCATAATTTAAAGGTGGATTAGGTGTGCACATATAATGTATTAGTTTGTAGTAGGTCAGAACATGACACTCCCCATTAATTGGGTCAACCGAATAACTACCTGTAGCTGAATATGTCAATTCACCTAATATGACTTTTCCCGTAGATCCTTGTATTTCGCCACAAGGTTCACACGGACTAGCTATTAAACTTGACTGACTAAGAAACAGCATCGCTATTACAGCGAAGTAGCAAGCGAAAAAGAGAACCTTTTTCATTAAAATACCTCTAAAATAAATTAATAAATATAATTAATAAACCGCCGAGGTATCCGTTAATGTTCGACAGAAGCGTGCAGAGCTTCGAACAGTATTTACGAATACTGTCGGCGGCTATAACATAAGTTGTAGCCGTTTTTTTATTAAGTCCATATTTTAAGTAAGTTACCATAACTTTGTTACTGTTTATGTAAATCCCAATTGCAACATAACAATATTTATTTTAATTTCAAAATTATTTTTTCATATAATTTGTTTTCTAAATTTATTTCAATGAACAATCAATTTTACAATTACAATTTTAGAAAAACTTTTTTAGAAATTGTACACCTTCTATATATATAGTGTATGTTTTTTGATTTTTTTGGACAAATTATTTTTGCACTCATGTAAGATTATATATTACAATAACTTACAACGTCCCAAAAATAATGGCACTTGACCATTTTTTTTAGTCATAGTTTAGTTCAGCCTAATTATTTTAGCATGAATTAATGATTAATCATCATTATGTAATTTTTGATTAATGAAGTTAATTATCATAAGTTTAAATAAATTAAACAGATTAGAACGACATTAATTATAGTGAATTAATTTATTAGCTATAGTAAAATTGAACGGTCAAATTTGCGTGAGCTCAAATGTCATATTTTACATATATGCAAGTGATTTCTATTTTCGAGACTAATTTCAAAAATATTTTCCAAAATATGGCAAATATTACCCAGATAAATTATATACAACCGATATAAGCAATTAATATATCATATAGTTACAAAAGGAAAAATAATTTAAGAAAATTTCAATATTTTTTTTGATTCACAATTTTTATTGTATTTTTTTGTTTTTTGGAGTGTTCAAAACAAAATGTTCAAAAATTTAATGACCACCAATGCAACATAGAGCTCATCATAAACCTCATAAAGTGTTTATTTCGGTGAAAGTATACCACTTATTTCGGTGGAAGTATACCACTAAACTTGCCATTATCAAAAAATACTTAAAAATTTCAAATTAAGTTCATTTCAAAGTGAACAAGTATAAATTGAAATTATTAATACACAATTCTCTGCCATTAAGACTTAACAGCATAGTGAATTCTAATACTCAAGTAAATATTTCACAACTGATAGAACACGTTTGGTAAGTTCTGACTTGAAATTTAAACTTACTTTATTCCAAGAGTTAGATTCAAAATTTCCCCCATTTTCACTAGCGATAGTGGTTTTTATAGGCATAGAGTAGCATCAGATAAGGAGGTCATGGTAATTATTACCGGATCATGATATTCAAAAATTTTGAAATCATCAATTTAAATTATATTGTATTTCAGGTATTTGTTTTGATTTCTCAATCAGTTCCGCATACCAAAATTCATCTTCCAAATATTCAAGAACATCATTAGCAATGAATTCGAAATCGTGTTTACTGACAGCATAGCTCTCAGCAATTTTATAGAATTTAATTGCACTCAAAGTATCACCAACCTCACAGGCAAAAACACTTGCAATTATAGAATAATCGCAATAATTAGGTTTTAGGTCGGTCAGCATTATTCCTTTAGAAAGTATTGACATTCCCCAACTCAAATTGAAATTATCAATTATTGATCGTGCTAAGTAAATATAATCATAAGCCTCGACCACTAATAATTCAGCTTTTTTATATGTTTCTTCAGCAAGTGAATATTCCGAAATATCTGTAAAAATTTCTGCAATTCTCATAAAACAGTATGGACAATTGGCTTCTTCAAGACAATCAGTGCAAATTTGCATTATTTCAGACTTCGATAGACCGGATTGGTCAAACTCCCCCCATAGCATATCAATTAAATTATCCCACGGCGTTTTTTCGAGGTGATTAATTTTATTATTTTCGTCAGATGGCGGTTCGTTATTCATGATAGTGGAGTATTATTTAGAAAAAATACATTTTGATAGTTGGGTAAATGTGAAATATCTTTTTGCAAGTTCTTTTCAAAATATGTATAAACATTATCGAAAAATGGTTTAAATGCTGTTTTGATGGTTTGAGTTGTTGTTATGCATTTCAATATATTTGCGTTTAGTGCTTTTTGAAATTCAATTGCTGAAATGATATTTGATTTCATTTCACTTCTCAAACGAATTCTATCGAATTTATAGTTTTCATAGGTATAGCCTTCATCTAAAATAATCTTAGACTGTTCAAGGCAAGTTTCAGAGATTTTGTCAAATTTTGTAAGATGACTTTCAATAAGATTTGTTATTGACTTTAGCCGTAGTAACACATTTTCCGGATTATTGTGATTTAGTTTGTTTTTGGAATTTTGATGGTTTTTGTCAAAAATCAAGTTGTCGGAATAATTATTACTATAACTAACATGAAATACATAACCATCAATTAAATCATGGTTCTCAATCAGCAATGCTAATAAGGGCAATATTTCAGGATTTAACATATCTTATCCAATTCTAAAATTTAATTGATATATTTATTATACCTTAATATCACTCTCAATTTTTTTGGGTTCCCTTGTTGTTAGTTGAGTAGTTATTCCAAATCCAGTTGAACTCTGAATATAATATTCAACTGCTGATTTTAATTTCTCAACTAAATATTTTAAATTTTCTTCTTTAAATTTCTTTTTACGTTCCAATACTCTACTGGTAGGGACTCCAATTGGCAAATTATTATAAAATAATTGCATATTATAACCATCAATATAATGTTGTTTGAAGAATCCATCATTATAATCATTCCAAGTATCATACTTTATTGAAAATTTTGCTAACTCTTCCTTTTGTCCATTTTCTTTGCCACGTCTGAATTCATTTTCAATTACTTTTTGATATTCTGGAGATTCTTTATATTCTTTAAGAGCCTCTTCAAAACCTTCTTTTTTACCTTTATAAAATTCATTTTTTAATATAGCTTCATATTCTCCCGATGTTTTGTAATTTAAATGTTCATCTTTTTTCCCATCATCAAATCCTTTTAAATACTCATGTTCAATAATTGATTTGTATTCCGAAGATTCTTTATATTTAATAAGTGAATCATTTTTACCATCTTCATAACCTTTTAAATATTTAATATTTTGCAATTCTTTATATTCTTCGGTTTTCTTCCATAATTCAATTTCTCTTTCTAAACCAATTCTTACATCAGATTTTACATCACCTTCACGTATTTTCTTCATAACTACTTTATAGGTTATGAAACTAGTGATAATGGCAGTTATTAATACAGATATTGACACAATCGATAAGTTTTCAAACATGAGATACCTCTACAAATGTATTTAACAAAAAAGGACGTCTTCACAGTTACGCCCTTGCTCAAGGTACCGCCAAGCACCCGTCAGTAAAGCATAAAAGGAAAACGCCCCGTTTCCGGAGCGTGCCTTTCATACGTTCTACTGACTAAAAATTGGCGGTTTTTGAGCAAGAACGAATGTAAGCCACGCTTACATATTAAATTTCAATAACTACTTTTTTCTACTTTTATATAATTTCACTACGTCATTTCTAAAAAAACAAACTTACGAAATTTCATTTATAGTAACAAACAAATTCACAAAATAATTTACTATTTTCAAGATTATTATTCGTTGAAGAATATGATTATATCAGGCAAAATTATAGGTTTCAAGATTTATTTCGTCATAAATGATGAAAATCTGAAAACCATTACTAAATGGTAATTATTCAGGGGATTAGTTTCATTTCAGAAACTATTAAGAAGTTTTTCCGGTAATTATAACAATAAAAGTTTTTTATGATGGGAAGTAAATCAGAATTAATTCATACAATGCGTTGTTACAGGAATTGAATTTTCGATTTTTCTTGAAATCTTGTTCCTATTATAAATAAGAAAATAAATTATTCAATTTGAAAATTATAATTTGTCCATTTTCCGTAGAAGCAATACAATAGACATTATTGACGAACTCGGATATATTGAACTCAATAAAAAAAATGCTTCGTTGTTCTTTCAACTCATTGCTATAATATATGAAAAGAAATCTATTTTTATTACTACTAATAAACCATTTGTGCAATGGGGACAGGTCTTTGGAGATAATACGGTTGCTACAGCAATTATTGACAGATTATTACATCTGCTTATCCGTTTTTTATTAACGGAAAAAGTATTCGTATGAAGCATTTAATAAATATTTAGTATTTTTTGTGTGGTCAAGTTTCGTGGGAAAATTGGTCAGTTTTCAATTGGAAAAAACACTCAGATTAGAATAAAAAAGGAGATAAAATGCAAAAATAAGTGAATTAATGCGAAATATTATACATAAATTTGAATATTTTTTCAAATACTTGACAAATATTTGGAAAATTGCAAATATATTAGTAGTTTAGCATTCGATTTTATAAGGATATTTTTAAGGGTTCTGAATATCCTACTTAACAAAGTAAAAAATTAATTATTAGAACCCAACAGTATTATAATAAATTAATAATCGAAGTTTCATTTCATGAACAAATGAGAGTTGAAATCTTGAAAACAAAACTTTATACAATAATGGTTAATAATGTATCCTTTCCTGTCAAGGAAATTCCAATTCAAGTGATAGATATATTCTCAAATATATATTATAATTATTCTGATTTCAATTTAAGTATTAATAACATAACAGATAATACAAAAATTAGTAGAACACAAATCTTTGAATATATGAAAAAATATACTAAAACTTCACCAAATGAATTAATTTGTAAGATCCGTATGATTGCAGCAATTGAATTATTGTGTTTTGAGAACTTAACAATTTTCAATATTGGAATGAAATGCGGATACTTCAATCCAAGAACATTCCGAAATATTGTTAATAAATATTTTAGTAAACCTCCCAAAGTGTTGAAATCAGAGATTTGTATTGTTGAAAATAGAAATCAGATTTTTGAAAAGTATTTAAATATTGCTTTGAATTATATAGATGAAGAATAATTAATTGTAATATGTAATATATTATCGGACGATTTTGCCGGACGATTTTGCCGGACGATTTTGCCGGACGATTTTGCCGGACGATTTTGTACTTGCATAGAATATTAAAATGACTTAAATTTGAGCTAATAAATTATCAAATTGTAAAAAAATAAATTTTTGGGTGTAGCAATGGATAAATTAATTAAACAAATAATCTGTATTGGATTAATTTTAACTTATCAAAGTTACAGTAAATTAGACACGCTTTCAAATTTTAATGATGATAAAGGAATTACATATTATAGAGGTAGTTCCAACATAGCTTTATGTTCAAGATTTGATTTGTCAAAACCTTGCAAATTGATTTCAATTGCAATTACTTTAACAGGTGATGTAGATTATGATGGAATAAAAATTAGAATTTTCGGTAAAGAAGGTGGAATTTCAGCTCCGCTGATTGAAAGAGACCTTATAGAGCCACTGATAATATTTAAAAAGAAAAAGGGAATTGAAACAATTCAAACAGAGATTAGCGGGAACTTAATTTTGGATGGGAGTCAATTTTTTGTCAGTATAGAAGAATTAAACCGAAAAGTATATTTGTTAAGTGATATTGTTGCAAAAAAGGCATCCTGCATAGATAAACATAATGAGAAGTATTTTGTTCAGTTAATAAAATCACCGGGTCAAAATGGAGAATCAGTATGGACTTACGGCAACTTTGGTTTTGCGATTTCCTGTGTTGTAGAATATATTCAGCAAGACGCAAATTGGTTTGAATTAATTGAATATCATAATTTGATTTTAGATTCAACAAAAACAAAATATAATGCTTCTTTTATAGATTACGATGAAGATAATTATATTGATGTATTAATCAACGGCAAATTATTTTTAAATCAAGGGAATTTCAAATTCATAGAATACAAAGATTTTTTAGGATATAAAACATCAGCAAATATTAATTTGATTACTGATATTAATAATGACGGGCTTATAGATATGCTGTTTCTTGGAAGTGATTCTACAGAAAAATTTTCTGAAAATGGAAATTTGCTTTTTAAAAAACAGGTAAACGGAAAATATCATATAGAAAAAATTGAAAATTTTGATACTAAATATATTAATAGTTTTACAATGCTTGATTATAATTTAGATGGTATTACAGATATTATATTTACTCAGGGAACTATTCAAGCAGATACAATTTGTAAGGAATTTTTATTAAAATCTGTTCAAGATGAATCGTTTGATATCCTGTCTTCAGTTTTTAGCCATGATAACCATAAAAATAGTTTGATGACAAAAGTATTGATTTATGATTATAATTCCGATGGTCAAAATGATATCATTATCAATAATTTTAATGATTATCCAAGTTTTTACAAAAATAATTTAGGAAGTTATGATATTGACAAAAGGTATTTAATTGAAAATGGAATTAAGGAAGGTTTATACTCATTCAATTTGGAAGAAATGGATGTAAATCATGACGGTTTTCCAGATTTGATACCCGCATTGGAATATCAAAGATCACTTTTGAAAAATTTTCTTTACGATATTAAACCAGGTTATGATATTGATGACCAAAACAATATTATTAATTCTTATAATTTCAAAATGAGATATGAAGACAGTTTTCAAGGTCTAATCACAGGAGATATTGATAACGATACATATATGGATCTAATTACTTTACCTAATAATCTTTGTCACCAGCCAACTGTATATTTAAATAAAACAGGTAATTTCGAATCGCAATCAAATTCGGGTTTTAGGGGTGATAATTTAGGTAATGATGGAATTCTTATTGATATTAATAACGATGGTTATCCTGATGTATTTATTATAGATTCCTCAGGTATTAAAATTTATAAAAACAAAGGAAATTCACATACAAATTTTATTAAGTTCAAAACTAATCCAAGTAATTTTAATCAATTTATCAATTCATCAGTTGATATTTATATAAAAGGTACAAAAACAACTCACAAACTGTCCTCTACAAGTGGATTTATGATTCAAAAACCGATGGAATTTATTGCAGGAACCGGAGAAAATTATTTGATAGATTCGGTTATTGTGTCAACACAATATAAAAATATTTTCAAAAGAATCGTACTTCATGATATTAATATAAATATTCAAAAAGAAATAGTTCTTGATTACACAAAATTTGTTGAAACAGATTTTATAGTTGGAAATCTCAAAGTATATCCAAACCCATTTTTAAACAATATAATCTTTGAAGTCATTTCAGATAAAAGTTGCAAATATTCTTTAAAGATATTTGATATTTTAGGTAATATAGTTTTTGAAAAAAATGATTATGCAGTTCAGGGTAATCAAATTAAATTATTATGGGAATCAGGACATTCGGAATCAGTAAATAATTCAAGTGCCTATTTTTATGTATTTAATATCTGTGATAAGCAATTCACCGGTAAACTTATAAAAGTAAATTAATTCTATGAAGGTTTGTTATGAATAAATATGACGAGATTTTTAAAGATTCAAAATTCTTTATTTTATTTTTTTTAGCAATTATATTCAATATAAGTTGGTTGGAAGCTGGTGGAAGCCCTATACAGCCTGAATTTGCTAATTTTGAATCTGTTTCGACAGACAATATGGTAAGTGAATTCGACGGTTCTTTTTTATATAATTTACCGATTCTGACAGTTCCGGGACCAAACGGCAGCGGATACTCAATAACATTATCCTACCACAGTGGTATTTGCCCTGAGTCTGATGCCTCCTGGGTAGGCTATGGATGGACTTTAAATCCGGGTTCAATTATCCGAAATACTAAGGGATATCCTGATGATTATTATGATACTGAGATTACATTTTGGAATAAAGTAGAACCGAATACTACAATTGCATTAGGTATTAACGGTAATCTTGAATTTTTTAGCAATGACGTAGTAGTGGCTCAATTATCTGCTGGAGCAACAATTAAGTATAATAACTACAGAGGTTTTTATATTGGAGCTAATTTGGGTTTTGACTATGCAGGTTATTTAAATCTTAATTTTGGTGCAACCAGTACAGGTTTATCAACAGTTGCATTTTCCCATTTTGGACACCCTACGCGGCTTCTTTCAGACTTATGTGGTTTGGGATTAGATAAACTTAGAGAATCAAGTTTGATTTTTAAAAATGATTTTGGTCTTCAAAATGAATTAAGTAATTTGACAAGCAAATCAAAATTCTTATCAGATGTTGTTAAAAATATAAACCCTATCAATAATACTATTTCTGAATACGCAAAACATCTAAGCCAGAAGGCACTGAATAGTTTTGGAATTTTCAATTCCGATGGTATTCCTCCATTACAAAAAAGTAGTTATACCGGTATAAATATTAGCGGTGAAATTAAAGCTGATGCGATGTTGGCACCTATGACCGGTGCTGAAGGCGGATATAGTGTTAACTATTCACAGCAATCGACAAAAATTTCAGAGGAAAAAAAAGCCAACGGATTTTTATATTCAGGAAATGCAACAAGACAACATTTGATGGACTATTCAGTCGAAAAAGATTCCGATTATCATAATAAAAAAAAATTCATGGGAATTCCTATAGGAAATCCTGATTATTATACTGTTTCCGGTGAGGGTGTATCCGGTAGCTTCAGAGTTTACAATAAAAAGATCGGACAGTTTTATCCCAGAACTGAAGAGAGTAAAACTGAATTTTATGGCTTAGGATTTGCTATTGATGTCGGACCTGGAGGTATAGGATATGGTGGTAAACTAAGCGGAGGTTCGAATGAATATAATTTTAAGGATTGGAATATTTTTATTCCTTCAAATTCTTTAGATTATGAACCGCAAAATAGTCTAAATAATAATAATAATAGTAAAGACGAGCCTGTTTTTTTTAGATTTATAAATGATTTTGCAAGCAATATTGATTTTTCTAAAGTAGGTTTTGTAGATGACCATAATCTGGTTTCTCTGAATTTTAACCCGGAGACACTGCCTTACGATAGTTATGTTAAACAATTAAATCAAAATAAAAGATCAGCGAGATCTGCTTTTATAAGTTATAATACATTTGAGGATTTTGAATATGAATATACACAAAATTCAGAATTAATTACTGATCCGCTAAATTCGGATTATGGTTCATTATTTCCAAGAATGGCTGCTTATAATAAAACAAATCCTATTTTAAGCGATTTTTATATAGACAACTACTATTTCAAAATGTTAAAATTTATTGACCAACCCAGTTTAAATAAACAAATTTTAGAGTTTTCAATTACTAATAATGATGGTGCCAATTATACTTATGGTTTACCTGTGTTTAGCAGAAATGAAGCAGATTTGAATTATGGACCATCCGGTAATAATATTTATAATAATAAAAGTCAGATTGCTTTCGGAGCTACACCGCTTATTGCTGATAAAGTCGTAGGGCAAGAGCGGAATGCGCCGTATGTGTCTATGTATTTATTAACTTCAATTTCTACACCTGATTATGTTGATGTTAAACAAGACGGCTTCACATCAAATGATTTAGGAGCATATACTTTATTTGGATATAACAGAACTGCCGGTACCGATTGGAAGACAGGCATATCAACTAAAAATTGGTGGCATTCGCAAAAACCTATTTTATATGATTTGTGGTGGCCCATCCAATTAGGACCATCTGCTTATGAAGATAAAACGGAATGGTATCGCTGGCGAACACCATATAATGGGTTTAATTATAATAAGAACTCGCTTTCTGATCCGAATGATGATTTGGCTACTTTCTCGAAAGGAGAACGCGAGAACTATTATTTGCAAAAAATTGAAACAAAAACACATATTGCATATTTTATTACAAATACAGATGAAATCGCAATTAATTTAAACGGTACAACCGTTTATCTATCAGGTACTAACGAAGAAAGACATGACGCTTGGGAAGCCGGGCTTATTGAATTTGATAATGCAAGAAACAAAGAACAGGATTTAGGATCTGCAAATTTGGGTTATTCAAACAAGATGAGAAAACTTGAGCGAATCGAATTATATGTTAAATCTGAAAATTATGACAATAATGGAGGTATTCTAACTAAAAAATTGCAGACTACTTTTTTTGAATATGATTATTCATTAATGGAATATATTCATTCTATTGATGCAGTTCTTGGAGATGACAATGTACCGAATTCCGAAAAAATAGGTTCAGGTAATGATCACTACGGTAAGCTGACTTTAAAAAAAGTCTGGACAGAATATGAAGATGTAAGCGAAGATAAAATAAGTCCATATATATTTTCTTATGAATATAAATCACGGAATTATCCTTCAGTCGGTAATTTTTTGGAATATGCAAATTATCATAGCCGAAACGGGGGCGCTGATGATTTAAAACAAAATCCCGCTTATAATCCTAACAACGTTGATAGATGGGGAAATTATCAGGACGATGACGGAGATGAAAGTTCAAGAAAATTAAAATATAATGATTGGGTAGATCAGACACCAGCCATTGATTTTGATCCAGCAGCCTGGCATTTGAAAGAAATTGGGCTTCCATCAGGTGGAGAGATTCATGTTTATTATGAAGAAAACGACTATTCATACGTTCAGAATAGACGTGCTATGGTAATGACAAGTATTAATAATTATCTTCAAGATGATCAGGGTGAAACAAGTTTTGTAATAAATTGTGAAGATTTGGGATATAATCCGAATGAAATTAATGAACTAATACTTTTAATGAAAAGTCATTTTTTGGGAAATTATAATATAGGCACAACTACTTTTACAGGTAAAAATGAAAAACTTTATTTTAAATTCTTATTCTCATTAACCGGTAATAATGTAAATTTAGATAATTGTAAATCAGAGTATATTGATGGTTTTATTGTTGCCAATGATATCATACCTATTACTTCTAATGGAATAACGACTGGGATTAAAATAACCTGTAAACAAAATTCTATAAGAAATTTATGTGAAGATTTTTATTTAACTAACAGAACAGGTAAAGTTACTCCGAATGGGAATAATTGCAATCCTGAATATAGAAATTACAATAATCAAAAAGATATAATTGATTATGCCAACGGTTTATTAAATTCTGCGTTGAGCATTATGGAAATGCTTACACCTTTAAATTTGATGAGTTATTGCAGTACTGTGGATGTAGCTGGAAACTCATACATCCGCATACCCACTTTAAAAGCTAAAAAAGGTGGGGGAGTAAGGGTCAAAAGTATCATTATGTATGATAGATTTAACGAATGTATAGAAAATTCATCAAAAAGTATTGCTTACGGTAAAGAATATCTTTATCAGTTGAAAGAGGGAGGTTCAAGTGGTGTAGCTGCTAATGAACCACAAAAAGGATATGAAGAAAATGCGTTACATAATTATATCAAAACCATAGATTCTGAAGATTGGCTGACAAATTATATGGAAGGTAATTTTATGTTGGCGGGTGAAATGAAAGAAGAATTTTCTTCACCTATCGGAGAATCATTATTACCGTCACCTCAAATCGGTTATTCAAGGATAGTTATTAAAAATATTTTCGAGGGAATGTCTGATGAAGGATTTACTGTAAAAGAATTTTATACTACAAAAGACTATCCATTTGATAAAAATTATTTACTAAAACCTGATCAAATAGTCCAAAACGGTAAAGATAATGTAAATGGAGTTGAATATAGTAATATTAGTAGAAAAGATGATAAATGGAAAATTTTCCCCGGTCCGGTAGTTAAAATTCAGGATATGCAAATCAAATTGTCACAAGGCTATCAATTCATTCAGAATAGAATGAACGGGCAATTAAAATCCGAATATTCTATGGGCGGCAGTTTGGATAATAATAATCTTTATAATTCTTCTTATTCTAAGTATGAATATTTTGAACCCTGCGAGCAAATTCCTGTTTATTATGATTTAAATAATATTAAAATGGAATTTCTGGGGAGAGAAATAGAATTCTTTCAGGAGGCAAGAGATATAAATGAAAGTTTTATTAATGCAACAGGTGAATTTGATTTCATTTTTGTTTATCCGTTTTTCCCATTAGGTTCATTGTCAGGTGGTGTAAATAACATAAATAATGGCATGAAGTCTCATGTAACTACAAAAGTTATAAGATACCCTGCGATTTTAAAAAGTATTACTTCAATGAAAGACGGTATTACTGTCAAAACAGAGAACGTTGCTTTTGACAGGCATACCGGGCAAGCTGTTATTACAAGAACAACTGATGAATTTAACGGTATGGATTTGGCTGGTATAGGTATTCCGGATAATGATCATGACGGTTCATATTACGGTTATAAATTTGTAGCTGCAAATGAGTATGAATCAATGAGCCATAAATCTGATAATGAAAAGCAAATAATCAAATCCGATCGATATAAAATTGTATTCAACAAGATTTTTGAAGGACAAATTCATTATTTGGATGTGATAATAAATAAATCCGGTGGCGAATGTATTAATTTAAAAGACATCTTTAACGAAGGGGATTTAATTTATGTAAATAAAACAGCCGGTTATTTCCATATATCTTCAATTCAAGATAACAGAGTAATTTTAGAACCGATTTTTAGAACATTAGTCCCTAATCAATCTTTTAATCAAGTCGATATAAATATAATCAGATCTGGAAAAACAAATCAACTGAGTACAGTTGCAGGCAATTTAGTTACTTATGGGCAAGCTGATGAGAATAATATCATAAATGGAATTATTTTTCCGCATTTACCCAATACAGTTCCATTTGCAACCGGTTCAGAACCATATCTTGAAATAATCAGACGACAAAATTTTATTAATCAACTGAATACTAAAATTACTGAAGCTAAACAATTCGGACTTGTAGAATTCGAATACAATGATCCGGAACTAAAAATAAAATCTAAGGATGGAACCTGTCAGCCTATTGAGAATATAAATATTACGATCAAATATATTGATCCTCAGATAGAATTTTGTGTGGACAATACAAGCAACACAATAGAAGATAGTATTGATTATAATCCACCTTTGGTTTCCGATTTAAATGATTTATTAAATAATGTCTGGAATAAAAATTTATATTTAAATCTGCGTCAAAATAAAGAATGGATGGAATGTACAGATTGTGAAAGTTTTAACGGTGATACGGTTAGTTTTCAAAAATATTGGACTACACATAGTAATAAAGATAGAAATCTTTTTGAAAAATCAATGGATTTAATCGGTTATAAAAAAATTCAGGAAACTTATTATAATATTCTTGATTCGATGGTATTAGGCTCTTCAATTATAAACAATACATTGAATCAATGTTTTGAAGGCATTGATTACGATACATACTTTTATAATGTAAATACCGCAGATACAACATTATTTACAGGAAGAATGAACCTTTTCATTAATGGACATACTTTAGAAATTATCCGGCAAACCGATCCATATCCCGTAATTTGTCAGGATTCGAGTTATACAATTGATTCTTTAACACTTGATACACTATATAATTCTTTAGAAGATTGCGTCAGATTTGATTGTAAAAACTTTAATATGATTGGATGTACATTAAATAGTGATAGACCTTTTTGGGACTCTTATTTAGTTTTGCCTTTTATGGATCATAGCCATAGATTTATCACAATTCCGCCAGACAGCAATTTGCCTGAAAAAAATAATCCACTTATGTATGATTATATGGATTTAGATCAAAAATTTACAGAAAGGTGGGGTTATTTTTATTGTGACACAGCTAATGGTTGGTTATATTACAAACCAATAGATTCAAATTTATATAATAATCTTGAACCGATTGCAATAATGCAGCTAAACATTCATAAACCACCTGTTACCAACGAATTATGCTGTTTTAAATTTGTACCATTACTTTCTCCTAACCCAATTAGTCATTTCAAACTTGATGAAGATAATGGGTATCAGGTTGAAATTGACCCTGCAACAGTTGGTCCGGGATCATATAACGAATGTACAAAATTATGTTTTGAATTTTGTCCGGATATTTACCCAAATATGACTATAGATGGGGTGATTAAGGCTGATGCTGTAACTTATTCCGATGATTGGAAAAATGATTTATTACCGCCGAGCTCAAATAACAGCTATATGTCGGGTAATAAAGGTAAATGGAGAGTTGATGACAGTTATTTATATAAAACAAATATTATTATAGGCGGAAATGACGTAGCGTATTCTACAAGTCGGATATATCTGAATTCAGGCGTCTATGAAAATTTTGAAAATATTTTTAACTGGAAATACAAAGAAGGCAATTATGCCTGGTTATTTGTAAATTCAATTGATAAATACAGTGTACATGGAAGTGTTATTGAAACATCTGATATATTGGATATTAAGAGTTCTCAACTCTATGGATATAAAAATACTCTGCCTATTATGGTTGCAAATAATACTCCACTTAATTTTATAGGATTTGAGAGTTTTGAAGACAAATCCGGAACACAAATATCCGGTAGTAAATCTCATTCCGGTTTTAAATCGTATGGAATTCCTCAATCAGGTACAAGTGAATCTATTTTTGATATGCTGATTTTTGACGATCAAGTAATAAGAGAGGGATTTACAATTAAAGCTTGGTTTAAAACTGAATATGACCCTTATAATGAAATTGATGACCGGAATGATCACCTTTCTGCAAATATTTATATTTATGCAGGCAGTAACTATAGAGATGATTTTAGTTCTGACTTTATTTTTAAAGCTCAAACCGGCGAATGGAGTTTGTATGAAATCAAAGTATTGCCGAACCAATTGACAACTGCAAGTATTGGAAATAGTTGTGCAATATTATTATCAAATTCCAGAACTTTATCAGATACTGTTTGGGTAGATGATATAAAAGTAACGCCAGCCAAATCGCAGTCGAACTGTTATGTTTATAACCGTAATGATTTTAAACCACTTGCCAGTTTTGATGACCAGCATTATGCTCTTATGTATCAGTATAATTCAAAAGGTGACTTAATACGAAAACAAATTGAAACAGAAAGAGGAATAAAAACTATAGCAGAAGCCCAATATAATACTCCCAAAATTGATAGAGGGGTAACAACTTTAGATTGCTCAACAAATATCCCAATGATTGAAAAGAAATCATCTGATAAAAATAATATTAAAACCGATATTTTACCTAAAATAACCAAAAAATACAGTATTAATAAAACTGATCTTTTAGCTGATGATTCTTTAGCTCAAGGTACGATAAAACAAGATATTTTAGATATTAATATAACACCTGAAAATAACTCTATCAAATTTTTTGATAACAGCCCTGACTTATTATTACAGGACTCAGTAACCAAAGGTGGAATTCTCAATAAATTTGATCCTTTACTTCGCTTTGAGGAAATACAGAATGAAATTCAGCAGGATTCTTTATTAACAAATCCTCTTAAATCAAAATCAGGTGTTTTAGCCGATTCATTAGATTATTTAAATATTCAACACATTTCTGATACTTTATCCGGAAATAATTCTTCGCTTTTAGATAGTGCCAATCAAAATAATATTAAAAATAATTTGAATCGCAAATTGAAAAAGGACAAACTAAAAAAACAGCTTAAAAAGGATATGGAAAAATTCAGGGAAAAAAGTATTAACAGTGAATTAAAGAAAGATATACGGATAAAAAGCAAATAATTTTTTTTAAAATTAATATATGAATTATGTACATTACCTATTTAATATTTTTGATTTTGAATATAGCATGTTATACTGAAACTAGCTATATTGATATAATTTCCAATTCGGTCAAGAAATATTCAGAAATTTCAAAAGACAGTTTAGGAAATAGAATGAAATACAAAATGGCTATATCTTACCGTAACTCTCATAATATTTCAAAACAAAGTTTTGAAATATTATATAAAGGCAGTAAAATTAAACTTATATGTGATGATTATCAATATTATGGTGATAGCCTGGTTGCAATATTGGTTTATCCTGAAAATAAAGAAATTTATGCTTTGAGTAAGCAAGGATATAATTCACGAATACAGAATATTAGTAATATGATTACAATTTTAGACAGCATTATTAAATCTTCAGAATTGGTAGATTTCCACTATCAAGGTGAAAATGCACATATCAGATTATTATTGAAGGATAATATATCTCCGCCTTATAACAGTGCGGAATTAACTTATATTATCGATACTTTAAATAATGAAATGGAATATGTAAAAATAGAATATGCAAATCAGGATTATCAAATTAAAGAATTGGAAATAAGTTTTTTGCTCAATGAAAAAGTATCTGCTTCTGATTTTTTTGATTTGCCTTTAGGAGAAAATATATTTGATTCTGAGGGCAAATTGCGTGAAGAATATAAGGATTTTAATTTAATTACGAAATAATATTTTCAAAATGTTAGTGATAGTCAATATGAAAAAAATAACCGGACCACCAATGTTTATAATAATATTAATTTTCTTGCTAATCCCTGCAAGCAAATCAATATCTCAATATAATAAGAATGATATGCCAATCCTGCAATTTGATTATAAATTTAAGCAGGATTCAGTTGTACTTAACGATTCTAAAATTGATGATCTTATGGATGGATACCCATTCCCAAATAGTTATGTGAGTACAATAAGTAATCCATATTATTATTGTGAAGATATAAATTTTAAATATAGAGAACCCAAATTGGTTTTAAGTTTGAGATTGGGAAATGAAGATTATAAATTAGGTGATGGACAGTACAGTTGCAATATTGAGAATATTTGGATTGGAGTTACCGGAGAAGGTGATCCTGAAACAATTATTATTGATAATATACATATTGAAAGCAATGGGAATGCATCAATTAATCCAGAGGTTCTGAAATGCATAGATATATCATCTGAATTAAGCCGTGGAGCTATAGAGTTTCAAATTAACTCTATTGATTCCTATACTTTTACCAGTAATATTGAAAGTAGTATTATACTTGAAATGTTTTTAGTTTATGAACAATGCTTTATGCCACGGTCAACATCAATCAATGGTCCATTCGTTGAAATTGATTCACCAAATGGGATTGATTTGAGTTCAACAGATAATAAAGGACTTGTCACATTTAGTTGGGAACTTAACCAAAATTGCGAATTGATTTATCATAATTACCAACTTCAGATTTTGAAGTTGTATGATATGGATCCCAATACAAATAATTATAAGTCTCAAGTTGACTGGAGCAAAGCATTTACTTTTGAAACCGGAAATAGTAATACTAATGTATCTTTGTCAATGGTAGAGGGGACAGGGTTCTATGTCTGGAGAGTTCGTCCGATAAGTAATTATTTTGACGGAGAAATTGCAAATGATAGAAATTGGGGAGATTGGAGCAGCACTAATTGTAGTAATAATGAATTCAATAACGGAAATATTGTTTTACTTGATAAAACAAATCCAAATTCTTATTGCTGCGGTTTTTATTATAAGCAATTTGATGCTGATAAAAATTGGAAATATGTCCGTAATTTTGCTGAAGGAGAAAAGGGTACTTCTGTGATGGAGACTATGCAGTACGCCGATAATCTTCTGAAAGTCAGACAGGAACAGACTTTTATTTCAACGGACAGTACTAAACTGATGAAGCAGAATGTTTATGATTTTGTAGGTCGTAATGCTTTGACTACTCTACCGGTACCTGTTCAGGTTCAACCATATACTGAGAAGGCTCATCTCGGTTATTTTAATAATTTGGTAATAGGAAATATTTCGCGGGCTCTGTATACTGCCGAAAATTTTGATTTGAGTACCTCTGTGTCTGATAATTTTAAAAATCCCGAGTCTGTCAAAGCGACAATAAGTAGCGAACCTTACATGTATTACAGCGGAGATATAAATTTCTTAAATTATAATACGTTTGTACCATCCTCGGGAATTATACCTTACAATACAACAAATTTCTATCCTTTTGCAAGAAATTTATATGATCAGGATGGAACAGGCAGAATTAAAGAACAAAGCGGCTTTGGCGGCAATCACAAAATCGGTTCCGATAAAACTGTAAAAACTTATTATTCGGGAGTTGCCGATGATGAACTTGTTCCTATATTTGGGGCAGAAGCTCCCGATGCCGAAAAAGTACATAAAATTATTAATATTGATCAAAACGGTGTTATAAATTACACCTATCAACTAAGCAACGGCAAAATTTTAGCTACTTGTTTGAATGTTAAACAAACAAATGATTTAACATCACCTCTTAAAAATTTGGAATACAATTTGAATGAAACGGGGATCAATTCTGCAAATGTAATAAATGATCCGCATTTAAGTAAAATAGTCAATCAGACTTTCGAGTCAGAACAAAAAATAGGAGAAAATGGTTATGTTGCAACCGTACCATACACTTTTGCAGAGCCTACTGATATTATTTTCAGTTATACATTGAATCCAAAAAAAATTAATTTAACCGATATTTTTTGTTTACCTTACTGTCCTACTTGTGATTATTACGTAACTTTAATAATTAGAGAAAAAGAAAGTGGTAATATTTTTGGGGTACCTAAGTCAGGTGAAATATCAAATTCTGCCGAAGATTGCCTTACACCCCCAAGTTTGGAACTTAGTATAAGAACTCAATTACCTTCTGGAAGCTATATTTTTGAAAGATATATTTATGTTAAAAATAAAATTCCAGGTACTGATCAAACATATCTTGAATTATATAAAAATGAACTAGAAAAAAAAATATTAGACCCTACACCGGATCCTTCTTTAATGAGAACGCTACAATCGGAAATTTTTGATAAACTTGATGAGATTATTGCCGGAACAAGAACATTAAAAGAATTTTATACTTACTTGGATGATCTGGTTGCAGGACCTTATTGGAGTTATAATGAAACTGATAAAATTTATACGTATGAAAATAGTGCATACTGTTGCGGAAATATTACAATACCAAAATATGAATGCCCTGTTTGTGAAGGTTTTCCTACAGCATTATATAACGGTAAAGCAGATTTTGAACAATATCTGTTGGATAACATTCCGGAAGATACACCAGAATTAAATGAACTTTTTTTTGATTCTGACGGTGGCTTATTATATCCAAATGATGCAAATTATCCAAATGGAAGAGGTGCTTTTAATCAATTGATTGAAAATATGCTTGGTGAAAGCTGTTACGATTCTTGTAAACTATGGAATTGCTGGCAGTCCATTGTTGATAATATTGAATTACTCATATATTATGTAAATCCAAAAACCGGTGAAAAGATTTTAAATCGGGATTTCCATCTCCTTGACCACTTCCTCCATTGTACCGGAAAAATTTATGATGGTCCTTCTACATCCGGTCCGTATGATCCCGATTTCGGCTACCTGTTAAAAGCACATAAATATTTTAACAATTGCATTACAGAAAATTGTCAGGATTGTAAATATATTTATGAAGATTTATATGATTCACCTCAGTACATAGATGAAGTTAAAAATTGGGGTGCTGATATTTGCGGAAATCCAACAACTGATAATGCTTCCGAAAAAAAATGGGAAGTTTATTATAAATGTATTTCCAGAGCAGGTAAGAATTTTGTTAACGATTACGACCCCAATGGGAATGTGCCTAAAAAAATTAAAGATGCCGTTGCTGCAGAAGATGTCCGTGATTTTCTAGACGAATTGAAATCCGAATGTGAGTCAAATTGTGATAGTAAATTGAATTCATATATAGATTTGATTACTCAAGAATATAATAAGATTTATAAATCGGTTCAAGGGCAGCATCATACTTATAACGGTACAATTGCCGTTACTCTCAGTGAATCGGAATATTGGAGTGAATCGGCACATGATATACTATTAAGCACTGTACATTGTAAGGCAGCGGCATTAGTCAGAGTTTGCAAAGAAACATGTCCGACAATTTCCTATTCAGCCGGTCCTCCTGTTGTGATAGGGACCGAATATGAGTTTGATCAATATTTTAAAGCTAAGTATGGCTATTTAGATATAAAATTAGCCGAACCAGCTTGTCCTGAAGGTTATACTAATGTTAATCCCAGTAACGTTGTGACTTTTGATGATAATGCAGAAACGATAATTGAATATCTTAATCGTTTCTTACAAGAAGAAATTCTTGACAATTTAGAAAATGATAGCAGACCTTACAGAGATACATGCCGGATATTTGATAATTTCGTCAAGTTGTCAAAGGCATATTCTATGTTGTTAGGATCAAAACCGTGTTTTGCCTGGCTTGATTCGTGCGGTACGGACAGTGGTGGTGATTCGACTGTAATATTTTGTGATTCATTGCCTTACGGATACAAAGCTCATTACTACGATCCCGATGATTCTACTTTCTACAACGATTTCTGTTTTGATTGTGACGAATACGGACAATTTAAAAAAGATACCACTGTTGGTAATCTGAAAATACTTGGCGCAGACAGATTTTTTCAAAAGAGCGTGATTGATTTGTTTTACAGACAGGGTATAATGCCAAACGATTCTCTTAATCCATATTACTTATATGGTATGTCAGCGGCTTATTCGGCTGCTTCTGCCCGTTTTTTAGGAAACTGGATTTATGCCTTTTTCCCCGGAATTAAATATGAATTTGTTTATAAAAATGGGAAAATCTTATTAAAAAATACAATTAGAGAAAACGATTCTACAGAATATTCTTATTATTTTTATTTTTGCTGTATTGATACAACAGAAATAACCGGCTGTGATTCCTCTATTTGCTATAAGTGGATTGATGAATTACCTGAAATAGGTACCGACTTTGTTCTAAAACTTATTACCTGCGATGAAAAATATGTAGCATTAATCGAATCCGATATTTATCAGCAAATACAAAAATGTATTGATAGTAAAAAACAGGAGATTGAAATTTCTTATAAAGAAAATTGTCTTGACAATATTGACCATATAACTAATTTAAGTTTTGGTATTCATTATTACCATTATACTCTGTATTACTACGACCGGGCAGGCAATCTTGTCAGAACTGTTCCTCCAAAAGGTGTTGATATAAATCCTGCAAGAAATAGAGTCAGTATTGATCCTTTTCCTAATCATAAATACGGAACTTCATATATTTATAACTCTTTAGGTCAGATGACTTCTACTCATAATCCCGATTATAATCAATATACAAACGGAACTCATACTAATTTATATTATGACCTGAAACAGCAACTTAGATTTTCTCAGGAACCTAATCAAAAACAAAGGATATATCCCAATGCAACTCCGATTTATGATTATTCTTATACTCATTATGACGAATTGGGACGTGTGATTGAAAGCGGTGAGTTCAGTCCTTACGTAAATGAAACCCAGCCCATTCCAAATTCAGTTAATGAACCGGATATTTTAGTTCAAACTCCACTTACTAATGCTTATCCGCCGAATTTTTGGAAGAAAATGATTGTCAAAACTTTTTATTCACAACCAGCACCCTGGCTGCCATTGCCATATACAATTATCTCCCATCCTCAGCGGAATCTCGAAAATCGTGTTAGTTTTACATTTCGGGATGAGGATGGACAGCCCGGGACCTCCTGGGACCAGGCATGGACTTTTTATTCTTACGACGCTCACGGAAATGTTGAGTGGGTGATACACAAATTACCGTTTAATATCGTTACTAAGGTTGATTATGAGTACGATTTAATTAGCGGTAGTGTGAAACGTGTAATGCATAATGAGAACAGAAAAAACGAATTTTTCTATCAGTACCGTTACGATGCGGATAACCGTCTAAGCGAGGTTTATACATCCAGACACGGTCAGATTTGGGAAAAGGATGCCGGATATGAATTCTATAAACACGGACCTCTGAAACGCATAGAAATCGGAGAAGATAAAATACAGGGTATTGATTATGCCTATACCATCAACGGCTGGCTAAAAGCAATAAACGGAAGCAATATCAGTATGCCGAAACCGGATGTTAATGATTTGGGACGTGACGGCTTTACAGGCAGCGGCGAAATTAATCCGCAGTTTTCATTCGATGAATTCGGTCAGCTTCTGAGCTATTATGACAATGATTATTTTTTCTTCTCATCGCCGCTTATCAAATACCCCTTACCGCCTCCCGGAGCTCCCGGCACTGAAAATCTTAATCTTATTACATATCATACATCCAAAGGTCTTTTTAACGGTAATATAAGTGCATCCGAATTCAGCTTCGGACCAAAAGGCAATGCCCTTTTAGGATGGACTATTCCGTTACAAAGAACCAAATACGGGTATTTATATCAATATGATGTGTTAGGCAGGCTGAAAGAAGCCGCTTTCCACTCAATGGTCGGTTTAGGCTCAGTACCACCACCATTCGATGTGTGGAATGTTTATTCTGATTCTGCATATTCAGCTTACTACCGTTATGACGCAAACGGAAATATGAAAAATCTGCGTCGTTTGGGCAAGCCGGATAACTCAAAAGTTTTGGATGGATTACAGTATAATTACAAAATGTTAAACGGTTATCCGTCAAACAGACTTGAAACACTCATAGATGCAGGTACCCAAACCGATGTAATTGCATTGAAAAATGTAACCCATCCATATAATTACGACCATTCGGGGAATCTCCAGACAGATATTGAATCGGATATTGATTTAATCGAATGGACTCCTGACGGTAAAGTCAGACGAATTAAAAAAATATCAGGCGAAGAAATAGTTTTTGTTTATGATGCCCGCGGCGACAGAGTCTGCAAGGCAAATTTGGGTCGTCAGTATGATTATTATCTCCGTGATGCCAATGGAGAAATCCTTGAAATTATAACTGTGAAATTTCCTGTTATTTCTTTACCGTCAAATGACCCCTGGAGAATAGTCCCGGGTCATCCGTTCTTTATTACGTCGCTGCCGCCACCTCCACAAACTTATTTAATTGGCGAGCAATGTCCGAATTCACCCTGGAGCGCATTGGATTCAGTAACAGCAAACTGGTCTTGCTGGGATACCACTTCGCTTGATAATACATTTTACAACCTTAATCCATTTTTGAATGTTAATTATCAGGTAACACATACTCCAGAGTTTATTGCTCTTGCAAAGAACGAATGGTATATCTACGGTTCTGCGGGACAAGGCAGATTTGCACGGGCTTACCCGCACGCCGCCGACGAAAGGCAGGGCTATTCTAGTGAGTTATTTGTTTCTGAATTGATGGATGAGAAACGTTATCTCAAACAAAAGCAATATGAGCTGAAAGACCATCTTGGTAATGTGCGTGTGGTGCTGAGTGATATGAAAATACCGGTAAATGCAAACGATACACTGCCTCCGTTCAGAGCGGACGTATTGGCGGCATACAGTCATTACCCGTTTGGCATGCTCCAACCCGGTATGTATTCTGAAACAGGTACTACTTACCGCTTCGGATTTAACGGCATGCTGCGTGATGATGAAGTCAAGGATATTGGCTCAACGTTGCCGCAGGAAGAAGGAGTGGGGAACAGCTACGACTTCGGTGCAAGGATGTATGACCCGAGGTCGGGTAGATTTTTCCGTTTGGATCCTTTTAGGACAAAATTTCCATGGCAAAGTCCTTATTTATTTGCAGGAAATAATCCGGTGGCATATACAGATAAGGATGGGAAGTATAAAAAAACTGTTAATTATTATCAAGATTCTAAAGGTAATCAAACTGTATTAAGTGTAGTGCAAGACAATTGGATACGCCCATTTTCCGTTGTTTTGTTTGGTTTAGTGCCAATTGCACCAAATGCAGTTGAATATGTCAGGTGGGATGATAAAGGAAATAAAATCGGAACATCAGGTGAACTCGATCTTTCAAATATAGGAAGTACAAGATATTGTGGGTATATTAATCCGCCTGATTTAGCTCCTGGAGAACCTGATTACAGATACCCTCCAATTAATTCCTTAGATCAAGCCGCCTTAAAACATGACCAGGCTTATGATGTTGAAGAGGTAAGAGGGGCTTCAGGAATGTTATTTAGCTTAGAAACGTTAAATGCAGATATAGAGTTAACAATGAGTTCACTTAATATTGTAAAAAAGTACATGATGAATGAAAAAGACCCAGTTTCAAAAAATGAAATTAGTTTTGAACAAGCTCATGCTGCAGGGGCTGTGGCAACATTATTCGCTGGTATGTCTATGCAAAAAGCATTAAGAACTGGAAGTGAAATATTAATAAATAAAGTTTCTGAAATGACTAAATCAGTAAAAAATACAGTATCTGAATTATCAAAAGGTATTGAAGCTACTACTAATCAACAAATTGATCAACAAAATGAAGAGGNTTAATACCCATTTTAAATAACTGTGGTAGACTGGGAACAATTCAATTATATGAATTTAATGTTACAAAAGCAGAAGTTGATTCAAATCTAACTCATATTATAATAGCAAATCCAAATTTTGAACCACAAGGAAAATGGGCTGATAGGGCTAACGAAACGAAAATTCTATTAAAACATTTAAAATTTAAATTTCTATATTATCAATCGGATCCCGAGGAAATGGTTATGATTAGTTTTACATCAGATTCGACACGTTGGAAAGTATCTCCTAAGTGTACACTTTCAATAAAAGCCACTATAAGATATAATAAAAATCGTGATACTTTATTCTTTTATAAATCTGAGAAGCTCGAAAGTAATGAAAAAGAGCGATTGAAACAAAGGATTGAAAAAACCATATTAAGCAAATTGAAATATAAATATAGAAAGGTTAATCCTTGGTAAAATTGCAATATCAGAATTTTTTCACAAATTTTCCACTGCTTCAACTGAATACTCCGTGTTGACGATATTAAAGATCTTGGAGGTCCCAACTCACCTCCAAATGAGGGAGTAGGGAATAGCTTTGACTTCGGAGCAAGAATGTATGACCCAAGAGTTGGAAGATTTTTTAGTTTAGATCCGATGAAATTAAAATATCCGGGTATATCTCCTTATATTTTTGCTGCGGATAATCCAGTTTTGAATATTGATAAAGAAAGTAAATGGGCAGCGGGTATTCATCCTAATATTTTGGTTGTATTACTGACAGACTTTATTAACCTGAAGAGAAAATAATGTACTGAGTAGTAATAGTCATGTTCTGAGAAATATAGTATAAGGACACGTTTGGGAAGTTCTGCCTATTTATAGATAAGGATTTTATCTCATCAAGAGCGTTTCTCCATTTCTAGCAAAACTTTTCAAATATTTTCACTTTTATTTGTACTTTGATTATGTAGAATTAGTGGTATACTTTAAGCGAAATAGCTAGTAAATACACATTATACGTACATTTCTAATTTCAATAAATGGCTTAATATTTTCATTTATAGTGTCAAATTTTCTAACTTGTTTTTTCTGATTTTCCAGTCAGGCATTACAATTGTTAAAAAGGTATAAAATTGGTTATCATGAAAAGGATATTTTAAATGACATAGTTCGTGCATGATAACATATTCGATACAATGAGAAGATTCTATAATCAAATTTGAATTTAATATCACTTTATTTTTTGTCTGAATGCACGAACCCCATCGGCTTTTCATTTTCCTGATATGAAGATTAGGCTGACTAATATCGTACTTATTTAATTTAGATAAACATTTTAATATGATTTTATTGAAATATTCTATAGCATGCGACTTATACCATTTTTCAATCATATTTTCTAAATTCCTTAAATCTTTACTCTTTACATTAAGAACAAGGAATTTGCCTGTTAATTTTATATTTTCATCTATGGATTCTATTATTTTAAGCCGGTATTGTCGTCCGAGATACTTAATTGTTGAACCAGACTTGTAGTCTGAAATGGTTTTGTTCTGATGATTAGAATAGAATTTCAGACTTTTTCTAATCCAATTTTTTCTTTTACCAATCTTAATTTGAATTTCATTTAAAGATAGTGTTTCCGGTACAATTACTTTTATAGTTAAATCAGGATAAACTTTATATTTGATAGTCTTGGTTTTCTTCAGTTCAATTTGATATTGTCTAAGTAGTCCATCTATTTCTAAATAATCTACAATCATTATGAATACCTTTTCTTTGCAATATAAATTGATTTATCCATGATTTTATCAATTTCTTCAAATGTCAATTCTAAAGTTTTATTATCCTTTAAGCTATAAAGATAATCTTCAATTTCATTAAGAATTTTATTTTGAATATCTTCCTTCAAATACCAGTCCACTACTTTGTTTTTATTTACAATATCGTCAATCATAACACCAATATCGGATGAAATGGCTTTTAAAGCTTCTTCATTTTCAAAATTAGTTTTGATTGTTTCATAAGTAATTCCATAAAAGGCTTTTGCTACTTCACGGTTTCGTATTATCGATGGCAAGTCTTCGTCTTTTCTTTCAATAAATTCGTTTTTATGAGTTAATATCTTTTTCAAATATTCAGCTTCATCAATCCTGTGTTGTCGATATTCATCAATTGTGTCTTGAATCAATTTTGAGAATTTTGCATAAAATGCTGGGTCTTCTTCATACTTTTCTCTAATTGTTTTTATCATTTGATGAGCTATCATATCAGCTTTTGCTGTATTGCCATTAACTTTTTCTACTTCTTTTTCAAAAAGTTCTTTGTCGAAAATATTTACTTGTTCGGTAATTCTGACAATATCATCTGCAACAACATATTCATCAAGAAGTTTCTGAATCCTTGATTCATATTCTTTAAAATCAACTATTTCTGCATATCTTACGCGTATTGAATATCTTAATTTTTGAAAAAATAGCAAATCAGATTTATATTTATCAATCAATTCTTCAGAGACTTGTTCATAAAATTTTGTCGAACCGAAAGCTATAGCTAAAATTCTTGAAAATGAAGATAATTTTTCATAGTAAATTTGTCTAATATCGGGGTCAGATAAATACTGCTCATATTCTTCTTCATCTTTTTTACTTTTAATATTTTTGAAAACATCCCATAACTCAGAGTGTTTCTGTGGAAGTTGCTTAATGATTTCATTGATATTGGTTATAGTGTTTTCAATATCATTCTCATCAAACTCTTCGAGAACCTGATATGTTGTTAGTGCTTTATCAAGTTCACCAAGAATACCATTATAGTCAATGATATAACCAAAATCTTTACCCTCAAATATTCTGTTTACACGAGCAATTGCCTGAAGTAGAGCGTGCTCTTTTAATGATTTTGCCAAATAAAGAATTGTATTTCTTGGTGCATCAAATCCAGTCAATAGCTTATCAACTACAATTATTAAATCTGGATCATCAGTGCCTTTGAATGCACTGATAATCTGTTTATTGTAATTTTTTTCATTACCATATTTAGTTATCATTTTCTTCCAAAACTTCTGAACTTCACTATTTGGCTCTTCTTCAACTGAATCATTTCCTTCTCTTGTATCAGGAGAAGAAATAATAACTTCTGATTTTATAAGCCCAATTTGGTCAAAATACTTTTGAAATTTAATTGCATCCTCTTTTCTCGGTGCGGCTAGCTGCGCTTTAAAACCAGTACCCTTCCAGTTCTTAGAATAATGTTTGCTAATATCCCAAGCAATCATTTCTAATCTTTTTTCAGTTGAATTAACTTTTTCCGCTCTACTGTATTTACGTTTCAAGTCATTTGCCTGATATTCTGTCAGTGATTCACTCACTCTATCAAACCACTTATCAATTGGCTCTTGAGTTACAACTTGTTCTACAAGTCTTCCTTCATAAAGCAAAGGCACAACGGCTTTATCTTCTACTGCCTGATTAATAGTATATTTATCAATAAAACCGCCAAATTTAACAGCAGTATTTTTATCGGTTTTCAATAAAGGTGTACCTGTGAAACCGATATAAACACTGTTTGGAAGTATTCGTCTCATCATTGCTTGAGAACGACCGTATTGACTTCTATGACTTTCATCAACAAGTACAAAAATATTTTTTGAATTATTTTGGTAACTTCTTTTATTGATGGCAGTATCAAATTTGTCAATCACAGTTGTAATAATTGCCCTTTTATCTTTTTCAAGTAAATTAATTAAATGTTCTCCGGTTTTTGCTTGTTCCGGCAACATATCACAACTTTCAAATGTATGATAAATCTGGTCATCAAGGTCAATTCTATCCGTAACAAGAACAATTCTTGGATTGATTATTTCCTTATCAAGTGCTAATGCTTTTGCAAGCATAACCATTGTTAAAGATTTACCGCTACCTTGTGTATGCCAGATAACACCGCCTCGTCGGACATCTTTTTCATCATATTCTTTAACTCTTGATAAAGTTTTTTTAACTGCAAAGTATTGTTGGTAACGTGCAATTTTCTTTTCACCATTATCAAAAACAATAAACTGTCGTGATAATTCCAATAATCTGTCTTTTCGTAATAGTGCAAATATAGACTTATCCTGTTCGGTAATTATTCTCCCCTCAATTTGCAAATCATCAAAATAACTTTTAACATATTTATATCGTGTCAGGAAAAGTTTATTCATTTCTTCTGAATTTAATTCAGAATTTATTATCTCGCTAACTTGTTTTTCAAATTCTACTTTATCATCCTTTTCTTTCCAGACAGCCCAAAATTTTGAATCTGTACCTGTTGTTCCATATCTGCATTCGTTTTTGTTGATTGCCAACAGAATTTGAGAGTAAATAAATAAATTTGAAATTTCATCATTTCGTTGATTTCTTATCATTTGCGATATTGCTTCATCAATTGAATTATCAATATGTGGACTTTTACATTCTATAACAACAAATGGAATACCATTGATAAATAGAACAATATCAGGTCTTCGGCATTTTTTACCACTGGCTATTTCTACATCAAATTCTGAAGTTACATGATAAACATTATTTTCCGGGTTATCCCAGTCAATATACTTCAATGTAAAACTTTTGATACTTCCTTGAATATTTTCTTCAAAACTCTTACCAAGTGAAATCAAGTCATAAATCTTTTCATTGGTTCTTATAAGACCGTCGAAAAGAATCGTTTTTAATGATTGTATAGCATTTGAAATATTGTTGTTGGAAAACGGATATGTATTACCCTTAAACTCAATTGAATTCAATTTTCTTAATTGATTTTCAAGAATTTGTTCCAAAACAACATTTGAAGTCCGACTGTTTCTTTCAATAAGAGCTTCTTCCGGCGATAAATATTTATATCCCAGTTTAATCAGCAGTTGCAGTGCCGGAATTTGACTGATATGGTCTTCTTTAAATACAGGTGTTTGCATGATATTTCTATTTATAATTTAGTATTTTTTTATCAAAATGAATTAACAATTTCTTCCAGACTTCGTTTTCTTCAATATCATTTTTAGTAACTTCCAAGCCGAATTCAATAATATTCTGATAAGATAAAAATGAATAATAATCTTGCTTTGGCTTGTAATTGCCAAAGATTGTATCAGTTTTTATAGATTCAGAAATAGGAAGTTTAGCGGATTCAACATATACTATAATAAATTTGCTATTAATTCCATTTAACTTGTTTGATTCAACAACACACAAATTTCTCATCCATTGATAGTTCCCATTATTAAAAGGACAAGGATGATAATCTTTAGTAATATCAATTCCGTAAATGTTAGGTACAAAGTCCCAATATTTAATTTCTTTACCGGTTAATGAACATTTGCTTGAAACACCGTTAACAATATTGGTTTGGTTTTCGTAATTTCCATTACACTGAATTTGACCAATGTTCGCACCATTTGATAGTTTTTGGGTCTGAGAGCAAGTCCCTCCCTCACGTTCTGTAAACTTACATTCAAGAATTAATTCTGTATTATCTGAATAGATTCTGACATCAATTTGGGATGACTTGGTTTCATTGAGAATATCTTTTTGTGGTTCATATTCAAATTCTATATTCCAGTCAGAACTAGAATAAATATTTGCATTCCTACATATCTCATTTACAATCTCATCTTTAAATTTCGACATTTTAATTGTGCCAAATACATCAATAGCTAAAACTTGGGATGAATTTGGCAAATTAGCATATTTATGCCATTTTATATTTTCCGGATTTTCAATTGCTTTAAAAGCATCTGGAAATATATTGAGTTTGATACTTCTTATATCTTGATTTCCGTTGGATGAAGATGTTTGAATTTGATGTAAAGTTTTACTTTTTATTTGAGATAATTCAGATTGAATACTGAATTTATCAATCAGACTTTTAATTAATTTTACAAGTTCACTGTTTTCAGTATATAATGTAGGAGCAATATAATCAGCTCGTTTTTGCTTAATCAAATCTAAACAAGTATCTTTACCTGACTGTTTATTTTGTGTTTTTCTCTTTTTGGGATCATATACTGCTATTGCTGTTCCTCCTTGTAATTTTATTGTCTTCATTGCAGGAACATCTGTCTCGCCATCACCAATATAAATCATGTTTGAAAAAGGAATATTCCGTTCTCCCATAGGAGTAAATTTATTTATAGTAGTATTATCATAGGAATTATTAATGCCTTTATTAATTCTAAATAAAAACTGAGTTTTATTAGTGTAATTTACCGCAAGTGCTGGCCATTTTGCAATTCCATCAACATCATACATAAATCCAGAAGCGAAAATTTCGGTAAAATGTTTAGCTATTTTTGTACCTTTTATGAATTCTCGAAGTCCTGACGATATTATATAATGTTCAATTTTTATGTTTTTCGTTTTTGCATACTCATTTATTATGTTAAAATACTCTGCTACACCATCAAATAATTTAATAGCTTTACCATATTTTATAAAGTTATCTTTTTTAATTGATATTTCCTTTTCTTTAGCTTTACGAATTGTTAATTCCATATAGGCTAAATTTTCATCCATATCATTTTCCTTCGCAATTTTCTTAACTTCTTCCCAAAACTGTTTTGAGTTCATTCCTAATTCAGGAATAAAAGAATGTTCTTGCATATTACCCGGTGCAAGAGTACCATCAAAATCATAAGCAATGGCAACTTTAGTTAACTTCTTAGACATAAAACCTCCTTGTATTATATTGAAAAATTATTCAATCGATAATGGAACTAATTAATTATTTGTCCGTTTAGATTAGATACAACAACTTTATAACTAATAATATTGAAAATAATCATTTACTTTTTATAACTCACTTTAATAATGTCTAACGATTCACTTATATTTTTTAAATAATGGGTATTATCATATTCAGCAGGTGATTCTCCAATAATTAATTGGTCAAGATTAATATCAACAGCTTCAGAATATTTCCGATTATTTATGTCAAAATAAGTTAGTTCGATTCTGTATTCATTAATTTCAGGATTTTTATCTTTTAATTCAAAATACCACATACTATAAGTCAAAACATTTTTAATTGAAAAACCAGGGAACATATATTTTTGTGTTAAAAGTTGTCGGTAGTCAAAATCTTTTTGAATCATTAAGTCAAATTCAGGTATTACTTTAACACTTACATTGTATGCCGGTCTTTTTCCTATATTTTCAAGTTCAAAATAAAGTGTTACTCCTTTTATGTAAACTTTTGCAACTACATAAGGTCTTAATTGTTCTTCTAACATTATCGAATTTGTTTTGGATAATTTAAAAGTTAACCAGACATAAAAAGCAGTTAATATAGTTAATGATATTGAAGAGAGAATCGCAATTATATCCATTTTCCTATCTCAATTAATATTAAATAAACATTATTCAAATCATCACTCTAATTTTTCCTGTTAATAAAACTTGCATCAGCCCATTCTTTTGTTCTTTCAGGGCTGTAAGTTGTTTTGTTAATATTTCTATTTCTTTATCCCAAAATTGAAGAGAATCTGATATTTTCTTTTGCTCGTTTATATTTGGTATTTTAACCTTAATAGTTGCAAATAAAGGATACCACAAATAAACCCTAACTCCACCTTCACCAAAATTTCTTATCTTAAATTTAGTAGATTCTATTTGGAGCAAATAATACATGTATTCATCTAATAAGTCTTTTGTTGTTCTAAAGCAAACATAAAGTGAACTTATAACTCCAATTTCGTCTTTGAAATGAGCTATAGAGCCAATATTAATTCTTGCTGGATTATATGCAAATTCATTCTTTTTGATAATTTTATAGTTGGATAAATCATCTCCCGCTACTTCTCTTGAAAAATGGTCTGATTGAAAAACAAATCCATTATTATTTGTTACAGAGTAAATTCTTGCTCCATTTAGTTTTTTATTTCTCCTTGAGAAAAGCTCAGTAACTTCACCAAGATTAACAGTTTCCCACTTCTCAAACTCAAACTCCTTAAACCTCATCTTACCAGTCAATAGCTTCTGCATCAACCCTTGTTTTAGTTTCTTTTTTGATTCAATCAGCTTTTCGGTTGTTTCTATAGCTGAATCCCAAGTAGAAAGTATATCTGCTATTTTTTTTTGTTCGGGTAATGTTGGTATTGGAATTTGTATGAATGCAATATCATTTTGACCAATTGTCGTCATTGTTGTTTGTTTAGCATTCTTTAGAAAAAACTTCCTTGCTATTAAAGTATTACAAAACATTTTAAGAAAAATCGGTATAATAAAATCGGTATTAGGTGTTATTTTCATGATATGTCCATCATAAGTAATATCTTCTGCATCTTCAATGCAAATATTACAATGAGCAATACCTTCCAATTTCAAGGAAGACCTAGTGAAGAAAATATCTCCAGAAATTATTTTGTTTTTGGAAAATGTATTTTTATCAATATTTACTAATTCAAGTTTCTTTGTATTTATTACAGGTTCATCATATAAATTCTGGACATTAATTATTCTATATCCTGAACCAACTTTTATCGGATCATTAAAGACACCATTCTTAATTCCATTTATTGATAAATTGATTAAACTGGATAACTCCCACTCCTCAGGAATCCACCCAAGTTCAGTCATTTTGTATCCGGGTTTAATCATCAGTAACTCTCAATATTTTTATTAAAACACCTAAGACTAAACCTGTATCACGAGCAACAGCTTCATAATCACTTTCTTGCTCTTTATGACTTTGTCTAACGTCCTCTTCAGCACTTTTTTCAACATCAAAAACTTCTGTAGTAATTTTAATTCCATGGTCACAATTAAATTTAGTTATTCTTTCGTTCCATTTTTGCAGACATTTAGATTTTAACAATGAAATAGTTCTATTATCAGCCAAGTTCTTTTCTTTAAACATATTTTCTAAAAATATACAATAACCAGCATTGATATTGTTCTGACCAATTGTATCTGTTTCTAATATCATTTGAGATAATCTCTCAATATCACTTAATATTAGATAATAATTTTGATTGATAGCTTTTACTTCAATTCCAATTAATGATAATGGATTACCTAAATTTTCACCAATATCCTCTTCTGAAATTGCAATGTCAATTCTTCCACTTTGCTTCCCAAATGGTTGATGTTTTAATCTATATTCTTTATTCATATTGAAAATTGTACTATTATCAATATATTTTGAACTTATAAAAGCATTATTTATAAATTGTTTTGAAGGATATTCCAGAAATATTTTATATCTTGAATGTTCGTTCTGATTGGCATTCCATATGAGAAGATTTTGAGCTATACAAATAGTTAATAAATACTCTGCAACTTTTGAATGAAAGGAGTTATAGGAAGATTGTAACAAGATATTTTCTTTATATCCTTTCATTAATCCTTTTTTTATTGCTGATTCAATATTAGGTAAATTTATTTTATTTGCCATTTTTCAAATTCTCGATGTATGGAGCAATATCGTTATGAATATATTTTGCAAGTTCAACTGTAATAAAGCTAATATCATCATCTTTCAATATTTCATGATACTTTTTAATAATTTCAAATCCATCTGAAAATGCTGATTTGATAATGTAATTATATTGATTAAAATATATTTCAATTCTTACACCAGCGTTTAATGGAAATTCATCCATTTTTTTGAAACCATTAAATACGAAATAAATTTCAATTACTTTAATTATTTGTTGTTCCTTTATAAAATCATAACATAAATCAAGGAATTCTGTTAAGTAAGATTCCGTTTTCGATTTTAGCAAAATTTCACCTTTACCTAAGTTATAAAGTAATTTATAATTATTAAAAAGTTTTGCAAACAATCCAATTTTTTCAAAAAGTATAATTATAAGTGGTTTTATTGACTTTTCAAAAGTATCTTTGAATGATTCGAATGTTAATTCCTTTTGCAATGTTTTGTCTTCATCTATACCAGACAATTGTTGTTCAAGCATTTTCACCATTTTATCAACGTCATCAGCTTCTTCAATTGGTTCATTTTTTCCAACCTTTAATACTAAATTAAGAGATTCGATTAGTCTTTCACCAATAAATACAATGAATTTATCAAAATCATCAGAATCAGCAAACTGAAGAGCATTGTAATAATCATCTTTAATTCCAAAGGGAACAATAACAGGAGGGTAGCCATATTTCATAAGAATTAGATTCATTAATAGTCTTGCCATTCTACCGTTACCATCATCAAATGGATGAATTCTCACAAATTTATAATGAAAAAGAGAAGCAATTATTATTGGATGGTTTTTGATTTCATCCAATTCCTTATTATACCATAACATCAAATCCGACATTTGAGAAGGAGTATCTTCAGGTGTTGCAAAATAAAACATATCTCCCGATTTAGTTTTTACATGATTCGGAACTAATTTATACTGTCCGGGCTTAATTATTCTTTTTGTCGGCTTGTCATCTGATGTTATAGCATCAGCTTCAAATTCTTCCGGCAAAATTGTTTGATGTAAATGTCTGATTAAATGTTCTGTCAAATCAATTGCTGTTCCTTTCAGAACATCCATAAGATATTCAACAACTTCATTATGACCTTTCATCTCCAGGTAATCTCTGAATGGTTTACCGTCAGCAGTGATATGCCAGAGTAGAAAACTCTTTGTTTCACTATAAGTCAAACTATTTCCTTCAATATGACTTGAATGGAAATTCCAATCCAAACGTAACTTTTGCAAAAGCCTTTGTTCTTGTTCCGGCTTTAAAGGTCTGTAAGAATCAACCTCAGTCCGCAACTGGTCAATTCTTTCGATAATATTTTTTAGTTCCGAGTTCATATCAACTCCATTAAATATTTAGTTATATTAATTTCTTTTTCACAAACACCATTTTCGTCTTGTGCTGAAAATGGTTTAACTTAAACCAAATCAAGCTCTTTAAGATACTTATCCATTTCCTGACGAACTTCTGCTAACTCTTTATCAAGTTTCTCAATTTCTAACTGCACCGATTTAATATCAACTTCATCTTCCTCTACAAAAGTATCAACATATCTCGGAATATTCAGATTGAATTCATTCTCCTGAATTTCTTCAAATTTAGCTCTGTAAGAGTATTTCTCTATTGTTTCGTATTTTGTGTAAGTATCAACTATTTTATCAATATCTTCCTGACGGAGTTTGTTTTGGTTTTTACCCTTTTCAAATTCTTTACTACCGTCAATAAAAAGAACATCTGTAATTTTTCTATTCTTCTTGAAAATTAAAATAGCCGCCGGAATACCGGTTCCATAAAATAAATTTGCAGGTAAACCAATAACAACATCTAAAAGATTTTCTTCTATGAAAGATTTACGAATTTTACCTTCAGAACTTCCTCTGAACAATACACCATGAGGAACAATTACACCAACTCGTCCGTTTGTTTCGTTGATTGTTTCAATCATGTGTGTTATAAATGCAAAGTCACCTCTGCTTTTCGGTGGAATCCCCCTGTGAAATCTTCTGTATTTATCATTTGCAGCGTGTTCTTGTCCCCATTTTTCAAGTGAAAATGGTGGATTTGCGACAACAATATCAAATTTCATTAAAGAATCATTCTCAATAAGTTTAGGGTTATTAATTGTATCACCCCATTCAATTCTTGCATTTATAATATCATGCAAAAACATATTCATTTTACATAACGCCCAAGTGCTGCCATTTAATTCCTGACCAAATAATGAAAAGTTATTATCCGGCACTTCTCTGGCAAGTTTTATAAGAAGCGAACCTGAACCGGCAGTTGGGTCATTAATTCTTTCACCGCTTTTGGGATTTAAAAGTTTTGCTAATAAAGTTGAGACTTCAGGCGGGGTATAAAATTCACCACCTTTTTTACCGGCATCACTTGCAAAACGTGATATTAAATATTCATACGAATTTCCAATTACATCAAGATTACCGATTCTGCTTGGTCTCAAATCAAGTTTCGGGTCGTTAAAATCTTCAAGTAATAGTTTTAATCTTCTATTTCTATCTTTTGTTTCACCAAGATTTGATTCAGAATTAAAATCAATATTTCGGAATACACCGTCAAGTTTTAGTTTATTAGCTTCTTCAAGTGCAATCAATGCCTGATTAATAATTTCGCCTATATTTGTTTCATTTCGTTTATTATAGATGTGTTCAAATGAACTGATTTCAGGCATAAAAAACGGTTCTCTTTCAAGTCTTCTCTTTACCTTTGATTCGTCACCATCGAACTGTTTATTAAATTTTTCAGTTTCATCTTTCCATACATCACTTAAATATTTTACGAATAAGAAAGCAAGAATGTAATTTTTATATTCTGAAGGGTCAATTACTCCACGAAATGTATCGCATGCTTTCCAAACAACTGAATTTATATCATTCTGATTTATGTTAACTAATTTTTCCAATTTATACTATCCTTTATTTATAATTTTTCTAAGTTGCAAATCCATAAGCAATTTTTTACATTCAACTTTCTTTAATAATAGCTTTTGTTCATGCTCATTTAGCTTTTTCAAATATACAATTTTTTGTTGAATTTCTATCGGTGGAATCATTATATTTATTTCACTGAGAAATTTTTTATTTAAAACTTGCATGTGTGTTCCGCCAATACCTGTTTTTATACTTCTTTGAGTAGGAACATCATTTAAAAACCATGATAAATATTCAGGCAATATCAAATTCTTATCTATAATTCTTAAAACAAAAAAATGGGAAGTGGCAACACCATTTTCAATAGTAACATCAATCACTGCCGATGTAAAGCTAATTCCTCTACATTTAATTAGTACATCACCTTTTTCCAAGAACTGAGTCTGTCTGATATTTGGCAGATTATTTCTTAATAAATTTGAATAATCTATACGGTTGTATTCGTCAATATCCTTGAGCTGAATAAATTGAATAGCTCCCTTCTTATCATTTTCAATTTTTTCTATGAAATGATAGCCGGACTGAATAGAAGCTATATTTATTATTTTATCAAACATTAAATTTCTTAATATCAGTTATACTACGAAGCAAAAGTAAATAAAAGAATTGAAATATGCAAATATTTTTTTAGTATATTTTATACTTAAATTGGATATATACATTTACCTGATATAAATATCATCCAAACCCTCAAAAATAATACCGATGTATAAACTGTATGTTCGCTGTTATACAAATGGAAAATAAAACTTTTCCAAGATATAAAAAATATGCCATTCTACATATATCATCGGTTTCATGTTTTTGATAAATAACAGACCATACATATATCACCATCAAGACTTTCGCATTTTCCCCCATTAAATATTTCGTTATCTGAAATGCCGTGTTTGTTTATACATATTTCAAGAAAATTTTGAATTTTGAACGAAATTACTAAATATCATTTTTGTGTTGTATTTATCTTTTCAATGCAATCTAACTATCTCAAAATAAATGACTTACATTAAAAATAATGCTTGTATCATTCGGTAATTTTTTGTATATTTGAAACAAGTTTTTAACGTTAAAAAAATTATTTAAGTCATTATTTATGAATCATTTAGGAGAACTAAAATGAAAAAAGAAGTTAAAAAAGTTCAGAATAAAATTGAAAATTCTGAAACTGAAACGCCCGAAGAAACAATTATTTCTTCAGAAGTAAACGAGAATGAAAACCTTGAAAATGATGCCGATGAATTTGAAAAAGTTCTAATGGCATCTGATGAAGTAAAAGATGCTAAACCGGTAAGTGAAGAAAAAGTATCTGAACCAAAACCTGTTTCTGAAAATGCTGAAGTTGTGAACAAACAGAAAATCAAAGCATTAAAACGTTCTATTGAAAACAAAACATTCACTATTGAACGTGAAGAAATAAAGGTTAAGGACTGGAGGGTTCAGGCTGCCGACAGAGACAAACTTGCTACCGAAGAATTTGAAAAAAAGAAATCGGCTATTGAAGAATCTTTAAAAAAGAACCAAGAAAGATTTAACAAACGAATGGCTAAAACAAAGAAATGGTGGCATGAATATTCAGACAACTACGAAGTAACCAAGATTCAAAAACTTAAAGATGAACTTGCTTTACTTCAAGCTGAACTTTTGAAGTATGACACCGAACCGACAGAAACAAAGTGAATCACCAGAGAAGGCTGCCAAATTAGGTAGCCTTCTCACTTTTAAGGAGAAAATATGCAATTCATATATCAAAAAATAACAGATATGATTATTGAGAAACTGCAACAAGGTGTTGTCCCATGGCAGAAAACTTGGAAAACAGCTTATCCTGAAAATTTTGTTTCCGGTCTTTGTTACCGTGGCATTAATATCATGCTACTCGGGATGCAAGATTTTGAATCAAATTACTGGTTAAGCTTTAAGCAATGTAAAGATTTGGGTGGTTCTGTCAAAAAAGACCAACATTCAACATTAGTTGTATTTTGGAAACCGATTGTTAATTTTAAGGAAAATGATATTGAAGAAACAACAGCAAATATCAATTTCTTGCTGAGATATTATAATGTCTTTAATATCACCCAATGCAATTTACCTGATGAAGTTCTAAAGAATCGAAATATAATATCAACGAACCCAAAGATAACTGAGGCTGAATCAATTATCAAAGGTTATAAGAACCCGCCTGAAATAAGTATCAATAACATGATACCGAACCCCAGATATTTTCCAAGATTAGATATTGTGGAAATACAATCTATCGAAAATTTCCATACCAGTGATGACTATTATGCCAGTCTATATCATGAACTTGCACACAGTACCGGAGCGAAACATCGTTTATGTAGGAAAGGTATAATTGATACTATCCAATTTGGTTCCGAAAACTACTCAAAAGAAGAATTAATTGCAGAAATTTCATCAAGTTACTTGTGTAATATATCAGGTATCGAAAAAACGGTTGTAAATTCGGTTAGCTATATAAAAAACTGGTTAGAAGTTTTACAGAATGATAACCGCATGATACTTATTGCCGCTTCTCAAGCCTCAAAGGCTTGTGATTATATTTTAGGAACAAATTCAACAACAATTCAAACGGAGCAATTATGAATATTTTCGTTGCAGTCATGCTTATTTTATATGCCATAATAATTATTGGAACCATCTATGTTGGGTGGAAATCAATTTGAAGAATAATTATTTAGCTGAGCTAAGAGATATGATAGCACTGGCAGTTTTACCAGTGCTATTAAATAAATGTTCGCATTTAGAATTTCATCAGTTAACAGAACTTTGTTATCATATAGCAGATGAAATGCTCAAATCAAGAGATAAACAAGAATCAATTTGTAACAATATAAAGGAATAGAAAAATGAATGATGAATTTTTCAATAAGAAAAAATGTGATAGATGTAGTTCTGAATTGAACACCAGAACCATGTCTTGGTTTACAGAAGAAACAATCTGTATGGACTGCTCTTCAAAAGAAGATGTAATAAAAAAGAGTCTAACAGATAAAGGTAGTAGTTTTGAAGGCTGTGGATATTTGCCAACAATAAATGATGAGGTGAGAAAATGACACCAGAAGAAATTAAAAATAAGCTTGACCAATTTACCGGAACTGAAAATTATTTTAAACATCCATTGACAAAGATAGTTTATACGGACGGTGTTAAGGCTATGGCACAACTCTGTCAGGCATATTGGCTAATAGGCGCCTGCATATCATGGCAATTAGACAAAAAAGTTAGTGAGCAAGAATTTCAAGTTTTCAAACTAAAAGTAAATTCCGACAAATCTGCAATTCTAACAATTGAAGATGGGAATTATAATATAGTTGGCACACAAGAAATTGAGTTTACCGATTTCCCGCTTGATGAAATTCAAATTTGGTTTACCAACGGTGTCCTTTATCTTCCATCAGAGCATTAAGTATGGAAATTCAGGGTAAAAATATTCAGGTATTTGATAACGGCGGAGTTTCAAACGACAGATATACCATTGTAATTGACGGTTCTGTCTTTGCAATGAATCAGTTACCTTTTCACCCGACTTATGGTTTTTCGCAATACTGCGGTGAAGTAGAGCAGGGTTATATCTGGAACGAAAAATGGGGTAAAGAGATTCATAATATTTCTGAACTACCGGAAGAAACTGTTAAAGCAATTATTCAAAGATTTGAACCGCATTGATAATGAAAACAAATTGTTTGATTTTCAAACTGATTTTAGAAAATTTAAAAAGACATAGAATTGTTGCAACCTGCCGTAGATATTTTGTTTGTGGTTTCTTTTGACGGTAACGGCTATCATACCCCCCATGATATAACTGATGAAAACGAAACCACACTTTTTTTAAGAACTTTGCCACTGAATTCAAAAAGTAAGACATAGTATAAGTCAAAACAGTGAACAAATTCTTAACAGAACGTAAATGATGAAGTGATAGAATTATACAGATAAGTATGTTTTAAAATTATAAAAGGTGAAAATATGTTTATAGTAAAATGGGTAGAAATGGATGATGTTTTTAGTTATTATCCAAAATGTAAAGCGGTTAAGACTTATGAAGAATCAAGAGCAATTAAAAGTGATAAGGAAGAAATTTCAGAATCTCAACATGAGCGTAACGGTGATATTTTTCAGGGTAAAATTATCAGTGAAATCTATATTGATGAGATAACAGACCTATAGGTACAATCTTTTATTAATATTAACAGTAATATCTAATGATAAAAAACTAAATATTTATAAGAAGATTGCTTAACTTTTCTAACTAAAAAATTTGAAGAACTGTGGGAGCTACTCAACAAGTTTAATAAGTGGAATTTCAATGTCAGTATTTAAAATCTAAATATCATTGCAATGATAAGCCAGAAAGATTTCGTTCATGCTCGTTGTCCTTTGACTATATGGCTACTATTTTCCCCAAATAGGTATTGTTGAAAGCGAAATCGAGTAACTAAGATAATGAGTTCTTTGAAAAGTAGTTATGTTTTAATATTAAAGTATAGTAAAACTATTCTTAGAACTCATTTATCGAAGTTTTATAATGTCTTCATAAATCAAGTTCTTTAAAATTGTCAATATGAGAATTTGAATAAAACAAAACTTCAAAAGTAGAAAATATAAATGAACATATTTGTTTTCAATAAATTTAAACATAAGTCATTGACTATCTTTTCAATTTCTATAAAAAATAATTCGTGTTTTTACATTTTTGTTTTAGAGAGTAATATTATGAAAACAATTTCTTATTTAAGAGTGTCAACTATTGACCAAGATATAGATAAAAATAAAGCTGATATACTTAAACTTGCTAATGAAAAGCAGTTAGGTAATATTGAATTTGTTGAAGAAAAGATTTCGGGTAAAGTTAGTTGGCGAAAAAGGAAAATTTATGATATTGTTAACCACTTAACTGCCGGTGACAATATCATTGTAAGTGAGCTTAGTCGTCTCGGGCGCTCGATGCTCGAGTGTATGGAGATTCTATCTGTAGCTTCAGAAAAGAAAATTAATATCTATGCTGTTAAAGGAAATTGGTCTTTGGACGGAACTATACAATCCAAGATTATAGCTATGGCATTTTCAATGGCAAGTGAAATTGAGCGTGATTTGATTAGTTCGAGGACTAAAGAGGCTTTAAGAGTTAAGAAGATGAATGGAATGAAACTTGGTCGTCCAATTGGCTCTGGCTCTTCTAAATTAGATAAGCACAGTCCTGAAATTGAAGCACTTTTGAAGAATGGAGCTACTAAGAGATTTATAGCTAAAAGATATGAAGTGTCAGAACAAAACTTGTTTCATTGGCTAAGAAAGCATAAAGAGATAATTTCTGAGAAAAAGTAAGGGGGCGTTTAAGCCCCTTTTTCTTGCTTGAACTGATATTTTACAGATTTCTATTTTTTGATTATTTTTCAAATTTTCATCTCGAACGTATCATATCGAAATAAACATATTTCGATGCTTGGAAGCACCGATAGAATCTATTGTCTCAAATACCTTTTTTAGATTTTTACTTAGATTATCGAAGTTAACCTCTGAAGTTCTTATTTACATTAAGACATGGTTGCTACGCTTCGCTACGCAACCAAGTTACTTAATGTAATCAAAGAATTTTAAAAAGTTTGTCAATTTGCTACGCAAAATTAAATTACAACTTTAGATACTTTCATATAGGTATAGATAATAAGTAGTAATTTTAGTCCTAAACGAATTTCCGGCGGTTTGTCATCATATCATGTTGAACTGTACTTAAATCTACTATTGTTACCAGATATACTAAAGTTCTTATATACCCTATGACAACTCCATTTTTAAAAAGTGTCATTTAATGATAAGAATAATTTTCATTGTAACTTTAGATTTTAAAGTTCTTATGTACTCTATGACAACTCCATTTTTAAAAAGTGTTATTTTTAAGATTTATCATAATGCGTTTCGTATTCTACTTTTGGCTCTCTTCAATCTACTTTTTATGCTGTCAGCTGAAGAGTTAAAAATAATTGCCAGTTCACTTATTTTATAACCTTCAACATGTTTTTTTATTAATAATTCTTTATCTCTATCATTTTTTAAACACTGGTTAACAATTTCCATCATATCAGAATTTTGTTACTGAATATGGAAATCTTCTATACAGGTTCCAAATTCTGAAATATCAATTTCATTAATCATATCAGCTTCAGTAATAATCATTTTCATTTTTAATCTCTTTTTATGTTTGACAGCATTTCTTAAATGATTCATTAATGCCAGTCTGTACCAAGCTGAAAAAAAGTCAACTGTATTTATCATATTTTTTTCTTTTGCCTTAATGGTTCTTTCAATCATATCATGGAATAAATCTTCCCGCTCATTTCTTAATTTTTTGAAATTCAATCCAATTATGGCATAAGTCATTTTTTTAAGTTTTCTATACAGTTTATTAAAGGAAAGTAGGACAACTTTTGTATCATGAGATGTTACCCAGTCGTGATATAATGAATCTATCTCTTGGCTTAATTTCATTTGACATTTTATTCAGTAAATAAAGTTGTTGTTTCCGATGCAATAAAAAAGAGTTTTTTCATTAGCTTTTATTCCCAAACTTGCCCTATTATTTAAAAAATACTTATATGCTTTCGATTCGTATTTTACACTAAGGTCAAAATTAGGAGTGATATAATGTGAAATATTTTTACTGTTCTCATAAGTTTTATCAATAGTGAAATCTTATTTCACATTGAATATATCGAGAATTAGGTTGATTTCTTTGATTCGATTAAATGCCGAAATCTGCATCCTAATTGTTCTTTGATTATAGCAAGTTTAGTGGTATACTTTCACCGAAATGCTTGGTATACTTTAAGCGAAATAAACAATAACTATTGCTATTTCTAATTTTCTTAAATTGATGCCCCTTTAGTTTAAAAAATTCTTCATCAAATTTCAAGCAAGTATTAGTTACTTTCAACTTGCTATTCCGGTGAATTCAATTCTGAAGATAATCAATAGTCTGTCGGACAAGAAATTAAGCTATACAGTTTTAAGGTACTATAGAGAGCATGATACTGAACTGATAAATTTGCAATAAAAGGGGCTTTTGCAAGCCCCCTGATTTTGAAATTAACGGTAGATTTCATTATTCAAGTTTATAAACTTTTCTTCCAATCTTTTAACTCTATCAAATTCTTTTTTCATAGAGTTAATATCTTCTTCTAAATAGTCATCTGGTTTTTCATTTGCACATTCAAATGTAATATTTAGATAAAGTTCAGCATATAGACATGCCAAAAGTACATCATCTACTAATTCTAATGGTAACATTACCATTGCCTGTGGTTTTGGATTTGATTTCTTCATTTTAAAACTCCTTATTGTGTTTTTTATTCCACTCCAAATCAGATTCATATTTTGACTTGATTTGATTTTGAGTAATTCCTACATCAAAATAAGATTGGTCAAATATAATATCTAAACCAACGCATTCTATTCCAATTTCAGAACACATTTCAACAATGTTTTTCTTTAAATCATAAGATTTATCAGGATTTTTAAATCCATACATATTGGATTCTTGAAGTAGATGTAAGTATGTTTCTAAAACAATCATATCAAATTTTTTGGTTGTATTTAAAAACACATAACGCAATTTAAATCGTAGCAATACAGAAAATGGAATAGGAATTAAATTGCCATTCTTTTCCCTAATCATGATTCCCAAATAACCTGTTTTATTGCAGAAATTATCAATAGCAGCGGGTTTAGTTAAATCATGCAGAAAACTATAATCGTTTTCTCTAAATCTTTTTGCCATAAGGCCTCCTAAAATATATAAATAAACATTTAAAAATATTTATCTATTTTCTTTTAGTTCCAAAAGTCCTTGCAACTTGTCCAATATTAATTATTGGAAACTCGGCAAATTCTTTTAACACCTTTTTCTACTATAAAAGAATAAATGATAAAATTAAAAACGGAATATGATTATATTTATTTTAAAAATGTATCATAATAGATATTATAGTATAAGGTGCGACTATTAACAGGGTATTAGCCGAAAAATAAAAGAGGGGGCAAAATTGTCCCCTTTTTAAAATTTTAATGTTCCATAACTTTATTAAAAACAATCCTTTACATGTTTATTTCAAAACTTTTGTCATATTTGATTTGTCCGTTTTATATTGAATTTTTGATATATTTCTTAAAAATATAAAAGGGTAGTGAAGTCTATATTCACTACCCGTCTCATATCCGTCTCAGAGAAAAATATATATTCTCGGGGAGTCAGTACCCGGAACAGGACTTGAACCTGCACGAGCGTAGCTCACTACATCCTGAATGTAGCGCGTCTGCCAATTCCGCCATCCGGGCAGCTATTACATCTTCAAAAATACGGAAATTTTCATTCTTAAAAAACAAATAATTAAAATAGTCAAGGAAAGAACTTTCATAATTCAAAATTAATCCAATTGTTTTAACTCGTCCTTTTCTGTGTTATAGATATATTTGCTGTACCATTCATATATATCGCCTGATTTGCGAACTTTCCAGAAATAGTAATTTCCGGTCTTTCTGTCCCCATACTTGTCTAATGAAAAATTTCCCGTAATTCCTGAATTATTCTCTGCAAATTGAATTAATGCTTTTCGGGGTTCTTTGATAGAATTATCTGTTTTTAATAAAATTGATGCACCAAAAGCGATTTTTACAGCATCGTATGCAGTAAGTGCATAGCTTTCTGACTCTCTGCCGAGTATGGACTTTAATTTAGCAGAAACTGGAATCCATGCAGATTTGAAATTGTCATCAGGAGCATATACAGGACATATAAAATCGGTTGCAATTGCAAATTCTGAAGCAACTGAGATTTTTATCAAGGTTGAATTTAAAGCAAAGGCTGATGTGCCGTACCATTTTACCGAATCGGTTTTGTTTAGATATGAAGCCTTTTCAAGGATATCGGTTCCTTCGTTAAAACAAGCTAAAAATATTCCAATTTTGTTGGCAGTAATGTTGTTGTCAATTTCTTCTGTAATTTTATCGTTGATTAATTTTGCAAACTCTGAATAATCGGTTGTGGAGGTATGGTATTTAATTTCATTAAAAAATTGGTATTTATGGCCTTCACTTTTTTCAAGCATTGCAAAAAAAAGTGAATTACCCCAAGTATCATTTCGATATGCAGCACATAGTGATTCAATTTCTGTGAAATCGAAATATTTTGAAAATGCTGCCACCTGATGATAATCATTTGTCGCCAAGCGGAAAATATTGTCATTTTCAATTGCCAGAGAAATGGCAACACTTGATGGACTTATTAAAAAAATGTTGTTTGAATCGGCATACTCCTTGATATAATTGAGTTCAGCACTTGAGTAAGGACCTATTACAAAAGTTAAGCCCAATGACTTCAAATGTTTCAGTTTTTCTAATGCAGTCTCGGGATTGGTGTCAGTATTTTCGTTTATCAGTTCAATTTGATAATTATTTCCCTGACTTTTAATATCATCTACAGCAAGATTGATTGCTGCGAGCATACTTTCTCCTGCTGAACTTCCTGAGCCTGTAAGAGGCATTAATGCACCAATTTTTATAATATTCCCGTCATTATTATTTGTTGAATCATCGGAACAGGATATTATAAATAATAAAGTTATAAAAAAAAATGATAATATTACTTTAAAACTGTATGTATAAACATTCTTAATCATGACTAATCCTTTTTAATTTGTTAATCAATCTCAAGTGCAAATATACAAAAAATAGTATAACTATACTTTTGATTCTATTTTAATTATTTTGCATTCAAATATTTTTAAGATAAAAAAATAATTTACACGTTTATTATATAAATAAGAATGTTATTGAAATGCACCAAAACTTTAATTGTTTATTTACAAAAGATTGGTACAAATAATTAATAAAAATGGATTTTAAAATTTAAAAGGTAGTCTGATGTTTCGCTGTTTTCTTACTATTTTAATTTTGATAGAATTTTTGACACTTTCTACAGTTTCAATAATGACAAAGCCAAGGCGAGAGCCGGACGTAAGAGGAGGATATACGAAATGTATGGTTCATGAGTATAATTATATTGAAGGAAAGCTTGACACTGTTTCGGGGAAAAAAATACGGCAATATGCTTACAATGAATATGGTTTGGAAACTGAATGTTTCGAAATGTCGGGTGAAAAACATATTAACTTCATATACAATTCAAAATATGATATTCTTGGAAATCAGATGGAATTTACAAAAAGTAATAATAGTATGTTTATCTTAGAAAAGCAAACTTTTAAATATGATAAAAATGGTAATGAAGTTGAAAATATTCTTTATGATTCGAACGGGAAAATTCACTCAAGATTTATAAATATTTATGATTTTAATGAACGAATTATCGAATCAATTGCATATAATGAATCTAATAAAATAAGTTTTAGATTTACTTATAAATATGATGAAATGGGGAATAATATAGAGGAAATATCATATAGCTCAAATGATTCACTTGAATCAAAAACAACATCTTTTTATGATGAATCTGGAAATCTAACAGAGAAAATTGAGTACGATTCACATAATAATATTTTAAAGCATATTATCAACAAATATGATTCAAATGAAAATGTAATTCAATATAAAATAATTAACAATAACAATGAGATTTCTGTTAAAATTAATTATGTTTATAATAAGTTCGGGAAAATTATTGAAAAAACAAAATGTTTTAATGAAGATTCAGTTTTCGTAAAGCAATTATTTAAATATGATGCCAATGAGAATCTTATTGAGGAAATTTTAATTAAAAATGATAGTATAATGAAAAAATCTAATTTTAAATATGATACGAACGGTAATAAAATTGAAGAATTCTTTTATGTAAAAGAAGATTCTACAAATATTTCATTTTTAGATGGGAAAAAAATCGAAAGAAAAACAATTTACGAATTTGGAAATCCGAATCAAAAAAAAATATTTAAATTTGATATTTATAACAATCTTATAGAAATGATAGAATTAAACAGCTCAAATATACCAAAAAAGAAAACCGAATATATTTTTAGCCGGTAAATTAAGATTTTTTTGGGGATGGAATTTAGTTGAAATGTAATAGTTATAAATATAATATTGCTAACTTTAGGATTTGAATCAATTAAAAACGGTCCCATTCTGCTCTTGATTGTTCAATATGTTTATGTAACTTTTTTGCTGTTTCGGAAGATAAAGAATTTTTGAAAAACTCTGAAGGTAATATTTTCTTACTTTTTAACAATTCAATTAATTCCTTATTGTCTATTTTATTTAATACAGACATTTCTTCATCATTAATTAACTCATTTAATATCTTGCTCATAATTATTTCCATTCTCAAATATAAATTTTATATATTTACGCTAATATCCAATGAATATTATTGTCGCTAATTTTTCATAAAAAAAAGCTGCAACAAATTTTGTATCATTTATTACAGCTTCTTTACACAAAATTAAATAATTTTATTCGTCCATACCGTCTTTTTGGTCAACTGCTCTTTGCCCTCCGGCAATTTTCACGATTTCATCATCATAATGGTCGGCAATTACTGCCACTGCATTTATTGATAATGTAAGTTCGTTGGAATCAACATTCGAACCTGCAATTGAATGTTGAAATATTATTGAATTATCAAATAACAGTCCGAATGCTCCGAAATGAAGTTCTGCATTCTTTCTTAAAAGGAATTGCAGAAGGTCATTTGAAATCATTGCACCTGATACCACATTCGACATACATTCAATACAGGTTTCAGTTTCTGTAAACGGACGTACAACAACCATAACCTGAGTTGAACCTCTTGTAATTGTAAACGTACCGTTACCAAAAGATAAGTAATCTTTAAATCGTTCAGCCAGAATTTCTTCTACTTTTGAAATAGTAGTATCTATCAACTCTTGCGGAGTTCCTGTCATTTTGTTATCTCCTTCATTTAAAAATACTTTTTCATTTTCCATAATTTTACTCCGCCTTATTGTTGATCTTTATTTTCAGAATTCAAAAGACCCATTTTTGCTTTCATTGCTTCGAGTTCAGAATCAACACTTGCACCGGAAGATAACTTTTTGAACTCATCATCAAGATTTGTATTACTGCCTGCAAGTTCTTCATAAGCAGTTGCCTCAGCTTCGAGTTTTTCGATTTTACCTTCAAATTTATCGAATTTGCTGAATGCATCCGAACCGACACCGCCTATTGACTGAGCGATTTGTTTTTGAGCTTTTGCTGCCTGAGAACGTGCAATCAGAGTGCTTTGACGGCTGCGTGCTTCATCTAATTTAGATTTTAGAGAATCAAGCTGCTGACGCAATTTGTTTGAAGTCTGGAGTGCCTGAACATGAATTGGCACAAGGTCAGTAAGATTTCGTTCAGAAATCGCTTTTTTCTCAAGGGCTGCGCGGGCAAGGTCTTCGCGGCTTGCCTGAAGAGCCTGTACAGCTTTTTGCTCCCAGTCTTCCTTATCCTTTCGGGCTTTTTCGATTTTTCTTTCTAAGCCTTTCTCATTTGCAATGGCTTGAGCAACAGCAAGAGTTGTCTTATTGACAGATTCCTCCATCTCAATGACCATTTGCTTCAGCATTTTCTCGGGATCTTCGACCTTATCGAGTACATCATTCACATTAGCTTTGAATACATCAGTTATTCTGCTAAATAGTCCCATATTTGCTCCAAATTATTAAAGTTAAAAACGTAAGTTAGTTATATTCAAAAAAAAATCAAATATAATAAAAGTAAATCGCAGGATAGAACGTTTATTAATAAATAAAATTTGAACAATAAAATTTAGGTGATTTAATGAATTTTGACATCAAAGAAGTGATGCAGCAAGCAAAAAAAATGCAGGAAGAGGTTGAATTAATTAAAAAAGAACTTGCAAATAAAACTGTAAATGCTGAATCCGGTGGCGGATTTGTCTCTGCAACCATGACAGGTACCAATAAATTGGTTTCTATTAAAATTGCTCCCGAACTTCTCGCACAAAACGACATTGCAATGATTGAAGACCTTATAGTTGCTGCAGTAAATAAAGTACACGATAAAGCAAGCCAGTTAGCATCTGATGATATGGATAGAATTAAAAAAATGATGCCGAGTATTCCCGGTTTAAATCTCGGATAAAATTATAATGATATATACATCCCAATCAATTGAAAAAGTTGTCGAATTATTTGCATCACTGCCTTCAGTTGGTAGAAAAACAGCCCAAAGACTGACTTTTTTTATCTTACGTCAGCCGGATGAATTTGTAGAATCATTTTCAAAGTCACTTTTGGAATTGAAAGCAAATGTCAAATTTTGTTCCGTATGTTTTAATTATACTGAAAGCGACCCATGCAGCATTTGTTCATCCCATAAACGTGACAAAAGTACACTTTGCGTTGTAGAAGAGCCGAATGACGTAGTAGTTATTGAAAAAACTCATGATTTTTTCGGCTTGTACCATGTTCTGCACGGAGTAATGAATCCATTGGACGGTGTAACTCAGGATGATATTAAAATACGTGAACTTCTTGGGAGAACAGACGGTGTGGAAGAGGTTATACTCGCTCTTAATCCAACTGTCGAGGGGGAGCTGACTACGCATTATATAGCTAAAATGCTTAAAACTTTAGGAATTAAAGTTACTCGTATAGCAAGCGGAGTTCCTATGGGTTCTGCATTGGAATTTTCTGATGAAGCTACAATTTCAAGAGCAATGGCGGGTAGAATTGCAGTATAAAATTTCCATATTGTTATTACTCACATTAACCGTAATACTTTATGGATGCGATTTTTTTGCTACACGTAATCCTGAACAGCCGGATATCGGAAAATCTAATTTCCTGCCTCCGACTGAACCCTCGATTGTTATATTAAATCTTGAAACTGCGCTCAAAGAGAAAAATATTGATAATTATATGAATTGTTTTTATAATTTCGGAGATGTACCGAGATTGGAATTCCAGTTTAATGCTGCTACCGATGCCCTTACTCAATTCCCTTCTATCTTTGTTATGTGGGGTTCGAATGATGAGAGGCGCTCGTTCAGTTCGATATTTGCCTCACTTACAGAGGGGCAGACTCCTAAATTAAACTGGATAAACCGGCAGCCTTTGCAGGAGACTGCGGATTCGGCGGTATTTACTTCGGATTATTACCTATACTCACCCAATAATGACAACAATATACCCGATGAATATGCCGGAAGGCTCCAATTTACCATGACATTCAGAAATAATGGTTTTTGGTATATTTCAAAATGGATTGATATTAATACGCAGGTAGTTGATTCTGTGAAAAACACGTGGAGTGTATTAAAAGGATTTTATTATAATTAAAATGTTCAATAAAATTAAACATATTATATCTGTAATATTTTCCGGGAAATCTCTTGGAAATGTCACTCTGAGCGGTGCGAAGAGTCCATCTACTTTCACAAAAGGCGAATACAAAAGGCATGGATTCTTCGCTTCGCTCAGAATGACAAATCCCGGAGTTTGGTATTTGTCCCCCGCTGGCGGGGGCAGGGGGTGGAAATTAATTTATGGATTGATTGCTTGTTTCAAAATGACAACCTTGAAGTTACTCTTTACGGAATTGGTCACTCTGAGCGGAGCGAAGAGTCCAGGATTTATTGACTTATTGAAATTAAATGGATTGATTACTACGCCCAGAATTACAAATTCCGGAGTTTGGTATTTGTCCCCCGCTGGCGGGGGCAGGGGGTGGAAATTAATTTGTGGATTGATTGCTTGTTTCAGAATGACTAACCACAAATTTATTTTCAGTGGAATAAACAAATTTAAAAGTAAGTTTAACCCGAAATACATTTTAATAGCCTTTATATTCATGTTTTCTACTATAGTTATAAATCAGGGATGTGTGAATCCTTTTGCACCCGGACTGGCTGGAATTGATTCCGGTGATGATATACTTGGCGACCAGAAAACAATTGAAGGGCTTTTCCAGAATTTCAGATACTCATATTTATTTAAAGACACACTTGTATATGGCGGCTTGCTGAATGATGATTTCAGATTTATCTTCCGTGACTTTGATAAAGGAGTGGACGAGTCGTGGGGGAGAGATGAAGATATGCGTACAACATCGGGATTATTCATGGCTACCCAAAATCTTGACCTGAACTGGAACGATGTTGTAAACTCAGTCGGGGACTCGCTTGTGCAGGACATTTCGCGGGGATTTAATCTGACTGTAATTTTCAGCCCTACAGATGTCATAACAATCTTCGGCAGGGTAAATTTAAGAATTACAAGGCAGAATTCCGAAACAGTCTGGCGAATATCCCAGTGGCGTGATGAATCGAATTTTTAATATTGATTTTATAAATTTTTAAAATCTAACCACCTCCTTAATCCTCTCTACAAAAAAAGGAGTGGAACAAATTCAAGCAACTAAGGAGGAGTTGAATATAATTAGAAAATAAAATACATATCCGCTTTATTACATTAAAAATTATCCCTATATTTGTAAAAATGAATTGTCAATCTGTCAGAAATAAATATGAATCAACTAATTCTCGGTGACTGCCTCGAAGTAATGCGAAAAATGGACAGCGAAAGCGTTGACCTGATTTATTTAGACCCACCTTTTTTCTCTAACCGAAATTATGAAGTTATTTGGGGAGACGAGGGCGAAATCCGTTCTTTTGAAGATCGTTGGAGTGGAGGTATAGACCATTATATCGGTTGGCTGAAAGACCGCGTTTCGGAAATGCACCGCTTATTAAAACCAACAGGAAGTATTTATCTTCATTGCGACTGGCACGCTGATGCGTATATCCGGGTTTTTATTCTTGATAAAATTTTTGGAGAGAATAATTACCGCAATAAAATTACTTGGAAAAGAGCTACAACACACAACGACTCTAAACAAGGAGCAAGACATTTCGGTCGCGTTTGCGATTACATTTACCTCTATAATAAAGATAATAAAACAGCTACTTTTAATACGATTTTTGAAGATTATAATAAGGAATATATTGCTTCAACTTATAACAAAATTGAGCATGAAACCGGTAGAAAATTTAAGGCTTCGGATTTATCAGCAGCAAAACCGGGCGGAGATACTTTTTATGAATGGAAAGGAAAATTCCCTCCCAAAAATAGATTCTGGGCTTATTCTAAAGATAATATGCAAAATTTTGAAAAAGAAGGAAGATTATATTATTCATCAACAGGCAAACCTTATCTTAAACATTATCTTGAAGAAATGCCGGGTGTGAGTATTGATGATTTATGGACAAACTGCAATTTTCGAAGTAAGGCTGAAAGAATCGGTTATCCGACACAAAAGCCCGAAGCATTAATGGATAGAATCGTAAAATCTGCTTCAAATGAAGGTGATGTTGTATTTGACCCATTTTGTGGCGGTGGAACTTCTGTTGTTGTTGCTGATAAGCTGAACAGAAAATGGATTGGAATTGACCAGTCTGTACAAGCTGTTAAAGTATCGGAGATGAGACTTGAGAATCAGCAGTCTCTTTTTTCGGAGCCGTTTACCGTTACACTTCACAAATATGATTATGATACTTTGCGGAATAAAGAAGCATTTGAATTTGAAAAGTGGATTGTAGAACAGTTCGGCGGAGTTACAAATTTCAAACAAAGAAGCGATTTAGGAATTGACGGCAGAACACGCGAAAATATACCTATACAGGTTAAACGCTCTGATAATATCGGCAGAAATGTAATTGATAATTTTCATTCCGCATTAATGAGATACGACAAAAATTTATACGAGAAAAATAAAAAAGAAAATTTTCCCGTAGGATATATTATCTCATTTTCTTTCGGCAAAGGTGCCGTTCAGGAAGTTGCAAGGCTCAAAAACAGCGAAGGTATTGAAATCAGACTTGTACGTGTTGATGAAATTGTTGCAATTGCCAAAAAACCTGTCTTAAAAGTTGAATTCAAAGATTTGGGAGCCGACGCAAAAGGTTTGAGAGAATTAAAATTTACTGCCAAAGCCGAAACTGAAATTGAAATGTTTGCCTGGGATTGGGATTACGAAGAAGGGAAATCTTTCAAAGCAGAAGTATTATTGGACAAAGACGGTATCAAAACCAACAAATTTAAACCCGGCACACACACCATAGCCGTAAAAGCTATTGATAACGAAGGACTTGAAGCAATCGAAATTATAAAGATTAAAGTAAATGGTGCGGTGGAGAGGGAGTAATGGAAATAGTTGATATACTATGATTAATTGAAGATTCAGTTGTTCGGAATTTTCGAACAACTGCCATTAACGGTAAACAATACAATACAAATAATTACAATCTTCATGTTGTAATTTCAATACCCGCTCAACTCTCCATCACCCCAAAAGTGGTGTTTTTTTGATTTTTCTGCTTTCGATGACATAATAATGAGCAAATCGGATCTTAAATATGTTTAATACCAAGTTGCGTTCTAATATGTAACATTAAGATAGGGGAAGCAGGTCATTGATTTGATATATTCTGGATTACCTGACAAATCTTTTAACCCCTTGCATACTTCTTCCAAAGTATGTTCTAAAGAATTAAATATTTTATTGAATAAATATTTTTCTCTTAACTCATCCCAAATATGTTCCGTAGGATTCACTTCAGGACTATAAGGTGGTTGCTGTATAAAATAAATATTTTCTGGTATTTTCAGGTCTTTACTTCTATGCCAGCCTGCTCCATCAACCTGCATAATGATTGTATGTTCTTTAAAATCATACGAAACATTTTCAAGAAATAGATTCATCATTTCCGTATTCCCGAATGGTAAGATTAAAGAACTGATTTTTCCAAGCATTGGTGCTACGGCACAGTATACATAAAACGATTGTCTGACTACTTGTTTGGCCACATTTGGTCTGGTTCCCATCGGCGCCCAGGAAGATTTTGGAATATTTACTCTACCAAATCTACCCTCATCCTGTGTCATTATTATTACTTTATTTCTATCAAGATTATTCTCCGAGATTATGCGGTTTACTTCTTGTCCAAAGTTTTTTTAAAATCTTCCTGTGCTTGAATATCCTTTTTGGGATGATGAGGWAGCGGAACTATTTTTCTCCAGCCATTGCGCTCTAACAGTCTGTATATTGTTGTTTTATGAACAGTATTACCTATTAGTTTTTCATAGGATTCCTTGATTTGACCTGCTGTTGCTATATGTCCTTTTTGAGCCTGRGTTATAAATCCATCCATAAAAGTATGCTCTTCTTCTAATGTTAAATATGAATTTCTTCTGCCTCCTTTACCTCTGGTTTCTATGGATGAAGCTCCAAACCTGTTAAATTCAGATATTGTTTTATGGACTAATGATTTAGATACTAATAAATGATTCGCTATTTCCGTTGAATTGCGGGGATAATTAAGAGCATTATGAACTATCAGCCATTTCTGTACACGCCAAAATCCTACAGTTTCTTTTATTTTATTTTGAATTTCTTCATTGCTCAAAATTGGTTTAGCCTTGGTAATCTTTCTCATAATTTTAACTCTATTAAATGATAATTAACTAAACGCAAAAGTAAATAATTTTTCCTTATATGCAAAATTTATTTTCTATATTAGAATGCAACTTGGTATAAGAACCCATTATTTAATATTGGGATTATTTTAACCAACTCACAGATTTTGTTTAATTAAGCGACGAATGAGTTAAAGCGAGTGTTTATGCACTTTACGCGGTCTTTCCCGACCCTCGATGAGAGTATTACCGCCCTCGATGAGAGTATTACCGCCCTCGATGAGTGTATTACCGCCCTCGATGAGTGTATTACCGTCCTCGATGAGCGTATTACCGTCCTCGATAAGTGTATTACCGTCCTCGATGAGTGTATTACCGTCCTCGATGAGTGTATTACCGCCCTCGATGAGCGTATTACCGCCCTCGATGAGTGTATTATCGACCTCGATGAGTGTGTCAAGTATTTCCGAGACCTGGTTTGAACAGTTCGCTCCTACGGAGCTTATTGGATTGTGAGAGAATGATTATTTTCTACAAACAGGGCATTCCTATGGAATTGAAAATAATGCTGAATTCTGAATTCTGAATGATGAATTATGAATGCTGAAGTCGAAGACAAGCAAAGCTAATGCTGAAGATGTTTAGAAAATGGACTCCACCTATTTTATATCATAATATCAGGTGGAGTCCATTTGAGTAAAAGGTGTACTCCATATGATACGACTACCCCAAAACTAAAAACCTTCCGAAGGATTCGAAACCTTCGGAAGGTTAGAGAACAATCTTAATTAATGAAAACTTGGACTCCTAACTTCGTTTCAGAGAGTCATTAAGTATTCTACTTATCAATATTAACAATTAAGCAGATTTAAAATGTAATTTATTTTTGAATAGATTTCTTACTACCGGCTCCAATTGAATTGCTATAAATGCAAATCCGGCACCTGCCAAGATATCAACTACATAATGGTAGCGTAAATAAATAGTAGCAAATATCAAACTCATTCCAAAAATTAATATCGGAATCCTGAAATAGGATTTGTTCTTAAAGACAAGATATATATTGACAAGAGTTATCATTGTGTGTCCGCTCGGCATACAGTCGCGGTTAACAACATCTGCTGGATTCAATGCTCCAATCGGGATGCCGCCGCCTGTATTGACAAAACTGCGGAAATACTCTGTCAGCCACAAACCGGGCAGTTCAAGACTTGTATTTGCAAAATCGTGTATAAAAAATCTTGGACCGATAGCCGGCATAAACAAATACATCAAATATGAAAGATAAAACGCAAACAATATATTACGTGCAAACAGTCCAAGTTCATGGTCTTTTCTGCGAAGGTGCAATTCAACGCCATGGACGAGCGGCATAATAAAATACAGCATATAACTGAATTGCAGATATTCGGTCAGAAAGGGATTTGCGATTTTGTAAATCCAATCGGTCGGATTAACGCCGAAAATAGCTTTGTCCCAGCCGATAAGAATTTGGTCATACAGATGAGTATTAATCAGCGGAATATAACTGTGTATCTGATAATAAATTATATAAATAATCGGTGCAATATAAATTCTTCGAAACAACAGAAAATATTTGTTTGATTTGTATTTGTCCGATAAAGCTGCAATCAATATCACAAAAGCCATTATTGATAAATTTGCAAGAACAAGCAGGGGGGCATCTTCAAGTTTTGTAAAAAGTATAAGTGCAAATGCCGTATAAATTGACAGCATGAGTAATGTATAGATGTCCGACATTTTAAGAATATTTCTAAGTTTAAAACTTATGCGGTTTTGCGGAGTTTCATCAAGTGTCAAGTACGTATCCTAAATAATCATTTTATAATATTTTGAAAAATAAATTGCTGCTTCGGTTCAAATATCCCAGGCAGAATTGCCGATTAACGGAACAAACCTAAAAGAATCATGTTCAGTTACTTTAAATTTATTCTTTCCGGTTTTAATAATTTTTGTCATAGTCTGATAATTTTTATCACCGACAGGAATAACCATAATCCCGCCGATATCTAACTGCTCTTTCAATTCAAGCGGTGTATGAGGAGAGCCTGCCGTTACAATAATTCTTTCAAAAGGTGCAAATTCGGGTAATCCTGCCGAGCCGTCACCTAAAAAACTAATTACATTAATACCGAAATCTTCAAATGCTGTTTTTGCTGAGTTTTGCAGATTCTCAATTCGCTCAATGCTATAAACTACTGCTCCCAAATAGCTCAGAATGATAGCCTGATATCCGCTGCCCGTACCAACTTCAAGAACTTTATCGCCGGGTTTGATTTCCAGCAAATCAGTCATCAATGCTACAGTAAGCGGCTGGGAAATTGTTTGGTTGTCATCAATCGGAAGTGCCATATCATCATAAGCATGATTGTATAAGTCCTCACTGATAAAATATTCTCTGGGTACCAATTTCATAGCATCTAAAGTAGCAGCACTTATACCTTTCATTGAAAGTTCTGATAACAGACTGTTCCTGCCTGCACTATTCAATTCAAGCAATATTTTAATTCGCTGACTAATCATACAATCTGTTTGTGATTATGCTGAATAATTCTTCATCCGGTATGTTTAGTATTAATTCGCCGCCTTCAGCCATAGTTACACCGCCTGTTTCTTCAGATACAATGATAACCAAAGTATCTACCTGTTCAGATAAGCCAAGTCCTGCTCTGTGTCTTGTACCGAGATTCTTGCCGCCATATTTCGTTACAGATGACAACGGAAGCACACATCTGGCAGCAAGAATTAAGTCATTGTTAATAATGACAGCCCCGTCGTGAAGCGGTGATTTTGTATTGAAAATTGACAACAGGAGTTCCCTTGATATTGCAGCCTGCATCGGAACACCGGTATCTACTGTCATTTGTACGTTTTGAGAACGGGTAAATACAATTAATGCGCCAATATGCTTTGATGACAATTCCTTTACAGCATCGACAATCTCATCCAAAGATTCAGAAATTTTGGGTTTTACAAATAATCTGAAAATCGGACTTCTGGTAATTATAAGTAGTAACTTTCTTAACTCGGGCTGAAATAATATGACAAATGCCAGCAGCCAGACATCAGATATAGTTCTTAAAATCCAATTGAGTGATTTGAAATTTGATGCTTCAGTAATAAACTGCAGTGCAATTATGATAACCATTCCAAATAATATCTGAACAGCTACTGTGTTTTTCAAAGCACGGTAAAGATAGTAAAAAAGTACTGCCACAATGATAACATCAAGCAAATCGAAAGTAGTAATAGTCAGAAATCCAATTTTAAATAATTCCATGTGAGTTAGTTCGAACCACCCTTAATTGATTTCTTTGAAACATATTTCTCATCATCTTTTTCATAAGCTTTCACAATATCGGCAACAAGTTTGTGCCTAACAACATCTTTGTTGTCAAAATACACAAATTCTATGCCGTTAATATTCTGCAAAATTCTGTTAGCATCAATTAAACCTGATTGGGATTTATTTGGCAGGTCAATTTGTGTAATATCACCTGTTATAATTGCTTTCGATTTCATTCCCAGCCTTGTAAGAAACATCTTCATTTGGACTGTTGTTGCATTTTGTGCTTCATCAAGGATTATAAATGCGTTACTTAGAGTTCTCCCTCTCATATATGCAAGCGGTGTAATCTCAATAATATTTCTTTCCGATAATGATTTTACTTTTTCAGGCGAAATCATATAGTGCATTGCATCTGTTAATGGTCTGAGATAAGGGTCAATTTTTTCCAATAAATCACCGGGCAAAAATCCTAATGATTCCCCGGCTTCAACAGCAGGGCGGGTAAGTATAATCTTTGAGATTTCATTATTTCTTAATGCCGCAAGTGCCATAGCCACCGCAAGGAATGTCTTTCCTGTTCCTGCCGGACCAATTGCAAAGACTAAATCATTTTCCTGAACCTTGTTGTAATATTCGAGCTGTCGTGGATTTCTTAATCTGACAGCATCCTTAATACCCTGAAAAATAGTTTGATTAATTGATTTGGCGTCAGTTTTATCACTTATTAGATTGGTAGAACCGTCAATCAATTCGAGTACAGTTTTGACATCCTGCTCTGAAATATGCTTATTACGATTAAGCATATAGAGCATTTCTTCAAAAATTCTCTCGATTTTGATAATATCTTCCTGTGGTCCTTTTAAGGTGACAACATTTCCCCTAACGACAATACCTGCTTTGAAGCGGTTTTCAATCATGTTTAGATGTGTGTCATTTGTTCCGAACAGTGACACAAGTTCAACATTATCAAATGCAATTTTTTTCTCAATCAACTCCATAAAATCATTTTTTAAAGTAAACAAAAAACCCTACTTCATAAAAGAAGCAGGGCTTTAATTATTTTAAATGAAAAACAATAATTATTATTGAACTCCGCCCGGCTGAACAGCAGCTTCTGCCTGAGCTTCTTTTTTCATTCTCCAGTACTTACGCTCTGCTTTAAGTTCTTCGCTGGTTTTAGGACCTTTCGGTGGAATTTGTAAAACCTGACCCGGATGAATTATATCAGGGTTACGGATTTGGTCGGTGTTTGCCTGCCAAATTTTAGGCCACATAAACGGGTCTGCATAAATATCAATTTTACCTGCTATATTCCACAAACAGTCACGATTTTCAGCCCATGTACCAACAGTATAAGTTGTGATTTTCTTTTCTCTGTAAAGTCCGCGAATGTCTTTTGCAAGAGCAATAATCTTGTTGTAGAATTCAGGGATAAGAGAAATTTTGTTACCGCGAAGCATATTAAGGTCATTTTCGAGAGCTTTTACGTCAGCCTGACGTGCAAGTAGCTGCTCGTCTGAAAGTCTCTGCATCTCACGGATTTTGCCTTCAATAACACCTAATCTTTGACGGAAAGCAACGATATCGGCATCAGTAGCTCCAAGAAGTCTTAAGGTTTCTTCCTGACATTCTTTTAAAAGTCTGTTGACTTCGTCAAGTCTTGCCCTTGTGTCATTGGATTTTCTTGTAACTTCAGTTAATCTGAGTTCCAAAGTTCTTACAGTAGTTTCATACTGCTGAATACGTAATTCAGCTTCATCTTTGGTTAATTCTCTGTCCGGTTTGGAAGCCGGAGGTAATTGTGCCTGTTGGCAGGCAATGGTAAAGCCCAAAGATACAAACAACAAAATTAAAAATAGATTTTTCATGTTTCCTCAGTTATTATATTTGTTCAACATTATACTTAAAAATTATTTAGAAGGAGTATAATCGGGCCATACATTAGGCCATTGGGATAATTTCTGCATGATAAAATCTTTATCCTTGTTGCAGTCTGATAGAACTGATTGACGAGCATTTATCTCGGTTTCAATCTTTGGAATTTCGCTTTCTTTCGCGGAAATTTCAGCATTAATCTGCTTTTCCTTGTTACGTAAATCCTGTAAACGGTTCATCTGTTGTTCGGTTATCATCGGGGTACAACCCGTGAACGACAATGATGAAGCCAGTATCAAAGAACTTACACCTACTGTAGCTACAACTTTTGTAAACTTCATATTAAGCCTCCGTGAGTCAAATAAATTTTTAAAATTTTCATTTATCGAAAAACTAATTTTTTAAAGAACATTAATTCATTTACAAATATGTATTTTTTTTTCTAATTTAGGTCAATTTTTTTTGTTCATGTATAAATAAAAATTAATTTAAATTACAAATACACATATATCAACATTTTCTTGACGATTAATTAACAAAATATTGGTATTTTGCGTATTATTTTTTTGCAAATGTAAAAATTATCTGGTTTTTTTATGTCTAAAGAGTTTCCTAAATCGTATTCACCAAAAGATTCTGAAGAAAAATTATATAAATTTTGGATTGAAAACAAAATTTTCAAAACCGACGAAGGTTCAACCAAAAAACCTTACAGCATTCTAATGCCTCCGCCTAATATAACCGGAATATTGCATTTCGGTCATATTCTTAACCTAACCATTCAGGATTTGTATATTCGACGAAAGCGTACTCAGGGATATGAATCATGCTGGTTCCCTGGTACGGACCATGCCGGTATTGCAACTCAGGCAAGACTTGAAACAGAACTTAAAAAGGAAGGATTAACCCGGTACGACCTTGGCAGGGATAAATTTGTCGAAAGAGTCTGGGAGTGGAGAGAGAAATACGGCGGTATTATTTTTGACCAAATGCGTAAACTCGGTATATCGTGTGATTGGGACAGAACAATTTTTACTCTGGATGAAGGACCGGGGAATGCTGTCAATGAAGTATTTATCAGATTGTTTGATGAAGGATTGATATATCGCGGTAAAAGAATAATTAACTGGTCACCTCATTCGATGACGGCATTATCCGATGAAGAAGTAGAATTCAGGGAAGTCAAAGAACATTTATATACTCTGAGATATTATTTCGAAAATGACTCAGACTATCTTATGGTTGCAACCGTGAGACCTGAAACTATCTTTGGTGATACGGCAGTTGCTGTAAATCCTAATGATGACCGTTATAAGCATCTCATTGGTACAAAAGTAAGAGTACCTATTTGCGGAAGAATTGTACCAATCATAGCTGATGAATATGCTGACCCAGCATTTGGTACCGGATGCGTGAAAATTACTCCTGCTCATGACTCAAATGACTTTATGGTTGGGCAAAGACATAATCTGGAAGTAATAAATTCAATAAATCCCGACGGAACGCTTAATGAATTTGCCGGTGAATTTAACGGTTTAGAAAGATTTGATGCCCGTAAGAAAATTGTTGAGAAATTAAAAGACGGATACATTATTGAAAAAATCGAAGATTATATTCATAATGTCGGTTTCTCACAACGCGGGGGAGAACCTGTCGAACCTTATTTAAGTGACCAGTGGTTTGTGAGTATGAAACCATTAGCCGAAAAAGCATTGAAAGCTGTGACTGAAGGAGAAATAAATTTCCACCCGAATCACTGGGTTAAAACTTATGAGCACTGGCTGACAAATGTCAGGGACTGGTGCATATCACGGCAGTTATGGTGGGGGCACAGGATTCCGGTATATTATACAGAAGATGGAAGATTAACTGCTGCTAACAGTCCGGAAGAAGCAAGAGATAAATTGAATTTACTGTCGGATTCTCCCCTTACGAGAGATGAAGATGTACTGGATACCTGGTTTTCTTCGTGGCTCTGGCCTATGACAACTATGGGATGGCTTGATGACGGCAAAAGAGAAGAAACTCCTGTACTGAATAAATTTCTGCCTACTGATTTACTTGTGACCGCACCGGATATTATCTTTTTCTGGGTAGCGAGAATGATAATGGCTTCACTTCATTTCAAAAATGAAATCCCTTTTAAAGATGTTTATTTTACAAGTTTGATACGTGACGGTGTTGGAAGAAAGTTGTCAAAATCATTGGGTAACTCCCCAGACCCTTTGAATGTTATTGACCGATACGGTGCTGATGCAGTAAGATTTACAATGATATTTCTGTCTCCGCTCGGACAGGACGTCAGAATGGATGTAAATGTCGAAACTCAGGATATACCTTCAGTTGAAATCGGCAGAAATTTCTGTAATAAAATATGGAATGCAGGAAGATTCCTGATGATGAAACGGCAGCAAATCTTTGAAGAAAATAATCTTGAAAGTAATGATAAACTTACAGCAGGCGAACTTTCACTTGCAGATAAATGGATACTGTCACGGTTGAATACAGCTATTACAAGAATTGACGATTCGCTCGATAATTTCAGAGTTAATGACTATTCGAAAATTCTATATGATTTTATTTGGAGAGATTTCTGCGACTGGTATGTTGAGATTATCAAAATCCAATCAAATCAAAGCAATGACGGAGCTTACAAAGTAAGATTAATGAATTTTTCAATTGATATTTACGAATCAATTCTTAAACTCATACAGCCTGTTATGCCGTTTATAAGTGAAGAAATATGGAATTTGATTTCGCCGAGAGAAAATTGTTTAGCCGTAACATCTGCTCCTGATGCTGACAATTCATTGATTAACATTGATATTGAAAATGATTTCGAACTGCTTCAAAATATAATTGAAGAAATAAGAAGAATCCGTTCATCCGCTAATTTGCCGCCGTCAAAGAAAATTCCTTTATTTGTGAATTGTAAGAATCCAAAGGCAGTTGATTTTCTCAATAGTCAAAAATCGGTTATTGAATTATTGGCAAAATGCTCCGATACGGTTACCGGTATTGATATCATTAAACCTGAGCCTGCACTAAGCGGTGTAATAAAGGAAAATGAAATTTATCTCGCAATCGGTGATTTAATTGATAAGGATGTTGAGAAATTAAGACTTACAAAGGAAATTGAAAGACTGACAGCTATGATTGCAGGAGCAGAGAAAAAGCTCTCAAATGAGAAATTCGTTGCTAATGCTGCTCCCGAAATAGTTGAAAATGAGCGTAACAAACTAAGCAATCTTATGAATTCACTTGAGGTTGTTAAAGCGAATTTGGTGAGTTTGGGATGATTTATTATAAATTCACCTATATTCAAAATTGAAAAAAATATCTAAAAATGAATAAACTATATGAATTAGAAAAAGAATCCGGTAAGTCAAAAGCACGGGCTGGATTCCTACATACTGACCACGGAATAATCCCGACTCCTGTTTTTATGCCTGTTGGCACAGCCGGAACAGTGAAAGCAATTATGCAGAGGGATTTGGTCGAACTTGATGCTAAAATAATACTCGGAAATACTTATCATCTGTATCTCAGACCAAATGACAAAGTAATAAATCAATTCGGCGGTCTGCATAAATTTATCAGTTGGGACGGAGCAATTCTCACCGACAGCGGCGGCTATCAAATTTTTTCTCTTCAGGATATGAGAAAACTTACTCGTGAAGGTGCAGCGTTCAAATCACATATTGACGGCTCGAAACATTTCTTTTCTCCTGAATCTGTGGTTGATATCCAGAGAAATTTAGGTTCAGATATTTTAATGGTACTTGATGAATGTGTGCCTTATCCTTCAGATGAAAATTATACTGCAAAATCTATGGAACTGTCCCTCGACTGGGCTAAACGGTCAAAGGAGAGATTTTGTGAGACATCAGATTTATACGGTCACCGCCAGTTTCAGTTTGGTATAGGACAGGGCGGTATGTATGAAAACCAGCGTAAACAGTATATCGAAAGAATGATAGAAATAGATTTCGACGGCAATGCAATCGGCGGATTATCCGTTGGCGAGCCCGTTGAATTGATGTATGACCTGACCGACCTATCGACGGATTATCTGCCGAAAAACAAGCCAAGATACCTTATGGGGGTAGGAACACCGGAAAATCTCCTAGAATGTATAGAGCGGGGTATTGATATGTTCGACTGCGTACTACCGACGAGGAATGCACGCAACGGGCAGTTGTTTACCTCTCGCGGAAAAATTAATCTGAGAAATTCACAGTATATACTTTCAAATCAACCTATAGATTCAAGTTTGGACTGTTATGCAAGCAATAATTTCAGTCTGGGTTATTTGAGGCATCTTTTTATTTCAAAGGAAATTCTTGCATTACAGATAGCAACAATGCACAATCTTGCATTTTTTCTTGACCTTGTCCGAAAAGCAAGATTACATATTCTAAACGATACTTTTGAAGTATGGAAAAAAGAAACTATTGAAAAAATGAGGGGAGAAGATTAATTCTTCCATTTTGATTTATTTGTAAGAATCGGTTAGTTTGCCGGTTGGAAGTAAAAATAACTTTCTTAATTGAAAAGAATTAATTATTTTTGTTGTTCTGAATTGGAGAGGTGGCAGAGTGGTTGAATGTGGCGGTCTCGAAAACCGTTGTGCGGGTAACTGCACCGAGGGTTCGAATCCCTCCTTCTCCGCGAAAAGAAATCTTAAACCCCTGTAATGAAATAAGTTGCAAGGGTTTTGTTTTTAATTCCAACACTGTTCCATTATAATAATCTTAAAGGTATAAGTTTGAATACCTTTTTATAAGTAAATAAATTTATAAATACATTTTATACTATTTGATTTTATTATATCCCCAATCGTTGAGAGTTTCATTAAATACTTCTTTATCATAATTCAAATAACTTTCAATATTGATGAAACTATAGAAATAGCTATTTTCATTTGCCCATTCAACAATTTCAATATCTGTAGAAAATTCAGGAGGATAAATTAAATCTATTATCATTCCTTTTTCTGAACCAAAATTCGGTAAAAGAGCAAATATTGTTTTCTCTTTGTTTTTAAAATTAAATTTAAATGGAGTAATAATTTTAAAATTAAACTCCTTTGCTGCAATATACCAATTTTCTTCAACTTTTTTATATTCTTTATGTTTCATCTTTCTGTTTCGTCACTACTCAATCATTATTTACAAAGAACGGAAACTCAAAAGTACAAATTACTAAATCTTTGGCAAAATAATTTAATTCCATTGAATTAAGTATCACAAAAAATAATTGTGATATTATTTCTATTAGACAATTTAGTAAAATGTATATCGTTTAAAGTATTTAAATATTGATTAGGAATTATTATGGTTAGTACATATAGAGCAAGAGCTGATGAATTGGATGAAAGTTTGTTAAATTCAATCAAATTGGCTTATTTAAATAAAAATATTCAGATTATTGTTTCTGAAGTCAATTCGTTAAGTGATGCCGAATTGGCAAAAAGAATTTATGAAGTTGATAATAACATAAATCTTGTTAAGTTTACTCCGGATGAATTCGATAAATTTGTAAATGAATTATCATAAATTATGAGACAAATCACATTCAGTTCTGAAGCATTTACGGATTTTGTTGAATGGTCAACTCATAACAAAAAAATCTTCCTTAAGATTTCAAAGCTTATCAAAGAAACTCAAAGAAATCCTTTTGATGGAACAGGTGAACCCGAACAGCTTAAACATCAATTCCGGGGTTGTTGGTCCAGACGTATAACAATAGAGCACCGCTTAATCTATAAAGTCACTGATGAAATGATTAAGATTATTTCCTGCAAATTCCATTATAATGGATAAAAAATAAATCCAATTGAAACAATAAATTCATTTTGTAATTGAGAAATTCACCCTTCTTTAAATTCTTAGTCGCTTTCCAATCAATATTTTAAAAATAGCACATACAATGAAAGGATATTAAAAATTCCATATCCGTAATTCTGCCGCCAATTACTATTTTTCATAGAAATTAATTCCGTTTTACCCAATTCAATTTTGTAGACAANTTGGCATTTTTTTAGAATTTTTTGATGGAGTTGTTATGACACTTGTTTCGAGTTTTCTGAATAGAAGTAAGTATTTATTGTTAGCCATGATTATGATTTTGTTGGCTGGCAATGAATTATACTCGCAATCATGGGTCGCAGAAGCCCAACAGGACGGATTTATAATTAAAAAGGTTGTCAGCGACACTACTGTTGCTACTGGTCAGCCATTTAGTTATACAGTCTATTTTACCATACCGGCCGGTGCTACAAATGTAACAATAACCGACCAGCTGCCAAATTCGTTAATGTTTTTAGGGCAGTCTGTAACTTCAGCCTGCGGTACACCAACAATTACTGCACCTGCTTTGAATGCAATGGGCGGCACATTTTCTGTAAACTGGTCCAGTTTACCCGGTGGATGTACAGGCTCATTTACAGTAACAGTTGCATTCCCGAACGGAGTTACATGTCCGGGCACTTCAGCAAGAAACAGAGTTTGTCTTGCCGGAACTTTAGCAGGAAAAAATTATGATATTTGTACACCTTTTGTTACAACTGCAGCAACTGCCGTTAACCCCTGGGGTATAAATAAATATCCTATCGGAGTAGCATGGCAGGGTGGAACTTGTCAGTATCTATCAGCAAGTGATACAATTACATGGCAGGTTTGTGTTTACAAAAATGTCGGTCTGACCGGTCAGCTCAATCTTGTAAGCGGTTTGGTTACCGATACTTTACCGACCGGTGCAGTGCTATTGAGTTCTACTTGCAGTGCAGTCCAAACAGGCAATATTATTACATGGAATGTCGGAAATATGAATGCTGACCAGATGTACAATTCTGTTTGTTGTCAGTTTGTAGTCTATTATCCGCCGGCTCTGTTTCCAAACGGTTCGCAAATTACTAATCAGGCGACACTTAGCGGAAGTCTTGGCAGTCCAAATCAACCATGTAGTAATTTCTCTATACAAAGCAATAAACCATGCGTCGAGAAAAAATCAATTACAAGCGGCTCAGTAAGCAAATGGGTTTATACTAACCGTCAGCCGGGTTGTGACGGTCAGTATTTGATTTATATATGCAATACCGGAACAACTCCAATTACAGTTAGTGCATTGGATACTCTGCCGACACAATTATCTAATTTTGCTATTGGAGGTACATGGAATTTATCTGCTGTTATTACAGGCGGAATAGCATCCATTACCGGAACTTTAGCTCCGGGTCAGTGCGGTTATGTTTTTGTATCATTTACTATACCGCAAAGTGCTGTGGTAGGTTCTACAATCACAAATTGTGTCACATTATTACTTGGCTCAGGGCAGCCGACAAGAACATGTGTTTCATTTGTTGTTGATACCCCTGCTCCTAAGCCATGTTTATGGAAAGAAGTTTGTAATAAACTTACCAGCTATACTCCGGGTTCGATTTTCCGCTACAGACTGAGAATACAGAATATTGGCGGAATGCCTATAATCGGTGCTTCTATTACCGATGTTCTGAATCCGAATCTTGAATATGTCGGTAATCCTTCTTACTATACCAGCAACACCTGGAATACTCCTTGTACAACTACTCCTGCGAATCCATGGACAGGTGTAAGTTTGTCATATAATTCCGGAACTAATACAATTACTGCACTTCTGGATACAATTCCGGCTACCTGTCAGAATTTATTCTATGCAAATTGCGGTATGTATGGTACCGGAGGAGTTCCTTACTACTACATCGAAATGGATGTTAAGGTTAGAGATACTTCTGCTCTCGGTAACGTTCCGAACAGCTTTGATTTAACAGGCGGTACACTCGGTACTACTGTTAATACATCAAATACCGAATATATTCTGGTTACCGGTGTAGTTGGCTACAATCTGCAAAAAGGTGTAAAAAAGCCTGCTGATACTAATTATGGAACAAGTATATCTACAACTGCCGGAGGCACAGTTAATTACCGTTTGAAAATGAATTCATCCGGTACCGCTGCTCTTCGTCATGTAACATTTGTAGATTTACTGCCTCGTGATGCAGGTGCAGGTGATTCGAAAATTCTAATGGGCTGCGGCTCCCGAGGCAGTCAATACGATATACCGTTCAGCAGCTTTACGACTGCGACGCCGACGGTTGCATCTTTCTGGAATAATGCGGCGGTTGGTGTTTTGGCAAATGTAAACGGATGGACTCCGACTGGTGCTCCGGGTGCGTCGTTTACAATTGGCTGCGGTGCATCAGGCTCCTGGACTTCAGCAGCATGGGCTCTGAACCAGAAAAACCTTGGAGCATACTTCGGTTCAAACGCTATAGGAGTTGGAGGTGCGACTATTGATTTCTCAGGCACAGTATCCGCGGCAGCCAAGCCAAAGGAAAATGCCTGCAATACGTTTGCTGTAAGCGGATGGACTAAACATTTGATTCAAAGTAGTATTCCTACTTTCACAATTGCAGGACAGCTCGAATCGCCGCTTGCGTGTGTAACTATTGATACAGTCGTTAAACCGAAACCTTGTATTGAGATGTTAAAATTTGATGTAAAATGTATCGGAAAGAATGCAGCCGGTCAGCCGCTTTACTCTATGGTTCTGACAGCAAACAGTTGCACTCCTGCTACTTTGCTAATTAGTTCACCTGACGGTACTTTCACTCCCGGCTCTTTCTCATTTGCTTCAAGTCCTTGGACAATGAGTACTACATTTACCTACACATCAGCTAATAATCCTATAAAGATTTATTACTCCCTGATTTGTAATAATGAAGTATGCCGCGACAGCATTATGAGAGATTTACCCGAATGCCCGCATGAACCGCCGATTGATGAATGCTGCGCCAAATTCATTCATACTTTTGATAAACCTACTATTCAGACAAATAATTCAACAGGATTTGTCGGATTGAGCTTCCCGATGATTGCAGGACCTTCGCCAATCAAGAAATTCTCTGCAACTATCGTAAGCGCCCAGTTGCGTAAAGTATGCGGCTCAAGCACAGGTGCCTGGACTCGTATTTTCGGTGATATTACTGCCGGTAATTTAGTTGTAGCTCCGGCTGCCGGACCTCAGTTACTTGATATATTCAGCCGTGAAGCAGTTTGGGGACCGGGCGAATGTATTGATTGGAACAAGGGTGCAAATGTTGGGCTGAAAATGATATTCCCTGCATTCAGCGGTGGTTTCAAATGCAGAGATACATTGATGTTCAAGATTCGCTATTCATTCACAGACTGCGATTGCAATACCTGCGATACAGTGGTTTCTTACACCATAGTAAGAAGATGGACATTCCTGCCATGGGATACTGATATTAAAGATATCAACCTAAGTGCATTGAAAGGAAGATTGAGCAGGGAACGTGCTTTCCAAAGCGAAAAACCGGCTTCGACAAGTCTTATTATGGACAATGCTGCAAAAGGTGATTTATGGATTATCAGTCCTGATGATGTTGAAAATAATGTAATAATCAAAGGTGCCGAGATTCGTTCGATGGAAGTTCCTTTGACTGCTCTTTCCAATGCAGGTAATCAGGGAATCATTCAGGGCGACGTTGCTTATATTTCATTAGATATCAGCAGGGGACAGTCATCTGCGGTTAATTTGACATTCGAGAATAAAGTTCCTAAGATGCAGTTCGCGGTTATCGTTAGATTTACTTATACAATAGTCGGCAATGACGAGATATTCTATACCGACCCGATTGAATTCCAGGCACGTGTACCCGGGGCAAGTCCTGATATTATGGATATTGACCTGCCGACACGCCCCGAAAAAGTCAAGACTTTCGCATTGTATTTCAATAATAAAAACGGATACAGTCAGAATGTTGCGGCAATCGGATTCAAACCTTCAGGTAGTATGAAAGTGCTGGCTGTCGGACCTCCGAATGCAGACGGCGAAAATACATTTATTATACCGCGTAAGCAGGATGACGGCACTTATATAGTGACAACTGCAGGCGAAGGTGTAATCGGCATAGAGTCGCAGATATTGGTTAAACCGATATTTATAACTCTGTCCGGTGTCGAAGATGAAAATGCTTTACTTGAATTCAGTACTTATGATATTAATGCGGAAATGGTCTCTGAAGGTACAATTGTACTGACCAATCCGATTTCAAAAGTGCCTGGGGGCGATGATGGCAATCCTAATTCAGGTATCACAATCCAGTCAATTGTACCTAATCCGGCAAGCGGGATTGTGACTGTGACATTCTCATCACAAAATCTGATTAGCGGCGGAAAAATAAGTGTCGTTGATGTTCTCGGTCGCGAGATGACATCTCTGACAGGCAATTTGTCCGTAATTCAGCAGGGAGAGCATATTTATACAATAGATGTAAGCAGACTTACTGCCGGCATTTATTACATAACACTTCAAACTGCCGATTTCACCGTATCGAAACCATTTTCGATAGTCCGTTAACATTTTGATGCTTTAAATTATAAGCCGTCCGGTAGCAATATCTGGCGGCTTTTTTAATGGGGGAGAGTGCTATTGATTTCATAGAAATAATACCACATATTTTCAGAATGAAAACTCCAGTAACAAGGCAGAACAAATGAAACCAACTCCGAAGGAGTGACATTGTTATAGAAAAATACACAGCACGACGGAAACCATAATCCTTTTCAATCTTCCGAAGTTTTCAAAACTTCGGAAGATTTATATATTCAGGTAGAAAAATTAAATCACATATCTGTTTTATTCCTTTACAAAATATAACTATATTTGTAAAGTAAAATTATTCAATCTGTCAGAAAAAAATATGAATCAATTAATCTTGGGTGACTGCCTCGAAGTTATGAAGAAAATGGACCGCCTCGTTTGCGACCTCTACGAACTGACAGAAGACGAGATTAAAGTTGTAAATGGAGTGAAGGAATTATGAATAATAAGATTAATAGATTAATTTTTGATTTTTAAAGTAAATTTTGTGTAAATTTGTAGTGTCTTAAAATTTAAAGTTTTTATTAAATATTCTTTTTTAAATAAATGCTCGAAATATAATTAATAAGTATTATGTTAATATCTAAGCTTAAAGTTTTCATAAGTAGTACGATCAAAGATTTACCAAGTGAACGAAAAGCTGCATTGAATGCTATTGAAAATACTGGTTGTATACCTATAATGTCAGAATTTACAATTGAAGCACAAAATACAGATTCTATTACTACATGCCTGAATAAAGTGTGTGAATCAGATATATATGTTTTAATTTTAGGTGGTAAATATGGTTGGCAACCTGAGAATTGTGAATCAATAACAGAGCTAGAATATAAGAAAGCTTTACAATGCAATTTATCTATTTATGTTTTTAATACAACTTATCAAAAAGAAGATTTACAAAAAGATTTTGCCTCTAGAGTAGAAGAAAAATTTTTTCGTAAAATAGTAAATGATGCATTCGAACTTCAAGTTGAAATAGAAAAATCTCTGAAAGTTGAGATTGAGAAAAAACAGAATGAGAATTTTTCAAAAACAGAATTTGTCTATTCTAATTTAGTAAAAATATCATTTCCACAAAAAATATTTCGTGCGCAATTAAATATTGAAAAAAATGAAATAAATGTTTATAACAAAATAAAAGGATATTTCAAAAAAAATCCTTCATTGCATGACTATGCTGTTTCTGCCTTACACATGAAAAATATTTCCTTTCCACATGATTGGATTGTACAGGGTAAATCACTATTAACTTTCCATGATTTAAACGACCCACAAATCAAACTAAGAGAAATTGTTGAAATTGGTACAGTTGAAAAAATGTCTTGTGATGAAGTTTATGAAACAAATGATGACGAAATGTTGAATTTTAAATATCTACTAAAAAAATGTTTAGAAGCTAAACTGTATAAATTAAAGGTTAAATGGATTAAAGATGAAGGACTATTTGCATTTTTGCCTATTAATAAAGATGAAAATGGATTGTGGTTATCAAGAAAAGAAACATGGTCGAAAATTAATAAAGCAACAAGAACTGTAGTGGACGTTAAACGGGATATAAAGGAAACTGATAAAATATTTAATATGAAATGTCTTAGTTTTCGTACACGATTCGAGTACATAGATGAAATATGGTATTTAGCAATTAAACCAGATTGGGTATTCTTATGGCCAAATCTTAAAATATCAGATTATGCAGTAAAAAATATCAAATGGCTTAAAATGAATGAACGTAATATTCATGTATTTAATCATTTTAATTTTATACTTCACTTTCTTCAACCATCTATTTCAGAACCATTATTTGAAATGTATAAAGATTATCCTTTTTTAAGTTTTGGAAATATTGAAAAATTTAGTTTTGAACCTATAATTCCTGATGAAATATGGATAAATCTTGAATCAAAACAAAATATAAAAAAATTAATTGATAATTCAGGTAACGTAGATATGTTTAATTCATGAAAGTAGATTTTATACAAGAGCCAGAGCTAATTTTTGGAAAAGGTAAAGATATTTGCCCTAGACAAGGAATTGCTAATTATAATGTTTATGATACTATTCAAAATGCTCGAAAAGATCAACTTTTGATTGGCATGGTAGGAATTGAAGAAGATATTGAAAACCTTAAAATTTTGATAAATAGATTTGAAAGTTTTATACCATCGAATCCTCAAGGTAAACAAAAAGATCTTTTCAAATCATTTCCAGGATTTAATCAAAATCAAGGTTTTTGTGCAAAATTTATTTATGATACAAACTTTGATAGGATTTTATCACTTAATGATATCAAAACTGTTTTAAGTGAAAATAATCATGAAATAAAAATTTCAAAAGCTGTTGAGTTGTTTTCTGAGAATATTAAATTTTTATCTGATATAAAAAATTGTGATGTTGTTATTTGTGTAATACCTAAATCATTTGAAGGTAAAATAGTTTTAGAAAATAAAATTGATGAACCTATTGAAATTACTTCTGAAGATATTGAAGATTTTGAAATTGAAATAAATTTTAGAAGAGCTTTAAAAGCAAAAGCAATGCAATACAATACACCTATCCAATTAATTAGAGAATATGTTTTACATGATAGTAAGAAATCACAAGATGCAGCAACAAAAGCGTGGAACTTTTGTACAGCTTTGTATTATAAAGGTCTTCAAACTATCCCATGGAAATTAGATATTGATGAAAATCGGCCAAAGGTATGTTATATTGGAATTGGATTTTATAAAAGTAGAGATAAAAAAACAACTCAAACAAGTTTAGCACAAATTTTTAATGAGAATGGGAAAGGTGTTATTCTAAGAGGAACACCCGTTTTGGAAGATAAGGATGATAAAAAACCACATTTAACATATGAACAATCATATAATCTACTTAAGGATACTTTGCAAAAGTATAAATTTGTTCTAGGAACCATGCCAGGAAGAGTAGTACTTCATAAAACTTCCAAATATTATATGGATGAATTAGATGGATTTGAACAAGCTATGTTAGATTTAGGTATTTCAGAACACGATATAGTCTCAATTTCGGAAACCGAATTAAGATTTTTCAGAAATGCTCAATATCCAATTGTGAGAGGAGCAATATTTTCTTTATCAGAAAATCGACATATCCTTTATACAAGAGGTTCTGTCCATTATTATCAGACATATCCGGGTATGTATATCCCTGCACCATTAGAAATAAAAATAGTAAAAAGAGTTTCTTCAATAAAAACTGTTTGCAAAGAAATACTTGGATTAACTAAAATGAATTGGAATAATACTCAATTTGATAATAAATATCCAATTACTATTGGTTGTGCTAGAAAAGTTGGTGAAATTATGAAATATCTAAATGAAAATGAAGCACCAAAAGAATCCTATGCTTTTTATATGTAAATGAATAGCTTTTACAAATATAATTTAATTTTCGGACAACCAGATACTATAGGTATTATTCTACAAATTCATTTATATTGCAAAAGCCTCAATCCAAATAATTGGGGCTTCACCCTTCCTCATAATAATGTGGTAATAATTTACCGATTTCGCTCTTTTTCCGGTCCTGCTTTTTTCAAATCTAAAAAAAAGGGCGTGTGGAAAAATGATAATATTTGCTACTCATCCATTTCGGATTCATAAGGCTCAACATGAATCAATACATTTGCTATGTCGGGAAATTCTTTCATTAAGGAAAGTTTAAGTCTGTGAGCAATTGAGTGTCCTGCCTTTACGGATTCTTTTGAGTCAACTTCAATATGCAGGTCAACAAGATAATTCATACCGGCTTTGCGAACCAAACACTTTTCAGTTCCCAATACACCATCAACAGTCAGGGCTGCTTTGCGGATTTCCTCAATCAGCGAGTCGTATAGATGCTCATCCATTACCTCGCCCAAAGCAGGTCTGAAAATCAGGAAGCTGTTGTATAGAATCACAAATGATGCAGTCAATGCAGCCCAGTCATCAGCGTTTTCATACCCTTTGCCAAGTATAAGTGCCAGCGATATTCCAATAAAAGCTGCAAGTGAGGTTATAGCATCGCTGCGGTGATGCCATGCGTCGGCTTTCAATGAAGTGCTGTTAGTTTGCTTACTCCTGCTCAGAACGATGCGGTAGAAAATTTCCTTTGTCAGAATTATCGCTCCTAATATGTATAAAGTATAAGGTTCGGGTAATTCATGCGGTGTTTGAATGTTAACTATGCTCTGGTAGCCGATTATTGCTGCAGCAGCAACTAAAAAACCGACAACGATAAAGGTTACTAAGGGTTCGGCTTTTCCGTGTCCGTAAGGATGATTTTTGTCAGGAGGCATGCTTGAGTACTTTAAGCCTGCCAATACAAGTGTTGAGGAAACCACATCGCCTGTAGATTCGATTGCATCGGCAATGAGAGCAAAGGAATTTCCGAAATATCCGGTTATTCCCTTTAATATTGCCAGAGCGAGATTACCGAAAATACTGAAATAAGCAGCTTTGACAGCAATATGTTCCTTAGTTTTTATCATAAAAAATCAATTTCATTCATGTTAAAAATTATATCATCTATAATCAAAATTGATTACAAATTATTGTATATAATTGTGCACGGCAATAGTTCCGAAATGAGTATTATTCATTAAAATGTCAATCGCTTGTTACTGATAAATAACCGCAATTACTCTTTTATAAATTTTGCTTTCTTATCTCCAATTTCAATGAAATACACTCCGGTTGGGAGTTTTGAAATATCAATGTTAACAGATTCGGTTTTAATATTCATTATGGTTAAAACTTTTTCTCCGTTAAGGTTGTAAATATTAATATTTTCGGAAGCAATGAAACCTGACTCATTGTTGAAATCAATTTCTATAAAATATCCTGCAGGATTCGGATAGATGTTAATTCCGTGAATTTTATCATTTTCATTTACACTTACATTCCGATTCCTCTTAAACATCCAAACATCGCTCCAGGGACCAGAACCTGAACTGTTTTTGGCACTTACTCTCCAGAAATATGAACTGTCTGCTATCAAATTTGTAAATTTATAAGTTGTGTCGGTTATTGTAGAATCATTGATTAAATATCTGTTAAATCTGTTTGTCTGCGAAATCTGAAGGTGATAGCTCTTAACATCGGGATTGCTCTTTTTCCAGATTAAATCTATTTCGGAATTATTAGTCAAATAGTTATTTTGTGGAGATATAAGCATTACTTTCTCGGGAGGGTTTAATGGATTTATTCCACCGCCTACATAAATCATCATATATTTATTATCAGCAAGTTTGACTATACCAGGGTCTCCGCCTTTTACATTTGTACCGGTATAAGAACTCCAGTCATAGCCATTATCCGATTTTGAAAACCATATATTAGGTCCGCTGCCGTAAAATCTTAATTCAGAGGCATTTTCAACTAAAAAATTACCTGTCCAATTATGAAAATTATCGGATGATATTTTAGCTTTTTCAGTAAAGTCAAGTCCATTTCCGGAAGTAGCATGATAAGCACCATCCTGAGGAGCTCCTGCAGGACTTAAATAATGCCACTCATCATTAAAAAATGTCACTGCCGGGTCAATTACTTTTTTAGACTGATTATCAAATCTTGCACCGGGCTCAAATTCAAAATTTATTCCATCGCTGCTGACTGCAGAATATGTATTGATAGAAGAGTCCATTCCGGGTTTCGGCATACCGTCACTTGAAGAAAAATAAATTCGAAAGGTTTTATCTTCAAGTACAACTAAAGTAGGATCGAACGGTCGTTGATATTTTGCAGGCATATTGGTGAAAACTAACGGCTTAGGCTGCGACCAGCTCGAACCATTATTATACGAAAACTTTACAGCAACTTTATCCCATGTTTGAGAATTTATAGGTTGTCTGAACCATTGGAATACGCAGGCAAGTGTATCACCTTTCCATCTGATAACGCAGGGAACACCGGCTGAATCCTGAAATATTGATTCGTTGGTGAAATTTATACCATCATCAGATAAAGCAAATTTTAAAGGATTATTCCATGGACCAATTTGCTGCTTTTGGTTAAGATGGATATATTTGGGATTCTTCATTTCTTCCCTGTACTTTTGGGTAACATAAGGACTGTTCTGAATTCTTGCATCACCCCAGGTTGGATATGCATCTATGGGCCAGTTTGCATTAATATATGCAAATCCCTTGATTTCTTTATGAACGTCTATGAAATGCCAGAATTTTGCAAACCAGTTATTCCAGTCATTGATTCCATCCTGCTCGTCAGAAGATATATTTATTTCCATAGCAGATGTTTCACTCATAAATACAGGTTTGCCTTTTTCCCTTGCCATAGCCAAAAACCTTTCTGATTTCCCTTTGTTGGTTATACCACGATGGTCGTAATCAGGAAGAGACTGGTCAAAATCTTTATAATTGAATACGTCCAAACCGAACCAGTCAACATAATCATCTCCCGGATACCACCGTGCACCGCGGGAATCCACGGAATCAAAATCATTTGCAGCAGCAGGCTCATAGCACCAGTTTGTTGCTATGGAATCCCTGAGTCCGCGGGCAGCAAACATATCAACAATTTTTCTGAACATTTTTACATACAAATACGGATGATATCCGCCTCCGTTCCAGCCTTCACCGGCACCGTTAAATTCCCCGCCGATACGCAGGAACATACTTTTCCCGCGTTTTTTGCAAATTGTTATGATACTGTCCAAAACCCAGTCATATTTATCTGATACTGCAATAACACTATCTTCTGCAACTTCGCTTACTAAAAATAAACTTAGTTCGGGTATAAATCCGACAGAATCTGCAGTTTTTAGAAATTTGCCGAGTTCACTTAATGATTTTGCAGGTCCGCGTGTACCGGGTATGCTGAAAAATAAACCACGAACTGCTGGCTGAATAGTGGAATCATTTAAAGCGGCAAGATAACCTGCGATAGGGTCAACGCTCTGATTGTCAAAAGTCATCAGTTGTACACCATGGTAAACCCTTCCGTCGGGTGGTTCGAGAAGTGCAGGAGTTAATTCCGACAGTTTGGAATGAGATTCATCAACTTTTACAATAGAGTTTGTTTCATGTGAAATTAACAGCAAAGTGTTATCCTGACAATATAGTCCATTTGTAAAAATACTAAAGAAACAGCAAATTAGTATAATTCTAAATCTCATTCTCTCTTCTCCTAAAAATTTAAGATGAATCTTTACATTAAACAATCTACACATCACATTTAAAATGGTTGCAAATATATTTTATAAAACTAATTGTTCAAAAATAATGAATTACCGGAGGTAATTTTAGGTTATGATTAAATATTGACTAATATCATGCAATTTTAGAACTCCTGACTTGGCACAAATTGAATATTCGTTGTATTTATAAAATCAAAACCCCCTAACCTCCATTTTTAAAGCAGGGCTGATACATTCTATTTATTTTTAAATAAAACTTCGCGATAAGTCACTCTGAGCCTGCGAAGAGTCCATGATTTCATTGATTAACAGCCTGGATACTTCGCTGTCGCTCAGTATGACAAGCCCAAAAGTGCTGTGTTTCATTATAACGATTGTTAAATTGTAAACTACGTATCAAATAACCTAACTGTTATATTTTAGTTTGTTGTATCAGAATTATGATAAAAAAAGCCTGTAATCTTAATGAATACAGGCTTTAAAAATTATAAGGATTTCTTATTAGAAAGAACTAATCATCGAGCAGTTCTTTTTCTTTTTTATCTAAAATTTGGTCTAACAGTTTGATAAATTCATCTGTAATTTTCTGAACTTCATCTTCGCCTTTTTTCCTGTCATCTTCGCTGAGAATTTTTGCTTTTTCTTCGAGTTTGAGCTCGTCTATAAGTTCTCTGCGGACATTTCTAACAGCTACTTTTGCTTCTTCGGCAGATTTTTTGCACATTTTAACAAAATCTTTTCTTCTTTGTTCGGTCAACGGTGGAACAGGGATTCTGATAATAGTGCCGTCATTCTGGGGGTTGAATCCAAGGTCGGCTGCTCTGATAGATTTTTCAATATCACTGATTATACTTCTGTCGAAGGGTTGAATTATGATAGTTCTTGCATCGGGAGCCGAGACGCTTGCTACCTGAGTTACAGGAGTCGGGACTCCGTAATAGTCAACTGTAACGCCATCAATTAAACTTCCTGAAGCCCTTCCTGTACGAACTTTCGCAAGTTGGATTTTGAAGTAATCAACGCATTTAATCATCTGTTCACGACCGTTTTTTACAATATCATTAATAGGCATAAAACAAACCTCAATTATTTATTATCACTTATTAAAGTACCAATCTTTTCGCCCATAATCAGACGCTTAAGATTGCCTTTGGTATTAATATTTATTACTGACATAAGAAGATTATTCTCATGGCAAAGTGTTATGGCAGTATGGTCCATTACCCTTAAGTCCTTTTCAAGTACTTCTCTGTAGGTAATTTGGTCAAATTTTACTGCGTCCGGATTTTTTTCAGGGTCGCTGTCATAAACACCGTCCACTCTTGTAGCTTTAATTATAACCTGAGCTTCAATCTCAATGGCGCGAAGTACAGCGGCAGTATCGGTAGTAAAATAAGGATTGCCGGTACCAGCTCCAAAAAGCACAACACGGTTTTTCTCCAAATGCCGAATGGCACGTCTTCTAATCAATGGTTCGGCGATTTGTTCCATTTTAATGGCAGTCTGCAATCTGGTTGGAATTCCTAATTCCTCGAGAGCATTTTGAAATGCTATACTGTTAATGACAGTAGCAAGCATTCCCATCTGGTCACCGCTTACCTTATGTATTCCATGAGCTGCAGCTTGAATTCCACGGAAAATGTTTCCGCCTCCAAGAACAATACCTATCTGCACACCCATATGATGGACTTCTGCAATTTCTGCTGCAAATGTCTTGAGGACACCCGGGTCAATACCGAATTGGCGTTCGCCCATCAATGCCTCTCCGCTTAATTTCAGAAGAATTCTTTTAAATACAGCCATGATTTACTTCTTTATTGTAACTAATTTTCGAGTTTGAAGAAAAATTTCGGTAAATTTAAATTGTGTAAGTGCAGTAAGAATCAGGTTTTTATCGTTTCGCAGAACAGTGAAGAAATCTCCACTGTTCGACGAAATAATAATCATATCACAATATCTTAGGACTCACCGAGAGCATATCTCATAAATCTGAGTACCTTTGCTTCGGCTCCGGTCAGTTCGGATATTTTTTTAAGTACATCTGCAACAGTCATGCTGCCGTCCTTAACAAAAGCCTGTTCAACAAGACAGCTTTCGCTATAGAATTTTTCCAAACGACCATGAGCAATTTTCTCTGCAATTTCTTCTTTCTTGCCTTGTTCAATTGCCTGCTGTTTGTAAATTTCGATTTCTTTTTCTAAAGTAGTGGTATCAACCTGTGAGCGGTCAATGAACTGAGGATTCATTGCTGCTATCTGCATAGCTAAATCACGAACTAAAGACTGAGATTCATCATTCAATGAATCGGCAGAAATATCTATCAATACGGCAAGTTTGTTGCCAGCATGATTATAAGCAGCTATAAAGCCGTTGCTTGTCCAGCGCAACATTCTTCTGGCATCAATTTTCTCGCTGAATTTTGCAAGAATTTCGTTGTGAAGATTTTCGATATTTATACCATTATGAGATAGTTTATATAAATCCTGCTGCGTTGAAACATCGTTGGCTAATAATGCAGCACTTACAGTGTTAACATAATTAACAAATTCGGCATTACGGGCAACAAAATCTGTTTCAGTATTGATTTCTAACATAGCGGCAGTTTTGCCGTCATTTGTAGTATTAGCGACTATCATACCTTCATTGGCACTTTTATCAGCGCGTTTAGCGGCAGAAGCAGCACCTTTTTTTCTAAGTATTTCAATGGCAAGATTAGTGTCGCCATCGGCATCTACAAGGGCTTTCTTGCAATCTGCCATACCTGCGCCGGTTTTGTCACGCAAGTCTTTAACCATTGAAGCGGAAATATCAGCCATAATTAAAAAAACTCTATATAGTTAACAAAATTATTTTCTTGAAAATTATTCAGCAGATGTTTCTGCATCGCCGGTTCCATCTGAAGTATCAATAGTACCGGTTGGAGAAGGTCTGCGTCTGTCTGAACGTTTTACGCGGCGTTCACGGATACGGCGTTTAACTTTACCGTCTTCATCATCGCCATCGCCGTCTTTGTCATGATGCCCTTCAGCAGTTAACTCAGCCTGACGAATTTTGGAAACTTCAGAACCTTCAATAACAGCATCAGCCATAACCTGAGTAATTAATTCAACTGTCTTGATTGAATCATCGTTTGCAGGAATAGGGAAATTCACTTCATCGGGGTCAGTATTGGTATCAACTATACCGAATACAGGAATTCCGAGAATTTTAGCTTCCTTAATTGCAAGATGCTCTTTGCGGATATCAACGATAAACAGTGCTCCCGGGAGACGTGTCATAGTTTCGATACCGCCGAACATTTTGCGTAATCTGTCGCGTTCACGACCAATCAAAAGTCTTTCTTTCTTTGTAATTTTTTCAAAAGTTCCGTCAACTTCCATTTTATCAATAGCATTTAATCTTTTAATGGATTTTCTGATAGTGACGAAATTTGTAAGCATACCGCCAAGCCATCTTTCCGAAACGTAATTCATTCCGGCTCTGGCTGCCTGTTCTGCAATTGTTCCTTTAGCCTGCTGTTTTGTTCCGATAAACAAAATGATTTTACCTTTGCTGGCAATATCATATAAAGCGGATTTAGCAATATCTAAAAGGATTTGGGTTTTACGAAGGTCTATTATGTGAATGCCGTTACGCTCCATAAAAATAAAGGGAGCCATTTTCGGATTCCATCTGCGGGTCAGGTGACCAAAGTGAGCGCCTGATTCTAACAAGGCTTCAATTGAAACTGAATGTTCCATGCTTTCTCCAAAAGATATATTATGTTGTTACTACTGCCATCCATCAACTTGTAAGTTCAGCCATAAGCCACATGCTTACAATCCGGAGACATGATTATTTAGAAAACTAAGGCTGACAATTCGAAATGACAGCCTTTCAAAAAAAAATATTTCAAGATTAACGTTTCGAGAATTGGAAACGTTTACGTGCTTTTTTCTGACCGTATTTCTTACGCTCAACCATTCTCGGGTCGCGGGTAAGAAGTCCACCCTGACGGAGTTGTGAACGTAATTCTGCGTCGAATTCCAAAAGCGCTCTTGCAATTCCGAGCTGCATTGCACCGGTCTGACCGCTTTTGCCGCCTCCCCGTACTGTAACTCTGACATCGAATTTACCGTCATTGCTTGTAAGAGCCAAAGGCTTCACAGCTTCCTGACGATTAATTGCGATTGGAAAATACTCTTCGAATGTTCTCTTATTGACAGTAATCTTGCCACTGCCAGGAGACATCATTCTTATCTGAGCTACCGATGTTTTTCTTCTGCCTGTTGCCAAAAACACCTTCATTAATTACCCCTTAATTCAGTATTATATATTATTTATATTTCAATTCAAACACTTTTGGTTTTTGTGCTGAATGAGGATGCTCATCTGCTGCATAAACCTTAAGTTTTTTATAAATCTGCCTTCCTAATCTATTCTTGGGAAGCATGCCTTTTACACTGTGCTCGATAATTCTTGTAGGATTGTTTTGTTTCAAATCCTTAAAAGTATCAATTTTCACACCGCCGGGATAACCGGAGTGTCTGAAATATTCTTTCTGTTCGGTCCTTTTACCTTCAAGTACGATTTTTTCGGCATTGATAACAATAACGAAATCACCGGTATCTACGTGAGGAGTGAACCATGGCTTATGTTTGCCACGTAATAAGGTAGCGACCTGGGTTGACAATCTGCCGACAGTCATTTCTGCGGCATCCACAATCCACCAATCTCTAATAACATCCTCTTTTCTAAACGACTTAGTAATCTTTGCTGAGGGTTCCACGAAACACTCCTAAAAAAAATTAAATTTACAACAAATACATTTTACAAAAGTAATAAATTCTGTGCGGTTTACCAAATAAAACTAATTAGCATTTTACACAAACTTAAAAATACAAAAAAAATCACGAACTGAAGAAAAGTTTGTTATAAAATTCCTGTGAAGTTAATTTTATTACTGATTTTTTTCCTCTCGGCGAATAAACTGGGATTTTATAATTCCTGAGTGAAGACAGCATGTCCCTTATTTCATGGTCATTTAAATCAAAACCGTTCTTTATTGATGCAGCTTCGCAGTAAGATGTACAGATTTTGTCAAACAGGTCGGAAACATGCTCAAGTTCGATGGTTGATAGTTCGTTTATAAACCTTCGGAGTGTTTCCTCTTCCTTACCCTGCCGCACTGTATCAGGCAAACCCGAAAAAATTGCATTTTCCGAATCAATCTCAAATTTAAAGCCTAAAGATTCAATATCACTTTTGGATTTTTCCAAAACCGATTTCTGATTTAATGATATTTCAATTGTTACCGGAAATAGCAAATCCTGCACTGATACTGCTCCGGTCTTGCGGTTCTTTGAAGCACGGTCATATATAATTCTCTGTTGAAATCCAGACTGGTCAATAACGACGTTGTATTCCCCGAACACTGCAACAATGAATCTGCCGGAAAAATAATGATATTTAATATCCTTTAAATTCTCCGGAAAAATTAATTGAATATCCTGACCGGTGTTTATTTTTCCGAATATATCATCGAACGCATTTCTGGAATAAGAAGTTTGAGTAATGTTTCTGCCTGACGAATCATTTTGGAAGTCCCTGTTAGCCTGGAATGATGAAACAACCTCACCTGTTATTTTATTAACAAGAAACTGACTGCTTCCGTCACTGACTTTTGTAAACGGATTCGCTGCCTGAGCAAGTTCCAGACTTATATCGGGAATTAACTGATGCGAATTTAGGGCTTTAAGTACTGCACTTTTTATTGAATTGTAAACAAATCTCTCATCGTCGAATTTCACTTCATTTTTCTGTGGATGAACATTTACGTCAACTTTTGAATAATCAATACCGATATTGAGTACAAAAAGCGGCTTTTGATTTTTATCGAGAAGTTCTTCATAACATGAGTAAACGGAATGGGCAAGCGAGTTGCTAATAATAGACCTTGAATTCAGGAAGAAAAACTGACCTGTTCTGCTCTGACGTGCCAGATGTGGTTCACCGATGTAACCTTTGATATTTAAAAAATCATTCTGGTAATCAACCTCAATCAGTGCTTCCTTTACGCTTTGTCCCAATAGATTTACTATTCTTTCTTTAAGGTCAGAAGGGCGAACATCAAATATCAGTGTATCTTCATCATAAAAAGTAAATCTCACCTCCGGTTTAGCCAGAGCAATTTTTATAATTGTATCGGATATATACCTGAATTCAGTAAGATTTGATTTTAGAAATTTTCTTCTGGCGGGAACATTATAAAATAAATTTCTTACAAAAATCTGTGTACCCTTGTCACAACTTGCCGGCTCGATACTGATATCCTTCATCGGCTCTGCCGAGAGCTGCCACCCGTGAGGTTCATTGTGTTTTTTTGTTCGGATTTCGACATTTGCAACTGAGCATACTGATGCAAGTGCTTCACCTCGAAAACCGAATGTTTTAATTTCTTCCAAATCGTCAGATGAAAATACTTTGCTTGTCGCATGTCTTTTAACTGAAAGTTCCAAATCATCGCGGGACATACCCGAACCGTCATCAATAACGTGGATAAGACCCTTTCCGGCATTTTTGACAGCCAGTATTATAACTTTAGCACCTGCATCAAGTGAATTCTCTACAAGTTCCTTCACAACCGATTCAGGACGCTGAACGACCTCACCGGCTGCAATTTGATTTGCTATAAAATCAGGCAGTATCCGTATAATATTTTCAGTATTTTCACTCATAACTATTCTACAACGAATAAGTTATCTTTCTTCTGTAAAAAAGTTTTCAACAAAGATACAATACTCAGTTTTGAAATTGTAGTTTTAGTTGGTGTAAATTGAAATAGGGCAGTTAAGATTTCCAAGTTAAAAGAACAATAAAGTGATTCAAAATAAAGTTTTAAATTCCTTCAAACAAATTGTCAAATTCTTCATATCCATATTCCTCAGAACATTATCCGGCAAATAAGAATGAAGTTATAATTCCAAGAATCAAAATTTTAGTATATGGTTTAGTTTTCATTATATAAGAACCTTATTTTAGTTTCTTTTTCATTAATATCAATATCAGTTAAATTTAGTAAGTATAAACATACTTTCTGGTAATTTGAATCCACTCGCGGTGACCATCTTTCCAATGAATTATATTTCTCAACAAGTCTTCCTTCCAAATACCAATTAGAACCATCTAAACCAGTATCAAGATAAAAATTCTTCCTATGCCAAAAATCAAGTTCGTCGATTTTCTTCAAAAATTCATTCCATTCTTTGATGGTTAAATTTTTATTTTTATCAACTAATATTTTATATTTTTCCGAATCTTCCTGCCATTTAAAAACTTTGCAGAAAATTTGAATTGTATCTGCATTATTTTCAAAACGAATTAAAATATTTTTTGGCTCAAAAGCTCTAAATAATAAAAATCGAAAAATCTTGCTGTCTTTATTTTGGTCTAATAAATTTGGTTCATTTAACTTAGACAGCATATTCGATATTCCTTTAATCCTGGAAAATTCAAAATCAGCAATTTCATAAATATTTCTTTTATAATCATTCTTCCATTCTAAAGGAAAAGTAAAATACAAATCAAGTGGATAATATCCTATGTGATTATCAAATTTAAATTCTGTATAGAAATTTACTTTACTTGTATCACCAAGAAAATTAGTTACCTGAATTAAAGGATATTTTGCTACTTCAAAAAGTGGACTTTTAATTTTAATAAGCTTATCTAAGTAGTATTGTGTTGATTGGGCAAAGTATTTCAGCAATAATTTATTATTAGCAGCTTCAAATTGCCAAAGGAATAATTGATAATAATTAATTCCTAGTTTGAAATTTAAATTCTGGCAATTGCTGTCAACTAAAAGTCCTGTTTTCATTACAGTTATCCGGTTTGTATCTCTCAAAGTAAAGTAACTATGTTTTACTTCTGCTTTTAAGATGTAAGGTTCAGTACTGTTTGGATTTTTTTTTATCAAATCATTAAAATAAATATCAACAGAATCATAATGATGCAAATACCAGTAATAATCTAATAATTTACTTGTTGCAAGCTTGTTGTATTTATCTAATTGAAGCATTTTCTCAATTAAAAGCCGCAATTCATCGCTATCATTTTTAGCTTTATATATTAGTTTCTCTAATTCTGATACAGAGCGGGTATGAGAGCAAGTCTGTAAGATTAAACTTGAAAATAAAATAATTATATAAACAAATATCTTATTTAACATTCGCTTAGTCCTAAAAAGTGCCGTCTTTTATTAAAGAACGGCACATAAATCAAAATCAACTTATTCTCTCAAACAAATCTTTCATCAACTTTTTTGCTGCATCGGGTATAATCGTTCCCGGTCCGAAAATTTCGGCTGCACCTGCATTATATAGAAATTCATAATCCTGGTGGGGAATAACACCGCCTATGCATACCAAAATATCCTGACGGTCAAGCTGCTTCAGTTCCTCAATTAGCTGGGGGAGCAGGGTTTTGTGACCTGCAGCAAGCGAACTGACACCGATAATGTGGACGTCATTTTCGACCGCCTGTTTGGCAGTTTCTTTCGGAGTCTGGAATAGTGGACCGACATCCACATCGAAACCTAAATCGGCAAATGCTGTCGAAATAACCTTCGCGCCTCGGTCGTGACCGTCCTGACCCATTTTGGCAACCAATATTCTCGGACGTCTGCCCTCGATTTTCTCAAATTCATCAGTCAATTTTCTGACTTCTTCGATAGCACCTTTTTCAGAGTATTCGGCGCTGTAAACCCCTGAGATTGTACGTGTCATAGCATTATGTCTTCCGGTTACTTTTTCGATAGCAAAAGAGATTTCGCCTAATGAAGCTCTTGCTTTAGCTGCTTTTATTGCTAAATCAAGTAGATTTCCGTCTCCTGTTTCAGCACATTTTGTAATAGCTGATAATGCAGACTGGACATCGTCTTCATTACGCTCAGCTCTCAATTTTTCCAGACGTTTGATTTGCTGAATTCTTACTGCGGTGTTATCTACTTCGAGAATTTCAATAGGGTCTTCGTGGTCTAATCTGTAACGGTTCACACCGATTATTGATTCGGCACCGGAGTCAATTCTTGCCTGACGTCGTGCAGCAGCCGCTTCGATTCTCATTTTCGGGATACCGGATTCGATAGCCTTTGCCATACCGCCCAGACTTTCAATTTCCTCGATATGAGCCCAGGCTTTATCAACCAGCTCTTTAGTAAGTTTTTCAACGTAATAGGAACCTCCCCAGGGGTCAATGACTTTGGTAATCATTGTCTCTTCCTGCAGATAAATCTGAGTGTTTCGTGCTATTCGCGCCGAGAAATCTGTGGGAAGGGCTATTGCTTCGTCCAGAGCATTTGTATGGAGCGACTGGGTGTGACCAAGCACTGCTCCCATAGCTTCCATACAGGTTCTGACAACGTTGTTGTAGGGGTCTTGTTCAGTAAGAGTCCAACCGGAAGTCTGGCTGTGAGTCCTCAGTGCCATAGATTTTGGGTCTTTAGGATTAAACTGCTTAATTATCTTTGCCCATAACAGTCTTGCGGCTCGCAGTTTTGCTACATCCATAAAATAATTCATTCCGATTGCCCAGAAAAATGACAATCTGGGAGCGAATTTATCAATATCAATTCCTGCTTTTATTCCGGTTCGTACATATTCCAAACCGTCTGCTAAAGTATATCCCATTTCAATATCGGCAGTAGCACCGGCTTCCTGCATATGGTAACCCGAAATAGATATACTGTTGAATTTCGGCATATTTTTCGAAGTATATTCAAAAATATCAGCGATTATTTTCATTGAAGGTATTGGAGGGTAAATATATGTGTTACGAACCATATATTCTTTCAGAATGTCATTTTGAATTGTGCCGGTAAGCTGCTCGAGGGTAGCCCCCTGCTCAAGTGCCGTTACAATATAAAATGCAAGAACCGGCAGAACAGCACCATTCATAGTCATAGATACAGAAATTTTATCTAATGGAATGTTATCAAAAAGAACTTTCATATCAAGTATGGAATCAATTGCTACTCCGGCTTTACCGACATCACCCACAACACGCTCGTGGTCTGAATCATAGCCGCGGTGTGTCGCAAGGTCGAAAGCTACCGAAACTCCCTGCTGACCTGCTGCAAGATTACGGCGGTAGAAAGCGTTACTCTCTTCTGCGGTTGAAAAACCTGCATACTGTCGGATTGTCCAGGGACGGGTAACAAACATAGTAGGGTAGGGACCTCTCAAAAAAGGAGCAATTCCTGCTGTATAGCCGGTGTGTTCCAAATTCTCGGCATCTTCTTTGGTGTATAATGGAGATATATCAATATTCTCCATCGAGTAAACCATTGAATCTTTAACTTCTTTTCCTGTTTCCGATACAAAATTCTTCTCCCAATCTTCAGCACGGGAAGGTTTTATATCATTAAACTGTATTTTAGTAAAATCCGGATTTTTCATTTTATTTTCGTTCATTTTATTATTCCTGCAACTTTGTAAATCTGACTAAGACAATCAACAATGTTTGCCTTAACGTGGATAAACATATCAACACCTGCATTTTTATATGTTTCAATCTTGTCTTTTGGATAGCCTGCCAGAATGATATAATTTTCTTTACTTTTTTGTTTTACTTTTTCTGCAAATTCGACCAAAACTTCAGCATATTTATCATCTGTCGAGCAGACTACTATAATTCTCTTTTCGGAAAAATCAATCATTGCCAACGCATCATCAGCAGAATTAATTCCGTCATAAATTTTATTTGCAAAACCGCCGACAGAAAAGAAATCATTTGAAAAATCTGCTCTCGGTTTCCAGTCACGTAACTGACCAAAGCAGACAAAATCAAGCTCAGGCATTTTGCCTCCTGACTGTACAAAGTAATCGGCAACATCTCTCAAGTCTTCGAGAATTTCAGAACTTCTTCTAAGCATTACCGGGGAAATTTCTATTACAGTAATTTCATCCATTGGAATTGAATTATACAATTCTCCGAGACCGGCACCGGATTCAACTGCACTAACCGCTAAATCAAAAGCCTCAGCAGGATTTGAATTAAATTTCGATTCGAATTTATCAAGAATTTTATCAATTTGTTCAGTATTTCTCGCAGAAATACGATTGTCAAAATCTTCAACAAATCGTTCAAGTTTTTGAAAATCGAAATTTAAGACTGTCTCTACAGGTTTTTCATTGATATTAACATACTTATTGACACCAACTATAATATCTTTTCTTAGTGCAATATTCTCAATTCTCTGCTTAAAATTGAGTTCGATTTTTTCCTGAATTGTACCCGAGATTAATGAATCAATTATACCTCCGGCTTTTTCAAACTCAAGAAATTCATTCCATATTGCTTTCATTAATTCGTTTGTGAGGCTTTCAATATAGTATGAGCCTGCAGCAGGGTCAATTGTATCGTTTAAATGTGATTCGTACTTTATGACGTTCTGCGTATTACGTGAAATCCTTCTCGAAAACTCACCAGGGAGTCCGTATTCAGTATCAAACGGATTAACGGTAATCGAATCACAGCCGCCCGTCACAGCAGAAAAAACCTGACTTGTTGCCCTCAGTACATTAACATAAGGATCCAACTTAGTATGTTCTCTTTCAGATGTCACTGCGTGAATGAAAATTTTCTGAGACTCCTCATTACCGCCGAATTCTTTAATTACTCTGCTCCAGATTATTCTCAGGGCACGGAATTTTGCAATTTCCATAAAGAAATTTATTCCGATACTCAATTTAAAACTCATCCTTGGGGCTATTTCATCGATTGTTAATCCTTTTTTCATCAGTTCGCGAATGTAATAAACTCCGAGAGCCAGCGCTATGGCTGATTCCTGAACTGCATTGCCGCCTGAATTGTGCCAATCATAAGCATTAATTCCGATTGTTTTGAATTTCGGAGCGTTTTCGATTGACCATTTCGTTGCAGAAAACATTTCGTTTATCAGGCTGCTGCAGTCATCGTAAAGAGTTCCTTCTTTGGCAAGTTCAGTTATGAAATCAAAATTTAAACTGCCTTGTAACTCCGATAGTTGATTTTTGGATTTTGCCAATGCTGCCAAACAGCATAAAGCCGGATAAGCACCGATACCGGCATCAACATTAATCGGCTGCCCGGTTAAGTCAATTCCATCGAATGCAACTATTAAATCGGCTAATCCTGCAATACAAACATCTCTGCCGCTCAGGTCATCTGCCGTAAAATCTTCGTGAAGAACGGCACCTCTATCTATATTGATTCTAACCGAATTTTGCCCTTTCTGCAGGTCATTCTTCAATGCGGCATTAAATTCACTTGCCAAAGGATATGGGATATCCTGGCTCAATTCCCATTTAACAGCGTCATAACCTGATGATTTACACCCGCGGTTGAATGGAAAGAATCCGGGATAGTCCTGCCTGATATGGCTTACATTTACTAAATCTTCCTTATTATAAATCGGTTTAAGTTCAATTCCTTCGTAGGTTTTGGTGTACATTACCTTATCGAATGAAGCACCTTTTAATGCTGAAATTGCAGCATTTTTCCAGTCATCATTTCCCGGAAATTCAAATTCTTTAAAAAATCTTTCTTTTTCTTCTGACATTTCTCTAACTCATAGAAAATTGTAAATTCTACAAGTTCAAAATTAAGAAAAATTAAGCACTTTTCATAAAATTATTGTTACGTTTGTGATTTAAAGTAAGAATTATTATGAGATAATATTGTTTTAAAAAAAATATTATTTAGAAATTTCAGAATTCCTTACACACTTTAAAGTACTTATAGGAAATGATAAAATCCCCCTGTTACTCCGTAACATCCCACTTTGTCAAAGAGGGAAAGCGAAGAGGTGGATTTGATTTATGTCCTCCGCCGGCGGAGATGTCACGGAGTGACGGAGGTGGATTTATTTATTTTTTCACATTAACAACTTTTTTTAAAGATTTGAAAAAAAGAAAACTGGAAAAAGGGAGAAAATTGGTAAGTTTGTAAGGTGATTATGTGAGAATAAAAAAAGAAAAACTTTTAAGAATTATAACTATGAACAAAATCGAAGCAAAAGATACAATTGGGCTTTTCGTTAATAAATTTGACTCGCACATTGATGATAATGAATCAAGTTTGCAGATGATGGGTGAGAATGTAAGATAACGAAACGTTCATTATTGAATAATGCATATAACTCACCGCTTTGTTAATAAATTTTAAAAAATAAAAATTCTTTTAACCTGTCAATAAATATTGTTAATATATGGAGATATATTATGCCTTCGATTTCGATGTTTTACGGTTTGGTAGTGTATTTGTATAGTCTTGATAATGTGCAGCATAATGAACCTCATATTCATGTAAAATATCAGGGTGAATTCTGTGTGCTGAGGATTCCTGATTGTAAAATATTAGCCGGTAAAATCCCAAATAAAAAGCTAAATCTAATAAAAGCGTGGGTATCAATCCACGAAGAGGAATTAATGGCAAACTGGGATTTAGCAGTAAATGGAGAAACTCCTTATAAAATTGAACCTTTAAGATAGGAGATGTTATGAACCCAAGATTAAAATCCGCAAAAGCTAATGATGACCATAGTTTTTATGTAATTTTCACGAATGGTGAAAAGGGCATTTTTGACTTAAAACCATTTCTTGATAAAGGAAAATTCAAGGAACTAAAAGATATAAACAACTTCAGAAGATTCCGTTTGGAAGAAGGAGTTATCACTTGGTATAATGAACTTGATATAGGTCCTGACACCGTTTATTTGCTAAAAAGTGATGCTAAAAACTGAAAATCTTACGGCGAAGTAAACCGTTGAACAAATTTACAATTAACAATTGAAAATGAGAAGATAAAAAATATCAAGAGCTTATTACAACTTGTAATAGTCAATTGTACATTTTCAATTGTCAATTAAGGAAGAAGCCGTACTTATTTATTTGATAATAGAGCATCAGGATTTAGAAATTTTAAACCGATAAATGATTCAAATTAAGTTAATTTGCATCACAAGATATTTTATGCATTTCACAATTATTGGTTCCTACAATGATTATACTGACAATTATATTACAATATTTTATTTATGAATTAGTTTTAAGATTGTAAAACAATGAATTTGGAAATTAAGTTATGAAAGTATTGGTGCTTGATTGCATAAATAGTATTGATTATATTGAAACACAAAAAGCTCTTGGAAAGTTTATTGATGGTATTAACACAGCCGGCGGCGATGTTACAAGAATTAATGTCAATGACCTGGATATAAAACCATGCTTTAGCTGTACTTCACAGTCTTCATTCGAATATGACGAAAAATGCCGGTGCGAAGATGACATGAATAAACTGTATCCGCTTTTTCGCGAATCACAGTCTTGGATTTTTGCAACACATGTTAATTCAAACAATTCCGTAGATTATCTAAAAAACCTCTTGGACAGAATGGAACCGCTTTTTCAGCCGATTTATTTACTGGACAGTACAAGTGTAACTTTACCTCCTGATAATAAAATTGATGGAAGAATGATTCTTTTGTGTTCTTACGATAAGGATTCTGAGAATTCTGCGAAAAAAATATCCGACTATATTGATTCAATCAGTATGCTTTTTTCTAAGGTATCAATTGAAAATATACTTTTTGATGTTGTTGAACTTGACCCGAAAAAGCTGGAATTAATCTTTTCTGCCGGAATATCTTTTGCAGAAAATGGAACAAATTAAGCCACCCCAATTTGAACTTCTTGACAATGCTGTTGTAATTGCAATTACAGGTGGTATAGGCAGCGGTAAGTCTGAAGCTGCACGAATTTTCCGCGAGCTTGGCAGGTCGGTAATTTCGACTGATGAGTTAGCCAAAGTTGTGATGAATACTGATAATTCTGTTAAAAAGCAGATTATTTCTACTTTTGGCAGTAACTCCTACAATTCTGATGGTGTATTAAGTGCCGGTCATATTTCTTCAACTGTATTTTCAGGCAACGAATCTCAAAGTGATAATTTGCAAAAATTAAATTTGATAGTGCATCCGCCTGTCATTGAACTAATGATTTCGGAAATTGAAAAGACAATCGAAGCAGGGGAGAAGCTGGTATTTGTAGAAAGTGCTTTAATCTATGAATCAGCTCTGGATGAAGGATTTGATTACATAATCTGTATAACAGCCGATGATGATTTAAGAATTCAGAGAGTCAGACAGCGCTCAGGCATCAGCGAAGAACAAATTATTCAAAGAATGAAAGAGCAGATTTCACAGGAAGAAAAAATCAAATTATCGGATTTTGAGATTGAGAATAACAAATCTATTAATGATTTGAAAAATTCAATAAATTTCTTGTTACCGATTTTGGAAAGTTTACCACCGAAAAAAAGTTATTCCTCAGACTTTGATTCCGGTAAATAATATATTTTAACTTTTTCAATCTTGGTTTTGCTTCTCTTAATTATCAAAAACTTATAATGCCCGATTATTATTTCAGTATTAAGTTCCGGAATATTCTCGGTTTCGGTAATGAGTAAACCCCCAAGAGACTCGTAATCATCACTTTCAGGAAGAGGTTCGGGAAGTAAATCGTTTAGGTCTCTTATATGGGCAGACGCATCAGCCGAAAATATACCATCTTCAATATATTCTAAAATTTTATTGACTTCATCATGCTCATCATGAATTTCACCGACAATCTCTTCCAAAATATCTTCCATGGTGATAATTCCTGAAGTTCCACCGAAATCATCCAGTACAACTGCCATTTGAATTTTTAGTTTTTGAAAATCTTTTAAAATCTCATCAATATTATCCTCTTCCTTAACAAATACAGTTGACCTCATCAAATCCTTAGGAACTATATGTTTTTTACTTAATATCAAATTGACTAAATCTTTGGTATGCAGCACTCCCACAATATTATCTATTGTTTCAGAAAATACGGGATAACGCGAATAACCTTCAGCAGTAATAGTTTCAAGAATATCATTTTCATTCCAGTCTTCACCAATAGAAATAATGTTTTTTCTTGGTGTCATAACCTGTCTGGCGACTGTATCTTTGAATTCAAATATATTATCTATTAGTTTGCTCTCATTTTCTTCAATATTACCGGCTTTGGAACTTTCTTCAATCATTTCCCGGATTTCTTCCTCGGAACTGAAATTTGAAGCGTCCATCTTGTTTTTAAATATCAAGTCGAGTGTTTTTTCAGGTATTGTATAAAAGAGCCTTAGTGGTGTTATTAATAAATGCAAAATAAAGATAGGCAATGCCGAGAAAACTGAAATCCGGCGCACTGGTTTACCTGATAACATTTTGGGAATCACATCAACAAAAAGAAAAATTACAGGAAATATTAAAAGAAGTATAATTAAATATGCCAATGATTTATTATTGTTATTCAAGAAATCGAAAATTTCAGGCAAAGCATATACAATTTGGGATTGAGTCAGAACCAGAATGAATTCATTCAAATAGATGATTAACAAAATCCCAACAATAATCCGGGATAAATTGAATGTAGTTTCATATTTATGATAATTATCCGAAATCGAATATGCGAGTTTTTCATAAAAATTGCTTTGTAAAATCTTATCCTCATCAAAATAAGATTTATATTTACTAAATGAAACATCTGCTGCCGAAAGCCAGCCTGAAATTAAGATTAGAATCGGTATTACCTGAAACAAAACAGAAAAATCATCCATTAAAATAGATTTCCGGATTTTAAAACAAATTTATTGTCAAAATGATAAGAGAAATAACTGCTGAAAAAATTGTTAAGGGTAGCAAATTCAATTTTTTCTAAATTATAATTAGTAGATTGAACTATATCAACTCCATTTATACACGACAATTTTTCTAAAAGTTCGGAATTCAACTTAAATATCCTGTTATTAGCTATATTGTTAAGTCCAATAATCATGCCATTATCAATAGATATGGTATAAACTTCCGAAGTTACTATTCCACCAAAATTTAAATCCAAACCAAAACCCATTATCTCGGCAAAACGACAGAAAAACCAAATAACAACACTTTTGGGATTATCAGGAAGCTCATTAATAAAATCTATCGTATCATAAAGCAGACTGTAGAGTTCGGGATTAGGATTCTTGTTAAATTGTGTAATTGAAATTGTTTCTATAACTGCAAAGCCTGCCGATAAATGCTCAATACTATTATAAATTCTAATCCACTTACGGTTGAGCTCCGATTTAGATAATAGATAAAGTTCTGTATTAGGTTTAAGATAGAAAGTGGCACTTGTACATGATAAAGGTTCGAGAGAACTGCCGAATTTATTTTTTGGCATCCTTGCACCCTTTGCTATCACCGATATTTTGCCGTAATCCATTGAATATAAGGTGATTATCTTGCTTGTATCACCGTATTTCCGAGAATTAAGTATGATTGATTCACTTGTTACTATCATAAAAATAAAAAAAATATTTAAAAATGTAAAAAAACATTTTGCAAATATACAAAAAGTTCTTACTTTTGTATCTCGTTAGTTTCCCAAGTAGCTCAGTTGGTTAGAGCATCTGACTGTTAATCAGAGGGTCCGGGGTTCAAGTCCCTGCTTGGGAGCATCAACATACACAAGGGTTTCCATTCGGAAGCCCTTTGTTGTTTAAAGCAAATGAATGTTTCCAATCAACAATTAACTTTAAAAAAGATTTCTAATTATTCGATTTATAAATTGAAATATATTCTATAATCAGCTAGTTGATTTAAAAAATACAAAAAGAAATAAATAAAAATATTTCAAAAAAAACCTTTCATAAGTTAAATTTATATGAAAGGTTCTTTCTGAAATCTGAAAAAGTAAAATTAAAATCCTTTATTGGGTAATCCGCCCATACCGGGACCGGGTGGTTTTGGAGGATTCTTTTTGAGAAATTCTTTAATTTCTTCAGGAGTCATAATTTTAATCAGTTCTACATCAACAATCGTCATCTTGTTAGGCGGTACCCTGCCTTCAGCACCTGATTCTCCGAAACCGAGGTTGGGGTGCATATAAACTATCCATCTGGAGCCTTCTTTCATCTTTGTAATTGCTTCGAGCCAGCCGGGTATCATTTTTTCATTTGGAATTGCTCTTGGCTCACCGCCCCTTGTATCATCAAAAATCGTTCCGTCGGGAAAAGTGGAAGTCATGTGAACCAAAACAGCATCCATGGTTGTAGGAGAATTACCGGTTCCCTCTTTCAAAACTTTATATTGGAGACCGCTTGGCAATGTCACAACTCCGGGCTTGTTTTTGTTCTTTTCAAGAAATTCTTCGGCTTCAGATAGATTCTTAACGGCTGCAACAGATGCTTCAATTTCTTTTGATTTTGCAATACTGTCCATTCTTGCAGTCATAAACTGCGAAAATTGCTGCATTACTGCTTCCATAGAATCAACCGGAATTTTTGGATCCCCTTCTTTAAGTGCATCTACAAAACCTTGAATCAGGTAATCAAGACTAAGTGATAAAGAGTCCCTAAGCATGTTCTGAGCCGTTCTATAGCCGTTCATGTACATAAACTTGTCAACGACTGATTTAGGCTCATCTGGTGCCGTATTATCGTGTTTACGGATAATCTCGGAAAAATCTTTTTTAAGCTGCTCCTTATCCTGTGATTTGTCAGGATTTGTCTTATCACTGCAGGCTATGGAAAAAAACATAGCAAATAATACAAAATATCTAAACATCAAAATACTCCAAAATTATAATCAATATATATTATAAAAAATTTTCAATCAATTGTATAATAACAAATATTACCGGAAATGTTACAAAAAATTGATTTATTATTGAATTCTCTCCATTGCAAGCTGTTTCAAAGTTTTTTCAGGCTTCAGATTTATTAATTTCATCTCAGGTATGTAAGATTTATAATTCCCTGAATACAAAAAATTTGAAATTAAATCTGAATAAGCCGTTATGTTATATGTATGCAAGTCCTGTGAATTATAATCCGATAATATGATGCTGACAGCATTTGAATATTTTGGCTTAAGTTCAAATTCAGCCAGTTCAAACGGAGCTGTCAAATCTAAATTTGCAGTAATCATCAGACATTCGCCGGCAAGGGAATCAGGATTTGATAATTTAACCGGCAGTATTTCCGTTTTGAAGCCGGATTTCTGAATAACTGCAAAAACAAATTTTGCCAGTGGTGAGCCAATCGAATTTATTGAATTATACGAGAAAGCATTTGAATAATCCATTTTCGGTTCATATTCACATGTTGCTGACTTTATTGCATAATCACCAAAATTAAATGCCGGATAAAATTCAGAATATAACTCCTCTAAATATTTCAGACTTTCATAATCACCGTTACCTGCCGATAAGAATGCTTCATTTACTAATGCAGCACCGTGCAGAGTTTCCAATAAACTGAATGTAGAATAAACAATTTTATCCTTATCAAACACATGACCGTTGTGTTCTTTAGGAAGTGATGAAAGTGTCCTGATAATATTTTGACTGAAACCCGTATTATTGTTTATCTCTCTTGCCACAGGATTATAAAATTCCATAACATTTTCAATTAATTGGGAATTTAATGCTAATGAGCCATAAGCTTTTGGGCGTTCCATCATTATTCTGAAAACAGCATTAGGAGCAATCTTTGAATATATCTGTGCAATTCTTCCACCAAAACCTACTGCAAAAATATTTATCTTTTCGTACTGAAAAGCAAGTCGTGCCGATTCCAAATCATAAGCCATATTTACAATATTATATTGGCTTAAATCAATTTCAAGACTGTCTGCGAGTTTATTAAACCCTTTTTCAAAGGCTTTTGCTGCCAGATTTAAGTTCGCATCGGACAAAAAATTTGAATTTTGGGTTATATGGTTTAATTCAGGCAAATTCAAATTAACCGCACCGTCAACTCCACGGTAGCCGATAATAATAACATCATGATTTTCAACAAGCCAGGTAGGCATAATTTTAACGAAATTGCTATATCCGGGTCCGTCATTTAGTATAAAGACTGGAGCACCCGGCTGTTTAGAGCCGGTTCTAATCCTGATAACAGGAATATCAATAACTTTTGAATCTTTATCCTGAGGATTCTCAAGAATCTGCATTTTACAATAGTCAGCATCATAATCTACTCCGGCAACATTGTAAACACTGTCAAGTACGGAGAACTCCAGTTTGACAGGACTTTTGGAGCAGGATGCGGCAAACAGTGCCAAAATTAGAAACATAAGTAATTTCATAAGGATATTTTTCATAATCAGTTTATAACCCGTAACTTATTTAACAATTTTTTAGTTAATGAAACTCTTGTACCAAGGAATTGTCTATCTAACGAATCTTTGGTACTGATATTGGTTGCAAAAATAAATGCATCTTCTCCTTTTTCGACCCAGCCGACAAACCAGCCTGTCTTCGACTGTAGTGCTGCGCCTGTTTTACCTCGTAATTTGTAATTCGGATTGTCCTCAATTAACATTAACTGCTTCACGGTATCCATAGTAGTTTTTGAAAATGGCAGAGTGCCTTTATAAAGTTTTTCCAGAAAAACTGCCTGTTCAAGAGCAGATATTACTAAACTGCCGTCAAGCCAGAAATTGTCAATTCTACCGGCGCGGGTCATGGTACCATAATCTTTCAGTGTATCAAGCCAAAATTTCATTGTTGAATCTCCGATTCTGTTTGCAATATCCTGATAATACCACACTACAGAATACTTGAATGCAGATTGCAGGTCATGGTCTCGGTTCCATTCTTCAATCGGTTTTTCGATACCATTGTATCTTATAGTATCATGAATTGAACTGACTGCACGAGTTTGAAGAGCTATCAATGAGTTTGGAATTTTGAACGTTGATGCAGGTGAAAACTGTTTCAAACATCTTTGATGATTTACAAAAATCTTTTTTCCTGTTTTGACATTTAAAAGTACAAAACATCCTTCATAACCCGTGGAATCTATAACCTGCTTCAAATCAGTACGATACTCTTCATTATTATCCGAGCAGGATAAGAGAATGAATATAAAAATTAAAAAACATGAAATCTTACATTTTATCATAACAGTAAATTTCTGATTATTACAACATTTCAAAAATTTCAATTACAAATGTATGTATGAAATCCTTCATAATGAAATTGTTTTTATGAAATTATCATTTAGTTGAAAGATTTTATATTTTAACATAAGCAAATTATTAAGTTAATATATCGTCAAAACCAAAATCATTTTGCCTAAATTTAAAAAAGTATTTTATGTTTGAATTAAATATTAATTCAGAGACCGGAGATTTAAAGAAGGTTGTCGTCGGTATAGCCCGTGATAGGGGTAAAAAGGTTTACGAGAATAATCCTAAAATATCAAAACATCTTAAATTAAATACAATGCCCGGAGAGTCAGATCTGATTTCGCAGGTTAATACTCTTGCAAAAATAATTGAAAATAACGGCGTGGAAGTTTTACGACCTGAAAATGTTGAGGCTCAGGACCAAATTTTCATCAGGGATATCGGATTTGTAATTGGCAATAAATTTGTTTTGTCCAACATGAAAAAGTCAAACAGAAAACCTGAACAGGACGGTATTCTGAAGATTCTGGAACAAATTGACAAGAACAGCTTGCTGACTCCACCCGATAATGCAAACATTGAGGGCGGTGATGTAATTCTTTACGGAAATTATGTTTTTGTCGGGATGACAGCCAGAACGAATTTTTACGGATTTGAATTTATTCAAAATAGTTTCCCGGATAAACAGGTTGTTCCTTTTCACATGTATGTTACCGACAATCCGGCAACAAATATTCTGCATCTTGATTGTGCTTTTCAGCCTGTTGGAGAAAACCTTGCGATTATTTACGAAAATGGTTTCGTACATAAACCTGAAATAATGTATGATATTTTCGGAGAAAGCAATTTAATAAAAGTAACGCAGTATGAGATGTATCACATGTTTCCCAACATCTTTTCGATTTCACCGAATATTGTCATCACAGATACATCTTTCAAAAGATTAAATCAGATATTAAGGTCAAAAGGAATCCTGACTATTGAGACTGATTATAAGGAAGTATCAAAATTAGGAGGGCTTTTCAGATGCTCAACGATGCCCCTGATAAGAAAATAAGTGATTTACAAAAATCGTTAAACGATGACTTTTATTTTAATCAGGATGGTTTGTTGGTTTTTACTGAAAATTATCACAGGAAAAGAGGTTTTTGCTGTAAAAACTCATGTCTGCACTGCCCCTGGAATTACCGAAACAGTCAGAAAGTCTCTAAAAATTTTACAACCCTTTGAGTTATCTATAATGACAAATGACCAAACCACTGCCAAGCCTGTTATGATTTCAATAATCTTATGTGAAGTGTTATTTTCACTGATTGGCTGTGGTCTGGTCATTAAAAAATTTACCAGTTATACATTTTTTCCAAAATCCAGGTTTTCTTAGTTTCGACTTTCTGTTTGATGAAGTCATTAGCTACCTGGTAAACTAATTCATAATTTTGGTTGATGTCCATTTGTGTTACCGAACCACGTGGATGAATCTTAATCAAATATTCGCTTGAGCCTGTTGCATTTGTAAAGTCAATAAGTTGAGACAATCCAAACATTCTAACAATGCTTTCTTTAGGTAAAATACCTTTGGTAACACCTTTGATAATAAAAGATTGAATATTAAAATTTGCAAGAGTGAATTCGACGCTGTCAACAAATCTCGAACCCTCTAATTCGCTTGGAATCTCTCTTGTCCATGTAGAATCAATATCAACTTTTTGAATAGGGGGGATTCCTTTTATAACATCGAATAAGTTTTTCAGTGATTCATCCTGCAGACCGTTCACCCATGTAGCCTTTATCATTTCATCGGTAGGTGCAGTTTTCTCATCAGTAACATAATTTCTTTTATCAATCAGCATTTCTCCGTCAACTTTGGCAACTTCAAAATAAGGTGAATAAGTCATCTGGAAATTCAGCCCCAAAGGTACCATTTTAATTTGGTAATCATCAACTTTAGGGGGTCTCATGTCATCTCTCTGGTCGTTATAATAGAAGGTTGTATCTTTGTTGGTGAATTTATATTCCATCGAATCAACCGAGACTTCTATAAGTTGAAATCCTTCTTTATCTATAGCACTTGGAGCGCGTAGAGAAAAATGATATGTCAGTTCTCTGTCAAAATTTTGAGTTGTATTGTTGCTGAATATTCTCTGGATTTTTGAATTTTCCTTGTAAATATATTTATTTGAAACATTGACAGGAAACTTTGTCAGTATTTTATACATAGGTTCGTGCGGTTTTTCCGGACTATTTTCCGATGATTGTGATATGCCGGTAAAAGGCAGAAGCATAGCTAAAAACAAAGGGACCAATATAGATTTAAATAACATTGATATTACTCCTAAAATTTGAAAATACATACAAAGACCACGCTGAGAGGGTCATTCCGTCCCAAATCTCATTGCTTCTAATTAATTCATTAATTTCATTAAAACTCAATCTGATGACATCAAATTCCTCACTTTCATCAGGTGAAGATTTCACTTCGCTCAAATCTTCTGCTATAAAGACGTTACAAATCTCATTTGTAACACCGTTGAATGGATTAAACTCACCGATTTTAGAAATATTTCCGGTAATTAAACCGGCTTCCTGACTAAGCTCTTCCCGGGCATTCAATTCAGGACTGATACCTGATTTCATTCCACCGCCCGGAAACTCAAGACTGAACCGCTGATTTAGATATCTGTACTGCCTGACAAGTACAAACCTGCCGTCATTTAATTTTGGTATTACCATTATTGAACCCGGAGTTTCAACATAATAGTAATCACCAATTGCATCGTTAGGCATAATATACTTATCATGCTTATAAACCCAATATGGATTTGTATCAATAATCTCGGATGATATTTTATCGAATTTTTTCTGCATAATATTTTAATCGTCCGTTGAAAAATACTTACTTATAAAAATTTCACTTGTATGTCACACAGAGCGAAGTCGAAGTGTAAAATACTCGTTAATTGCAGGTTATTATATCAGTCTTCGACTCCGCTCAGACTGACATAGCTAACATTATTACTAAATCAACAGGCTGTTAATATAAAAAAATGCTGTGAAAGAATATTCCACCTACGTTAAATTCATAGGCAATGACATTCACAGCATTTAAATAAAAAAAAATTACTTATGAGTTTATCATTACCAATTCACTTTCACTAAAAAAGAACGCAATTTCTCTAATGGCATTCTCATCAGAGTCTGAACCGTGGATGGCATTGGCTTCTATACTCGAACCAAAAAGTGCGCGAATAGTTCCCTGTTCGGCTTTTTTAGGGTCAGTAGCACCAATCAGATTTCTGAATTCCTCAACTGCGTTATCCTTCTCTAATGCTAACGGTACAATAGCGCCGCTTGTCATATAAGAAATCAAATCATTGTAAAAAGGTCTTTCGCGATGAACCGCATAAAATTCTGCTGCTATTTCGGGAGTTATTTTAGTCAGCTTCATTCCAAGCACTTTAAATCCCGCCGACTGAATTTTTTCGATAATCGCACCTGATACTTTATTAGAAACAGCATCCGGTTTTATAATTGCTAAAGTCTTATTTTTCATTTTGTCCTACATACACTTTATAATGACACATTAAATTAAAAAAAGTCTCAAATTAAATTGATTTTTTTTGGTCTTCCGCGTTTTTTTTGTGAAATTTCATTTGTTGTTTCACTTTTAACTGACAATTTGGTCTTATCAGTTGATTTTTTTACTTTTTTAACAGCAACCTTTTTTACTTTTGGAGCTTTCGCAGCTTTAGGTGCTTTAGGTACTTTTGGTGCTTTCACAGCTTTAGGTTTACCGTTAAGTACTTCATAAACAGTTGCTCCTATTCTTGCAGGTGTATCGGCAACATGAATACCGGCAGCTTTCAGAGCAATAATTTTATCTTCTGCTGTACCTTTACCGCCTGAAATTATTGCACCGGCATGTCCCATACGTCTTCCCGGAGGTGCTGTACGTCCTGCGATAAATGCAATTACAGGTTTTTTGACAAACTTTTTAATAAATAAAGCTGCTTCTTCTTCTGCACTACCGCCGATTTCACCTATCATGACAATTACATGAGTATCAGGGTCATCATTGAATAATTTTATCGCATCAATGTGCTGAGTACCGATTATAGGGTCGCCGCCTATACCAATACAGGTTGACTGTCCTAATCCAAGGTCAGACAATTGCTTAACTGCTTCGTAAGTTAATGTTCCTGAGCGTGATACTACACCAACATTACCTTTCTTATGAATAAATCCGGGCATAATTCCGATTTTTGCTTCACCGGGAGAAATTACACCGGGACAGTTTGGACCTATTAAAACAGTATTGGAATTTTTCAATGCTTCTTTTACAGGAATCATATCATTTATCGGTATTCCCTCAGTGATACAGATTACCACTCCAATTTTTGCATTTACAGCTTCTAAGATAGCATCTGCTGCATACGGAGGAGGTACAAAAATAACAGATGTATTTGCACCTGTTTCTTTAACAGCATCCAAAACGGTATTGAAAATCGGTACAGGTTTTTTGAACATGTTTTCACCTTTGCCTTCGTAAACCATACCACCCTTGCCCGGTGTTACTCCTGCTACGACCTTAGTGCCATATTCAATCATTTGCATTGTATGAAATGTACCTTCGGACCCGGTAATTCCCTGAACTACCAATTTAGTTTTCTTGTTAACCAGAACACTCATGAAAAATCCTTGATATTAATATTTAACATTATAATTTTCAAAAAAATAAATTATTTATTTACAGATACTTATAAAAGGATATATTAAAAAATTATTTTAGATTATATTCTTTAAAATGCATTTTCAATATGTGAAATTTCAGGTTCGCTGCCCCGTAAATCAATTCCGATAAAATCGAATCTGATTTCGGCATTCTCAATTTTATTGACATACAAATATCCTTTAGCTGCGTGATAAATTGATTTCCGTTTGCTTGGAGGTACTGATTCAATAGGACTGCCGTACTCAAATGATTTTCTTGATTTTACTTCAAAAAATACCAAAACACTGCCATCTTTTGCAATAATATCAATCTCTCCGGTTTTTCCGAAATTGAAATTTCTCTTAATGATTTTATATCCTTTCGAAATCAGATAATCAATTGCTGAAGTTTCGCTTTCAGTTCCTTTGCTTCTGGAAGATTGTCCGGCTGCTTGTTCCGGGCTATTCATTTGTATTCACTGCTATTCTCTGGTCTTCGATTTCGATAGGATAATCCCCTGTAAAGCATGCAGTGCAATATCCTATCCCGGGGTCTTTCGGAACCGATTCCATGAGCTTTTCTGTTGATAAATAATGCAGCGAATCAACCCCTATTGCTTTTCCTATGGCTTCTTCCGAGTCATAATAATTGGCAATCAATTCCTCCTCACTCGGGAAATCCATTCCGTAATAACATGGATGTTTTATCGGAGGGGATGTAATTCTCATGTGCAGTTCTTTGGGATTTGCCTCACGGACAAGTTTTACCAATGCTTTGGATGTGGTTCCTCTTACTATGGAATCATCTACCAATACGACATTTCTGTTTTCAATAATACCTCGCACAGTATTAAATTTAGCTTTTACTTTAAATTCACGGTTATTTTGACCGGGAGCAATAAATGTTCTGCCGACATAGTGACTTCTTATCAGTCCTAATTCAAATACTGTTGGGCTTGATACCTGTGAATTTACCCTTGCAAAGCCGATAGTTGCTGTATTCCCGCTGTCAGGAACCGGAACGGCACGGATTTTATCGTCAGCATCAAAAACCGGACTTTCTTCTGCAAGGTTCTTTCCTAATTTCCTGCGGACTTTATCAACTGAATGACCGAAAATTTTGCTGTCAGGGCGGCTGAAATAAATATATTCAAAAATGCAGTGTCTTGATTCTGGAGTTTCGTCAACGATTTTATAGCTTTTAATTTTTCCGGTTTTCACAGTCTCTTTATCTATGACAACAATTTCGTTATGCTGTACTGTCCGCACATACTCGGCACTTATCATATCAAAAGCAGTTGATTCTGATGCCGCCATATACGCATAACCATTATCAGTCTTTAATCTGCCTATACATAAAGGTCTGAATCCATGGGGGTCACGGGCAGCAATAAGCATATTATCAGTAAGCATGACAAGAGAATATGCACCTCTGGTTTTCTGTAATGCAGAACGAACTTTCTCAATTACTGTTGTTTCTTTACTCTTTGCTATTAAATGAAGAAATAGCTCGGAATCGGTAGTCGTCTGAAAGATTGAACCTTCTTCAATAAGTTGCTTTCGGAGAGTGCGGGTATTTGTCAGATTTCCGTTATGGGCAAGACTTAATATTCCCGAACCGTAAATAATATTAAAAGGTTGAATATTTGTTGATGAAGATGAGCCGGTTGTTGAATAGCGGTTATGACCAATCGCCATATCACCTTTCAAAACATCGGTAAGTAGATTCGGTTCCGAAAAAACATCAAGTACAAGTCCGGCTCCTCGTTTATATGCAAATCTTTTCTTTTGTTTTTCTTCGTCATAATAAATAGAAGTGATTCCGCTTGCTTCCTGACCGCGATGCTGTAGAGCGTGCAAAGCATAATAAGTAAGTATTGAAGCATTTGGATGACCGTAAACCCCGACTACTGCACAATTCGGACGTGCTTTATCAATATCTATTGCCGGAACCTCAATATCTGGGTTATTCGGATGGCGTCTATACATTCTTTTTTATATCTTGTCATTCTTAAAAGAACAAAAATAACATATCTTGCTTACTTATAATAATTTTATTTCAAATTAATCATCGTGATTGAATGAATTTAGTTGATTGGGTATAAAACTAATAACATGTTTGTCGGGATTCAAGAAGAAAATAATAATATGTTGTCCAACACTTTGAAAAAGTTGAACTGTAAAATACATGCGTGAATGCTTGATTAAATCCCACCTTTTGAATCCGTGAAATCCTTTAATCCGTGTATTCCGTGATTCCGAATATTATAAAGGGAATGATTGCAGCGACAGAAAGTGGATTTAAAGTAAAATAGTTTTAGTGGGTTACAGATATTTTTCCTTTTATTGAACAATTTAAAGTAAATATGTTTATTTTTGTATATATTTATTTTTGGAAATTGAATTTTAGATAAATCTTTTTTGGAGTCCTGATGAAAACAACAATATTAATAATGTTTGTACTGAGTTTGATAACGTTCGGTTGTTCCGGCACTACTGAACCGGACTATAGTAATTTAAGTACAGATTTGCTCAACCTTGATGCTAAGCAGGCTATTGCCAAGGCAAATGAATGGAGAGATTCATCGCCTAAAATTACTTCGCATATAACACAAACAGAAGTAATTTTTGATTTCCCTGATGGTAAAACCGTGACGAAAAAAGTTCCTGACAGTATCTTTTATTTAGCGGTAGCGCCTTATATTAATGAAACTCACGAATGTGAACTTCATTATCCTTCAAGCTGTGAAGGGGAATTGAAAGTTAAATCAATGAATATTACTGCAAAGGATAATGATAACGGGAGTGTTTATTTCGATGGTAATATTACTACATTAAAGCATGGTTTTTTTGAAATCTGGGTGCCAAGAAACCGAAACCTAACATTAACTATTAAGTATAATAATTTGACCGGTGAAGAAGTTCTTTCTACTAATAGTGACAGCCGAACCTGTATTACCACTATTAAGTTAAAATAAAATTTGAATTAACATTCAGAAAACCGGTAAGTACGTGTTTTTGTTAAATCGCTGAATCTGAAATTAGATTTAATCGGTTTAATAAAAACAACAGACATAAATAATTACGAAATAAGTAATTTATATGAAATTAATATTATAATTGGATAACTTGGTTGTAAATTGGTTAAAAAGTCGTATTTTTGCTTATTAATTTGTCAATAATTGTAAAAAATAGGTTTGTATTATGGAATCAATGTTAAGTGTTTTAATGATGTCACCAGCCGGCGGTGAAGGTGGCGGCGGAAGTATGATGAGCATGTTTATCATGTTTGGTTTGGTAATTGTTATAATGTATTTTATGATGATCCGCCCACAGCAAAAACGTCAGAAAGAGCATCAGGCATTGCTTGACTCAATCAAAAAAGGCGACAAAGTTGTTACCACTTCAGGAATGCACGGCAGTGTTACAGAAGTAGATGATAAAACAATGACAGTAATGGTTGCTGAAAATGTTAAAATTAAATTTGAAAAATCAGCAATAGCAAACAAAAATTGATTTTTTTAACATGGCTTTTTGTTTAAATAACAAGGATTTGCTTTTGAAATTGCAAAAAGCCATTATCTAATTCAGAAAAAAATGGATTTTAAATTAAATACAACAGAAGAAGCCCTGATGGATCTTGCATCAGGCAAAATTATTATTGTAATGGATGATGAAGACAGAGAGAATGAAGGAGATTTAATAGCTTCTTCCGAGCTTTGTACACCCGAGATAATTAATTTCATGGCATCACACGCTAAAGGACTTATTTGCGTTTCAATAACTGAAGAACGTGCAAAAGAGTTGAATCTTGAGCCGATGGTTAGGAATAATTCATCACTGCATGAAACAAAATTTACCGTCTCAGTTGATTATGCCCACGGTACAACTACAGGTATATCAGCATTCGACAGAGCAGCTACAATTCGTGCTATGGCAAGAAGGGATACAAAACCTGAAGATTTACTTCGTCCCGGGCATATTTTCCCGCTGGTTGCACATAATGAAGGTGTACTGCGCCGAGCAGGTCATACCGAGGGTTCCGTTGATATGATGCGTTTAGCAGGTTTAATGCCTTCAGGAGTGCTTTGTGAAATCATAAATGAAGACGGAACAATGGCTCGTATGCCTGAACTTATTAAATTCGGCAAAAAACATAATCTCAAAATCGTTACTATAAAGGATTTAATTGCATACCGGTTTAGAAGAGAGCCTTTGGTCAAGACAGTAGCAGAAGCTAAACTGCCGACCGAGTACGGTGAGTTCAAAATTAAGGTTTTTGCCAATAAACTTGACGGATTTGAGCATTTAGCCTTATACATGGGAAATATTTCAAGGGAAGAACCAACTCTTGTCCGCGTTCATTCCGAATGTCTGACAGGTGATGTTTTTGCATCAAAACGCTGTGATTGCGGCGAACAGCTCCAGAAATCTTTGGAGTTGATTGCCCGTGACGGCAACGGTGTACTGCTTTATATGAGGCAGGAAGGACGCGGGATAGGTTTGGTTAACAAAATCAAGGCTTATGCTCTGCAAGAACAGGGATATGACACAGTCGAAGCTAATCAGCATCTGGGTTTTGCTCCTGACCCGAGAGATTACGGAATTGGTGCTCAAATTCTTAATTTACTTGGTGTTAAGAAAATGAAACTGATTACAAATAATCCTATAAAACGTGTCGGCCTCGAAAGTTATGGGCTTGAAGTTGTCGAATTGGTTCCAATGGAAATTAAACCAAACGATTTTAATAAAGATTATCTGAGTACAAAAAAAGTCAAAATGGGGCATTTTTTACATAATTTGTAATAAATTTATTCCCGTATCGTTAATTGAGATAGGTGTTTTAACCAAAGAATAAAGCCGTTATGTTTACGGCTTTATTATTTTTTTATTTTAATATCACGGAGACATGTATGTCCACTGTTTACATGACTAAAGAACGCATGAAAGAAATCGAAGCAGAATTGCAAGAACTTAAAGGCAAAGGTAGAGCAGAGATAGCAAGAAAAATTGCAGAAGCAAGGTCGCACGGTGATTTATCTGAAAATGCTGATTATGATGCAGCTAAGGATGAACAGGCATTGCACGAGCTTAGAATAAGCAAACTGTCTAATCAGCTTGCGAATTCTCAGGTAATATCTGCCGATGAGTTTCCCGATGATAAAGTATATATATTAACAAAAGTAAAAGTAAAAAATCTTGCAACCGGCAAAATTGCAGACTATCAGCTTGTGGGTTCAGACGAAGCCGATTTCGAGCGTAACAAAATCTCAGTTTTGTCTCCAATGGGTAAAGCACTTATCGGAAAAAGTATAGGCGAGAATGCCGAAATAATTGTTCCTGCCGGTAAAACAGTACTTGAAATTCTGGAAATTTCCAAGTAGAATACACCTGTTTTTTAAAATAAATTCTGAAATATAAAAATTAATCCCCGTAAACTCAACGCTTACAGGGATTAATAATTATATCAAAAATTTCAGAACTCTGGCATAATATAAAAACTCTTTATAACGATATTAAAATCCCCCTCTTTGAAAAAGGGGGATTAAGGGAGATTTCTTCTTTTTACAGTGAAAATTCAATTTACGAATCAAAAATCCTAACTATTTTATGTTAAAGCATTAGGATTTCTGATTTAAGAAAAATTAACCGACAAACTGCTTTTTGATAATATTCAATGCAGCACCTGCTTTGAACCATTCAATCTGCTGTGCATTGTACGAATGATTAACGGTAATTGCATCCTGAGTACCGTTGCTGTGATGAGCAATCAATGTAAGCGGTCTATCTGGTGCAAATTCAGTTAGTCCGATAATGTCAAAAATGTCATCTTCAAAGATTTTTTCGTAATCAGTTTTATCTGCAAATGTGAGTCCAAGCATACCCTGCTTTTTGAGGTTTGTCTCATGGATGCGTGCAAAAGATTTAACTATGATTGCATTAACACCTAAATGACGCGGCTGCATTGCTGCATGCTCGCGTGAAGAGCCTTCACCGTAATTTTCGTCACCTACAACAATACTTCCGAATCCATGAGCTTTATAATCACGCTGAACAGCAGGAACTTCACCGTACTCTCCGGTTAACTGGTTTTTAACGGAATTTGTTTTTTCATTAAAATAATTCAAAGCGCCTGTGAGAGTATTGTTTGCGATATTGTCAAGATGACCTCTGAATCTCAGCCATGGACCTGCCATAGAGATATGGTCAGTAGTGCATTTTCCTTTCGCTTTGATTAGCAGTTTCAAACCTTTCAAATCTTTGCCGTTCCATGCAGGGAAAGAATCAAGTAATTGCAGTCTGTTTGAATCAGGAGCCACAATTATATTGACTTTCGAGCCGTCTTCGGCAGGTGCCTGATAACCATTGTCAAGCACATCAAATCCTTTTGAAGGCAGTTCATCACCGGTCGGCGGGTCAAGCCTGACTTCTATACCATCCTTATTAATCAGTGAATCTGTCATTGGATTGAATGTTAGTCTTCCTGCAATAGTTAGTGCTGTAACAATTTCTGGTGAAGCAACAAAGCCGTGGGTATTTGGATTGCCGTCATTACGTTTTGCAAAATTTCTGTTGAACGAAGTAATTATCGTATTCTTTTCCTGTTTATCTGCACCATGACGAGCCCATTGACCGATACATGGTCCGCAGGCATTAGCCAATACAACTCCGCCGATATTTTCAAAATCCTTGATAAATCCATCGCGTTCGATTGTATAACGAACCATTTCCGAACCGGGGGTAACGGTATATTCTGACTTAACATTCAAATTTTTTGCAACTGCCTGTTTTGCAACTGAAGCTGCCCGGGAAATATCTTCATAAGATGAATTTGTACAGGAGCCGATTAAGCCGACTTCGATTTTATCGGGCCAACCGTTAACTGCAACTGCTTCTTTTAGCTTTGAAATCGGTGTAGCCAAATCAGGTGTGAAAGGACCGTTAACATGTGCTTCAAGCTCTGAAAGATTTATCTCAATTACTTCATCAAAATATTTTTCCGGATTTGCATATACTTCGGAATCGCCAGTCAAATATTCAGCAACGCCGTTAGCCAGTTCTGCTACTTCCTTTCGTCCTGTAGCTGCCAGATATGCATACATTTTTTCATCATAACCGAATACGGAAGTAGTGGCACCTATTTCAGCACCCATATTACAAATGGTACCTTTACCTGTGCATGACAGTGATTTTGCGCCTTCACCAAAATATTCAACTACAGCTCCGGTTCCACCTTTTACAGTAAGAATACCGGCAACTTTCAGTATAATATCCTTCGAAGATGCCCAGCCGTTCAACTTCCCCGTTAATTTAACACCGATGAGTTTTGGAAATTTAAGTTCCCATGGAAAACCTGCCATTACATCCACAGCGTCAGCCCCGCCAACACCGATTGCAATCATTCCTAATCCGCCAGCATTTACTGTATGTGAATCAGTACCAATCATCATACCGCCCGGAAAGGCATAATTTTCTAAAATTACCTGATGGATAATTCCTGCACCCGGTTTCCAAAAACCAATACCATATTTATTTGACACAGAAGATAAGAAGTCAAATACTTCTTTGTTTAAATCTTTTGAGCTTGCCAAATCTTTTTCCGCACCTTCTTTAGCAAGTATCAGGTGGTCGCAGTGAACGGTCGAAGGGACTGCTGTTTTGGGTCTGCCTGCCTGCATAAACTGCAATAATGCCATTTGTGCAGTTGCATCCTGCATTGCTACTCTGTCAGGACGGAAATTTACATAATCCTTACCACGGTTAAACTCACGAATAGCCATGTCGGAATCAAGATGAGAATATAGAATTTTCTCGGTTAATGTGAGGGGTTTACTGACGGTTTTTCTGACTGTATCAACTTTTTGCGATAAATTTGCATAGATTGATTTAATCATATCAAGATCAAAAATCATATCCGAATCCTAAAATATTTTAAAAAATTTAAATTCTTAATTTTGCATGACGAAGATATGATGATAATAAGATATGTTGTTGAAAAAAATATTTTGTAATATAATTTCTATGATAAATATTCAGTATTTCGACTGCTGATAATCATTAATTTATCCGATTATACTAAATTATTTATATTGCTGCAAAGCAATATAAAATTATTAGTACATTTTAACGTCACTTGATATGATATTCAAATAAATAATTTTAGGAATTTAATAAAAATGCCCATTTATGATTATAAATGTAATACATGCGGTACAACATTCGAAATGAAACAGAGTATGTCTGAGGATGCCTTAACAACATGTCCGCCTGAATTTTGCACTGCTCCTGTTAAAGGTGTAGGTAAGGTTCATAGAGTGATGAGTAAAAATATTGGACTGGTATTTAAGGGAACCGGATTTTATGCTACAGACTATGCAGCAAAAACCGGCAAACCTGCATCCGCTCCGGCAGCCGAAACATCTTGCGGTTCAGGTGCCTGCGCTTGCGATACAAATAAAACAAGTGTAGCATAATCTTATAAATTTATTTTAGTTTTTGATATATGAAGGCTCGGATTTATTGAATTTGAGCCTTTATTTGTTGGAATTCACATCTATTAAAATTATTATAAAAAATTTTATGTAAAATTGAATAATTTTTCTTATTTTTGAAAAAGATATTTTAGTCTGATTTGAAAAATTGGTTATGAAAATTATATTTAGTATGTCGAAATGGATTCACAAATGGTTGAGTATTATACTCAGTATTTTCCTTATTTGGATGTCAATATCCGGAATTCTGATGAATCATCCTGAAATTATAGAAGATATTAATGTACCATCATGGTTATTACCTCACGATTACGATTTAATAAACTGGAACAGGAGTTCACTGATACAGGCAGAGTATTCTAAAACTATTAAAGGAAAAGCATATTTTGCAGGTCATGAAGGTGTAGTCAAAACTGTTGACGGCGGATATACATTCACAAATCTGACAAATAATGGTTATCCGCAATCGGCTTATCTTAAAAGAACGAAATCTATTGTACTTTTTGAAAATGACGGGAAGGAAGTACTGTTTGCCGGAAACTATGACGGATTATATAAATTTGATGTCAAATCCGGATATTGGAATAAAATAAAACTTCCCGGTTATGAAACGAGAGTGATGAGATTAATTGATTTTAAAGATTCTATAGTTGTTGTAACTGATTCCGAGATATTTATTGCCGGAATTGCCGACCCAAAAATGGTATTCCGAAAAATTAATTTGGAAAGAATTGATGAAAATCCCTCGATGACAATGATTGAATTCTTCTTCACTTTACATTCCGGTGAGTTATGGGGTTTACCCGGGAAAATTGTTTTTGATATAGGCGGAATAATCCTCATATTTCTCAGTATAAGCGGTTTGTATATTTGGATATCGCCAAAATACCGGCAGCTAAAATTGAAAATGAATTTCAAAAATAAACCAAGCCACATTGGCTGGTTTTTTAGAAATCATTTGAAAATCGGTATTTGGAGTTTTGTATTATTGCTTGTTTTTGCAGTAACCGGACTATTCATGAGACCGCCATTGATTGTAGCACTATTAGGAAATAATATAGCACTAAAGTATATTCCTGCTGCAAATCCGGATAATCCATGGAAACACAGAATAAGAAATGCAATGTATAATTATTCGACTAATAAGTTTATAATTGATACAAAAGACGGTTACTGGATTTCCGAAACGGGATTAGACGGCAAATATATTAATGAACTTCCTCCGGTGCCTATATTTGCTATGGGAGCGACTGTTTTAAGAGATGACGGCAGAGGCAATACTCTCATCGGTTCATTTGCAGGATTATACAGAGTCAGAAACTCAGGGTTGACTGCTGAAAATCTGCTCGAAGACGGCAGCACAGAAATAACATCGGTAAGACCCGGAGCAAATCTAATTACAGGATATTTCAAAGACCCTGAAGGATATGAATATGTCACAACACATTTCGGTGGGCTGATAAATGTTCAGAAATCAGGAGTTAAATCAGATAAATTCCGAATGCCCCAATTTCTGGTTGATAATTATTCCATGTCACTCTGGAATTATCTGTTTGAACTCCATAACGGAAGACTGTTTCAGGCATTGGTCGGTGATTATTACATACTGATAATACCGCTTACTGCACTGCTGTTTATTGTGTTAATTCTAACAGGTGTATTTGACTGGTGTTACAGGAAATTTTAATTTAACTTTTTATTTGATTTCAAAAAAGCACGAAGCAGATTTTCAACTTCTCTGCTGTTACCGAAATCATCTGAGATTAACGAGTTGCTGTCAGATGAATTTCTGCTTTGAACAACACTTTCATTATCGTTGCGGCTGTACATTACTGTAAAGGCATAAGTCAGCAGAACTGTAAATTCAAGCCCAAGAGCAAAAAATACAAGTGATGGCTGTGTTGATGGAATAAACTTAAGTCCCCGCATTCCTATAATTATGATTAAAACGGCAGCCCCGATATAAACCAACCCAAGAACAACATTGCTGTACCTGTCAGTAAAATAAAATCTCAGATAGAATTTTATACTTGTCCATGAACTGAATATTCTGTATCCGATTCCGCTGCGGCTCCAAATAAGTGCTTTCTGGATATATCTCAAATCATCTGCAAGAATTTCCCATTTATCCGATAAGTCAATTAATTCTTTTGTGTCGGCATTCAAAATCTGCATCTCAAAGCTTTTATTGTTATCGTCAGAATAATTACCGAAAATTCTATAGTGCCAGTTATCAAGTACATTCATTAGTTCACGCTCAATCTTATGCCGCATGAGACCTGTTTCTACAGGAAGCACAGTCGTTATCATCAGACTCAGGAAAAACGAAAAAAGTATAATAGGAAAAGCAAGTGACAGGATTGGATTAAACCAGTAACGCGCTTCCTGTGCCGTACCCTGATATATGTCAATTGCCCAGCGTGTATAGTATTTAGTTTGTTTAATGACGGTATTTGACTCTTTTGAAAGGTTTTCCATTTGACCGGAATTTGCAACTTTTCCTTCAAGATAATCCTCAACAACAACGTACTGCAGTACAGGCAGCGTGAAGTTAAATAATAAAATACTTATAGCTATAAATAAGAAGATGAAAATAGCATGTTGAGCAAAATTGTGTTTAAACAAACTTTGGTACGATTGTCGGGCTTTGCTGTAAGTAATCATTTTTTTTAATAATATGTTGTAAAATAATTATCATTAACATACCAAAATACAAAATTAATTTGGATTAGTAAAATATTTGAGGGTATTTTTAAAATACTCAAAGCACTTTGAAATGAAATTTGTTGTGCTTTGAGTCTTGCTTTGTATGAAATAAAGATATTTATTCATTGTGACAGACTGAAATTATTCTTTTCTTGAAAGAAATAGAAAATCTCGTAATTATTCATGCAATTTAATCATAACCTTGTTTTCAATTAGAATATCTTTAGCCCAAATATTCAAAATCCCCCTAACCCCCTTAAAAAGGGGGAATTCAGTTTCCCCCTTTTTAAGGGGGTTAGGGGGATTTCTTGATTTATATTGTTTAAAGTCAACATTATATTTAAAAATTATACTATTTTAGGTTAATAATAAAGTTATATTGAATTCTCAATATCCTGTTGAATAGCTACCAAATCTTATCTATCATGAAATGAATGATTGATTTAATCGTAATTAGTGTTCAATTCGATATTTTAATAAACTATGAAATGTTATTGAATTGAAATAAAAAATGAAAATTAAGAGGAAAGTTTGAAAATTGGAATTTACGGCGGGTCGTTTAATCCTCTGCACAATGCTCATATTGTCATTGCCGGATATTTTTATAATTATTTTAGTTTAGATAAAGTGTTATTTGTTCCGGCTTATCAGTCTCCATTCAAGCAGAGAAGTTTTTACCAGATACCGGATTTACACAGACTTAAAATGCTTGAAATTGCTTTGTCCGGTTACAAACATTTTGAAATTGAAAAGTACGAGTTGAATCATACGGGTGTATCATTTACTATTGATACTATCAAATACCTGCAAAATCAATATCCCGATAATACTGAGTTCTATCTTTTAATAGGTGCCGATCAGTCTGCAGAATTTCATAGGTGGAAAAGCTGGCAGGAAATTCTTAAATCGGTTAAATTATGTGTTGCCGGCAGAGATGATATTAAAAAGTTATTTGTTCAAGAGGTTGATGAATATTGCCGCATAAATAAAATCATTATTGAATATCCCGATACGCCGATACTTGATATATCATCCCAATCAGTCAGAGAGAAGATTTTAGCAGGTGAAACTATTGATGATATAGTTCCGGAGCAGGTTAAAAATTATATATTCCAAAATAAATTATATAAAGAATAATATTGGATTATTTTTTAAAGATTAAATAATTGAGTATTACCGGTTCGCATTACTCATATAAAAACAATTCAGAAACGTTAAAATATCAACCTAACTGCTACGAATGACTTTCTAACCCCTACGAATGACTTTCTAACCGTTACGAATTACTTTCTAACCCCTACGAAAAACTTTCTAACCATTACGAATGACTTTCTAACCAATACGAATAACTTTCTAACCTCTACGAATAACTTTCTAACCTGTGCGTAGAACTTTCTAACCGATACGAATAACTTTACAACCTCTACGAATGACTTTCTAACCTCTACGAATAACTTTCTAACCTTTACGAATAACTTTCTAATCTCTACGAATGACTTTCAAACCCCTACGAATATGTTTCTAACCTCTACGAATTACTTTCTTATTCATTGGAAGACAATTCTTAACACTTTAAAACTTATATGAATCATTTCGTTGACTCATCCGAGCATTTCGTTGACTCATCCGAGCATTTCGTTGACTCATCCGAGCGTTTCGTTGACTCATCCGAGCATTTCGTTGACTCATCCGAGCATTTCGTTGACTCATCCGAGCATTTCGTTGACTCATCCGAGCATTTCGTTGACTCATCCGAGCGTTTCGTTGACCCATCCGAACGTTTTGATGAAGCGTCCGAGCATTTGGATGACTCATCCGAGCGTTTGGTTGAAGCATTTTAGCGTTTGGTTGGAACATTTTAGCGTTTGGTTGGAGCATTTTAGCGTTTGGTTGGAACATTTTAGCGTTTGGTTGGAGCATTTTAGCGTTTGGTTGGAGCATTTTAGCGTTTGGTTGAAGCATTTTAGCGTTTGGTTGGAGCATTTTAGCGTTTGGTTGAAGCATTTTAGCGTTTGGTTGGAGCATTTTAGCGTTTGGTTGGAGCATTTTAGCGTTTGGTTGRAGCATTTTAGCGTTTGGTTGRAGCATTTTAGCGT
>JAVSMQ010000001.1:3703557-3807127 GCA_032027125.1 Kapaibacterium sp. (SeqCode)
GCGTTTGGTTGGAGCATTTTAGCGTTTGGTTGGAGCATTTTAGCGTTTGGTTGAAGCATTTTAGCGTTTGGTTGGAGCATTTTAGCGTTTGGTTGGAGCATTTTAGCGTTTGGTTGGAGTATCTTAGTGTTTGGTTGGAGCATTTTAGCGTTTTAGACATTTCAAAGTACCTTTCGATAATTGAGTTACGTACAACTCTGAGTTGTATCTCGCTAAATAAACTGATTGTTGTCGAATCTACAATTTTTAGATGTTTTAGAATAACTTTTAACAATATTTATCAAAATAAAAAAATTAATTGACGTTATTTATCTGGTAATTGATTCATTTATTCTTTTATATTTTACAAATAGGATAAATCTATGGGAAGTATTCGGCGTATTCGTGAATTTCTAATTTTTTCCATTATTTTAGGCATATCTTTTATTTCCTGTAATTTTAATAACTCGAATCAGAAAATTGATAATTTGGTTGCTTTTTCAAAGCTTTACGGATATGTGCGGTATTTTCACCCAGGTGATGAGGCTGCAAATACCGATTGGGATGCGTTTGTGGTCAGTGGAGTTGAAAAGGTTAAGAATGCCCGCGATAATGAAGAGTTGTCAAAAATTCTCAAACAGCTTTTCTATCCAATTGCTCCGACAATCCAAATCTATAATAATGATGAAAATCCCAAAATTCCGTTTGTTCCAAAAGATACTATCGGTTTAGTTAAAGTTTTCTGGCAGCATTATGGATTGGAAGATAATAATCTGAGTAATATTTACAAAAGTATCAGAACAAATCGTTATGATGAAAATTCTAACAGTAGTCTTTTGTGTTATACTGAATTAAATGATGTTGAATTTCAAAACTGCGAAATACAATTTGATTTGAAATTAAGGACAGAATTTTTAAATAATGAAAGTTTTTTTGTTATTGGTTTCAAGGGTAAAAATTTTCAGGATGAAAAAACAGATACTGTATTTGCTAATGGAATTTATGATGCATCGGTCAAATTAAGTGTTGAAAAAAATGCATCACCCTTAAATATAGGTTTTCAATTCGTAGGACAGGGCAAAGTAATAGTTGATGATGCAAAGATATCCATTAAAAGAGGAAATATTATAAAATCAATATCAATACCTAATGCAGGTTTTGAAGATTATAATAGTAACAATGAACCTAAGGGTTGGGAGGTCTTTGGTAAATTTTATAATAGTAAAGTCAATAAGACTAATCCAATTTCAGGTAAAGCTTCTTTTGAAATAATAAGTCAAAATAATAATATTAAAGGAGCTATTTTTGATAGTTTCCCAAAAGAAAATGAATATTTTGATAAAGAATTAATATCAGGTTTGAAATGCAGAGTTCCATTGGTTTTATGGATTGATTCGGCAAAAGCCGACAATAAGAATGAGACTGCAAATGATTTGCCACAGAATCGGGAATTTAATTTAAATAATGAAAACACCAGACTTGCTGATGTTATAATTACCTGGAATATAATTCAACATTTCTTCCCATATTTTGAATATTTAAAAGTTGATTGGGCAAAACAGCAAAAATTATCATTAAAAAAGGCAATTAAAGATGATAGTCCTGATGATTTTAAAAAGACATTGGAAAATATGCTGGAACCACTTAAAGATGGGCATATTAATGTTTATAGTAATAAGTCAGTCGAAACCGGAGTTCTGCCTTTCATAGCTGAATGGATTGAAGATAAAGCTGTCATAACTATATCTGCTGATACTACTTTTAAGAAGGGTGATATCATAACGAAGGTCAATGAGAAACCAATTCTTGATGTAATAAAGGAAGAGGAAATGTTTATATCTGGTTCACCACAATTAAAAAGAACTAAATGTTTAAAATGGAGTAGATTAACACCCGGGATTATTGGAGCTAACACGAATGTTTCAATTGAACGTGATAGAAAGTTCATAAGTGTTAATGTTAATTTAAAGTCTATTGAGACAATTCAAAATTTAGGAACAGAAAACTTAAAACCTGTTAGAGAATTAAGAGATGGAATTCATTATATAGATTTAGGCTCTGTATCAATGGAAGATGTGGAAATGAACCTCGACAAATTTAAACAAGCCCAAGGGTTAATCATTGATTTAAGAGAATATCCCAGACATTATAACTTTCCCATTCTTTCATATTTTTCCCAAAAAACATTAAATTCTCCTTATTGGTATTTACCAACAATTATATATCCAGACAGAGATAGTTTGAAATTCAATATATCAAATTGGCAGATTAAGCCTGCAAAAACATTTTTGAATTGCAAAAAAGTATTTATTTTTGATAGTGGAACTTTAAGTGCCGGTGAAACTGGAGCTTCAATAATTAAATTTAATAAACTCGGTATAACAATAGGGCAGCCTACTGCCGGAACAAACGGAAATATAAATACATTTGAATTACCCGGAAATGTATCAGTCATTTTTACAGGTTTGAAAGTATTAAACGCCGATAATTCTCAGCATTACATCCGAGGTGTACAGCCCGATATTTTTGTAAATAAAACTATTAAAGGTATTAAAGAAGGTAAGGATGAGTATATTGATAAAGCAGTTGAGTTGTTAATGAAGCAGTAGTTTTTTATAATAAATCAGCCCCATGATTAAGCATGGGGCTGATGGAATGGTCAACCTGGATTGATAAAAAGTTCAATGTACTTCATAACAAGCCCTAAAATATTAGAAATTAATGTTAACTCCAACTTTAAATGTGTCAAACATAAAAGGAGGTTCAGTCTCAATGGGCCAGTTCATGTTTTTTTGACGTAATTCGTAGAATCCGTAATTTAAAGCATTTTGGAGTATGAAATTTACGATTGGCACTGATGAAGGGGATGACTTGCCGATTTCCTTTACAAATGTACTAAGCAGACCTGTACCCACACCTCTTAAAACCTCGCTGCCTGCCCAATACCAAAACATGTGTCTCGGAAATACAATTGCTCTCTCGAAACCGGCGTTTATTCCGATATTTTCAGTAAATTTTACGTTGATAACTGCTTCTGTCTGTGTGCCGAATCTGAAAGCATCGCCTACATAATTCAGACTTTCCTGGTCGCCGGTTGTCATAGCCGAATCAAGGAATTCAAGTTTAGTCCATCCTATTCCATTTGAGGCAGCTAAAGCAAGTTTCATTCCCGAACCCAGTTCGTATCCAAATCCGCTGCAACTGTTGAATCCGAATCTCCATGCTTCAGTCCTAACCTTAGAAAAATCTCCGGATTCTCTTTTTGACGAATATTCTTTAATATTGCTTAGGAAAAAGTTTTCATGTTTATACTTATACACTGTTTCAGAATTGTTGTATTGACTGTTTTTCTCGTAACCCAATTCAATTCCTATAACATTTACAGGCGACAAACCGCCTTTGAAAGCATCTTTGTGATAAATAGGATTAGCAAATCCGTAAACCAAATCAATTCTGGGCTGTCTGAGTTTATTGAATTCAATTATCTCCGACCAATTGATATAATCATCATCAGCTTCGTTTTTCACATTGGTGCTGTCTTCATCAGCCAGCAGGCTTGTCATTGTAAATATTGATACTAAAAGACAAATTTTTAAAAAACTCTTCATTGTAATCTCCGTTAATTGTTACTAAATTCACAATTGTTGATACGGTAGAATAAATAATAAGTTACAAAATAATTCGATGTGTAGTAACAGGTGGCAGATGGGTTCTTTGAATTTCAAACTGAAACTCAAGAATTAGTGACTCTGAACTTGCAATCAGTCCATGATTTCATAATTAACAGCCTGGATACTTCGCTATGGCTCCTAATGACAAGTTCTCTTGTAAATCGCTGTAATCAACTGCTAATCAAATACTTATTTCATTGTAAGCATTCTTTGAATTATTCGTTTCATTTCAGAATAACAAATTCCTGAGTTTGGTATCTGTCCCCCGCTGGCGGGGGCAGGGGGTGGAAATTAATTCATGGATTCTTCGCTGCGCTCCTAATGACATCTCTAGTGGCTATACCACCGTAAGTTGCTGAATCACAAGCATTTATTTGTTTTCAAGAATCCAACCAATTAATCAAATGCTGCCGAAGAATAAGAATCAGGTTTTCATTTGTAAAATAATAAATGCTTGTATTGTTTCTTTTATATTTACTAAGCTGATACAAGTTTCATACCTAAATTGCTTGCTTTTTTATTTAATATGCGTATCAAATTTTTCTTATAACTTTCTTCATATTGTTTTAATCCTATTTCTACATATTCTAGACCCTTTGTTAGAAACAAATAATAAAGAACTGCAAGCTTTCTTGCGGTTGCTTTTATTGCGACTTTATGACCATGTTTACTTTTAAGTCGGTTATAAAAACCTTTCAAGGCTAAATGTTTACTATTGGCAATACTTAAAGCTGATTCCCTAAATATTTGACCTGCCAATGTCTTGATTTTCCATTTTCCTCTCTTTTTGCTTTTACCTGACTGATTCATTCGTGGAGATAAACCTAAATAGCTTACAAAATGTTTATATGTTGGCCATCTACTCAAATCAGTTCCTAACTCAGAAACGAGTTTTAAGATTGTCTTATCACAAAAACCCGGCAATATTACTGCATTCTTTCCACCGTTTAATTGAACAAGTTGTGAATGTAAATTTTGTATTTTAGGTTGATTATGACGAGCCGGATTAGGATTACTTTCAGGGGGAGCCGGTAGTTGCCTGGTTATTTCTGATAACAAAATTTCGATTCGTTTATCACAATCTAATATCTGTTTTTGGAAGAATTTGTATTCTTCATATGATTGCTCTAATAAAAAAATATATTCGCTTTTATAATTTCCGATTAGGGAGGATATTACTTCTAACTGTTTCTTGCTTTTGATTCTTGTATCACATAAATTCGATAATTTCTTAGCATCACGCTCACCGGAAAGGATTGCCTCTATGATTTTTATTCCGCTGACACCTTTTATATCGCTTATTACATTATGCAATTTGATATTCATTAATTCAAATGCACGTTGCATTCTTTGGATACAGGTTGATGACGAATCTACATGATTTTCTCGCTGTCTCATGTATGTACGTAATTCACGAATTGCATCCTTAGGTACAAATGAGGCCCGAAGCAAGCCGCAACTATGTATCTTTTGAAGCCAGCGACTATCCCGAAAATCTGTTTTATGATCACCTATGTTCTTGGCGTGGAGTCCATTTACAAGATATATTTCTATACCTACAGACTCTATCATATCATGCAAGGGTAACCATAATACACCGGTTGCTTCCATTGCTACGCTAGTAATTTTTGAAGATTGTAAATACTTCACCAATTCTGCTAATGATTCAGTATATGTTGAAAATACTTTTACAGTTTCACCATCTACTGATACGTGCATCTTTTCTGTGCCTATATCTATTCCGGCTGCATTACTACGGATTATAGGTAAACCAGATATTGACATTTGAATTTATCCTTATATATATTTACAAAATATTGTAAGCCGAAAGTATAGTGCAAATCAAATGCTCCTAAGCGGGATAACTAAGCTATAAACCAGTTTCTCCAAATTATCAGTGTTGACTTTCGGAATCAGCCTCAGAAACGGGTACTTTACTCCAGAAAAGTGCCGATCACGTTCTTACAACTATACAAAATTAACACTTTTTTGTCATTCCATTATTAGTTAAAATTTTTTAATGTCGCCTCAGAATGACAATTCCTGGAGATTGAGCCAGAAAAAAATGAACGTATCAGCCCTGCTGTATAGTCAGGGGAATTTCGAATAAGTTTCTTTTATTTTATGAAAGTTTTGATACCGGTTTGATTAAAATCATTCAAGGCATCAACCAGAGTTTTGTAATCCGATAAATCATTAAATATCTGGCATGCAATTCTGAACCAAATTTTATCATCAAAAGCCATAAATGGAATTTCGATTTTATAATTTTCATAAAAGTACTTTCTCAGTTCCATAGTAGTATCGTGGCTGACTTTAATTTTATCCGATAGAAAATAAGTGGACATCACTGTATTCATCATTTCATCACACGAGTATGTCGCGAAATTTTTAAGTATTAAATCTTTTGCCTGGCAGTTTAATGTGCGGTTATATTCAAGGATTTCGATTCCACCCATTTCATGATAGAAATCAACAGCATCGGCAGTAGCAATCCATGCTGTTAAGTCCTTGGTACCCTGCCACTCAAATTCAGCTCTGAAACCCATACCGTAAAATAATGATATACTTAACGGGTGAATATCGTTTAAATATTTGTCACTAACATATAAAAAGGCTGACCCTTTGGGTGCGTACAGCCATTTATGATTGTTGCTTGTGTAGAAGTCGTACTTCGCTGCGGATAAATCAAGTTCGGTACAGCCAATACCATGAGCACCGTCAACAACAGATATAATATTATGTAATGCAAATAATTCCGATAGTTTGTCAATCGGGAAAAGTAAAGCAGTAGATGAGGAAATTGAATCTATTAACGCAATGATAGTTTTGTTTGAAATTGATTCGGTAAATGTATCAAGTATTATGTCATCATTCGCCGGATAGGGGATAGAGACAAGTTTAAGAGAAATGTCCGAGAATTTTTCGTAATATTTCAAGGCATTAACAACTGCGGGATAGGTATGATTTGTATAAAGTATTTCACCGCTCATCTTTTTTTGAAATATCAAATAATGAAGTACGGAATTAACTGCAGTAGTAGCATTTTCAACAAAAGCTAAATTGTCAGGTTTAGCTTTAACAAGGATTGATAATTTTGAGTTTGCAATATTAAGCAGATTTCTTGAATGTTCAATAATAAAACTTACCGGATTTTTTTCCATAAAATCTGAATACCATCTTTGTGCTTCCAACACTTTTTTGGGTGCAGCACCGAAAGAACCGTTATTCAAAAACACAATATTTGAATCTAAGTTCCATAAATGTTTTATAGAATTACCGTAAATTATATTATTTGTCATGGGGTTCCCGAAATGTTTAACGACAATTATTAAAAAAAATAATTTTATAAATTTTTCAAAGTTATTGATTTAATCAATAGTTTTGATGATTTTCTACAATTAAATTCCTTTTAAATTGAATTTATTAAGTTTGTGAAATATACAATTGTTTATGATAGGAATTATTTGAAAAGCAGTAAAGTTCAAAATTTTTCACCTTTACCCTCAAGAAAAATCCTTTTCCCCTCAATAGTAAGAAGCTTGGTTTGGACGGATTCTCCGAGATTAATATTACGGGCATTTGCATAATTAAATAATGCAATCAAAACATCAGCAGCTTCATCCTCAAATCTATCCGGCGAAATAACTTTTCCTTTCCATGACTTTTTTTCAAGATTAGCAAGTTCACCTGCTTCTCCATTCAGTTCAAGACAAAAAAACTCAGGAGGACGCTTATCGAAACAATCATTTTGATAAGCGTCAAAACCCAATTGAATTTTGTTAAGACTTTCATTGAGTCCGTCAAGTAGTAATAGAAGGCTTTCAGGCATAATATTATTCTTCGGCAGCTACTTCTCTTAATCTGTATCCGACTCCCCGAATACTCTGAACTAATGGTTTCTCGCCATCCTGTTCAATTTTTGAACGAAGCCGTTTTACATAAACATCTATAATATTAGATTCGGGGTCGAAGTTGTGTTTCCATACATGTTGGGTAATAGTACTGCGGCTCAGAATCCTGTTTTTATTTCGAAGCATATACTCAAGCAATGCGTATTCTTTTGTTGTCAGCTCAATTTCTCTGCCCTGACGATATGCAAGATGGGAAACTGTATCAAGAATCAGGTCTCCGGCTCTGAGTTTTGTGCTTTTTTCAGGGCTTGACCTGCGTAAAATTGACCGGAGGCGTGCTGCAAGCTCATCAAATGAGAAAGGTTTGGGTAGATAATCATCTGCACCAAGATCCAGACCTGCAACTCTGTCTTCAACATTTGCGCGGGCAGTAAGCATAATTACAGGAGTTGAAATTCCTGAGTCTCTCATTTCTTTCAGAAGTGTAAAACCGTCTTTTCCAGGAAGCATTACATCAAGTACTATGGCATCGAAATGATTATTCATCAACATTTCCAATCCACTTATACCGTCATAAGCTATTTCTACAATATAACGCTCTTCTTCAAGACCGTGCTTGATAAAATTTGCAACTTTTCTCTCATCCTCAACAACAAGAACTCTCATATTATCTCCGCAATAAAATTATTTACAAACATTTTATTTTCCAAAATATAACCGATGAATTAACAACAACAATCAGACAAATTCATTATCAATAATCGTTTTTGAGATATAGGCTCAATACAATGATATGAACTTATTAACTGTAAAATGCCGGGTTTTATTCTAAAATTCAATTTTTATAATACTTTGTTAAAATTATACATAATTTATTTCTCCAAAATATTGAATTTAATCTGTTTTTCATAATTTTTTAACAAAAAAAATTAATTAATTCTGTTTTTTTAATAAAATTATAACAAAATTAAAATTTTGCCTCTTGATGAATCAGCATTTGTTCAGAATAATAGAATTTAAATAATAAACTTGTATGAAATAAAATATGGCAAGATTACCTCCGAATATTAACCAGAGGTAATCTTACAAAATCGAGTCAAAGAATTCTTTCAATCAAAACGGGACATCTTTATCGTCAGGAACAACTAAATTGTCATCGAATGGTTTGAGATTATAATCGTCAATTTTTTCGATTCTCCATGCATCAAGTGTATTGAAATAGTTTATGTTTCCCTCTTTTTCCCATTTTCTGCCTTTGATGTTGAAATTAACTTTAACCATATCATTCAATTGAAACATATCCAAAATAGAGCATCTGTCCTGAGTAAGCTGAAACTTAATAAAATCGCTGAATTGATTCCCGCTGAAATTAGTTGTAACTTCCAAAACAAAATCGCGTTTACGAAAATTTTCATTCATTTGCTGAAATTCGTACTTTTCTGTTAATTTTCCGGTAAGTTCAAAAACCATAATTTACTCTATATAATAATTAATAAATCAGTTAATATCAAATTTTTTACCTTTTATCCAGGTTTCCACTACATGATTAATACCAAAATGGTACATTATATCAGTATAGGATTTACAATTATATACTGCAAAATCAGCATCTTTGCCTATTTCCAGACTGCCTTTTTTGTCAGAGATTTCAAGTGAAAAGGCTCCGTTGATTGTAGCGGCTGAGATTGCTTCTTCGGCAGACATTCTCATATTAATTACAGCCAATGACATAATAAGCTGCATATTCTCAGTATAGCATGAACCGGGATTAGTATCTGTGGCGATTGCTGTAATTAACCCCATATCTATAATCTTGCGTGCATCAGCATAAGGCATACGTATAAAATATGCGGTACCCGGCAGTAGACATGCTACGGTTCCTGCTGATTTCATGGCACTCAGACTTTTACCGGATACAAAAAGCAGGTGGTCTGCAGAGAGACAACCGGTATCGGCAGCAAGCATTCCTGCAGAAACATCAGCCATCTCATCAGCATGAAGACGTACTTTTAAACCATATTTCTTTGCTGTTTCAAGTATCTTTCTGCCTTCATCAACTGTATAATAACCTTCGTCAACAAATGCATCGCAGTAGTCAGCAAGCTCTAACCGTGATACTTCAGGAATCATAACATTACACAGCAAGTCTATATATTCCTCTCTGTTATCGCGGTATTCCGGCGGGAAATCATGAGCACCCAGAAAAGTTGCTCTAATTTCGCATGGCAGAAAATTCTTCAGCATTCTAATTGCTTTAAGCTGGTTGAGTTCACCCTCAAGGTTAAGGCTGTATCCGCTTTTTATCTCCAGTGAAGTTGTGCCGTGTCTGATGGCAGAAATTGCAAGTTTTTTTCCGTTTTCAAATAATTCATCAATTGTAGCCGACCGGGTTGCTTTAACTGTCGTAAGTATTCCGCCGCCATCATCTGCGATTTGTTTGTAGGTAGCTCCGCGGAGTCTTCTGCCGAATTCACCTGAACGGTCACCTGCAAAAACTATATGAGTATGACTGTCAACAAATCCTGGCAGAATTGTTTTTCCTTCTGCATAAATTATTTTGTCCGGTATAATTGTATGTGAATTTAAAAGTCTTTCGGCTTCTTCATCAGTACCGAGCCATTCGATTTTATCACCAAAAAGCATAGCACCGTTTTTGATTTCGCCGATTTCGTTCATCTTGCTGTCGGCTTTATAATTTAAACCATTAGTATCAACCGTAACAAGAGATGATATATTTCTAAAAAGTATTTTCATATTTCATTTAATAGTTCAAACAAGTGAGTATTCTGACGCATTTTTAGTGTTTAAATTTATAAAAATAATAAAATTTGCAAAAAAAGCAAAAAAAATATAATAAATATTTGGAAATTATCTCTTATTTATTTGAATTTGTATCGTGTTTATAAACAAATTTGAAAAAATGTGAATTGGTTAGAATATAATGATGCCTTTTATGATGACGACAACTTCGACAGTATGGAGGAGAAGGTTCGTCATTACCAGAAAATTATCCGCAACCCGGCTAAGAGCAAGAAGGAGTGGCCCGGTATTGATGTAATTGAATCTTTAGTTGATTATTGCATAACTACCGAAAGATTCAAGGATGCTCTTGAGTTTTGCGTGATTTGGCTTGTTTATCTGCCAGATTCTGCCGATGCTTACCACAAAAGAGCGGTTATATTATCCCAATTGAACAGTCCCCATGATGCTATGCTGTCTGTTGACCAATCAATTCGTTTAGACCCGGTCAATAAAGAGACTTTGCTTACTAAAGCGTTGATTTATGAACAATTGGGTGATATCAGAGCGGGTTTATCTATCATAGATGCTATACTTAAGGATGATCCGGGTAATGAGGATGCATTATTCAGAAAAGCAATGCTCCTTCAGTCATTATATAAAAGTGACCAGGCACTTGATATTTTGCTGTATCTTGAAAATGTTGACTATAACGCGGAAGAAGTATATCAGGAACTGGCACATTGCTACCACATGCTGTATGATTACGAAAAATCTGCAATTTATTACGAGAAAGCTCTGGATATAAATCCTTATGACTATTTGATATGGTACAATTACGGAGTGATGTTCGGTCACAAAGGAGCTATTTACCGTTCGATTGACTGTTATAAGACTGTCCTTGCAATTCAGGAAGATTTTCAGCCTGCTTTATTCAATCTGGGAAATGCTTATGCGGTATCTTCGAGGCTTGTTGAAGCTATTGAAACATATTCGGCAATACTGACAAAAACACCTGACGATATCGAAACACTTTTTAATCTGGCAAGCACTTTTGCCGATAACAGACAGTTTTTAAGCGGAATTGATTATTATTCAAAAGTTATCAAATTAGAGCCTACACATCATCAGGCTTACTTCGGCAGAGGTTACTGTTTTGATGCAATAGATAATTTTACTAATGCGTTGGATGATTATAATGCAGCACTTCAATTTACACCAAGTTCCAAAGTCATTCTTCAGGCAAAAGCCGACCTCCTGTACAATATCGGCAAAATCAAAGAATCACTCGGCGTTTATCTGCAGGCATTGGAACTCGACCCGCATAACGAACATAGTTTATTTGATGCTGCTTATGTTTACTACGAACTAAATGACCTTGATAATGCTGAATTGTATGTTATGAATCTGCTGGATGTTACATATTCTTATTCCGATGCATGGTATCTGCTGGCTAAAATACATATTGGCAGGTCGAATGAAAAGAAAGCGGTTAAGTGTCTTCTCGAGGCACTGCGGTTAGATTCAACTAAATATGATGATTTCACTGCCGAATTTCCCGAAATTGTAAAAGATTTTAAAAGCTTTAAAAATCTGATTGATAAAAGTATCATTCCCAAAAAATCATTTTTCTGATTTTTAAATAATTCCGAAAAAGTCTGTTAAAGAAAGTATTTATTTATTCTAATTTTACATGAATGTCACACTGAGCGAAGTCGAAGTGTGATAGATGCCTTAATTACAGGTTATTTCAGTCTTCGACTTCGCTCAGACTGACAATACAAACATGATTACTTTTTCAACAGATTGGTAAGATTTTTTCTTCAGTTTTTTGACCTTTTAAATAATCTCTTAATAATCACAGTTTCATCTTTGTCAAAGAAATTAAAATACTTGAGAGAGTACAAGAAGATGGCGGTAAGAAGAATTTTAATAAAAAATTCAACGCTTCCGTCAAAAAGACTCATCGAAATTTTATCCAGCACAAAAATTACTAATGTTGTTAAAGCAATTGTTCCAACCTTTTTCCATTCATAATTAACCGGATAAATTTTAAGTGAAATACGGTAAATCAAAATTGCTGAAAGAAAGTAAGCGATAAACGTAGCCCATGCTGCACCGAAATAACCGAAATAGGGGATTAGAAGAAAATTTGCAGCGATATTGACTATTGCAGCAAAACCGACAACCAAAGGAAGATATTTTGTCTCTTTTGTAATTAAAAAGCCTGCTGAAATGTTTGTGAATACTCCGTTAAAGAAATATGCAGCCAGTACGATTGGTATTATACCGATACCTTCCCAGTATTCAGGATTAATAAAATATTTCCCGCCTATGCCGGGTAATTTAATAACATACGGAATAAATAGACTGACGGTTAAAAAAATCAATGCACAAATCAACGTAAAATAAGTAAAAATTCTTGAGTATAATACTTTTGCATTCTCTTCCTGATGATTTGACAGATAAAATGGTTTCCACGCATATTCAAATATCGTGACAAAAATCATCATCGGAATACCTAACCTGTAATTAGCCTGATATGTTGCTACTTGAAGAGATGACTTGGTAATTTCGGAAAGAATAGGTCTGTCACCAATTTGAAGGATTATTGCAGCCAGATTTGCCGGCATAGTCGGAAATCCGAATTTCAACATTCTTATCAATAAATTAATATCCAAAACATTTATAAAATTTCTGAATATCAACGGTATAAAATAAAATAAGCCTATCAGAGATACTATTAACTGTGCTAATATTACACCCTGAGCCTGAAGATTGAACCCCATCAAAAATATAAAATTCAGTATAACTGTCAGGATTATCATTGCAAATCTAACGGCTGCAAATTTCTTTGCCTGTTCGGTTATTCTCAAAAATCCCATTGGAATCAGTATGAGTGTATCAAATAATGGAATAAATGCAGCAAGTTTTATCAGATATGATGCATTTCGAACTTCCGGATTTGCAATCATTGCAGCTATTGAGTCCGAACTGAAAAGAATCAGCAAAGTAAAAGCGAAACTGATTAAATTTATTACATAGAAAGCATGTGTAAATACTTTTCTCGGCTGGTCAGAGTGTTCGCGAGTGTAAAATCTGAAAAAAGAAGATTCCATTCCAAATGAGAATACAACGGTGACGCATCCAATCAGAGTATAAAGATATATCACAAATTCAAATTGCGACGTGTGCAGCATATTTGTGTACATAGGAGTCAGCAGAAAACTGAGAAACCTGCCGAATATAGTGGCAAAACCATAAATCAGTGTATCAGAGCCAAGTTTCTTTATTTTTGAATACATAATCTGCTGTTATTTTTAAATCATTACAAAAGTAAGAAATAAATAAATAAGTCACGGTCAACATTATTGACATTTTTGATTTTGGCAGGATTTATTCAAGTAAAAATCAAGAGTTTTTAAAACAAATTATTTCAAAGTTAATACATCTTTGGATTAAAATGATTTTATTCGGGGAAGTGACGCTTTTTGAATATGTCTGAACCTTTGATTGTACCTGATTTAAATGATTAAATTGATTTGAATATGTTTTAATCTGTGAAATCCTTAATATATCTATCCGGTTTTCTGATTTAACCAAATATTCTCCTTTCTTTCCGTTTGTCCTCGAGGCATTCTGATTGATCTGCGAGGCTGTCCGATTGATCTGCGAGGCTTTCCGATTGGTCATCGAGGCTGTCCGATTGGTCAGCGAGGTCGTCCGATTGGTCAGCGAGGTCGTCCGATTGGTCAGCGAGGTTGTCCGATTGGTCATCGAGGTTGTCCGATTGGTCATCGAGGCTTTCCGATTGGTCATCGAGGTCGTCCGATTGGTCATCGAGGCTTTCCGATTGGTCATCGAGGCTTTCCGATTGGTCAGCGAGGTCGTCCGATTGGTCATCGAGGCTTTCCGATTGGTCAGCGAGGGTCGGGAAAGACCGCGTGAAGTGCATAAACACTCGTTTTAACTGATTCTGTGTTAAATAGAACAAAATCTGTGAGAAAGTTAAAACCGGCAGCACATAAAAAAATGGATTCGTAATCCTATAAAGAAACGGATTTGATAATTCGTATGACAAAGAAAGCAGAAAAATCGTGAGTTGAAATCAAAATATCTAATTTGTTTCCCAAATATGTTTCATCTACTTAAAATAGAAAGTCGGGAAAACATCTTTGAAAGGGTTAATAGTTTATTGAGAAAAATGAAGTATATATTAACTAACCTTAAAAGGGTCAAATGTTTATAGAAAAATCATAATCAATAAAATTCTACCTCGAAGAGGCCGTATCGAAACCATCGCAATTTCTTTTCTATAAACATTTAATCACTTCGGGATTATTTAAAAAAGATTTTTTTTCCACAAAAACAATATTTTTTTATGTTTTGAAAAAAGAAGGGAGGAAAAAGGGAGAAAATAGGTAAATTTGTAAGAAAGTTATGAAAGAATAAAAAAAGAAAAATAATTAACATTATAACTATGAATAAAATCGAAATAGAGAGTGGACGGAAGTTTTTCGAATGGGCGACAATGGACAATGCATCGGGTGTGGACTTCATTATGAAAGGGAAAACATGGCAATTGATAGAGTTAATATTTTAAGAGCCTATCATTATAACATGTGGACAGATTATCTACGTTATTTACCTGAAAACAAACATAAATAATATAGGAAAAAATATGAAAATACGTAAATTTAAGATTGGCTTGCTTGTGATATTATGTATGTTGCTTATAACTTCTTGCTCTATTCTGCAAAGCGAAAAAAAGATTATATCTGAAAATGAAATGATTGAGGCTATATTCAAAGAGCCAAAGGATGCAAGAAAAACAGTTAAAAATTCTCAATATTTCTTTCCCATTTATAGTAACCGTATGATTGCCGATACAGGTTATTTTTATCGTTTTTTTAATGAAGCAATATACGTGATGAACAAGAATAAAGATTTAGGTCATTATCTTGCAATTGATACCGTAGTTGAGGTAAGGGATAATTATAATACTTACCGTGTACACCGTAAACATATTTATTATAATGAAAACGACTATGGTATAAGATTTGATTTCATCTTGAAAGACGGCAAAAGTTATTTGTATAAGGTTGATGATATTTTAAACAAACCGAAAATAATAGAGAATTCAGACAAAAAACTGGAGTTAATTGAACAATTACTTCATAATCCTGATAAATATCAGGAAATAATACAGAATTCCGAATTTTACGATAAAAAATATACGGAAATAGAATTTAATGATAAGGAGAAATTTTCGCCTTTTGAAAATCTTAAAGATTTACATCAAAGCGGCTATTTTTTTCTTAAACATTATATTAGTTTTTATTTGGAAAATTATAATTCTTATCCTTTACATATGATTATTTATAAAAATAAAAATGAAACAAACTATTATTTTCTTTTTTTCAAATTTATTGACAACAAATGGATTGTTAGAAGTGATAATGTGAATTGGGAATTTTTACAAAGTGTTATTTATCAGGAGGAAGAAAACTATTAAAAGTAATAATGCATGAAATGTAACTCACCAGATGGAAAAGAACAACTAATTTATTGGTTTTTGAAAAATCAGAAGTCCGAATTGAAAATAAAACAGGCAGGTTTACAGTGTAACTCACTGAGGCTTGCCTATTTTCTCAGATAATATAGGTTCAGTAAGATTGGTGATGAGCTCAACAGGTGCGAAAAAACAATTTGATTACAAACCTTTCGGTGATACTCTCTGGACATCAGACGGCGGAGTAAATCGTAAGACAATTTGAAAATTAAAAATTGAAAATTGACCAAGAGAAGAAAAACATATCAAAAGTACAGTACGACCGATAATTGTCAATTGTACATAATCAATTGTCAATTAATGAACTAAGTATATAACTCTCCGCTCACTTGGCAAGACCCGTAAGACTTGGTACCTGAGCTATAAATTACAATATTTCAAATTATATTTCTTCTTTGTTATTAAAATTATAAGGTTATTAAAATGCAAACTACAATAAAGTCTGAAAATTTAGATTTCAATAAGGTATGGTTAATGTTTCAGGAAACTGATAAGAAGTTTCAGGAAATGATAGCTGAGCAGAGAAAGCTTGATAAAAAGTCCAGAGAATTGGAAAACCTATTTACATCAAAATGGGGCGAGCTTATTGAAACTCTTGTCGAAGGTAAATTAATTGAGATTTTGAATGAGCGGGGAATTCCTGTAAATCAAACTACACGCAGATATGAAGTAAAGTACATTAACAAAAATTATGAATTTGATATAATTGCTATAAATGGAACAGATGCCGTAATAGTCGAAGTAAAAACAACACTAAATGTCAGATATGTTAAGGACTTTATTGAAAAAATGAAGGACATCAAAGAAATATTACCTATTTACCGACCATTTAATGTAATCGGTGCAATTGCATATTTGAATCATCATGAGCAGGCAGAGAAATTTGCTCAAAGCAAAGGTTTACTCACAATCAGAGCTACGGGCGATAGTGCATTTATTACCAATTCAGAGAATTTCAAACCAAAAAGCTGGTAAAAATTAAACGAAAAAAAGTATTACATTAAAGTGTATTAAAAAGACATGTTGTTCGACTAAAAACCGTTTGGTGATACACTCTGGACATCAGATGGCGGAGTAAACCGTTAGACAAATTGAAAATTAACAATGAGCTACGCAGGTCTTTACTTCGTTTCAGCTGAAAATTAACAATGAGCTTCGCAGTTCTTCACTTCGTTCCGGTTGAAAATCAACAATGAGTATCGCAGGTTTTCAATTCGTTGCGGGTGGGCGGATACAAAAATATTCGTAATCTGTCAAACCGAAAATTATAAAAAAAATTGCATTTTGTAAATACGCAATATTTTCTTGATTATGTCATTAAAATAGCTTACTTTTGTAACAATAAAATAAGACTGGGCTAATAAAGCCCATTTTTATTATAAAGTATTTTTTTCATTAACTTAGATACATTGATATGGCGCGCAGAAAAGCCAAACATAAGATTGACAAAAAGGTCATCGTCGAAGCTTTTACCGAGATGGCTAAACACAAGAGTATTGACAGGGATTTACTTCAGGGAATCCTTGAAGAAACTTTGTCCATGATAATAAGGAAGAAATATGGTCAGGAAGCCAATTTCGAGATTATTGTCAATATGGAAAAAGGAGATATAGAAATATATCTTATGAGAGAAATAGTTGAACTCGTCGAGGACGATGTTCTTCAGATTTCACTTGAAGAAGCTCGTAAGTACAGTGAAGAGCCTGTCGAACTGGGCGATGATTTTATCGAAGAAATTACTCTTGATAATATCGCCGATAGTTTTGGACGCCGCCTTGTTACTCTTGCCTCGCAAAACCTTAATCAAAGAATCCGTGATGTTGAAAAAGATAACGTTTACAGAGAATATGCAGCAAAAGTAGGCGAAATAATTGTTGGCGAAATATATCAAATCCGCCGTCATGATTTACTCGTTATGCATAATAAAATTGAAATGCGACTTACCCGCGAAGAGCAAATTCCAAACGAACCTTACAAATACAAGAAAAATCAAACCATCAAAGCCATTGTAAAAGAAGTAAAAAGACATGGTGTCGGTGGTCAGCCGGAAATTATTCTTTCAAGAGCGAGCAATGAATTCCTTGCAAAACTTTTTGAAATTGAAATACCGGAAATTTATGATGGAATTATTCAAATTAAGTCAATAGCAAGAGACCCGGGTGAAAGGTCAAAAGTAGCGGTTGTTTCTTATGATGACAGAGTTGATCCGGTAGGTGCCTGTGTTGGTATGAAAGGTATCAGGATTCATTCGATTGTCAGGGAATTAAACAACGAAAATATTGATTTGATTGAGTTCTCAGACGAACCTGCAGTTTATATTTCACGTTCTTTATCACCTGCGAAAGTTATTGAAATATCAGTTGATATGGATACAAGAACAGCAAATGTAATAGTATCCGATGACCAGGTTGCTTTGGCAGTCGGAAAAAGCGGTCAGAATGTACGTTTAGCATCAATGCTTACAGGATTTAATATAATTCTTAGCAAAGCCGGTGACGAAGATATCGAACTTGCTGAGTTTAAAGCAGAATTTGGTGACGAATTATTTGCCGCAGTAACAGCATCAGGTATCGAAACTGCCCGTGAATTCCTCGAAGCCGAGCCTGAAGAGATGCTGGTAATTGAAGGAATGACAAAAGATAAACTTATCGAATTGCGTTTAATCATACTTGTTGAATTCGACGAATCTGAGTCGAAAGATTATGTTGACAGTATCAAAGCGTTCGGAAAGTAAATTAGAGTTTTTTGATTTTTAATATATGAAATAGATTTAATATGGGTTCAGGTACAGTAAAACTGTTTAGAATAGCTTCTGAAATCAATATCGGCAAAGACGCGATTGTAGAGTATCTGCAGTCCAAAGGATTTGATATTCAAAATAAGCCTACAGCCACCTTAGATGATAAGATGGTTGATGTGGTTATGGAGAAATTCAAAAAAGAGAAGCGTGCTGCTGAGATACAGAGAGAAAAAATTCAGAAGCATAAAGATATTCTTACAGATGATAAAAAGGTGTCGGTCGAAAAAGAAGAAAAGGCTGCTGCTGCTCATGTTGAGAAGCCGGCTGTAACTCATCCTGCACCCCACGTTGATTTACCTGCTCCGGTTGAAATTGTTCCGGAACCGGTAATTGTTGAAAAACCAATCACGCCCGTACCGGCGCCGGTTGTAGCAAAAGAAGCCGGTCCAAAGATTGAAAAATCTCCTGCTGAAGCAAAGGTTGGTGATGTTATTTCATTAGACAGAAAGAAAAAACCCGAACCTGCTCCGATTATCAGGGGCGAAAAAGCTAAAGAAATTCTTAAATCAAAGAAAACATCACAGCCTGAACCTGTTAAGCAAGTTGATAAAACTATTTCCCACGAAAAACCTAAAACAGTTAAAGTTCCTGATGAACCTGTGAAACCGGTGGTTGAGGCAGTTCAGGTTCCGGTTGAACCTATCATACACGAAAAGGTTAAACCTGAAGTACCAAAAGCTGTTGAGAAAAAAATAGCAACTGAAGTTTCTGAAGTTATTGAAACTAAAGAGAAAGTTACTGTTATACCTGATGATAAAATAAAGGAAACTGTTGCTGCAGTAGAAACTGAAGTAACCGAGCAAATATCAACCGATGACAGCCAAAAAGATGAAATTTTTACAGATGAAAACGGTGAACCTTTAGATAAAGCCGGTCAGGAAAGAAGACGCGAAAAAAGAAAGAAAAAGAAAAAACCTTTTCAGGAAACTGAACCCGGAGAATCTCCTCAGCTTAAGGGCTTAACTGTTCTGGGTAAGATTGACCTCAGACCGCCTGTTCAGGAGAAACCTTCTAAACCTGAAAAGAGAATTATCCGGACAGAATCTTCTAAAGATGCCGATAATAAAAATATTAAGTTCAAAAAACGCAGACATAAGACCGGTGAAGCGTCTCCCGATGCTCCGGCACCCGGAACTCCAAGAGTTATTCCCGGACTTATCAAAGAGAAAGACCGTATAAAGATGGCGGCTGATGCGTCAACCGATACAAAAAGTAAATTTAAAGATAAAGAGCCGTTAAAAGCAAAAGAGACAGAGAAAGAGGATAGAAAGAAGCGTAAACGCAAAAAAACTATCCGCGAGATGATCAGCCAGGAAGAAGTTGACAAAGCTATCAAAGAAACTTTGTCCGGAATGGATGGTTCTGCCTTTACTTCGCAGCGTGCTAAAATCAGAATGAAAAAACGTATTGAACGCGAAGTTAAGGAACTCAAGATTAAGGAAGAAGCAGACAGAGAATCGCGAATCCTTAAATTAAGTGAGTTTGTAACAACCGGCGACCTTGCCAACATGATGAATATAAACTCTTCCGAGATTATTCTCAAATGTATGGAACTTGGTCTGATGGTTACTATTAACCAGCGTCTCGACAAAGATACTATCACACTCATTGCTGATGATTATGATTTTGAAGTTGATTTCCTTGACGAAAAAGAAATTCAATTTATCGAAGAAGATATTGATGAAGAGGATACACTTGTTCACCGTCCTCCAATCGTAACAATTATGGGTCACGTTGACCATGGCAAGACTTCACTTCTTGACTATATACGAAGTGCTAATGTTGTTGCCGGAGAAGCCGGTGGTATAACTCAGCATATCGGAGCATATAAGGTACTTCTTGAAGATGATAAATCAATAACTTTCCTTGATACGCCGGGTCACGAAGCATTTACTGCAATGCGTGCAAGAGGTGCTCAGGTAACTGACATAGTAATACTTGTAGTAGCTGCTGATGACAGTGTTATGCCTCAGACAATTGAAGCAATAAGTCATGCTAAGGCTGCAAGTGTGCCGATTATTGTTGCAATTAACAAAATGGATAAATCTGACGCAAACCCTGACAGAATCCGTCAACAGCTTGCTGACCACAGTGTGCTTGTCGAAGAATGGGGCGGTAAGTTTCAGGCAGTTGAAATATCTGCCAAAAAAGGTACAAACGTTGATAAATTGATGGAAAAAGTACTGATTGAAGCCGAAGTTCTCGATTTGAAAGCTAACCCTGACAGAAATTGCAGAGGCATTGTAATTGAATCCAATATGAAAAAAGGCTGGGGTTCGACTGCTACCGTAATCGTACAAAAAGGTACCCTGAATGTCGGCGACTCATTTGTTTCAGGTATTCACTCAGGTAAAGTAAGAGCCTTACTTAATGAACGTGAGCACAAGATTGACAGCACAGGACCTTCTTCACCTGTAATGGTTATTGGTTTTGACGGACTTCCCGAAGTTGGTGATACCTTCATGTCAACAAATACTGAAGGTGAAGCACGTGAAATTGCTAACGAACGTAAACAACTGCGTCGTGAACAGGATATGCGTAAAGTAAGATACATTACTTTAGACCAAATTTCCGCTCAGATTCAGATTGGCGGAGTTAAAGAGCTTAATCTTGTTATCAAAGGTGATGTTGCCGGTTCTGTGGAAGCACTCAGCGACTCACTCCAAAAACTATCCAGAGATGAAGTAAAAGTTTCTATTCTGCATAAAGGTGTCGGACCAATTACAGAAACCGATGTTATGCTTGCTGCTGCTTCTAATGCTGTAGTATTGGGATTCAATGTTAATCCGACAGGTAAAGCACGCAAAGCTGCCGAAAATGAGTCGGTTGATATCAGACATTATGATATTATTTATGACTGTATTAACGAAATTCAACTTGCACTCGAAGGATTGCTTACTCCTGATTATAAAGAAGAAATTACATCTACTGTTGAAGTCAGAAAAACATTCAAAGTTTCTAAAACCGGTACTATTGCAGGGTGTATTGTCAAAAGCGGAAAAATTACACGTAATGATAAGGTAAGAGTATTACGCGACGGTTTACTGGAATTTGAAGGTACTATTTCTTCACTTAAGCGCGGTAAAGACGACGTCAGAGAAGTTGAAACAGGATTTGAATGCGGTATCCAGCTCAACGGGTATAATGAAATAATTGAAGGTGATTTTATTGAATCATTTAAATTGATTGAAGTAAAGAGAAAATTTAAATAATTTATTAATCTGAGATTATGGCACACAGACCCGAAAAAGTAGCTAACGAGATTAAAAAAGTATTGGCACTGCCTATTGTTGATATTGCTAATCGTATTAAGGCAGGATTTGCAACTCTGACTTCGGTTAGAATTTCAAGTGATTTGCAAAATGCTAAAGTTTACATTAGTCTTTTCGGAAAAAACTGCAAACCCGGATTATTGATTACTGAACTTGAAAACCACCGCGGTGAATTAAGGCATTTGGTAGCTAAAGAAATAAGGCTGAAATCCGTACCGGATTTGAAATTCTTCCTTGATGATACTTTAGACCAAATTGAGCACATTCAGTCCCTGCTCAATTCTGTTAAAACAGATGGTGATAATATCAGTTTAAATGATTCCGAAAAATAGCAATTTCAATGATTTTTACAAAACATAATATTCAGGATGTTGGTAATTTGATTGAGACTGCTCATTCCGATGGGATTGCAATTCTGATTGATAAACCTCTCAACTGGACTTCGTTTGATGTCATTGCTAAATTACGTTACCTAATAAAAATCAAAAAAATCGGTCATGCCGGTACTTTAGACCCGCTCGCTGACGGATTACTCATTGTTTGTGCAGGAAAATTTACCAAAAAAATTAATGAGTTTCAGGATTTACACAAAGAATATTCCGGATTAGTAAAACTTGGTGCCACCACACCATCCTATGACTCTGAATTTAATGAAGAAAATATCTGCGATATTTCTGCTGTTACAGAAACTCAGGTAATAGATGCCGGAATGAGTTTTATTGGAAAGCAGATGCAGTATCCGCCAGCTTTTTCAGCAAAAAAGATTAAAGGGAAAAAACTTTACGAGTATGCCCGTAAGGGTATTCAGGTTGAAATTCACCCGAATGAAGTTGAGTTCCTTGATATTAAAATCAGTTATGCTCCTCCTTTTGCCGATTTCTATATCAAATGTTCCAAAGGTACTTATATCCGCAGTTTTGCTAATGACATGGGCGTTAAATTAGGTGTCGGCGGCTACCTTGCTAAATTACGCCGGACTGCAATCGGACAGTACCGTGCTGATGACGCCGTTGTTTTAAGCGACCTGGTTACATTACTCAGTGATTTCCATAGTAAGAATTGATATGAATATATATAACGGTTTTGATGAAATTCCCTTCAATCAGAATACGATTCTGACTTTAGGTACGTTTGACGGAGTGCATCTCGGTCATCAGTATATCATTAAAAAACTGATTAAAATCGGAAGTGAAAATAAACTGCGGAATGTTCTGCTGACAATTCATCCCCACCCCCAGATTGTTCTTAAAAAAGAAGGCAGACCGCCGGTCAGTCTTTTAACATCAATTGACGAAAGACTTGAATTATTTGAAAAATTCGGTATTGAAAATGTAGTAATTATACCTTTTAATTATGAATTCTCACAAACTCCGGCAAGGACATTTGCTGTAGATTATCTAATTAAAAAAGTGGGAATGAGTAAAATTCTCATTGGCTATGACCATCTTTTCGGCAAAGACCGTATCGGTAATGAAAATCTGCTGAAGGAGCTTGCACCGCTTTATAATTTTTCGATTGAAAGATTAGACAGAATCGGAGAAGCTGACCATGCAATTTCAAGCACCGCAATTAGAGAAGCTCTACAAATTTCGGATATTGAATCTGCCAATAAGCTGCTTGGTCATTATTACGGACTACGGGGAGAAGTTGTCAGGGGATTGCAGAGGGGCAGAACCATCGGATTTCCTACAGCAAACATCGCTCCTGACGATGAACATAAACTGTTGCCGCCGCTTGGCGTTTATTTCGTGTACTCGGATATAGACAATATAAGGTATTACGGAATGGCTAACCTTGGCTATAAACCGACTGTTACAGACGAACATAAACTGACGATAGAAGCTAATTATTTTGATTTCGACCGTGATATTTACGGAAAGTATATAACTTTGCACTTCGTAAAAAAAATCCGTGAAGAGAAAAAATTTGCATCAATTGATGCCTTAAAAGAACAAATTTCAAACGACAAACAAACATGTCTCAATTTGAAAGAAGTTCTGTTCTGAGTTCCCTACTCCGCCGAAATTAATATTTTGTTTTATTCATTTTCCTTTTGTCGAAAATGTGGAATCCGCTTCTACCGAATGTATCAATAGTATAGAAATATTTGGTCAAATCAAAATCCGGATTAATCAAGTTTGATTTTACAGCCGCAATTTTGTTCATATTTATCACTGAGTCAATAGTTTTGTGAAGATTAATATTAAATGAAATTTCATCTGTTTCTTTTATGCTAATAAACCGTAAATTAGAATAAATTTGATATGAAGGTTTGGCAATCCACTCTTTATCATAAATAATTACTGAAGAATCCGGTAAAACATTCCCGGCATCTGATACTTCAACATAAAAATAACTGTTATTCTTGTCATTAACTAAAGCAATAGTATATTGATAATTTATGTAAAATAGTGATGTGACCCAAATAGCCGGAATTATAAATTTGTAAATTTGATTTCTAATAATGCCTGCTGCAAAAGAAGCAATAATACAAATCAATATTGACTGAGGTATCCAGAATTCTAAATTTGAAGAATCCCAAAATGAAAAGAATATCGAATAAATTACCAAAAACACAAAGATAATTCTTATTTGAAGATTTGTAAAAAACTCACTGCGGATTACTTTTCTTTTAATGACTAGTAAGGAAATTACAGAAATTGCTGTTATTAACGATAAAATTGCATAAAAATAAAAATGTATGCCGGAAAAATTTCTTACCATATAAGCATCATCACTAAATTCTTTGTTCGCAAAAATGCCGGTAACGATTGATGACATTTCAGTTGATATAAAGAGTGGATGAATTGTTACAAATGACCTGATAATTCCTACAAATGGTTTAAATATAAATGACGGGTTCATACTTGCCCAAGAATTAACTTCATAATTATATTTGAAAAACCATCTGGTAATGCGGTCTAATGAATATAAGTCCAAATGAATGAATGCAACGATATAACCTGTTATCCAAACTATATTGAAAACAACTGAAAAAATAAAGATTTGGCGAAAATTCTTTTTAATTCCATTAATTATCAAATATAATACAACCACTAAACCAAATAAGCCGTGTAATTGATGAAACAATACCGCTATACCGCCGAAAATTGCCGACAGTATAACTGATTGTAAGTCAATTTCCTTTTTTGTAATAAAGTATAAAGATATAAAAATAAATATTAAAGGAAGATGATATGTTTCGATGCTAAGACTATAAAACCAAAATCCGTATGTTACTGATACCAGTACTACTGCTAATCCTGCCGAATATTTTGTGAATGAAAAATTGCGTCGAAGAATATAATATAAAGTAACAAGTACGATTGAACCGGCTGCTGCACTTTGCAAAGCAATAGATTCCTTTACAGAATTAATACCTATAAAAATTAAAGCCTTACCCAAAAATGAAGAAACAGGAAAAAACAGGAGATGATGGGGATGCAATATATAAGGATTATCTGTTATATCAATTAAATAATAAATACTGTCATGTGAAAGCGATAAATTTTCCGATAAATGAAAATAATTGAAAATTAAATAAAAGAATCCATATATTATTGGGAACCAGTAATCCGAGTTAGATTTGTATTTCATATATTTTCAGTAAATGTTGAGAAAGTATTTTCATTTTAATATGATAAGTTTTAAAATCTTATACAAAAATAGTGAAAATAGGTCATTTCAGGTTATCATTTTATTTAAATTTAATTGATTTACTTGTAAAACCTTTGATTAATCAGATTATATTGATTACTTTGATTTTGAATTGAATTAAAATCAGTTTAATCAATATTACCTGATTAATTAAAGGTTCTGACACACTTACTTCTTCACAAATTTCTCAAATCTATCACCAATTTTAATGAAATACACTCCGGCGGGGAGATAAGAAATATCAATTCGTTGCGTGGAAAGGTCAAGCCCTGTCACTACAGATTTAACCTCTATTCCAAGCAAATCAAATATCTGCACATTTTCAGATGGACTCCACTTTGAAAGTGAAGTCCAACTATAATCTGTTTTATTTCCTATTATTTTACAAACAAATAATATTCATTATTTAACGTTAAATAAATGTAAATTATATTGGAGTATTTAAAATGATAATCACAGAAGAAACTGTAACATTTTCAAGAGATGCCTGGGATGAACTTTATAGTATTGACTACTACCGGGAAGTTTTAGAAGCGATAGAAGATAGAGAATCTCTAAGAGAATCTAAATTACAGGCTGATGAAATTGTATCGAAATAATATTAAATAATTCCCCTCTATTGTATAATTATTATTAAAATCATCTAATTATTTTTACTTTTGTAATTATTATCTTTAAAAATTGATAAAGGATTATGTTATGAATGCAATCAGGCTTTTTTTTGTTATATTTATTATTCCGACATTTCTATATTCCAATGAAGCAGAATCAAGATTCAGTATAATGTTAAATGGTAACTACGGGACAAATTGGGGAATTTCAGATGCTATGCAAGGTTCATCAGATGTATTTATCAATGATTTGTCAAAAGATTACAATAATAAAAGTTTCCCTTTTGGTGATGATGATGCAAGTTCAATGAATATTGGACTACAGTTAACTTATAAATACAAAGAAAGCCCATTTTCATCCTTTTTATCATTAAATTTCTATAATTTTAATATTGATAAAAAACTTGAAAATTCAAGTCGAAATAGCAGAGTAGATTTGAATGTGATTTCCATTACACCTGGATTGGAGTATCTGATAGGCGATGTGAAAAATTTACTTAACTTTTTTGGTAGATTTGGCTTAAGTATGAATATAATTTCTGGTAAAGTTGATTATTTTATGGTAACTGAAGTCAACCCTGCTTTTAGAATAGGTGGTGAATTTGAAATTGGTTGCAGACTTAATATTCCTGACAGTAAGTTATCGGTTGAAATATCTTCAGTTTTGGTGGCAACAAATGTAATAGGTAAATCATATAATAAATTCGATATAAGCCCACCTTGGCCTCTCAACTCAAGAGATTTGAATGATGGCAAAAATCCTGATAACAACAATGATGCTGAAAGAAATATTACTTTTATTAGTTTAAGATTAGGAGTAAGGTATAGGCTATAAATAGTAAATATAAATTATTATTAAACCTTTGAATACAACTCTATCCTTCATAAAGTATTTTAGAATTTATTAAAATGGAACTAATGAACGACATACTATTTTTCTTCTCTTCGATTATTTCAGAATTAGTATAAATCAAAATATCAAGCGGGATATTTGTTCCTAATAATGACATTCTAATTTCGTATCCTCTTTGATGAACGGGTATTTCTGAATCCTGTATGATTAACAAATCTAAGTCGCTGTTTTTATTGATATTACCTACAGCATTTGAGCCGAACAAGATAATCTTTTCAGGATTGAATTTTGATACAATCCTGTTTACAACTTCATCTATTTTTTCTTTATTAATCATAACTCTAAAACGTGAAAAAGAATATAAATATTGTAATCATTCACATTCAGAATAATTTTTAGAATATAAGCTCAACCTAATTTAAATAAAATGGACTCAACTTTAAAAGCCAAGTCCATCAATTTTAAGTATAAAAATTGTCAATTCTCAATTGTCAATTTTCAATTAATTTACATTCCTCTTCTGTATTTACCGCCAATTTCATACAGCACTTGAGTGATTTGGCCCATAGTGGCATACTGAACGGTATTTAGAAGTTCCTCAAAAATGTTGCCGTTACGAAGTGCCGTTTCGCGAAGTCTGTCAAGTGCAGGGGTTAATTTGTCTGTATTTGTAGATTTGAAATCAGTTACTTCGTTGATTCTCTGCATCTTTTCTTCATCTGAAGTTCGTATTACCTGCATTGATTCATAAGGATTGGTTTCGCTTTCGCTAAGATAGGTATTAACACCGATAATAGGATACTCACCCGACTGTTTCTGATACTCGTAATACATTGACTCTTCCTGTATTTTCGAGCGCTGGTATTGTGTTTCCATAGCACCGAGAACTCCGCCGCGACGTGATAACCGGTTAAATTCCATCAGTACGGCTTCTTCAACCAAATCTGTAAGTTCTTCGATTATGTATGAACCTTGATTCGGATTCTCATTTTTTAACATTCCGAATTCTTTTGTGAGTATCAATTGTATAGCCATCGAACGGCGTACTGATTCTTCAGTTGGAGTAGTTACGGCTTCATCATAAGAATTTGTATGAAGTGAATTGCAGTTATCATAAAATGCAAGTAGCCCCTGAAGTGTAGTGCGAATATCATTAAAATCAATTTCCTGTGCGTGAAGTGACCTGCCGGATGTCTGGATATGGTATTTCAACCTTTGACTTTTATCATTTGCACCGTAACGGTATTTCATAGCAACAGCCCAGATTCTGCGGGCTACTCTGCCGATTACCGAATATTCGGGGTCCATTCCGTTTGAGAAAAAGAAGGATAAATTCGGAGCAAATTCATCAACTTTCAAACCGCGGTTAATAAAATACTCGACATAAGTAAATCCGTTTGCAAGTGTAAAAGCAAGCTGGGTTATAGGATTTGCACCGGCTTCGGCAATATGATAACCGCTGATTGACAAAGAATAATAATTCATTATTTTGTTTTTTGAAAGATATTCCTGTAAGTCGCCAATCATTTTCATTGCAAAATCAATTGAGAAAATGATAGTATTCTGTGCCTGGTCTTCTTTCAGCATATCAGCCTGAACTGTACCGCGAATCCGCCGGAATGTATCAATCTTTAATTTTTCAATTTCATCATTAGAGAGTATTTTTCCGGTTGATTGAACTTTTTCCAACTCCCGCCGGAATGCTGTCATAAAGAAAAATGCAACCATAATAGGGGCGGGTGCATTAATTGTCATTGAAACAGATGTAAGAGGGTCAGTCAGGTCAAATCCTTTCATCAGAATATTCATATCTTCAATATTGCAGATTGATACCCCAGCTTCACCTATTTTACCGTAAATATCCGGCTGTAAATCAGGGTCTTCTGCATATAAAGTAATTCCGTCAAACGCTGTAGATAATCTTTTAGCTGTTTCATTAGCACAAAGATAATGGAAACGTTTATTTGTACTTGCAGGACTTCCTTCACCTGCAAATTGGCGTTTAGGGTCTTCGGTTGTGCGTTTGAAAGGGAAAACTCCGGCAGTATAAGGGAAATATCCGGGCAGATTCTCAGAATAATAGAATCTAAGCAAATTAGCCCAGTCATTATACTTCGGTATAGCAACTTTTGGGATATTACTGCCTGACAAACTTTTTGAAAATAAATCAATCGAAAATTCTTTACTCATTATATGATATTTGAGAGTTTCTCCACTCATATCAGATTTAGTTTTGTCCCAGGACTCAATGAATTTCCTTGTTTCTTCAGATAATTCCGAATATTTTGAATTAAATTCTTTACTGATTTGCTCCTTCAATTTACTCTCGGATACAACTTCAGTCGAAATTTTGAGAGCATAAGCTTCTTCGGCAAGTTTAACCTGAGTTTCTGCATTCGTTTTGTAATTTCTTACTGTTTCGGAAATTTCAGATAAATATGATACTCTGTCATTACTTAGTAAGCCGTTATATTTGTCGAATATAGTAGGCAGCATAGAAATCAGATTTTCTTTTAACTCAATTTCAGGATTTTTATCGCGTACGGAATTAAGCATATCAACAAACAATCGGTTAACTCCCGGGTTGTTAAACTGATTGCTTGAACAAGCATAGACAGGTAGTTCGAGTGCATCAAGAGGGATACTTTTGTCAACTTTAAGATTTCTGTTTCTAAGGAAATGTATTTTAACTTCGCGGTAAGCATCTTCTGAACCGCGTTTCTCGAATTTATTGATAGCTACAAAATCGGCAAGGTCGAGCATATCAATTTTCTCAAGTTGCGAGGGAGCGCCGAATTCTGAGGTCATTACATAAAGCGATTTATCGGATACTCCGGTAATATTACTGTCACCCTGACCGATGCCGCTTGTTTCGACAAAAATTATATCAAAACCGCACGATTTCAATGCAAAAACAGAATCGTTCAGACTTGTAGTAATTTCAGATTTGCTTTTTCTGGTAGCAAAACTTCTGAAAAATACCCTGTCATTATATATCTGATTATATCTGATTCGGTCACCTAATAAAGCACCGCCTGTTGTAGTTTTGGAAGGGTCAACAGCAAGAATACCGATTTTTGCATTAGTGTATGAAATAAATTTACCGATAATTTCATCAATCAGTGAGCTTTTACCGCTTCCCCCGGTTCCGGTGACACCGAATACAATTGATTTGTTTTTATCATATTTTTTATACAATTCACGAAGATTTATTCTAAGATTTTCATCTTCGTTATCTTCAATAAAAGTAAGCTGCTTGGAGATTGAAAGGGTATTTTGACTATTATTTGAAGCAATTGTATCTTCCTTAATATTCAACGCCTTATGATATTCACTTAAATTATTTGATATACGATTTATAATGTCATCTGCTATACCGTCAATCCCGATTTTCTGTCCGTCAACTGCGTGATAAATTCTCGAAACGCCGTATTTTTCAAGAGCTTCAATTTCAGACGGCAGAATTACTCCGCCGCCGCCACCGAATACTAAGATGTCAGGAGCGCCTGAATCTTTGAATAAATCAACAATATATTTGAAATATTCATTATGTCCGCCCTGATAGGAACTGATTAGTACAGCATCCGCATCTTCCTGCAAAGCAACAGTTACAACTTCTTTCACTGAGCGGTTATGCCCGATATGAATAACTTCGGCTCCGCGTTTTTGAAGGAGTCTTCTAAATAAATTTACTGAAACATCGTGACCGTCGAATAAAGCTGCTGCAGTCACTACTCTAATTTTATGCATTTAATTTCCTGCTTAACAATCTGATTATTTCAACAAACTTCTTGATATTACAAGTCTTTGAATTTCGCTTGTACCTTCATAAATTTCTGTGATTTTAGCATCGCGGTAATAACGCTCTACATTGAAATCTTCAGTATAACCGTAGCCGCCGTGTATTTGAATAGCACGGTTTGCACAGAACATCGCTACTTCCGATGCGTCAAGTTTTGCCATAGCAGCCTCGCGGTTATAATCCAATCCTTCCTGTTTCATTTTCGCGGCTCTCCAGGTCAGAAGCCAAGCTGCTTCGTAACGAACCCACATATCTGCAACCATCCATTGAATTGCCTGGAAATTTGCAATTGGCTGGTCGAATTGGTATCTTTCTTTTGCATATTTGATTGAATCCTCAATTGCAGCCCTTGCAATACCTAAAGCCTGGGAAGCTATACCGATTCTGCCGCCATCAAGCGTTGTCATTGCAACTTTAAATCCTTTGTTAAGTTCGCCGAGCATATTTTCCGGTGGAACAACAACATTTTCTAAAATAATTTCCGTAGTTGATGATGAGCGGATGCCAAGTTTTTGCTCAACTTTGCCGATTCTGTAACCCGGAGTATTCTTATCAACTATAAAAGCAGTAACACCACGTGTTTTGAGTGCAGGGTCTGTTGATGCAATCAAAATAAAAATATCAGCTTCTTTTCCGTTGGTAGCGAATAATTTGGAACCGTTCAGAACCCAGTTTGTACCATCAAATTTTGCAGTTGTTTGAGTAGCACCCGAGTCAGAGCCGGCATTTGATTCAGTTAAAGAAAATGAACCGATTTTTTTACCGCTTAATAAATCAGGCAGGAATTTCTGTTTTTGTTCTTCGGATCCAAATCGGTAAATCGGGTCGCAAACAAGTGATGAGTGGGCTGATACGATTACACCTGTTGAGGCGCACCATCTTGATAATTCTTCAACAGTCAGGAAGTATGACACAAAGTCCATACCGGCACCACCGTATTCTGTTGGGAAAGCAACACCCATAAGTCCCAATTCACCGGCTTCAGCGATGATGTCGGCAGGGTAGCGGTGATTTCTTTCGTTTTCGGATGCAACCGGTGCAATTTTCTCTTTTCCGAATTTTGAAACGAGGTCTTTAAGCATTATTTGCTCTTCAGTTAGAAGATAGTTCATTTTTAACTCCTGTTTATTTGAATATATGTACATTAATCAACATATAACTATTAAATAAGAGAGATATTTTATAAGAAAATGATGAAAAGAAAATTTTTATGAAGTTTGACCATTTATAATTTTATCATATTACTTTAGATTAGTTATGATAATTAAAATTCCTCAACTGAATTTAGTTATAATTTTTAACCTTTTAAACCGTTAAATTTGTAATAGTAAATTTAATAGACTTTAAATATGAATAAAAAATTGAGAATTTACCTTGACACATCAGTCATTAATTTTCTTTTTGCTGATGATGCACCTGAGAAGAAAGAGGTTACAATTGACTTTTTTCAGAATTATCTAAATGATTTCGAAGTATATATTTCAGAAATAGTAATTCAAGAAATAAATAAGACAAATAATAAGACAAAAATGGAATTATTATTAAATACAATTCAAAAATATAATATCAAAATTTTTGATGAACTAAATAATGATATCAAACTATTGGCTGAAAATTATTTAACACAAGGAATTGTACCGCAAAAAAAGATGGAAGATGCGCTGCATTTAGCATTTGCAACCTATTATGAATTTGATATACTCCTTTCATGGAACTTCAAACATTTAGCAAACATAAACGTTCAAAGAAAGGTAGTTGCTTTTAATTTGATTAATGGTTATAATAAACAATTACTACTTTTAAATCCAATGGAGGTTGTATATGATAAAGGCTGATAAATCACTTGTAGAAGTTTGGGATATGAAAGAGCGGGTTTATATTGACTTTTTAAAAAGCGGTTCGGATAATATTGTTGACTACATCAAAAAAGATACTGCCGATATAATTAAAAAATATAAAATCAAATATCATCAAAGAAGCAAAAAATCTGTTAATGAATTAGTTCAAACCTGAAATATTTTCAAATTCTTCGGTAGAAAAAACAATTAGATTTTCACCTTCTTCAACATCTTGAATTCTTTTCAAAAGTATATCTATATTTCTTGGTTTCTTACTTTCTTACTTTTTTTTCTTGATTCCATCAAAATCCTCAATTGATATTTCGATTTCTTTTCCATATCTTACTCTTGTTTTTATACGAAAATAATATAAATTTTGTTCATATTAATTTTGAATATCACAAATCCATTATAATTTTCAAATTCTGCTTTACTAACACTGATAGATTTTCCGGTAGGGTTCCAATTCTTTTAATAAGCCGCTTATTGTTAATAGCCCGGATTTGGTCTATTATTATATCGCTATTTTCTGAAAGATTTGCAACTCCGCGAGGTATGTTTACACGCAAAATTTTAGCTTCAGTTACAACATTATTAGTTATAGGGCAAATAATTGTAGAAGGATGCGGAATTTTATTTAAAAGATTTGTTTGCAAAATTAGTACAGGTCTGGTCTTGCCGGTTTCTGTTCCGATTTGCGGATTTAAATCTGCCAGCCAAATATCAAATTGTTTAATCTGCATATTCAATTTCGCTAAACTCTTTTAAAACCTTCATAGATTCCTTTCTCACAAGATTCGACTCTTTTAATAAATCTGTTTCAAGTAATTTTTGCCTTTGTATATTATTGAAATGCTCGATAGCCTCATTAATATACCGGTTTCTTGATATTTTGAAATTTAATAATATCGAATCCAATTCCTCAGATATTGAATTGTCAATTTTTAAAGATACAGTTTTCATATTATAATCTTATATGTAATTTTAATATCATTTTGAAATATTACACTATTATATGATATAATTATTTTATTTAAGTAAAAACATTTTTTAGAATGAAAAAATAAATACTATTCATTCTTAAGTATCGTTTATAATGATATGAAAAGATTAGAAGATTTTATAAAAATATTAGAAGCACTTCGTATTGAAGATGTAGATTTCATTTTAATAGGTGGAATTGCTGTTATTATTCACGGTTTTCCAAGATTTAGCGAAGATGTAGATATTGTTATTAAAATGAATGAGGATAATATTGCTAAAATCAGAAATGCTTTATTAAAACTGTATAAAGATGAAGATATCAAAGAAATTACATTTGATGAATTAAGCAGTTATTCTGTATTAAGATATATTTCACCAAACGAAGATATTATTGATATTATTGGTAACTTGGGTGAATCATACAATTTCAATAATATTGATTTTACAGAAATTGAAATCGAAGGGAAATATTATAAGGTAGCAACTCCTAAAGTATTGATAGATATGAAAAGTAATACATATAGAGAAAAAGATAAAACAGACCTTTTATTTCTTAAAAATCTAATTGCAAATCAGGGATAATTCTATGCCGGTCAAAAAATTCAAAACATTTGAGGAAGCCGAACGCGATTTGTGGTGTTTCAAACCGGACAAAGCATATTTTGAACGAGTCAGGAAAATCTTCGATATGGCTTATAAATTATATACTCCGAATTATCCAAAAGGTGTTCATAAATACAAAACATTTGAAGAAGCAGATGCTGATATGCAAAAATGGCGTTTTGAAAATGCTTTAAAAAATAAAGCCAAAGTCAATTCATAAGCTACATTATTCCAAAATATACAATTTACTTATTTCTTTTTAGTCTTTAAATGAATTAAATTAGCATTTATTTGTTAATTTGCTATTTATAGTTTTTAATAAAATAAAATTTATGACCAGAGAACAACTAATACAGAAAATTCTTGATGTTTTCAGAGATGAGGACTCACCGCTAAGGATAAACGACATATCAAAAATACTCAGAATAAAATCAGATACTTCGGAATATGATATTCTTAGGGATATGCTGGATGACCTTACAGAGAAGCAATTATTGGAAAGATTACCAAGAAGACGCTTTATCCTCAAAAAAGTTCAGACTGATTCGACAATCAAAGGTATTTTCAAAATCAAGCATGGTAAAGGTGTAGTAGAAACAGAAAATATGGACCTGCCGAAAATCAATATCAAGGAAAGGTTTTTCAATACCGCTCTTGACGGCGATTCTGTAACAGTCCAGCTTCATGCTTTTAAAAAAGGGAAAAAGCCGAAGGGAGAAGTTTTAATTATATTATCAAGAAACAAATCTGAGATTGTGGGTTCACTTGATAATAACGGATATTTCTTTTTCATAATTCCTGATGATGAAAATTATTATGTTGATTTCTTAGTTCCTGAGGACAGACTATTTGGTGCCAAAAAAGGTGACAAAGTACGAGCTAAGTTTCTGAAATGGACTGACCCGTCAATGAGTCCGACGGCTGAAATTATCGAAGTTTTCGGTAAAGCAGGAGTGCCTGTTGTTGAGTATGATTCGATTCTCAAAGAATTTGAAATATCTCAGGAATTTCCTGAAGATGTCATAGAAGAAGCAATGAAATATAAAGTGCCGGGTAAGCGTAAACCTGCCGGACGTTTGGACTTACGAAATGAACTCATTGTAACTATTGACCCTTTTGATGCCAAAGATTTTGATGATGCTCTGTCCCTAAAAAAACTTGATAACGGTAATTATTGGCTTGGTGTTCATATTGCGGATGTAAGCCATTATGTAGTTGAAAATTCAAAACTCGACATCGAAGCACGTAACCGCGGAAACAGTATTTATCTTGTTGACAGGGTTGTACCGATGCTTCCCGAAGAATTATCAAATGAAATATGTTCCTTGAAACCAAATGAACCGCGCATGGCATTTACATGTTTTATGGAAATTACTCCAAAAGGAATTGTCAAAAATTACGAAGTTCACGAATCAATCATTGACAGCAAAAGACGTTATACTTATGAAGAGGTTTTGGATATTATAGAAACCGGAGTAGGTGACAACGCTGAATTTATTCTTGAACTCTATAAGTTAAGCGATATTCTCAGGAAAAAACGTTTTCAGGAAGGCAGTATTAATTTCGAAACAAGAGAATATAAATTTGTTCTTGATGAAAATAAAAATCCTGTAGAAGTCAAAGTCAAAACTACTACCAAATCTACTGCACTCGTTGAAGAATGTATGCTTATTGCGAACAAAACAGTTGCCAATTATTTCGGAGTTCTTTCCAAAAAGCTTTTGAAAACAGGTAATTTGCCTTCATTATTCCGTGTTCACGATGAGCCCGACCCTAAAAAACTTTTGGAAGTTATAGATTTTGTAAGAACAATCAGCAGTTTTTCGCTAAAAAAAGCGCCAAATTCCAAGGACTTGAATAAATTACTTCAAAACTTTGACAACTCGCCCGAAAAGCCTGTTGTTCATCAGGTACTCATCAGAGCTATGGCTAAGGCTGTATATTCACAAACAAATATCGGACACTATGGGCTTGGATTCGGAGAGTATGTACATTTTACTTCTCCAATCAGGCGCTACCCGGACCTTATTGTACACAGACTGCTTAAAGAATATATGAAGGCAGTTCCTGATAATCCAAGACTAAGCTACCTCAAAGTATTTTGCCGTGATGCCGGAAAGCATTGCAGCGAAACAGAAAGAAAAGCTATGGATGCTGAAAGAGCATCAGTGAAATTAACTCATTCCGTGATGGCAAGCAGTCATATCGGTGAAGTATTCGACGGAACAATTACCGGGGTTACAAGCTTTGGACTGTTTGTACAGCTTGATGGAATTTATGCCGAAGGATTGCTTCACATCAGAGATTTGAAGGATGATTATTATGTTTTTGATGAGACTAAATTCAGACTTGCCGGCAGACGTCATAAAAAAATCTTCGGGATTGGTTCCAGACTTAAAGTTAAAATAATAAAAGTTAATATTGACAAGAGAAATATTGATTTTGCTTATATTGAACAATTGAAAGAAAATAATGATTGAGATTCAAAATTTATATAAAAGTTTCGGTGCTTTAACTGTACTCGACGGTGTTTCCTTCGATATTCCCGACGGAGATACTATCTGTATTATCGGTAAATCGGGTTCCGGGAAAAGTGTCCTCCTTAAGCATATAGTCGGATTATTGTCACCTGATCAAGGAAGGGTAATGGTTGACGGACTGCAAATTGACACTCTAACCTTCAAGAAGATATTTAATCTAAGAAAACAGATGGGTTTTGTCTTTCAAGGGGCTGCACTGTTCGACTCGTTAAATGTTTTTGAAAATGTAACTCTCGGTATGTATGAACTTGGTAACAGGGATATGATTGAACTCGAAAAGGAAGCAATCAGAGTACTGTCTGCTGTTCAGTTACTGCCTGATATAAATGACGTCGGCGAGTTGTCATTTCAGATAGAATGGACTATTCTGAAAAACAAAAAGCCTTCCGATTTGTCAGGAGGTATGCGTAAACGTGTTGGTGTGGCTCGTGCATTGGTTGGGCATCCGAAATATATATTTTATGACGAACCAACTACAGGATTAGATCCTGTAACATCGGAACAAATTGATGCATTGATAGCAAATCTGACTAAAAATCTGGACGTTACATCGGTTGTAATAACTCACGATATATTCTCGGTTTTCCAATATGCCAGAACAGTAGCAATGCTTCATGAAGGTAAATTGAGATATTTCGGCAATGTCAAAGGTTTCAGGGATTCGGAAGATGCTGTAGTACAGGAATTTATTGATAGATTTATACGGAATTTATATTGACGGAAACAAGTGCTGATATTTATCCCAGAGAATTTGCAATTAAAGAGATTTTATTTATTTCCTGGGAAATTTATAAGTCGCATTATGCGGCACTTTTTCCTTTAGCATTCGTAGTTTACCTGCCGCTTAACATATTTCTTGCTTTTTTCCCGATTGGAAATATAGTTGAGTTTGATGCTTCCAAATATGACAGTTGGTTTAAAATATTCGGTACAATGAACCTTGCTGTTTACCTGAGCTTTTTTGGTAATGTAGCTCTTGCTGTAGCTCTTCGTCTCAGACTTTACTCAGGAGATTATAAAATAACGAGTGTTTTCAGAGAGATTGCAAAAAAATACTGCTCGCATATTAGAGCCAATACATTAATTTTGGCAATTGTATTTATAAGTTTTAATTTGTGGATGTACTGTTCGGTGATATATCCTGTAGTATTCATGGTTCTTTTAATTCCAATCGTTGTTTATTTGGTTTACTGGTCGTTTTCAATATACGTTTTTTCATTCAAGGATGTGAATCTGTACCAGTCAATGAAAAGCAGTTACGCAATTGTTAGCGGACGGTGGCTGAAAGTTTTTATTTATGTTGCGGCATTCATTTTTCTGTCCGTGATAACTGCACTCACAGTTGGACTACCGTATTCATATATGCACGACACAATAATAATGAGAATACTCTATACAAATTTAATCAGTGTGATTACATCCTACTTTGTAGTTGCATTTATAGTTTTCTATGTAAATTTTGATGATACTAAAATATGAAAGTTGCAGTTTTGTTGTCAGGCGGAGTTGACAGTTCCGTAGCATTATGTTTATTAAAAGAACGCGGTTATGACGTTACGGCATTTTATCTGAAAATCTGGCTCGAAGATGAGCTTGCATTTCTCGGTGAATGTCCGTGGGAAGAAGACCTTGAGTATGCAAGAGCAGTTTGCAGCAGCCTCGGTGTGCCGCTTGAAATTATTAATATGCAGACTGAATATCTTAATACTGTTGTCGAATATACAATAACCGAGCTTAAAGCCGGAAGAACTCCAAGCCCTGATATTATGTGCAACAGACATATCAAATTCGGACAGTTTTTTAATAAAATTGACAGCTCATTTGAAAAAGTTGCTTCCGGACATTATGCTCAGATTGAGGAAAAGGAAGGCAAATTCTATCTGAAAGAATCACCTGATGCCGTCAAGGACCAGACATATTTTCTTACTTATCTTTCACAAAGCCAGCTTTCAAAAATTATTTTTCCTATCGGACAATATACCAAACCGCAGGTTAGGCAGCTTGCTAAACAATTCGAATTGCCGACATCAAACCGTAAGGACAGTCAGGGTATTTGCTTTTTGGGTAAAATCAAATACAATGATTTTATTAAGTTTCATCTCGGCGAGCTAACCGGAGAAATCAGAGAACTTGAAACCGGATTAAAACTCGGCAGTCATAACGGATACTGGTTTCATACAATAGGGCAGAGAACCGGTCTGAGATTAAGCGGAGGACCCTGGTATGTAGTAAGAAAGGATATTGGAAATAATTTGATTTACGTATCGAAAAATAATCAGACCGAAAATATCCCGCACGATAAATTCAATGCTCTAAATATAAACTGGATACCAAATGATTTGGGCTCGACCGAATTGCTTGTTAAGCTGCGTCATGGACCTGTAAAAAATTCCTGCCGTATAGAAAGAATTTCCGATAACAAAGTTAAAGTTTACCTTGCCCAGCCTGACCAGGGTATAAGTTCCGGGCAGTTTGCGATATTCTATCGTAACGGGTATTGTTACGGCGGTGGAGTGATTGAGCTGGTAGAGGAGTAAAGGATTCTTAATTCTGAATGTTGAATTCTGAATGCTGAATTGATTTTAACACTGTAGGAGTGACCGGTTTGTAGAAAAAAATACAAATCTCTCTGTCACTCCGTGACATCTCCCTTGACAAGGGAGAAAAAATGAAACCAACTCCCAAGGAGTGTTCTGGTTGTAGAAAAAGTTCAATCCGTTGAAAATCACAAATTCCAACTCCTTTAGGAATTGAATAATGGTTACAAAACAAATCCCGTTGAAATTGACTAACATGAAGTGGTAGAATTTTTCACTATAAACATTAGACCCAATCAGAGACTGAAGGTCAATTTTATTAATCCTTCATTATATAAAATGTTCCTTTGTTTTTACCGATTGCTTCAATTAAGTTTTCAGATTTCATATATTGTAAATCTTTTTTTAAAGTATGAATTGATACATCAGATATTGATGCCATCATATCCGCCAATTTAACAGGCTGATTATTTTGTATAAAATCTATAATAAGTTTTTGTCGTTCATTCAGATACCCGCCTTTTGATTTATACAAATCGTATTTTTCTTCTAAAATTTTAATCATTGATTCCATAGATTTCAGAAAAAATATTATCCATTTATCAATTTTTTCATTTTCTGAATTACGGTCTTTTTGTCCATCCATCAAAACTTCATAATAAGACTTCTTTTTTTGCTCGATAATATTTTCAAACGAGACAAACTTTATAAATTGGTAATCAAATTTCAATAATAAAAATGTAGTCAGTAATCGTGAAAGACGCCCGTTCCCATCCTGAAAAGGGTGTATAGACAGAAATTCATAAACAAATAAAGCAATTATAATTAAGGGGTGAATCAATTCCGATTCAAATTGCCGAATTGACCAACTTAACAAGTCCGTCATTTCATTATCAACAAGATAAGGCTCTGTAGTATTAAAAAGGATTTTTTGAGTACCGTCCGGATATTTTGCAACAACTTTATTTGACAGATTTTTATATTTTCCTCTGTGCCGTTCATCTTTAGTGCTGTATTGAAGCAATTTTTGATGAAACTGAAGAATATAATTTTTTGATAAATTTATTTTATCGTAATTTTCATAAATTAATTCAAGTACATTATAATAACCGATAACTTCTTGTTGGTCTCTCGTTTTTAGTTTAGATATTTTCAAATTATTTAATAAATCTTGTATTTCATCATTTGATAACGTTGCACCTTCAATTCTTGTCGAAGAACCGATACTTTCTATTGTGGCAATTTTTTGAAGTTCTTTAAGATATTTATTTTCATTTTTTTCGACAATATTCCATTTACCTTTGAATGAATCAATGTAGCTTATGGTTTTTAGTATTGTCTGATTTGTTTGAAAATCAAAATCAATTTTATTTAGATATTTATCCATATTGTATCTATATTTTATCCATATAATATTTTATCAAAAGTAATAAATAAAATCGAATTATTCATATTGTATCTATATTTTATCCATAAATTTTTTAAAATGGATTAACTTGCAATTAATTTTAGAAAATCTTCCGGTGTCATAACTCCAAGATAACTATTTTTGTAATCTTTTGTATTTCTTGTTATAATCACATTAATGAACATTGAATTTTCAGCAGAATAGTTTTGTAGTGCATCTTCAAAGTCTTTAAAATCAGAATTTAAAGCTTTGATGATAATTTCCCTAGTCATTTCTAAAACATCAATAAAAGTCAGCAGTTGTTTTAATTTTTCAATTACTTTATTATGATTGGATAATTTTCTCAACAAATAATAAAGATTACTGATAATAACAGGCGTCACAAATCCGTTAAGTTGTTTTAATTCACATAACGACAATATTTTAGCGGCATCATCCGAAAAAGGTTTTCTATCTAAAAAGAAATCCATCAGAACATCAGTATCTAATAATAAATTATTCATTTTCATAAATATTTCTCAGATAAAATATCAGCAAGTTCCTTTTTATAGTCAAAGTCTTTGGGAGATGTAAATGAACCGCGTAATGATTTTACCATTGGAGTTATATCACTAATTGTATTATCATCATCTTTAGTAATTACTTTGAGATAGTTTTCAATGATATCTGAAAGGCTTCTGCTTTGAACTTTTGCATAAAGTTTTGCTTTCTCAATTACAGAATTTTCAATCATTAAAGTAAGTTTTGTATCCATAGCACAACTATAAAAGAAATTAAACATATTGCAATTATTATCACGTAAAAATACAAAAATAATTACACGTGTAAATTTATACTTCAAATTATGTGACTTTCAAAATCTCGTGTATTATAACAATTAAACCCAAATATGAATATATGTTGTTTCTTATTTTCCCGATAATTTTTTCAATCGAAAAAAAAATGTTATTTTACATTCTAAGAAATGTCAATTTTGATAATATGGATATTTAAAAAATGAAGAATATCGCTTTAACAGTTTTGTTTATGTTTTTTCTCATAAATATTATGAATGCTGAAGATAGTTATTTCATATACAACTCATCGGGTAAACGTGTATCAGTTGAAGAAATGGCAAAAGCCTCCTCTGGTTTTGACGTCATCTTTTTCGGTGAATTTCATGACGACAGTCTCAACCATGCTCTACAGCTTGAGTATCTTGAAGAGATGTTCGACGAAAACGACGTGTTAACTGTATCGCTGGAAATGTTTGAACGGGATGTCCAAAAACATCTTGATGTATACATCAACGGGGATATGACCGAGGAAGAATTCCTGAAGGTTTCACGTCCATGGCCCGATTACAGCAAATTTTACAAACCCTTGGTTGAATTGGCTAAAGATAATGATTCAAAGGTAATAGCAGCAAATATTCCCCGTAAATATGCAGCCATGTATGTAAGCGGCGGTATGACAGCTTATCAGAAACTTACTGATGAAGAAAAATCTTATGTAGCAAAAACGCTTATTCTTTCAGAAGATAAATATCTTGATAAATTCCTCGAAACTATGGCAGGCTCAAAGGAATCAGTAGATTCACTTCCTGTGAACGAGGAAAATACCCTGTATCTGTATTACGGAGCCCAGAGCATAAAAGATGAAACAATGGCTGAATCAATTTTGGATTATCAAAAGGCTGAACCCGGTACAAAAATTATTCATTTTAACGGTGATTTCCATTCGAACAGTTTTCTCGGTACTGCCGCAATGCTGCAGAGGAGAGCTCAAAATTTGAAAATAGGGGTAATTACTCCAATTTATTATGATAATATTGATTCCGTTAAATTTACCTCTGACTTAGCCGGTCAGGGTAATTTCGTTATATTTATTCCGCAGCCGAAACGTGAACCTTTGCCACAGATGATGGGAGGCAGCAGCACGCATTTCGGTGAGAATTATGTTGTTGAACATAATATCACTGTTAAGATAAATCCTGCAAATTCTTCATTAGAAGGTGAGGACCGAATTAGATTCAAGAACCCGATTCTGAAATCTTCAAGTGTTAAATTGTTGAAATCTCTTGAAATTACAGAAATGAGTTCGGCTGACAAAAATTTGAAGTTTTCGGTGAAATCAGATGATGAATATTATAACGAAATAATAATTGAAAACCTGTCACTTAAAAATCAGTCTTATGAAAACGGAGGAATAAGGGAATCTTTTGAAGCTGTAATCAAATATTCCGGAAAAGTGTTTTATACTCCGTCGGAAACCAATATGATTACACGCCATTCAAATACTCCGGGAATCATATCCGGTTTGGCAAATGAAGGTATCTATCTGCCGGGTTCTGCATTTTACCCAAGAGCTGATAAGGATTTGGCTGCATTTAAAGCCCAAATCACGCTGCCTAAAAATTATAAACTGATTACAAGCGGCGACATAACTTCGGAAGAAATCGGGAATGATATTGTATATAAGGTTGTATCTGAGCAGGTTTTGGATGAAATGATACTTGTTGCAGGTATTTATAAAACTATTGAGCAGGTTCATGACGGTGTAAAATTTGCAGTTTATTATTATAACGATGCCCAATATCTGCAAAAATATTTGAATGAGTCAATAAATTATTATAAAGAATACACAAAATTATTCGGAAAATATCCTTATAAATCATTTAGTGTTGTTGAAAACTTTTTTGCAACAGGTTTTGGTATGCCGGGTTATACATTGCTGTCCAATAAATTGATGGTAATGCCCTGGGTTACTCTTTCACCGGGTTCTCTTGCTCACGAGTTTGTTCATAACTGGTGGGGAAACAGTGTGTTTACTGATAATAATGCCGGAAATTGGTGTGAAGCTCTCACAACATTTTCGACAAATTATTATTACAATATTATAACCGGAAATAAAAAGGATGAACTCGACTGGCGCCGTAAAGCACTAATGTCAATTGATGCTCTGCCTGCTGAAAAGAACTATCCTGTCGGTGAATTCAAATATCAGAAAGATACTTATGATGCTGTCATTGGTTATTCCAAGGGCGGATTTATATTTCAGGAAATGTTGAAATTGATGGGAAAAGAGAGATTTTTTGCAGCATTGAAATCTTTTTCCGAAAAGTATTCAGGTAAAAGAGCTTTCTGGATGAATCTTACTTCTGAATTTACAGAAAAGACAAAAGACACTTTGACCGACATTAAAATGAGAAGTGTCATGAACGACTGGTTGAAAACTAAGGATATACCTGAGATTAAATTTGCTGATTCTCCAACAATATATCAGGATAGTATCACAATTAGTATTTCGAGTAATATCAAAAGAGTAATGTCAGTTCCTGTCACATTTAATTTTATTGACAGCATCGAATCAGTTAAACATTATGTTCTGCTTAAAGATACAATTAACTGGTTTACTTTTCCGATGAAAGAATTTAATAAACTCTCTTCGATTGAACTTGATAAAGAGTTGGAATCGCTTCGTAAATTGAATTTCTGGGAAGTGCCATATAGTTTCAACAGAGTATTATCGTCAAAGCCATTGATTGTACTTCCTGAAAAAACATCACCTGAGTTTGTAATTGCTATGAAATACGTAAATACGATGAAGGAAAGCGGTTTTGAATTTGATTATAATACACTTGACAATTTAAGTAATGATGATTTGAAATATTCATCATTAATACTGCTTGGAAATATAAAAAGCAACAAATTGATTGAAACTTACAGCGTACAGATGCCTGCCGGTCTGACTCTTAATGATAAAGGTTTCTTCTACGCCGGAAAGCAGACAGATTTTAAAGAGGATATTTTAATGGCAAATGTTGCACATTTGAACAGCATGGATAAATTTTGCACTATAATATATTTTGACGGATTGGAAGATGATTCACCACTTAACAGATTGATTCATTATCAAAGCTATTCACTGGTTTTATTAAATTCAAAACGTTCTGGACGCCCTGCATACAGTCAGGAAATTTATCCGGTTAATTCAGGCAGCAGTTCATTGAAATGGAATAAAAGCACAGGTTACAATCTCAGAGGATTTCAGGATTAGATGGAATTACTCATCGGAAAGTTATGATTTAATATTTTGTGAAATGAAGAAATAAACCCTCTAATTCTTTTCTTCCTTTATTCAAGGAGGATTAAGTATAGCTGATTCGTTTTATTATTTTTGAAATAAAATCCCATGTTTTGTCACTCTGAGCCTGCGAAGAGTCCATGTATTCATTGATTTAACAGCCTGGATGCTTCACTCCGTTCAGCATGACAAGCCAAAAAGTGGCGTTTTATGTTGAAGCATTTAATAAATCCCTTTATTTCTTTTAGTACGTATCAGCCATCAGAGGATTAAGGGGTTTTATTTGATTTATACAATGGTTTACTGCAATTTCAGGTGCTGTTGAATAATTCGGTTTAAATAATTTGCAATGGATTGATATTACATGTAAATATCAAAATGGTTGAAACGTTATAGTCTAATTGTTATTAAAAAATTATAAAAAGAAAAAAGAAATGTTCGAATCGTTATTAAATAAAATATTTGGAAACCGGCACGAGAAAGATGTCAAGCTATTACTACCGATTGTAGATGAAATCAATGTGTATGATGCTAAATTCGATTCGTTGACCGATGAAGAATTAAAAGCAAAGACTGCGGAATTCAAAGCAAGAGTAAAATCATCGGTTAAAGAGCTTGAAGAAAATAAAAAGACTTTACAGGAACGTCTTCAAAATGAAGCTCTCGAAAGCACAGAGATATTGGATATTACCCAGAAAATAAAAGATTTAGGGGATGAAATATTCCAAACGACAAATGACTTATTGGATGAAATCCTGCCGGAAGCTTTTGCGGTCGTTAAGCAAGCCTGCAAAAGGTTGAAAGAAAGCGGTTTTAATTACACTTATGCCGGACAGCATGCTGTATGGGATATGGTTCCCTATGATGTTCAGATGATTGGCGGGATTGTACTTCATAAAGGCAGAATTTCTGAAATGGCAACAGGTGAGGGTAAAACACTCGTTGCTATTGCCCCGGTTTATTTAAATTCACTCGCTGATAAGGGTGTACATCTTGTAACAGTGAACGACTATCTTGCAAAACGTGACTCGGAATGGATGTCGCCTGTGTATCATTTTCTTGGGATGACAGTAGGTGCAATACAGTCCAATATGGAAAATGATGAACGACGCAGAATTTATAATTGCGATATTACTTATGGTACCAATAATGAATTCGGTTTTGATTATCTTCGCGACAACATGGTTATTGACCTTGAGAACATCGTACAGCGAGAACACTGGTATGCAATAGTTGATGAGGTTGACTCAGTATTGATTGACGAAGCCCGTACTCCACTGATTATATCCGGTCCTGTCGGGCAGAGCGACCAGCGATTTGAAGAGATGAATCCGCGTGTCAGAAGACTGATAGATGCCCAGACCCGAATGGTCAACGGATTGGTTTCTGAAGCTGATGTACTTCTAAAATCAGATAAGAAAGATGACCTCGAAAAAGCAGGAATAAATCTACTGAAAGGTTACAGAGCTTTTCCTAAACATAAAAAATTATCAAAACTTCTTCAGGAACCGGAAAATCAGAAACTGAAACGCGATACCGAAATGTTCTATCTCGGTGATCAGGGCAGACGTATGCATGAAATTGATGATGAACTTTTTTATACTATTGATGAAAAATCTCATCAGATTGATATAAGTGAAAAGGGCAGAGAGCTTCTCGGTACAAAAGATGAAGATGCCGATATGTTTGTGATTCCTGATATTACGGCTCAATTCAGTTTAATTGAAGGTAATTCTGAACTTTCACCGGATGAAAAACAAATTTTAAAAGATGAAGCCCACGTTATATTTGCTGAAAGAAGTGATAGAATACATACAATTCACCAGCTTTTGAGAGCCTATTCATTATATGAAAAGGATGTTGAGTATGTGATTCAGGACAGCAAAATAATGATTGTTGATGAATTTACCGGTCGTATTCTTGACGGCAGAAGATATTCGGACGGCTTGCATCAGGCAATAGAGGCGAAAGAAAATGTTAAGGTTGAGCGTGACACCCAGACTTTTGCAACTATTACTCTGCAGAATTATTTCAGATTATACCGTAAATTAGCAGGTATGACAGGTACTGCCGATACGGAAGCTGCTGAGTTTGATAAAATTTATTCACTCGATGTCACAGTAATTCCTACTAATAGAAACATAGTCAGAGATGACCAGGAAGATTTGATTTTCAAGACAAAACGTGAAAAATATAACGCAATAATCGAAGAAATCACAAAATTGCAGAATGAAGGTCGTGCTGTGCTTGTTGGTACTGCCAATGTCGAAGTATCGGAAATACTCTCCAAGATGCTGAAACGTGCCGGTGTTAAACATAACGTACTAAATGCGAAGCAGCATGCTAAAGAAGCTGAAATTGTTGCTCAGGCTGGTAATAAAGGTTCCGTAACGATTGCTACAAACATGGCAGGTCGTGGAACGGACATTAAACTTGACCATGATGTTAAAAAGAACGGCGGTCTTGCAATATTAGGTTCTGAGCGTCATGATGCACGCAGAATTGACCGTCAGTTGCGTGGTCGTGCCGGAAGACAGGGTGACCCGGGCAGTTCGATATTTTATATCTCCCTCGAAGATGATTTGATGAGATTATTCGGCGGTGAACGAATTGCTAATGTTATGGCAAAGCTGAAGATTCCCGAAGGAGAGCCAATTCAGCATAAAATGATTTCAAAATCTGTTGAAAGAGCGCAGAAAAAAATTGAAGAAAACAACTTCGGAACAAGAAAAAGACTTCTCGATTATGATAATGTGATGAACCAGCAGAGAGAAGTAATTTATAACAGACGCCGCGCTGCACTGAGAGGGGAGAGACTAAAGGGTGAACTGTTTGATTATATTGAAGATATGGTATATAATCTAATTGATGAATATAAGCCCGAAAAGAGAGTAAAGGAATTTAAGGATGCAATCCGTGCCCAACTGCTATGCGAAGTTGATGTTACCGATAAGGATTTTGAAGGTTCAAACGATAATGAATTAATTGAAAGAGTTGTCAAATCAGCAAGAGAATTTTATAAACGTAAAGAGGATATGCTCGGTCTCGAGTTTATGTCCAAACTTGAACGTGTTGCGGTACTGCAGACAATTGACGATAAATGGCGTGAACATCTTCGTGTTATGGACGACCTGAAAGAAGGTATCCATCTAAGGTCTTACGGGCAAAAAGACCCGCTGCTCGAATACAAATCGGAAGCCTACAAGATATTTGTCCAGTTGATTGCTGAAATAAATAAAGACAGTGTTGTATTTGCATTTAAATATTTCCCGCAAATGGTTGAGCGTCAGGTAAGAGTTAGACGACCCATTGCAGGTGACACAGATACCACTGCCGACGGTATGCCGAGAGTACGTCAGAGAAGCAATACTTCGAATATGAAGTTCGAACATTCTGACCAGACACCTGACTTTCTGCGGAATGTTCCCAAGCAGGGTCAGCCGGAGGGGCAGGCTACAACAGTAGGTCAGACATTCAGAAGGTCGGATAAAAAGTACGGACGTAATGATTCTGTCAAAGTAAAATATCGTGACGGTAGAATTAGTGAAGGTAAATATAAAAAGTTTGAGATTGATATTCAAAATGCTGCCTGCGATGTTTTGGATGATTAATCATTGAAAATATGACGAACAAATAAAAATTAAACCCTTTTGAAAGCTGATTTCAAGAGGGTTTTTTGTTTTTTCGCAGGGAAATATGAAATACACAAATCCTGATTCAATAATGCAAAATAAAAGAGTTTGTAAATGTATTTTCGCTTTAAAAAGAAGAAATCCCACTGTCACTCCGTGACATCAACCTTGACAAGGGATAAGGTTGGATTTTGGAAAATTGTCAATTAATTTCAATACCGTCGTTTAATATTTCTTCATAAAAACCTGCCTTATCATTTGAACGGTCTATTACAATCGGCTCAATTCTATAATCAATCTTACTTCTCAAGTTCCATAATTTAGGTATTGTCGTTAGAAAATCAAATTCATAATTATTTACAATCAATGCGATGTCAATATCGCTATCTTCGGTATTCTTACCATTAGCATAAGATCCGAAAATATACATCTTCTCGAACTCAAAATGTCCCTTCAGAAGTTCTTTATAAGCCCTTGCAATATTTATAACTGCGTTTTTATCCATGACTGTAAGTCTTTTGTTTGAGTGATTAAATTAATACAAATTTGTTCACTAAATATTATGTAGATATAAAAGGTGATTTATTGTAAAATACTGGAATAAACTTGGTATTAATCTCGGAATTTTTCTTTCATTTTAAACATCAAGCAGCAAATGAAATAGCAACATTGAAACAAACCGTAAATAGCAAGAGATTGGAGTTGGAGATATAAAACCAATAACCTGAATCCAAATCCGAAGGAGGGAATGATTATAGAAAAAGCACTTTCCCACCATCATCCCGCATCATTCCGTTAAATCCGAAGCGGTATGATGAGACACCTTCATAGAACATTCCGGGCTGAATGATTTTGATTTGATTGATTTTGATTTGATTGATTTGATAGCTTTTATTATTAATAATAGTAATGAGACAATTAGTCCAAGGAGAGATAACATTTTAATAAATCTAATCATATTAGCCTTTTCTTCATCAATTTCAATCCATTGATATGTGTCTTTGACTTGTGCAAAATCATTATTACTTAAATCCCTAAAACTTATTTCGGGATTACCCTTTTTGCTTTTGTAGCTTGTTTCATAAGATATAAGATATTTAATGGTCTTTAAGCTATCTGTACACTTTACAATTACGGAAGTATCATTATATCCATAGGCTAAAATGTCTTTGATTATAAAGCTACTATTCTTATACCCAAAACCAGTGCCAATAAGCTCAAAATCTTCTTCATCATTCAAGGTAAATGAATAATATCTATCTACGCTTGGATTTAAATTATAGGCAAGATTTTTGTCACAAAAAGTACATCCTAAGCCATAATCATAGCCTTTGCTATCATAATTCAGGAAAAGCAAAACACATAGAATAAATGTTACTCCGAAGAAAATAAAACTAAGTGTCTTTCTCATACATATTATTTTAAGTTTCATGTTCTTATCTTCCTATTAATTTAATTATCTTGAGGAGGAAATTCTTTATATTTGTTAACATTAATATATTGTTGAACTATTTCATCAAAAATAAATAGATATTCAATATGAATAATTAAATTTGACTTTTTATATTTCTCACTTTTTGTAAATTCACATGAAGGATATTGAATTATAAACAATGTATCATCTGTTTTTTTATAATAAAAACTATAACAAGAAGCCTTATATTTTGAAGAATATTCTTCATTTATATTATTATTTTCATCAAATATTTTAATTGATAATTTATTCGTAGGATTAAGAAAACCACAAGTATTGGAAGAGAATATAACTATTTCTTTACTCTTTTTGAAATCAATTACTTTTGTTGTAGTATTAAAGCAAGAGAATATTATATATCCTGTAAATAATATAATAGGTGATATAATTATTAAAATCATTATTACTGAGGTTTTCAATAATGCAAACAATACATTTTTTATCAATAAATAATTTTTCATTTCTTTTTATTTAATTTTTAAATGTTTATAAGATAATTCAAACAAATCGAATATGGCTTTATTTCTCCAGCCTAAATTCATCATTCTTTGAGAATAGGTGTAGTCATTGCCATCGGGTTTATCATCCCACATTTGTTTTATTATTATGGTCATAGTTTAATTGTCATTATTTAAATATAGTTTTTATTTATCTTTCACATAACTTGACTACAAATTTACCAATTTTCTCTCTTTTTAAGGCTTTCTTTTTTCAAAATATGAAAAATTAATTGGAAAACAAAATATTTTTTTGTTTTCTGGTAGCGATTGGCTGTTATTCATTGACAATTGGATTAAATATTTAAAATGCTGTTTTTTCTAAAAATAAAACATTCAGGAAATTGAAGAATTAGTATCTTCTAAATAAATCATCTCTCCAGTAATCTTCTTCAGGATTTAAAGTTCTCCTATACTTTCCTTCAAAAATCAAAACAATAAAATTACTAATTAATAAAATAAGCGAGCTTCCGAACCAAAGCCAATATCCTGATTTTAATTCAGTTATAATTTCTTTCGAGCCACCCTCATCAACAGAAATTGAATCAAAAAATAAAAATGCAAAAGATAAAAGAAATGCTATTATGCTTGTAACAAATGATAATTTCGGAAATTTTAGGAATAAAGCTATAGACGCAATTAAAAATGGATTTGCAAACCATGATATTACGGCTTTCTCTCCAATGAAAATTCCAAGAAATCCGGTAAAGAAAGTTGACAGTGAATTTATGCACCCTAAAGCTGTGCAAAAACAGTCCTGTGTTAATGAAAGCACAAAAAAACAGATACAGATTATAAAACTGTAGTAACTAAATTTTTCTATATTTAAAGCTCTTTTCATCATTTCTTACATTCGTAAACTTACAAACTTACCAATTTTCTCCCTTTTTCCGGCTTTCTTTTTTCAAAATATGAAATAAAAATTGGAAAACAAAATATATTTTCGTTCTCAGTTCCCAATTGAAATCTTATTCTTTGACAATTGGATTAAATATTTTAATAGCTATTTTATATCAAAATACAACTGAAATACATAAAAATGAGATAAATCGTGTGCTAAAGACGGGATAATGCGTGTTAAAGACGGGATAATGCGTGTTAAAGATTTCAAATCAAACTATTTTTGTTTCCTTTACATTATATTTTTATTTATCTTTATAAATTGAACATTCAAATAGTTCATTTCTTTATTCACTTTCAAATATTTACTTATCATTTTAATAAATTTTTATTTTATTATAAAAAAATCCGTAACTACTTAGCCTCTCAATACTAATAAAAATAAAATAGAAACGTGTAACTACTCATCAGTAGAGTTTCGCAAAGTGCTAAAGCCGTTTGTTGCTTAAGTTCGCAACAAACGGCTTTAGCCGTATGCAAAATTAGAACTAAAAAATGGAAAATATCGTGATTAATATAATGTTTACTGTCAAAATATAATAATGTTATTATGATATTAGAATATTAGATAATTTAGAAAGAGTAGTTACATAAATTGGTAAATTATTGATGAATAATAATAATATTGAGTATTTTTTTGAAAGGGAAATTAAGCCGTTTCTTGGATTTGTGGATAATCAATCAATTGAATCACTTTCTAAAGTTCTGAAATTTCATCCGACTGAGAGCCTGTATTATATGCTGTGCTTTGAGTTAGTACTGCATAACGGTACAGTCGGTATGGACTTTTTCTCGGGTGCATCGGTTAGAAATCCTCACGGAACCGGAATTCTGAATAATTTATATCATAAACTTAAAAACAATGTAAATGCCGGAGTTCAAAATTGGCTGCTGCCTCTTGATACATTGGATTATATGAAAAATGATTCTGATAATTCATTGATTGACCATATTTGGCTCGAATTTGATACATCCAATTCCGCTTCAATAAATCATTATCCAAGCATTTTCTGGGGATTACCGCCTCAGATATACAAAGACAAGATTAAAATGATGCAGTTGTTAGAATTATTAACAAACAGATTAAATGCCGCGATTGACATTAAAAGTAAAAATCTGTTAAGTTCTGTTTTCAATCTTACTCTAAATACTCAGGGCATTACTCATTTGGGATTGATGACTGCGCGAAATGGCAATAATTTACGAATTTTGATAAATAAAGCAGTAAAGGAAGATATAATTGCAATTCTAAATCATTTTAAGAGAAATGAAATATCAAAAGTAACAAGTTTAATAAATGATTTGAAATCGTATTTTGATTACTTCTCGCTGCAATTGGAATTAGGCAGTGACGGTACTGTCGGGGCAATAGGTCTGGAGTGTTATCATTATGACAGACCGGTTAAATTCAGAAAAAAATTAAGCAGTTATACTTTGTCAAAATTATGTGAAATGGGTTACATTAGCTTCGCAACGACCGTGGATATTCTTGCTTTTGACGGTTGTGAAAAAGTAATAACTCCTTTTGAACTGCAATTACAGGACAAATCAATATATCCGGTTACGATTGACAGAAAAATCCATCATTACAAATTTAATATTCTTGATGATAATATAACTATGAAGGTTTATTTAAGTTCAGAATGCAAATGGGAATTTAAATGATATCATATTTGTTGGAAAAATTATTCCGCAAATTATAATCCAGACAATTTTTGTAAATAATCAGCCGGTTAAATAATGACCGTGAATCCTATTAAAATATCTTTAGCCAGAACATGCAAAATCCCCCTAACCCCCTTGAAAAGGGGGAATTCAGTTTCCCCCTTTTCAAGGGGGTTAGGGGGATTTCTTGATTGGTATTGTTAAAAGTGAACATTTTAATTGAAAATTAAGCTATTTTAGGTTAAATATAAACGTTGTATTAAATTCTCAACAACCGGCTGAGTAGCTACAATTTTTTTAATTCCTCTCGTCTCGCATTTATTTGATGTCAATTTATAACGGAAAAAGTAATGAAAATTCAGGTAATAACAATTGATTTTTGGAATACATTATTCGACTCAAGTAATGGTATAAACCGTAATGCTGTCCGTCAGCATGTTTTCGCCGGGGAAGTTGCAAAACTTGATGTGAGTGTATCAAAAGAGGACTTCCATAGTGCTATTCAGGCATCTTGGGAATTTTTTAATAATATATGGGTGAATCAGCAGCGGACTCCGGAATGTTACGAAACAATCGAGTATTTATGGTCTTATCTCAAATTGCCTTATCTTCCCGAATCCATAAGTACTGTAGCCAAATCATTTTCCGAGTCAATTCTTGATTATCCGCCGAAACAGATGGATGGAGTAAGTGAAGTTCTCAAATCATTAAAGCAAAATGGTTATAAAATCGGACTCATTTCCGATACAGGTTTTACACCCGGATTGATACTTAAGCAGGTTATGAATAATGCCGGACTTTTGGAATATTTTGATTCATTTAGTTTTAGCGACGAAACAGGAGTGTCAAAGCCTAATCCCAAAGCTTTCACTAAAATAACTGATGGTTTTGGTGTTACGCCTCAGCAGGCTCTACATATAGGCGATATTGAAAAGACTGATATTGTAGGTGCCAAACAATTAGGCATGAAAGCCATAAGATTTTCCGGGGATGAAACAGCCGTTCTAAGCAAAAGTAATCCAAAAGTCAGTGCTGCTGATGCTGAAATTGTGCATTGGAATGAATTTGAAAATGCTTTGAAGGAAATTGAAAGGAAATTAGATAATTAATAATAAAAGAATCAGTTTTATTACCTTAAGTATGATTCAATTTAATACAATCAAATGATTTCTCTTTATGCCCTCCTTCAAAAAAATATAAAATTCCTCCACAATAATAAAAATCTTACTTCGTGATAGCATTAGCACTCGATACAAATGAGTGCTAACATTTTCGGGCTTTCGCCTGATAAACACTAAGAGATTGAAATTGTAAATTATACATAAGTTAATTTTTTTTATAAAGTTTTGTTAAACTTTTAATATATTTTAGGAGATTCGTTATGAATTTAAAACCATTGCACGATCGTATCATCGTAAGAGCTGCTCAGGCAGAAGAAACTACTAAAGGCGGGATTATTATCCCTGATACTGCAAAAGAAAAACCTATGCAGGGTGAAGTTCTGTCTATCGGACAGGGCAAACAGTCAGAAGACGGAAAAATTACTCCGCTTCAGGTAAAAGTCGGCGACAAAGTATTATACGGAAAATATGCCGGTACTGAAGTAACTGTTGAAGGTGAGGAATTACTCATCATGCGTGAAAGCGACGTTTTTGCGATTATTGGATAATTTAGAAATTTAATTTTATATAAATGGAGGATATTTTAGATGTCAGCAAAGTTAATTAATTATGATGTAGATGCTCGTACAGCACTTAAGAAAGGTGTAGACCAGCTTGCTAATGCTGTAAAAGTTACTTTAGGACCAAAAGGTCGTAATGTTATTATTGACAAAAAATTCGGCGCACCAACCGTTACTAAAGACGGTGTTACTGTTGCCAAAGAAATCGAATTAGATGACCCGATTGAGAACATGGGCGCAAATATGGTTCGCGAAGTTGCTTCAAGAACTTCCGATTTAGCCGGTGACGGTACTACAACTGCAACAGTTCTTGCTCAGGCAATTTACCGTGAAGGTCTCAAAAACGTTACTGCCGGTGCTAATCCTATGGATTTGAAACGCGGTATTGACCTTGCCGTTATTTCAATTACTGAAGGCTTAAAAGAACTTAGCCGCGAAGTTGAAGGCAAGAAAGAGATTACTCAGGTTGGTACAATTTCTGCAAACAACGACTCAACTATCGGTGAACTCATTGCCGAAGCAATGGAAAAAGTCGGTAAAGACGGTGTAATAACTGTTGAAGAAGCAAAAGGTACTGAAACTTCTATGGAAACAGTAGAAGGTATGCAGTTCGACCGCGGTTACCTTTCTCCATACTTCATCACTGATGCAGATTCAATGGAAACCAAACTCGAAGACCCGTATATCTTGATTTATGACAAGAAAATTTCTGCAATCAAAGAACTTCTTCCGATACTTGAGAAAGTTTCTCAGCACGGACGTTCACTTCTTATCATTGCTGAAGACCTTGAAGGCGAAGCATTAGCAACTTTGGTTGTTAATAAACTTCGCGGTACTTTACGTATTGCTGCTGTTAAAGCTCCGGGATTCGGCGACCGTCGTAAAGCTATGCTTGAAGATGTTGCAGTTTTGACCGGTGGTACTGTAATCAGTGAAGAAAAAGGATTTAAACTTGATCAGGCACAGATTTCTTACCTCGGACAAGCAAAGACTATCATCATTGACAAAGATAACACTACTATCGTTGAAGGTGCAGGCGCTTCGGATGAAATCAAGAAGAAAGTAAACGAAATCAGAATTCAGATTGAAAAAACTACAAGCGATTACGACCGTGAAAAACTTCAGGAACGTCTTGCTAAATTAAGCGGCGGTGTTGCTGTGCTTAAAATTGGTGCGGCTTCAGAAGTTGAAATGAAAGAAAAGAAAGCCCGTGTTGAAGATGCTCTTCATGCAACACGTGCTGCAGTAGAAGAAGGTATCGTACCCGGCGGCGGCGTTGCTTACTTACGTGCTTTGGCAAAACTTAGCAATATCAAAACTGCTAACGAAGATCAGACTACAGGCGTTAATATTATCCGCCGTGCAATTGAAGAACCAATTCGCCAGATTGTAACAAATGCCGGTGAAGAAGCTTCGGTTGTTGTTAATAAAGTTAAAGCAGGCGAAGGCGCTTACGGATACAATGCTGCAACAGGCGAATACGGCAATTTATTTGAAATGGGTGTTATTGACCCGACTAAAGTAAGCCGTGTAGCTCTCGAAAATGCTGCTTCAGTTGCAGGATTATTAATCACAACTGAATGTACTATCACTGAGAAACCACAGAAAGAATCAGCTATGCCTCCTATGCCCGGCGGTATGGGCGGAATGGACGGAATGTATTAATAAATTGACAATTGATAAATTTCAATTGATAATTTTAAGAATCCCTGCTTTGAAAGAGGCGGGGATTTTTTTTATTATGTTTTTAATAATGATTTTACTATTTTTGTTTTTTGAAAAAATAAAAATCCGGAGATTGTAATGATTAGTAATAAAGAAGCTGCTCAAAAAGCAATTGAATATTTAGAAAATTTCTATGATGAAACTAAAAATATTTTACTTGAAGAAGTTGAATTAACCGACGACAATAAATTTTGGCTAATTACCCTAAGTTATGACAGTAAACTACCAATGAGTGCATTAGACATAGCTGTTGGAAAAAATAATAGAAGTTATAAAATTTTTGAAGTATCTACTACCAAAGGTGAAGTAAAATCTATGAAAATAAGAAAAATATGAAGTTTTCTAAACTGATTCTTGATACGAATTTATTTCTTGTTTTTATTGTTGGCAAAATTGATATTGATTTAATACCAAAAGTAAAAAGAATTTCAGGATATGATATTGAAGATTTTAATTCCATTATGAATTTTGTCAATAAAGCAAAGGAAGTATTAATCACCAACAGTATTGCAACTGAGGTTTGTAATCACCTGGATAAATATAATAAACAATATAATAATGAAATATTTAAGAAATTTGCAGATGTTTTAAAAGTATTAACGGATAAAACAATTAAGTTGAAAGACAATATAAATAATGATGCATTTATTATATTTGGCTTTGCAGATGCCGAAATATATAATATAACTGATTTAGATTGTTTGATAATGACAGATGATTCCAATTTATCTGATTTCCTAAACAACAATGGCAGACAGGTTCTTAATATTAATCATTTAAGACAGGAAAGATGGTTCAATTAATTATATTTGAAATAATTTGTTGAAATATACTCAGTTTTAATAAATTCGTAAGTAAACTATATTTATTTATGAGGATTGAAGAAATACTTGAAAAATTAAACGTATTTCAAATCTATAGATTGGATATCTTTTTAATTTTATAATAATTCGATACAACAAAAACCATAATTATGAATAATTCAAAATATTTACTTGCCTCAAAAGCAAAAGTTGAAAGAGCTATATTTAATATTAACTATCTTGAATCTGAATTCAAGAATTATAATGAAAGTAAACCTTATGAATTAAAAAATGAATTAGATCCGTCAACAAATGATATTATACTTGTTTATTATCCTTTACAACCTATCCCAACTAATTGGTCAGTAATAATTGGTGAAATAATATTTAATTTGCGTTCAGCTTTAGATATTGCTGTTTTTGAAATGACAGTTAATGAAAATGGTAGCAACTTGAAAGGAACAGAATTTCCAATTTTTGAGGATAGAAATATTTTTTATGAAGTTAAAAAAGATGGTCAATATACAAATAGAAGTGGAATCTATAAAATTAGAGGTCTTAACGATAAATCAAAACAAATAATTGAATCTATTCAGCCTTTTAATATTTTAAACAATGAAGAGACATCTATTTTAAGTCTATTACACGAAATGAATATCACTGATAAACATAAGCAATTGCATTTATGCAGATGTTTAGCAACTTCAACAAAAGTGATAATAACTAAAGATATTTGTGATATGATTGATTGGAGTATGTCTGTTGGAACTAAGCTTGATCAACGTGCAATTATTTCAAGATTGCATTTAAAAAATATACACGATAATATTGATTTTCTTACTGCGAATATAGATATTTCAATTGAATTTGATAAAACATGTTCTTTAAATTTTAAAAAATCTGAAAAGGTAATTTATATATTAAATTCATTTGAGAAATGTGTACAACAAATATTATACCTTTTAGAAAATTCAAATATTTAATTCGATTAGTTTAAGATTTGCTATATTAATTGTTTTTTTTAAGATTTTATTGCCTCAATGAATATTATAGTATTATTTTTTGTACTAAACTAAGGAGTTACAACAGTGGATAAAAGAGAAGCTATATAAAAAGTATTGTCTTATAAGTAGCTTCTGAATGGAATTTTTTAATTATAAAACACATCTTAACCATCCCAAATCAATTTATATTTGCAGGAATTATTAATAAATTCGAGTAATTTGATATTAATAATTGGATATATGAAGAAAAACAAATAAATTTGAAGTTGAAATGAATGCAATTATAAAAAAACAGGTTTGAATTATGATTGAAAGCTATTTACCTTTGATAATTATGCTTGTAGTTGGTTTTGTTGTTGGACTTGCTTTTATGTTCCTGTCAGAATGGCTTGGAGCGAGACGCTTTACCGATGCTAAAGAAACTACTTATGAGAGTGGCATGGTTCCGCGCGGAACTGCAAGAGACCGATTCTCGATTAAGTTTTATATGGTAGCTATGAGTTTTATCGTATTTGATATCGAAGTTGTATTTATGTATCCATGGGCTGTACAACTCGGTGAATTGGGAATGTCCGCTTTCTGGGCGATGTTTGCATTTATAGTGATATTATTTGTAGGTTATATCTATGAATATAAAAAAGGAGGATTTCAATGGGATTAGAAAATACATTAGCAAAAGACGGATTCTTAACTACAACATTAGAAGCTGTGGTCAAATGGGCACAGGCAAATTCTGCATGGCCCATGCCGCTTGGTATATCATGCTGCGGTATAGAAATGATGGCTTTTGCTGCAGCAAGATTTGATGTAGCAAGATTCGGCTCGGAAGTATTTCGTATGACCCCGCGTCAGTCTGATATTCTGCTTGTAGCCGGTACTGTAACATACAAGATGGCTCATGTTGTACGCAAGATTTATGACCAGATGCCCGACCCGAAGTGGGTTCTATCAATGGGTGTCTGCGCCTCAACAGGAGGTATGTTTCGCAGTTATTCAGTTGTTCAGGGTATTGATTTGTTCGTTCCCGTTGATGCGTATATTTCAGGTTGTCCGCCCAGACCGGAAGCCGTTATACAGGCATTAATGTCTATTCAGGAAAAAATCAAAAAAGATCATAAACCTGATTTAATTAATATGGGTAAAAATGTTTCTAAAATTCCGATTCAACACAAATACGACGGAAGTTTATTCTTTAATCCCTTAAAAAAGAAAACAACTGCTGAGTAAGTAATAATCATAAATATTTATGAACTTAACTGATTCTACAACTCTTAATTTACTAATCAACCCTTAGCTAAAGCTTAGGGTTGATTTCAAAAATATAATATCCTCTATTGCTCCACGAAATCTCCGCTTGCTTATAGGAAGGAACGTAAATCATTATGTAATAATGACTTATTCCCATCCTTGATATGAAAGTAGATGAGGTGGTTAATTTGTCCTTGTTTTACTTTTGAAAGCACATTGTATCAAATAATAATAATTAGTAAACACTAACATTTTTCTATTTTCGTATGATTATTTAACAAATGTTCAAAACCAAAAGGAATGTTTTTCAATGACCGATGATATAAGACTTCAGGAGTTTCAAGCTAAGATAGATGCAGGGGAGAAGATTGAGCCGAAAGATTGGATGCCCGATTCATACAGAAAAAATTTGATAAGAATGATTTCGCAGCATGCACATTCCGAAATAGTAGGGATGCTGCCGGAAGGTAACTGGATTACCCGTGCTCCGAGTCTTCGCCGTAAACTGATTTTGATTGCAAAAGTACAGGATGAAGCCGGTCACGGTTTATATCTTTACTCTGCAGCCGAGACATTAGGTATTTCGCGTGAAGAACTGATTGATAATCTTCATACCGGAAAAGCAAAATATTCCAGTATATTCAATTACCCGACGCTGACATGGGCAGATATTGGAGCAATCGGATGGCTTGTTGACGGTGCGGCTATGGTTAATCAGGTGAGTTTAATCAAAACTTCTTATGGTCCTTATTCAAGAGCAATGGTGAGAATCTGCAAGGAAGAAGCGTTCCATAACAGGCAGGGATACGAAAATATTGCCGAACTTTGCAACGGCACTCCCGAACAGAAACAAATGACTCAGGATGCTTTAAACCGCTGGTGGGGACCCTCAATTATGATGTTCGGACCTGATGATAAGGATTCCACTCATTCTGAAGAATCTTTAAGATGGAAAATTAAATCCGAAAGTAATGAATCTCTCCGTCAGAAATTTATTAATATGACTGTTCCGCAGGCTGAAGCACGCGGACTGAAAATACCCGACCCTGATTTGGTTTATCACCCTGAAACAAAAACTTATACTTACGGGAAAGTTAACTGGGATGAGTTTTTCAATGTGATTAAAGGAAATGGTCCTTTGAATAAACAGCGGCTAAAAGCCCGTCAAAAGGCGCACGATGACGGCAGTTGGGTTCGTGAAGCGGCAACCGCTTATGCAGAAAAGAAATCAAAAAAGAATGTTGCATAAATAATTATTTTGTAATTTAATTTGAAGTAAATTATGATAAACGACACACAATGGATTCTCTGGGAAGTTTTTGTTCAGCTCAAAACCGGCAAGCCGCATGAGCATGTCGGCAGTGTTCATGCAAGTGATAATGAAATGGCTATCCAGAATGCAAGAGATGTTTATGCCAGAAGGGATAAGCCTGTAAGTATCTGGGTTGTACCGGCTGATGATATTACAGCAACAACACCTCAGGATAACGAAGCATTTTTCGACCCTGCTGATGACAAAGTTTACCGTCATCCCTTGTTTTATAAAATTCCTAAAGGGGTGAGCGTTGACATACACTGACGAAATTAAAGGTGCTGTTCTGAAATTTGCACTCAGACACGCTGACGACAGATTAATTCTGGGTCACCGCATTTCGGAATGGTGCGGGCACGGTCCGATTCTCGAAGAAGACCTTGCTCTTTCCAATATCAGTCTTGACCTAATCGGACAATCGGTTATGTGGTATAAGTATGCTGCAGCAATTGAAAACATAGGCAGAAACGAAGATGATTTTGTCTATCTGAGAGATGAAAGACGGTTTTCAAATCTTCTTCTGACAGAATTGGAAAACGGTGACTTTGCTTTCACATTGGCGCGCCAATTCTTTTTCGATGTGTATGATTACTTCTTTTATAACGAATTGAAAAACAGCAGCGACGAATCTTTATCAGCTATTGCCGTTAAATCACTCAAGGAATCTTCATATCATCTCCGCCACAGCTCTGAATGGATGCTGCGGCTTGGTGACGGTACAGAAGTCAGCCATCAAAAAATCAAAAATGCGGTCGATGAACTCTGGATGTACACCGGTGAAATGTTTGTCAATGATGATGTTGATTTGCTGCTTATTAAAGAAGGAATAGGGGTGGATTTTGATTCGCTGAAAGCAAAGTGGTACGAAAATGTATCTAAAATACTTACGGAAGCTACACTCCCTACTCCTGACCCCGGTGCTTTTATGCAGATGGGCGGCAGAAACGGAATCCACACCGAAAATCTTGGTTTCATTCTTGCCGAGATGCAGTATCTGAGCAGGGCATACCCTGACGCAAAATGGTAAACCGCGAATTCGACAGAGATGAAATACTGAGCATTATTTCGCAGGTATCCGACCCCGAGATACCTGCTCTTAGTGTTATTGAAATGGGTATGGTGAGGGATGTAATAATTGATGGTGATGCAGTACAGGTAGTAATCACTCCAACTTATTCAGGATGCCCTGCAATGCATCAGATTACATCGGATATAAAAAAAGTTTTAACAGAAAATGGAATAACTGCTTCAATCATCACCAGATTGTCCCCTCCATGGACTACAGACTGGATGAGCAATCAAACACTCGAAAAGCTGCGTGTATCGGGAATTGCACCACCGAGAACAAAAAGCTCGCCTATAGACCCAAACAATCTATTTAATATAATCAAAGTTCCGTCGAATGTGCAGTGTCCGTTCTGCAATTCCGAAAACACAAAGATATTAAGCGAGTTCGGCTCCACAGCCTGCAAATCGTTCCACTTCTGTAATGAATGTCAGCAGGCTTTCGATTACTTCAAGTGTCATTGAATCTGTAAATTAAGAACAAAAAAGCTGACCTAAAAATTTAATCACAAATCCGCTTTATTACTTTACAAAATATAACTATATTTGTAAAAATGAAATGTCAATCTGTCAGAAAAAAATATGAATCAATTAATTCTCGGTGACTGCCTCGAAGTAATGCGAAAAATGGACAGCGAAAGCGTTGCTCAGGAAGGATTAGAAGAATTAGAAATAATAAAGATTAAAGTAAATGGTACGGTGGAGAGAGGGTAAATTATTTAATTAAAAAGAAGGTGCAAATATGAGTAAATCAAAATCAATAGTTGTTAAAGGATTAACTATTACAGTAATTAAAATTGAAAATGAGGACTATATCTCATTAACAGATATTGCCCGTAATAAAAATGCTGAAGAACCAAAAGATGTTGTTAAAAATTGGATGCGTTCACGAACTACAATAGAATTTCTGGGACTTTGGGAAAAATTATATAATCCTCAATTCAAAGGGGTCGAATTCGACTCCTTTCTTTTCGAAGCCGGAAGTAATTCTTTTACTTTATCCCCTTCAAAATGGATTGGAGCAACAAATGCGAAAGGGATAATATCAAAAGCAGGAAATAATGGAGGAACTTTTGCACATAAAGACATAGCATTTGAGTTTTCAACATGGGTTAGTTCAGAATTTAAATTATATCTCATTAAAGAATTTCAACGACTCAAAGATGATGAAAATGACAGATTAAAGTTAAACTGGAATCTCAATCGAACACTTGCAAAAATAAACTATAGAATTCATACCGATTCAATTAAAGAAAATCTTATTCCCAAAGATATATCAGTAAAAATGAAGACATTTATTTATGCAGACGAAGCCGATTTACTTAATTTGGCTCTTTACAGCAAAACTGCAAGTATGTGGAGAGAAGAAAATTCTGATAAGGAAGGAAATATCAGGGATTATTCCACATTAGAGCAATTGCTTGTTTTGGCAAATTTAGAAAGTTTTAATGCTGAAATGATAAGAGAAGGATTATCCGCAGAACAGAGATTAGAAAAGTTAAACAAAGCAGCAATTAATCAAATGCAAACTTTACTGCAAATGAATTCAGAAAGAAGGTTGAAATAATATGTCGAAAATATTTTATTCAAAAGTGGATTTTCGCTCTACACGAGATGAAAAATTCAAATTTCTAAATGATATAAAAAAAGTTTTAACCGAAAATGGAATCACTGCTTCAATCATCACCAGATTGTCACCACCATGGACTCCTGACTGGATGAGCGAAGAGACTCTCGAAAAGCTGCGAGTATCGGGAATTGCACCTCCAAGAACAAAAAGCTCGCCGATTGACCCAAACAATCTATTTAATATAATCAAAGTTCCGTCTGACGTACAGTGCCCGTTTTGCAGTTCCGAAAACACAAAAATTCTGAGCGAATTCGGCTCCACAGCCTGCAAATCGTTCCACTACTGTAATGAATGTCAGCAGGCATTCGATTACTTCAAGTGTCATTGAGTGAATTTGTTGTTTCATATATATATGAATTTTTTAAAAATTACAATGTTATTCCTAATTATAACATTCATAGAGAATACTTCATTAACGCAATACCCAAAACAAAGCAAAACCGCAAATAAATTGTTATAATATTCGTATCTAATCATAATGTTCTTAAAAAGAGGTTTTACTAAATCTGATGTATTAATTTTTAGAGAATGAACAATTAAATAAAATGCTGACTAAAGAGGAACATATCAAATTTTGGATTGAGCAGGCTGGCGATGACTGGTCAGCAGTTGACACATTATTTCAAGGTAAAAAATATTTACAATCTTTATTTTTTGCACACCTGGTTGTTGAAAAAATTTGTAAAGCCCTATGGATTAAATTCAATATTGATAATGTACCACCACGTTCTCATAACCTAATTTATCTGCTTTCACAAACTCCAATTGATATCCCTCAAAACCTTAGTGAATTTATGTTAAATTTAAACAGATTTCAGTTAGAAGGCAGGTATCCTGACTACATGACAAAAATGCATAATATATGCAATGAAGTATTTACTAATTCAATTTTAAAATCAACAAACGAGTTAAGACTATGGTTACTAGAGAAATTGCAATAAATACTGCTAAATCATTTATTAATGAATGTATCGCCGGCGGTCTTAATTTTCATAAAGTATTTTTATTCGGTTCTGCTGCAAAAGATAAAATGCATGAATGGTCAGATATTGACTTATTGCTTATTTCCGACCAGTTTACCGATAACGTATTTGAAAATCTGAAGTTATATTCAAGAATAAATATTAAGTACCCAATTATTGAAACTCATCCTTATCCGACATCATTTTTTTATTCCGGTGATGATTTCATTAATGAGATAAACAAAGAAAGTATTGAATTATATTAGAAATGTTTCCATTATCTTTATCAATCATTCACGTCCTTACCCAATATTATCCCCACCAAATGGATAGGGTAGAAGCTCTTTTAGTGATGTTTCATGGATATTTATGAGTTGGTCATTATCATCCAGATTGGCTATTAATATTATTGAGTTGCCGGATTTGTCAAATTCGGACATCTTTTGTCTGCATAAGCCGCAGGGTGTTGCCGGAGATTCACCGGTTCCCCTGAGAGCTATTGCAATCCTGTTGAAACTCAGACACACGCTTTTTACCATCGAATCAATTGCTACCATTTCTGCATGAGAAGTCAGTGTTAGAACCGCACTTTCGATATTGCATCCTGTATGAATTTTGCCCGCTGCATCTGTCAATGCGGCTCCGACTTTATAACCGGAATATGGTGCGTAAGCAGATTGGCGGATTTCAATCGCTTTGTATATCAATGATTTGTCAATTTCGCTTAAACTATTCAGGTCTGTAATTTTCATCATCAAGTATCCTGATTTCTTCAACAGTTAATGTTCTTAGTGCAAATAAATGCCAGGTAACACCTATACCCACACATACAAGTAATAATTTTATCCATAAAAAATTTACTAAATACATAGAAATAAGCAATGTAATCCAAAGTAAAGATATTGACTTTATTCTGCTCGTTTTTTCAATACCTTTAAATTCTCTGTAATTTCTAATCATTCTGCCGAAAATCCGGTTGCTTATAAGTTTATGGTAATATTTTTCGGAACTTCTGACAAAAAACCAGGCAGCAAGTATTATAAATATCGTTGTGGGCCAAACAGGCAGAAATATACCTATAATCCCCATAATAACGCATATTATACCCATAACCTGATAAAATATCCGCTTAAATCTATTTTCTTCTATCTTAAATTCTGTCATTTATATTATATTTAAAAAGCTAAATTTTGTGACAGCCATTTTCTGGCAATATCGAAGCTGACACCTTTCCTGCCCGAATAGTTTTCTAACTGGTCGCGGTTAATTTTTCCTACAGCAAAATATTTACTGTCCTTATGAGAGAAATACATTCCGCTTACAGATGCTCCGGGTGTCATCATGCAGCTTTCTGTCAATATAATACCGGCATTTTCTTCAGCGTTCAGAAGTTTCATTATCTTGATATTTTCAGTATGGTCGGGCAGAGAAGGATAACCGGATGCAGGTCTTATACCAGTGTATTTTTCCGAAAGAATATCATCAATAGCCAATTCTTCATTTTGGGCAAAACCCCAAATTTCTTTTCTGACTTTCTCATGCAGCAATTCTGCAAAAGCTTCAGCTAATCTATCTGCGATTATCTTAATCATAATGGAATTATAATCATCATTATCGGCTTCATATTTGTGAACTAACTCATCAGTTCCTATGCCGGCAGTGCAGGTAAATAAACCGAGATAATCAACTTTACCGGCATCTTTTGGCGCTATATAATCAGCAAGGGAGAGATTAGATGATGTCCCGCGGCTTGCCTGCTGACGAAGTACATTGAAAGTTTCAATTACTTCGGAGCGGGAATCATCGGAATAAATTTCAATATCGTCAAAGTTAACTGTATTAGCCGGCAGAATTCCAATTACAGCATTAGCTTTCAAAAGCTTACCGGCAATTACCTCATCTAACATTTTATTGGCATCATTAAATAATTTACGTGCTTCCTCACCTTTTTCGGGATGTTCAAATATCTGTGGATATCTGCCTTTTAATTCCCATGTCACAAAAAACTGTGTCCAATTTATATATTTTCTTATCTCTTCAAGAGGATAATCCTTGAAAATTGTGACACCTTTTTTCTCCGGTATCGGAATCTGATAATTTTCCCAATCTGTCTTCAAACGGTTTTTAACGGATTCGGCATATGATATTAAGCTCTTATCTTCAAGTGATTTGTAGTGATTGTCGCTTATCTGTTTATATTCTTTGCTGATTTTTTCTACAAAATCTTCTTTATTTGCTTTATTTAATAGATTCGATACTACAGAAACGCTTTTGCTTGCATCAAGTACATGAATTACAGGCTGCGAATAATTCGGTGCAACCTTAACTGCCGTGTGAATTCTTGATGTTGTAGCTCCTCCTATAAGTAAAGGCTGTGTAAATCCGGCACGCTGGAGTTCTTTGGCTACGTGAACCATTTCATCAAGCGACGGGGTAATTAATCCGCTCAAACCGATTATATCAACATTGTTTTCTTTTGCTGCAGCAAGTATCTTCTCCGAGGATACCATTACTCCCATATCAATCACATCGTAATTATTACAGGCAAGGACTACACCGACAATGTTTTTCCCGATGTCGTGTACGTCACCCTTTACAGTTGCAAGTAATACTTTTCCGACTGATTTCTTCTCGCCTTTCTTGAGTTGTTTTTCGATATACGGAATCAGGTGGGCAACTGATTTCTTCATCACTCTGGCACTTTTTACAACCTGCGGTAGAAACATTTTGCCTGTACCGAACAACTCACCGACAACGTCCATTCCTCTCATAAGCGGTCCTTCGATAACATCGAGAGGATTATCAGTATTTAGTCTTGCTTCTTCGGTATCTTCAATAATAAATTCAACAATACCCTTGATTAAAGCATGTTTAAGCCTTTCATCTACCGGCATTTTTCGCCATTCATCCTGTTTTTCAGCTTTTCTCGGGTCAGCTTTTACTCTATCGGCATAATCAACAAGCCGTTCTGTAGAATCCTGACGGCGATTAAGTAGAACATCTTCAACAAGTTCAAGGAGTTCTTTATCAATATCCTCAAATACAGTTAACTGTCCGGCATTGACAATACCCATATCCATACCTGCTTTTACGGCATGATATAAAAAGGCAGAGTGCATCGCTTCTCTAACAGTATTATTTCCGCGAAATGAAAAAGATATATTGCTTACTCCGCCGCTGACCTTAGCAAACGGGAGATTTTCCTTAATCCATTTTGTAGTCTTTAAATAATCAACTGCATAGTTATTATGCTCTTCAATTCCGGTTGCAACTGTGAGAATATTTGGGTCGAAAATTATGTCATAAGGAGCAAATCCGACTTCTTCTGTTAGAATATTATAGGCTCTGCTGCAAATTTCCGTGCGTCGCTCAAAAGTATCTGCCTGACCGTTTTCATCAAATGCCATAACAATGACTGCGGCACCGTAATCAAGAATTTTTGAAGCATGCTCTTTGAAAATTTCTTCACCTTCCTTCAGAGAAATCGAATTGACGACTCCTTTTCCCTGAAGACATTTCAAGCCTTCCTCAATGACTGACCATTTGGATGAATCAATCATTACAGGCACTTTGGAAATGTCAGGCTCGGATGCAATTAAATTTAGAAACTTTGTCATTACCGCCTCGGAATCAAGCATCCCCTCATCCATATTGACATCAATCATCTGGGCGCCGTTTTCTACCTGCTGAAGTGCTACAGCAAGGGCATCCTCATATTTGTCATTTTCAATCAGTTTACGAAACTGTGCCGAGCCGGTTACATTTGTCCGCTCACCGACATTTATAAAATTAGAGTTTTCATAAACAATCATCGGTTCCAAACCGCTGAGTTTTAAATATGCTGTAGCTGCAGGAACTTTTCTCGGAGTTCTGCCTTTTACGGTTTCTTTTATGGCACGGATATGGTCGGGAGTTGTACCGCAGCATCCTCCTACAATATTTATGAATCCTTCTTCGAGATAGTCGGATAATACTTTCGACATCGAATCCGCTGTCTCGTCATATCCGCCAAAAGCATTCGGAAGTCCGGCATTTGGATATAAACTTGTAAAGCAGTCTGCATTTTCAGATAATTCTGAAATATAAGGTCTCATTTGCTCCGAACCAAGAGCACAATTCAAACCGACGGAAAGTAAATTCGGAGTATGTGAAATCGAAATCCAAAATGCTTTTGTTGTCTGCCCTGAGAGTGTTCTGCCGCTCTGGTCAACAATTGTACCTGAAATCATAACAGGAAGATGAATACCGGAATCACGGAAATAACGGGCTGTGGTATAAATTGCGCTTTTGGCATTCAAAGTATCAAAAATAGTTTCAATCAGAATTATATCAACACCGCCCTCAACCAGACCTTTTATCTGCTCGTAATAGGCTTTTGCCATTTTGTCAAAGCCGGTAACGCGGTAGCCGGGATTATTTACATCCGGCGACATTGAAAGAGTTTGATTTGTTGGACCTACTGCTCCGGCTACGAATCTAATATCGCCGGAATTATGCTTCATAAAATCATCGGCAGCATTTCGGGCTAATTTTGCAGACTGAAAATTCATTTCATATACAATATCCTGCAAATGGTAGTCAGACTGCGCAATTGCTGTACTGCTGAATGTATTTGTTTCGATAATATCCGAACCTGATTCTAAATACTGCTTATGAATATCATAAATAATATCAGGCTGGGTGATGCTCAAAAGGTCGTTATTTCCTTTAAGGTCATGTCCGAAGTCTTTAAATCTATCACCGCGAAAGTCATTTTCATTTAAAGTATGTCTTTGAATCATAGTTCCCATTGCTCCGTCAAGGACAAGAATTCTATCATTCAAAATATCAGATAGTTGTTTGTATTTGTTTCCTAAGATTTTTCTCATATCAATCACATTGTTTAGAATTTTGTGGAATTGAAGTTATAACTAAGTTTTTATTTTATGAAAACCTAAGTTAAATTGATTTATACTACACTTCTATTCATAAATTCAATAGTTAAAAAGGATTGAACTAGGAAACCGAGAGACAGTTTGAACATTCCTATTGGTCGGATTGCTCTCACCAACTGTCGGAATGCTCCAACCAACAGTCGGAATGCTCTCACCAACAGTCGGATTGCTCATTGCAAGATGGATTTTATTTAAATTATACGAAAGAGTCTTAAATAATTTATATTAAGAATATTAGTATTTAAACAATAAATTCCAAATTAAATGTCTTTCAAATAAATATTGATGTAACTTTTTATTGCAGTATTTTGTTATATCAATGTAAAGTTTATTCATATCCAAAAAGGATATTTGAATGAGTACATATAAATTACGTTATTTAATTCTGTTAATTTTAGCTTTAATTGGGCTAAAAAGCGAGATGTTGTCTCAGGAATCAGGCTGGCAGCAGAAGGGAAATTTAAAATATCAGATTGCAGCAATTGATACCATAATTCAGCATGGTATATCTATAAGCGGAGATACACTTTGGACTTTTTGTCAGGATTCGACTCTTTATTATTGGGATATTGAAACCGGAAATTTAATAAATAAAAAAAAGTTTGATAACATTTATCGAATTTCAGTGGATTTGAAGAGTTATATGATTGTTAAAATGACTTATATTAGTTCTGGTACCCTATTCAGAGCTTATATTTATGAAATTCAATCTGATACATTATTAAGTGATGCATTACTATTTAACATACCGAGATCAGACCCTGTATTTACAAATACTATTTTAGTTAGAAACTATGATTTTGATTTTCCATCTAAAAAGCTGTATGTTACTACAACTGATGTTATAAGTTCTCCAAAAGATTGGGGTGATCAGCATTATTCACATATTTTCGTAATAGAAAAAGACACAGCAATAAAAATATTGCCAAAAAACTTTATGGGACCCGATTTTATATTTAATCGTAATTTTACAAAAATTATTTCTTGTTGGCATAATTCTTATTCACACAAAGAATATGGAACAAAGGAAAGTGCATATATATCATATTTTGATAAAACTATTAATAAAGCAGAACAGATTTTTGGTAACAGCAGAGAAACTAGTGGTCAAGTACTGCCATCTTTAATAGTTTATATTTTTCCTCGGTTTCTAAATAACGAAACACTTATGTCTACTGTAATCTTTCCTTACATTTATATTTGGGATATTACTTCAAAGAAACAAATTACTAAATTTAGAGTTGAAAATCAAAACCCGGGAATTTATGATTATTGTTTTTCTCATTCCGATGAGTTTATTATATATTCAAATAAAAAGATTTATCTATACAATACTCTTACTCAAAGTAAAATTGATTCGGCGGAAGTAGATGGCATAAGCAAAAATATATCTTTAAAATATTCATTCAAAAACAATAAGGTACTCTTTTTTGCCGGAAATAAATTCGGAATTTTTGAATCGGAAAAGATAAATAACATTTTAAAGTCAAAAATTTATGTTGATTCAACACATGTTTATACAGATGAGATATTTAATGTTTATTTATTTGGAATAGGTTATAGTTCAAAAGTTACTTGGGAAACATCTGATGGACAAACAAGCAACGACAGAAATCCAGTTTTTAAATTTGATAAGCCAGGCTACATCAGTTTTACTGCAACTGTAAATCAAAATGGAATTGAATATAAGGAAAAATTTGAAAATGTGGTAAAAGTAATTCCAAAGTTAATTCCAGATTTTGAAGTAGATATTAGAAGCGGCAATGCACCTTTAACAGTTAAATTTACCAGTATATCAAAAGGTGATATCAAAGGTTTCAAATGGAATTTTGTAATAGGTAATGAAAAGTTTGAATCTATTGAAGAAAATCCTATTATTACCTTTAATAGTACTGGATATGTAACTGTTGAACTAACTATTTCAGATTCTTTATATGATATTTCAAAAAGAATTGATTTTTTAATTTCAATAGGTGCTAAAGCAATTGAAACCCTGCAAAATGTAAAAGAATTCGATATGTCAGGAGGAATGATAAAAGGTTTAGGTACCTTTTTAATTGATAGTACAATATATAATCTGAAAGCGATTAATCAAGGTGGATATAAGAATTATTATTCAATTCTAAATATAATTAAACCCGACTATTCAATAACTAATAAACAAAATTTTGAAGAATCTAACTACATTAAGAATACATCACATTTATTTAAGTTGTTTAATAATTATTATTGCATATTTGCAAATAATGATCTTACTATAGGACATACAAATTATTTAGATAAAGGTCCTCCAATAAATTATAATTGGAAAGGTACAAACCATGATTGGGACAATAATAAACCAAATTGTTATTTAACGGTTGCTTCGGACAGTTCGATAATGGTTGGTTCAAATTACGTTGAGGGTGGAAATTCAGTTGTATGTTATAACAAAGATTTGAATATTTCATACTCAAATGATAAAAATACATTAATTTGTGGCATTATGTTTAATCAAACTGATAATACTTATTGTATTTTAGAAAAGAAAGGTGATTTACAATTTGATAACATTTACCAATTTTATAAATTAGACCTAAATTTTAATTTTATTTTAGAAAAGGAGCTTAAAATACCTGGAAAAATTAAAATTAATGAAATTGAGTTTATTGATATAAATAGAATATCCTTTTGTGGGATTGACACAATTAAAATGAAAGCAGTTACAGGCGTTTTCGATGTTGAAGGATATCTACTTTGGATAGAAACTTTCGATAACTGGAAGGAATTTACTAAAATAGTCAGAAAAGATACAAGTTTTTTTGTTACAGGAATATCGTATTTATCAACAGGATTTATTGAAATTGCTTTTGATGGAAGAGTTCATAAAGAATACGCATTTGATTGCCACGGAATTAAAAATACAATGGACTTGGATATATTTAATTCAAATACTTTAATTTTAACAATATTTGAAGGGGCAATCAATGAAACAGGAAAACTTTTTGTTTCAAAAGTTAAATATTCTCCTTTACTTCAAGCAAATACACCAGACGATTCAACTAAAAATCCCGGTGATTCAATTATAGGAATTATTTCACCAAAGATAAAAGTTTCTCCTAATCCTGCAACAAATGAAGTGAAGTTTGAGTTTGAAGAAGAATTAATGGTCAAGTCTATTGAAATTTACAATACCGAAGGTGTACTTATAGAAATTTTAAATTATGCCGGCATAAAATCAAAAGAAATAGTTTTGAATATAAAAAAATATTCAATAGGAATATATTTTGTAAAAATTCAAACTGAGAAGGGAAGTTCAAAAACAAAATTTGTGAAATCTTAATCTAAAGCTGAAATCTTCCTTCTAAAATGCCTTTGACTGTGATGTCTTCATCTAATTCTTCCCATCTGAGAGCAAAGCCGTTTAGCCTGAGTTCAACCTTTTGAAGCTGCTCGTCGTTTGCTTTACTAAGGATTATGAATCTGTCAGCGGGAAAAGCAACTATCCTGAAATCAGTCAATTCAATATATACCATCCTTTCTTTAACCCAAACATTTATTGCAACAGGTTCGGATTCAACTTTTTTATCTAATACTGTGATACTCATAATATTTTTCCTTTAGAAATTCTTTGTTTTGTAAAACTAATTTTTCTATTTGCCTTATCGTATGCGGCTTAAGCCCAATATTCCTTGCCAGCATTACAGGTTCGAGTCAAAATTTACTTTCACCATTTCCTGAAGCAATGTGAATATGAGGTAGTTCATTATTCTCATCAGAATAAAAGTGAAATCTAAATCCTTCAATTCTTAATACAGTTGGCACAATGAACAATTAAAATTTTAAAAAATTGTAAACGCTTATTTAATTGTAATATTTTCAAATATGTATTATTTAGATAAAAGAAAAAAGTAATGAACTGCTATTTAAAACGAATTAACTCCTTCGGTTTTGGGATTGTGATTTCTGTCGGTTATACTTTTTCTACAATCATATCACTCCTTCGGAGTTAGATTCAAAAACGAAGTCGGAGACCTGTAAAGTTAATTACGGATTACGTTTAATTTAAATCCCAACAATCCCATAAATCCCAAAAATCACGGTTCAGACTTGTTGTGCTTTTTTCTACCGACATTTCACTCTTTCGGATTTGGGATTGACGAATATGAGTAATTGTTGAAAAATATTTATTCTGCTTATATTGATTATATGACATATTTATGTTATTTTTGTTCGTGTTACTTTAATATTAAACAGTAATATTTTTTTTGAATTACAAATATTTATGATTTTGTAATAAATACGAAATATTCATTTTAATTATTTAAGTTCATAAGCTTGGTAGATTTTGAAAAGTGAATTATGAGGTGTCGGATTATGAAATTAACTATACTATCTGTATCTTTTTTAATCATGAGCTTAGTTGCTGTCAGAAGCCAGACAAATGATGATTGTCTGATGTGCCACAGCGAGCCGGACATGACAATGGAAAAAGGAAGAAACACTATATCAATATGGGTGAATAATTCCAAATTCATAATGTCGGTACACAAAAAGCTTAAATGTGTATCGTGTCATAAAGGATTCAATCCCGATGATATACCTCATAAAGCAAATATCCAGCCTGTTGACTGCAAATCCTGCCACACAGATTTAGAAAATAAACATGTTTTCCATCCCTGGATGAAAAATGCTCCTTTGAAAGATAATTGCAAACAGTGTCACGGCACTCATTTTATCAGTTCGCCAAAAGGTTTAAACTCCGGTGTAGGCGGATTAAGTTCTGTAGAGAAGTGCGGAAACTGCCACAAAGATGTTAAAGCAGAATTTTTGAAAAGCGAGCATTACAAAGCAATTGAGAAGAAGCATACACCGAATTCACCCGATTGCAACTATTGTCACCGTAATCAGATTACTAATGGGTGGGGACTTGATTATAAGACGAAGAAACAAAATCAGATAAATGTGTGTAAAGAGTGTCATAATATTGACTCTAAAAACCCTGATGTATTAAAAAGAATAGCAAGTGATGATTCAAGACATGCTAAACTGAGAAAATCAGGCAAGGAGCATGCTGCCGTCTGTACTGATTGCCACGGTTTTCATAATATCATGAAAAATGATGATTTTGATGCACGTTTAAATCCCAAAAATTCTTCAACAGCCTGCGGAAAATGTCACGTTCATATAGCTCAGGAATATCAAAACAGTATTCATGGATTAGCACAGACCGGAGGCAATACTGAAGCTGCCGGATGTGTAAGTTGTCATTTCGAGCACAGCAAAGATAAGAGCCAGAAAATACCGGATGAAGTTTATACAAAAAATCTTTTAAATAAGGAATTTTCTGAAAATTCTAAAATGGATAATTGTATTTCATGCCATACGAAAGATTCACTTCTGCTCTCGAGCAATTTAAGGACTTTAAAAGATGCTCACAAATGGCTGCCTTCACTTGGGAAACATTTTGCAAAAGTAACATGTTATGAATGTCATTCCAGCTATACCGAGCCTTACTTATCCCATAATATTTTACCTTTGGAAAAAAGTTTAAAAAGTTGTAATAACTGTCATAGTAAAACTCACGAATTGAAGTCAATTCTGTATAATTATGACAAAAATACTACAGTTGAAAAAGAAGGAATGATAAGAGGGGGTATTGAAGGCAATACAAATTATGTCGGATTGGCAAAAAACATCATTTTGGATTATCTCAGCTTGATTCTGCTCGGCGGCATTATTTTGGGATTGTTGATTCATGCTTATATAAGATGGTATTTTAAAAAAGGAAAAGTAAAATAATGAAAAAAATAGAAATATACCCTGTTTGGATAAGATTGTGGCATGTAGTTAACGGAGTTTTATTTGCTCTGCTTCTTTTTTCAGGTATCGGACTTCATTTTGGCTTAATGACAATTCATTCTGCCCTGACTCTGCATATAATTTCAGGTCTGGCATTAGTTGCGGCATATCTGGTTTTTTTCATAGCAAATATATTCTCCGGCAATATAAAGAATTATTTTAAAAAGCCTAACCGATTATTTTACAGACTCAAAAAAGAACTCAAATATTATTTTTGGGATATTTTTCTAAAGCAGGATTTACCTTATAACCCTGAAAAAAGCAAGTTTGGTTTGGTCAAGCAGATCCTTCATGCTAAAATGATGTATTTTATTCTGCCGTTAATAATTTTATCGGGATTAATATTATTACTTCCTGATTTAATTGACAGAGATATGATTAAGGATTCCGAAGTCTGGCGGATATCATTGATTCACACTATTTTGGCATATATAATTACAATCTTCTTTGTTATACATATTTACTTAGGAACAACCGGTAAGACTTCGGGGCAGATGTTTGCTGCAATTACAAAGGGCTGGATATTGTATGACGAAACATCGAAAGTTGAAGAGTATGAAGTTGCAATCTCAAGAAAGGGTGCAAAAGGATTTTTTCCCATTGCATTTTATAATCCTCTGACAATATTGGGAACAATTTTGTCATTAGTGTCATTTACCTGCATAATAATAATGATGCTGTTTGATTTTGCAATAGGATTTGTAAATCCTTATGTCGGAATAATTACATTCATTTTCCTGCCGTCATTTATGGTTGGCGGATTGGTTCTGATATTTTTGGGTGCTTTATGGCATCACAAAAAGAAAAACGAGATAGAAAATCCCGACAAATTGCTTCCAATATTTGATTTCAACAAACCAAGAGTTCAAAAGACATTTTTATTCGGCTCGATCATCGGAATATTTTTGCTTTTATTATCAGTAGTAGGAAGCTTTCAGGCATTTCATTATACAGAATCAGATGAGTTTTGCGGTGAAGTATGCCATAAGGTAATGCATCCCGAATATACAGCCTACAAAGACTCCCCGCATTCCCGTGTTGGTTGTGTGAAATGCCATATCGGTTCAGGTGCCGACTGGTTTGTAAAAGCAAAAATTTCCGGAAGCTGGCAGCTTATATCATCAGCATTTAATCTCTATTCGAAACCTATTCCGACACCTGTCGAGCATCTGAGACCTGCACAGGGAACCTGCGAACAGTGCCATTGGCCCGCACATTTCAACAGTGAAAAGAAAGCTGTATTTGATTTCTTTCAGTCTGATGAGAATAACTCTGAAACTAAATTAACAATGCTTTTGAAAACCGGAGGCGGTACTCCTGAAAGCGGAAGTTTTTCCGGCATACATTATCACATGAACATTGCCAACGAAATTCACTATCTCGCCACAGACAAAAAGCGTCAGGAGATACCATATATTCATGTTGTATCAAGAGTTACCGGTGATACTACAATTTATTTCGATACGGATGTCAAAGTTACAGATGACATGATAAAACCCGAAAAATTAAGAAAGATGGATTGTATTGACTGTCACAACAGACCGGCACATATTTTTAATATCCCTTATAAGGAAATTAACAAATATATGTCAAATGACGGGATTGACAAATCATTGCCGTATATTAAAAATTTAGCTGTGCAGATTCTTGAATCATATTCGATTAACCGTGAGAATTCACACAATGAAATTTCAGGCTATATCAATAATTTTTATAAAAAATATTATCCGAATATTATTAAAGAGAAACAGTTAACACTTAACAAAAGTATTGAAAACATTAACCGGATTTATTTAAGAAACTATTTCCCGGAAATGAAATCCAACTGGAAACATTATCCTCATAATATCGGACATCTCTATACAAACGGTTGTTTCAGATGTCATGACGGAAAACACGTGTCAAAGACAGGTAAAGTAGTTTCGCACGATTGTAATGTCTGCCATACGATTATTTCGCAGCAATCACCGAATCAAACTGAAATAACACGCGGGATTGACCTGCCATTTGCTCATCCGGGAGGAGATAATCTGAATATTGAAAAAAGACTTTGTGCAGACTGCCATGGGGTAACTAAATCAATCAGAAAATTAACAGGAAAAAAATAAGCGGATTTATCCGAATTTTGAACCGGATAATCTTCCGGTGATAATTATAAAAACTGTCCGAAAAGTATTACTTTTCGGACAGTTTTATTTATGTATGTACAGTAAAACACTGATACTTTTCAAACCATTGCAATAATTACAACATAGTTTTTGCCGTATTTTTTTGCACATTTCGGACATGTGGTGTACCACATATAAGTGTTCTTAGTGGTTAAGCCCTTTGATTTTGTTAAGGCTTCAAAATCTTTCATCCAATTTCCTGTTTCCTTGTATGGACCTTCATACACTTTTGAAAAGAATTTACCGTTGAAAGTTACATTTTCAGCATCAGATATATTTTTGTCAACAGCCAGATAAATGTCCATATTCCATTTTGAAGTATGTTCCGATAAGCAAAGCCAGTCTGGCATAACGGCATCAGCTTTCGTTACCTTCTCATTCAGCCTTTTCATTACACTGCCAAAATTCACAGGCATATAAAAAATAGTAAATACTTTATCTTTGATGAAAGTTTTATTCTCCCATTCAAAGATTTTGTCATCCCACGGGGCATGGTCGAATTTAGGGCAGCATTCGGGCTGAGATTCATCATGTTGTTTCATGACAGACTCCAATTGTTAATTGATTCTAAAATAAGAAATTTATTCTAATCATAAACCTGATTATATGATTTAAAAATCACAGTAAATTATTAAATACACAACAGCAAAAGTAATAACTTTTTCAAAAGAAATCAAAAAATATTTGTGAAGAAAATTTTGACATTACCCAGGTAGATGTCAATTAGAAGATTCAAAATATAAAATTCTTTATTTTTTTAACTATTTTCTTGAAATTGGCTGAGTAGTAATGAAAAAATAACTTTGTCATATCAGAAAAAATTATTACTTTTGTAATTCTTTGGTGACGTGGCCGAGTGGTTAGGCAGCGGTCTGCAAAACCGTGTACGTAGGTTCGACTCCTATCGTCACCTCAATTTACATAATGTACCACATCTTTTTATTTCTATGGCAACAACATCCGACTTCAAAATTAATGCAATGATTAAATATAATAACGATATTTTTGCAATTGTCGAATTTCAACACGTCCAAACAGGAAGGGGCGGAGCTTATTACCAGACAAAAATGCGTAATGTTAAAACGGGAAAAATCATTGAAAACCGTTACCGTTCAGGTGAGACTGTGGATATGGTATCTGTTAACCGCAGAGATTATCAGTATCTTTACCGTGATGGCGAGCATTTAGTGTTTATGAGCCTTGAAGATTACAACCAGATATACGTTCCGGCAAATATCATGGGTGATGAACTCAAATTTTTAAAAGAAAACGAAAACGTAATCATTGCATTTAACGATGATACGGTTCTATCTGTTGATGCACCTCAGCACGTTAATTTAAGAGTTGTATCCACTGATCCGGGACTGAGAGGTGATACTGCAACAAACGTTCTAAAACCTGCAACACTCGAAACCGGTGCAGTCATTAATGTTCCCCTGTTTGTTAACGAAGGTGATTTAATCAGACTTGACACCAAAAATTCAATGTATATTGAAAGGGTCAAGGAATAGTTAAATATTAATATAATGTTTACGTCAAACTTAAGATAATTATTTTGAAATCTAAATTCTCGGTGAAAGTATGGATTTAAATTATTTACGAAGATTAGTGAAAATATTTGATGACAGTAAAGCAACTCATTTAGAAATTGAGGAAGAAGGTGTTAGAATATCTTTAGCCCTTGAATCTGCTGCTGTTCAGCAAATATCTCAGGTTTCCTATCCTCAGACTGGTCAGAATCTAACCGGTAATACACCTCAAACTTCGAGCCCTCAGGTTGAATCGGCAGTTGAAAACAAAAAGGAAAACCTTCACGTTTCTATTGACCTTCATACAATTTTATCGCCAATTGTCGGTACATTCTACCGTTCACCTTCACCGGACGCCGGTCCGTTTGTCGAAATTGGTTCAAGAGTTAAGCCGGGTGACACATTGTGTATCATTGAAGCTATGAAATTAATGAATGAAATCGAAAGCGACACAAGCGGTATAATTGATAAAATTTTATTGGAAAATGCAAAACCTGTAGAATTTAATCAACCGATTTTTGTTATTAGACCTGATTAGAAAAATGATAAAAAAAATACTTATCGCTAACAGAAGTGAGATTGCTCTAAGAATAATCAGAGCCTGCAAGGAATTAGGAATAGCTACAGTAGCTGTTTATTCCGAAGCCGATAAAGAATCTCTGCATGTAAAATTTGCCGATGAAGCAGTTTGTATAGGTCCTGCTCCAAGCAGAGACAGCTATCTTAAAATTCCTTCAATTATTTCAGCTGCGATGATTACAAATTCAGATGCCATTCATCCGGGTTATGGTTTTATGGCTGAAAATGATAAATTTGTAGATATATGCAGTGACCACGGTTTAAATTTTATTGGTCCATCCGCTGATTCAATCAGAAGAATGGGTAATAAATCCGTTGCCAAAGAAACGATGCGTAATGCCGGAGTACCGGTTGTTCCCGGGAGCATCGGTATTGTGAAAAATCTTAACGACGCAATTAAAATCTGCGGTGATATCGGTTATCCCGTGATGTTGAAAGCTGTAGCAGGCGGCGGCGGAAAGGGTATGAGGATGGTATCATCGGAATCGGAACTCCATAACGCCTTTAGTCTGGTTCAAAATGAGGCTGAATCATTTTTCAGTAATCCCGACCTTTATATTGAGAAGTTGGTTCAGGGCTCCCGCCACATAGAATTTCAGGTTTTTGGCGATAAATACGGTAAAGTAATTCATCTGAATGAAAGAGAGTGCTCAACTCAAAGACGTCACCAGAAATTAATCGAAGAAGCACCGTCACCAATTATAAATGCAGAATTAAGACACCTTATGGGTGAAAAGTCTGTACAAGGTGCTAAGGCAGTAAATTATTACGGTCCCGGAACAATTGAGTATCTTGTAGATGAAGACATGAATTTTTATTTTATGGAAATGAATACACGAATTCAGGTCGAGCACCCCGTTACAGAAGAATCGCTCGGAATTGACCTTATAAAGGAACAGATTTTGATAGCAGGCGGCGAACACCTCTCACTTAAACCTTCAGCTCCTATATTCCATTCAATTGAATGCAGAATTAATGCAGAAGACCCTGAAAATAATTTCCGTCCTTCTCCCGGCAAAATTGAAGTTTTTCATGCTCCCGGAGGTCATGGAATCCGAACTGATTCTCATGCCTATCAGGGTTATGTTATTCCATCAAATTATGATTCATTAATTGCTAAACTGATTACAAGAGCAAAAACCAGACCTGAAGCAATTGCTAAGATGTACAGGGCTTTAGATGAATTTATTATCGAAGGCATCAAAACAACTATACCTTTCCATAAAAAAATGATGTTGAATAAAGATTTCATTGCCGGGAATATTGACACAAAATATTTGGAAAGAAATGATTGGAAATTGATGTAAATTTGTTAATTTTACATGTTGTAAAATTGTAAATTTTAAAAATGTTTTTTTATGTTGGAGTGAATATGAATTTTCCTAAAGATTTAAAGTACACAGAAGACCATGAATGGGTCAGAGTAAACGGTAAAATAGCCGAAGTCGGTGTTACTGACCATGCACAAAGCGAGCTTGGAGATATTGTTTATATTGATATACCCGATTTTGATGCAAAAGTAAAAGCAGGTGAAACTGTTGGAACTATTGAAGCAGTAAAGACTGTTGCAGATATGTTCGCACCAGTTTCCGGTAAAATTGTTGAAGTAAATACTGCATTAAATGATGCACCTGAAACAGTTAACCAAGACCCCTACGGAGCTGGCTGGATTGTAAAAATTGAAATGAGCAATCCCGCTGAACTTGATAAATTAATGGATGCTGATACATATTCTGCAACCTTAGGACATTAATAATTGTTGATTTTCGCAAGGGGGATATATTAAAAATATTCCCCCGCTATTGTTTAAAAAAAAAGTTGTAACTTTTTACTAAACAGTATTGTTATATAACAAATTCAGAATTGTAAAAGTAAAAGAAATTGGTATGAAAATGAAATATTTAAACACCCTGATAATTCTTGTTATTATCTTAACTGTCAATATTTTTTCGAAGGATGTACCTGAAGAAATTCAATATACCCAGTATTATGATGTTCTGCCCGATGTAAGCACATGCAGACCCGGTGTATTGAAACAAGAGGTTATTGACCAGGTATTGGAAAGAGTAAATCATATCCGCAGTCTGCATAAACTGAATCCTGTAACTTATGATATGAGCAGTCAAAAGATGTCTATGGAAGGCTGTCTGAATATGGTTGCAAGCGGACAGGGAGGACATATTGATAATCCTTCAACACCCTGTTATACTAAAGATGGCGGTGCTGCAAGAATGAAATCTAATATTGAATATGGTTCCGGTTCATCTACTCCTGTCGGCTCTATTGTCGGCTGGCTGATTGACGACAAGAATGCTGACGTACAGGGAGAATACAAAGTAGGTCACAGACGTGCGATTTTAAATCCGTTTCTTACAAAATTTTCATTCGGCAGGGCTGACGGTGTGCCTGTTTCAGGCGGTTTTTTCTCAGCTTCCAATTTTTTATATCAGGATTTCACAAACGGTGATATATCAAATACCAATCTCGACTTTATTGCCTTTCCATTTGAATATTATCCGCCGAGTTATATCAACAGAACATTCTATTTGTCATTTAACGCGATTTCAAGCAAGACAGATCTTTGGGATAACGGCAATGTTAAATACACCTCTACTACTGTCGAGATGACAGATGAATCAGGTAATGTCATAAACGTTCATTCAATTAAAAATGATAATGAAGGCTGGGGAAGCTTCCCTAATAATCTAAGCTGGAAAGCTGACGGACTGGCTGATGAAGTCAAATATAATGTTGTTATTAAAAATGTTGATGTCGCCGGCTCGATGAAAAATTATTCTTATTGGTTTAAACTGACAAATTTGAATCATACTCAGCCTCCGGCTCCACCTACTCTTATTGTTCCGGCAAATCTTGCAAAATCTGTAAGTTTGAATAATGCTTTCTCTTGGGCTTTGACACCTAACACAAGTAAGTTTCATCTGCAGGTTTCTGAAAATGAGAATTTTTCAAATTTTGTTATAGACAAAAACAATCTTCCGACAAACAGTTATGTACCAAACGAACTGGATTATGAAACTACATATTGGTGGCGGGTACAATCTATAAATGATGCCGGAACAAGCGCATGGTCGCAGGTATTTTCATTTACGACCGGTTCACCGACACCTGATAAACCATATCTGGCAGGACCTCCGAATAATGCTGTAACAAATTCAACCACTCCTAATTTGTACTGGACATCAGTACCCGGAGCAGAAACTTATTCACTTCAGATTTCAAGAGACGATACTTTTGAAGGATTTTCAGTCAGATATACCAAATCAAACTTAACTGATACTTTTCATATAGTGCCGACAGGAAGATTAAATAATGAAACTGATTACTGGTGGAGAGTTCAGGCTGTAAATGCAGGCGGTAAGAGTGTTTATACTTCTGCATGGAAATTTAGTACAGGAATTCCTCTTCCGGCTCCTTCGCTGGTTGGACCTGCAAATGAATCTGAAACTACATTGACACCGACTCTATCGTGGAATGTTGTTCCCGGAGCTGCAACATATAACGTTCAGCTTGGTGACAGACCGGGATTTGAATTAGGATATATAATCAATGAGTTCAAATGGGAAGATGTTAATTATACAGTTCCCAAAGGATTACTTGTTAACGACAAGACTTATTACTGGAGAGTAAAAGCAAATTCAGAAGCCGGTTCAGGACCTTTCTCGCCGATTCAGAGCTTTGTGGCTAAGGGTGAAACTTCAGTATCGGACTTTTCAATAAATTCCGGATTAACAATTTATCCCAATCCGTCTGTTGAATCTTTCTTTATCAATTTTGAGCATAACAACGGAATAATTGATATGGTAATAATCCGCGATGCTCTCGGAAATGAAGTTAAAAGGATTACTGCTGATACTCATTCAGGTATGTCTATAGATATGAGAATGCAGAATGTAGGAGTTTATTTTGTAATGGTTTATTCCGGAAATAATATTTACTCCGGTAAAGTTACTTTAGTTAAATAATAGAACTTGTATATTGAAATTATGAGAGGGGCATTTTTGTCCCTCTTTTTTTATTTATAATAATTTCATTAACAACACTTTCAAATTCTTTTCGTTTAACCTAACAATACTTGTCAATAAAAAAATAATTACTGGATGTAATAAAATGAAATTAAAAAGTTATGCTTATGGTCAGTGGATTGAAGGTGAAGGAACAGGAGTAGAACTGTATCATGCAGTGTCCGGTGTTCCTGTCGGCGAAATTACAAGCAAAGGTATTGATTTTAAAGGTATGTTGAATTATGCCCGCGAAACCGGAGGTCCAAAACTCAGAAAAATGACTTTCCACGAGCGTTCTTTGATGCTAAAGGCATTAGCTACACATCTGATGAGCAAAAAAGAAATTTTCTATGAACTTTCAAAAGCCACCGGTGCAACCAAAAATGATTCCTGGATTGATATCGAAGGTGGTATCGGTACGATGTTTACTTATGCAAGCAAGGGCAGACGCGAACTTCCGAACGAATCGTTTCTGTTAGAAGGAAATCTTGAGCCTTTATCCAAAAATGGTACATTTATCGGTCATCATATCTGTGTGCCGTTAGAGGGTGCTGCTATACATATCAATGCATTCAATTTCCCGATTTGGGGTATGCTCGAAAAACTTTCTCCTACTCTGATTGCAGGTGTACCGGCTATTATCAAACCCGCATCACTTACTGCTTATCTAACTGAGTTGATGGTTAAGGAAATTATTGATTCCAAAATCCTGCCTGAAGGAGCTTTACAGCTTATCTGCGGAAGCTCAGGCGATTTGCTCGACCATGTCGGTTGTCAGGATGTCGTAACATTCACAGGCTCTGCAGGAACCGGGAAGATGCTTAAAACAGGAATGGCAATTGTTGATAATTCCGTTAGATTCAATATGGAAGCCGATTCACTGAATTGCTCAATTCTTGGAATTGATGTCACTCCCAACCACGAGGAATTTGACCTTTATGTAAAAGAGATTGTTCGCGAAATGACCGTTAAAGCAGGGCAGAAATGTACTTCTATCCGCAGGGCGATTGTACCTGAAAATATGGTCGAACCTGTTTTGAACGCACTCAAAAACCGTCTTGCAAAAAACCTGATAGGCAATCCTGAACTGGAAAATGTCCGAATGGGACCTCTTGCCGGCAAACCTCAGGTTAAAGAAGTCAGAGCAAGGGTTGAAGAACTTATGACTACCTGCGAGCTTGTATCGGGCAGTCTTGATGATTTTGAAATAACCGGAGCAAACATCGAAGACGGTTCTTTCTTCCCGGCTACACTGCTTTACTGCGACAATCCTTTTTCAGCATCCGAAGTTCACGATATTGAGGCTTTCGGTCCTGTCAGCACAATTATTCCCTACAAAACAACTGAGGAAGCAATTGTTCTTGCCAAAAAGGGTATGGGAAGTTTAGTTGGCTCGATATTTACCGGTTCTGATGATGTTGCCCGTAAATTATTTTTCGGAACTGCAGCTTATCACGGCAGACTGATGATTATCAATAAGGACTGCGCCAAAGAATCCACCGGTCACGGCTCGCCAATGCCTCATCTTGTTCACGGCGGTCCGGGACGTGCAGGAGGCGGGGAAGAGCTCGGCGGAATCCGTGCAGTTACGCATTATATGCAGCGTACAGCGATTCAGGGACATCCTACCACAATTACAAATATCAGCAACAAATGGCAGAAGGGAGCCGAACGCCGCGAAGATGTCGTTCATCCGTTCAGAAAATATTTTGAGCAACTCAAGATAGGCGATACACTTCCTACTCACGGACGAACAATTACCGAGACCGATATTGTCAATTTCTCGGGTGTGAGCGGTGATAATTTCTATGCACATACCGACGTAACTTCTTTGGAAGGTACTTTGTTTACCGGTCGTGTTGCTCACGGGTATTTCATAATGTCGGCTGCTGCCGGTCTGTTTGTTGACCCGAAGAAAGGACCCGTTTTGGCAAATTACGGCATTGACGAACTGAGATTCACGCAGCCTGTATATGTCGGCGATACAATCAAAGTCAATCTCACCGTTCTGGAAAAAATTGATAAAGAGGATAAAGAAGGTCTGCCGCCGCACGGTATAGTAAAGTGGGATGTCGAAGTATTCAATCAAAACCGCGAACTTGTTGCACAGGCGACTATCCTGACATTAGTAGCAAAAAAGATTCAGATATTGGTGTAAGATATTCTTCATAATTTTTATTAAGCTGTGCCGCATTTATATTTAATAGATTCGGCACAGTTATTTTAGTTTAATCAGGATTTTCATTCTCCCGAATTCGATTGAATTAAAGATGAAATAAGATTAAACATTATTTTTTATGTATTTAAAAAACCTGATTTATTTTTTTTGTATTTGTTTTAATTTCGTTAATTTTGTAAAGTATTTTAAAATTATATTAAAATAATTACTTTAAATCAAACAGTGAGAACAATTATGAGATTTAGAAGAAAAGCCAAATTGTTTCCCGGTGTTTATCTTAACATAAGCAAAACAGGAATTAGTACTACAGTTGGAGTACCGGGCTTAAGCATCAATTTTAACAAAACAGGTACATATTTAAATACTGGAATTCCTGGTACCGGAATTTATGATAGAAAAAAAATTGGAAATAATAAAAGTGAATCAAAAAATAATCAAACATTTAATTTTGAAAATCCAAATGAATCTCTCCAAAATGAAATTATTGAAGATATAAAATCAGCAGAAACTGAAGTTATTACTTCTGAAGGGCTTAAAGAACTTAAGAAGACACTTTTGGAATGTTACCAAGAACGGAATGAACTAAAAAAGGAAATTGAAAATGCTAATTCAAAATTTGTTACCTCATCTTTTTTACTAACTCTATCATACATTCTAATAATTGGATTTCTTGTTAAATGGTTTAAACAAAATAAAAATGACAAGAAAGAATTCTTAGAAGATTTAAAACTTCAATTTGAAAATTGTTTTATAGACATTGATATAAATGTAGAAGAACAAGTTGATAAAAATTATATGGATTTGCTTGAATCTTATAAATTACTTATTACTTGTTCAAAAATTTGGGACATAACTTCAAGAGTTTCAATAGATTCCAGAACAACCCGCTCTTCTGCTTCTACTGTTGTTAACAGAAGATTAGTAAAATTCGGTTTTAGTAACTTCGATATTATTAAATCTAAGTTTGATGCACTTCATTTTGAAAATGCTAATGGTGGTGACATTTTTTTATACCCGGCTTTTGTAATAATTATTGATGAAAATAAACAATTTGGTCTTATTGACATTCGAGAAGTGGAATGTAATTTACATAGTCAGCGATTTTTAGAAGAATTAGAAGTACCTTCTGATGCAACTATAATTGACACTACATGGGCAAAAGTCAATAAAACGGGTGGACAAGACAAGAGATTTAAAGATAATTATCAAATATCTATTTGCAATTATGGTAAGATAGAATTAACAAGTAAAACTGGTCTTAATGAAACTTATTCATTTAGTAACTATGGCAAGGCTGAAAAATTTGCAAATGCTTTAAGGGATTTTAAAAATAAATTCAAATAAATAAGAATTTAAAATGACACTACGTAATTCAAATTTCCCAACTGAGTTAAATAAGTAAATTAGTTCAATGGCATAACTTCTTTCTCTTTAACGCATCAGATGGTAAAGGTCAACTATTATGATATTTTTGAGTAAAAAACAAGAGTCTTAAATGGAAAAGAATAAATTTGGATTTTTGAATATTATTGTCTTAGTTCTATCAATTTATGTTTTGGGTTCACTTTTGATTGATACAATTTTTAAGCTGCCTATAGAAACTTCCCTTCTGTTGGAATACTTTGATCTTGTGATATGTATATTTTTTCTTATAGACTTTTGTGTCCAATTTTATAATGCTGAAAGTAAAACTAAATTTATGAAATGGGGATGGATTGATTTATTGGCAAGTATCCCAATGATAGGTTTTATTAGATTCGGAAGATTACTGCGATTAATTAGGTTATTAAGAATTATAAAAGCATTTGGTTCAATCAAATTGTTTATGAAACATCTTGGAAAAAATAAGATTGAAAGTACCTTTTCTTCTGTCTCTGCAATTGCAATTTTAATCACAATATTTTCTGCGATTGCAATTTTACAAGTGGAAGTTCTACCTGAATGTAATATTAAAACAGCAGAAGATGCAATTTGGTGGTCTTATGTAACAATTACTACAGTTGGTTATGGTGATAAATACCCAATTACTACTGAAGGAAGAATAATAGCTGCATTTTTAATGACTGCTGGAGTAGGTCTTTTTGGGACTTTCACAGCTTATATTGCTTCATGGTTTGTTAATGAAAAAGGAATAAAATAACTATATTATTTTTGTATTAATCCGACCTTAGTCTTCACAATCCGACAGTTGGTGAGAGCAATCCGCCTCTTGGTATGAACAATCCGACAGTTGGTAGGAGCAATCCGATTCGACGGAATGAACAAACCAACTCCCGTTTTCCTATTTCCTACACTATATTGATATAATCTAAGTGCCGGTTTATGTTATCGAAGTACTATTCTTTGATTATAAAAATGGATTTTTAAATGCTCGGACTTTCTTTTCATATCTTCGGACTTTCTTTTCATATCTTCGGACTTTCTTTTCATATCTTCGGACTTTCTTTTCATATCTTCGGACTTTCTTTTCATATCTGCTGGCGAACTTTTTATATCTGCTGGCAAGCTTTTTATATCTGCTGGCAAGCTTTTTATATCTGCTGGCAAGCTTTTTATATCTGCTGGCGAGCTTTTTATATCTGCTGGCTTGCTTTTTAAATCTTTGGACTTGCTTTTTAAATCTTCGGACTTGCTTTTTATATCTGCTGGCGAGCTTTTTATAGCTTCGGACTTAGTTTTTGACTTAGCGAACTACTTGACTGAGGCAAAAAGTTACTTGACTGAGGCAAAAAGTTAGTTGACGTGGATAAAAACTTAGTTGACGTGGATAAAAACTTAGTTGACGTGGATAAAAACTTAGTTGACGTGGGTAAAAACTTAGTTGACGTGGATAAAAACTTAGTTGACGTGGATAAAAACTTAGTTGACGTGGGTAAAAACTTAGTTGACGTAGATAAAAACTTAGTTGTCGTGGATAAAAACTTAGTTGACGTAGATAAAAACTTAGTTGTCGTGGATAAAAACTTAGTTGACGTGGATAAAAACTTACTTGACTGAGACAAAAAGTTACTTGACTGAGGCAAAAACTTACTTGACTGAGACAAAAAGTAAGTTCCCCGAGACAAAAAGTAAGTTCCCCGAGACAAAAAGTAAGTTCCCCGAGACAAAAAGTAACTTCCCCGAGACAGAAAGTAATTTGACTGAGACAAAAATCTTAATAAAACTTTCTAAAAATTAAAATGTTGTGCAGTATACTGCATAAAAAATGCTATTTTTATGCAGTATAGTGATTGAAGTTAGGTTTTATTTTATGAATAAACATTATTCCATTATGGAAATATTTATTGGTTTAATCAAGTTGAAAATCGCAGATGTCCTACACTTCAAAAGTGCAGGACATCTCAATCACTTAATAATAACCGAATCAGACTGAACAGAATAAGCTGTAAAGTATCCCAAAGCACCATTTGAGATATTTGTGTTTGGATTTGCAGGAGTTCCGGTTGATACGATACCTCTCATGCCTTCACCTGCCATGATATTATTCAGTGTGGAAAAATAATCATAAGCAGACGGCTCAATATTCATAAGCTCAATTTTGACGGTATCATTTTTTTGAAAACGCTGACGAAATCTATTGTAATCAACAAATTCAGAGCTGTTGTATTTACCGGTATAGAGAAAGTAAGAATCATCCTTCTTACCATTTACGTAGAGCTTTAGGAGTGCGTAATCCCGAATTTCAGGTTTGTCCTTAAAGTAGCAATGTAAATCATAACCGCCATTTTTACCCTGCCCGGGTCCGGTATTCGGATTGAATTTGTAGGTTAGAGAATCAATAAACGTAGGGCTGAGCATTGTTGAGAAAGATTTATACTCCTTACCGTCAATATTAACCGTAAGATTATATGTGTTACCGATTACGCCCTTAAGTTTCGTTGTCTGATAGCTTCCGGCTGTTGTTTCGATAAGACTGTCAGTATTTCCGGTATTGTCACTGATTACGACGACTGCACCTGTCACCGGAGGGAAAACATTCGGCTCGAAATAATTGCCTGTTTTGCTGATTTTGATTGTGTAAGGACCATCGCGGTCTGTCACAACCCCTTCGATTACTATTTGAGGTGCCGCATTATTCAGTTCAACGTTTATAACTTCTTCACAAGAGTTAAACATTATGGCAATTGCAATGAGAAAAAATATTTTTTTAATTATGTTCATATCAGCCTCAAAAGTTGAAATTATAAGTTATTGAAGGAAAGAAAGTGAATAAGTAAGTCATAACTGCTTCTGTTTTTTCAGGGTCACTTTCACTTTTTTTGAATGTAATTGAATACGCGTTTTTTTGACCGTAAGCATTATATAAAGAAAAATTCAGGTTTGATGCATAAGAACCTTTTTTCTCAAAATAATATGTAGCACTCAGGTCAAGACGGTGGTAATCAGGCATTCTGTATCCGTTACGCTCTGCATAGAAGTTAACAATATTGCCGTCAACCATGTATTTACCGCTTGGATAAGTAACTGCATTGCCTGTATTATAAACCCATGTTGCCGAGAAATTCCATTTGTCGTTTAACTGGTATGAACCTACAAGCGATATGTCATATAATCTGTCGTATTTTGCCGCAAAGGGATTCCCGTTGTCAATGTCATCAAAAGTTCTTTCTGATTTAGCCAATGAAAAACTAATCCATCCTGTGAATTTGCCGACATTCTTTTTTAAAAAGAATTCTAAACCATAAGCCTGTCCTGTTCCATACACAAGTTCGGCTTCGACATGCGGATTTGATAATAAATCTGCACCATTTTTGTAATCAATTTGATTTTGGAGATATTTATAATATACTTCAACGGATGCTTCATAGTCATTATCCGAAAAATTCTGATAATAGCCGAGCGAAATCTGATCAGCTATTCCGGGCTTTACGTTGTTTGTACTCGGCTGCCAGATATCAAGAGGAGTTGTGGATGTTGTATTTGAAAGCAGGTGCAGGTACTGCATATTTCTTGAGTATGAGATTTTAATGGATTTATCATCATCAACAAGATAATTTACTGCGATACGCGGCTCAAATCCGCCATAATATTTTATTATATCATTATCATTATATGTCTGAGAATTAATCACATCACCATCTTCATCAAAAGTATAAAATGTTCCCGGACCCAGCAATGAAAAACCTGAATATCTCAATCCGTAATTTAATTTAACAATCTCAGAAAAATTTACTTCATGTGACAAATAAAATGCCATTTCGACAGCATACTTATCGGTAACATTATTAGTTGTTGATGATGAAGTATCGGTTGTTGAAGTCAGTTTGCCCGGTACAAAGCTGTGATTAACTACATTCAAGCCAAAATTCAAAGCATTGTCGGAATTTATGAAATACTGAAAATCTTCCTTCAGGTTAAAGTCTCTGATTGATGATTTGATATCAATCAATGTCTGTCCGTTTTCAATGTTAACTACATAATCGTAGTTGCTGTAAATTAACGAAGAATTCAGAAAAAGTTTGTCACCGAATATATGATTCCACCTTAAAGTAAGTGTTGTGTTACCCCAGTCAAAACCGAATTGGTCATTGATTGCAACTACATCTCTGCCAAGATAACCCGACAAATATAATCTGTCGTTTTCACCGGCTTTATAATTAGTTTTTAAATTAAAATCGTAGAAATAAAGGGCTGATTTTTTTATACTTTCGGTAGTTGATAAAGCAAGAAATAAATCCGCATAAGTTCTTCTGCCGGATATAATAAAAGAAGATTTATCCTCGATAATCGGTCCTTCGGCGGTTATTCTTGACGATATAATACCAATACCGCCGTTAGCATGATAGCTTTTATTATTACCGTCATTCATAGTGATATCCAGTAGGGAAGACAGCCGCCCGCCGTATTGGGCAGGTGCAGAACCTTTAATGATTTTTACATCCTTGATGGCATCGGAATTAAAAACTGAAAAGAATCCCATCAGATGGGACGGATTATATACCGTTGCTTCATCTAAAAGAATAAGATTCTGGTCAGGACTTCCGCCTCTTACAAAAAAGCCGCTCGAACCTTCACCGGTACTGTTAATTCCGGGCAGTAACTGTATTGTTTTTAATATATCCTGCTCGCCGAAAATGATTGGAATGGTTTTAACTTCCGACGGTGTAATTCGTGATACACCCATACCTGTTGATTTAACATTCTCATCGGTTTTTGTTCCGGTAACAACAATTTCTTCAGTATTGACAGATACCTGTTTCAATTCCACTACAATTTTTTCATTTTGAATAAGTTCAATTTTGATTTCTGAAGAAGCATATCCGACATAACTGAATTTCAGTTTATGTTCGCCTGCCGGCAGAGTTAATGAATAGAATCCGTATTTATTTGTACGGCTTCCTGATTTAGACTTAGCATTATAAACCGTGGCTCCGATAAGTACTTCGCCGGTACCCGCATCCTTAACGTAACCGCTTACTGTAAAATCGCTTTGAGCCTGAATATTATTCAGAGTTCCTAATAATATGAACAATTGGATAAGAAAATATAATTCATATCTAAGATATTTTATTATAGCGGATTGTTTGTTACCGCATTGTTTTTCAATCATTTACATCGTTTTCATTAATAAATAAATAATAACCAAATACAATGACAGTAACGTTCAAGTACAAACTATATTGCTTGAGAGTAATTTAATTAATTTGAGTAAATTAAATAAAGCTTGTTTCGGCTTTATAGGAAATATTCAATTTGTATTTTGATACTGCGAGGATTTCTTCGGGGTGGTTTATTCAAAAAATGCAGTAATAAATTCTTCATTCGTCAACTTTGCTTGTTTGATTATACCTGCTAATGTACCAACAGCTAAATTTTCATGTAATGGTACTGAACAACCATGGTCTCCTCCAACTACTGGTTTTCTTAATACAACATGACTACCTTTTTGCCTAACAACAAAAAAACCAAGTTTTTGAAGAGTTTTTACAATAACCATACCAGAAGTTCTTGGAGTTTAGGCATATTCCAGCTCAAATGAAGTCAAGTAAGTTTTATAAGGTTTAACTATAGGAAATTCTTCTAAAAATAATTCGGTTGATTCTTTAAGATTTTCAATAGCTTCTTCAATTGTATTTCCTTGACTTACAGTTCCTACTTCAGTACATTCAGCTACGTAAATATTATCCTCTTTATGTATTATTGCAGAAAACAGCATATTTTTTCTAATTATTATATTTAACAATAAAATTGATTAGTAGCTATTCAAATATCTCTTTTATACATTTTTCATTTTACACAGAACTCTATTTCGGTTTAGCTTCCAGTTCCTTAAGATTTTTTATAATTGTAGCATCGTCAATAGATTTATTATTTTCATTTGAATTTTCCGCATTTGATTTTTCCTGCAATTCCTTTGCTCTCCTTGCTTTCTTTAATCTTCGCAATTTATTAAAATCAACTGAAACTGTAATTTCAACACCTTCCCTTATTACACCTCTTGCTCTAAGAGTATCTTCAGCGTAAAGATATTTTTCGCGGTTAGGCAGTATTCCGCGTGATACCTTCGGAATCTGAGACATTGGTATTAATGCTTCTTCATATTCCATTGGTTTTTCAGGTACCTTAAGAATAGTATCCTTATTTGACCTCAATGCTACCCAGGGTCCTGACTTAGGTCTGGAATAATCGAAATGGTCAATAATTATAACCGGTGTTCCGGTAAGATGGATAGCTAAATTAGCGGTATCGTATTTGGCACCTTCGCCCCATTTGTAAAGCCACTTTGCATCATCCAAAAATTGTCTGAGACAAGAGTGTGAAGCAGGATAACCGGGCATATCGAATTTATGAAATGCACTGCCTGAAAATCTGTGGATATTCCAGGTGTATGGCATTTTCCACGTACTGTCGAGTGAAGATATTCTAAGTTCCTGTTTCCATACCATTGCATATCTTCCCGGGTAAGTTTGTGTTTTTTCCTTACCGGAATTTGTTGCTGCAAATCTGACCTGCTTTCCATATTCATAGCAAGCATAAGCCTGATAAGCATTTGAGACTATTACCAGCTTTTTTATATCTCTTGCTGAAGGATATATGAGAGGGAAAATCGAATATGCTACCATATCGGGCATAATTGTATCAGCAATAAGGACAGTATCTCCGACTCTCAGAAATCTTCTTTCCTTGCGGTTCAGTGTACAGAACATTTTGTTGTTTGAAGGATTTTCAGGAGTCTCCTTATACTCAAGTTTTATATTGGCAAGATGGGTTTGGTCTTGGATTACAATATACTGATAATTTATCTTTGGAAATGTATCCAATTTGATTAATTCCTGATATCTTGCATCTGTCGGGACTGACTTTTTTAATGAGTCTATATCAAGCCCATCAGAATTCCTCGCTGGTTTGACATCATCATCACTGCACGATTCGAGCATTAAAAAAAACGTTAAAAAAACATATAAAAAAATTGAAAACTTATCCGATATTACTCGCATCTCTTGCACCAATAAACTTCTGATATAATAATAAACCTATAATACACATAACACCTATTCCGCTGAATACAAGCCAAAGCTCGGAAGTATAGGCATACTGCACTACTTCCGATTTTGTAATTCCAACGGAATCGGCAATTTTTAGAGCCTCGGCTATCTGCACACCATCAGGGAGTACAGCATTATAATTTCTATCGGTTATGGCAGTCCTGATAAATGCTATCATTGGGTTATCAATAAATTTGACATACAACCAGGCACCGAGAAAACCACCTATCAATGAGCCGAAAAATCCATACAGAAAACCAAATCCCATATATGTAGCCTTTTTGTCGGGAGGGGCAATCATACCGAGATAAGAAATAAATTTAGGATGAGCAGTCATTTCACCGATTGAGAATAAAAATATTCCCAGTAAAAATATCCATATATTTGAATTGATAGCCAGAATTGCCATTCCTATTGTACCTATAGATATACCTGTTATCAGAGTTGGCAAAGCTTTCGTTTTCTTTACGATTGACGAAACAAGCAGTTGAAGCAAGATTATAGTCGCAGCATTTATTACCGTAACGTGTTCTACATCAAATTTCCAGTCGAATCCAACAATTCCCGAGATAAATAAATTTAACTCGGACGCATCTACAAATTCCTTTACATACCACAGTACGGAATCAAACATTTGGAAATATAATATCCAGAACCAGGAATAAATAAAAATGAACAGGATGAATTTCCAGTCGAGAAAGACCATCTTTATTTTTGTGAAAATGTCAATAAAGACTTCCTTAAGTGAACTCTCGTCCTGCTTTTCCCGCTCCGGTTCTTTATAAATAAATATAGTCGGTATTAACATTGCACCCGTTACAATACCAGCAAGAAGCAGTACATAAGACCAATCCAATGTTTTAAGATAAGGAACTATAAAAAGCGGAAAAATGAAAGCACCGAGATTAATTGACCAGTAGAATATTCCAAAACCAAGACCGCTGTTCTCATTATTTGTGACTTTTGCAATTGTACCCGAAATAATCGGTTTAAATGTTCCGGCACCGAGAGCCATTATAATCAGAAATAAAAATACCGGCAGATAATCAGTTACCTGTGAGGTCAGAATATATCCTAATCCCAGCAGTGAAAAAGCAACCATCAATGTCTTGCGGTAACCAAGTCTGTCGGCAACAGCTCCGGATAAAATGGGCAAAATATATAATAACGGCTGGATTGTCCCTTTTATAGCACCAACTTCGGTTTTGGTAAAGCCAAGCATATCTGTAAGATACACAGATAATATGCTCATTACCCCATAATATGAGCCTCTTTCGAAGAACTCAAATATTATAACCACCCAGTAAGTTGAAGGGAACTGTCTCAAACCGCCCTTTGCTTTTACTTCTGATGCCATATTTTCCTTTTATTTATAACTTTTATAAAAAAAAAGCCCGATTTGACTCACGGACAAATGCAATTTAACAAAAAAATGTGAAATTTTCTTTAATTATTTAGAAAAATAGGATTTAAAAGCTAATTTTGTAAATGTATTTTTTGTCAAATTTTAAAAAGATTATTTGAATTGTGATGTGATTTGAAAAATGAAAATTGATAATTGATAATTTGTCAGAATTAGGATTTACAGGAATTGAAGTTTAAAAGTTCAATTAAAATTGCAAATGACATATATGTTATTCGTTTGTCATCCTGAGCGAAGTCGAAGGACAGTATGCTTCAACCCTTCGCTCCGCTTCAGAATGACAACTCTATAAGTACGTATTATATCAGTAATATAGTGTTTATTTTAACATCGGTTGAACCCAATACAATCATTTTCATTTAAAATACATCATAACAAAAAAAATGGAGTTAAATTAATGCAACAAACAATCGTCCAAAAAATTCTTGCTGCCGCCTCGGGTAATGATACGGCTGCTGTCGGTGAAGTTGTCGAACCAAAGGTTGATTTAGCTATGTCGCACGAAAATGCGGCACTTGTGATGAATCAATTTCTTGAAATTTATAACGGAATTGGTCAGATTCCAAAAGTATGGGACCCAAATAAAATAGCTATTATTTTTGACCACAGAGTTCCGGCTGAAAGTAAAAAGACTGCTACTAATCAGAAAAAAATTCGTGAATTCATTGCTGAACAGGGAATCACAAAATTTCACGATATTCGAGGAGATGAAGGCGGTATATGTCATCAAATTCTCCCTGAATCAGGATATGTACTTCCTGGAAGTGTGATTGTAGGTACTGACAGTCATACAACAACACACGGAGCCTTGGGTGCTTTTTCGTTTGGAATAGGTGCAACGGAAATGGCTTCTGTCTGGGCACTTGGGAATGTTCTGAACGTTGAAGTCCCGGCTACAATTAAGGTGGTTATTGATGGTGAATTGCCAAAATATGTCACTCCAAAAGATATCATACTTTATTTGATTGGAAAAATTTCAGCAGAAGGAGCAAATTACAAAGTACTGGAATTTTACGGTTCAACTATCAGAAATATGAATACAAGCGGCAGACTTACTATATGCAATATGGCAGTTGAAGCCGGTGCAACCTCGGGTATCGTACCTGCTGATGATGAAACTTTAAGATATCTCAGAGAAGAAGCAGGAGTAACAGGGGATATTGAAATTGTTTCTGCTGATGAAGATGCAGTTTATGACAGAATTGTTGAAATTGATGCTTCAAAACTCGAGCCGCAAATAGCTTGTCCTCATACGGTCGACAATGTAAAACCGGTCAGCCAGGTCGAAGGTACAGTAATTCATCAGGTTGTTATCGGCTCGTGTACAAACGGCAGACTTGACGATATAAAGGCAGCAGCAGATATTCTGCGAGGTAAAAAGGTTGCAAAAGGTGTTCGTATGCTCGTTTTTCCGGCATCTTCACGAATATATTCACAGTCTGTCGAGGCGGGATATGTGTCAGATTTAATGAAAGCTGGTGCCGTTGTTATGAATTCCGGCTGCGGACCTTGTCTCGGTGTGCATCAGGGTGCTTTGGGCGATGGTGAGACAGCTCTTGCCACAACAAACCGTAATTTCAAAGGTCGTATGGGTAATCCTACTTCTGATGTATATCTGTCATCACCAATAGTAGCAGCATTTTCTGCAATCACAGGCGTTATCACAAATCCGTTAAAAGGAGGAAACTAAAATGGCAAGAGTAATTTATAAAATCGGCGATGATATTTCTACCGATATAATCTATCCCGGAAGATATATGGCGACCGTACTGCCGACCGAGACTCCTCAATATGCTTTTGACGACATTCGTGATTTAAACAAAATGCTTAATGACAAACCAAATACCGAACCTGCCATTTTGATTGGCGGCAAAAATTTCGGCTGCGGCTCATCACGTGAGCAGGCTGCTTCTACCCTCAAAGGACACGAACTTACAATCATTGCTAAGGATTTTGCCCGTATTTTTCTTCAGAATTCCATCAATCTTGGCTTAAACACAGTTATATGCCCTGATATTGAGGCTGAAACAGGTGATGAAATTGAAATCAAGGAAAATAAGGTTATCAATCTTTCATCAGGAAAATCATTCGCAATTATTCCGCTTCCTGCTGCAAGAAAAGCAATTGTAGAAGCCGGCGGACTGATTCCTTACACTCAGATGTTATTGAAGAAGAAGTTTATGATTTCGTGAAGGAAATATCCCACATTTTTACTAATCAGCCCGCGGCTTAAGCCGTGGGTTGAATGTAAGGCAAGGAGGGGACTTAATCCAAATCCACTTTTAAATAACAGTCACTGTGACGTTATTGAAGAAAAAGCTGAGATTTATGAAAAAAAATTATTTTTAATACAGTTTGTCAGTAATTTTATAAAATATTTTTTGGAATAAATTCTTTTTTATTGTAAATTGCATTCCGAAAAAGAACAGGAATAAAATGTATTATATAAAAATATACTTGATTCTAATATTAATGTCATTCTCAATAGAAATGAGTGGCAGCCCTGTTAAAAATAAGGATATAGAAAAATTACAGGCGACAGAACTCGTTGTTAACGGAAATTTTAGTCAGGGTAGTACAGGATTCTATTCCGACTATATTGATAGAACGGGTGGAACTTTTGCTGTAGGTGCTTTTGCAATAACAAATAACCCTAAATCCTATAACGTCGGTTTTGCTGACTGCTCTGACCATACTCAGGATGCAGCGGGTTTAATGATGATATTTGATTCATATAAAGTATCGAATAAGATAGCATGGTCTCAATTAATTACTGTAAAAAGTAATACCGACTATTTTTTTTCAATGTGGGCAACACGCCTTAACGGACCTGTTGAACCTGATTTACAAATACGTATAAACGGTGTAATTGTTCAACCTAATTTTCTTATTGGCGAACCCACCTGTACATGGTCTTATCATGAAATTTTCTGGAATTCAGGGAGTGCTACTTCAATAACTATTGATATAGTAAATTTAAATACATCTTTTTCCGGAAACGATTTCGCAATTGATGATATTTCTTTAATTGAATCAAAAACTATAATTCTTTGTGACAGTACCTTTTCAGTAAAATTAGGTGATGATTTTTTAATTTGTCCAAACGAAACAATAATTCTTGGTAACGAAAACGGCAGTAATCCCGATTATTCATTTATATGGTTTCCCAGCATTTTTCTAAACAGTAATAAAATTGGAAACCCGATATGCAAACCAGCACTCCCTGTAACTTATTTTGTAAAAATTACGAATACAATAACCAAATGTTTTTGTTTCGATACAATTGAAGTAAAATTTCTTCCGACAATCGCTCCTGAAATTGTTGCAAGTGAAAAATATCTCTGTAAATCACCGGTTACACTAAGAGTTGTTCAGGATTTCTCTGAATATAACTGGATTGGAATGTTAAAAGGTAAAGAAATCACAGTTACCGAACCGGGGCTTTACTATGTTTATGTTTTAAATGATAACGGCTGCGAATCTGTTAATTCAATATTAATCGAGAAAAAAGAAATAATTTTGGATTATCCGAAATTAATTGATTTCGGAAATATATGTAAATATAATTCTAAAGCCAGTAAGACAATTTTAGTTAAAAATATGACAGAAGATACTATGACGGTTACTTCTGTTAAACTCGATTCCAACAATAAATATTTTAACTTCAAAGTTTTAAACGATTCAAGTTATATTTATCCTGATGATGTTTTTAGAATAGAACTAACCTTACGCGACAATCTGAAGGGTGAGTTAGAAGATAATCTGGAATTATTTATTTCCGAACCTTGTGTAGAAACTATCAATATAAAAATAAAAGCAAATATAGTTCCAATAGAAATTTCGATGGATAAAACTATACAAAAATGTCCGGGAGTAAATTTAAATATTGGAAATGATAAAGATGTTAACAACCTGAAATTTCAATGGCAGCCGGATTTTAATCTTGATGATGCTAATTCGCCCAACCCTATTTGTTCATCCGATACAAGTTTGAAATATTTTGTTACAATAACTAACCAAATTGGCTGTACAGAAATTGATACTGTAATGGTTAATGTTTCAATAGCTCAGCTTGAAATAACCACTTCATCTTATGAAATTTGCAAAGAAACAGTGACCCTCACAGCCACTCCTGGTTTTGAGACTTATTTATGGTCGAACGGAGAAACCGAAAATATAATTACTGTCAATGACCCTGGTATTTATTCTTTGACAGCGACAGATAAATACGGCTGTAGTTTACAAAACAGCATAAAAATAAATTCATATAAATCCGGAATCATCACTCCTGAATTAATTGATTTAGGGTATATTTGCAGCAGCGGTGAATCATCAGCCAGAGAATTTTCATTTTATAATAAATCGGATACTACTCTTACAGTCGAATCAGTTATATTTGAAGCAGGAAATGAATTTTTTGAAGTTGAAATTTTAAATGAAAATAATAATATACAGCCTGACTCAGCCCTGTTCATTAAAATCATGACACTTGAAAATACTTCAGGAATTACCTTAGGCAGAATAAAAATTAAAATTTCAGAACCTTGCATTGAATTAATAAGAATTGATGTAAAAGCCATTAACTCATATTTTATTGTTGATTATACTGACAGCTTAAGTGTGTGTGCAGGAGAATCATTATTTATCGGAAACAAAGGCGATGAAAGTTCTTATTCTTATAATTGGTCTCCCGTTCATTTTCTGAATAATTCCAAAATCCCTAACCCAATATGCAAACCTGACTCAAATATTACTTATTTTGTTAATGTTATTAATAACGAATCAGGCTGCATCGCTTATGATACCGTTCATATAATAGTTATGTCAAGCAAAATTGAAATAAAAACTTCTTCAGAATATTTTTGTAAAGATGAAATCGAATTAACGGCTACGGAAGGATTTATTTCTTATCTTTGGTCAGATGGCAGCACCAACGGAATTATAAAAATTAAAGAATCCGGTATGTATGGAGTCACCGGCATTGACCGGAACGGCTGCAAAGCAGAAACTTTAATAAATATAAAACCTTATGAATTAAGAATTGATTTACCTGATGTAATTGACCTCGGTGAGGTATGTTTATTTGAAGAAAAAGCAATTGATGCCTATTTGGAAAACTTGTTAAATGAATTTACGATAGATACAATATATATTCAAAACGATTATGGTTTTGAATTAGAGGAAAATGTTAATAATAACGAAACATTAATCACCGGTGATAAATACAACTTTAAAATGAAATCCGGTTTTAAAAAAGCCGGTAAATTTACCGATAAGTTGATAATCAGAATTAGTCAGCCGTGTCCGGCTACTTTCGAAATCGGATTAAAAGCAGATATTTTGGATAATAATCTTTATATCAGCATTCCTGATACTTTAGTCACAGTAGGAACAGATATTTGTTTACCTGTTTATGCTTATACAGACTGTCCTGACTCTGAATTACCTCTTCAATATCAGGCAGAAGTTTCGGTGAACAGATTTTATTTCAAACCCGTAAATGTTCTAAACGGGACATTAAATTCAATTATTGAAAAAGATGATGTATTTTTAGTAAATTTTGAAGATGATGACACAAACTCATTTATTGGCAACGAAAGCAGAATTATTAATCATATTTGCGGAAAAGTTTTATTAGGAAAAAATAAGGAAACAGCTGTAAATTTCGAAAGTTTTAAACATAATTCAGATATAAATATCATAAAGAAGAATGGAAGTATGAAAACTGAAATTTGTGAGTTTGATATAAGAGGAATTAAATATTTTAATCCTACAAAGATGATTGTTTCTAATGACAAAACTTATAACAATATAATAATAAAAACTTTTTCACAAGAGAAAGGTTCATTTGATTTAAATATTTATAACTCAACAGGAGAATTATTAAGTAAAGTAAATTGGTTCAATAACGATGAAATATTAAATGAAAAAACACATATTTTTGAAACAGTGAATTTCGGTACCGGTATCTATTTTATAGTGCTTCAATCACCATGGAATGTTTTAAGTGATAAAATAATAATAATAAAGTAAATTCCAATCAATTCAATCATAACAATCAGGTTCAATCAAGGGTTCAGACAAATTTCCCCTTAATATATCACCGGCTGAAGGCTGCCTATTGTGACAAAACTGGTGTATGTGTTCTGAAGTTTGAATTTCCCGTTTACCAAAATGGCTTCAATCATTATTCTTTCGGATGCTTTCTGGCAGATGTAGCCGTAAGTGGCTTTAAATACTGCACGATTGCCGCGGATGGTCTCTTTCATGTATAATCCGGAAACCTCCTTTAATTCAACTAAATTGCCATACACACTCCGGTTCGAGTCCTGGGCTTTGATATACTGGGCAAGTGTATATTTTGTCCGGTAATCCGAAGATGTCAACTGATAATACGCTTCTTCAAATTTGCCCTGCTTCAGAAGTTCCTGATAGGGGAGAATGAGTTCATTTTTGATTCGCGGCTCGACCTCATTTCTTGTATTAATCTGCATAAAAAATGCTAATCCGCCCATTAACGCAATCACCGCTACAATTATCCAAACTATATATTTACCCTGCATGTTCTTTCCAATTGAATTTTCTGAAAAACTTTATTAATCCTGTCACGGTGATTCAACAATTAATTCATGTTTTTATTGTAGATGGGATGATATGTACTTTTAATTATTTTGCTTGTACTCCACGATTCGTTATTCTGAGTGGAGCAAAGACCACGAAGTAGCGGCGTAGCCAATCCATGAATTAATTTCCACCCCCTGCCCCCGCCAGCGGGGGACAAATACAAAAACACAAGAAATTCGTCACTCTGAGCTTGCGAAGTATCCATGATTTTATTAATTAGCAGCCTGGACTCTTCGTAAACTCAGAGTGACGAATCCCGGAGTATCCGAATCACTGATTTTATTGATTTTCAATCCGTGGAATCTGTGTAATCAGTTCAATCCGTGATTCTGACAAATTCCAAATATTGCTTTGGATTTTTCCCCTCCTTGGTAAGGAGGGGATTAAGGGGTGGTGGTTTTCAAAATCCACCTCAGCTCTTTTTGGAAAGTCACTCTGAGCTTGCGAAGAGTCCAGGCTGTTAATTAATGAAAACATGGACTCTTCGTAAACTCAGAGTGACGAATCCCGGAGTTTCCAAATCACTGATTTTATTGATTTTCAATCCGTGGAATCCGTGTAATCTGTTCAATCCGTGATTCTGACAAATTACAATGGAGACAAGGAACGCTAAAATGGAGACAAACATCGCTCGGATAAGTCAACAAAACATTATGATGATTCTTCCGATATGTCTGTTGAAACAAAAAAGGGGTCGGAAACTTCATCAGGGTCGTCGGAAACTTCATCAGGGTTGTCGGAAACTTCATCAGGGTTGTCGGAAACTTCATCAGGGTTGTCGGAAACTTCATCAGGGTTGTCGGAAACTTCATCAGGGTCGTCGGAAGGTTCAGCATAATGGTCGGAAGGTTCAGCGTAACGGTCGGAAGGTTCAGCGTAACGGTCGGATAATTAAAAACATTGCGTTTCCGTTGAGTTGCAACGCGTTTCCGTTGAGTTGCAACGCATTTCCGTTGACTTGCAACGCATTTCCGTTGACTTGCAACGCATTTCCGTTGACTTGCAATGCATTTCCGTTGAGTTGCAACGCGTTTCCGGTGAGATGCAACGCGTTTCCGTTGAGTTGAAACGCGTTTCTGATGAGATGCAACGCGTTTCCGTTGAGATGCAACGCGTTTCCGTTGAGTTGAAACGCGTTTCTGATGAGATGCAACGCGTTTCCGGTGAGATGCAACACATTTCTGATGACTTACAACCCTCGAATGAGGTCAACGGAGTCTCGGATGAGGTCAACGGAGTCTCGAATGAGGTCAACGGAGTCTCGAATGAGGTCAACGGAGTCTCGAATGAGGTCAACGGAGTCTCGAATGAGGTCAACGGAGTCTCGAATGAGGTCAACGGAGTCTCGAATGAGGTCAACGGAGTCTCGAATGAGGTCAACGGAGTCTCGAATGAGGTCAAC
>JAVSMQ010000001.1:3807167-3984059 GCA_032027125.1 Kapaibacterium sp. (SeqCode)
ACGGAGTCTCGAATGAGGTCAACGGAGTCTCGAATGAGGTCAACGGAGTCTCGAATGAGGTCAACGGAGTCTCGAATGAGGTCAACGGAGTCTCGGATGACGACTTGCAACGCTCGGATGACGACTTGTAACGCTCGGATGACCACCTGCAACACTCGGATGACGACTTACAACGCTCGGATGATGACTTGCAACGCTCGGATGATGACTTGCAACGCTCGGATGACGACTTGCAACGCTCGGATGCCGACTTACAACGCTCGGATGGCGACTTACAACGCTCGGATGCCGACTTACAACGCTCGGATGCCGACCTGCAACGCTCGGATGACGACTTGCAACGCTCGGATGGCGACTTACAACGCTCGGATGACCGCCTGCAACGCTCGGATGACCGCCTGCAACGCTCGGATGGCGACTTACAACGCTCGGATGCCGACCTGCAATGCTAATTAATGAAAACATGGACTCTTCGCAGGCTCAGAGTGACGAATCCCGGAGTTTCCGAATCACGAATTTAAACATATTCCAATCAATTAAATCATAAAAATCAGATTAATCAAAGGTTCTGACAAATTTCAATGCCGGATTTTAGATTTATTTACTCACATATATACATTTATCACAATATTTATCCATTATTTATTAATTTTATTCCTATATTACCTTAAATACTATCTGTCCGCATAATTTTTTTCAGGTCATAATAATGTTATTTTAATAGAAGTTATAAAAAAAATAAAAAAAAAATAAGCATCTAAGTAATTTATAAGTAAAAATACGCTTGTTTATATGGAAAAGTTTATTATATTTGTAATGGTATTGTATTAATTGTAAATACTTTTATGAATAAAAAGTATGTTGAACTTTAAAAAATGGTTTGGTATGGAATTTGCTGAAGTTAAAAAAGCTTGTTGAACGTTGTCTTTTGAGTAAATAATGATGAAGACCGGATGGATTTTGGAAGGACCAAAATTCAGTAATTTTACTGACCATAACAATGGTCATAAGGTCTTACTTTTGTAAGTATCAAAGAATGTTTATTCAAATGTTGATTTTAAAAAAGAAAAATATATATTATATAACTTATTATGGAGAGATGATGATGACTTTTACGAATCTCAAGAGTTTGTGTCTGGCAATTACAATGCTGGCAATTCTTCCTCTTAGCGATGTGTTTTCTCAGGATTTAATTATGGAAACTGCCGGTGCAACTTATAATGCAACTGCAAATGGTGTTATTAAAATGAAAGGTGCTGCAAGTTCTTTTGTCAACAATAATGCTAATCCTTTAGGCACAACTTCCGGCGATGCAATTCCAGGTATTGTTGACTGGGCATCTACTGTTGGACAAGATGTTCAGGGACTATATTATACAAATATGGTTATTTCCGGTGGAGCAAATAAAAATATCCTTGATGGTGTTTACATTACAGGTCTTGCAAATCTTACACCTCCTTCAGGATATGCTAATTTTGCTACTTACCCATTCTATATTGAAGCTACTGCTCAGTTATTAGCTACAAATACTTTTGCCGGTACATTTAACTATATTGGTACAACTCAGAGTATATTTCCTGTAACAGGTGATAACGCTTATAACAATTTAGCAATGGACAATGCTACTCCAGGAGCATATACAATGCCGGATGCAACAGTAACAACTGTTAATGGTACAATTGCACTTACAGCTTTAAATACTTTGGCTGTTGAAGGTGACTTGTTTACTGGTCTTGCTTCTTCGATTGCCGGTGTCGTGAATGTAACGGAGGGTGGTACTATTAATATTGCTACCAGTACTGGTGCAGGTCTAAACGATATCACATTTGCTGGAAATATAACAGTAACAGATGGTTCAATAATAGCAGATGCAGCTACAGATGCTAAAGTTATTATTGGTTCCAATTCTACTTTAGCTCTTGCTGCTACAACAGGTATATTAAATTTTTCTGCAGGAACATTCCTTGATATTACCGGTGCTATTACAAATGCAGGTGCTGGTACAAACCTACTTTTCGATGCGACCTCTACTGTTACTTATGATGGTACTGCTGATCCTCAAACCATTTTGCCAACAGTTAATAGCAATCCTTATGGTAATCTTATTCTTTCAAGTGGTGAGAAAGTTGGTGGACTTGAAGCTACTTATGCTGCTTTAGACAAAAACAATATTGCTATAGCTGGTGATTTCTCGCTTGCAGGTGGAAATTTAGATATGGTAACCAACTATGACGCAATAAATGAAGTCGGTTATGTTAATATGCTTGATGAAGATGCAGCTGCAAATTATACAGATTTAGCTGAAGTTGTCGGTGGTTTTAGACGCCAATTCACAACAGCTGCCGAAGGTCCATATACATTCAACAATAGTGGTACTGAGTTGACATTTACTGGTGCTCCTGCTGCTGCAGGTTACTATCAGTTGAATATTCAAGGTGGTGTAGACCCATATACTTTTGTAGAAGATACTGACGTAGATAGAAAAGTTGTTCCAACTTATGCTGCTGCTTTAGGTGATATTGAATATACAATCAAAGTTGCATATCTTGATGATGAGAAACCAACATTCACTACAAATCCTGACAACTTAACTCTTGCTAATATGAAATTCTTTGAAGCTGACGAACAACCTGCCTCTGAGAAGTTAGCCGGTTCAGGTTATGTTAGAGTAGATCCTACAGCTACAACCTTCGGTACTTTAAGTTTATCAGGAATTCTTAAAGGTACTGGTGCTGTTGATAACGTGATTGAAAAAGAATTCACTTCAGGACATGACCTTGTTCTTCGTGCTAATAATACAATGTACTCAATTATGGCTGGTCGTTGGTCTAACCCAAATACTTGGGATGAAGGTAGAACTCCTGTTGAAGATGATAATGTTGAAGTTAGAAACTTTGTTTACGTTGGTATTGATGCCGGAACTGGTGGTTTTGCAGCTACAGATGGCGGTACAACTGACGATAATACTTTAGCTGCTGCAGTAGTTAATAGAAGAAGTGAATCTAATCTTTATTTTAATGCACCAGGTGACTGGGATGCAGCAGCAAGATCAATTAAGATTGCAAGTGCTATAACAGGTGCTGCACTTGTCATTGGTAATGAAGATAATGATGATGGGTATGTGTTTAAGACATCATTAGCAGCTGCAGGTTCATTCTTGAATGCTAATACTACTGCACATACCGGTGGTCTTCAGATTGCAGATGTATTTACAAATAAAGCTGGAATTAACAGCGGAAATAGAAATACAGTTAATGGTTTATGGCTTGTTGATTTAATTGGTGTTGATAAACTCCCGATATTCAGCACTTACGAACTTAAAAACGAAGGTGCTATTAATAACACTGGTATCATTGAAGTTGGTGAATAATCAATTTATTTGTTGATTAATAATTATTGGGGCATGTGTGTAAAAGCATGCCCCACTTTTTAAAAAGATATTTTATTTAAAATTTAGGTAGATAAAGATAATTAAAGTTATATGAAAAAAAATAGAATACATATTGTTTTAATAATCCTTATTATAATAATACCCGAAATAATTTTGGGGCAAACTACTTTGAATAATACCGGAGGTACTATAAAAAATGGTGGTACTATCCGTGTAAAAAATGGTAATGCAAGTAATTTACCGGATACTCTTGATGGCAGAGTTGAGTTCTTACAAGGTAATAATGATTCGCAACAAAGAATACCAAATATTGTTTATCATCAATTAGTGATTTCTAATAAAGCAAGCAAACTTGTTTCTGATGAAAAGGCTGATGGTGGATTAGTAAGAAGCATAGTTGTAAGAGATTCGTTGATTGTGTCTGATAGTGCTATATTTACAACAAGGTGGAGTGGAGTTAATTCAGAAGATGTACATGCAAAAGCATCTGTTACAAATACTGCGAAATTTACCGGAAAAAAGGATATGGTATTATCCGGTACTGACAAGACTCAGGATTTAATAGGTAACGGCAGTTTTTCACGAATTAGGGTTGAAAATCCTTTTGGCGTAGATGTTCGTGGAGGTGGTTTTCAATTAAATGAGCAGCTTACTTTAAAAAAAGGTGAGTTACGTAATTCCGCAGATAGTAATTTCATCATGGCAGACAGCACTCTGCTGATTCGTCATGTGGGAAGCAGTCTGGCTTACGAGCCTTCACTCGATAAACAGATTTCGGTTCATTACGATGGTACAGGCGACCTTACAACCGGTCCCGAAATACCCAAACAAAAAGATGCACTTAAAAATTTAAATGTAAAAGTAAGCGGCACGCTTACATTAGACCGCAATGTAACGGTAGAGGATTCTCTGCATGTAGGTGCGATGATTTCTGCCTTAAAAGATACTCTTGCTCTTCAGGGCAGAACAAATCCTGTATTTTCAGGCGGTCCCGATATAGAAATAGCGGGTAATTTCAGACGCAATACACTCACAGCCGGCGACACAATAATGCTCAACAGCCCGAATATCTGGGTTTACTTCGAGGATGCAGCTTCAATGGGTACTCTTCGGAATCTTGTAAGTACCATATTGCCGATGACATTCCATAATCTTCCGCTTGCTGATTCAAAAGTTCGCCGCGCCTATACGTTATTCGGCACAGATACCGACGGCAATGAAGTAACGGAAGGATTTGCCATGGATTTCGGCTTTAAACACAGAGAAATAAACGACCCGAATAAAGACGAAAGCAACGGTTTGACAGCTTCGGAACTTGTTCTGCAGCAATGGCTTGATGACGAGTGGATTGATATAGTGCCCAATCAGCCTATTTCATTAGATTTTGGTACAGGCTGGGCAATGGGAATGGTTCAGAAGTTGAATAAATTAGGTCAGTTTGCAATAGGTATGCCGAGTGCATCGCTTATGGCATTTACATTTCAGGCTACATTTTATCTCGAAGGTCCATATATAGCGGGCAGTCAGGGATTTATGAAGCATGAACTCTGGAGCCGCAATTTGATAGAACTTGCTGATTTAGCGGCATATCCTACAAATCTTGATACGAAACTCGCTCCTGATTTCCTGACACAGATACCTGACTCAGTAGTTGATATAGTAGTGCTTGAATTCCGCACAGACCGTAACTCGCCGCCTTCTATAGTCAAGACCGGATTTTTGCGTTATGACGGTACATTTGTTGACCGCAACGGCAAGCCCGGAATAGAATTAAGAAAAGGTATTGATATTGACTCACAGGGCGCCAAATATCATGTGGTAGTCCGTCAGCGTAACCACTCATCAGTAATAACCGACATGCCTGTTGATATAAATTTAGAGACAGAAGGTGTTGTGTATAATCTCAGCGACCCGGGTATGGTAGAGGGCGGCAGTGCATCGTTGAAACTTGTATATTCGGGTGAAAACGGCAAAAAAGTGTTTGCACTGAAAGGCGGCTTCCTCGCCGACGACGCAGAAGGATTGAACAATCAGTTAAATATGTTGAGTTATTATACAAGAAATATCGAACATCAAACCGCATTTGACTATTTCACCAGAATAGGCTATCTTAATGCCGACTACAACCTGAGCGGTATAGTCAACACCAAAGATTTCAACGTGACGTGGAATAACCGCGGACTGAAATAGGTATGCGTAACAACTTATACATAAAAATATTAGCCGGATGCTTAGTATTACTTGCCGGATGGTCACAGTCATACTCACAGACCATTATGTTAGAAGATACTCTCGCACTATTAGAAATTAATAATTCCCAATACATAGACCCGCAGCATCTTCAATTTGACCTGTTACTAAAAAGGCATTCCAATAAGTGGCTTAAGTTTGTAAATGGTACTTTTACATTTACATTTGCAGACACATCGAAATTTAAAATCCGACAGGGAAACATTGCTATTAATCAGTTACGTACTCAGTTGATACAGGATGTAGTTCCGGGAAATTTAATTCCTGTAAGGGGTTACCGGACAGATTTTCAGATATACGACGGCAGAGTGAGTATAACGGTTTTGGGACCCCAGAAATATGACGATTGCGATTTTGTAGATGAAGCCAGACCCTTGCTTATAGGTACATTCGTAATAAGCACAACCGAGCCGGAAGTATTACCTGATTACAGAATAATTTGGATGAAACCTTATGCGTGGTATCAGGCTTGTTCATTCAAACAGCGTGCTGATTCTACGACAACAGACGGCCTAATTTGGTTATACAGCGATGATAACGCACCGATGGAAGACAGCACTGGGGCAGCAATAATTGAAGACGACAGTACATCAGTTACTGCAGCATTTATAAACGACACGACCGACCATAAGCTGATACTAAATGATTTTCGGGCTGAATATATCGGTCAGTTGTATTCAAAATATGACTGGAATACGAAACAGGAATTTAAAATTGTCGGTTATACTGTCATGCGCGGTCTGAAAATGCCGGGCGAAGAAAATATATCGTTCGACCAGATTGAAGCAACATGGAGACCCGGAGACAAATATAATCCTGAGTTGGTCGTTCCTTTCAATAATCCTAATCCAAAAGTCTATGGATTTTATCCTGATACTGTTGAGTTTAGGGGTGGAGATTATTGTTATACTCTGCATGGTTCTTTTTTGGATGAATTAGGTGTGATTTACGATATGGCTTTGGATACGGCATGTATTTCAATTCCAAGGTCTGTAATCTCCTTTGCTTCGGCATCGCCTGAGGTATTTACTTCTGAGACTACGATAACATATACTGTTTCGGATGATGTATATCTGACAGCTTTTGTGTCGGATTTACTCGGAAAGGAATTAAAGAAGTTGTCTGTTCCGGAGTGGGGTCTGCTCGACAGAAAGGAAGTGAAACAAGGTTCGTATCATTTTGTTTTCAAAGCGCCTGACCTTGCATCACAGGGATTTTACAACATACGTTTTGTTGCACATCCGATAAATGACCCTTCGGTAGAAGAATCAAGAGCCGATGTTAAACTGCAGCTTGTTAAATAGTACTTTGTATTCTGATTGAAAAAAATTGAAAAATATATTTATAATAATATTGTTTTTGCTTTCCGGCATCAGCATCCTTGCTCAGGATGCCGCAATTCTGTATCCTGCATCCGATACTAAAATTTATCCCTCTGAAACCATTGAAATATTATGGTCCAATCCAAAATTCAGACCTATTGATTTATATTACAGACTTGACATGCAGGCTTGGATATTAATTGAAAGCGATTTACTGCAAAATAGTTATATATGGACAGTTCCACAGACCAATGCTCAGAAAATATCTTTTAAAGTAACATATTCTGTAATTGATACACCTGAACTTTACTGGCATCAGGAAAATGCGAGTACAAAGGAGATTAGAGCAGGTTTATTCAGTCCATCCGGTAAAAGAATTTTGACCGGTTCGGCAGATAATATTGTCAGATTATGGGATTTTGACCTAAAAAGTCTGCTATACGAAGTTAATCTCGATACAATCGGGAATTTGCTGTATTCAGTGCCTTACAGCGATGATATAGCTTTTGTGTCCCTTGACGAATATCTTGCACGGTTAGATTTCTCAAGCGTAGATATTATCAGCAATGTAATCAGTATTGGTTCGGCGGTCAGGGCTTTAGACTGCACGGGAAAAAACGGAGGGATGGTAGCTGCTTCATCATTGGACGGTTATGTGTATATATTTGACACAGATTTGAATTTCCTGAAAAAGTTTCAATCTACAAGTAGTGAAAATTTATATTCAGTAAGATTCAGCCGAGACGGCAAGTTAATTTGCCTGTCTGATTATGAAGGAGTAATAGACTGTTATGACATCGAAACCGGCGAACTTATATTCAGCGGTTCGGGGCATGGTGCCAATCAGCAGAATACCGTCGTCTGGTCAGTTGATATAAGTCCTGACAATACAACTGTTTTATCAGGCGGTGTGGATGCTACAGTCAGATTATGGTCGGTTTTTGATGAAAGTGAAATAAATAAATTTGTTCGACATTCCGGACACGTGCGTTCTGTCAGATATTCGCCGGACGGAATGAGTTTTATATCTGGCTCACTTGACGGAATGCTGCGACATTATGATGCATTGGCTCAGTACGAAAATGAAAACATAGCAATTAACCACGGCAGCGGAATATTATCAGTGGATTATTATCCGAATTCTGACTATATCATCAGTTCAGGCAGGGGAAATGATTTCAAAGTATGGCGTATATTCGAATCCGTTCTGTCTCAGGATGTTGTTGAATCGCAAATAATCAGAAAAATCGGTTTGCGCATACCGCATTTATTTGTTAACCTGAATGAAAATTTCAATCTACCGGTTTTATCTGATTATAAAAAGTCTGAAACACTATTTTCAAAAAATAAATTCAATTTATCTTTAAAAATTGAAATCCCCGTTTTAATAGTAGATGTTGAGCAATTAGGAGAAATCCAAACAGGCATAACTTATGATACGCTTGAGCTCGAAACTGAATTTGACATTACGATGGATACAGTTATCAATCTGAATGCGTTCTCGCTGCTTGGACCGACCAATTACGGAGATTTGAGATTGTTGGAGGTTAGCTCTGACAGTGAACTTGAAATCGAAACAGATGACGGCTCTGTTACTATATCGGACGACTGCGGAGGTACTACCGGAAGAGGTGTGCAGGTTTCCGGTAATCTTCCGGGTCTGAAGGTTAGTCCAAACCCTGCAAGTGATATTCTGCACCTGAGTGTTGATGTAGTTGAAGATAGTGAATATACTATCAAAATAACCGATTATTCCGGAAAAGCATCGTTGATAAATGATAGATTATATCTGCGTTCCGGATTTCACGAATTGACTGTCAATACTTCGGAATTACATGACGGAGTATATTTTTTGATTTTCTCGAATAATAGAGTTATTTTTACACGGAAAATAATTATTAAAAATAAATGATTTCTTTTGGAACTTTTTAAAAATGTTGTTCAAACTGCTTAAATACCCAATATTACTTGTGTTTATTGTTAGTGTTTCATTATCGCAAGCGCCAAAAGGCGAAGTAGAGTCATATCAGATTATACCCGGCGGAAGTGGTGATACATTGAAGTTAAACAGAACTTACGGCACTTGGTGGTATGGTTTTCAGGGCGGATTGCAATTTAATTATTTTTTCGGGAAATTAAACGTATCTTCAACAAATCAGCCCGGTAATCCCTTTAATACATATACAGGATATAATTCAGCTGCCGGCGGAGGATTTTTCATCGGCGGTTTGATGGAATGGAAATCTATCGGTGAGAAATGGGGCGGGATGCTGGGAGTGAATTTTTATGACAAAAGATTTTTCGTGGGTACTGTCAATCCATTTGTGGACAGTTCTGTAGAAATTAGTTCCGGGTTTACTCAAATTGGTATTTCACCGTCAGTTAAGTACCATTTGCCGATAGAAGGTCTTCATCTTTCGGCAGGAATGAACTTGGATATCATGCTTGACAACTCAGGCAGCCAGTATATGAGATATAAAAACACAGGTCAGATAACTGAAGAATTTAAAGTCAATTTTAAAGAACCTCTTCTGGGTTATGGTTTAAATTTTGGAATCGGTTTTAATTATTTTATTGCAGATTATAAAAACAAAGCACGCATACTCATAACACCATTTGCAGAAATTAATATCCGGAGTTCGATGGTAAATGATAATTCATCAAACTGGAATTCGGCTGTAATAAGATTGGGCATAGCAGTTAAATTCGGAAATGATAATATTAATTATGATACCCTTGAATTTGACCCGACTTATGAGGCACCTCCCCAAATTTTAGCTGAAACACATAAGGGAGAAGGCGTTTTATTCAATACCGTAATTCCGATAGAGGACAGACCTGCAGGAATAATTCAATACTTAGCTTCCTCTCAGGTCAGTGCTGAAATTGTTGAGATTATAAAAGACAGTAATAATAAATCTGAGGTTATTGCAGCATCTTTACCCCAGAAGAAAGCTGTTAATCCCAAAAGGGAGTTTCCTACTTCAATAACTAAATCAGTTGTAACGTTACCATCAGGCAAAACTATCAATACTAAATCAGAAAATATTGAAAATCCTGCTTCAAAAGTTGATAAAAAGGTTGTATTATATCCAACATCATCGTCAACTGAGATTCCTTCGGAACTTAAGAAATTATTAGATGCAGCAGCAGATTATCTGTTCTTAAATCCACATTCAAGAATAATTTTAATAGGTCATTCGGATGCACAAGGTACAATGGAACAAATTGCAACCCGTGCTAAGGAGAGAGCCCGAAATGCAGAAAAGTATTTGTTAAGTATAAATGTTCCGAAAGGAAGGATAATAGCTAACTGGAAAGGTGCTCTTCAGGGAGTAGCTCCAAATAATACTGAAGAAGGCAGACGACAGAACCGTCGTGTAGAAATAATTATTGAGGATTAATGGAAATTTATTATGTCAAATTCTAATTCAGTCTGTATTATTGAAGACAATATGCCAATCAGGAAATTGTTTTCAACATTGCTTCAAAAAAATGGTTTTATTGTATTTGGTTTCGACAATGCTTTAGATGGTATTGAGTGGCTTAAACTCAATGTACCCGCAGTAATTGTCATGGATATTTTACTGCCGGGGCTCAGCGGTCAGGAAGCTGTTAAAATTATAAGAGAATTACCCGGTTATGAAAATATTCCCGTTGTTGCAGTAACAGGACTGGCGACGTTTACTGACAGAGACAAACTGCTTGGCTCGGGGTTTAATCATTACATCGCCAAACCTGTTAATGTAGTTACTTTTGCTCAGGAAATTATTAATTGTATTCAATAAGTATATAAGCCGAATTTATAAATTATGAAAAATCAAATAAAAAAATCATACGATCTGATTTTAAATCAAATATCACATAAAAAAAAGGGTGTTTTTTCAATAAGAAAAACATATCCTGCTTATATCATACTTGTTGTATTACTGATAACAAGCTTCTTCGTAAGGATGTTAACCGAAAACAGCGTAAAAACGAATCTGATAAATGATTTTAATAATTCTTCTACTTCTGTAATGAACAAAATGTCAGCTCATTATTATAAGCAGATTGAAGTTCTTAATGCCATGAACGGGTTGTATGATGTTCTGATTGAAGTAGTCAGCGATTATTTCGAATTATATGCTGCTATTCCTACCAAGACTTATAAATCAATCTTGAGTGTATCATATATACCAAAAGTACCTGACAATGATTTGGATGATTTTATTTTGAAAGCCATGGGTCTTGGATATTTTGATTTTAAATTGAAAACAGAAGGAAAAAACGACTTTTATTACCCTTTCCTTAATATTGTTCCTCTGGAAAAAAATACACATAGATTAGGCTTAGACCTCGGAAGAGATGAAATTGCCATGAAAGCTATTAAGAGGGCTCGCGATAAAAATGTTATGACTGCTTCCGAAGCATATAATATCAGAAAACCGGATACTTTTGGGTTATATATTTTCTATCCTATCTACAATAGCCAGTCAGACCGTTCAAACTTAGAACAAAGAAAAAAGAACTTTCAGGCAGTTCTGAGTTTGGAGATTGATATCCGGCAATTTGTAAAAGAAGCTCTTACGGTAGAGGCAATTGACAGAGATAAATTAGAACTGAGTGATAGTACCATAATTTTTGAAATCATAGGCTTAAATGATAAAAAAGAGGAATACAACGTTTATAAGACTGATAATTATAAATTATTATCCGAATTCAAACCTATGTTGACAAATGAAAGTAATTTGCGGTTAGCAGATAATGATTTTATCGTTCGGTTTTATTCAATTCCGGGTTATGGAGGAAAATTTCAGGAACTTCTTCCCACTATTGTATTAATCATTTCAATTATACTCAGCATTGCATTTTTTGGTTTTGTAATCACTCAGATAACAAACAAAGCCAGAGCTCAGGAAATTGCAGTTGAAATTACAAAAACACAAAGAAGAATAGTGGATTCTTCAAATGACATCATAGCCATTCTTGATAATTCGATGATATGGAAAACCATGAATCCTGCTTCGATTGCTATTTTTGGTGTAGAAGCAGATGAAATGCCCGGCAGGTCGTTTTCAGATTTTCTTGAAGAACCAAAAATTATTGAAACAATTATTCAGTCCCGAAATGAAAGTGCAGATGACCATACTGAAAGAATGGATTTGAGAATGAAAAAGGCTAATGGTGAATCTGTTTGGGTTAACTGGAGTTTTACTTTTTCAAAACATGACGACGTTACTTATTGTATAGGTCGTGATGTCTCATACGAAAAAGCTGTTGAGGAGAATGTAAGAATTCGGAGCAAACAAATTGAAACGGCAGAGATTTTCTCACATGAAGCAAATTTTACGAAATCTTATTTTATGAAAGAAATGAGTCACCAGTTACGTAACTCCTTAACCGGTATAATAGGTTATACTGCACTATTACAGCAGAAGTTGTATGATAATCAGGAAGAATTCGATGATTATGTTGAGTTAGCAGCCGAAAGCAGTGAAGAACTGTTTACTTACATTATTGATATAGATGAAGCAGCCAGACTTAATGAAGCTGACACAAGCGGGTTTGTAATCAGCAATGTCAATGTCGGAAATACGCTTGCAGAATGCATTGAGGATTTAAAATCTGATGATACTGTCAAATTTAGAAATATGGAAATTAATATAAGCAACAATAATCCAATAGCTACAATTCCTGTTTATGAAAATTATCTGATTCAGGTTCTTAAGGATTCTCTGATGATATTATCTGCAGGGGCTGAATCCATGAGTTATGAAATTAATATTGAAGACAATCCTTATGACGGTGTTGTTGAAATTCAGATACTTAGCTCCGGGAACAAGGTTGTTTTTGATTTATTCGAAATTTATAAAAATAATTCACTTAATATTATCGAAGTCCTGGAAAAAGATGTCGAGGATGTATTAATTAAAATTACCAGAGTTGCATCAAATATGCGTATGTTAAGAGGTGGTTTTAAAGTTGACAGCTTTGGACCCGAAGATGGTAATTTAATTTCAATTATGTTTAAAGGCACAAAAAAGAATATTTAAATCTGCTGATTGATAATGGAGGCTGATTATAATAGTTTTTCAAAAATCTTTTTTGACAAAAATTAAAACAGTGTTTCCTGTTTAACAATAATATTTTTTACAAATGATTTCCTGTGCAACGGGCAGAGTCCGTATTTTTCAATTGCCTGGAAATGGAAATCAGTCGGATAGCCCTTGTGTTTATCAAAACCGTAACGCGGGTATAATAATGACTGCTTTATCATCCAGTCGTCGCGTGTGACCTTTGCAATGATAGATGCTGCGGCAATGGATACCGAAATGCCGTCACCCTTTACTATTGTTGTGTAAGGAATATCGTATTCAGTGAAATAATTTCCGTCAATTAATATATGCTGAGGCACTACTCTTAATCCGTTAAGTGCAATTTTCATAGCTTTGACCGCTGCCTGCAAAATATTGATTTCATCAATTTCTTCGGCATCTACAAAACCAACAGATACATCAAGAGCATTTTTATAGATTATTTCGAATAGTTTTCTTCTGTTTTTGTCAGTCATTTTTTTTGAATCATTTAAACCTGTTATCAGTGTGGTTGGTTCCATAATAACCGCTGCTGCAACAACAGGACCTGCCAGCGGTCCGCGTCCGGCTTCATCAACACCGGCTGCTAATTGATTCTGATTCCAATAGATTTCCTCATGTTCCTGATTAGGAAAAATCATAAGCTCACATTAATATAATTTTTGCAAAATATCTGACTACAAATATAAGAAACTTCGCTTGAATATACTATCTGTTTGTATTTTCAATTAATTTCAGGAACTCATTACGCAGGTTTAAATCATCAAGTAAATAGCCTCGCATAACTGATGTCGTCATCAGCGAATTTTCTTCTGAAGAGCTGACTCCGCGTGCTATCATACAGTAATGTTTTGCATTAATTACAACGCCGAGAGCCTTTGGTTTTATAAGATGCTCTAAATAATCTGCAATCTGTTCACCAAGTTCCTCCTGGATTTGTCCGCGTCGTGAAAACCAATTGACAATCCTCGTGAGTTTCGACAAACCGATAACATTTTTATTCGGGATATAACCTATTGCACACAAGCCTGATATTGGCTGCCAGTGATGCGAGCATACAGACATAACTTCGATGCCGCGGCTTATTATAAGATTGTTGACGTTGTTGCGGTTTGGAAATACAGTCAATTCGGGAGCATCTTCATACCGTCCGGCAAATAGTTCTTTGACAAGCATTTTGGCAAGTCTCTTTGGTGTTTTTGTACTATTCGGGTCGTTTCTTGAAATTCGAAGGATATCAAAGATTTCAATATATTTCTCCTCGACAAGCCGAAGCATTTCTTCCCGTTCATCATCATTTATTTTAGTATTGCCGTTTGAATCAAAATTAGGATAATTCAAAGAGTTTAATTCAAAATATTTTTCATTCATTTTTTCATTCCAATCGTAATCATCATTTTCAAAGATTTCAACATTATTACTACTTCCATTTTCAACTTTTACCGCGTTATTCATTTATGATTTAATCTCCTATTCATATAATGGTATAGTGACTTCACCGCCCAAATATTCAACATAACTGTTTTCGGACTCGTAAAGCCTAATCTTATACAGCCTGCCGTCAGTTATCTGAGCATCAAGTATTTTCCAGAATATTACAGATAAATTCTCGGCAGTAGGTATTATTCCTTTCAGAAAATCAACATCATGATTTAAATGTTTATGGTCAACTTTGTCGATTACTTCGCTTTTAATTATTCTCTTTAATTTTTTTAAATCTATAACATAACCGGTTTCCGGATTTGGCAAACCTGCTACAGTAACTTCAAGAGTGTAATTATGACCATGACCGAAAAAGTTGTTACATTTATCAAATATTTCGTCATTCATATTATCTGTGAATGTAGGATTGAATAATCTGTGTGAAGCAGAGAATTCGATTTTTTTTGTTACATATAGCATTAAAATACCTATTTTTGTTTTTTAATAAGTTTGTAATTTTGAAAACGCATAACTTAATTTAATATTTGTACATTGTTTTGTGATATAATTTATGATAAAAGTTCTTTTGAATATAATTTCGATGTTATTGGCAATTCTTATTATTACTTCATGTTCATCTGTGAAGAAAATTGATGAGGACACGACCCAAAAATCTTTAGTGAAACTTAATCCTGATTTGTACAGATTAGAAGCTGATTGTGCCATAAATTCAACAATGAATAACCAGTCTTATAGTTTTAAGGCAAAAATAAATATTGCCGGAACAGATACTGTATCAATGACGCTATACGGACCTTTTGGTATAACATTAGGCAGATTGTACTCTGACATGAATAAATTTATTTTTCTAAACGTTATGGAAAATACACTATATAGAGGCTCCCCGACTCAGGAAAATATCAAGAAAGCAACAAATCTCAGCATTTCTATAAAAGATTTTCTAAGTTTATTTCAGGGGAAGACACCTTTTGATATTGATGAATATACTCCGATTGCCGATAAGAATGACGGGAGTATTGTATTAAAACGAATTGATAAATCGGATTTCGGTGATTTTGCGGTTATAAATAAATCAGATATGAAACTGATTCAATATCAAAGAAAAGACAAAGGAGATTTGTTGATTTTAAATTCTGCTTATGATAAATATCAAAGTTCAGGAACATCTTCATTACCGGCAAAAATCAATTTTTCCATGCCGACAGTAGGCGGTAGTCTGATAATAGAGGTTGAAGATTTCAAAACCAATATGGATGCTCCGGTGCCGATACCATTCAATATACCTTCATCAGTAAAAGTAATTGACTTAAATAATTGAGAGATGAATGAGAAAATTTAATATATTGATAATACTTTTAATTTTAATTATAAGTTATACAAACACATTAGACTGTGCTTCAAAAAAGAAACGCAGAGCAAAATCATCATCCTCTTTCTCAGGAAAAGTTCTTTTCGATTCTACAATTTACCCGGGTTTAATATATAAAAATTATCAGTTTGGAAACCGTAAATTAAAAATCAGCGCTAATGTACTCGAAGTGGATTTAAATAATCCCAAACTACAGGTATCGGTTTTAAAATCTAAAAATAACATTTCCGAACTTGACAAACTGCATGAAATTATTAGGTTTAATGATTCTTTGGATGAAACCAAAACTTTTGCTGCAATCAATGCCAGTTTCTGGAAAGCATTCCGAAATTATCCTATCGGTGCGTGTATCATAAACGGCTCAGTAGTTGAAAAAACTCCTTATAAGGAATGGTCAGGAATATTTTTTGATAAAAATGGTGTGCCTTTTATTGATAACTTTAAATTATCTGGAACGGTGAAACTTTATGACGGGAAAATCATAACTCTCTCATCGGTAAACAGGAGACGCGATTCAGTAGGGGTGGTTCTTTATAATCATTTCGGAGGAGACATAATTCCTCACGTTAATATGAATGCCATTTACAAATTAGTTAACGATGCCTATTCTGAAATTCTGATGGACAGTGCCTATTTTGAGAATGATTCGACAGAAAAAGACTTTGACTATGTCGAGTTCGAACGAAATCTGATTGAAAATGCCCGTACCGAACAACTTGAGAGTTCAATCCAAAAAGCTGTTATCGAATTCATTGACAAGCCGGGTATAAACTGTAAATTCCGGGCAGTAGTTAATTATATTGATACCGGAATTGTCAAAATAAATACAAATCAGGCTGTGCTTTCTATGGGTTTTGACCTGCCACCGGATTTGATTGTATATATGGGGGATACATTGGAATTTATGTTCGAAACAAATATTCATAAGGATATAGAATTTCAATATGCAGCAACAGCCACCCCCAGATTAGTTAGAAAAGGCAAAGCAGGGCATGAGGCATATCTCGAAGGTTCAAAAGGCAGACGATTCATCAACGGGCAGTTAGGAAGAACTGCTATCGGTTACGACCAGTTTAAAAATAAACTATATTTAGTAACCATAGACCACGGAAACCGAAGTGCCGGAAAAAAAGGTTCAACTCTAAGTGAACTTGCCCAAATTATGAAACAAGTCGGATGCTATGAAGCGATGAATCTTGATGGGGGAGGCTCAAGCGTTATGGTCATTGACGGCAAAAACGTTATGTCAAAAAATAATCCCGGTGCATCACGCAGAATATCTGTCGCCATTGGTGTCAGGTATAAGAAATAATAAAATTGAATTAACCTTTTTTATTTAATTCTTGCAAATTCTTCAATTCCGCATATTTCAGAAATGTTCCTGTCATACTGCTGTAAGCAGCTATCAGTCCGCGCCAGCCGTCAAGAAAACCCAGTTTGAAAAAATACATATTAACAAATGCAAACAGAGGATTGATAATCAAATTACAAATTCCGGCTTTTGTCCCCTTTTCAAAGTAAGTTTCAGCCGACAATTTTGCATATTGCACAGTTTTTTCAAAATGATTGGAAATATCTTTGTAGGAGTAATGCAGAATTTCATGTTTAAGATTATTTACTTCCTTGGCTGAATGTTCCAGTTTTTCATGAACTTTACCGCCTGTAAACTGGGGATACAAAGATTTGTGAACCAATCTGGTTACACGGTCCGGCTGCCATGAATGGTTCATCTTTTTACCCAAATATACCGTTCTTCTGTTGATTGAATAAGCTGCCGGTTTATTGGACTTAACGACTTCAGATATTTCCTGCAGAAGCAACGGAGAAACAATTTCATCACAATCAAGCAGCAAAATCCAGTCCTGACTGCATTTATTAAGTGCTGAATTTTTCTGAGCAACAAATCCTTTCCATTCTTCAGAGAAAACTTCCGCTCCCAAATTACGGGCAATTTCAACTGTTCTGTCGGAGGAAAATGAATCAACAACTATAATTTGGCTCGCCAGAGATTTGATACTGTTTATCGAACTTTCGATAATATGTTCTTCATTGAAAGAAATATATGCAACACTCAAGGGTAAAGTCATCAAAAAACCTTATTTTTACATTGTAAAAAGTAGAACAAGTAAAAATAATGAAAATATCCGAGAAATTTGATAAATGTGAAAGAATTGTTATCGTTAGAACCGACAAAATCGGCGATATGGTTCTTACTCTGCCCCTGGCACGTGCTTTAAAAGTATATAATTCAAAATTTAAAGTCAGCATCATTGCCGATTCATACACTGAGAGCCTGCTTAATAATGACTATGTTGATTCTTATTATTTTGTGGATAAGCACCCGATGGGTATTAAAGGTATTTTTCGCGACAATAAATTTGATGCCTCATTCTTTCCAATGCCAAAATTTAACGAAGTCCGGGCAGCTTTCACAAATGGAATACCTCTGAGAATCGGCAGTGCTTACAGATTTTATTCGGTTCTTTTCAATCATAAAGTCCGCGACCACAGAAAAATCTCCGAATATCATGAAGCTGAATATAACGTAAGGATGCTGGAATCTATTACCGGAATCAAGCATGCTGTAAATCCTGTGCCACCAATAATAAGCGATGATTTGACAATTAAGATGAAAGGATTTATAAATTCCATTAAACGGCAATCTGAAAATAAAATCATTGCCGTTCATCCTGCTTCAGGAGGTTCTGCTAAAGACCTGCCTTTGGACGTAACTTTAGAATTTATAAAAGTGATTTCAGAAAACAGAAATTACATTGTTTGTCTGACCGGAGTTGATTCGGAAAAAGATATTTGTAAATATATTTCCGATAGTTGTCCGAAAACCCTGAACCTTTGCGGAAAATTTAATCTTTCGGAAATGACAGCATTCTTGAATAATATTGACCTGCTTATTGCAAATTCTACCGGAGTGCTGCACATTGCCTCATCGCTGGGTACGCCTGTAATAGGATTTTATCCTAATTTGCCTCATATTTCTGCACGGCGCTGGGGACCCCTTTGGTCAGATTCAATAGTAATAAGCCCTCCGCAAACCGGAAATACCATAAATGATGACATGTCCTCAATCCGAACAGCGGATATTATCGAAGCGGTAAAGAAAATAATTGATGTTAAATAGTCAAGTTGTAAAAAACAATAAATTTATTTTAAATACCGTTTGGAAATATCAGATAAAGAGTATATTTTTGAGTGTATTTTTATGTAATTAAGGAGATTGTAAATGAAAATTAGAATTCTCTTATCACTTGCGGCATTATTTATTATTTTTGCCTGCGAATCCACAACCGGTCCTAATGAAATAGGCGGCAATACTGACCTTGAATTAACAAAAGTAGGAAGTGAGTTCGGTGTGAGTCCGAAAATGAAAGGAATCTATTCTCCTGCTTTGTCAAATCTGCGTGATACGGTCAAAATTATCAAAAATGAGGGAGGTATCGTTACAGTTAAAGGCAAAATAGTAACGGATATTGATGCAGTCAAAGCTTTGGATACACTTTTCGGTACTCAGAATCTGCCTGAAAATATAAAACACCAGATTGTTGATGCTTATCTGGTGAAATATGGGCTTAACATTGATACCACTGACCACCAAAACATGAGACTGGATTTCGAGTTCAAAATGAAAGTAACCTCCGAAGGTTTGCAGGAATTTGTATATTCAAAAGGGGATTTGTCGAAGCCCTACACCATTGTCAAATATAATTCAAATGTTGGGGATAAATACGAATTTACCACAACAGAAGGTGAGAAAATTACCCGGACTGTTGTCCAGAAAAATGAAGAAGAAGATTGGGATTTATCTTTTTGGAAGGTTAAAACCATTCGCGTCGAACAAATGATGAATGATGACCCGGTAATAAAGAAGGTTACTTTTATAACTAATCACAAATTCGGATTGGTAGGAATTATTCATGAATTTAAGGATGGGAAAATCATTGAAACAACCATTCTGCCGTGGAGTATGCTTTAGGTTTGTGTTAGGAAGAGATATTTTATAAATATTTATCAACAGACTTAGAAATTATTTGCACATTATCATAATAATTGTTACTTTGAATTTGTATGAAAATTATAATATCAATATTAGTTTTGGTTTTTGTAAATTGTAATTGCCTGTTATCGGGTGAGGGGCAATCTACTGGAAAAAGGAACTTTAAGTCAATTATATTTTTGACAGTCGGAGTGCCTTACAGTTCCGGTTCACACGATTTTTTTTCAGTTTATATTAATGAACTGAGCGGCAAGAAAAAAGATTTTAAATTATTAACACTAATAGGTGCCGGCACTAAAATAAGATTTGAAGCTCCTGTCAGATATGGCATTCAGACTTTGTTATTGCAAAGCAGCCTTCAGGATGCTTATGATGAAACAGTTGAGACGCCCGAGCAGAGCGGCGCCAGATTCATTTCGCAGACAATTAATATCAGAGATATTCCAATAATATTTACGCTCGAGTATATGCCTTATGTAACTCAATTCAGAACTTATATAGGAGGAGGTATTGGATTTTTGATGCGTCGTATGGAATGGCTGGAGACAGTCAGAAGTAATATTCCGTTAGATAAACGAACAGGAGGTACAAATTTTGATGCAACTGATTACTATCCATTTATCAAAATATACAGCGGAGTCGAATTAGGATTTGACAAAATGTCGGATGAAAATTTGTTGGGGAGTCTGGTACTTGAAGCATCATATAACTATGCTGCCGGAAGTTCTGATGTCTTCGGCTCTGTTAAGAGGCAGTTCGTACCTCAGGAACCAAGATTGAATCAAAATTATAATTTACTGCCCGGATATATTGTTTTATCAGTGTCAGTAACATTAAATTTCAATAGAAATTCCTGATATTTTTTTAAAACAAACGGCTGACTGTATCGTGAATAATTCAAGTGTTCTTTGAAAACTCTTTAAGGGTGTTTCTTTTTAATTACAAATTTTTTAATCACTTAATTGTAGAGGTTGTAATGAAAACCCAAATAACATTCAGACACACTAATTCATCCCACCCCAAATTGCATGAAGATGCCTTAAATGCAGCAATGGGTTTTGAAAAGTACTATGACGGCATTATTTCTACCAATGTTGAGTTTATTAATGAAGTGAGTAAAACCGTTGAGATAACGGTATTCATACAGGGTAATACACTTGTAGCAAAGGAGGACTCCGATGATTTTAATAAAAGCCTGCATGATGCTTCCGAGAAAATTATCAGGCAAATACGTAAACACAAGACTAAACAAATCAGCGCTCGTACCAAAGAAGTAGAACTGGTTTGATTTTTTAAATATAAATAAATAGATAAAAGGGCTGCGAATTTTATTCGCAGCTTTTTTTATTTCAGAACTCCTGTCACTAACAATAAACTTTTATTGACGATATTAAAATCGCCCGTCTCGCTGCTCTAACTATAACCCAATAAAAAGCTGTACATATAAGTTCAAACAAATTCAATTAATTTCGTAAAGCTTACGACAAAAAACTGTACTTTGGTGGCGTCATCCTGAGCTTGCGAAGGATCCAGGCTGTTAATTAATGAATACATGGATACTTCGCTGTCGCTCAGTATGACGAGTAAAATGGTGCCTTTTTACGTTATTCCAATTACGAAATATGTTGAAATTACCAAGCAGAAATCACTTATTATAGTTGGGGTTAGGGGGTTTTTGAATGTTTGGTTAAAAGAAATACTTGCATAATCAACAGAATTATTAGCATCAGGCAGTTTAGTTTAGTAATAAGTTTGAAATCAAATCGTTTACTTTTCCAAAGATATAAATTAGTGAGGATTAATTAAATGAAATACAGATATTGGTTATTAATTGTTGTATTGTTTTCATGCACCAATAAAATGTCTTCCGAACCGGTAACAGAGCTTGAAACTCGTGAAGTTACAGGCAATTTAAAAACAGTTTGGGAAGTATTGTGGGGACCTGATAATCATTTATGGATTACTGAGAGATATGGCAGAATCAGCAGGATTAATCCCGAGTCCGGAGAAATAAATCATCTTGTCACAATTTCTTCAGTTTTTGAAAGCGGTGAACGCGGATTAATGGGAATGACTCTTCATCCGGATTTTCAGTCCAATCCTTATGTTTATGTTGTTTATAATTATGGAACAAGTCAGAGTACAAAAATAAGAATTGAGCGTTATACTTATGACGGCAATATTCTGACAAGTCCCCTTACACTTCTTGAAAATATTCAGGGAGCATCAGTTCATGATGGTGCCAGAATTATGATTGGCAGCGACAATAAATTATGGTTTACTGTCGGAGATGCCGGTAATGGCTCAAATGCTCAGAATTTGACTAATGTAAACGGTAAATTATGCAGGATGAACCTTGACGGCAGTGTGCCTGACGATAATCCGTTTCCCGGGAGTATGATTTGGAGCTTCGGGCATCGCAATCAGCAGGGTCTGGTATTTGCAAAGGGTAAAATCTACACTTCCGAGCATGGCGCTTCGACTAATGATGAAATTAACATAATCCAAAAAGGAAGAAATTACGGATGGTCCAATGTAGAAGGATATTGCGATACACCTGCCGAAAAAATATTTTGCCAGGAAAATAATGTTGTCGAGCCGATTTTATCATTAACTCCTACAGGTACATTAGCCATTGCAGGTATTGATTTTTACAGCAATGATTTAATTCCCGAATGGAAAAATTCAATACTTATAACAGCTCTCAAAACTCAGCTTCTTCTTGTTGCTAAATTAGATGAAGCCGGTGAGAATGTAGTAAGCTCAACAGAATATTTTAACGGCAAGTTCGGAAGACTGCGTGATGTGTGTGTATCTCCCGACGGCAGGGTATTTATTGCAACAAGTAACAGGGATGGCAGGGGACCGCAGCAATTCCGCGATTCTATGGATAAAATTATAGAAATAAAGCCGGCGAAATCATCCGGTTTAAATACGATTGATGAAAAGAATGGAATTAATGTTTTTCCTAATCCTTCAAACGGCAATTTTACAATTAAATTATTGAATAAATCCTTAAAAGATTCTTATGTATTTATTTCTGATTCGATGGGAAAAATAATACGCAATATTTTGGAAACAACAGAATTTGTCGTTTGGGATGGTAAAGATGACAGCGGGACTTCTTGTCCGGACGGTATTTACAATGCTGTTATCAGAGGCAGTGAAAATACTATCTCTGTAAAACTTGTTTTAATTCGTTAATATCATTACTTTTGCTTTTTATAAAATTTATGATGATGCAGGAATGTCGAAAAACAAAAAGCCTGAATGGGCTCCGGCAGGTGCCGGAAAAGAATTCGCAAGTTCCGTTATGGCAGGTATCGGGCAGATAAACAAAACTGAAAATGCAGTACATAAAAGGAAAGAACTTCGTTCGGATGTCCTTATTCAAGGGGTGCTTGATTCCGATACAGTGATTTTATCAAAAACTATAACGCTGATTGAAAGTAACAACCCGAAACATACCGAGAAAACTCAGGAAGTAATCAAATCAATATTACCTTATGCCGGTAAATCGGTTCGGATAGGAATTACCGGACCTCCCGGTGCAGGTAAAAGTACATTTATCGAGTCGCTTGGTGTTAACTTGTGCAAAAACGGTTTGAAAGTAGCAGTGCTTGCTGTTGACCCAAGCTCCACAATATCCAAAGGCTCGATTCTTGGTGATAAAACAAGGATGGAACTGCTTTCCCGTGCTCAAAATGCATTCATACGACCATCACCTTCAGGCGGAACTCTTGGCGGAGTAGCCCGCAAAACCCGTGAAACAATACTTGTCTGCGAGGCTGCCGGCTATGATGTTATTCTTATCGAAACAATCGGTGTAGGGCAGAGCGAAGTAACTGTCCGTTCGATGGTTGATTTCTTTTTGCTGCTGCTGCTCCCGGGCTCCGGTGATGAACTGCAGGGAATAAAAAAAGGAGTGGTTGAACTGGCGGATTTGATTGTTGTCAACAAAGCCGAAGGTGAATATAAATCCAGAGCAAGTTTGACTAAGGCTTCTTACGATAGTGCCCTCAGAATCCTGACTCCTGCAACATCCGGCTGGAAACCGAAGGCTATGACCTGCTCGGCTATAAATAATGAAGGAATCACTGAAGTCTGGAGTGTAATAAATGATTTTATGACCGGCACGAAAGCATCCGGTTTTTTTGAAAAAAGAAGAAAAGACCAGTTGCTGCAATGGGTTAATTCTATGGTTGAGGAAGCTGTTTACAGAAGATTTTTCGATAATCCGGAAATCATTGAAATGAAAAATGATTTGGAAACTCAGGTTCTTGACGGGAAAATTACACCTACACAGGCTGTTAATACTTTACTAAACGAATATTTCGGTGAATAATGCAGAAAATTTTGCTCGCATCAAATAACAAACATAAAGCTAAAGAATTTAAACAGATTTTTGAGAAAGAAAAAATTGAACTTGAAATCCTGCTGCCATCGGATTTGCATCTATCAGGATTTGATGTTGAAGAAACGGGCTTGACATTCGAAGAAAATGCAGTTATTAAAGCAAAGGCATTTTTCGAAGCTGCAGGAATGCCTGTTATTGCAGATGACAGCGGATTAGAAGTTGATGCTTTGGATTTGAAACCGGGCGTCCTATCGGCAAGATATGCAGGAATTCACGGCGATGATGCAGCGAACCGCACAAAAGTTTTGGCTGAACTCCGGAATACTGACGTTCAGCATCGCTTGGCACGCTTCAGATGCGTTATATGTTATTACGACGGCAAAGATACTGTCATTGCATCAGGGAGCGTAGAAGGGCTGATTGGCAGTTCAGAGAAAGGCTCCGGAGGATTCGGATATGACCCGATTTTCATCCCTGTGGGTTACGAACAAACATTTGCAGAGATGAATCAGGATGAGAAAAATAAAATCAGCCATAGGGGGAGAGCTATTGAAGATTTTATCCGAAAATACAAAGTTTTTAGTTCTTAGTTTTTAGTTTTCAATTGTTAATTTTCAATTGTCAATTTGTAAAGCTCCGTTAGGAGTGATATGTCGGTAGAAAAATTACAACCTGTCTGAACCGTGATTTATGGGAATTATGGGATTGTTGGGATTTGAATTAATCTTAATCCGTAATTTAAAATTGATTGTATCCCATCGGGATTAAATAATGGTAACATAGCATATCCCGCCGGAAACCACAAACCCCATCTCCGAAGGAGTTGAATCTTTGTAACAAATAAACAGCCGCCGAGAAACCACAATCCCAACTCCGAAGGAGTGATCTATCGGTAGAAAAAGCACAAACGAACTGAAACAGAACCCGCGATTCAGAAGGAGTATTGAACATAATTTTGATTATTCCTATCATTAAGTTCTAATGGAACTTAATCCAAATTATTTCTTTATTAGTTTGAAAATCTGTTTATCCTCATCACCTATCTGTAAGAAATACATTCCTAAAGATAATTGTCTAATATCAACTTTTGAAGATTCACCATTCAATTTTCCTGTCAATACTTGTCTGCCCATTTGGTCACAAATATTGTATGTTGTACCAATAAATTCATTATTGGATTGAATAATAACTTCATCACTTGCAGGATTAGGGTATAATTTTACATCTTTTGTACTGTTGTCATTTTGGATTCCTGTCTGCACCCTGACACAATAAATTATTGGCATTGATTCGGAACGGGATATACATAAATCATTTACAAGTGTAAATTTCAAAGTATCATTCTGTATTACATAAGTGTATTTACCTGTATCGGAATTAGGACAATCCTCATCTGTTAAATCAACAATAAAGAAATTGTTGTCAATTTCCTGAAAAGTAGAAGTGTTTTTGTAAGTAATATTATCAAAACTTGTGGATAATGTATCCTTACTGAAATGAAAATAAGCAATTAAATGGCCCGGAGAAATAAATACTGTCCATGAAGTATTTTGTAAATTTTGCGAATAAATGTTTAGACTGCATATTGCTAAAATAAGTGATACAAGAATAATCATCTTTTTCATAAATATTACCTTGAACTCGTTATACAAATTATTATTTATAAAATAAAATTTCTCACAATACAAACTTACCAAAAATTCAGACTTTTTAGAACTTTTTTTTAAATAAATAATGAATAAATCGGAAAACAATATAGTTCTTTTGATTTCAGATAGTAATTGACAATTATTCTTTGACATAATAATTGAAAAATCCGTTCTTAAATATGTTTTCGAACCCTTTTTAAAATATTCGGATTATTTTAAACAACTCACAGATTTTGTTAAATTAAAGATCGAATTAGTTAAAACGAGTGTCGATGCACTTCACGAGGTCATTGAAGTAGTTCAAAGACCRCGTGAAGTAGTTCAAAGACCGCGTGAAGTAGTTCAAAGACCGCGTGAAGTAGTTCAAAGACCGCGTGAAGTAGTTCAAAGACCRCGTGAAGTAGTTCAAAGACCGCGTGAAGTAGTTCAAAGACCGCGTGAAGTAGTTCAAAGACTACGTGAAGTAGTTCAAAGACCACGTGAAGATGTTCGGAACGTCCGTTAATCGCTTCGATGAGAATTCCGACACCTTGTTGAACAGTACGCACCTACAGAGCTTTTTGAGTCTTGGGGAAATGATTATTTTCTACAAACAGGGCATTCCTACGGAATTGGTTTGCAATTCTGAATGATGAATTCTGAATTCTGAATGAAGTTTAATTCAAATCCCTGCAATCCCATTAATCCCAAAAATCACGGTTCAGACAAGCTTCCTATGGACTCTTCGCTCCGCTCTGAGAGACAAATTGTGGAGTTTCAGGTTTATAAATCAAATATATTATTCCATACTTATTGTACAAAGAATACAATTGAATAAATGATAAAAATTAACAGATAAATCATTTTGGAAATTTTGTATTTCAGGCTTTTATCAATTAATAATGTAATCAAAATGGATGATATTATTACTCCAAAGCTGATTAAAAATGCAGACGGCGGAGAAAATTGATTGTGAAGATAAAATTTGAGTCCGTGAATATTGCCGATTCCGTAAATGAAAAACAGATGAACTATATAGATATAAATTGCTCTCCGCGATAAAGTCGTAATCAGCGATTGGAACTTTAACGAATTGATTTTTATCTGTCTTGCCAGAAAAATAAGTGCGGTTATTATACCTAAATTCCTGGTTACAGCACCGGTATCACTTCTCATCTCAATTCCCATTCCTCCGGCAATACAAAGTTTCGTAATGATGATTCCTGATACAATCAGTATTATGCTGCTGAACAACATCAAAATATTCAGGCTGTATTTATTGAGTCCATTTTGTTTTGGTGGAATGTTATTTTGACTGATTTTGAAATTTCTGAGAAGTATTCCGAATACCGTGCCCATAAAGATGTAAGCAATATAAGGCAGCAGTGTAAAAATCGAGCCCGCCTTATAATTGAAATAATTTCGGATAAATACCGGAAGATAATCAAGTTCGGAACTGACTGCTATCGGAGCCAAAACTATTGTTGCGATTCCGAATGCCAGCGATATATATAGTACATTTTGAGGAGATTTGCCGAATTTGTATATTAATGCCAGAATAAATAATCCAATACCGAAAATATGAAGTATATTTACCTGGAAAAACAGATGTAATTTACTGTCGGAAACTGAAAAGAGTTCGGAGAATGAATTAATCGGGGAGTTCATTGTGTAACCGATTACCAGCAGCACCAGAGACATAACAATTCGTCTATGAAATGCTTCTTTGCTTATTTCTGCCGCTCCGCTTTTAAAATTAGCAAATACATGAACGGCACCGGAAAGGAAAAGGAATGTGGGAGCGGTCTTTCCCCGAAGAAACCCCCACCAGTCCCAGGGGAATAAATTAATATTGTAAGTTTCGGGATTAGCCATCTCAAAAAATGTGTGGCCAGCAACCATCATTATCATCGCAAAAAACTTCACGAGGTCTAAATAGACCTCGCGATTAGATTTGATTTGCGTTTCCAATTTACCAGACTTCAGGATTTGCAATATATTCGTCTATGGCTTTGGCTGCCGCCCTGCCTGCACCCATAGCAAGGATTACGGTAGCACCGCCTGTAACGATGTCGCCGCCTGCAAAAATACCTTTCATGTTTGTCTTCATATTGCCTTCGCTGACAATGATGTTACCCCATTTATTGACTATCAATTCAGGTGTGGTACGGCTGATAATAGGATTAGAGCCGTTACCGATTGCAATTATTGCAGCAGTAATTTCAATGGTTTCCACAGCACCTTCGATTACAACAGGTCTTCTTCTGCCTGAAGCATCGGGCTCGCCGAGTTCCATTTGCTGAAGAGTAACAGCTTTCAGCCAGCCGCCGTCATCACCTACAAATTCAACAGGGGAGACAAGAAGTTTGAATTCAATGCCTTCTTCCTTAGCGTGATGAACTTCTTCAATTCGGGCAGGCATTTCCATCTCAGTCCGGCGATAACAGATAATAGCCCTTTCTGCACCGAGACGTTTTGATGTTCTGACTGCATCCATTGCTGTATTGCCTCCGCCGAAAACCGCAACTGTTTTACCCTTGACATCAAGCATAGGAGTCGGATTATCAGGGAAATTATAAGCTTTCATCAGATTTACTCTTGTAAGAAACTCATTTGCAGAGTAAACTCCGTTCAGATGTTCGCCGGGAATATTCAAAAAGTAGGGGAGACCGGCTCCGACACCAATAAAAATGGCATCAAATTTAGACTGTAATTCCTCAATTGTTTCGGTCAGACCTATAACATAATTAGTTATAAAGTTTACACCGAGTTTTTCTAATGATTCAACTTCAGCCTTGACAATTTCTTTTGGCAGTCTGAATTCCGGAATGCCGTATAGCAGTACACCTCCAATCTCGTGGAGTGCTTCATACACTGTAACATCATGACCCATTTGGATTAAATCTCCGGCACAACTCAGCCCTGCAGGACCCCCGCCGACAATTGCAACTTTTTTACCGGTCTTTGGAGCTAAAACAGCTTGTTTAAGATTTGCATGATTACGTTCCCAATCTGCAGCAAAACGTTCCAAATATCCTATTGCAACAGGTCTGCCTTTCTTTGCTATAACACAGACTGCTTCGCATTGTTCTTCCTGCGGGCATACTCTGCCGCAAACTGCAGGCAGTGCATTGTCCTGCTTTAGTATAGCAGCAGCTTCTTCAAATTTTCCATCAGCAATCATTTTGATAAATTCAGGGATTTTTACTGCAACGGGACATCCGGTTACACATACAGGATTTTTACATCTGATACAGCGTTCGGCTTCTTCCTGGGCAATTTCTATAGAATAACCGAGATTAACTTCCTGAAAATTTCTGCTTCTCTCATCAGCGTCCTGTTCGGGCATTTTATGCCTGTCAATTTTATATCTTTCTTTTATACTAAGTTCAGCCATTATGTACCTCGTGATTAAGTTTTTTGCCAATTTCCGCTTCAAACATTTTGTCATAGTTGCAGACGTGTTTGTCTAAAGTCTCTTTTTCCTGAGGGAGATACATTTTATTTCTCTGTGTCAATATTTTAAAATCAACTTTATGTGCATCAAACTCGGGACCGTCAACACATACAAATACTGCTTTACCGTCAACATAAGCTCTGCAGCCTCCGCACATTCCGGTACCGTCAACCATGACAGGATTAAGCGATACTACAGTTTGAATTCCGTAAGGCTCAGTTGTTTTGGCAACTGCAGCCATCATAGGAATAGGTCCTATAGCAAGCACAAAATCAATCTTTCTGCCGGATTTAATCAATTCCTCTAACTTCTGAGTTACAAAACCGTGATAACCGTACGAACCATCATCAGTAGTAGGATAAACCTCATCCGATACTTTGTTCATCTCTTCTTCGAGGATAATATATTCTTTAGACCTGCCGCCTATAATACTTATGACATAATTACCGGCTTCCTTGAGAGCTTTTGCGGTAGGATACGCAATTGCAGTACCGACTCCGCCGCCAATACTGACAGCAGTTCCGAAATTTTCAATATGTGAAGCCTTACCCAGAGGTCCGACAACATCGTGGATATAGTCACCTGCATTAAGTGTGTTCAAAAGTTTTGTACTTGCTCCGATTCCCTGTACAATTAATGTAATTGTGCCTTCATCTGTATCCGAATCGGCTATGGTAAGGGGTATTCTCTCCCCGGTTTCGTCAACCCGCAGAATGATAAATTGTCCCGCTTTTCTCTTCTCAGCAATTTTAGGTGCTGTTATTTTGAAAAGTTTTACTTCCGGTCCAATGAATCTTGCTTCTAAAATCTTATTCATCTTCACAACCACTATTAGTAATTAATTATTAGCTAATTCTAAATTCAATTTCTCTAAATTTTTGAATTCTTTAGATTTAAACAAAATTTATATCTTCAAAAATAAATAAAATTGTTGAAATAACCACTATATTTAGAAAACTTAATTAAATAAATTGATAAATTAGCATAATTTTATACTTTTGTAATGTATTTTTATTCAATTTATAATAACCTAAATATGAATTTATGGTTACTGTAATAATGTTAATATTTTGTTTAATACATGATAATAATTAGATGTATTCTAAAATCAGTTGCTTTGTTAATCATTTTGAGTGCAGATTTTCAAACTTTATACAGCATTGATATGTTCGATAACAGTAAATTGGGCATTTCAGCAGTATATTCCTTTGATATGCATTCTGTTGATTTGCTTAGTATTGATGAAATAGGCACCTGTTGTCCCAAAGATTTGGACGGTGGCGGAAATTCATCAATTATTACCATAGATTATGGAATAAAAGTTCTTGAATCAGCATATCTGAATTTCTCTTTAGGTTTTGCTTTTAGAAATTCACAATCCAATGCGTTTGAGAATGAAATTATCAATATGGATAGTATCAACATAAACGGAGTTTTTAAGCATAATTTGAATATGGATTACAATTCCATTATTTTCAAGTATGAATATCATCAGGACTTGATTGGTACTTACGGTTTTGGTGCTTCAATAGGATATGAATATTTGATTTCAAACAATTTTTCTTATGATGAGGTTCTTGTGAGTCCTGCCGATAGAGGATATTTTATTAATACAGGAACAAGAAGGCGAAATGAGCTCTCAGGAGAAATGGGTTCATTATCACCCGGAATCTTGTTTGTAGGAATATATTTTAGCAGGGAATTGCCTTTAGATTCAGATTTTAATTGGATAGCTCTGCCCAAAATCGGTTTTAATCAGGTAATAAGTTATGTTGATAAAAATTCGGGGTGGTCGTATAATTCAATTTTTGTAGGTGTATCAATCAGTAAAAAATTAATGATTAAATAAATTTTCTAATTGTGTTTTTATATAATAATAAGGAATCCTTAAAATGGAAAATGTAGAATTGATTTTAAAAGTACTAAAAGAAGCCGGAAAGCCTCTTGCAGCAGGTACCATTACAGAATTGTCAGGTCTTGACAGAAAGATTGTTGACAAAGAAATGAAAAAGATGAAAGACTCCGGATTAATTGTATCACCCGTCAGGTGTTTCTGGCAGCCTAAATAGGTTGTTATTTAAACCGGTATAAATTTTATCTGCTGCTATGATTTCCGGCAAACTCAAGGTGCCGGAAATCATTTAAATCCCGAGAAACCGAAATATAAGAAAATAATTGATTTTATTACTGATTAGTATGAAAGCAACTAAATCGCTATTTTACCGGATTATAATGATTAGAAATTTTCAATTTTCCGATACATTCTCCTTAATGTAATTTCTTCGATTTTAGAAGTGCTATTGTATAAATCCTTTAAGAGTGAAGTATCATTTCAAATTCAGAATATTTAAGAATTTTTGTACTGATTAAACCATCAAGAACTAACAAGTCATCATCTCCGGTAATCAGGTAGTCTGAATCAGAACATTTTGCAAGAGAAAGTAAATAGTTGTCCTTCTTATCCCTGCAAATATCAATTAACAAAGAAATTTTGACAACCTCGGAAACTTCATAAATTAAATCTAAGAATTCTTCAATCTGATAAGGTTTTATATATTTTTTGATTTTTGGCTTGTTTAATACTTCTGTTAATTCGATTAGCTGTTCGTGACAGGTAATAATTCTTATTGATTCATTATTGAGATAATTTTGTAGTCCTTTAAGGTGCTTACCAATCAGAAATGAAATCCAAATATTAGTATCAATTATAACTTTAATGTACTTGTCTGCCATTTTTATATCTTTCATTTCGGACAGTTTCAACTTCCCGGGTTATTTCATCAAAAGACAACTCATCTGTTCCTGTGGACTTAAGAAGGGAATTAAACCTCTGTAAAAAGAGGTTCTTCTTTAACTCATTGAATATCAATAATTTATAATCTACATCAAGCTGAATTATTACATTCAATAACTGACCTTTATCAATTTCTATGCTTACTGTATCCATAATTTAAAAATTAATCTATTTACTAAATTTAACTATATTTATATAACATCTATGAACAATAAATATTTTATAGTAAAATACAGGCTCATTTATTTCTATTATGATTTTATTCAATATCAGATTGTAATTAAAGCGATTGAATTAAATTTTTGAAAAAATAAATTATTCAACTGCATTAGTTTCCCACCTGTAAACTTTATCCGACCGGCGAAGTACGACATCAGTAGGAATTGAAACGATATCGCCTTTTTCGACATTGTTGACAGGAAGCAGTTCTTTACGGATTTCCGTCGCTTTCCCTTCCCAAACACCTGTTGTGGGTCCTATTACTATCAAATCATCACCGACAGATAATCCGTCAGCCTTCAAAGTAACTTCAGCTACAGATAACTTTTTGAAATAATTTGTTATATCGCCGATGTATTTTTTGAAACGTGTTGCATTTGAGCCGTATTTGGGACTCCATTCGCCTAATTTCTGCCCCAGATAATATCCATCCCAAAATCCGCGGTTATAAACTTCTGCTAATCTATTATTCCAGTCTTCAACTTTATCCTGCGAAAAAGTACCGGATTGATAGGCTTCGACTGCTTCGTGATAACATTCGACAGTCCGTTTGACGTATTCAGGCGAACGTCCGCGTCCCTCGATTTTCAAAACTGTTACACCTGCGTCCAGAATTCTGTCCAAAAAGTGAATGGTTTTCAAATCCTTTGGTGACATAATATATTCATTGTCAATTTCGAGTTCAGCTCCGGTTTCATTATCTGTTACAGAATATCCACGGCGACAGATTTGCAGGCAGGAACCTCGGTTAGCACTTTTGTTGTATTCGTGCAGGCTTAAGTAACATTTTCCTGAAACTGCCATACATAGCGCTCCGTGAACAAACATTTCAATTTTTACAGGTTCCCCTTTTGGTCCTCTGATGTCATTCATTTTTACAAATTCTGTTATATTCGCAACCTGCTCAAGATTCAGTTCGCGGGCAAGAACAATAACATCGGCAAATTTTGAAAAATACTTGACAGCACCGGAATTAGAAACATTTACCTGGGTTGAAATATGAACTTCCACACCTTTTTCCCGTGCATATTCAATAACTGACATATCGGAAGCTATAACAGCCGTTACACCGCTTATTTTAGATTCGTCAATTATTTTACACGCCAGGTCATAATCTTCATCATACATCACTGTATTCAGCGTAATATAAGATTTCACATTGTTTTCATTACATATTTGAGTAATATTTTTCAAATCGTCAAATGTGAAATTGACTGAAGATTTTGAACGCATATTCAGTTTGTCAATTCCGAAATATACTGAACCCGCTCCGGCATTAATTGCAGCAGCAAGAGATTCGTAAGATCCCACGGGAGCCATAATTTCTATATTATTTGTATCCATTATCTTTTAGACAACTAAAGTTTGATTAATTTATAATAAAATTAATACAAAAATATACAATTAATCTAAGCTAATCTTAACAAATTGTAAATTAAACCATTTAATAAGTACATCAATCTTAAAAATATTATTACTTTTAAAAATAATTCTGTCGCCTTTTTTTGATTTAGATACTCTTACTGATTGTAAAACAAAACAAAAGTACGATGAAGAACAGACAAGATATATTTTTGGAACATTTTGAACCGCTTAAGAAGAATCTATGGAGGTTTTGTCTTTCGGTATCGCCGACTTATGATGATGCTAAAGATTTGCTTCAGGATACGATAGAGACTGCATATAGAGAGTTTGAGAATTTAAAGCACAAAGAGGCATTTCTATCGTGGATGTTTTCGATTGCTTCAAGACTGAATAACTCTTATCAGTCCAAAAGATGTAAAACGGAATTATCATCTGAAAAATATTATGATTTGCTCGAATCTAATGAACTTACTCCCGATAGAATTTTTGAAATTAAATTGTTATATCAGGCTTTGGAAAAATTGCCAATAGAACAGAAAGAAGCTATTGTACTCTGTAATATTCTTGGTTATCCGCAAAATATTGCCGCAGAAATACAAAATGTCAAACTTGAAACGCTTAAACAAAGAATATTACGCGGAAAATCACAACTGAAAATACTATTGAGTTCTGAAATCAAAACAACAGGGGAGTTTGTAAATCATAATCCTGTGAGGCAGAAATGAAAGCTATAGATAAAATATTTGATGATATTTCAAGAACGAAATTACCTGAGTTCCCGCTTTCGGACAGTGAAATCAGGTTAGGTTTGTCAGAAATTGATAAAAATAAAAAAAATAAAAATTCAAATAAAAGAGGAATTATTATTATGGGTATTCTATCAGTATTAATTATTATTTTGATAAACTTTTTGTTCTTTCAAAATCCTGAAAATAATTCCGAATTGAAACAAATTTCGGATTTAAATTCTAAGAATCATCAAACAACGGAAAATATATCATCAGTTAATGAAAATAAATCAGTTATCGGAATTACCCGCAGTAAATCAGATACTACTGAATATTTGGCTGATAATCATTCATTTCAGACTAATGATACTATTTTACATGTCAAATCACAAAAACTTTCCCGTAAGGATAAAATTCAAATTAATAGAATGATAAGTGAATATAAATCACAATCATCAAAAGGACAGCCTCAATATGATACCCTATCCGAAGATAATGAAGAAATAAATCAAAATATTGAAACAGATAATTTACCTCAAATTAGAACTGCCGATGATGAATTACTGATTAAAAGAAAAATTGATGAATATCTCGGACGTACTGATAAGGTCAGACAAAATGTAGATTCAATTTTGAATATTTCCAATAAATTAGAAACAGAATCATCTGATAAAACTAAAGAATTTTTGAAGAAACTTAAAGATAAAGAACTTCCAAAAAATTTAAATTCATTTAAAAAAGTCGAATTGACTATAACTGATGAAGAACAAATCAAAAAAATAAAAGAGAAAAATTTTCTAAATCCTCTTGATACAAACAAAGTCAAAAGCATTAACAACAATATCACTATTGACTATACAACAAAGGATACTGAAAAAGTCGATATTGATTCAATTGAGGTACTTGTTCTAACTGATGATGAACTGGAAAAGATTAATATCAAAAAAGTTGACTGCGGTTATTTGTTCTTAACAGAATTAGTTTTCCCTGATTTAACAAACAATATATCAGGACTTGAATCCTATGGTTACCCAAAACAGGGATTAGCAAGAGCAGTTTACCTTGTAACAGATTCATTCAGATTTCAATTAGACTACCTAAAGAATCCTAATTGGGAAATGACAAAAAGCCTGGGGATTTTTCCGGTAGGCTTAAACCTATATAGAGCCGATAGCAACAAGCAATCTTACTTAGCTTCATCTTTTGGTTATGGGCTATTTAAAACCCCTAAAATAATTCATAATAATCAAATTATCTCCGGTCGTTTGCTTTCTGACTTGCGAAAAATATTTGATAGAAGAGAAATAGTTAATTCTATAAAAATTTATTTTAATAAGCAAGAAAACGAAAATCTCAAAGCATCTATACCTATATTTCTTAAAGTTAATTCAGATATTTCTTCAGGTTACATCATTTTAAAATATCTTGCAACTCGGAATTTTATAAGCTTGCTACCAAAAAGATATAAATTTGATAATTATAACCATCTTTTTTCTCATCAACTTGAGTATTTTGATGCAAATGAAATCAATAATCAGTTCCATAATGCTGTTTTTGAATTAGGAAATGCCTGCAAACATAACTCACTTGTAAAGTCTAATTTGCAAAATAAAGAACCCAAAGAAATCAAGCAGATTGCCGGAATTGAGAAACTCTTCTTAACTACTAAAGAAGCTGAAAAGATTGGTATTTCTAAAAATGGTGATACGCTATCAACTCTATTTGAAGATTACATCAATAAGGATGATATTCCTTTTGGTGGATTGGAGATGATAAGTAAGATGTATAATTATGATACAACGAAACAGAATATTTTGTTTAAATCAAATCCATATATAATTATCAATAATTTTCAAGGTGAAAGGGGAATTAAAATTCAACCGAATATATATACCGGTTGGGATTACAGTATTTGGTCGGATATAGCGGCAGTCGGAATGATGTATCAATCCGTTAAAATTGCCAAAGGTGTGCAGGCATCAACAGTTGTTATATCTCAAATATCTCAATCTCCATTACTAAAAGCCGATTCAATAAATGATGGGTATATCGAAATTGACAATATTGTTAAACGCGATTCTATGGGGAACTATAAACCATTATTATGGAATCTGCTGCCTGTCAGAATTGAATGGAAGGAGTATGAAGGTAGCGATACAATATCGAATAATGTTGATTTCTGGTTTTATATCAGCAGAAAGTTTGCAGAATTATTGCCGGATAGATACAAAATTCCTATCCTGAAAGAGCTTGATATTATCTCAAGAGTGGAAGATGGATTAATTTCTCCAGATGATGCCTGTAAAGAGCTGAAGGGCGAAGTTTCGTATCTTGGAGTATGTAAGTTAAAGAATGATTTGTTTATAAGTTTAAATATTTATCCCAATCCTGTAACATCAAATCAAATTAATATAGGTTTCTCATTAAAAGCCGAAAACAGATTAAAGTTTGAATTGTATAATTACGATGGAAAATTTATTGGAACTTTGAAAGACTTTTCGGACTATACTTTGGGAAATATTCAGTTAAATATGCCTCTTCCTGAAACCGGTCAGGGTGTTTATTTCCTGAATATAAGCGATGATAAGGGCAGCTCGGTTAATGAAAAATTTATCAAATTAAAATAATAGAAATTGAGTTTTTGTCAATAGAAGAAGACAAGATTTGTTTTTCTAATCTTCTGAACTTATAATAATACTTATTCTTGATGAATCATTCGGTGGTAAAAATTTAATAAACCGTATATGTTTTGATGTATAACCTCCACTTGAGCCTGATACATTGTCATAATTATATGTGTATTTTATATTGGATAAATCCGTGATTCCAATATCAACTTTTAAATCACCATTTTCTTCTATTGTATAAGGAAGTGAAAACAGATTGAGTGTTGTATAATAATCAGTTTCATCTCTCCATGAACCACCGGTATTTGGTAAATCATAATCTTTTTCCTGATATACATATAAAATGGAATCAATAATACCATTAATAGTATCAAGATAAATCTCAGCATTATAAAAATAACAAGTTTGATGTGAAATATCCTCTATGGAAAATTGGTGATTACTTTTGCAGAAGTTAAAGTCTGCAATAATGTTGTTTTTATAACAAGTTCTACAAAACACTGATTGACCCCAGTCTCCATTATCTCCGGTATTAGAAACGGAAAAATTTCCGTTAAATTCTTTTGGATTGTTTTCATCATTAAATATTGCTTGTAATCCGCTCAAATTAATTGAAATTTTTTTTAATATTTTATTGTTAAACTCATTAAAATTGGAAAAAGAAAGTGATAAAATATGTTCAATTGGAAAGCTATAAAGCTTACTAATAAAACCAAAATAAGCATCTTCATTATAATCAACAACGAGAGAATCACTGCTGTTTATTCCTGATTTTGAAAACATACTTATGATACGGTAAAGGCGAAAAGTAATTGAACTATCGTTAGATAATTTAAATGTACATTCACTTGAAAATGAAGCATCTTTAAAGTTCAAATTTTTGATTTTCTCAATGTCAAATTTTAAAATCTCTCCATCATTTTGAATTATATTAATAATATTCCCACACTTTACCGATGTTAAGCCGAATATAAAAAAACAAAACATAGCTGCTAATATTACTTTCATCTAAGTTAATCCTCATTCAAAATGATAATTTTATGTTTATCTAAATAACTGCCCATTAATATTTTGCAGAAGTAAACGCCTGATGGTAAAGAATTGTTGTTAATATCTTTTAGTTCTAAAGTTAATGAATTCAGACCTACATTTGCTATATAATTATCTATAGATAATGCAGTTTCTCCATAAATATTAAAAATAGTCAGTTGTACTTCCTGATTATGCATCGAATTAAATTCAATTATCGTAAAACTTCTACATGGGTTTGGATAATTTTTGATATTTTGTTGATTTTCTGAAGGGTTTGTTTTTATCGAATTAACGATATCAAACTTTATTCTGTCAATTTTATTAACATCAATAGTAATTATTTCATTGTTTTGTAAAGTAATAACTAATTTTTCATCTTCTGCAAAAATGAAATTGAAGACGATTAAAAATATCACCAAGGAAATTATTATTATTCTCATTAAAATATTCCTAATTTATATATTCAAATATAAACAATATTTGAATTATAATCATTTTTAAAACAAGAATTAATTTATTAACATTACTTTTTTGAAATGATTTTATAATATCATCAAAAATGAAAGAATATTTTAATCAGATATTAAAATTAAACGCTACAATTCTACTAACCTTAAAATCAGGATATTCGTTTTGTAAATCCTTGTTTTCATGCAGATAAGGTATCAATTTACCGATTGCAAATCCAACTGCAGAACCAACCAATATATCAATAGGGAAGTGCCTGCCTGAAAAAACTCTAAGCAATGCCGTCGTACTTGCAAGAGTCATCGAACCGAGCCAAATTAATGTATGATTAGAGGTTTCCGGATAGTAATTTCCATAAGTTTCAGCAAAAAAAGTCATTCCTGCAAAAGCAAGACAGGCATGACCCGAGAAGAATGACTGCCGTGCATCTTTTGTCAGTTTCATTTCCATCGGTGCTTCGGAACTGTAAACGTATGGTCGGGTCTCTCTGAAAATGTTTTTAGTCAAAGTTGTTGTACTGATACTCAAAGCCGCTGACTCAAGATACATTAATCCGTAAATTCCCCAATCTTGCTTTACTCTTCCGTCAAAAATCTGTAATGCCGGAACAGCTATACATACACCTAACAATACATCGCTGACTAATGCATTTGCGTCACTGAAATTATCAACAGAAATTTGGTTAATACCCAACAATTTCTTGTTCATCAGCAATTCAACCTGATATTCTGTATGCGGCTTAAAATCAGAATTTGTAATCGAAAAAGCAAATCCTGTAATAGTGGCAATTGTCGTTATGCTTGCCTGAGTTTTATCATCAAATACATAAGGTCCGGCAAACGCTTGTATATTATAAATGAAAACCAACAATATTGAAATGAAAAATTTATTCATCTTTCTCTGAAATTTCTTTTGGTAAAACATCAACTCTAATTGATTCATCCTTTTTCAGATATTTTGCAGCAAATTTTGAAACAGAGCTTGCATCTACATCTGAATATTTTCCGAGAACATCAAAAATCAGTTCGGGATTATCCCAAAACAAGGTAAAATTACCAACCATATCAGCCAAGCCATGTGAATATTGAATTTCATTTGCCATTTGTGAAGTGAGTTGGTTTCTGCATTTTTCTAATAATGACAATTCAATATTGCCTTCTTTCAATTTATCAAGTTCATTATATATTGCTTCTGCAAGTTCGCCGGTTGTAATATGAGATTTGTTTGCAACTGCATAAAAAGTCAGCAATGAACAATTTTCGCGTTTATCAACAAAAGCTCCCACCTGTGAAGCAATCTGCAACTCATAGACCATTTTTTTGTAAAATTCAGAGCTTTTTCCGATTCCTGCCATAAATGATAATACTTCAGCAGTATATAAATCTTCCGACCGGTAATCCCCAAGATGAAAAGAAATGAAAACAGCAGGAAGTGGTACATTGTCAAAAGTGTTGATATTTTTGCCGTATAGTTTATACTTTTCATCAAAGACATTTCGTTGGATTTCCTTCTGAGGAATATTCAGCCCGAAATATTTCTCGACAATTGGTATGGTTTTGTTGGGCTCGCAATCACCGGCAAGAACTAAACAGGCGTTTTCGGGATTATAGAAAGTATGAAAAAAATCATTAACATCTTCAAGAGTAGAATTTGCAACATCCTCCTTGCTTCCGTGAACTTCCCAAGAGTAAGAACATTCCGGCTGGTAAGCCCCGGCAGCAAGGTATTCACGCCATCTTCCGTAAGGCTGGTTTTCAACCGTTTGCAGTATTTCTTCAGTAACAACCTTTTGCTGTGTTTCGAGAGCGGTTTGCGAAATTTCGGAATAAAACATTCTGTCAGATTCTAACCACAAACCAAGTTCAAGCTGGTGTGAAGGGAGAGTCATGGTATAAGCGGTATAATCATAAGTAGTATAGGCATTGTTTGTACCGCCGGCTGATGAACAAATTTTGTCAAATTCCCCTTTGGGTACATGTTTGGAACCTTCAAACATTAAATGTTCAAATAAATGAGCAAATCCCCTTCTTCCGATTCTTTCATCTTTAGAGCCTACCTTGTAAGATAAATTCATGCTGACAATCGGAGTTTTTGGATTATAAAGAATTACAACCTCAAGACCATTAATTAATTTTTTTCTATATATTTTAACATACTTGTTTAGTTCAAAACTCATTTTTTACCTAAAAATTAATAAAAGACGCATAAAAATATTGAAATTTTAAAAAATATTTTTAATAATTCACATTATTTATATAATTTGAAGTTTGTTTGGTGACTAATTTTAAAAAAAATAAGTTAATTTGGAGTTTTTGTTATGAATGTGTACGAAACACGGAATTTAAGAAATCTTGCGGTGGTTGGACATGCAGGCTCCGGCAAGACAACATTGATTGAAGGGATGCTTTACCATACCGGTTCTATAACAAGGATAGGTACTGTTGAAGACCATAATACGGTATCTGATTTTCACGAACTTGAGCAAGAAAGAAACTGTTCTGTTTTCAGTTCTATTGCTTATGCTGAATACAAGGATAAAAAAATAAATATTATTGACACTCCGGGTTATGATGATTATATCGGTGAAATGATTGCACCTTTATATGTTTGTGATACTGTGCTTGTTACTCTCAATGCGGTAAACGGTATCGAAGTCGGTACTGAAAATGGGCTGTTCTATGCTTCAAAATTAAATAAACCTGTTGCATACATTATCAATAAATTAGATAATGACCAGAGTAAATTTGATGAACTTGTTCAGGATTTGAAATTCCAATACTCAAATAAGGTTACTGTATTTCAGTATCCTGTAAATCCCGGAAGCGGATTTAGCCAGGTTATTGATATCTTGTCAATGAAAATGCTTACTTTCAACGGAACTAGTAAACCGGAAATTTCTGATATACCTGCAAACGAACTTTCCAAAGCTGAAGGTATTCGTAATGAACTTATAGAATCAATAGCTGAAACTGATGAAGATTTAATGAGCATATATTTTGAAGAAGGTAATTTAACAGAGCAGCAATTTGTTCAGGGCTTAAAAAAATCCTTTACAGCAAGAGAATTGTTCCCGGTCTTCGCAACTTCAGGCAAAAAACTTGCAGGTATTTCATCTTTACTTGATTTCATCGTTGATTATGCTCCGGCTCCTAACGATTTGCCTATGCCTGTTATGGAAGGCAGTATTAAGGTTGACTGCGAAGCTAATTCAAAAGTATCGTTGTATGTCTTTAAGATGCTGTCTGACCCTAAACTGGGTGATATGACATTTTTCAAAGTTAAATCCGGCAAACTGCATTCCGGTCTGGATTTAGTAATTGAATCAAAAGGCTCATCCGAAAGATTCGGAGGGGTTTATGTGGTATCAGGTAAAAAACGCGAGGAAATTCCTGAATTAGTTGCCGGCGATATTGGTGCAACAGTAAAACTTAAAAGCACTCATATTTCCGATACATTACATGAAAAAGGGTTCAATGTTAAATTTGACCCGATTGATTATCCTACTTCAAAGGTTCGTACCGCAATTGCTCCCAAAACACGCGGCGAAGAAGAAAAAGTCGGTGTCGGTTTACACTCCCTTCATGCTGAAGACCCTACAATTGTTGTTGTTCATTCGCAGGAACTACGCCAGACTATAATTTTTGCACAGGGAGAACTGCATTTAAGTGCAATTAAATGGAGATTAGAACACCGATATAAAGTTGAAGTAGAATTTATCGAACCAAGAGTACCTTACAGAGAGACAATTCAGAAACGTGTTCAGGGAAGTTACCGCCATAAAAAGCAGTCCGGCGGAGCAGGTCAGTTTGCCGAAGTTCACATGATGATTGAACCTTATGTCGAAGGTATGCCTAATCCTGAAGGACTAAACGTAAGAGCCAAAGATTTGACTGACCTCGAATGGGGCGGCAAACTTGAATACCTCAATTGTATCGTCGGCGGAGTGATTGACCAGAGATTCTTACCTGCAATCCTCAAGGGAGTTATGGAAAAAATGCAGGAGGGACCTCTTACAGGTTCTTACGTCCGCGATATACGCGTAACAGTATTTGACGGAAAGATGCACCCTGTGGATTCAAATGAAGCAGCATTTAAGACTGCAGGTATGATGGTATTCAAAGATAATTTTACTCAGGCAAGCCCTAAAATTCTCGAACCTATTTATAATGTCGAAATCAGAGTGCCCGAAGAATTTGTCGGCGACGTAATGAGCGATTTGCCTTCACGGCGCGGTGTCATTCTCGGTATTGATTCCGATGGGAAATATCAGAAAATTAAAGCAAGAATGCCTCTGGCAGAGCTTGATAAATATTCACAGGGTCTGCGTTCGATGACACAGGCACGTGCTACCTATACATCGGAATTTGCGGAATATCAGTCCGTACCACCGACTGTTCAGACAGAACTGATAGAAACGTACAAGAAGAGCCAGACAGAAGAAGATTAGAATTGAGATTTAAGATATGTGCCATACTGTAAAATAGTGTGGCACTTTTTTTTGAATATTTAGATATATTCACACAACTCACTTAATAACAATAGCAGGTTTAATTATGACACAATTATTTGCCGAAATTTTGCTTCTCGTTCCTTCTGCACTCTGCACAGGTTTTTTGGTTTTTATTGCCGTAGTTTTGCAGAAAGTTATGAATGAATTGGATGAATCCGACTTCCAGAAGTTTTTGAAACTGCTTGATAAACACGCCTTGAAATCGCCTTATGCTATCGGAGTATCATCAATTACATTTGTCGGAATGATTCCATATTGGTACTTTTACGGCTTAAGCAATATCTGGTTTTCGGCAGGGCTGATAGTTTATACCATAGCTTCAATCGTCAGCAAGTCAGTCAATCTCCCGATTTACAAAAAGATTTTTGCACTCGACAACAACGATGCCGTAAGGTTGGATGAGGAACGCAGAAATCTGCACAGAGGAAACTTATTACGAGCATCAATTCAATCAGCATCTATTGTTCTGATGATGCTCGGATTCCTATAGAGAGAGAGAACAGAATTAAAAGTACTTGACCTGTGCTGTTTCCAATATTAATTCGGAATATCAAGCTTTTCCGCTTTTTATTCATTCTGATAACGAAGATTCATTTTTAACCAATCTTTATCGTAACTACAAAAAATCGGTGACTGAATCGAGGGATTTTGCTATTTTTGTAAATTAGAAAATGGATTATTAAAAATATTATGCACATTATAGATTTGGTTCTTATCGGAATTGGTTTGTCCTTTGACACTTTTGCTGTTTCAATTTCCACGGGTTTAACGGTAAGCAAAATTAGATTTTGGCAGGGCATACGGATTGCACTTGTATTGGCTTTTTTCCAGTCATTAATGCCGTTTCTGGGTTGGCTGGGCGGCATACAAATAGCGAAACTCATTGAAAATTACGACCACTGGATTGCATTTGGCTTATTATTATTTCTTGGTATTAAAATGATTCTTGAGTCTTTTAAAGCTTCAGAAGACAGAAAATTCAATCCAATGCTCACCTCAGTTCTAATTGGTATGGCAATCGCTACAAGCATTGATGCTTTAGTTATAGGGTTTAGTCTGGCTTTCATCAATACGAATATTTATACGGCATTACTAATTATCGGTATCATTACTTTTCTTGTTGCGATGGTTGGCATGTTATTAGGCAAAAATGTTAACGGAAAATTCGGTAAAAAAGTAGAAATTCTGGGTGGTATTATATTGATTGGCATAGGAATCAAAGTATTAATCAGCCATTTATATTAAAAATGACTATTGAATATAGCTTTAACAAAACTTGTCAATATATTATCTTTAATATTGTTAACCTAAATTGTGATTTACTATATTTTTAGCAAATCAAAAAACAAACCCCGCCACAATTCTCCACAGAGTAAGGATTTGGGCAGGGTTTCAAATCATCATCGCAAACTAGACTTCAGGTTTTACAATTTATATATTTAATTCATAACTTTCAACCAATGAATATCAATATATATTACTTGACACACTATAGATGTTCCTTAAAGTCGTTAGGCAGTCCGAGTTCCTTCTTTAGCCTTTCAATCATTTGATACTCCTTGAAACCGTTTGACTGCCAGAAGTGTACTTTATTTGTTACATGTCTTTCAAATCCGCTCAATTCGCCAATCATTCTTACGTAACATCCTCCTGATTCCAGCTCTTTAATAATAAATTTATATTGAAACCGTGCATTAACCCAAACTCCGCCGCGTATAAAAGGCAGCTCTACACTATAATATTTCATATCATCCAATGCAGTATCACCCATAGCAAATACACAGAAATCGGATTGAATTGTACCTTTGTACAGTCCATCGTCTCCGGCACGCGGGTTTTTAGTGATAATCTGACAATTTATATCTTCGATACACTTTAATGCTGACTCCCAAACTTTTTCGAAGGGCATGTTTAAAGTGTCTTCGTATTGATCCTTAAGATACGGGAAACGTGTATCAACCTGTTCTTTTGCACGCCAATCATCATCATCCTGTGCAAGAGCACTAATTGTAAATCCTGTAAAAATGATTACCAAAGTGATAATCTTCAAAAAAGTAGTATAAAACTTCATTTCAATACCTCCAAAAAAAAATATTTTTATCATTGCAACATTTCTAAAGTTCAATTTAATTAAAAAAAGCTAATTTTCAAAATTTAAAGTCTTACCGGGCTTCCGCCTTTTGAAAGAGACTGATTTGCAGCCTCCAAAATTTGTACAACATATAATCCGGACTCTCCATTTGTATCAGTATCTAATTCATTGACGATACAATCATAGAAATGGGTACATTCCTTTGCTAAAGCTTCGTAATTAGGTATAGCAGGAGAATACATGTCACCGGTACGGTATTGAATTAAAGTGTTGTAGATGTCCTCTCTGGATTTAATATCAATTCCGCTGTCGTAAATCTTTATCTTCGAAACGGTTTCCATATCATCAAAAACAAGCATTTTTTTTGAGCCACCCATTATTATCTGTCTTATTTTGACAGGTGACATCCAATTAACATTTATATGAGCCAGACTTCCGTCAGAAAATTCTATTGTCAGATAAGCTATTGATGCAATATCCAAATCGTTATATTTGAAAAATGATTTGCCTGTTGCTGATACAGATACAGGCTTTTTCCCAACAGTATATGCAAGTATTGATATATCGTGAGGCGCAAGGTCCCATATTACATTGACATCATGTTGAAATAATCCGAGATTAATCCGCATTGAATCAAAATAACGGATATCACCCAATACATCATTGTCAATTAATTCTTTGATTTTTCTTACGGCAGGAGTATAGATAAATGTATGGTCAACATGTAAAATCAAATTTTGTTTTTTTGCAATTTCGAGCAATTGTTCAGCTTCCTGCGATGAAGAAGTCAGCGGTTTTTCGACCCATGTATGTTTTCCGTTTTCAAGAGATTTTTTTGCAAGTTCGAAGTGTGATTTTACGGGTGTAGCAATTGCAACCGCATCAATGGTCTTGTCTTCAAATATTTTTTCAGGCGATGTCAATGTTATGACATTTGGAAATAATCCCGATAATTTATCAAGCTGTTTAGAGTCAGAATCACAAATATATTTAACATTCCAGTTTGAAGAAGAATTGAAATTCCTGATGACATGATTTCCCCAATACCCGCAACCTATTACAGCAACATTTAACATATTTATCCAATTTACTTTTTTAAACAATACAAATAAAATGATAATTATTTAAATAGCATTATATAAAAGTGATTTTAAGAATATTATCTATATTTCTGATTAAATAAACTAAAATTTGAGTAAAAAGGGTGGTATAAAAAATCAAAATATGTGAAAATTTAATATTTTGTTTCTTTGAAAAATGAATTATGTAATTACTCATTTTGAAAAATTTAAGCATAAATAACATTATTACATCTACTTAGTCTATATTTACCGGTTATCTTATATAACCCGGATTAATCCAATTTAAAAATATTATTACAAAATAATCATATAATGTGAAATATATTAAATAATTTTGTAGAATAATTGGAAAAAAATTTGCAAATTTGTGATTATAATATTGATAATTATAAATAACTTTTGTAATTTGGAATTATGTAAAAAACTGATTTGAAATAAAATATTTAAAATGTAACCGGAGAACTTATGCAGACAAATTACCATCATAAACGGCATGAAAGCAGTCTGGAATTTATTGAGGATATAGCATATGCATTTAAAAAAAGCAGGGTATTGCTTACAGCAAGTGATTTGAATATCTTTGAAGCCATTGGTTACCGTTCATTAACTGCCAGGCAAATATCAGAATCTTTACTTTTAGAGGTAAATTCCACTGAACGACTTTTAAATGCTTTGGTTGGTCTTGACTTGCTTGAAAAAAAGGACCAATCTTATAATAACACTGAAGAATCACTTAAACACTTGCTGCGAGGCAGTAAAGAATACATTGGTACAATTGAACACCTTGCAGATTTATGGGATTCTTGGTCAACCCTGACAGATACGGTTCGTCATGGCAAACCTATTCAGTATCAAACTTTACAGGAAAAATCCGATGAATGGCTTGTTGCATTTGTTAATTCAATATTCTGGCGTTCAAATCTTGAAGCACCTGAAGTAATCAGTAACTTTAATCTTAAAGGAGTTAACAGAATTCTTGATTTGGGAGGAGGCAAAGGTGCTTTTACCTATCATTTGCTTAAAGCAAAGCCTTCATTGGCAATTACTTTATTTGACATGCCTCGTGTAACAGACTTCGCTGATGAGTTTTTATCAACAGCTGGTGTACGTGACCAGGTTTCGATTATGCAGGGTGATTTTACTACTGATGATATCGGAAAAGGTTATGATTTAATACTTATCAGTAATTTGATAAGTTTCAGGTCAATTTGGGAAAATGTAACTCTGCTTCAAAAGTGTTATGATTCATTGAATCACGGCGGTCAAATAATTATTTATGATATGATTATAAATGACAGTAGAACAAAACCGCTCAACCATGCGCTGTATTCTTTGAATTTGTTGATAAATACTATGTCCGGGGATGCCTATACTGAGACAGATATTTGGATTATGCTTAGGGAATCATGGTTCCGTGACATCAAACGAATTGATACAATCTATGACTCATCATTGATGATGGGTATAAGATAGTTACATTTTCCGTCTTTTAGTAAGATAATCTCTTAAAGCCCTGTCAAAAGGTTTTGAGGTATCTATTAAGTTGTAATCTATGTTATGATTATAACACTTCTTTCTAATGTCGTTTATAAACTCTGAGACAGCATCAGAATACGATTTTTGTATTTGATATGGAATAGTTACCATCTCCTCACCGGATTCTATATCTTTGAAATTTGCTCCCTCACCAAGTTTGAAATCTATCTCACGCGGGTCAAGTATATGGAAAACAAGTACTTCGTGGTCTCTATGCCTGAAGTGTTTCAAAGCCTGTAGAACAGCTTGTTTATCATCAAAAAAATCACTCATAATAATTACAAGTCCACGTCTTTTTATTCTTTCAGCAAGTTTATCCAGTGACACGGCGGTATGAGTTTCATTTGAGGGTTTAATATTGGTAAGTGTTTTGAGAATTTCTGATATGTACGATGGTTTAGACCTCGGAGGAAGAAATTTGTTTATATCCTTGTCGTATAAAGCTAATCCAACAGCGTCTCTTTGGTTTATCATCAAAGTAGAAAGAGCTGCCGTAAGATAACATGAATAATCGAATTTGGTAATATGACCTTTTGAAGCATAACCCATTGAAGCACTTGAATCAATAGCAATCATTGCCCTTAGATTTGTTTCTTCTTCATATTGCTTTACATAAAATTTATTGGTTCTGGCAAATACTTTCCAATCAATATTCTTTGTTTCATCACCATGTCTGTATTGGCGATGCTCAGCAAATTCAACACTAAATCCATGATACGGTGAACGATGCAATCCTGTGATAAATCCTTCGACCACAAGTCTTGCAATTAATTCTATATTACCAATTTGTGCTGCTGTTTCGGGCTTAAGATATTTTCTGTAATCCTGCATTCTTTTCTCTGTTGTTTTATGCTGCTGATAGACGGAACAGTTCCTGATTTTGTGCAAAAAAGTGAGGTTAGATTTTTAGAAAATGGAAACATTAATTGTAGATTGGATTTTTATTTTTAAGTTGCTGATGAAAAAGTATTTTAAAGATAGATAAGCAGGATGCTTGTTCTACTAAGATATTGAAATTAAAGTAGGTCAAACATCTTTGTTTGACTTGAGATTTGGAAATATTGACTTTTTCAACAGACTACTAAGAAGTTACTTCATAACAAATACTGCACAGAGATTTCTCTCTTTCCTCATTTGTAGCAATTATAACTGCACCGCCGTTGGCTGCATGTTCAATAATAATTTTATTAATTGATTCAATACCGTCAGCGTCAAGATTTGATGTCGGCTCATCAAGAAAAAGAATGGTTGGATTCGATTGGAGTGCAAGTATAAATTTCATTCTTTGTTTCATACCTGATGAAAAGTTCCTTATCGGCGAGTTCTTGTGCGGTCTGAGTTTAAATAATTGCAATAGTTTGTCCAATTTATTTTCATCAAATTTTATTCCCCTAAGGTCGGCAGAAATTTTATAATGTTCATAAGGAGTAAATTCCTCATATAAATTTAGATATGGAGAGACCATTGCAATATCCTCTTTCAGATTAGATACATGAATATCAAGTCCATCCTTTATTACTTTGATATTGCCTGAACTGAACGACAGCACACCAGTCATTACTTTTAATAATGTTGATTTACCTGAACCATTTGCACCGGTTATGGCAATAATATTGCCATTAGTAAAGGATAAGGAAAGATTTCTGAAAATGTAATGATTTCTAATGAAATATTTCGATATGTTTAAAACATCGTATTTGAAATTTGTCATGATTAATTGTTGATTATAGCAAACTTACCCAGAACGACTTCATCGCCGTTATGGATACCGAATATGTAAATACCCGAAGAAATATCCTTAGGCATATCATCCCATCGGACAATTTTATTATGATTATTTACAGTTACGGGTAAACTCTTTGAGTAAATCTGCTGCATTTCACTGTCATAAATAACGAGCAGGATTTTTTGATAAATTTCAGTCTTCAGCGGTGCAGGAAAAAGCATGACTTCATCTGTCCCGACTCTGAAAGGATTAGGGTAAGCATGAGCAATTTCGTATCCGGGATTGGAATGACTATGGTGGCAGAAGAAAGTTGAATCATACTCGTAATATACCCAGTAATTCAAATCCGGTATTTTTGTGCTTCCCGGTGTTTCTTCATCAGAAGTACGGATGTAATAACTCTTGGTTATGTTGAATTGGGAAGATGCTGACTTAAGGTCGAGATTTCCAAGAAGAATATCTAAATTATTATCAGTTAAGTTGCCATTTGCTTGGAAATAAAATCTTACCATCCTGAATTCATAAGGAGCCATATATCCGGATGTTGATTTTGACGGTGATTCATAATAAATTATGCTAAATGGTTCTATTAATGGTAATTCTGCTGCATTTGAAAAATAAGTACCTTCAACAGTTCTTTCTCCTGTATAATAAGCCCAATCTAAAAATTCGCACCATGCAGCCGGTAAACTTGAACCTAAATCCTTTAAAGCTAAATCAATTGCTGAATAAACCTCATGACCCAATGCAACTTTTTCCCAAATCAACCTCATAATTTCGATTCCGAAATTTTCTATCAGATATTGATTGAATATCGAATGTCCGTAACCGGAGTAAGGGTCATCAATTCCAAATGGTAATGAGGACGGATTACGGAATAATCTTCTGACATATTGGAGATAATCTAAAACTTCCGGAAAAAATACTCTTTCCATTGCAACTGCATTCATTTCCATAACCGTACTGCTTGCCGGTTGACTTTGTCCGTACATAAACTGGATTGCATGAAAAAATTCATGTGCAATTGTTACTTTAAGTGACGGTATTCCTGGAAATTTGAAAGCAGGTGATGGTTTGGAGCCTTTGTTTCTGATTGAATCTGTAGCTGCAAAGTCATTATCAATCATTATAAAAGAGTAGGTTACCAGAAATGGGTCTGCTGAAATTGCATCATAAGTAGCTGATGTCGTTAATCCGTATAGTCCGCCGGCATTATATTTACTAACAGTATCATCGTCGCTGTTACCTAAATCATAAAGATAAATATCATAATGGTCCGAACCTCTTGCACCTCTATCAGGGTACGGCGAGCGGAATCCAAATTCGTTTGTATATTTTTGATAAACATAATCGAAATAATAGCAAACAGAATCAACATAATCGGGAATTCCGTTTTGATTTTTATCTGCAGGTGGAGGTGCATGTACACCTATGGTATCGTAATGAATTTTGAAAATATTGAGGGGTGAGATTGTTGATTTCTGTCCGACTGTTGGGATTTCATTTGAATCCAAAAAATAAGTACGCTGTAAATATTCTTTACCGTCATTTGTGAGAGTCAGATGAGTTCCACATTTTCCTGAGCAGCCGTCACAATCAGAATTATCGTCACCTTTAACTAAAGGCAGTGAAAAGAGAAAAAGTGTTATTATTATTCCAAATAATTTCAGGTAATCATTCATATCTGTACATGCTGACTATCTGAACATTTCTTTTATCATACCCCAGGTACGTCTTATGCTGCTTGGCTTATGCTGAATCAGTGCAACATCACTATAAGTGAAAGTGTAGTCGGAAAAAACGATTTTAAGGCGGTAATTATAAGTTTTTTGTGACATCAAATCATCACTTTCCGGTGCATCCTGTTTCATGAAGGCTTCGTTATCAACATAACTATAGGAATTTGGATTTCCTTTTGCCGTTTGAACATTAATACTTTTAAAAGATGATGTTGATGTACTTCTTTCCAAATCGTATTTCCGAACATTTTCCTCAGAAACGGAAGTCCATCTGACAGTCACAGAATCACCGTTTGATTCAGCAGAAAAATTCTGAATTATCGAATTGCCGGCTATGACCGACAAAACCAAACTGATGAAAACTATAAATATTACTTTGACATTTTTCATAATACAAAATTAAACAAAAATTTATATATAAAAAAATAATTTTTCAAATAACATCCAAAAATGGAGAAAGCCGGGACAATATCATGATTAATCTCCCAATATAATCATGATATCTTCCTCCCAGCTCAACTCCGGATATTCCTCTATTCTTCCGATTTCGGTTCCATCTTTCAAAACAATCAGTGACGGCACCTTGTTTATAATAAATTTATCCGTATATTGAACTTTAATCATCTTGTCAGTATCAACACCAATTATATCATATTGATTAGTGTCTAATTTACATACGTTTATAATCTTAAATAGTTTCGGCAGTTCTGATTTTGTATCTCCGCACCATGAGCCTGCAACAATCAGCAGACTGTAACTTTTGTCTTCAAATTTCCGGCTTATAATTTTACACTGAGTTTCGTCAGCGCAGTAATTATTTATCTTGCAAGAATCCCAGCCGCTTACATCAAGCCAGTCATGTTGTGAAATCAACCCCTCAACAATTAATAAGCCCTTATTTTCTTTAACAGTAAATTTGTCTTCAGACTTTACTGCTTCTGAAAATATAACCAATAAAAACAATATGTAAAATAAATTTTTCATTTGCTGCCTATAAACTATCATTAAGACACATCAAAATTCATTTCGTTACAATTGAGAATTTATTTAATTTTGAATAATTAATAAAAAGCAGTATTTAGTAATCGTAAAATTATCAAAAATTACTAAAGAAATGTTGCAAGTTGTTTGAAATTAATTAATATACAGTTTATTCAGTTCAGAAAAACAATGATACGAATTTTGTGCTTTACATCGGAATTGTCTTGATATTTTTAAATAAAAATATTTTGTCTCTTTTTATTAACGTTAAAAGTATAATTTTTCGTCATACCATATTTTAATATTTTCATCAAATGCAATGAAAAGAGCAGCATCAATAATATTATTGATTTTCAATTTCGCAATTTGTTTTGTCTTATCACAAAATGATAATCAAAAACCTATTGTTATATTGATTTCTTTGGACGGTTTTCGCTGGGATTATCTTAATCGCGGATTATCGCCGGAATTGTCATCAATTGCTGAAGAAGGAGTCAAAGCAATATCTCTGAAACCGCAATTTCCAAGTATGACTTTCCCCAATCATTATTCAATAATAACCGGACTAATCCCTGAAAAGCATGGAATCATTGCTAACTCTTTTCAAAATCCTTATAATAAAAATATATTTTCTCTTAAACAACCGGCGGTTTCTCAGGCGGTTTGGTATCAGGGCGAAGCTTTTTGGGAAACCGCAAAACGAAACGGTATCAGAACAGCATCGTACTTTTGGCCTGGCTCTGAAATGAATATTGACTTCCGGAGACCCGATTATTATGAAAAATATGAACATAACCGCCCTTACGAGACAAGAGTCAAAGGTGTTTTGGACTGGCTTAGTTTACCGGATTCACTTCGTCCCCGATTTATAACTCTGTATTTTGATGAAACAGATTCCAAAGGACACAGGTACGGAACAAATTCCCCGGAGTTGAAACGCGGTATTGAAAGAGTTGATAAAATGATATCAATGCTTGACAGCAGCATTTCATCTCTTGGTTTATCAGGTATAGTCAATATGATTATTCTTTCTGACCATGGTATGATGGATATGTCTCCCGATAAAGTAATATCTGTCATGGAGTTGCTTGAAAATGATACTTCGGTAAGTTTTATCAATCATAGTTCAATTACTTTTATTCAGCCTGATAAGGATAAAATTTTAAAATATTATGATATGATTAAAAAGAGGGAAAAGGGTTTTAAAGTATATCTGAAAAAAGATATTCCGGATAGATATAAATATAAAAACCACCCGTTCATTTCTGATATTGTTCTGATAGCAGAGCCGGGCTGGCAGATTAGAAAAAATCTTGACTGGGATTCGACATATATTGCTACACATGGTTATGATAACAGTATAATGGAAATGCACGGTATATTTCTTGCAAAAGGTCCGGCATTTAAAATGAATTATAATACCGGTACTTTGAATAATATTGACATTTACCCTTTACTTTGCAGGATTTTTGATATTGAGCCGGCAGGGAATATTGATGGTGATATTTTAAATATTATTCAGGTGTTAAAAGAATAATATGGCATAGTTAATGATAATTTGAAAAAGTGATTTTTGAAAATGATAATTTGGAAATAAATTTGAATAGATTTTTTTTGGTGTTGTTTGTTCTTTTTCCCATGTATTTATATGCGGAAGTGAAAATTCCTGTTGATGATGAAATTAACCGGCTGATTGACAGCAGTCTTAATGCTAATGATATGCACGTCCGCGATTTGCGGATTCCTGATGACTATTACATGCCCGGGTCTCATCGTTTAAATGTTATAAACAAATTATATTCTGCTCCATTATTATCAAAAAACTTGTCCGAACAAACTGCAAATATTTTTCTTGACAAAAGCCCTGCATTAAATCTTCAAACCATTACGCAAATAACAGACTTGATTGATGTTAAACCTTTTCGGGTTTACGAATTTGATGATATAATGTCGAATGAGAATATGGAAAAAGTATTAGGTCTTAATATTGACAGTACTTTTGGATTTCCGGCTTCAATTATTGTCAAACAATATCTGGTACCAATTCTAAGAGCCAATTCCATTATAGATAATGATATACTTTTTTCAGGAAAAGAAGATATTAAAATCTTGAAAAAATATGCTGATTCAATTTTGTATAATAATGAAAAAATCTCAAATAATCCTTATAGTTATAATAAATCTTTCGAAAGACACAGTTTTATCGCCGAAAAATATTTTGAAGCTGCCAAAGTTGTTAATCAAACCAATATTTATAATATTGGATTCTCTCTATATCTCAAATTTTCAAATCTTAATACTTTGACCATATCTAATATTCCTGAATTAAAATCACAGATTAAAAGTAAAGTTGTTGATACTAAACTCGGTAAAATTGCAATCGGCGGAACCGGAAATGATACTTATTCGGGTAATTATATTCTGATTATCGAACTTGGCGGAAAGGATAAATATAATTTAAAAGATCTTACAAAAGAAATTGCTTTGCTTACTCCGGTTAGATGTATTGTAGATTTTTCAGGAAATGATGATTTCGCCGGAGGTAACTATTCATTAGGCGGTGCATTTTTTGGAGTTAATCTCTTATTTGACTTCGCAGGTGATGACAATTACCATGCTGGTAATATTTCGCTTGGAGCAGCAAACTTCGGCGTGGGAATTTTGCATGATTATGCCGGAAATGATACTTATAAAAGTGAATATATGTCTCAGGGAGCCGGCAGTTTTGGTATCGGTTTGCTCATTGATGAAAAAGGTAAGGATGTTTATAATTCTTCTTCATTCTCGCAGGGTTTTGGATTTACCCGCGGACTTGGTGTTTTAGCCGATAGGGAAGGCAGCGATAGTTATAATTCATTAAATACTGCAAAAGAAAGCGGGAAATCTAAAACAGGCAGCATTTCATTTTCGCAGGGGGCTGCACTCGGATACAAATCTTTTGCCGGAGGCGGGATTGGTGTTTTAGCAGAAGGCGGAGGTAATGATATTTACAAATCAGAAATCTATGGTCAGGGAACTTCTTACGGGACAGGATTGGGAGCTTTGGTTGATTTGTCCGGTGATGACCGTTATCATGCTTCTCACTTTGCTCAGGGGAGCGGTGTTCATCTTGGATTTGGAAGTTTGATTGATATTAACGGCAATGATGTTTATCTGTCAAAAGGTGCTTCACAAGGCTACGGGTATGATTTAGCTTGTGGCAGCCTGATTGATATTAACGGCAATGATAAATACGGATGCGACAATCAATGGCTTATTCCCGGCAATACAAATTCAGTTTCTATGCAACTTGATATGTCGGGTGATGATTCATATCATATTAAAATTAATGATGATTACAAGGGGTATTCAGATTTTCGAAGAGATTTTGGAATAATTGATTTGTTCATTGACGGCGGCGGAAATAATATTTATTCCGATACAATCAATTTCAGCAAAATTCCAACAGAGAATACCAATACTGATTATCTGGAATTGAATTTTCCGATAAATATCCAATATCAATTATATAATGAACCGGATGTTAAAGATTTTAAACTGCCAAAATCTGTTGACAGTTTATTTATAATCGCTTCATGTCCGCTTAAATCTTTTCAAAAGTATGTCTATCCTGCAAGAGACAGCCTGGAAGTTAAAGGGATGCAGACAATTGAGCACTTATTGAAAAATTTGAATTCTTCAAATCCTTTGGCTTTGGATGCTATTGAAAATATATTTGACAAAATGCTTAAGAAAGATACTGCAAAAATATTTGATTTGTTCATTGATTCTTTGACTTCATCAAATAGAACTAATTTCGGGATTTTTTCACGAGTTCTTAGCAGAAATTTCCCTTTGGAATCAAGAATTTATCTGATTTTTAGATTAGATGACAAAGATTGGCGTATTCGCGAATTGGCAGTGCAGGCTCTAAGCAAATCTACAGAATCAGTTGTCAGCAAAAATCTGGTTGAAATTCTGAATGACCCGCACCCGTATGTTAGGGCTGAAGCTGCTAAAACCGTCGGAACGATGAAGTATGAAAATTATCTTGACGAACTGACTGTTTCTTTCCTTGATTCAATGTTTATCGTCAGGAACAGCGCCTTGCTTGGAGTAAGTTCTAATTTATCACCGGATTATTCTTTTGCAAAAACAATATTATCAGGTTCTTATCCCGATAAAACGAAATCTGAACTGATTAAAACCCTGATAAACTTAAATTTAAGGGATAAGGAACAAAAAGAATTTTTAGATATACTGCTCGACCAGAATGTAAATGTAAGACAATCATTCTATGATGAGGTTGTAAGTAATAAAAAATCGAAGTGGCATAAGAAAATTTCCGTATTATTAAAAAATGAAACCGAACAAAAATTGAAAAAGGTATTAGATGATGAATAAAAAAAGATTATTGGTATTGTCCTCACCGAGCGGAGGAGGGAAATCTACTATTGCCAAAGAACTGCTTCGGTTATTTCCGAATCTGAGACTCTCAGTTTCTGCTACAACAAGGAAAATAAGACCCGGAGAACAAGACGGAGTGCAGTACAATTTTATGACACGTAAAGATTTTGAGTTAAAAATATCAAATGCGGAATTTGTCGAATATGAAGAAATTTTCGGCAATTATTACGGTACTCTTAAATCAGAAATAGACAAAGCATTTTCAGACTGTTACTGCCTTATTTTTGATGTGGATGTCAAAGGTGCAATGTCTGTCAAAAATTTTTATCCCGATGACTCATTACTGATATTTATTGCTCCGCCTGATAAAGATACTCTTGAGTTAAGACTCAGAAAAAGAAGCACCGAAACTGAAGAGCAGATTAAAACAAGACTCGACAGGGCGGAACTTGAAATGTCCTTCACGGATAAATTTGATTTTATAATTATAAATGACAATCTGGAAAAAGCAATTAATGATGTCATTGAGATTGTTAAACAAAATATGCGGGTAAATGATAAATGAGTGAAGTAGTCAGAAAAATGTTCTCCGATATTTCGGGTGATTATGATTTATTAAATGATTTATTATCTTTTGGAAGACACAGAAGCTGGAAAAAAAGATTTGTCCGCAGATTAAATATCCCACAAAACGGCAGACATCTTGATGTTGCAACCGGTACCGGAGATATCGCCGAAAGAATTGTAAAGCAGTACGGTCGCAGCGTATGGGTAAAAGGTATTGATTTTTCTGAAAGTATGATTATAAAAGCAAAATACCGGAAAAATCCAAAGTTTGATAATCTTAGTTTCGATGTTGGTGACGCTACGAATCTTAATTTTTCTGATAATGAGTTTGATTCTGTTTCCATTTCATTCGGTATAAGAAATATTCCTGAGCTTCTCACCGCAATTTCGGAGATGACAAGAGTTATTAAACCCGGAGGCTTGCTTGCCATAATGGAATTTGGCACACCCGATTCCCCTTTCAACACGATTTACAAATTATATTCAAAATATATTCTGCCGCTTATTGGCAAGATAATAAGCGGAAATGATTTTGCTTATACCTATCTTCCTGAAACCATAAAAAAATTCCCTTACGGCAAAGAATTTCAGAAATTATTAATGGATACGAATAACTTTTCTGAAGTAGAAATCATGAAGCTCGAATTTGGAACTGTTTATGCCTACTTTTGCAGAAAAAAAAGTTAGTCTTAAGTTCTTAGTTTATAGTTAGCTTCGCTGGTCTTCGACTTCAGAATTGTGTCCAACTCTGTAAGAGTGCCCTGTTAGTAGAATAACAATCCAACCATTGAAACCAACGACCGCCAACTCCGTTAGGAGTTGAATCTTTGTAACAAAAACACATCCCACCGAAAACCACTATACCCAACTCCAAAGGAGTTGAATATTGATAGAAAAAGTTGGTTGTGGTTCACATCATACATTTCACGCTTAATCTATTGTATGAGTTGTTGCTAACCTCTGTTATTCCTCTCATTACTTAATAAAATATTCATAAAACTAAATCAGGTATTAATGCGTTAGAGAGTATGAAGTTGTGATAAATTGCAGAAAGCAATTAATCAATAAAAAAGTATTTAAGGTTCTCAAAAATTGAGGACTGTGATTAATTCAAAATATCAAGTTGACTTATATGAATATTTCGTTTCAAAAATTGTTTTATATCCTTGCAACCTTGTTTGCACTTGTTGCTGTTTTAATCATAGCTCAATCAATTCTTATACCTATGGGATTTGCTTTAATATTGTCATTTATATTCTACCCATTGGCAAAAAAGTTAGAATCCTGGGGTGTCAATCGGATGATTGCCGCATTTCTTGTTATAATTTTCACGTTTATTGTTTTGGGCGGCGGCGGATTTTTCTTCTTTACTCAAATTATCCAGCTCCCGCATGAACTCTCAGAATTTAGTGATAAATTAATGGTGCTATTGACTGATATTATATTATTTATCAATAATAATTTGTCAATGAAATCAGATTTGGAAATAGGAACTGTATTGAACCATTTGCAAACATGGCTTAAAAATTCAGTATTTCCAATAGCAGAAAGTACATTTAATGGAACAACCAGCTTCATAACAGGTTTAGTAGCAACAATAATCTATACATTTCTGTTCCTAATCTACAGAAAAGGTTTGACTCAGGCTTTTGTAAATTTTGCAAAACCTGAAAATAGTGCAAAGGTTTTGAATATGCTGAAAAATGTACAAAAAGTTGGGCAAAAATATTTAAGCGGTAAACTTCTGATGATTCTTATTCTGGGTATTGCCAATAGTATCGGGCTTTGGATTCTTGATATTGACAGTCCATTCCTTTTTGGTTTTTTAGCAGCAATATTATCTGTCATTCCTTATATCGGTACAAGCTTAGGAGCAGTTATACCTGTCCTGTATGCTTTTATGACTCACGATTCATTGATGACTCCTGCACTTGTAGCTATAATGTTTATTTCAGTTCAGTTACTGGATGATAATTTATTAAGTCCGATGATAGTTGGCAGTTCAATGCAAGTTAATCCATTAGCTTCAATATTGAGTTTGATTATTGGTGCTTATGTCTGGGGTATTGCCGGAATGATTTTATTTTTACCTTTTGCAGCAATGCTGAAGGTCGTTTGTGAAGAATTTGATTCCCTTAAACCAATTGCTTTGATGATAGGAACCCAGATTTATCAAGGAAAGGATTATGAAGAAAAACCTATTGAAAAAATTGTTGAAAATTTTAGAAAAATAATTAAAATCAAGAAAAAATGATAATGGAATTATTTGCAGATGTGCCACACTTTGGAAGTGTGGCACATCAAAATTTGATTCTATCCCATCGGGAATTAAGAACGGTAGAAAAAGCGCAACCGAGGGGAACCCAATCCCAACACCCTAATTCTTTAAAAAACCATATTCATATACTTTCAGTTCGATTTTCTTTGCTAATAGTTTCAGCTTGTCACTTAAATTGGTAATTAATTGCATATAAACTGCATCTTCGCTTATGTTGTTCATTTTGTCTATGTCTATCGTTTAACACAGATTTTCACGGGAAAATGAGATACGTAGTTTATGAATACGTAGCTCCCTTGAAAATTATTTTTTTGTTACCAAGCCAAGCATATTTCAAATTATTAAATTGGTTCATAGATTCGAGTAAAAGAGGTAGATTTCTTTTCTTTTTCAGATTAACGATAATRCKTTCTTTTTCAATCTGAATATCTGCRCTATTGAGTAAAAACTTTTCATACAAATTCTGAATAGACAATTTCTCAWATCTCGGCAAATCTCYGGCTAATAATCTGTAAATATTATGCGTAAGAATYGACATCGTYAAATCAAAATCAACTTTTATAACCATTGAWGAAGATACATTATTAAGATGRAAAAATGAAATTTGYTCAGAAATTTCTTTTTCAACTAACCATCTTCTTGCRTATTTTCTAACYAAACTTTCAACTGAAGAWTCGAAATCATTTGTAATWATRATWGCAGGTTTTATYTTCCCGTTTCCTGTAATCACWATTTGYCTGACCTCRCCCTCRTAWCCTCTDAGYTTRACCCTTTGRTCACWAACTTTTAWYGTYCTTTTTTTATTTGAWGARCCATCAATTCTAATAGTTTTCCATTTCGATTGTGGCAKATTTTCAATCTCTTCAACTATATTTTTGCCTCGTCTGCGAATCGTTAAAAACTTTATTCCATCTTTATTTAAGCGGTTGAGATTTTCRTAATTTGTGAATTTRCTGTCAAAAACTAAATATTTYAAATCCWTTTTRYCGTCAGAACWTTCTTTGTAAAAATCAAGGAATTCCAATATAACAGCACTTTCATCTTTGTGCATTATATTSGTATCCCCATAATCAACTATRCCGCTGTCCTGATCCTGAGCCAGMACCGCCAGCATACTTGGAAGSGCTTTGTTACGTTTRCCRGACCAATTATTCTCTAAATGCYCGGAATCTCCCCAGTAAGGAATAGTMGTAAAATCAAGGTTAACCGTATCACTGATAAGTCCTAATTCAATCCATTTTTTACTTAATTTRATSAGRAAATCTTTATTMATATCCGACGTTACTCTATGCGAGTACGAAGTAAACCAAGCTGCCTTCGGCAATACATTTAATCCGGCAAARAGTCCCGAACCCCTGTCCATRCACCAAATATTGTCAGCRGTATAWCGCCTGRCAYCWGATGCTTTTAGTGCCACAAAAGAYAATATTGAACTTAATTTACTGATTTGTTTAGTCCCCGGATAATTGGATTCTTCAATAATTTGTCGAATATCAAGCGACTCAATTAAAGGAAGCAAACATAAAATACCGGCTGAATCACTTTTGAATTCGTCTGTTTTTTGAATGTCAACAGATGCACTTTTTTCGGCTTCAATCTTTGGAAATACTAATTGTTGTTTAGTCTCTTTGCTTCGTCTCGGCAATCTTTTGAAACCGGCTTCATGCTGAATATTATAGATGGTTTTCTCAGAAAAATCGTACCCTTTGCTGTCAAGAATCGTTTTGATTTCAGGAACAGAATGATTAGTCAACCTGAGTTGAATAATCAAATTTTCCGCGGAAGCAATATTCTCTGGTCTTTTTCTGCCAGGTTTTTTATCAAGAAAGAAGATATCGGAATCACCACTTTTCCTTTTTTTTCTGAACCAGGTAACTAAGGTAGTGAATCCACGATAAGTATAACCGAACTTTTTAGCAACTTCGACAGCAGGAACACCATCAACAAAATACATTCTAAGAGCTTCATATTTCTTTTGAGAAATAGAAGTCGTATTTAAAAAATAGTCTTTGTCATTCATAAAAAACCTTTTTAAAAACGTGCAATAATTACCGTGATAAAAGTAATAAAAAATCATTAAACAACCAAATAAAAAATGTAAAAAAGCCATTAAGTGTGTATTTATTGGCTTTTAGAGGGTATTAGATATGTTGATAACTGGATTAACGATTTAATAATATTGCTATAAAAGCATATATAATACGTAATGCATTGTGTTACTGAACTGTTGATATTTCTATAACTGATTAATATTTAAAGACTTATATCTACATTTTTTATTTAGTTCGATGTTTCAAATACTACAATTATTACCGTGAAAATCTGTGTTTAATAGTAATAGTCGTGTAGAACGTCTTTCAATCGAACCGTTTTATTTGATACTATGTCGTAACCATAATCATTTTTGAAATCAGTTATTTTGTTTTTCCAAGAAGTTATTTCTTCGTCCACCATATTGACCTGTGAGAGTAAATTATAATAAGATATTTTCTCACTTATAGAGTTACTATATAACAAAAGTCCTTTTACTGCTAAAATGAAATCCTTATCTCTTTTTAGCCTTTCAATCAAGGGAATGATATAATACCTATGATATCGTTTAATATCGCTGGTATTTGTAAAAATTCGTTTTAGGAACTCTGTCAAATTATTTATATCTCGAAATAAAAATATGAAATTGAAGACTACATAATTATCAACGTAATATTTATCTTTTAAAATATCATCAAACATCTCTTTAAGAATAGGTTCGTTCGACCAACCGCTACATAGAGCTATTATTTTACCAAAGTAACCGTTTATTGCAATATTTTTTACTTCGTCATAAACTTGACTATCATTTTTAAAATTTGTGCCTAGTAGCCTGCCCGCAAGAATTTCATTGTGTCTATCCGTATTATTTATAGAGCGTAATAAAATCTCCTTTAAAACAGTGCTTTTAGGCGCTGTTCTGTTTAGAAAACTAATTATCGAATAGTTCTGAATTGTTGAAGAATTTTTCGATATGAACTCCATTAAATGAATGTAAGTTGGTGAGGATTTCGAAGAATGTCTTGCAAAAAATCCCCAAATATCTTCGATGTCTTTGGTATGTTTTAAATGTCCAACGATTGAATTAAAATCTTTACCAGTATAAGATATAAGATAATCAAAATTATCAATAATGGACTTTATCATTATCCCACTTGAAGATTTTTTGTAATAATATTCATGAAAAATGTCAAGTAGTCTTGATTTATCTTTGCTGATACTTTCAGTATCCTCAATCATAAAATACTCATCTAACCTTTTTGTGATTAAAAAACCTGTAAAAGCAATATTTCTCTTTACTTCATAGTCAAAACCTCTTGCAAAAACTAATGGCTTACAAAGTTCTATAATTTTATCGTCATTTGTTTCTTTAATATGGTTGAATAAACAAATTGCCATATCAGCCTTTATTTCTTCTTCGGCTTCTTTTTCGAAATTACTTAGAGTCTTTTCGATAATGTTAGGCAATATTGATAAATCATAAAATGCTTCTATAATCAACAATCTAAGTTCCTTTGATAAAGGAAGTGATTTTTTCAAAAGCTTTTCTTCTGATTTTATTAATGTTGGGAAATATTGAACTGATAAAACATAAAGACTGTAATCATCTTCAACTCGTTCTAAGACGTAATTCTGAACAATTTCACTTGAATGAAAATTCTTTACAATTATATCAACTGCAGTATAGTATTGTCCCAAATTCTCTTTAGGAAAAGTTTCAAGCTCATCGATGAGTTTCTTTAAAATTTTAGATTCAAAATAATCCTTATCAAGTTCAATGATCGCAGATATAGACCTCTCTCTGAAAGTTATTTTTTTATCAAATAGAATTCCTTCTAATATTTCTATTGCTTCTTCTTTTTCGTTATTGTCAAAAACTTTTGAGATAAAATGAGCGGAATCAGATATTTTCCTTGCTTCAAAGGTTCTGTAATAATCTTTAAGTTTTTCCTTTATTTCTTTGTCATCTTTCCAACCTTCTAAAAGCGCCAAAACATTCCAAAGTTGGAAGTTTGACTTTGGTAAATCTTCAAGAAGTATGTTTTTTATTTTGTCGGTATGAATAAAAATACTTGCATACGCTACTTCTGGGGAAATGTAGCTGTTCTTTCCCAAATGTCTGTTTAACCACTTTTCAATAGCAGGAATTAATTCGTTAGTATCTTTGAAATAATAAACCAAAAGTTGAAAAATATCGTGTAGATTGAAAGAAAAAGGAAATTCTTCATTCTCAAATTGAGATGTAATAAGGTTAATTATATCTATATCTTTATTAAATGAATGAAAAAGTACTTTCCACGCAATATCGTTGTCAATTATGTTTTTATCTTCTCCGTAAAAATCTCTTTTACCTACAGATTTTATTAGTATTTCTTTGAGAAAAATATCTTTATCAAATCCATCAATTAATAAATTAACCACTTCTTGATTTAATTGATAAGGTATTTGATTTATAATTGGCAAAATCAGTTTTAAATCTAATTGAGTTTGTTTGCTTGAGAAAATTTTATATTTATATAAAAAGAATTGAACAGTCGGAACTTCTACTTCAATGGATTTTATTAAGTCATCTCTTTCTTCTTCTGTTAAATCGTTTGTGATGATGCTATTAATTGCAAAAGCCAGAATGTCGGGATTTGAGCAATTTAAGATTATATCCTTTATAAACATAAAAACATTATCATTTTTTATGTGTTTATTAAATGCATTAGATGCATCATATCGTAACTCTATATTTCCATTGATAAATGCTTTTTTTAGAAATTCTAATTGTAGCTCATTTAACTGGTTAGTATATTGTAGAGCATTAATACGATAATCTCTGTATTTATAATAGTTTGGAAAAAACTGAATAAGAAAAGACTGAACTTTTTCTTTTAATCTTCCATTTTGAAGTGCACTAAGAATTCGTTTAAGCAATGCTTCTTTATATGTTGGGTCTGTTTCATATTCGAAATCCCGAACAATTGAATCAAATGCTTCATTCATTATCCCACTTGGAGTGTTTTCTAAGTTAATAGCAACCTCATAAGAAATAAGGGAAAGGTAATCTTCCTGATATTTCTCTCGAGCAATCCCTTTTAATACTTTAAAATGCTTCTCAAATTTTTTTACTTGCTTTAATTGAATTAAACCAAAAAAGCTAATGATAACCTGATGAAAAGCTGGGTTAGCAGCATACTGCTTTATGAATTCATTAGCTAAATCTTCATCAGATTCATATAATTGTTGTGAAGCTAAAAATTCTTGAAACTGTTTATGTCCAAAAGCTATTTCCTCATTTGATTTTTCAATTATAATTCCAACATTATTTGCTCCAACTTCAATCAATTTCAGACTATGAACTTTTGCTTTTGATTTATCAAATTCTGCATAAGTAATAAGATAATTTTCAATTGTTTTTTGTGCATCACTTTTTAACATTACACCATCGTTACACTCTTTCTGAATATTAATTGCTAACTCGCAGAAAATATCTTTCAAGTCAATGTCAGATGTATCATCTTGAATAATTCCAGCACTGCTAACCCTTTTTTCAGGATGCTTTTTAATTAAATAATGAGTTATTTGTTTTAATGCTTCAAGTTTGTTTTTAGGTAATACAGCATCTTGCATTTTTTGTAATACTAAAATACTTAATAGTAACGGAACTTCAGCTAATTTTTTTAAATCGCCAGATTTTTCTAATTCTTTTATAAAATTATCTGTTTGGATTTTTGAAAAATCTTTATCTTTTAATTCTTTCTGTAGTGAAGACCATTTATTGTACCACTTTTCAACAAAATTTCTTTGTTGTGATTTAGAAAACCCAGCAAGATTTAATACATTAAGATTTGAAAAAAAATCTTTTAACATTTTAAAACCATATGGTCTGCTCGAATAGAGGACTTTGCAATCATAGTGTACTCTTAAAGTTTCTATACGGTTTATTGCTTGTTGTGCAGAAGAAAAACTGCTCCATTCGTCAATTCCATCAATTATTAAATATAATCTTTCATCTTCTAACGCCTCTTTTGCAATATCATACAAATAATTTTTACCAAAACCATTAAACCAAAGATGGAGTATTTCAGAAATACTTATGAAATCAGTTTGACTAAGGTGCTTAGATATGAATGCAAAAGGTAGCCATACTGGTAAGGTTTTACCGTATTTTTGAGAAATATTTTCTAACTGGGGATTTGAACTTAAAATATCTAAAACAATATATCTAAGCAAAGTGCTTTTTCCTGCTCCGGGGTCACCGATAATTATATTCCTATTACTACTTACTAATGCTTCATCAATTTTTATTCGAATATCAATACTGCTTTCTTCTAAATTATTGTAATTATTAAATCTCCTACGTCTAAATTCATTTTCAGATTGCCCATAAACATTATCGTCATAATAATATTGGTCTTGGTTTACGGATGACAATGAACTATCTTCTGTGAATTTAAAACCTTCTTCTTTTACATTTGAAAGAATATCTGGAATAATAAATCTTTCTTGTAAAGTAAATGGGCTGTTTAATTCTATCGTTGGAATCCCTAAATCTTGTTGATTAAAAATTGTTGAATAAAAATTGTATAATTCTTTTCTAAATTTTGCGACTTGATGAGCATCTATTCTTTTTGATTTTGAAAGTTGTTGTAAAGCAAGTTCACCATTGAATTTTTTTACCCATTCCAAACCAAAAAAATCAAACACTATTTGAGGTTTGTCTTTAAGAAGTCTGGAAAGTTGAATCTTGTCCCATTTTACTAAAGTAATGTTTACCTTTTCAAGTTCGTCTTTAAATTCTTCAAATCTGTCTTGGACTTGAGTTTTATTCCATTCGCAGGAAGTACATAAATACAAGTTGTCACTTTTGCTATAAAAATCCTGGCTTTTAAAGTATTCGACAGCTTTATTTATGTCGTCCAAATTAAATTTTTGATATCTCTTACATTGATAGGATTTGTATCTGCCGTTTGGTTGTCTTGCAAAAATGTCTATTCCTTCTTGTGCTTGCCCCTTTATACCATAGATTTCACAATCGTCTATAGAAAAGTCTGTTTGTACAATTGATAAACATAGTTTTTCAAAGTCCTCCCAAGATAATTTTTCTAATGGAAGTTCTTGATTTGTTGTGTCAATAGGTGGGTCAACTATGGACTGAGCGGGTGTATATAGATAATTTAAATTCATTACTACCTGTTATTTGATATTTGATTGCGTTGTGGCTTTTATTAATGACCGCCAACAATTGTATATACGCAATTAGTAAAAATATTATCTTAAATTTCGCAGAACTATCAACTTAGGCTATATTACATAACAAATTTCCAATTGTGCCTATTTTTTATTTTATGATGTTCTATATTATTCATATCTCCATCATCTATCTACATCCTCTCAATAATTGACTTTACAAATTTAGCTAAAAATTTAATACATTCGATTCATTCATTTTTATTTTGTATCTTTTCTCTCATTACAAACTTAACTATTTTCTCCATTTTTCCTATCTTCTTTTTTCAAAACATAAAAAAATATTGGTATTGTGGAAAAATAATCATTTTTAAATAATCCCGAAGAGATTAAATGTTTATAGAAATGGTTTTGCGGCGGTTCCGATGCGACCTCTACGAGGTCGAATGGTATTGATACTCATTTTTCTATAAACATTTGACCCTTTCAGAGTCAGGTTTTCTTATATTATTTTTTAAGAAATAATAAATAACTGAGAAAAATCTTTTTTTTTTGAAAATAATTCTTGTTTATTAAATTTATTTTTTTTACTTTTAAACTAGAATTATTTAAATATTAATTTTTTATGATTCATACAGTATATCTTACTGTTAATATTTCGGTACTTTGGGAAAAAGTACAAATGTTTTGAAGAAAAAATGACCTGCATCTAATTTTTATCTTGCTTCTTTTTATTATGATATAGTCATGGGACTATTAATTTAGACTTATAAATAGTTATTTTGTCTTGAGATAACATTTTACTTATGTTCTTTGACATACGAATTATCAAATTTGATTTTCAATTATACTAAGAAATAGTATTTATACTCATTGAATTACTTAGAATGAGTACTGAAGTACTTTGCAAAGGTTTTGAATTACTTCAAAGAGCTTGCAAAGTTGTTCAAAGAGCTTGCAAAGTTGTTCAAAGAGCTTGCAAAGTTGTACAAAGACCATGCAAAGTTGTTCAAAGAGCTTGCAAAGTTGTTCAAAGAGCTTGCAAAATTGTTCAAAGAGCTTGCAAAGTTGTTCAAAGAGCTTGCAAAGTTGTTCAAAGAGCTTGCAAAGTTATTCAAAGAGCTTGCAAAGTTGTTCAAAGAGCTTGCAAAGTTGTTCAAAGAGCTTGCAAAGTTGTTCAAAGACCATGCAAAGTTGTTCAAAGACCATGCGGAACAAAATCAGGTGATAAAATTTACATTTCAAAAGTATGTTAATCTTCAAAAGTTTAATTATTTATAAAGAAGAATCCAAATAGAATTTGATAATTTACTCATGAAATTATTTGTGTTATTATTTTAAATCAATAATAACAAATATTTATAAACATTCTATAAGGAGTACTTATATGCCGGACGTTTCAAAAAGGAATTTTCCGATGTCTTATGCCGATTTAATCGGGCTTTGTAATCGTATTCACGACTTTCAGGTCAGGGATACAGCGGAATTTGTGAATTTTGGTATCCTACCTGCTACGACCACTGCCTTTGAGACAAAAATCAGTGAATTTATGGATTTGCCTCAGGATATTGCAATGGAAGCAGAAGTAATTAATGCTACTCAGGCAAAAAATACTTTGGCAAGTGAGATAAGAATTATGCTTCGTGCATTTGCAACAAGAGCAAGACTTGTTTTTGAACTTAATAGCGGAAATTATAAAAGATTTCATTCCGGAGAATTGAGCAGATTTAATGATAATGATTTGTATATGTTTGCGGATCTTGTATCGGCAGCCGCAGTGGAACTGCTTACTGAGCTATCTACAACCGGTTTGACACAAATTATGATTGATGAACTTGATGCAAAAATCGCTGAATTGAAGCTGATGGTAAAAACTCAATCAATAGCAATCGCAGTAAGGGATACTGCTTCAAATTTAAGGGTAAAAAAAGCAAATGAATTATTCAAGTTATTAATGAAATACAGCGATGTAGGAAAGAATATCTGGTATGAGGTTAATGAAGCCTTGTATAATGATTATTTAATTTATGATACACAGGTTGGCTCAATATCGGCACCTACAAATCTTTCGGTGGATGTTTCGACGATGCTCTTTACATGGAGTGAGGAAATCAATGCCACTTCTTACGTCTTAGAGGCAACGACTGAAGTTGGGGGTTCGGATTTTGAAGTTATTTATTCAGGACCCGACAATTATATTAATTATACTCCAACTTCTGAAGGTTTAAGAAGTTACCGTGTCAGATGCAGGAATTCCGGGGGTTATTCTGAATATTCAAATGTAATGTTATATAACTACATTGCCGTTTTACCTCAGCCCGGTTATATTTCCATTTCCGTAATAAATGCCGTAACCGGAGCAATATCAATACTTTGGGAAGAAATTTCGGGAGCGACTTTTTACAGGCTGTATCATTCCCAGGTTGCAATCGGTTCTCCGGCATTAGAATACACGATGATTGGTGAATATTCAGTTGCAGGGTTCTCCGGTTCAGTTCCAACGGGCTATCGTCATTACTTTAAAGTAATTTGTGGTAATAGTGAAAAGCTATCGGTGGATAGTGATGCAATCTTTGTGGACATGCCGCTTGTGCCGTAGAGAACCACCCCTTAATCCCCTCCTTGAAAGAAAAGGAGGGGAATAAGAAAGAACAACAGATTCCGGTTTTCCTCCCCCTCTAACAAGAGGGGGTCGGGGGGTGTGTAGAAAAGAAAGGTGAAAAGTAAGTATAAATATCCGGCACCATAGCATTTTTCAAATAAATTTAAGGTTAGAAAGAATGAAAATTTATTATAATCAAAAACTAAAGGAAAGAGCCCGACAATTACGGAATCATTCAACTTATGCCGAAAAATGTATGTGGGTTATGCTTAAAGGAAAACAACTTGAAGGCTATGATTTCCACCGTCAAAAACCAATCGGAAATTTTATAGCGGATTTTTATTGTCATGAATTGCAGTTAGTGATAGAAATTGACGGTATTTCTCACAATGATGAAACCATCAGGAAAAAAGATGAATTCAAAGAAATGTATTTTGAAAGTCTTGGATTATCAGTTATTAGATTTACGGATGATGAAGTAATTGGAAATGCAGGTTTGGTTGAGGTGAAATTAAAAAGTTTTGTGAAATCCCGAACCACACACCCCCTAACCCCCTCTTAATAGAGGGGGAATAAGAAAAAAGAGATGTCCGACACTTTGGAAGTGTGGCATATCAAAACATCAGCAAATTTGTTCTTTTGAAATTTTAGTATAATTATTTTTTAAATAAAAGGAGTTTTATAATGAAGTATTTTTTTGTAGTTATCATTTTTATATTTGCTTTAAATGAAGATATTCATTCGCAGATTTTTGGTATCAAAGCCGGACTAAACTTATCAGATATGTATAATAAACGTGACCAAGAAGAAGTTCAAAGTAATATGAAACCGGGTTTTCATATCGGTGCAACAGCCGAATTCCCAATTTCGAAAATGTTTGCATTTGAATCAGGAATATTATTGTCCAATAAAGGTTATAAAGTGGACATAAGTGAAACGCAGGGCGGTGTCACTGCAACAATTAAACAAAATGTAAGCATGTATTATTTGGATATTCCAATTACAGCAAAATTATATTTGCCTGTCGGTTCGGCAAAATTCTGTTTTTTGGCAGGACCTTATCTCGCATTAGGATTATCCGGTACAGCAACAACAGAATTAACAGTAAACGGTCAAACGCAAAAAAAAGATGAGGATGTTAATTTCGGTTCAGATGAAGATGAACTTAAACCATTGGATTATGGATTGATATTTGGTGCCGGTATCGAATTCAGTAATTTTACTTTTGGTATTAACTATAATCTTGGTTTGGCAAATCTGTTAAATAATACTGAATTTAATTCGACAATCAATCATAAAGTAATCGGAATTTCTGCCGGTTACAAATTCAATTAAAATTGAATAATTTTAATTTAATACAACCATCCCTTAATTCCCTCCTTGAAAGAAAAGGAGGGGAGATAAGAACACTCTTTTGTCAGAATCACAGATTACACGGATTAAAGGATTACACGGATTAAAACAATAGAACAAAAAAACCTTCTGAAGGTTGCGGAGACTTCGGAAGGTTAATTTCGAGATTAGTTTTTTTGTTTATCTTAAAAAATTAATGTGGATATTATCAGTATGAAAAGAATAAAAAAAATTAGAGAGACAAAGGCTGAACAATGGGAAAAAATGTGGTGCGAAAAGTTTGAACAATTAAAGAAACATAAGGAATTGTTTGGAACTTTAAAAATCCGTCGATTATACGAACCACCTTATCAACATTTCAAGTATTTAAGAACCTGGTGCAACAGGCAGCGAAATAATTATAAAGATAATTCTTTACATTCTCATAGATATATTTTGCTGTCTGACTTAGGTTTTAGTTTTGACCCCTTTGGGGAGCTATGGGAAAAAGGTTACAAAATGCTTTTAGAAAATTTCAAGGAATTTGGAACCTGTAAAATAAAGAAGGAACATAAAAATTTTAATGCGTATAAGAGCTGGGCTTTGTACCAAAGGACTAATAAGGATAAACTTTCAAAATATCAAATAGATAAGTTAAATAAAATAGGATTTGAATGGAGATCATGGGATGAAATATGGGAAGATAATTACCAAAAACTATTGAATTTTAAGAATAAGTACGGTACAAGTAATATTAGTTTAAAGGATTATTTATCAAATGATGATATAAAAGAAATTCGCAAAATAAATAGTTGGACAAAGGGGCAAAGAAGAGACTTTCACGAAAATCAATTGACGGAATACAGGGCAAATAAGCTAATGGAACTGGATTTTGATTTTGTTTTTGATGTTCACCAATCGAATTGGGAAAAAAGATTTAAAGAACTGATAAAATATAAAAATGAACATGGCAATTGCATGGTTCCCTTAAAATACAATAAGAATAAAAAGTTGGCTATATGGGTTTTTAAACAAAGAAATAAGAAAAATATATTGTCGGAATCAAGAATAAACAAATTAAATAGAATAGGATTTGTCTGGAAAACTTATGATGAAAATTGGGAACAGCAATTATCAAGATTAATTGAATTTAAAAAAAAGAATGGACATTGCAGAGTAATTGGAACAATGGATGCTTCACTGGCACATTGGGTTCATAGAATTCGGGATTTAAGGAAGAATAACGAAAACAGCTTATCAACTGAACAAATACAAATTCTTGATAATTTAGGTTTCATTTGGGACCCGCTTGAATATTCCTGGCAGCAACATTATAAAGCTTTGGTAAAATTTAGAAATGAATTTGGACATACAAGAATACCTCATCGTAAAGCTAGTTATAAGAAATTGTTAAACTGGACAAAACACCAAAGAGATATTAAAGACAAATTACCACCGGATAAATTTAAAAAATTAGATGATTTAGGATTTAATTGGAATCCATTGGATGATAACTGGATGAGACATTATAATGAGCTTGTTGAATTTAAAAAAGAATTTGGACATTTAAGGGTACCCTATTCAAACACAAAAAATATAAAATTGTTCAATTGGATATACTACATAAGAAGTATAAAAGAAAAGTTGGATCCTGATAAAATTAAAAAATTGGATGATTTAGGATTTTATTGATTCTTATGAAGTTTCTTTGAACAATCAATTTGACCAAATCAATCTCCGTGTTAACTTTATCAGAATCACAGATTATACGGATTTATTTTGTCAGAATTACTGATTTCACGGATTAAATCAATAAAACCAAAAAACCTTCCGAAGGTTGCGGAACCTTCGGAAGGTTAAATTCTGATAGAGTCCATCTTAATAAAGAAACAATTTCATTAGAAAATTTATTTACAAACCGGATTTTGAAATAACGGGAGTTCTGGTAATTTTATAATTATAGATTTGCTGCGGAGATATATTAATGACCTCCAAATTTCCGGGAAATTCTATCTTAGGTATAAGAATTCCTGTTTTGTCATTTGCAATATCTGAGTATTGAAGGGTAACACTAACTCTGTCGGGTGTCAGTTCTACGATTTCCGAAATTCCGCCGCGGAAGGTAATAGTAATAAATTCAGGAAATAAAACATGATTTTTGGGAATAGTACCTCCGCGGATACTAATCCTGATTTCATCAAAGGTGACTTCTGCAGTTTGCTGAATGACGGCATTGAATTTAACATTTTTTCTGTTTAATCTGACTATGCCTTTTAATGAATCCGATAATTCCAGATTGTCACTGAAAATATGGTTTATATCTTCATACAAGGCAGGTTTTGTTGACCATGATTTTATTTGACTGACAATTTTATCATTTCCTCTTATTTCGATAACATCAGGTTCTAACTGAGGCTTACCGACAAGGGAAAAACCATCTGCAGGAATTATTGTTAAATCGGGTACAACCGGAACTGAGTATGTTGTAACACTTCCGGTTTTAATAGTAATGTAATCTGAAAGCACATCTGATAATTCAACTCTTTCAAACGACTGAACACCTTTCAGCAGATTTGACCTTCCGATACTGTAAATACTGTCATTAATAACCGTTTGTGAAAGGTCAACATAAATCTTTTTTGAATTGTTAAAGAATATCAGATTGAATAAATTCCATCCCGTTCCTTTAGCTTCTACAAACACAAATGCTGTCGGCTGCTGTTCGAAAGACCTGTTTTCGGGCAGTTTGATTTCAACGGGTAATTTAATAAGAGTTGTATATTCACTGCTTAAGCTGGCGTACATCCATAAAGCCATTGCAAATAAAAATGCTCCGAGCAATGATTTTTTTGATATATGTCTAAAATATTTTTTTAATTCCATTTTAGATTATCCCGAATAATTCAAGTGACATCATAATTACAGCTACTATCAAAAAGAATCTGATGAATTTTTCACCGCGTCTAAGCGAAATCTTTGCTGACAGCCATGCACCAATTGCATTTCCGACAGCAAGTACAATACCCGGAAGAAACATAACTTTGTCATTCATAATAAAAACCATGAGTGCCGGCAGTGTAAAAAATGATACAACAAATACTTTCATGATGTTAACACGTACAAGGTCGTATTTCATTAGGCGATGAAAAATTGCCATTAAAACAAATCCAACCCCGATTTGAAGAAAACCGCCGTAAACACCTGCAAGAACGAGGCTAATTATTACTTTTGCATTAAGCTTTTCTATAGGTTCGGGATTTTTAACTTTTTTGACGGGATAAACAATTGAAATTATAATCAGAATCATTACTATTCCGATAAAAATTTCAAGCAAATCATTTGAAATTCCTGTTGCGAGAAATGCACCGGCAATTGAACCGGGTAATGTCAATAGAGCAAGATTAATATATAATTTTAAATTGTCCTTGATTTCTTTCCAAAGCGCACCGACTGCAGTTATGCTCTGGATAAAAATTGCAATTCTATTCGTTCCGTTTGCAATAGTTGCTTCAAGTCCTGTAAAAATTAATCCGGGAATGGTAAGTACAGAGCCTCCGCCTGCAACAACATTGATGAAGCCGGATATGAGTCCCAAGCCGAGCAGAAGAAGAATGTGCTGCCAAATCATTTTATATTTTCACTTTGAATTAGTCTGTTCCGCGATAATACTTCTTTTTCAATTATCTCTCTTATGACAGGTTTTATATATAAATTTTCTATGCCGAGAGAAGCAATACCATTAGCAATTACATTTATAACAACTTCGGGAGGGTCAGTTTTGTTAACAAGTATGTACATTTTATCTTTCACAGTACACAAACCGCCGGAAATACTGCCATTTACTCTTCTGATTGTTATACCGAGATTTTTGGCAAGTTCTTTTAACTCATTATAAATTTCAATTTGTTTCATTAATATTGCCGGTGATTGAATTTTGCTTTGTGAGTGGTTTCCATACAGCATAAGCAATTATGTTTGCATTTGCCAGATATGCAATTCCGGAAAATACAGTATTCAAAGTGCTTTTATAACGCATAAAAATTGATTGCTGAATATCCATATCACCAAGAAAACTTACATCATTATAGAAGATTGCCCTGCTTAGTCCGAAATCTAAATAAATGTTATAAAAAACAACCGGTGATACAATCAAAAACAAGACTATTGACATAAAAAGCCAGCCCTGTGTGCGAATCAGCTTTCTTTCTGAAACGGCAATAATAACCATTGCAAGAAATGATAAGCCGTAAGCAAAATTGGTATAAGTTGCACCTGAAGTAAAGAGATAAATATTATAGTCAATCATCTCCTTTGAATATCCGGATTTGAAAGTTAAAATATTCCCCGGCATAAAAATGTCGAAAATTACAGCATTTCTGACTACCGACCCTCCAAGCCAGATTATCATTCCGAGAGCAAATATAAAGTAAATTGTTTTTTTCAAAATTGATTACCTAACAATTGAATTTTCAAGCTGCAAATATACGAAAGAATTAGAAATTATTAATATCGAAACTCGTCATAATGTTTTTTTCAATTTAAAGTTGAGTAAAGATGTTAAAAAATAAGGCTCCTTTTAGTGAATTAGAATTAGCTGTAATTTTTGGTGAAAATAATCTGCATAATATAAATGAAGGCTTTAATGCTTCAGGTGTTGTTATTGATACACGAATACTTGAGCCTGGTAATATATTTGCAGCATTGAAAGGAGAAAATATTGACGGTCATGACCTGATTGAGCAGGCTTTTAACAGTGGAGCTTCTGCCTGCATAATTGAAAAAGATTATCTTGAAGAAATTACCGGTAAATTTCCTAATAAGTCTTTCATTGTCACCAATGATAACATCGAAGCATTAGGCAGACTTGCGAACCATCACAGAAGAAGATTTGAATATCCGGTTATATGTGTTGGCGGCGCAAATGGAAAGACAACTACAAAAGAGATGATTGCTGCTGTTTTGTCTGAAGAATTCAAAGTATTGAAAACTTATGGAAATTATAATAATAAAATTGGTGTTCCATTGATGCTGCTTCAGATGTTGGATGAATACGATATTGCAATACTCGAAATCGGAACAAATACACCGGGAGAAATTTACGACCTTTCCAATATCGTGGAGCCAACACATGCATTGATAACAAATATTGGAAAGGAGCATCTTGAATTCCTGATTGATTTGGATGGAGTAGAACTTGAAGAAACCTATCTGTTCGCAAAAGTGCGTTCTGACGGCTTTGCGTTTGTAAATTATGATGACGTCAGATTGAAATTATACGGACATGTTCTTGGCAGATTCATGACTTACGGAACTAACGAACATGCACAATTCAGATGTGAATATACTCTGAATGATGAACTTAATCCGGTTGTTACTGTTATGAAAATTGAGGGGAATTATACAGTTAATATGCAGACCGTAGGTTATGCTTCAGCGCTTAATGCAATTGCTGCTATTGCTGTAGGAGATTATTTCGGAGTGGGAGGTGATAAAATCATTAAATCACTCGAAAATTTTGAACCTCTCGAAGGAAGTTCCGGCTATGGGCGTATGGCTTTAAGCGAAATTAATGGAATAAGAATTATAAATGATACTTATAATGCTAATCCTGATTCGATGTCCGCAGCATTAAAAAATCTGGAAATGATAAAAATAAAAGGTCGTAAATATGCTGTACTGGGTGATATGAGAGAGCTTGGCATTGCTGCACCCCAGGAACATTATAATATCATTGAAATTGGTTTAAGCGTATCTGATAAAGTTTTGGTTACCGGCGATGAAATGATTGCTGCATCAAAAAGGTTTAATTCAGATAAACTAATGACTTTCAGTTCAAATGAAATAATTGCTGAATATTTGAAAAATAATCTGCTTCCGGGAGACTGCGTTTTGGTAAAAGGCTCAAGAGGCATGAAAATGGAAGAAGTAATAATTAATTTAAAACAAATTTGATAAAAGGTGATTTATGGATGTTATCGAAAAAGATAAAATTAAAAGTACTGTTAGAGAAAGCTATGGTAAAATTGCTTTATTAAATACTTTAGACAGCTGCTGCGCTCCGTCATGCTGCGGAACTGATATTGCTCCGGACGGAAGTTCAATCTCACTTGAACTTGGCTACTCTGCAGGTGACCTTGCAAATGTCCCTGACGGTGCAAACATGGGGCTCGGCTGCGGAAATCCTCAGGCAATTGCTTCTCTGAAAATAGGGGAGACTGTATTAGACCTTGGCAGCGGAGGTGGTTTTGACTGTTTCCTTGCCGCACCGCAGGTTGGTGAAACCGGAAAAGTAATCGGAGTTGATATGACACCCGAAATGATTACAAAATCAAGATTAAATGCTATTAACGGTGGATTTGAGAATGTAGAGTTTCGTCTTGGTGAGATTGAGAATTTACCGGTTGCAGATAATTCGGTTGATGTAATAATTTCCAACTGTGTAATTAATCTTTCTCCCGACAAACCTCGGGTTTTTGAGGAGACATTCAGAGTATTGAAACCGCTTGGGAGACTTGCTATTTCAGATGTAGTTGCATTTGCCCCGATTCCTGATGATGTTCGTAATGACCTGGCTCTTTATACCGGATGTATATCAGGTGCCTCGGAAATTGAAGTCCTGGAAAAGATTATGAATGATTGCGGATTTATGGACATTCAAATTAAGCCTAAAAATGAAAGCAAAAAATTTATGAGCAAATGGGCACCCGGGACTCCGTTGACTGATTTTGTAGTGTCAGCAACAATAGAAGCTGTAAAGCCGGCTTAGTTGTTGAAAATTTAATTTACAGTCTATGATTTAAATATTTGTGAAACATATTTCTGATAAAATCGTTTTCAGGTCGGATTGTTTAACAAATTTAATGGTTTTTTTAAATGAATTTATTAAAGATTTTTCTAATTTTTTCGGCATTATTGATTATGAATATTGAAGATACAACCGCAGCAGACGGTAAAAACCCGCGTTACGAAATGACAGTATCGCAAAAAGGTAAAGTATTGGGCAAAATAGTTCTTGAACTTTTTCCTGATAAAGCACCGAAACACGTAAGAAACTTTGACAGTCTGGTTGCTGCAAAATTTTATGACGGATGCGCTTTTCACAGAGTTATTCCAGGCTTTATGATTCAGGGCGGCGACCCTAATTCAAAAGACAAACCAAAACAATTGTGGGGACAGGGTGCTGCCGGTCAAACCAAAATTCCTGCTGAATTTAATGACACCAAACACGTTCGCGGTATTCTTTCTGCAGCCAGAACAAACGACCCAAACAGTGCTACTTCTCAATTCTTTATTGTACATGGTAATGCATCACATTTAGACGGACAATATACTGCTTACGGTAAAGTAGTAACCGGATTGGAAGTAGTTGATTTAGTTGCAAACATGCCTCAGGAAGACTCTAACCGTCCTATTGATAAAGTTTCCTTTACAATTGTAAAAATTAAATAAATCAATTGAATAATTATTGATATTTCAAACAGCCGAATTATATTTTCGGCTGTTTTGGTATAATATTGAAGTTTAAATTTAACTTTACAATTCAGGTGCAACAAATTTAATGATTCCAAATTTTTGCAATTCCAATTTTTAAAATTAATAAAAGTTAAGGCTTAACTAACTTTGTTGCATGAAAAAAACAAATTTCAAAAATGAAAAAAAATATTGACAGATGTTGATATATAATTTTGTTAATAGATATTTTTTTGTTTTATTTGTATCTGAAATGTTGTTTTGATATTAAATGAATTTTAATAAAATGTTAAAATCAGTCTCATGTATAAACTGTAACAGTACAAATTTTGTTAAACACGGCTTAACAACTAAAGGGGTTCAGCGTTACAGGTGTCTGCAATGCTCAAAAACATGGACTTCATCAAAAGAAAAGGTTGTCGGTATTGACCTTGCAAAATTGTCACAGCAATATCTGGACGGCAAAACAACAAGAGAGCTTGTAAAATATTATCCAACATCTCCGGTAAGAATTAATCATCAGATTCGTTCATATTTAACAGAATGCCCTGACTGGCATGATTATATTGATTCTATCATACCGTTTCATAATCCTAAACAGATATATTTATCCGGCAAAAAATTTCACTGCTCATGGAAAAGCTCGGAATCCAATGAAATGTTCGTTGCTTTTGCAATTGACTCAATGACAGGTTTTGTTATTGCTTACAAAGTGTCATGCGGCGAATCTAATGATATTTGGGTGGAGCTTCTTAATAATTTAAAAAGCAGAACCATAAAAGTAAGTTCATTTCTTACAAATGGTTCAGAGAAAAGTCAGAATGCTCTTGCACAGATATTTCCGGAAGCTGACAAACGAATTACATATCACAGGATATATCGTGATAAGGAATTAAGCTGCTGCTTATCCCGTATTTCTCCGGGAGCTAAACTTGTTAGTGACGCTGCAAGAATTTACTTTTCAAATGAAAATACAAAACTTGCGGTTTATCTTGGGTATAATGATGAAAAACAGCTTTTTGAGTTTTTGCAGCAGAATCAGGTTCAATTGACCGAAATTGTGAAATCAAGACTTGTTGCCCGTACAAAAATGTTCAATGACAGTCTGCCGAATTTATTTCAGAAGCGATTTGAGAAGTTTCATCTATTGAGGGATAGTCCATATCCTATAATTAACAGTTGGGTTGCAAATCAAATGTTAACAAATGACGACAATGGATTGACAAAGTTATCTTTATATACACAAGACCCTTACAAAATTCAGTTCAAACATTTTGTTAAGAATAAAATTAAAAATGTTACATACCAAAAAACCGAAAACGGTTTATTGAAGCGTCTTTTATTAGAAGTTTCGGCACGTGGCTTGGAATTACCTATTTTCAGAAATGACTGTGAATTCAATTTCGAAAAGTGCATACTGATATAAATTCAAAATCTGATTTATATCAATCCCAAGTCAAGACTAATTCAAATTTATGTTTCAAACTGCACTCTGTTTGTACCGAAAATCTCAGAAAGTTTTTTTGCTGTCTGCTGATTCAATCCAAGAGCAGTATCCAACGATAAATATGTTTTGCGGATTGATTTGTCTTCGCTGGTTACTATGCAACGGAATTTAACCCCCTTATTTAAACCATTCAACAATTCTTTCTTTACTGTCTCAAGTTTTGAAAGGTCCCTTGTGTTGAGATTTACCCAGATTTTATAACCTTTTGCATAATTTGAAAGAGCATGTTCTATTGACTGGACATCATTTACAACGATTTTTATAGTGTCATCTTTTTCGCTAAGTTTTCCTGAAATAAATACAATATTGTCATTGCTGATTTTTTGTTTAAACTTTCCATAAGCATCAGACCAGAAAATCAGCTCAGCTTTGCCGTTGAAATCTTCAATCATACAAAATGCTATCTCATTATCTTTTTTGTCGCGGCGTGTTCGAAGTTCTGACAGCATACCGCAAATTCTGACTTCTTTTGGTGATTCCTCAACTGTGCCTGAAAGGTCAATATTGGTAAAAGACCTTACATAAGGCTCGAACTCATTTAATGGATGTCCGCTTACATAAAAGTTAAGGACTTCTTTTTCTTTTGTAAGTCTTTCATTTTCAGACCACTCCTCAACATTTGGAACGATTGGCTGTGACATTTCAGTATCGCGCCCTTCACCTCCGAATAAACTGTCCATTGATTTATTTCCGCCTTCCTGAAATTTTTTGCCGAAATCCAAAGCTACATCAATAGTTTCAAATAAAGCCCTGCGTCTGCCTTTCTCAATAGTATCAAATGCTCCCGAAAGTATAAGTGATTCGAGAGTTCTTCGATTAATTTGTCTGCTGTCAACTCTTGAAACAAAATCGAAGAATGACTTAAATGGTTTTTCTTTCCTGGTTTCGACTATTGTGTCAACAGCCGATACTCCAACATTTTTTGTAGCCGCAAGTCCGAAGAATATGGTATTATCCTGTGCAGTAAATTTTGCCATTGAACGATTCACATCCGGCGGATAAACCTGAATATCGTATCTTTTTGCTTCATAAATCAACTTAACCAAATCTGATTGAGATGACAATTCGGCGGTCATGTTAGCTGCCAAAAACTCTGCAGGATAGTGAGTCTTCAGCCATGCAGTCTGAAAGGCAAGATATGAATATGCCAAAGAGTGGCTTTTGTTGAAACCGTAATCTGCGAATTTGTAAATCAAATCAAAAATTTCAAGTGCAAGTTTTTGACTGATACCTTTATTGGCAGCACCTTCTATGAATGCCGGCTTCATTTTATCCATTTCCGACTGTTTCTTCTTACCCATTGCCCGCCTGAGTATATCAGCCTGACCAAGTGTAAAATCAGCTATGACCTGAACAAGCTTCATAACCTGTTCCTGATAAACTATAACTCCGTAGGTCTTATTCAAAACCGTTTCCATCAGAGGGTGCAGATACTCGATTTTCTTTTTGCCATGCTTTCTATCAATGAACTCCGGTATATTTTCCATTGGTCCTGGACGGTAAAGCGCGTTCATAGCTGTCAATTCTTCAAGATTATGAGGCTTTAATCTTTTTAAATATTCCTGCATTCCTCCTGACTCGAATTGAAAGATACCCTGTGTTTCACCGTTAGAAATCAAATCATAAGTTTTCTTATCATCAAAATCAATTTTATCTAAATCAATCAATAATCCATAATTACGCTGAATCATTTCAAGAGTATTATCAATAATAGAAAGTGTTCTCAGACCCAAAAAGTCCATTTTCAATAAACCTATATGTTCAAGGTCATTCATACTGTATTGTGTTGCAATTTCAGGTACAGAATCTTTACCTCTTGCCGGCGACTGATAAACCGGTACATAATCGGTTATATCTCCGGATGTTATTACTACACCGGCAGCATGTATTCCTGTGTGTCTGAATTTTCCTTCAAGCAGCAAAGAGTAATTAAGGAGTTCCTTCATTTTCTCATCTTTGGATTCTTTCAGCCATTTTAAGTCAGGAACATCCAATGCTTTAGTTAATTCAAAAACCTTTCCCCTGAAAACAGGTATTTTTTTTGTTATATCATTTACAATATTCAGTTCAATACCAAGTACCCTGCCGACATCCTTAATTACAGCTTTGCTTGACAACTTACCGAAAGTTACAATCTGTGCAACAGCCTCCTCGCCATATTTTTGCTTTACATAATTAATGACAATTTCACGTTTCTCGTCATTAAAATCAATATCAATATCGGGCATTGTATAGCGTTCTGGATTTAGAAATCTCTCGAAAAGCAAATCGTATGGCAGCGGATTTACATTCGTAATTCCAAGACAGTAGGCAACAAGACTTCCTACAGCAGAGCCTCTGCCGGGTCCGACACTTACTCCGAGATTTCGTGCAGCATCAATAAAGTCCCAGACGATTAAAAAGTAACCCGGAAAACCCATTGAAATTATAACGCCAAGTTCATATTCTATTCTATCTCTGATTTCGTCATCAATCTCTTCAAATCTTTCTTCCAGACCCTTGTAGGTAAGTTCTCTTAAATATTCATCAAGTGTAGCTGATTTTGATTCCTTTGGTATAGGAAAATTAGGCATGATTGTAGTTCTATCCAGCTTCATATCACATTTATCAGCTATTTCGATTGTATTAGCTAAAGCACCGGGATATTTGCCGAAAAGCTCTTCCATCTGAGCTGTTGATTTGAAATAATACTCCGGTGTACCGTATCTCAGCTTCAAAAGGTCAATTTTATCACTACCTGATGCATCCCTGATATTTAAAAGTATATTGTGGGCATTCGCATGTTCACGTTTTAAATAATGAATATCATTTGTACAAATCATTTTAAGTCCGAGCTGTTCGGCAATTTTCGGTGCCTGCGACAGTATTATCGGATCATTTTCGAGATTATGGTTCTGCAGTTCAATATAAAAATCCTCTCCGAACATGTCTTTGTAGTATTTAGCTTCCGCCAGCGCCCTTTCAAAATCACCGTCAACAAGATGAGCATTTACCATACTGCCCATACAAGCGGTTGAGCATATTATACCTTCGTGATATTTTTCAAGTAATTCTTTATCAATTCTTGGACGGTAGTAAAACCCTTCCGTATGGGCAAGAGAAGTCAATTTCATCAGGTTTTTATAGCCTGTATTATCTTTTGCCAATAATAAAATATGAAAATAATTCCGCTTTTTACCCTCGGGTGATTTTCTATCGGCATTTTTATCAAATCTGGAGCCGTTGGCAATATAGGCTTCCATACCGATTATTGGTTTGATATTATAATTTTCTGCACATTTGTAAAATTCAACAGTACCGAACATCACTCCATGGTCAGTCAGTCCGACTGCCGGATGCCCGTTATCTGCCGCAGCCTTAACCAGATCTTCAGGTGTTGCAGCAGCATCAAGTAATGAATAATGTGTGTGATTATGGAGGTGTACAAATTCGGACATATCTTCTTCTTATATTATAATTCTTTGTCAATAATTCTAATTATAAAAATATGAAAAATTGCAGGATATTCAGCATGGAAATATAAAAATGTTTTCCACATTGTGCAGAATAAAGAACTAATTNACCGAATCGAAATAAATCAGAGCCTTTTTGATAATCAATTATGCAAATAATTTTTATCCTACATTATAACGGAAAATCGGGTCTAAATCTTCAAATTCGTGCATCATTACATTTAAATCTTTAATCAATCCGTTATCCAAACCGTAAACCCATCCGTGTATTTGTAATACATGTTTTTGCCAGGCATTTTGTACAATTGATGTTTTCGCAAGATTACGAACCTGTTCTATTACATTAAGTTCGACTAACCGGTTGCTGCGTTGCTGCATATCCTCAATCGCATCCAACTCTTTTGAATTTTTGGCATAAACTTCCTTTATATTTCTCAGCCAGTTATTGACAAGACCATGGTCATGATTAGATAATGAGGCATTTATACCTCCGCAGTCATAATGACCGCAGACAATTATGTGTTTTACTCGTAAGACCTCGACGGCAAACTGTAAAACACTCAAAAAATTCAGGTCAGTATGCACAACCATATTAGCAATATTGCGGTGTACAAAAATTTCACCCGATTGAGTACCGGTTATTTCATTTGCCGGCACGCGGCTGTCTGAACATCCAACCCAGAGAAATTCTGGATTTTGTCCTTTGGATATATTTTCAAAAAAATCCGGTTCCCGCTCCAAAGTTCTTTTTACCCATTCGACATTTCCATCAAGAAGTCTCTTATAAGATTGCTGCATTTATTTCTCCAATTGTGAATGTATTTATTGATGTCGGACTAAATCAAAAAAATAGAATCGGATGTATATGAATTATATTATTATTTTGATAATACCTGAGTTAGAATGACACCCTAAATTTTTTTGCTTAATCAATTTATTTAAAAATTATATTTATTTTATGAGAGTAAATATCAAGTTAATGAACAATTCCTTTAGAGAATTAAAAATTTAAATTAAATTTTCAAATAATATTGTATTATTGAGTTTCCATTTTACATTATTGAGTCTTTGTAGTACATTATTGACTTTTTGCAGTACATTATTGAGTCTTTGCAGTACATTATTAACTCTTTGCAGTACATTATTAACTCTTTGCAGTACATTATTGAGTCTTTGCACAGCATTATTGAGTCTTTGCACAGCATTATTGAGTCTTTGCACAGCATTATTGAGTCTTTGCACAGCATTATTGACCTTTTGCATAGCATTATTGACCTTTTGCATAGCATTATTGACCTTTTGCAGTACATTATTGACCTTTTGCAGTACATTATTGACCTTTTGCAGTACATTATTGACCTTTTGCAGTACATTATTGACCTTTTGACTATTATCAAAACATCAATAAGGATAATCAAAACTATAATAACACAGAACAAAACGTTAATAAGGATAATCAAAACTATAATAACACAGAACAAAACACCAATAATGTTAATCAAAACCATAATAATGCAAAACAAATCATTAGTAAAGGTTACACAATCTCAGACAAACAAAGAAAAATGGTTAGTAATGAAGAAATAATTCTTAATAAACACAATCAAATCTGCTGAAATCTTTTTCCATAAAAGAAAAAAGTGCTTGAATTTTCTTAATTCGCTTTTTGAATACCAATCGTAAATTAAATTTGTATCTTAAATCTTTACTTGATTTATTTTGGACAGCAATATATTTTGATATAAATATGATTATTTTGTAACTAAATATATAATTTAAGTGTCTATATCAATAGTGTTGTGTAAGTTTAATAAAAGTTGGCGAGATTGATGTATAAGAAGTATTTATTAAAATTAGAAATGATAATTCTAATTATTATACCCGGTTTGTTTAGTACAGAACTAATGGGTCAAAGGTTAAATAACGATTTAGCAAAAGAAGAAAATTCAAACTTCTTTAAAATTCGCAGTCAGGTTTATGAAAGTTGGAATGATATTCCCGAAAGCGAAATAAAAGGTTTTAAACAATTCAAACGCTGGGAGTATTTCTGGCAGCAAAGAACTTATCCAAGCGGTAATTTTCCTGAAGGCATTCAATTACTGAAAAGCTATCAGGCTTATGAAAACAGCAGCAAAGATAATCTTAATTTTCTCAGTGTTAAATGGACACCATTAGGTCCGTTCAGCGAGCCTAAGGCAGCAACCGGACAACAGGGAATAGGAAGAGTAAACGCGGTAAGATTTAATCCTTTAAATCAAAATGAACTCTGGGCTGCATCTGCATCAGGCGGTATTTGGAAAAGTTCGGACGCCGGGGATTCGTGGGGAACATTTCCTTTTACCCAATTTTTGTCTCTCGGAGTAACAGATATTGGTATTGCACCGTCAAATCCTAATATAATTTATGCCTCAACCGGTGATATGTTCGGTTCGACCAGCAACCGAAATTTTTATAGTATCGGTGTTATTAAAACAACTGACGGCGGTGCCAACTGGAATGTAACATCTTTAAATCACGAGCTTGCAGAAAAAGTCCTTTTTGGGAGAGTACTGGTTCATCCGAATAACCCCAAACTTGTATATGTAGCATCAAGTAAGGGTATTTTCAAATCAATTGACGGCGGTAATACCTGGAAAGTATCAGAAAAATTTGTACATTTTATGGATATGGAATTCAAACCGCAAAATCCTGATGTGATTTATGCTTCTTCATTTTCAAACAGCGGAAGTACAGGTGTGTATGTATCAAATGATGCAGGTGAAACCTGGAACCGTACTCTGATGGTATCAAATGGAGTTCGTATAGCCATTGCGACAACACAGGCAAACCCTGAAAAATTATATGCCTTAGCAGCTAATACAAGTACTTTCGGATTCAATTCCTTACAGGTTTCAGATGATTCCGGTCAAACATGGACTATAAAATCTTCTGTTGAATCTAATGTAAATATTCTCGGATGGTACACCGGAAATCCCGGTTCAGACACAAAAGGACAGGGTTTTTACGATTTGTGTATAGCAGCATCACCCGAAAATGAAAATGAAATATTTACAGGCGGCATAAATATTTGGAAATCAGTAAACGGGGGAGAAACTTTTGTTAAAGTAACAAACTGGTTCCCTCAGCAGGGAATGCCTTATGTACATGCAGACCAGCACGATTTAATTTTTGCTCCGGACGGTAAAACATTATATGCCGGTAATGACGGCGGTATTGTTTCAACATCCAACAAGGGCGGTTCATGGATTACTAAGTCGAATGGTATGAATATATCACAGTATTACAGGATTGGTGTTTCTCAAAGTCAATCCGATGTGGTTATTGCCGGAGCACAGGATAACGGGAGTTCACTTTTCAAATCAAATAATTGGGCTAAAGTTTACAATTCCGATGGTATGGAATGTATCATAGACAGTGAAAATTCTCAAAGAATGTATGCTTCAATATATAACGGTTCCCTGCACAGGTCAAATGACGGCGGAGCAAATTTTTCGAGTATCCTTAGCACAAGCATTACTAAAGAATCAGGTGCCTGGGTAACTCCTTATGTTCTTAATCCTCAAAATCAAAGGTCTGTTTACGCAGGATATACTAATGTATGGAAATCAGAAAATTATGGTAATAAAGGCTCATGGGTAAAAATTTCCCAGCTAAATCCATCATCAACATTGCAGTCTCTGGCTGTTGCATCAAGTGATTCAAATGTGATTTATACTGCCTCTGTTAATCAACTGTTTGCAACTTATGACGGAGGAAAATCGTGGGCAATGATTCATACATCCGGTACTTATATTACGTACATTGCCGTTGACCCCAAAAATCCGAGAAGAGTATGGGTTTCAAAATCCGGATTTAACGAAAATGAAAAAGTCCTTGAAATAATTGATTCAACTGTTGTAAGAAATTTATCCGGAAATCTGCCTAATGTGCCTGTAAATACAATTGTTGTGCAGGATGATTCACCAGACAGATTATATATCGGAACTGATATCGGTGTATTTGTTTCAGATTACAACTCCGCATATTGGGAGAAATACGGCAGTGATATGCCGAATGTAATTGTAAATGAGTTGGAAATCCACAAAGCTGAAAACAAATTATATGCTTCGACTTACGGAAGAGGTTTATGGTCAGCTCCGTTAATAAATTGCACAGCAAACCAACCCGAAATTGAAGTAGTTAATTTTACTAAATTCTGCCCTGGTGATACTGTCGTAATCAGAGCTAAACAGAATTATCCCAATTACACATGGTCAAACGGTGCAAAAACTAATGAAATTAAGGTTACAATACCCGGTTATTATTCATTGTTTGTTACTGACAATAACGGATGTATTGGCAGGTCTGAGTCATTTATACTTCCAAAATCACCTTTAGACCAAATTGATGTAATCAGAGTAGAAGACGAATTCTTATGTCCTGACGGTGAGCTGCAATTATCCGCAACTTTGGGATTTGATGAATATCTTTGGTCTGACGGTACAAAAAACAGAACTTTAATCATAAAAGAACCGGGATTTTATGGTGTTAACGGTGTTACACCTGATGGGTGCGTTGTTGAATCTAAACTTGAATATTTTGACATCAAACCTGCACCTGAAAAACCAACCATTTCGCAGGAAGGCAGAAATTTGACTTCGAGTTACGGCAGTAAATATCAATGGTATCTGGATGGTAAAAGACTCTTTAGTGAGACCGAAAGAGTATTGTATATCAAGGATGGTAAAATCGGTGAATATACTGTACTTGTTTATAATGAATTTAATTGCACTGCATTATCAGACCCACTCTCAATAGTTACAAGTGTTGAGAATAATATTTACAACGACTATGAAATTTCGGTCAGCAATAATCCCGGTGACGGGAATTTTGTTTTAGATTTTTCTTCAAGTATAATTGGTAATATATCAATTAATATTACCGATGTAAACGGTCGTGAAGTATATTTGGAAACTTCTGATTTCGGTACAATCAAAAGTTATTCACTTGATTTATCACAACTATCTGCGGGTATATATTTTGCAAAAATATCTGCTAACAAATTTGTCAAGCTGGTAAAATTAATTAAAATTTAACCACTTGATGAAAACAAACACAACACTATTGGGGAATCATTTAACGTGGTTTCCCAATTTTTTTTAATGTTATTTTTTGATTTTGCTTATCTTTGTATATTATTAAATGACAGAATTGAATATGATAGCAAGTTTGAACGGTAAACTATTGAGTAAAAGCAGTACTAATGCGGTTATTGAATGTTCAGGAGTGGGGTATTTCGTAAATATTTCAGTAAACACATCTGAAAAAATGCCGGCTGCAGGCGAAAATGTATTTCTTCTTACAGTATTTCAGATGAGAGAGGATGCGGTTAACTTATTCGGTTTTTCAAGTGAAAATGAAAGAGATGCATTTAATATGCTTAATTCTGTTTCGGGTATAGGTGCCAAAACATCACTTGGAATACTATCTTCAATAGGCGTAGATTCACTTGTAGCGTTTATCGTAAATCAAAATCTTGCAGCACTGCAAAAATTGCCCGGAATAGGAAAAAAAACGGCTGAAAGACTTTGCTTTGAACTAAGAGAAAAAGCTATTTCGCTTATCGGCAGTTCCGATGGTTCGCGTTTGATTAATCCTAATCAGGCTGTAGTCAACGAAGCTGTAAGCGCCTTAATCGCATTAGGATACAACAAGGCTGTCGCAGAAAAAGCTGTTAAATCTGCTCAAAATACTTTGACAGGAGATTTAAAAGTTGAATCACTTATTAAAATTGCACTAAAATATACAATGAACTGATATGCTGATTATTCCTTCATTTGAACTCGAAAACGGAATCTGCTCATGGTGCATACAGGGCGAGCCGGGGACGGAAGAGCTATATGAAAATCTTCAGCGAAGACCTGATGAACTTATAAAACTTCTCAGGAGAGAGAATTTCAAAGCATTGCATATTTTGGACAAGGATTCACTTATTCATGGAAAAGAAATAGATTTTAATCTGATTCGAAAAATTACTGATGCTGTAGATATTCCCGTGGAACTTCATGCCGATTTCAAATCATCGGATGACTGTAAAACTGCTATTGAAGCAGGGCTTTACAGATTAATCATCAGCAATGAAATGCTTTTAAATCTTAATATTTGTAAAGAAATTATTAAAGAATTCTCTGCTTCGCGGATATGTTTTGCTGTTATTGTTAAGGGTGACAGGCTTTATTATGAGAAACTTGCATCCAAAACAACTCCTGGCGAACTTATAAACGATTTAGTATCAACCGGAGCAAAGCGTGTGTTGGTGGGTACTTTTGAAAGTGTATTTGAGGGCAGTGATTTTGTTGTAACTGACCACCCGGAATTATTTGAAGTCAAACACCTAAGATATACAATATACGGAGGTATCAACAGCCCCCAACAGCTCTGGGAAATAAGCCGTTCTAACAGTCTTAATATAGATTCGGCAATAATTGGTCAGGCTATTTTCAGAAACAGTTTCCCCTGCCAAAAAATATGGAGAATGATTGAGGCAGAGTTAGAAAATGAGAAAAAAAATGATTTTGAATAATCTGTATTTCATTAGCATTAAAAATTTTCGTACTTTGCAATGTTTTTTAGTACAGAATGTGAATTATAATTCTAAATTTGTATTCCTTTTATTTATTTTATGTTATTTATAAGTTTTGGAGCTTGACCTGATGCCTCATATTTTCATAGATGGAAAGAAAATAGAAACAAAGCCGGGTAAAATGATAATAGAAGCCGCATACGAAAATGGCTTACAAGTACCGCATTTTTGCTGGCATCCTGAGCTATCGGTTGCCGGTAATTGCAGGATGTGTCTTGTAGAAGTCGGAATGCCGAAAAGATTACCCGATGGCAATCCCGAACTTGACTCAAAAGGCAGCCCGGTAGTATCATATATACCAAAGCTGCAGATTGCCTGCGGTACTCCGATTAGTGACGGAATGTATGTAAACCTGAATAATGATAAAGTCATTCATGCACAGGAAGCTGTAATGGAATTTCTTCTTATCAATCACCCGCTTGACTGTCCGATTTGCGATGAAGCAGGTGAATGTAAGCTGCAGGATTATGCTTTCAATCATTCAAGCGGAGAGAGCAGATTTGATGAAACAAAAAATCATAAAGATAAACGCCAGAAATGGGGTCCTAATGTGATGTATGACGCCGAGCGTTGTATTTCCTGCTCAAGATGTATCAGATATGCCAAAGAGGTTGCAAATCAGGATGTTCTTACATTTGTTCAGCGTGGAGACCATGTTACGATTAAGCTGTCGGAAGGCACACAGTTCGATAACCCGTACTCAATGAATGTTATAGAGATATGTCCTGTCGGGGCGCTTACAAGCCCTGATTTCAGATTCAAATCACGTGTTTGGGATATGAGTTTTAACGATTCAATTTCATTTGCAGATTCGACAGGCAGTAATACCAAATTAGGTGTCAGAAACAACGAAATATTGCGAGTTCAGCCCCGTACAAATATGTATGTAAATAAATATTGGCTCAGCGATGATGCACGGCTAAATCATTATGAATTTGTAAATAAAAACAGAATAACACAACCAAGTATAAAAATTAAAGATGTACATCACGATGCTGAATGGGAAGAAGTAATTAATGTAACTGCCAAAAGATTGTCCGGTTTTAAACCAAGTGAGATATTTTTTCTTTCATCAGCAAAAGCTACAAATGAAGATAATTATTTATTCCAAAAATTTGCCAGACAGATAGTAAAATCTTCAAATGTTGACTTTTTGCAGCATATAGACAAATCCTTTGAAGACAATTTCCTTGGCGTTGCAGACCGGACTCCTAATTCAAACGGAGCTTCTGAAGTCGGTGCAAAATTTACTGAAAGCGGACTAAAAGCTGCAGAACTTTCAGAATTCATTGAATCCGGCAGAATAAAAGCACTTGTTGTGATGGAAGAAGACTTCCGTAATCATGAGCATATTATCGGCTCACTTGACAAACTGGATTTTCTTGTTGTGATGTATTATAATCATAATGCTGTCACAGCCAAAGCCGACATTGTTCTTGCTGCTTCAACATTTGCTGAGATTGAAGGTACTTACACAAATAAAGATAAACGTGTTCAGCATCTTACACCTGCACTTATTACAAAAGAAAATATCAGATTTATGGGTATGAAGATGAGCCGCTTAGATAAGTTCGGTGCCTATAATGACCGTTGGACAAAACATACTGCACGGAATACAAAGCAAAGCTGGAAAGCGATTCTCGGTATTGCTAATGCAATGGGAGCAGGGTGGAAGTATTTGAATTCAGAAGCGGTATTTGATGAAATAACTACGAAAATTGCCGGCTTTAAAAATATGTCTTATGACAAGATTGATTTGCATCAGGGACTTGTTTTGAATAGAGCAGACAACCCTGACCCGATTTTGAACAATTATATTTCTCATGTGATGAAACCTGAATAATTTAAATTTTGTCAAAAAATAATTAGCAGAATAATATGCCTGAAATACTTTGGATTGCCGTAGAAGCATTAGTAAAAGCGTTAGCCGTAGTAGGTGCAGTACAGCTTATGGCTGCTGTCAATGTTTATCTTGAAAGAAAAGTCTCGGCTTTTGCTCAGGGTAGAATTGGTCCCAACCGAGTTGGACCGTTCGGAACACTTCAGCCATTTGCAGACGTACTGAAACTATTAATGAAAGAAGATTTAGTTCCCAAAAATGCCGATAAATTTTTCCATTCACTTGCTCCAGTACTGTCATTAAGTGTTGCAATGGTTGTTTGGGCAGTAATACCATTTTCCAGCTATATAGATATCGGTGATAAAAGATATTTTATGGGTATTGCACCAAATTTAAATATCGGATTATTATTTATTTTGGCTATGACTTCGGTTGGAGTCTATGGAATTACTCTGGCAGGCTGGTCTTCCAATAATAAATATTCATTGCTTGGCGGGTTAAGGTCTGCTGCTCAGATGATTTCATACGAACTTTCAATGGGGCTTGCTCTTGTCGGCGTTATTCTGATTACAGGTTCTCTCTCAGTTAACGATATTGTCAATCATCAGTTAGAATGGGGCGGCTGGAAATGGAATATATTTCTGCAACCGCTTGGATTTATTATTTTTCTGATAGCGGCATTTGCCGAAACAAACAGAGCTCCTTTTGATCTTCCAGAAGCTGAACCGGAACTTGTGGGCGGTTTTAATACGGAATATTCAGGAATGAAATTCGGAATGTTTTTTCTGGCAGAATATATTAATATGACTACTTCTTCAGTCCTGATAGTGCTGCTGTATCTTGGCGGCTGGGCATTACCGGTTGCTCCGGAATCATTAGGATTGCAGGATGGTTCGGTACTATTGGCTGCTGTTCACTTCTGCGTATTTTTTGCAAAAGTAATGTTTATACTTTTCTTCTTTATTTGGGTAAGATGGTCAATACCGAGATTCCGATATGACCAGTTAATGAATCTCGGATGGAAGGTTCTTCTTCCATTAGCATTGTTGAATGTGATTGTGACTGCACTTGGAGTAATATTTTTGAAATAAGTCGGACGGGCAACTGTTTAATTTATATAAACTATTGCAAAGTTATGATTTTAAAAAGGAAAAAGGTGTGTTATGAATAACACTAAAAATACAGAGTCAGAAAGATTAAGTTTTTGGGAAAAATTGTATATCCCCGAAATTGCAAAGGGATTAGGACTTACTTTGGCAGAAATGTTCAAGCCTAAATTTACTCGGCAGTACCCCGAAGAACGATGGGAACCGGAAGGTTCTTATAGGGGAAGACCTGTTCTGGTCAATGAAGAATCCGGTGAACGCTGCGTTGCCTGCGGGTTGTGCTCAAGAGTATGTCCGGCTTTAGCTATTGAAGTGCAGGCAGGAGAGACTGAAAAAGACAAAGAACGTTTCCCGACAAAATTTGAAATCAATATGCTCAGATGTATTTATTGCGGATTCTGTGAAGAAGTCTGCCCTGAAGAAGCTATTGTTATGAGCAAGGACTACGAACTTGTGTTCCAGAGTCAGGCAGATGCAATTATGGACAAACAGCGTCTTTTGGTTCCTGTTTCGCAGTTGCAGGACCGTCTTGAATTTTTGAGGCAATACAGATAATATTTTTTAAACTTCAATAATTATCCGGTTCAAAAATATTGCCGGACTGATTGATGAAGTTTTCTTTTATAACTATTTCAAGGAGTTAGTTATGTTTACCAGATTTTCTATTTTAGTTTTAGCATGTGTTATGATTTTTTCGGCGTGCAATAAGCAGGAGGGTGATACTATTTCGGAGGACGTTAAGAAAATGGAAGCAGATTACAAGGTATTTTACGATTCAATTACGGGGCAGATAAGTGCAGCCTATACCAATCAGGCTCTTGCTTATTTTGAAGCATCAATTAAAAGTAACAAGGAAAACTGGGACAAAGTTAATGCTTACGATGTTGCAATGAACCAAATTCTTTCAAACAAAGATACTTTTGTCAAAATCAGAAATTTTAAAGAATCGGGATTTTTGAAAGACAGTCTTCTGCAGCGCTCGGCTGATGTTCTTTACAATGATTTCCTTTCAAAACAGATTGATACTACCATCTTAAATCAATTATCCAAAATGCAGAGCGATATTGAGCTTAAATACTCAAATTACCGCGCTAAAGTTGGCGGAGTTGTTTATGATGATAATCAGATTGAAGATTTACTCAAAAATTCGACTAATCAAAAACAGCTTGAAGGTGTTTGGAAAGCACATAAAGATATTGGTCCTTTAGTGCAGCAGGATATTCTTGACCTTGTAAAATTACGCAACAAAGCAGCAGTTGAACTGGGATTCAAGAATTATCACGAAATGTCGCTTAAATTATCCGACCAGAATCCTGATGATGTAGCTAAACTTTTTGATGAGCTGGACAATTTGACGAGAGACGAATTTGTACGTGTAAAAGGCGAGATTGATACTTATCTTGCTGCAAGACATAAAACCACTCCCGACAAACTGATGCCATGGCATTACCAGAACAGATATTTTCAGGAAGCTCCAAAAATCTATACTGTTGACCATGATTTATTTTACAAGGATAAAGATGTTGTTAAATTAACTGAGCAGTATTTCACTTCAATTAATCTTCCGATTGAAAATTTAGTCAGCAATAGTGATTTATATCCCAAAGACAACAAAAACCAACACGCATACTGTATTAATATTGACAGAAACAAACGCGATATCCGGGTGCTTTGCAATGTTGTAAACAATTCAGGCTGGATGGAAACTATGATGCATGAATTCGGACATGCAAATTTTGAAAATTATTTTTCTGATGAACTCCCGTGGGGTCTTAAATCTCCGGCACATATTTTTACAACAGAAGCAATTGCTATGCTTTTCGGCAGATTTGCATTAAATCCAAACTGGATGCAGGATATGCTTAAAATCAGCGATGAAGAAAAAAATAAAATCGCAGAAGATACCCGTAAAACTTTGAAACTTCAGCAGCTTGTATTCAGCCGCTGGTCACAGGTTATGTACAGATTTGAGAAGTCAATGTATGCCGACCCCGACCAGGATTTGAATAAACTTTGGTGGGATTTGGTCGAAAAATACCAGTTAATTAAACGTCCCGAAGGCAGAAATAACCCGGACTGGGCTACAAAGATTCACATTGCTACTTCACCATGCTACTATCATAATTATCATCTCGGTGAACTTCTTGCCTCACAGCTTTATTATACAATAAGCGAAAAGGTTCTGAAAGTAAACGCATCCGATAATCCGAGTTTCTACGGTAAAGGCGAAGTCGGTAATTTCCTGATTAAAAATATTTTTAATCCGGGTAACAGATATTACTGGAATGATATGATTGAGCGTGCTACCGGAGAAAAATTGACTGCAAAATATTATGCAAAACAATTTGTAGAAAATTAATTTCTGCTCTCCTTAAAATGAAAAAGCCTGACTGTTAATTCACTCAGGCTTTTTTTGTAAGTACAAGATTTTGATTTATTTCCTCCGTTGTCAAATGGACTCCACCTGATATTATGTTATTAATAGGTGGAGTCCATTTTCTAAACCTCACATGCTCTCTGAACAACTTTGCAAGGTCTTTGAACAACTTTGCAAGCTCTTTGAACAACTTTGCATGGTCTTTGAACAACTTTGCATGGTCTTTGAACAACTTTGCATGGTCTTTGAACAACTTTGCATGGTCTTTGAACAACTTTGCAAGCTCTTTGAATAACTTTGCATGCTCTTTGAACAACTTTGCATGGTCTTTGAACAACTTTGCAAGGTCTTTGAACAACTTCACATGGTCTTTGAACAACTTCACATGGTCTTTGAAGTTCTCCGCATGGTCTTTGAAGTTCTCCGCAAGGTCTTTGAAGTTGTTCGCATGGTCTTTGAAGTTCTCCGCAAGGTCTTTGAAGTTGTTCGCAAGGTCTTTGAAGTTCTCCGCATGGTCTTTGAAGTTCTCCGCAAGGTCTTTGAAGTAATTCAAAACCTTTGTAAAGTGCTTCAATACTCATTCTAAGTAATTCAATGAGTAAAAATACTATTTCTTAGTATAATTGAAAATCAAATTTGCTCATTATTATGTCGTCGAAAGCAGAAAAATCGTGAACTGAAAACAAAAAAACTATATAATTTCCAATATAATTTTCATATATGTAAAAAAGAAAGGGGGAAAGGTGAGATTTTTATTAAGTTTGTAGTTATGTTATGTGAAAGATAAATAAAATCAATATTTAAAAATAACAATTAAACTATGACTATAATAACACAACAAATGCGGGATGATGACGTGAAATATTCTGTGAGTAACCAACAGCTCCCGAATGAAGGAGTGGGGAATTATCAAGTAAGTAGTTCAGTTTGGAAATCAAATATTTTTATGAAAGCGGTAAAGCACCAGAGAATTTTTTAAACGGTAAGGTAGAAGAACAATGAACAAATACTTTAAAATATTTATACTGTTAATTTTGAATCTAATTTTTTTCGAATCTCAAGCAATAAAAAGTAATGATAAATATATTAAATTCAATTTTACTTACGAATACCCTGTTGTAGAAAAACTTACTAGCAATTCAATTGAATTTTTGAAAGAAATAAGTGATAGCAGCGGACTAGGAGTATATCAATTACTACAATTTAGACAGAATAAGCATAGATTTATTAAGATTACTAATATTTATTATGATTATATAAAAAAAGATACTATTGATTTTTATGATTATATAAAAAATGATACTCTGAATATCTTAATAAGGAGTACTATCTGTTTTAATAGGGATTCGATACCAAAACCAGACTTGCCTGATTCAATTAATTATAATTTTCAAGGTTCAAAGAAAGTTAGAGTTGTTTTTATTAATGACTCAGCAGAGGTTAATATAAATTGGAATTTAATTGATTTGGAACTTAATCCATTTTGGTTTGGAGATTATTAAGCCAAAATAAACTAATGTAGAATAATTTTATACTTCTTTTAATACAAATTCTTTGAAAGAACAATTAATACTCCAGCCCGGAATGTTTTATGAAGAAGTATCAACCAGCCGCTTCGGCTTCAACGGAATAATGCGGGATGATGATGTGAAAGGTTTATTTCTTTTTCTACTAACAGGGCACTCCTACGGAGTTGGGGATTGTGGTTTCCGTCGGGCTGTGCTTTGTTACCATAATTCAACTCCTAACGGAGTTGGTTCTTTGGGTGTCTTTCGGTAATCATTTGCTATAAACATACAACTCCTCCGGAGTTGTGGATTGTGGCTTCCGTCGGGCTGTGCTTTTCTACTAACAGGGCACTCTTTCAGAGTTAAAATCAATTAGCTTCGCTGGTCTTCGACTTCAGAATTACGATTAATTCAAATCACAACAATCCCATAAATCCCAAAAATCACGGTTCAGACAAGTTGTGCTTTTTATTCCAACGTAAAATAAAAAAAAGCGGAAACCCTTATGAGATTCCCGCTTTCATTTCATTAAGTAGCCTTTCTAATATCAGACTTTAATATTTAGAATCCAGTCTTTCGTATCTTTAATATCCCCATATTGCAATCCGGTGATTGTATCATAGAATTTCTGAGCAACAGGACCTATTTGGTTGTCATTAATGATGATTGTTTCGCCGTTGTAATGTAACTGACCTACCGGAGAAATAACGGCAGCCGTTCCTGTTCCGAATACTTCCCTGAGCTGTCCTTCTTTAAAAGAAACAAATACATCTTCGATTGTAATCGGTCTTTCGGTAATCTTTAAGCCGAAATCTTCTGCCAGTTCCAAAACTGTTTCGCGTGTTACTCCGCGAAGAATGGTACCGGTATCAAGCGGCGGAGTTACTAATTCATCACCGATTACAAACATAATATTCATAGCGCCGACCTCGTCAACAAAATGACGGTTTACGGCATCTAACCAAAGAACTTGTGAATAACCTTCCTTCTTTGCTTTTTCGCTGGCAAGAAGTGAAGCGGCATAGTTTGCAGCAGTCTTTGCTGAACCCAGTCCCCCGCGTACTGCACGAACGAAATCTTTGGCAACAAGTATCTTAACCGGCGCCAAACCTTCGGGGTAGTATGATGCCACAGGCGAAGTCATAATTATCAGTTTAAAAGTTTTTGATGAATGAACACCCAGAAAGTTGCCGTCGCCAAATGCCAATGGACGAATGTACAGTGAGTGACCGCGTTTTTCCGGCACCCAGTCTTTATCAACTTTAATAAGCTGAACAAGAGCATCTATAAAATGGCTTTCGTCAAATGGCGGGATACATACTTTTGAACCTGAATGATTCAAACGAGTTGCATTTCTGTCAGGACGGAATAAGTTTACTCCGCCGTCAACACTTTTAAAGGCTTTAAGGCCTTCGAAAATTGACTGTCCGTAATGAAGAGTACACATTGTAGGTTCCATCGGTATAGGACCGTAAGGCACAATTTCACCTTCATTCCAACTGCCGTCCTTATATTCCGCGACAAATATATGGTCCGAAAAATAAACTCCAAAACCTAAATTATCCCAGTTTACATCACTAATTCTTGATTTTTCTGTTTTTGTTACTTTAATTTCAGGCATTTTTTCTCCTTTGTATTTATAATTGTTTTAAAAAATATATTTAGGATTAATATCTCTCGGAATAGCCGAGAGTGCTTTAATTTCATTTTCAATTTCCGGTGTGACTACGGAATATTTATCCAAAATCTCACCTGCTTTTGCATAATCACCGTTCACCTGAATCATAAGAATCAAATTAGCCATTTCTTCAACAGTGCTGAAGAATTTCGCATCGTCAATATCAAATTTGCCGTCTGCAGTTTTGAATATGGCTTTCTTTTCCTTCAGGAAGTTAAGCTGTATGAGATTTGCACGGTAGTGGGCACCGCCGCCAAATCGTATAGAGCGGTATAATCCGGCAACATAAGTAGTAATTGCCTGTCTGATGTATTCATCGGTGTACTGCTTTGAAGCCAGTAAGTATTTATGGTTGTACATGCTTAAAATGTCAGCTTTTGCTTCTTCGATTGCCGAATATCTGTCTTTAAGAGCTAATCTGATTTCTTCTTTGCTTTTATTTGAAGTATATTTCGGACCTAAAGCGTGAGAAACTTCATGTAAAGTCACAAAACTTGTGAAGGCTTTAGAACTTAAAAATTTGCTGCGTTCAGCCGAAAACATTAATTCACCGATTGGCTTTACAATTTTCTCAAATTTAGCTTCCATGTGATTTTTATACATTGAAAGTTTTCTGCCTTTTGCATCGGCAACTTTCGGGTCGTTCGGAAGTGCAGCAGCAATGGTTTTTACAGCCATGTTACAGTCGCCGCCGAAATAAACCACATTACAAACCTGAATTATATTTCCGTCACCAATTGTTTTATTTTTGAATTTATTATCAATAGGCAGATTCTTCTCAAAATTATCAAGATTCGCCTTGTACATTTCGAGTTCTTTTGTAGCTTCAGGGTCTTTGACCATTATAACAGCTTCGTGTGCAGTTTTATAATTGAAAAACTCATCCTGATAATTCTCAATCGGTCCGATTACTATATCAATATTACTGCCTTTAATGTCCATCCATGCCAGGTCGCTTGGGAGATAATTGTCAGTTCTGATTGCATTTGCTCTTAATATCAAAAAATTTCTAAGAGTCTCGTTATCTGCAAATTGTGCAGCTTCTTCCAACTTTGCAGCCAGTTCCATTGACTCCTTATAATAAACTCCGTATGGTGTAGCCATTAATATTCCGTTTTCACGGGTAATAACCGTATAATCATTCTTGAATAATGGAGCCTTGTCAGGATTTGCAGTTAAAAAGGCTTCAAATTCTTCTTTTGTCATATCTTCCGGATAAAATCCGCCACCAAGCGGGCGGCGAGTCGGTCCCTGACCTACAAACCGTGCTTTATCGGTGAGGTCGTCATAAGGACCGTAGTTAATATTGACAAATTTCAGATATTCACGGGCTTCATCTGTATTAAGTTTTGTCAGTGAATCACGTATAGCAATTGCGTCATGTGATGATTGATACCAAAAAATTCTGTCAATAATCTGACCTGCTTCAACTAATTTCTTGAGCAGCATTTTTTCCCTTTCTGTCAGATGGGAAATATCTACATTCAAATCAATGGGTGCATACTCATTAATTCTTTTCATAATTTCTTTCTGAGTTTCAGTCATAACCTCTTTTTCCGGTTGTACTTTTTCTTTGCAATTAGTCAAGAGAACAAATAAGCCGAATAATACAAAAATTTTAATAATATTCATTTTCTGTAAACCTTTTTTAAAATTACATTTATTCAATCTGCAATTTACTATGTTAAAATTAGTTCACCAAAAAAAATCAATGAATTAATGCTTTTTATCGGACAATTTCGGAAAATATTATCATAATGAATTTATTAGCCGGCGTAAAAGATATTTCATTAACTTTTCATTTTCAGATTGAGCATTAAATTACAAACATGGTCAAAAATCATAAAAAAAGTCGTAAATTTGCAGGTTAATTAATTTGTAAAGACAATAAAAGAGTTTGTTTAAATATGAATAACATGATTGCCGCTAGAATTTCATCTATGAGTACTTCGATTTTTGCAACAATGGGTAAGATGGCTGTTGAACATAATGCTGTAAATCTCGGTCAGGGATTTCCTGATTTTGACGGACCGCTGTGGCTTATGGAAGAAGCTTTTAAAGCTATGAAAAGCGGAAAAAATCAATATGCTCCTTCACCCGGAATAATTTCACTCCGCAAAAGAATATCAGAAGTACAAAAGAAACACTATGATATGGATTATAATCCCGAAACCGAAATTACTATAACAGCTGGAGCAACAGAGGCACTATACTGCGCTGTCTGTGCATTTATTAATCCGGGTGATGAAGTTGTATTGTTTGAGCCATATTATGATGCCTATCAGGCTGATGTAGTTCTTGCCGGCGGTGTGCCTGTTTATGTCACACTTAATAAACCGGATTTTACATTTGACAGGGATGAACTCTTAAAAGCAATCTCATCCAAAACAAAAATGATAATTATAAACAGCCCGCATAATCCTACAGGAAAGGTTTTCAGTTATGAGGAACTTGAATTTATTGCAGGTGTTGCAATTGATAACAAGCTAATAGTTGTTTCTGATGAAGCTTATGAATTTCTGACTTATGTTAACGTACGTCATATACCCATGGCATCAATACCCGGTATGAGAAACAAAACAATTACGGTAAATTCAACAGGTAAAACATTCGGTATGACAGGATGGAAAATCGGTTATGCAACTGCTTCCGAACAATTGACAACAGCTATACGTAAAGTTCACCAATGGACAACTTTTGCTGTTAATACTCCAGCACAGCACGCAGTAGCTTATGGTTTTGAGATTTTAGATTCATATCTGCCTGATTTCAAACAACTGTATCAAACAAAGCGTGACAAAGCACTTTCGCTTCTGGCTGAAACTAATTTCCATGCACATCAGCCTAAGGGGAGCTATTTTATAATGGTTGATATCCCAAAAGGAATTTTTGCTGACGATGTTGATGCTGCAACAAAGTTAGTCAGAGATTTCAAAGTTGCAACTATACCGCCGTCAGTTTTCTACACCCGTTCAGACGAAGGGAAGACAATGCTCCGACTATGTTTTGCAAAGACTGATGAAACACTTGAAAGCGGGATTGCTATTTTAAAAAGTGTCAGATGATAATATCTGAAGAAAATATTGAATATCACAATAAGATGATGTCCGAGGCATTAAAATTGGCTGTCAAATCGTTAAGAAATTATGATGTACCGGTTGGTGCTGTTGTCGTCTCGGATGGGATAATCATCGGAAGAGGTTATAACCGGATTGAAAAGAGTAATAATCCTATAAATCACGCAGAGACAGCAGCTATTAATCAAGCAGTAAAAAAATATGGTCATAAACATCTTTTAAACTGCGATATTTATATTACTCTCGAGCCTTGTTCTATGTGTGCAGGTGCAATTGTACTTTCAAGAATTAAGCGGGTATTCATAGGGGCTGACGACCCTAAAACAGGAGCAGGCGGGAGTGTGTTTAATATTCTGTCGGACTTGCGTCTAAATCATCGCTGTGATGTTATGAGGGGAGTAATGGAAAAGGAATGTTCGGAATTATTGAAGAATTTTTTTAAAGATTTAAGGAAAAGAAAATAGCTTGGAAACGATTTTGGAACCTGCTGTTTATTTGGTTGCTACTCCGATTGGCAACCTTGAGGATATTACTCTCAGGGCTATTCGTGTACTGAGCAGCGTTGATATTATCGCCTGTGAGGATACACGGCATTCAGGTATGCTTTTAAAAAAATTGAATATCGTATATAAAAAACTTGTAAGTTATCATGAACATAATGAATCTGAAAAAAGCGGCTGGCTTATTAATTCAGTCCTTGCAGGAAATTCTGTTGCAGTAATTTCTGATGCCGGAACACCGCTGATATCTGACCCTGGTTTTAAATTGGTAGCTCTTGCAATTGAAAATAATGTTAAAGTAGTACCCATTCCCGGCGCATCATCCTTTTTGACTGCACTTTCTGCCTGTGGTATGAGTGTACACCGGTTTACTTTTGCCGGTTTTGCACCACAGAAAAAAGGGCGTAATACATTTCTACGTAATATATTGGAAATTGACAATACGGTTATACTTTTTGAATCCTGTCACAGAATCGAAAAACTGATTGATGAGCTTTTTGAACTTTCCGGAGACAGCAGAAAAATATGTGTTGCCAGAGAGCTTACCAAAATGCACGAGGAATTTATCCGCGGCAATTGCTCTGAAATAAAAGATATAATTAAATCTAAAAAAGGTTTGAAAGGGGAAATCGTCGTTGTTTTAGAAGGTAAAAATAAGGATAATAAGGATGTTGTATGTTAATAACGTTTGAAGGAATTGACGGCTGCGGAAAATCAACCCAATTGACTATCATAGGCGATTTACTGGAAAAGAAAGGCTGCAAGGTGCTGAGACTCAGAGAGCCGGGAGGTACTGCATTGTCCGAATCCATAAGGGAAATTCTGCTTTCATCCAAAAACAAAATTAATGATACATCGGAATTACTTTTATTTGCAGCCGCAAGGGCAAACTTAGTTGAGGAAGTTATCAAACCTGCATTATTGAGAGATGAATATGTTTTGTGTGACAGATTTTATGATTCTACTACAGCCTATCAGGGTTACGGCAGGTGTATTGACCTTGATATCATCAATGCCTGCAACAAAATAGCAACCGGCGGTCTTAAACCTGATTTGACATTTTATTTAAAGATTTCCCTTGATACAGCGTTTATCAGAGCGGGGCACAGACAGCAGGACCGAATCGAAAAAGCAGGTGACGATTTCTTTAACAGAGTTGTTGACGGATTTCAAAAAATTGCGGAATCGGAACCCGACAGAGTCAGGATTATTGATGCTGAAGGTACTATTGAGCAAACAAAAATTAAAATAATTCAAAATATTCCAATAATTAATTCTGATTATTGATTAGTTTTAGTTAATTTTGTATGTTAATTAATCAGCAATTTAATTATGGATATTTAATTTATGTTAAATCAATTAGTTTTAAAAACTTTACCTTTTGTTCCAAAATCAATTGTTTATTTGTTTGCCAAAAAATATATTGCAGGTCCTTTGCTTGAGGATGCTGTAAAAGCAACAAAACAGTTAATGGAAAAAGGCGGCTCGAGTACTATTGATGTACTTGGAGAATTCGTTACTACACGCGAACGTGCCAATCACGAAACTGAAATGTGTATGAAAGTACTTGACGCTGTTTCAATAAATAATCTTCGTACCTACTCATCAATAAAGCCTACATCTCTCGGGCTTGGTATTGATTTCGACTTTGGTTATTCCAATATCGCCAAATTAGTCAAAAAAGCTAAAGAGCTTGGAATTTTTGTCAGGCTTGATATGGAAAATTCCCCATACACTACAATGACTCTCGACTTATACAAAAAACTTCGCGATTCCGGTTTTGACAACGTTGGCTTTGTGATTCAGTCTTATATGCGCCGCAGCATGGATGATGTAAAATCATTACTAAGTTATATACCAAATATAAGATTATGCAAGGGTATATATGTAGAGTCTGAAAGTATTGCTTTCAAAGGATATGAGGAAGTTCGTCAGAATTACAGAGATTTACTCGACCTGATGCTGGATAATGGTTTGTATGTAGGTATTGCAACACACGACGAAGCCTTAATTCAATACGGTTTGGATTCTGTCAAAAAGAGAAATCTCAAAAAAGAAGAATATGAATTTCAAATGCTTTTAGGCGTTCGCGAAAACAGAAGAGACGAAATTCTGAAGCTCGGACATAATCTGCGGGTATATGTACCGTTTGGAGTGGATTGGTACGGATATTCGACACGCCGTTTGAAAGAAAATCCACAGATGGTCGGTCATATTGTCAAATCAATTTTCGGAATCGGCAACTGATAATCTAAGTTTTATGAGTTGGTAAGCAGAACCTGACCAACTGATTTTATCATATTAAAAAAGTCATCCAAAGGTAAAGAGCCGCCGGATGACTTTTTTTATTTGTACTATTCAAATCTTTACCTTTTTGGTAACTACTCAGCCTAACAATACTAATAAAAATAAAATAGAAACGTTTAATTAAAAAGAAATATTTGAGCAGTTTAAAAAGGATGTTTTCTGGGGGGAAAATATGACTTTAGAAGAACAAGTAATACTCTTAATTGAAGAGAACAAGAAATTACGTGAAATAATCGTTATTTTAGAGAAACATATAGTTGCTCAAGATAAACAAATTCAAATTCAAGGAAGACGTATATCAGAGCTTGAAGAAGAACTACGTAAGTCAAGATTGTCTAAAAACAGCAGTAATAGCAGCAAACCTCCCTCATCAGATATTGCAAACCCTAAAAGGAATCAGAGTTTAAGGCAGTCAAGCGGAAAAAAAACAGGTGGTCAAGTCGGTCATAAAGGAACAACTTTAAAAATGTCAGATACCCCGGATTTGATAATAGACTTAGCACCAAATTTCTGTAATGAATGCGGGTGCTGTTTAGAAAACGCTGAATCACACTTAGTAGCCAAAAGGCAGGAAGTAGATATTCCTCCAATACAAACAATAGTAAATGAATACAGACAATATAGTAAAAGATGTCCTCAATGTGGTCATCATCAGAAAAGTTCATTTCCGAAACACATAACCAATAATATCCAATATGGTCCAAATGTAACATCATTAATATCATATTTTTCAGTATATCAATATGTGCCTTTTAAGCGATTAAACACAGATTTTCACGGGAAAATGAGATACGTAGTTTATGAATACGTAGCTCCCTTGAAAATTATTTTTTTGTTACCAAGCCAAGCATATTTCAAATTATTAAATTGGTTCATAGATTCGAGTAAAAGAGGTAGATTTCTTTTCTTTTTCAGATTAACGATAATRCKTTCTTTTTCAATCTGAATATCTGCRCTATTGAGTAAAAACTTTTCATACAAATTCTGAATAGACAATTTCTCAWATCTCGGCAAATCTCYGGCTAATAATCTGTAAATATTATGCGTAAGAATYGACATCGTYAAATCAAAATCAACTTTTATAACCATTGAWGAAGATACATTATTAAGATGRAAAAATGAAATTTGYTCAGAAATTTCTTTTTCAACTAACCATCTTCTTGCRTATTTTCTAACYAAACTTTCAACTGAAGAWTCGAAATCATTTGTAATWATRATWGCAGGTTTTATYTTCCCGTTTCCTGTAATCACWATTTGYCTGACCTCRCCCTCRTAWCCTCTDAGYTTRACCCTTTGRTCACWAACTTTTAWYGTYCTTTTTTTATTTGAWGARCCATCAATTCTAATAGTTTTCCATTTCGATTGTGGCAKATTTTCAATCTCTTCAACTATATTTTTGCCTCGTCTGCGAATCGTTAAAAACTTTATTCCATCTTTATTTAAGCGGTTGAGATTTTCRTAATTTGTGAATTTRCTGTCAAAAACTAAATATTTYAAATCCWTTTTRYCGTCAGAACWTTCTTTGTAAAAATCAAGGAATTCCAATATAACAGCACTTTCATCTTTGTGCATTATATTSGTATCCCCATAATCAACTATRCCGCTGTCCTGATCCTGAGCCAGMACCGCCAGCATACTTGGAAGSGCTTTGTTACGTTTRCCRGACCAATTATTCTCTAAATGCYCGGAATCTCCCCAGTAAGGAATAGTMGTAAAATCAAGGTTAACCGTATCACTGATAAGTCCTAATTCAATCCATTTTTTACTTAATTTRATSAGRAAATCTTTATTMATATCCGACGTTACTCTATGCGAGTACGAAGTAAACCAAGCTGCCTTCGGCAATACATTTAATCCGGCAAARAGTCCCGAACCCCTGTCCATRCACCAAATATTGTCAGCRGTATAWCGCCTGRCAYCWGATGCTTTTAGTGCCACAAAAGAYAATATTGAACTTAATTTACTGATTTGTTTAGTCCCCGGATAATTGGATTCTTCAATAATTTGTCGAATATCAAGCGACTCAATTAAAGGAAGCAAACATAAAATACCGGCTGAATCACTTTTGAATTCGTCTGTTTTTTGAATGTCAACAGATGCACTTTTTTCGGCTTCAATCTTTGGAAATACTAATTGTTGTTTAGTCTCTTTGCTTCGTCTCGGCAATCTTTTGAAACCGGCTTCATGCTGAATATTATAGATGGTTTTCTCAGAAAAATCGTACCCTTTGCTGTCAAGAATCGTTTTGATTTCAGGAACAGAATGATTAGTCAACCTGAGTTGAATAATCAAATTTTCCGCGGAAGCAATATTCTCTGGTCTTTTTCTGCCAGGTTTTTTATCAAGAAAGAAGATATCGGAATCACCACTTTTCCTTTTTTTTCTGAACCAGGTAACTAAGGTAGTGAATCCACGATAAGTATAACCGAACTTTTTAGCAACTTCGACAGCAGGAACACCATCAACAAAATACATTCTAAGAGCTTCATATTTCTTTTGAGAAATAGAAGTCGTATTTAAAAAATAGTCTTTGTCATTCATAAAAAACCTTTTTAAAAACGTGCAATAATTACCGTGATAAAAGTAATAAAAAATCATTAAACAACCAAATAAAAAATGTAAAAAAGCCATTAAGTGTGTATTTATTGGCTTTTAGAGGGTATTAGATATGTTGATAACTGGATTAACGATTTAATAATATTGCTATAAAAGCATATATAATACGTAATGCATTGTGTTACTGAACTGTTGATATTTCTATAACTGATTAATATTTAAAGACTTATATCTACATTTTTTATTTAGTTCGATGTTTCAAATACTACAATTATTACCGTGAAAATCTGTGTTAAAGATACACCAAAATCTTTCAGAATTTCTGCGAATGAATTCTTGGTTAGACCTGACATTTCTGCAGCCTGCCCCAACGTAAGTTTGCCGATTTCAAATAGTTTTGCTGCAAGAAATCGTGTTGTTTCTATTGTTTCCAATTCAATGCTTTCCGGTAGTGTCAAGACTAAATTTTTCATTTTTCTATTTACAGATTTATTTTGAATAATAATTTTGACGTAGTTATTTATACAATTATTGTTTAATTTTAAAATGTAATATATAACCCGCATAAGCAAAGAGCGAATCACCCTGCTTTAAATCTTTAGCCGCGTTTGTCAATCGATATTTACAAAGAACGGATGCTCAAAAGTACAAATTACTGAATCATTGACAAAATATAATTTTACAAAATCATTAGGCTTTCTTTCAAAAATATATTCTGCACCGGATTTAATCCCTTTTTTACCCGGGTCAATATTGTACGACCATTCACTATCTCCTGTTTTTATTTTTTCAATACTCCGTCAGGTCTTTGTTTTCATAATTGTTATCAAGCCGGCAACAAGAAAAATCAGGTTTGCAACCCACCCCGACAGAATAGGGTCTAAGTTGAAAGCAAAAGCCATTGTCTTGCTTACTTCAGTGAAAATCATATATGCAAACGCTATAATCATTGCCGCTCCAATCTGTATTGCAATGCCGCCCTTGCGTCTGACCGATGCAAAGGGTACTCCGAACAGCACTACAATTATATTTGCAAATGGGAAAGCCCAGCCGCCGTAATAATCAATTAACTGTTTTCGGATATCTTTGCCGCCCATTTTCAGGATATTGATATAATTCCATAAATCATCAAAATTCATTTCTTTCGGTTCGCGTCTGAGTTGCTCGATATCGTTATGTCTAAGCCTGATTGGAATATCTCCGGTATCTAATTTTATGGTTTCAATTCTGGTTCCGTGATATTTCCGAATGATAATATCCGCACCAACCCATGATTTTGACTCCGTACTCCATGTAACGGTATTTGCTTCAATTCTCTGAACAATCCTCGGGCTTTGTTCATTTGAGAAATCTTCAATAGACACCCGATTACCCTGCATCAATTCAGCATCATAATACTGCATGATAATATTTCGGGTTGGAGTATCCCGAAGATACAGATTGTAAATTGAGTTTGCTGCATTACCTTTGCTGAGATACTTTTGTTCAATCTGTTTTTTGCGTTCGTTAGCTCTCGGGACAATCCACCCGTTAAAATAAAGCTGCAAAAAACTTAACATGATTGTAACAAACAACAGCGGAGCCATCAATCTGTAAAGGCTCATCCCGCCGGATTTCATAGCAGTGATTTCATTTAAGGTAGAAAGCCTTCCGATAGTAAATAAGGTGGCGATAAGTGTTGCTACAGGAGTCAGAAGTTTTATGATTTCAGGGAAAAAATATAAATAATATTTAGCTATCACCATGAATGTTGCATTTTGGTCAAGAAAATTATCTAAATTTTCAAGCAGATTGACTACTAAGAAAATAGTACACAGCGCTATTATTCCAAAAAGCAATGTAAGCACAAATTGTTTGACAATATATCGGTCTATAAGGTTCAAATTTCTAAATTTATTATCCAAAAAATTTCATTTTCGTCGGATTCAATGACAACCAGCTTAGATTTATATTTCACTCCGTAAGACGGTGAGTAAAAGTAATCCTCAATAAACATTTTCCCTGATTTGGAATTTATACTGAATAGTTTTTTATTACATCTAATCTCAATATGAGTGGAATCTGATTTTATGATTTCTGCCTGGTTTGTCAGATGAAACAAAACTTTTTTAACCCCTTTAAATAAACACGAATCAAATCCGACAACGGAATGTTCGGTAAAATTTAATTCTCTTTTATGAGCCTCAGGATAGCCGTAATGTACACCTAAAAAATGATGTTTTGAATAGTCATTGACTGCTGCCTTTGAAGTATCCCTCATCCAAAAAAGATTTCCTGATTTTCCCTTTAGAATTTGGTTTTGCTCATAACCGTCAATGACTAAGGTATTATGACTTTTGGTTGAACGGTATTGATTTCTCAATTCCGGGATTGCAGTATAGTTATAAGTGCCGGAATCGCAGATGAGCAATTCATTTCCGCTGTACAATTCAAAAGATAACTGGTCATTATGAGCATGTCCGCCTTTGCCGTTTTGTCCCAATGAACCGCAGCGGACACATAACTCATAATTTCTGCTGCTTAACCTGTATAGACCAAAATCCTTGAAATAATTAAAATCTTTTATATTATCTTCATGAGTATAAAAGTTTACCATTTTTTTCAATTCGACCCGGTTATCTGCCTGTACGGATAAATCGTCATAATAATGAGGCATGATTCTGAAAAAGTAACCATCATCATTATCACCGATTAAAAAATCTTTGCAGTAATTAGGAATAATGTTATTTGTGAATTTAATAATACTTTCAAATCGTTCAAAAAACTTATCTGATAGAAAAAATATTCCTTTATCAATATAAAAGTCCACTTTGTTGAGTTCAATTCTTGCAGCAATATCAGGGTGTAATCTGAATTTCTTTGCAGGTAAATTGGAATATTTTTCTACAAAATCTACCAATTTCTCCTTTTTTGCCTGAGTCATCATAAAGTAAGTTTGAAACATCATCTCGGATGTAAAATTATGGTAGGGCAGAGAACCTTCAAAATTACTTCCGTCTTCCTGAAACTGATAAAAAGTTTCGGCATCAAATTCGTTTGCAGCAAATCCAAAACAAAAGACAGTATCTTCATCAGTTGGAAGAAACATAGAAAGATAAATGATTCCACAAATATCAGCAAAATAATGATTGGCACGCATACCTGATGACCATTCAAGATTATTCATAATATGATGAAGGTGGTCATTGAGATAATTCATAATCTGAATTTTGAATGACTCGTCAAAAACAGCACCCATTGTAAGAAACAGTGAATATACCGATGAAATATTCACAGCCCTTAAAGCCACATCCATAGGCATTGCCCATTGCACTCCAAATCGGGGAGGATTAAAAGCCATAAAGTCAATCAATTGATTTACAAATTCAGCCTGATATTTCCGGTCTTTCGAAAACATCCATGCGTAAAAGAGTAAAATTAAATGTCCAAATCTGCCAAGCTCCCATGGAACTTTAACTTCAACTCCGGGGATATTACCGTATTGGATGCTGCTGAAATGAGTAAGCGGATTCCACCTGTAGCCCGAGCGAAAATCTCTCTGCCAGTCAATAGGTTTATAATTTTTGGGAAGTTGCAATACTAATTGAGAAGAATAACCGAAATTTGCCTGTGTAACAGATTTTCTTAAAAGTTCATTGATATCCGAATCATCAATCAGAATATCATAATTGTATCCTTCAAAACCATTGCAGCCGATATTATACGCTACTTCCTGAATTCCGGAACCAAGAAGATTAAATTTATGACTGCAAATCAAATCTGCAAGTTTTATAATTTGCTCTTTATCAATTATATCAAATCTTATTTTATTAGAATCATAAATAGGATTAATCTCTTGATTATTATCATACTTATTTGAATAAGTGCAATTTGAATTGTCAGTCTGCTTCTGCTTGAGAAGGCTGATTTTATTTCTAATCTTATCATTCATTCTTCGCCGAACAAATCCTACACCCTTGCTTTTTATGATTTCTAACATTTAATATTTTAATTAATGATTATTAGTATTTACAAATTTAACATAATTTCAAAAATTATTTTAGAATAAAATAGTCTCTATCATATTATTTTTAAAAATTTCAAGAAATCTATCGGAGTTACTAATGTCTTCAAAAATATCTACAAGTATAAATATGGACGATTACGAAATACTAATCAGAAAAAGAGGGGATAATGAATATGCCTCATACTGCCCTCAGCTTAACCTGATGCTAACAGGAACTTTTCATGAGGAAGTAGAAAATAAAATGAATGAACAAATTGCTCTACATATTCAGCAGTTGAAACTAACAATAAATCAAGACCCATCCAAAAACTAATAAAGTATGAAAGCTGCCATCGATATTATTTTCCCCTTGGCAGCTTTTTTATATTTACAATGCTAAAAACATCAGTTTCGCAAAATCGAATAGAACTCGCAGTTTTGGGGATATTTATTCTATCTCTTATAATGATTTTCTTTTTTGCTGTTTTCATAACAGATTCACTTAATGTCTATAACCTTGATATACTTCTCCCGCTGATTATAATAACAATACTTCTTCAAAAACTAAGATATCGGCGCGAATGGTGGGAACTTGGATTAAATATTGATGCCACGGTAAGAAAAAATTCTTTGATGTCAGCAGGTTTTGTATTTTTATCAGTTTTGATAATTCTTGTTATGTATCAATTATTTACTTCAGGATTAAACATCTCGCATAAATATTCAGGTTATGACTTATCAGGTATTTTGGATTATTCAACGATTATTTTATTAATGCTGATTTCGGTAATTATCGAAGAATTAATATTCAGGGGATTGGCGTTTCAAATTATTGATGACAAATTTGGAAAATCAGCAGCTATTATTATCACCTCAACATTGTTTGCAGCAGGACATTTCTGGAACCCTTCTCTCTCTGTAATTGGATTTATGAATATTTATCTGGGGGGAGTACTTTTAGCCTTGATGTATATTAAATCAAGGTCTTTATACCCGCAAATTATTTTCCATTTCGGTTGGAATTTAAGTCTTGCATTTATTATAAGTTCACCTGTCAGCGGTCAAAATTTCGGCGAAGGAATATTTGTTTCTTCAAATCAGAATCTATCAGGATTTATGTATATTCTTCTTGGAGGTGGATTTGGATTAGAGGAGGGTTTATTAACAACCGTGATTCTTCTTATGTTGATTGTTTTTACTGCGAAATATTTTGAAGAATCTCCTGCTGTTATGGCACTGAGATTTCAACGAAAATATACAGATTTCAATCGGCTTTGTTAGCAGGAAGTTTAATTGATATTTCCGTAATTGAATTTTGCTGTATATTAATAGAAATTGAACCATTATAAATTTCAACAATTTTTTTTACAATATTCAATCCTAATCCTGTTAATTGTTTATCTTCCAACTTACTCCCAAATTTGTTTGCTTCACTCTGATTTAAGAATTGCTTCCGGTTTTCACCGCTTCCGAAATCTGTTATAACTATATTAAAATTATTCTCAACTAAAGTTGAAACTATTTTAATCTCAGTTCCCTTTTCAGATAATTCAAAACTGTTGGCAAGCAGTTCATCTATAATTTTTCTGAGGTGATCCTCATATATATCAACTGTCGCATCTGTCAAATTCAGATTTAAATCAGTTTGTCTTTCATATTCGTTCGCCTTTGAAGTAGCAACATCTCGCACGAAAATATCAGTCATATAGGTTTTGTAATTCTGATACTTTAATTTCTCGGGACGAGATACACTTATTAATTCCAAATTTGTGTACAGGATATAATTCTCAAAGGTTTTAAGCAGATTATGTCCCGACTCATTAATATTATTTATCATTTCCAATGCTTCACCCTGATGAATATTTTTATTGCTTTTCATCAGAAATTCCGAGAATCCTAATATTACATTCAACGGTGTTCTAAATTCGTGAGGTATTGTTCTTCGTACACTATCCTGAAGATTCTCAATTTTCAAATTCATTTGAGATTCTCTTTTCATTTTCTTTTCCAATCGGATTTTGATTGAATTTACAAGTTCATCAATTTCGTATGGAATTGTTATAAAATCATCGGCACCGAGATTCATTGCTTCTCTTACATCAGACGGATTCGTTTCGGATGATAAAAATATTAATGGAATTGCAGCGGTATCCTCATTCATCTGCAATTTTTTTAGAAGTTCAAAACCGTTGATTCCGGGTATTACGATATTTGAAATTATTAAATCCGGCAGATGTTCCTGAGCTAATATATAACCTTCATGTCCGTTAAAAGCCTGCATTGCTTCATAACCGGACATTTCAAGAATTCTAACTAACTCGTTAGAGACTTCTATTTCCGCTTCAACAACAAGAACCCGGTATGTCATGATTCTACTGCTTAAATAATTACTGGAAAAAGGAACTTAAATTTATAATCTGAAATAATTTTATTTTTTAATTTAACAAATCAGTCTAATTCTAAAATTATAGCTTCTATAAAGTCGAATTCAACAAACGAATATTTGTAATAATCAATAGTATTAAATTAATTCCAAAAAATCATTATTTACAAAACTACTGTTTTCTTCATACATATTCAATCGAATAGGTGTGACGGACACGTATCCGCCATCAACTGCAAAGTCATCAGTATCAGGGTCGGAACTTGTAATTTCATATACACCTGCAAACCAAAAATACTCATTTCCAAATGGGTCAAGTCTTCTTTCATACTTATCAGCCCATTTTGAACTGCTTAATTTTGTAAATTTTATACCTTTGATGTCACTTTCCGGTTTATTGGGAATATTAACATTTAGCAGTACTTTATTTTCGTTTTTATTATTAATTAATTTTTCTGCTATTCTGGATGTTATTTTACCGGCGTATGACAAATCAAGGTCAAAAGAATGTGATGAATGTGAAACCGCCATCGAATTTATTCCCGCAATTAATCCTTCTGTGGCACCGGCAACAGTGCCTGAGTAAAGCACATTAATTGATGTATTCTTTCCGTGATTTATACCGCTGACAACTAAATCCGGTTTTCTTTGAAGAAGTGTCGAAATCGCAAGTTTGACACAATCTGCCGGGGTACCGTTAACCGAAAAACCAAAAAATTCTCCGTTTTTATTTACTTTATATACACGTAACGGTTTATCAATTGTCAGGGCGCTGCTTACTGCACTTCTCTGAATATCGGGAGCTATAACAATGACCTCACCCAACTCACTCAAGCTGTTTTTAAGTGTTTCAATTCCCGGAGCATATATACCATCGTCATTTGTGATGAGGATTAAGGGACGTTTTTTCAAAATTTATTTCAGAATTCGTGTTACATCATTAAATAATACAAATGCCATAAATAAGAGCAGAATAATAATTCCACCCTGCTGAAAAGCAAGTTTAACTTTTACAGGTACTTCCCGTCTTGTTATACCTTCGATTACCGCAAATACAATATGTCCGCCGTCAAGAGCGGGAAAAGGCAGAATATTCATAAAAGCAAGAGAAATTGACAGCAAAGCAAGGAAATTTAGAAAACTGGATATTCCACGGCTTGCCTGTTCGCCTGCCATATCCATAATCATTATTGGACCGCCTATGGTTTCTTTAAAGGATAAGTTGCCGACAAAAATCTGATTAAGCGATTTAATGAGAAGAGTAAAAGAATTATAACTTTCAACAAATCCAATATTTATAGATTCTATAAATGAATAAGAAACGCTTGTTATAGGTCCAAATCCCATTTTAATTCCAATCATTCCATGTTCTGTTGTGGTCAGGGAATCTGACATTATATTATTCCCTCTTTTCCATACAAGAAATACAGGAGTGGATTTTGTACCTTTTAAGTTATCCTGCATTGCAGTTAAAGTTGAAATGTCACTTTCATTTATCTTTAAAATTGTATCACCCTTCATAAGTCCAACCGATTGGGCTGGCGAATCTTTGCTGACATCATCAACATAAATCTTGATTCCACCCGGAACTATACCCATAGGTTTTTTCTTTGATAATGACTTGATAATCATTGCTCCGTCAGCTTGAATAACTTCAGTTCTGCCATCTCTCAAAAGCTCAATGTTTAATTTTTTGCCGAATTCTTTCAAAGTAATTTTGTTTAGGAAATCAGACCAGTTCGAAACCTCAGATTTATTCACACTTTTTATTATGTCGCCGGGCTTTAAACCAATTTCCGATGCAACGGATTTATCTTCAACCTTGCCGACTGTGGTGGTTGCAAATTCTGACTTACCTTCAAAAAATGCAAGGGATGCAAATACAACTACTGCAAGTATCACGTTCATTATTACACCGGCACTCAAAACAAATATCTTTTGAAAGGCATTTTTTGAGCGGAATTCATAAGGTTTTGATTCAGTATTTTGAAATTCAGTATCAAAACTCTCATCAATCATACCGGAAATTTTCACATATCCGCCAATCGGGAATATAGCTATTCTATAATCGGTATGGTTTCCAAGTTCAACATCTTCGGATAGTTTCCCAAATGAAAACCCATTTATTTTATTCCAGCCGACAATCCTTTTACCCATGCCGATTGAGAATACTTCAGCCCTCATTCCTGTAATTCTGGCGGCTATAAAATGTCCGAATTCATGAATTGCTACTAGAATACCAATTACAATTACGAAATATATAATACTGCTTATTAGTTCCATTTTTTACTTTTATATTTTTTTGATAAAAACCAATGTTCTCTCTCGTGCTTCAGAATCAGAGTCAACAATGTCGTTTAGAGACGGCACAGAAATATGTTCAAAATTTTCCAAAATTCTTTCAATTATAACTGAAATATCTGTAAATTTTATTTTTCCGTCCAAAAAAGCAGCTACACAAATCTCATTTGCAGCATTAAGTACCGCAGGTGAGTTACCACCGGCATCCAATGCGTTATATCCCAATTTTAAACATGGGTATCTGTTAAGGTCAGGCTCGTAAAAATCAAATTTACCGATTTTGACTAGGTCAATTCTCGGAAAATCAAATTCATGTCTGTCAGGGTAGGTGAGTGCATAAGATATTGGCATACGCATATCCGGCATACCTAATTGTGCCTTTACAGAGCCGTCTTTAAATTGTACAAGTGAATGAATTATACTCTGAGGATGAATAACCACGTCAATTTTCTTACGTTCCAGATTGAACAGCCAATGGGCTTCAATAACCTCAAAACCTTTATTCATCATTGTAGCTGAATCAATTGTTATCTTGCTTCCCATTGACCAGTTTGGGTGGTCAAGAGCCTGAGCAATTGTCAAAAATTCAAAATCTTCAATACCTGTATTTCGGAATGGTCCGCCGGAGGCTGTCAGAATAATCTTTTCAATACTACCGTATTCTTCACCGGCTAAGCACTGCAATATCGCACTATGCTCACTGTCAACGGCAAGAATAGGTGTATTGTTGCTCCTTGCTTCACTCATTATAATGCTTCCGGCACTTACCAAAGTTTCTTTATTTGCAAGTGCAACGGGAATACCTTTTTTAATAGCTGAAATTGTGGGTATAACGCCGGAGAATCCTACCAGTGCAGAAATCAGAAGTTCATTTGTACTATCTGATGCAACCTGAATAATACCATCGGTACCATAGAGAATTTCTCCCTTAAAAGAAGTACTTTTTTTAAAGGACAAATAAGATGTTTCATCGGCAATTACAATTCCTTTCGGATTAAATTTCAAACAAATTTCTTCAAGTGAAGATATATTTTTGTTGGCTGTCAGATAATTTATTTCAAACATCCCCGGCAGGGAGTCCAATACATTTAAAGTCTGCAATCCTATTGAGCCTGTAGCACCCAAAATCGTTATTCGTTTACTTTCCATGTCGCCTTTATAAATATTCGCCTGTTATATCTTTCTGTTGACGAACTGAGTAAAATTTAAATTGGTCAATAGCGACAGAATCAGATTGCTGAACTTTTATTCTTGCAAAATATTTAATCATCAGTTTTGAAATGATAGTCCAGGTTCCGCTTGTTATATAATCAGCAATTGTTGAGTGTACATTTAATATAAGTCTAAATTCTGTAGATGACCTTCTGAAATTTTTAAGCCATCGGTCAATTTCATTTATCAGAACAGCTTTTGAAGTTACCCTTCCGCTGCCCTTGCAGGTAGGACAGGATTCTGTGAGTTTTTCACTAATATTCTGATTGATTCTCTGTCGCGTAATCTGCATCAGCCCTAATTGCGAAACAGGATAAATAACTGTTTTAGCGCGGTCCCGGGACATCTCCTTTTTCATTTCAGCAAACAGCTTTTTGCGGTTATTTTCATCACCCATGTCTATGAAATCAATGATAATCATTCCGCCAAGGTCTCTCAACCTGATTTGTTTAGCTGTTTCCCGCATTGCCTCCATATTTGTTTTAAAGGCATTGCGTTCCTGGTCGCGTTCGACAGATTTCCCTGAATTAACATCAACAACCGTCATTGCTTCGGTATGTTCAATCATTATATCGCCGCCGCTATGAAGGTTAACACGCCGCTTATAAGTCTTTGCCAGTTCCTTGTCAACACCGAAATCCTCGAATATACCGTTCTTTCCTGTATAGAGTTCAACGCGATTCTCCAAATGCGGAGAAACTCTTTTGATATAGTTATTTAATTCATTGTAAAGTTTTTTTGAATCAAGTATAACTCTCTGAACATTTGGTGTGAATAAATCGCGGACAATACTATTTGCAAGCTGCATATCCATATAAACGTTTCCGGGTTTGACCGTATTTTTCATTTTGGTTTCAACTTCAGACCAGATTGTCAGTAATTCTTCCCAATCACGTTTTAACTCATCCTCGATTTTTCCGCGAGAAGCAGTACGAATAATACAGCCGGCACCTTTTGGCAGAAATTTCTTTGCAGTTGACCTTAGACGTTTTCTTTCCTGAAATGAAGCAATTTTTCTTGATACACCAATCAATTCGTCCTTTGGAAGAAGCACTACATATCTGCCCGGTATAGCAATTTTCGAAGTAACCTTAACACCTTTGTTTGCATAAGCCTCCCGGACAATCTGCACTAATATCCATTGTCCTTCTTTTAAGTTTATAGTAACTTCGCCCGAACGTTTGGTTTTGAATTTGGCTAATTTTACATTTTTGGGATTGTATTTGCTTTTAATATGTTTGGATTTTTCAGGAATAGCAGCCGGCTCGATTTCTTCGGGAACTTGGTCGGTTTCTTGAGCTGTTTCTTCAGTTTCGGCTTCTTCAGAATTTTCTTCAAGTTCTATAGTTTCGTCATCGTCTTCTTCAGTGATTACATTCATTTCAAGATTTTCTTCAACATCAGAAAAATGAAGAAATGCGTCCTGATGTAGTCCGATATCAATAAATGCAGCATTAATACCATGAAGTATTTTACTTACTTTACCGTAATAAATACTTCCGATATATCTCTCTTTATTCGGCAATTCTATGAAATACTCAGCAAGTTCTCCATCCTCGGTTATCGCTACCCGGACTTCATTTATAGCTGAATGTATAATTATCTCTTTTTTCATTTTTGAATCTAATCAACTTTAAAATACAAAAATATCAAATTTTAAGCAGATTTAATAATGATAGTTCAGGATATTGATATAAATAGGTCTGAAAGTTCATAAACTATCAAAGTAAATCGAATTTATTGATAATAATTTGACGAAACGTTAAAATTGTGAGAATAAGCAATTTGTAATTTTATATTGTTATTAACGTCTGAAATTATTATGATTTTTAATTTTAAAAGAATTTTGCATTTTAAATTAATGATTTTGTCAAAATGCATTTAATATTTAAAGAACGAATCAATGAGTAATGTATTTGAATTTAAAGGCTTCAAGCCTGTAGTAAATGAAAGCAGTTTTATACATCCTAATGCAACGGTAATAGGTAATGTAATAATCGGCAAAGATGTATATATTGGTCCCGGCGCTGTCATAAGAGGTGATTGGGGTGAGATAATAATCGAAGACGGCTGCAATGTACAGGAGAACTGTATAATTCACATGTTTCCGGGAGTTTCGGTCAGACTTAAGGAATCGGCTCATATTGGTCATGGTGCCATCATCCATGGTGCTGTTATAGGCAGAAACTCACTTATAGGAATGAATGCCGTGATTATGGATAATGTTGTTATTGGTGATGAATGTATTGTCGGTGCTTTATGTTTCGTGCCTGCTGAAATGGTTGTTCCCGATAGAAAAATTGTAGTCGGCAATCCTGCAAAGATAGTAAAAGACGTATCCGATGATATGATTAATTGGAAAACCGATGGTACCAAACTGTATCAGACATTGCCTAAAGAATATTTCGATTCAATGATACCATGCCAGCCGTTGAGAGAAATACCTAAAGACAGACCTGAAATGATAAATAATTACAAACCGTGGAAAAGTGCAAATAAATAATTCCGAAAATCTTTTTTTAGTATCTTAAATTGAGGTATTTTTATAATTGATTAATGTTCGATTTATTAAAAAGTTAATTTATAAACTTTAAAATTATGTCATTAGAAACGATATTAAATAAGGATTCTTTCAGCAAAAGTGATATTGTGCAGTTGCTGAATACAGATTTTGATGATAGGAATACACTTTTCAAATATGCTTCAGAAATAAAGAAAAAATATGTTGACAGCAAAACTTATTTCAGAGGTTTAATAGAATATTCAAATGTATGCGGCAAAAACTGCCTTTATTGCGGCATCAGAAGAGGAAACAAAAATCTTACAAGATATACATTGAGTGATGAAGAAATAATCAAATCTGCAAAATTTGCAATGGATAATAACTACGGCTCAATTGTTTTGCAGGGAGGGGAAATTGAATCAGAAAAAAATACCGCCCGAATCAACAACCTGATTCTTAAAATGATGGAAATGAGCGACGGAAAATTGGGAATAACTCTTTCGTTAGGCGAGCAGAGCTTTGATACTTACAAATTATGGAAAGATTCAGGTGCAAAACGTTACCTGCTTAGAATAGAGACATCCAGCAGAAAGCTGTATAAATTAATCCATCCCGATGATGAAAAACATAATTTTGATAAACGTGTTGAATGTCTTAAGAATCTTAAAGATATTGGTTATCAGGTCGGTACTGGCGTAATGGTTGGTTTCCCATGGCAGACTGCCGAAGATATTGCCGGCGATGTCCTGTTTATCAAAGAAATGGATGTTGATATGATTGGCTTAGGTCCGTATCTCGTTCACAAAGACACTCCATTGTATCAACACAGAGAAGTTCTTTTACCTTTAGAGGAAAGGTTTATATTAACTCTCAAACTTATTTCGATTTTACGCATTATGATGAAAGATATCAATATAGCGGCTTCAACAGCCATGCAGTCTATCGATAAATTTGGAAGAGAAAAGGCAATTAAAGCAGGTGCAAATATCATTATGCCCAACATAACACCGGGTCAGTATCGGGATTTGTACAAACTTTACGAAAATAAACCATGCACCGATGAAGAAGCTGAAGACTGTCTGAACTGTATGGAAGTAAGAATTTCAATAGCCGGTGATGAAATCGGACTTGGCAGTCAGGGTGATTCAATTCATTTTCAAAAAAGACAAAAATTACATCTAAATTCCTGATAAATTCATTTTCAATTTTTTCTTAATTTTACAAATAGTTACATTAGTATTTGTTATTTATATTATTTTAGAAAATCATATCATGAAATATATTTGTACGCTGTTTCTTACACTTTTGTCATTGACAAATACTAACGCACAAAACTGGTTAGATTTACAAAAACCGGAAATCATTAAAAATGGAACTGGTTATTCAACTCACGACCAGGCGTTTGGCATTTTTGAAGATGCATCCGGCAATTTATACCAAACAGGTTATTACGAAGGAGAAATTACTTTCGGCACAAGCACTCTGAGTTCAATAGGAAGCAGAGATATTTTTGTTGCAAAAGTAAATAAAAACGGGGGATGGGACTGGGCGGTGTCTGCCGGCGGTACATCAACCGATTTCAGCAGAGATTTAACATGTGATGCTTCGGGAAATATATACGTAACCGGATATTTCTATGGTACCTGTTATTTCGGAAACCAATCTGTAACTGCAGCCGGTAATTCGGATGTATTTATTGCTAAATTAGGCAGTTCGGGTGAGTGGCTCTGGGTTAGAGCAGTCTTAGGTTCGGGATTTAACCGCGGGAATTCGGTGGTTTGTGATAATTCCGGGTATTGTTATGTTGGCGGAAGTTTTGAATCAACAATCAGTTTCGGGAATCTCAATTTGTCGTCATCGGGCTTGAGAGATATTTTTATTGCCAAGATTAGTCCGGCTGGCAATTGGATTTGGGCTGTTAAAGCTGGTGGAGGAGGTCAGGAAGAAGCTCTTGGATTAAAATATAATACTTCAAACTTTTTTCTTGGTGTGACCGGTTATTACTCTTCAAATCCTGCGTTCGGACAAACAGTCCTAACGGGAATGGGGGGGCGTGATATATTTGTTGCCAGATTGGACACCAACGGCTCATGGAACTGGGCAAAATCAGCGGCTTCAAGCGGTGCTGAAGAGTCCCGCGCCATAGCTCTTGACGGAGCAGGGAACGCTGTCATAACAGGCTTTTATACAACATCTGTTTCCTTTGGCGGGAATATTCTTCAGGCTGCAACCGGAAAGGATGTTTATGTTGCAAAGATTGATAAATCAGGCAACTGGATTTGGGCAGTAAATGCTACAGGTACAGGAGACCAGGAAGCTCAGTCAATTGGTTTGGACAATGGCGGGAATGCATACTTGACAGGTTTGTTTTATACAGAAATTAAATTTGGTAACATAGAATTAACAGCCATTGCTGACCGCAATTTATTTACAGCCAGAATCAGTTCATCCGGTTCATGGAACTGGGGAAAATCTGCTACAGGCAATTCATCAATAGACGGAATGGGAATTTCTGTTTCAGCAAATGGAACATCATATTTAAGCGGTTCTTTCTATGATAATGCGATTTTTGCAACAACAACACTCCTTACACACGGTGAATCAGATTTGTTTGCTGCGAGGATTTCAGGTTCCGGAACATGGGCATGGGCTTCATCAAATGGTGCTGTGACAGGTCTGGTTACCGGAGAGGGTGTATGTATTGACTCAACGGGTAATTCAATCTTCACGGGCAGTTTTTACGGTACTGTTCGCTTCGGAAGCGATACATTAGTCAGTAATGGCAGCGGTGATATTTATATTGCTAAATTATCTTCCGAGGGTAATTGGATTTGGGCGAAATCTTTTGGAGGTTTCGGTTTTGACAGCGGAAAATCAGTTGCTTCTGATACTAATAATAATATATATTTAACAGGTTCCTTTGAAAATGATATTGATTTTGATATAAATACCTTTATTTCTAATGGTTTCAACGATTCATTTATTATGAAAATATCTTCATCCGGTGTGCCTGTTTGGGTTAAAGCCAATGGAGATGTGGAATCGGATGCAGGGAAAAAAGTATTATTTAAAAATAATTATATAATCTATTCAGGGATATACGGAAGGAAACCTTATTTCGGAGTAACAAGATTAAGTGCAAGGGGGAATGACGATATTTTTATCTGCAAACTCGATACTTCCGGTAATTATATTTGGACAGCATCTGCCGGAAGTAACCAGTTTGACGCCGTAAATAATATTGCTCTTGATAAGGATGAAAATATTATTGCAGCAGGCGGTTTTGAAGGTACCTGTTATTTCGGAACCAAAACAGTTTCAAGTACAGGCGGTGATGATATTTTTATAGCAAAAATGAACAGTTCCGGTACATGGCTTTGGGCTGTAAAAGCCGGAACAAGTAATTATCAGGAAGCCGGATGGGGTGTCGCTGCCGATTCCGAAAAAAATATATTTGTTACCGGTACTTACCGCGCTTTATGTCTGTTCGGCTCTCAATATTTAGTTAACAATGGTCAGAACGATATTTCTTTATCAAAATTAGACTCAAATGGAAATTGGCTCTGGAGCAAAGGTATCGGCGGTTCAGGAACAGATATTGCTTATGATTTGGATTATCTTAACGGAAGAATTACAATTGCCGGAGCAGTATCAAACGGATTTACGTACAATAATTTACAATTTACAGCAAACGGCTTTCCCCGGAATGCATTTATTTCTGCTTTTGACAATCAGGGAAATATTCTATGGGTAAAATCCGATGAATTCACCGGTTTTTCAGAAATACTTTCGCTATCAATCAGCAAATTAAATGTCAGCCATTTAACAGGCAATTTCGGACCATCTGTTAAATTTGGAAATTTAACTGCTGCGGAAGTCAGTAATGTGGACAGAAATGCTTTCATTGCACATAACGGAGTTACTATTGCCAAACCGGATTGGATTTTCAGAGACAGTACAGGTTTAAGGGCCATAATTAAGATTCCGAAAAATATTAATCCGAAAGTAAACGGTCGCGACTTTTTTACAGGTGATGCAGTAGGTATATTCTTCATTAGAAACAGTAATTATTATTGTGCCGGTATGGGTTATTGGACAGGCGATGATATGGAAATTACAGTTTGGGGAGATGATATAAACACACCTACAAAAGACGGCATGTCAAATTCAGAAAAATTTAATATCCGGCTCTGGGATGGTTCAAAAGCTGAAGAAACCGGCTGCAAAGTAAGATATGAAAGCGGTCCCGATAATTTTATTGCCGACGGGGTCTCGGTTATTAAGCAACTGCCAATTATATATGATACTTTGAAAATAAATCTGACTCAGGGATGGAATATGATATCTTCATACTCAATGCCGCAGCAGCCTTTGATGGATAGTGTTTTTTATGATATTAAGACAAAAATATCTTTGGTAAAATCGAGTTCCGGAAAAACTTATATTCCACAGTTCAACATAAACACTATCGGCAATTGGAATATTAAGGAGGGATATCAGATTTATGCAGTACAAAATACCGAACTGATTATACTCGGTGATTTCGTCATTCCGCAGGATATTACATATAGTCTTAATTCCGGCTGGAGTCTGATTTCTTATATCAGAAAGACGCCAATGAATGCAGTAACCGCCTTTGCACCATTGGTCAGTCAAAATATATTAGTACTTGTCAAAAACGGTTCCGGTAAGACATATATACCGCAATTCGGCATTAATACAATCGGGAATCTCTTGCCCGGGCAGGCTTATCAGATTTATCTGAATGCAGGTGCTTCATTCACATATCCGGCTAATGATTAGGAAGAAGTTTTCTTGGGTGGCTCGGTTTGTGATGTATCTAAGTTTAAATCCGGTACATAATTGATAAAAAATAATTTCCATTGTCAGAATCACTGATTATAAGGATTAAAGGATTTTACGGATTTTTAAATCCACCTCCTGAGATTGAATTATATTGAGTTTATTATTTTGTTCCCTTCTCCATAGGAGATAAATTATGGTAACAAAACACATCCTGATGAACAAGACTACCTCGTAGAGGTTGAATTTTGGTAAAATAATATAATCTCTACGAGATAACAATCAATTGGACATCGCTCTTGTTACCATAATTCAATCTCTATGAGATAAATATGTTCCAACTCTAAAGGGATTTAATGTATATAGAATATGTTTGTTCGGTGATTCCAATTCGACCTCGTAGAGGTCGCATATAATTCAATATCATTCTTTCTATAAACATTTGACCCTTTCAGAGTCTGATTGGATATCTACCACCATTAACTCCGCCTCAATGGAACAAAAACAAATTCCGCTGATTTCCGCTCCCTAAATAGAGGGAGCCGGAAGGTGTGTAGAAAATCAGTTTTAAGTCATTTATCCGCTAATGAGTTCAGATTTTTTCGATTTTTGCTCTTAAAATTGCTTTACAATGGATTATTTGTATTGTTATCTCCGAAAACATAGCGTTTCTGATGAGTTGCAAAGCGTTTCCGGTAAATTGCAAAGCGTTGCTGATGAATTGTAAAGTGTTTCTGATGAGTTGCATTGCGTTTCTGATGAGTTGCATTGCGTTTCTGATGAGTTGCATTGCATTTCTGATGAGTTGCAACGCGTTTCTGATGAGATGCAATGCTCGGATGATGACTTGCAATGCTCGGATGACGACAAACATCGCTCGAATGAGCTATCAAAGCTCTATGATGAGTCTTCCGATATGTCTGTTGAAACAAAAAAGGGGTCGGAAGGTTCAGCGTAACGGTCGGAAGGTTCAGCGTAATGGTCGGAAGGTTCAGCATAACGGTCGGAAGGTTCAGCGTAACGGTCGGAAGGTTCCGCGTAATGGTCGGAAGGTTCAGCGTAACGGTCGGAAGGTTCAGCGTAATGGTCGGAAGGTTCAGCGTAACGGTCGGAAGGTTCATCAGGGTTGTCGGAAGGTTCATCAGGGTCGTCGGAAGGTTCATCAGGGTTGTCGGAAGGTTCATCAGGGTCGTCGGAAGGTTCATCAGGGTCGTCGGAAGGTTCATCAAAACACTTTGATGCTTCATCATAGTATCTTTTAATTGAATTTTACAATTTCAAAATCAAATTATATAACATTCGGTTCTGTCATTTGTTGGAACTGACGCCTAATATATAATTTTACTTGCATGTTTCATAGGAATTATAGTTTCTAATCTGTAATAAAAATCCGGCTCTACAATGATAACCGCAAATCGCCAGCTGTAACAACATACAGAAAGGGAAAATAGTGGTATCCGTTGAATGTAGTGGAAGCTATTAACCAAATCCACCTCCGTCACTTCGTGACAATTCTGCCGGCGGAGGACATAAAACAAATCCAGCCTTGTCTGAATCACTGATTATACGGATTTAAGGATTTCACGGATTTAAAACAGTGGAATTAAACAACCTTCCGAAGGTTCAAAACCTTCGGAAGGGTTTGCTTTCTATAAAAACTTTAGATACATTATCTTCCTGTTGCTACATTACAAAACCAGAGCATCAACAGCTTATTTCTGTCACATAAATTTTTGTAAATCATTTCGGGATAACTCCAATAAACATCAATTTGATTTATATAACTTGTGGAATTAGTAATATTTTCTGAGATATTTTTCTTATTTTATTGGAATTAAATGATAATTGTGTACTTTAAATAAGAAAAGTTCTGTTTTTAGGTTTCTGTTTCTTAAGTTGTTCATATAATCATAAGCGTAACAATATTTAATAAAAATCCGGCTCGTTAAATTCAACAATGAAAATTATTTTTCTAATATTATTTTATATCTCAATAATAACTGTATGCAAAAGCATTCAGGAATATGACATAGATATTATTGGTAAAGAAGCCGGACTATACCAGAGTATAATCAAATGCGGTTTGGAAGACAGTCGCGGATTTCTCTGGATTGGAACATCCAATGGAATAAACCGCTATGATGGTAAAGAGTTTGTTGTATTTAAGCATATTCATAATGATTCTACTTCTATTTCCGAAAATAGTATTTTGTCGATTGCGGAGGATAAAAAAGGATATATATGGATTTTAAATGAAAATAGCGGTATAGATAAATTAGACCCCAATACCGGAAAAAGTAATAGTTATAAAATTGATTTTGATGAAAAATCTCAAAAACTTTATAAAATATATTTTCTTTTTTCCGACAATAATGGACAAATCTATTTAATTGCAACTTTCAAACAAAATTCAAACGGTCAACCTTTTCGTAATTTGTATAGGTATAATTATAAATCAGATAAATTTCATATATTTAATACAGGCATCAATAAAATTGATTCAGTAATTAAAGATACCGACAATAATTTTGATATTTATGTTGGAAGTGATGGGCAGTTTTTCATGAAAACAGATAAATTAATTAATCTCAAAAATAATAAATGGAAAATAAGGAGAGATGAATTAATTATTATGAACCCTCAATATAACGAGTATAAAATATTAGGTCAATTTGAAGATTATGAATTTGTCAAAATATTGGGATTAGATGAAAATAATAATCTACTTATTCAAGTCAGCAATGATAATGAAGCGTTCAAAGTAATAAAACTAATTTTGTCTTACTATACATTTCAAAAGACTAATTACCGAATTGATAAAAAATGGTACAAAAATGATTATAGTCTTAATATTTTCTATTTTCAGGATAAACTTTATGCAACTGTTAAAAAATTTAATCTAAAGGTAAATAAATCCAAAAATGATTACAATGGTTTCTATCAGTTTGATGATACAGGTTATTTGGAATTTAATAAAAAGTTAAGAATTCATTCTTTCTCACCTGTTCATTTTGCAAAAGGTTTTTTAGAAGCCAACAAATTATTAAGTCCTAAAAATAATCTAATTTGGGATTTTTACAATTCAGCTATTATCAAAATCAAACCGAAAACTAAATTAATTAATAATCACAGAAATTTAAAAACTGATTTAAGTACTATTTCACATAATACAATTCGTTCTGTTTACTGTGATTCGGATGATAATTTATGGGTCGGGTCTTTTAACGGTTTGAATAAATACGATAAACCTAAAAATAAATGGATTAAATATTTTTATAATAAAAATAGTTTGGAGAATAGAAAAAATAATATCAATGTAATTACTGAAGATAATAACAACAATCTTATTCTTGGTACTAACAGAGGTATTTTATATCTGGATAAGAAAAACGGACAATTAATAGATTATCTTAAAATAGATATCGAAACATATAATGTCTGGGGGTTATTATATGTTCATAATAATTTATGGATTGGTGACTATAGAGGATTGTTCCGATATTCTACCGTTACTGATTCAATAAAAATATATCAGCATAACGATACTATTTTAAATTCATTAAGTGATTCAAGAATTTCAACAATATATAAAGATACCAAAGGTAATATTTGGGTTGGCACTCTTAATGGTTTAAATAAATATTTACCTGAAATTGATGGTTTTAAAGTTTATTTAAATAAATCCTCAGACATAAATTCCATTTGCGGTAATGTTATCTGGTCTGTTTGTGAAGACAAAACCGGTAATTTATGGTTTGGTGCTTATGGTGTCGGAATTAGTAAATATAATCCGAAATCTGATAACTTTACTTCTTTAACATCAGCATATGGACTTCCTGATGATGGGATTTCAAGTATGGTTTGTGATAATGATAATAATTTATGGCTTGGTTCGATGAACGGCTTAATTAAATATAATCAAAAAAACGGAAAATTTATCAGGTATTCCGAAAATGACGGCTTTCAGAGTGATGAATATTCCTTTAATTCAGCAGCGATTACCCGCGATGGTAATTTAGTATTTGGAGGTTCAAACGGAATATCAGTATTTTCACCAAATGATTTAAAAATCAACAAATATATCCCGGATATAGTAATTTCAAAATTATTTTTAGGCGATAGTTTAGTCTCATATTTCTTACAAAATGGTGATACAATTAGCAAAAAGTGGAATGAAGATTATTTAAAAATTCAGTTTTCAGTAATGGATTTCACCGCACCGCTTTTGAATCAATATGCATTTAAAATTGACGGAATACACGATAACTGGATAGAACTTGGAAATCAGAATTCCATTATTCTGGCAGGAATAGAACCGGGAGAATATATACTTAGATTAAAAGGCAGTAATAACGATGGGATATGGAATAATAAAGGAATTGCTCTTCATTTATCAATTGTTCCTCCATATTGGAAGACTGTATGGTTTAAAATTCTTTTGTTTTCTACTGTAATTATAATATTAATATCAATTACCGGATATTTCTTATGGCAGAGCAGAATGAAAGGCATTACAAAAAAGAAGATTATTTCACTTCAATTGAAAGCGTTGCAGACTCAGATGAATCCTCATTTTATTTTTAATTCTCTAAATGCAATTCTAAATCTAATCGTTCAGGATGATAAACACAGAGCAATGTTATATCTTTCACGATTCTCAAAATTATTGCGAAAAATAATTGAAAGGTCAAGAGCTTCTTCTATTACTTTAGAAGAAGAAATCGAACATATTAAGCTGTATTTAGAACTTGAACTGCTGCGTTATGAGGACAAATTCAAATATTCTCTGGAAATTGACGAAAATATTGATATTGAAGAAACTATTGTTCCGGCATTATTTCTTCAGCCGTATATTGAAAATTCAATAAAACATGGAAACATACATCAAATTGAAAACGGCAGAGTTGATATTCAGATTAAAGAATCAAGTAAAGAATTGAATATATTTATAACAGATAACGGAATCGGTCGTAAAAAAGCAGTTAATATTAGTAATGAAGAAAATCTTTCTCATAAATCTTTGGGAATGGAAATTTCAAAAGAAACTTTAAGTATGATAAATTCGGAAGTTATTGTAACCGATTTATCTGATGCAAATGGATTTCCCAACGGTACAAAAATTGCAATTATTATTTACAATTATAGAGAACAAAATGGACACAATAGAAAAGAAATTTAAAGTTGTTTTAATTGATGATGAAAAGCATGGCAGAGATTTACTGAAAAAACTTATTTCATACGAATGCAGTGATTTTATAATTACAGGTGAAGCATTCAGTGTCGATTCCGGTATTGCAATTATAAACGAAACCCAGCCTGATGTTGTTTTTCTTGACATTGAACTCGCCGACAGAAGCGGTTTTGAAATTCTTCAGCATTTCGAGGACATACAATTCTCCGTTATCTTTGCTACTGCTTATAACTACTATGCTATAAAAGCAATCAAATTTTCAGCACTGGATTATTTGGTAAAACCAATTGATGAAGCGGAACTTTATCAGGCTCTTGATAAAGTCAGGAATAAAAATTCAGGCTCGCAGAATGATAAAAGCCGGTTCGAATTGGCACAAAGATTAATGGACAAGACTAACCCTGATAAAATAGCAATTCCAACGAATAAGGGATATGTTTTTTTGGATATTCACGACATTGTCAGATGTTCATCAGAAAATAATTATACCCGTTTTCATCTTAATAACAAAACTACAATACTAACAAGTCATACATTGAAAGAATACGAAACATTACTAAATGGACTCGATTTCTTCAGAGTTCATAATTCTCATCTTATAAATATGAAATATGTACAAAGTTACGCAAAGGGTAAGGGCGGTATTGTTCTGATGAAAGACGGCTCGGAAATCGAAGTTTCTACCCGAAGAAAAGAACTTTTCCTGCAGCATTTTGTAAAACTGTAATAACTATGCAGTTTCCGGTTTAGTTGATTCTAATGATTTAACAAATCAATTCTAATTCCCATTATATAATTTTAAAGCTAAATCACCGCAGTTTCTCAATAAATTGCGGCAGATTCTCATTATGGTTTTAACAAAACTAAATGTTGAATTACTTTGCATCTGTTAATTAATAGGAAAGTAAATAATGTTTTCTGTTTTAATAATTGAGAAAGATTCTAAGAAAATGATTGAGATTGCTAAAAAAATTGTCGTACTGTTTCCAAAGTCGGATATTATTCCTTCTTTTAATATCGAAAATGCTATTGAAATTATTAAAAAGCAAAGCATTCAGGTTGTAGTTGTCAGTTTAGACCTAAAAGATTCAAAGGGTCGGGATTTACTCGAACGATTGGGAAACTGGGAATTTGAAATTCTGATTAACAAAAATAACGAAATATACAGTATGCAGGATGGGAAACAAAATGCAAAAGGCGGTTACGTGCTTAAAAGTATTGAAACAAAATAATTTGAATGTATTTTAAGAATTTTTTTGAGGTTTATTGTGAGCAATTATTCTAAGAATTTGAAACAAAATAATGACATTGTCATTTATACGATAAAAGGGTTTGAAATGTCTACAACGTTTTTAAAGATAAAAGTTTGGCAAATTTCAAGCATAAAAATGTTAGCTTTGAATTTTACTATGTTTTTCATAGCAGGATTCTCTGCATTCAGTCAGTCTCCCGAAATCATTATAGATGGTTCGACATTTATCGGACCGAACTCGTCTTGTTCAGCATCCTTAGACTTACTTAGTGAAGAAAAAGGATTATTGATAAACAGGGTAAATCTTACTTCAACAACTGACAAGTCAACGGTTCCCTTACTATGTCATACAATGCTGGTATATAATCTCAATACCCAGAGTGATATAACTCCCGGATTTTACTGGTGGGATGCTTTGGCTGCAATCCCGCATTGGGTGTCTTTAAGTTCAGGCAGCGGAGCAGGTCCCGAACCTTGGCTCCTGACAGGTAATAGTAATTCTTTTACCGATTATACTGACAACCTGCTCGGTACCTTAACCGGTACGACTATGCCTCTGAATTTTATAGTAAACGGGCAAAGAGCAGGCAGAATAGAACTTAACCCAAATACAGCCAATACATTCTTCGGTTATAAATCAGGAAATGTCAATACCGGTATAAACAATACGGCAACAGGATATTTAGCTCTTACTACAAACAGCAATGGAAATTTCAATACGGCAATCGGTAATTCCGCACTCCAATCGAATGTCGCAGGTAGCTGGAATACAGCAGTCGGAAATATTGCCCTTCAGATGAACAGAACAGGAAATGATAATACTGCTTTGGGAGATGAAACTCTATCTAATAATACTACCGGTTCCAATAATACAGCAACCGGCGGAGGGTCTCTTTTAGCCAATACTGTCGGTAATCAAAATACAGCTAATGGAAACCTTGCTCTTCGTTTCAATACCACCGGAAGTAATAATGTTGCAAGCGGTTATAAATCGCTTTTTGAAAACACTACAGGTGGAGCTAATACCGCTTATGGAAATTTTGCTTTAATGAACAACATAGGAAGTCAGAATACAGCCACCGGCACCAATGCCCTTAATGCTAATACTTCAGGCGGTAATAATACAGCTACGGGAATAAACGCTATGAAAGGGAACCTGACCGGAAGTCAGAATACAGCTACAGGTGAAGCTGCGCTTTTAGCAAATAATGCCAATTACAATACTGCGACCGGAGCACATTCATTATATGAGAATACTTCAGGAAACAATAACACAGCAGATGGTGTAGCTTCTCTCCAAAACAATATCACCGGCAGTAGAAATTCAGCAGTTGGTAGTTTCGCACTCTTTAACAATAAAGGAGATGCTAATATCGGTATTGGTAGTAACAGCGGTACAGCAGTTACAACAGGTAACAATATAATCACCATTGGTTCGGGTTTACCCGGTGTCAATACCAGTAATACTACATATATGGCAAATATATGGGGTACTTCTGTAGTCGCAGGTATTAACGGTGGGGGACAGGATGTTTTACAGGTTGTTGTAAATTCTGACGGGCAATTAGGTACAGTCTCAACTTCAGGTGGCGGCAGTGATACTACAGACTGGAAACTTCTCGGTAATGCCAATACCACTGAAGGTACAAATTTTCTTGGTACTACAGATGCTAAATATTTAGATTTCAGAGTCAATAATTTAAGGTCAGGGCATATTGATTGGGATGGTTCTAAGGCAAATACTTTTTTCGGTTTTAGTGCAGGTATTTCAAACACCGGTGAATACAATACTGCAACAGGTTATTTAGCACTTACTACAAATACTACAGGTTTTCAAAATACTGCAACAGGTTATTTAGCACTTACGTCCAATAGCACAGGAAGTGGCAATACAGCCACAGGTATCTATACTTTGAATTACAATACCACTGGAAATGCGAATACAGCCACAGGTATTTTTTCGTTGATTAACAATACAACAGGTTCATACAATACAGCCACAGGTTACGGTTCGTTGGGTTACAATACAACCGGAAGCAACAATATCGGTATCGGCAGTAATAGCGGTCTAAATGTTTTAACTGCCAGTAATGTAATTACAATAGGCTCTGGTTTGTCCGGTGTCAATACCAGTAATACTACATATATGGCTAATATATGGGGTACTTCTGTAGTCGCAGGTATTAACGGTGGGGGACAGGATGTTTTACAGGTTGTTGTAAACTCAGACGGTCAATTAGGTACAATCAAAACGTCAGGTAATGTCAGTGATACTACAGACTGGAAACTCCTTGGTAATGCAAATACTACGGAAGGCACAAACTTTCTGGGAACAACAGATCAGAAATATTTAGATTTCAGAGTCAATAATTTAAGGTCGGGTCATATAGATTGGGATAATACTAAGGCAAATACATTTTTCGGTTATAGTGCTGGTCTGTCAAATACCGGTAGATACAATACTGCAACAGGATATTTAGCTCTTCTGTCGAATACCACAGGTAGTTGGAATACTGCTGTCGGAAATTCTGCTCTTCAGATAAATACAAATGGGGGTGCTAATACGGCTTTGGGTCACGGAGCTCTTGCCAGTAATACTTCTGGTGGTAATAATACAGCCACAGGTTCAGTCTCTCTTATAACTAACACAACCGGTAGTCATAATACAGCCACAGGTCTCTCAGCGTTATATTCCAATTCTGAAGGTGATGGGAATGCAGCTACAGGCAGTGCTGCTCTTTATAACAATACAGTGGGTGATGGGAATACAGCTTTAGGAATATTATCTCTTTATTACAATACAATCGGAAGCAACAATATCGGTATCGGCAGTAATAGCGGTCAGAATATTTCAACTGCCAGTAATGTAATTACAATAGGTTCGGGTTTGTCAGGTGTCAATACCAGTAATACTACATTTATGGCAAATATATGGGGTACTTCTGTAGTTGCAGGTATTAACGGTGGAGGACCTGCGGTTTTACAGGTTGTAGTAAATTCAGACGGCCAATTAGGTACAGTATCTGTATCAGGTAATGTCAGTGATACTACAGACTGGAAACTTCTCGGTAATGCCAATACTACTGAAGGTCAACATTTTCTAGGAACGAAAGATGCGAAATATTTAGATTTCAGAGTCAATAATATAATGTCAGGACATATTGATTGGGATAATAACAAGGCAAATACTTTTTTCGGTTTTAGTGCAGGTCTGTCAAATACCGGTATAAATAATACTGCAACAGGATATTTATCTCTTACTTCAAACAGCACAGGTTATAACAATACAGCAATCGGAAATTCTGCACTGCAGTCAAATATAACCGGTTATAATAATACTGCAACCGGCTATTTAGCTCTGAATAAAAATACCACTGGAGGCTGGAATACAGCAAACGGAAATTTAGCGTTGAACAAAAATACCACTGGTGGAAACAATACTGCAACCGGTGTACATTCACTGCGTTCTACTACATCCGGAACAAATAATACTGCATATGGAGTAGCCTCTCTCGAATTTAATATCACAGGTAACAATAACTCTGCCGTTGGACTTAACTCACTCATTAACAGTAAAGGAGATAATAATATCGGTATCGGTTATCAAAGTGGTTCAGCAGTAACAACTGCCAATAACATGATTTGTATCGGCAGCAATATAGCAGGCGACAATATTGGCAATCATACTTACATTTCCAATATTCATAGTACAACAGTAACTGGTACAGCAGCCGCTCCGGTCTTATCGGTTGTAGTAAATTCCGATGGTTTGTTAGGAACTATTCCAACACCTGGTACCGGTACTGATGCCAACTGGAAACTCCTCGGAAATGCAAATACTGTTGAAGGTCAGGATTTTCTGGGTACGACAGATGGAAAATATTTGGATTTCAGAGTAGCTAATCAAAGGTCGGGACATATTGACTGGGATTATAATAAGGCAAATACCTTTTTCGGTTATAGAGCAGGAATTGCAAATACCGGTGCTAACAATACTGTAACAGGATATTTAGCTCTTACTACAAACAGCACCGGTTATGGCATTACGGCAACCGGAACACAATCACTTTATTCTAACACAACCGGAAACGATAATACAGCCACAGGTTACGTTTCGTTGTATCACAATACAACCGGAACCGGTAATACAGCGGATGGAGGAGGTGCTCTCTTTTCTAATACAGGTAACAAAAATACGGCAGTTGGATTTTACGCACTAGGTAGTAGTAAAGGAAATGATAATATCGGTATCGGTTATTTTAGCGGAACAGCAGTAACATCAGCAAGTAATATGATTTGTATCGGTAGTAATATTGCGGGTGACAATGTTGGTAATCATACTTACATAGCAAATATTCACGGAACAACAGTCGCAGGTACAACAGCCGGCGGACCGGCTTTATCAGTTGTTGTTAATTCCGATGGATTGTTAGGAACCAAAACAACGTCCTTTGTTTTTACTCACTATATTGGTGAAGAGTTTGAATGTGGGGTCATATTTTATTTGTTCAGAGATGCTTCCGGTACCGAGCATGGTCTTATTGTAAGTCCTACTGATGTAAGTACAGGTTCAGTTTGGAGTGACCCTGTCAATACCACCGGTGCGACAAGTCCCTGGGATGGCTCAGGTACAAACCCGGGAAATTCATACAAAATTCAGCAAAATACAACAAGCAGTGCTGCGGAAGAATGTATGGGATACAGCACGAGTAGTTGCAGCAGTGACTGGTATTTACCTTCAATGGATGAACTAAGTCTGTTATTTGATGCAAGTTATATTGTAAACAGAACCTTAGGTTCTTCAGGGCAGTTGGCAAATGCATACTATTGGAGTTCAACCGAGAAATCATCAACAGATGCTATTGTGCGTGGATTCGGGACTATGGGAGGTATTCCTGGAAGCGAGAAGAAAGACTTTACACATTATGTACGTGCAATAAGGGCTTTTTAAAATGAAAAAAATAATTAAAACTCAACAGCCGTTCGGCTCAATATGCAGATGCTTCACCTGCCTGATTATGTTTTGTATCGTATCACCGGTATTCTCACAGCAGTTAACTGTTTCAAACAGAAAATTAACAGTTGCAGAAGGTACAATATTGAAAATATCTGGAGGATTAAAATTTGAAGAAAAGAGCGATTTGGGTAATATGGGGATTATCAAATTAAGCGGGAACTTAACAAACAATATTGATGGAACCGATGACAGGGATGAATTTCCTGAAAGATATTTCGGAAATTTTTTCTTCAATGGTAATATGGAACAATTTATAATGGGTTCTATGACTACTGTTTTAAGTAACCTTACAATTGATAATTCCGAAGGATTATTTCTCAAAAATAATTTGATTCTTGACGAAGGTTTAACTTTTATAAATGGCAAACTATTTACAGATAGTACCGGCAAAATAATTGAAAGATTCTATACGGAACCGCTGACAATAACCGGTTTTGACAGTACCAAATATATCGTTACTAATAAATCAGCTCTAGTTATGCTGTCTTTTGAAAATTCGTTCAATAATATTACTGTTCCAATCGGTAGTCATAATTTTTCTTCAACAGGCAGTTATGCTCCAATTACGATTACTGTCACCGCTGTTAATGATGCTCCGGTAAATATAGATTTATTTACGGATTTTGGTCCCAGTCCGAATGAAAATACCCCTGTTCAAAACGCACCCGGTATTGACGCAAACAAAAGATGTAATCATTATTGGGGTATAAATAAAAGCGGTACCGGTAATTTAACATCTTATAAATTTGAATTTGACCTTACATTTACCAAAAACACCGGGGATGTTTCAAAATATATAGTAAAGCGTTTTGATTCAAGAAATGGCTGGATTTCACAGAATAGTGAGGTAATAGGCAATACACTGGTAGTTTACGGTACTGGTGAATTAGGTGAATGTGACTTCGTCATCGGTGAACCGGTTTTACAAAAGATATTTCTTAAATCAGGATGGAATCTGTCATCTTCTTTTATCATTCCTCAACAGCCTGACTTAATGCAGAATGTATGCAATGATGTTAAAAATAATATGGTGCTTGCAAAGAATGGAGTGGGTAAAACTTATATTCCGCAGTTTAATATCAATCAGATTGGCAAGTGGGATTATAAACAGGCATATCAGGTTTATATGACAAATCCGGATACTTTGATTGTAATAGGAATGCTGTCCGACCCGATAAATGACCCTATAGATTTGGCTCAGGGTTGGAGTATGGCTGCTTATCTGCGAAGTACACCAATGGATGCACCTTTGGCACTTGCATCTATTATCGGTGAAAATAAACTGCTTTTGGCAAAGAATAATAAAGGTCAAACTTTTATTCCGCAATTCGGAATTAATAAAATCGGCAATCTTATGCCCGGCGAAGGCTATCAGCTTTACAATAAATCAGCAGTACAATTGACTTATCCGGCAAATGAATTTGGCAAAGGTTCATCAGGGTTCCGAACTCCAAATCCAAAATATCTTATTCCGAAATATGAGGTGACAGGTAATTCGGCAGTTGTTTTAATTAGCGTAACAGCACCGGACGGCAACGAAATCGGAATTTATAACCAAAATGATGAGCTTATCGGTTCGGGAGTTGTTCAGAATAATATTGCTTCTGTAACTATATGGGGTGATGATGAGCAGACTGAAATGATAGATGGAGCGGAAGTCAATGCTGAATTAAGAATGATGAATTATGAATTGAAGTCAGGCTGGTTGAGTGATGTTGATATTTTGGAATTAGAAGATTTTATAACCGGTGAAAAGGTAAGCGGATTGACTTATTCCAAAGATGCTGTTTACTTTGCAAAGGCAGGCGTAATTCAAAATTCAACTAATATCTCTCTGAATGTGAGACCAAATCCGGCATCTGATATAATCGAAATTGAATTTACAACACATGACTGTCAGGCAACAGAACTTTCAATTTATACAATTGACGGCAAATTGATTTCTAACTTATCTGATAAATTACAGAATATGAAGAGCAATATAATCACTCACAATATCAGCAATTTCACATCAGGCGAATATACAATTATCCTCACCTGCGAAAATGAAAGAGCTATGAGAAAAGTTGTTGTGGTGAGATAAGATGATATTTAGAAGTGCCTCACTTTGAAAGTGTGGCACTTCTGTTGATATGATTTTATTTATTTTCCCTTTTTACCAAAAAAAATTAAGAACTTAGCTGTATATAAATAAAATTTATTTATATTGCATAATAAATTGAATCAATGATTTTACAACTTATTTAAGGTATGATTATGTCTCGTATTCAACATTTGTTATTGGTTTGTCTGCTATTATTAGCAGCATCCGGTTTATCAGTCATCGCTGCGACTGTTCACTTTACCGGTTTTACTGAAAATACCGGCAGTAATTTAACGCTTGTTGTACCAACTGAAGCAAATCCTTCAATTGGTCTTGATGCACTTGCAGCAGGTGATGAAATTGGTGTTTATACACCGGGAGGATTATTAATTGGTGCAGAAGTATGGGATGGTGTTAATGCCATTGCCATCACAGTCTGGGGTGATAATGACCAGACAGTACCTGTTGACGGCGCCCAAAACGGAGAAACTTTGAATTACAGGGTTTGGGATGCATCTGCAAATATCGAATTTACCAGTGTAACGGTATCTTATTCTTCCGGAAACGGACAGTATTCCAAAGATGCCTTTTTTATTTTAGGTTCACTTGTTGCTGCAGCAAAACCCGGTAAGCCGAGTTTTACAAATCCTACTAATAATGCTGTTGGTGTAGCATTAAGCGGAAACCTTACATGGAATGCTGCTGCCGGAGCTACTACGCATACGATTCAACTTTCGACAGTCAATACTTTTGCCACAACAATTATTAATACAAGCGGCAATATAACAAGTGTTGCATACTCGGGTCTCAGTTTCAATACTACATACTTTGCCCGTGCAAGAGGTACTAATGCTGAAGGTGACGGAGACTTTGAAACAATCAGCTTCAAAACACTTCTTCCTACACCAACATTACTCAGCCCTGCCGATAATGCAAAAAATATCAGTGATGCAAGTGTTAATTTAAGTTGGAATTCTGCTGCCGGTGCTACTTCATATCTGGTTCAACTTTCAACAACCTCAGACTTTACTGCAGGCGTGGTTGACCAGACTGTAGCCGGTACAACCGCGGCTTTTAACGGTTTGAATAATTTCACAGATTATTTCTGGCGTGTACAGGCAAAAGACGGTGCTAATACAAGTGCTTTTTCCACATCACGTACTTTCAAAACAAGAGTAGGTTTGACTACTATTACAAATCCTGCAAATAACGCTGTTGGTGTTGCTTTGTCAGGAAATCTGATGTGGTCGGCTGTAACCGGTGCAACAAGTTATGATGTATTATTGGTTAAATTGCCAAACATAACCATAATCAGCCAAAATACTGCCAATACACAGCTTGCTTATACAAATTTAGAGAATTTCACAAATTACGAAGTCCGCGTAACAGCTAAAAACGCCGATGGTTCAGGTGGAATGGCTACCGGTACATTCCGTACAATTCTCGGCGTGCCGACATTACTGACACCTGCAAACAACTCGTTTAACAATGCTCTTGATGGCAATGTAACATGGTCTGCCGTAACCGGAGCAGCAACTTATGATGTCAGAATTGCAACCGATGCAGGATTTAATAATATCGTAGCATTTCAAAATGACTTAGCTGTAACAACTTTTGGATTTGCAGGACTTGTCACAAATCAGAAATACTTCTGGCAGGTTAGAGCAAAAAATGCTGAAGGAACAAGTGATTTCTCATCTGCATTCGGATTTACCACAGTACTGGCTCAGGCAACATTGATAGCTCCTGCTAATAATGCTACTCAAGTCCCCCTGAATACAACTTTATCATGGAACGCTGTGCCCGGTGCTACTCTTTATCATGTTCAGGTTGCTACAAATGCGAATTTTACAACCCTGATTTTTGAAAATGAATCTGTAGCCGGGCTGTCAGTAGCTCTTAATAACCTGAACGGTAAGACAAATTATTTCTTCCGCGTTCACGGATATAATGCAAATAATGAAGGTCCTTTCTCAAATGCCAATATGTTCACAACAGTTCTCAGTAAAGTAATTCTTCTGACTCCGGCAGACTTAACTCAGGGAATGATTGCTGCAAACGGTAATCTTACATGGCAGGCTCAGGGCGGCGTAACAGGTTATGATTTGCTTGTTTCGACAAATGCTGATCTTTCAAATCCGGTTATTTCGGTTTCGACTGTTAATGCAGCTTATGCTTATGCAGGACTGAATAATAATACTACTTATTTTTGGGCTGTAAGGTCAACAGATAATGAAGGAGTAGGACCCTATTCAGATACTTGGTCATTTGGTACACAGATTCCTGCCCCGACTTTACTGACTCCTGCAAACAATGCAATTAATGTTGTTCTACAGGGTGCATGTACATGGACATCAGTTGCAGAAGCGACTACATATCAATTACAGATTGCTACCGATGCCGGGTTTAATACTGTAGTATTTAATCAGACAGGTATTGTAGGCACTACAGGTAATTATTCAGCATTAGAGAATGATAAAGTACATTTCTGGAGAGTTCGCGGTTTTAAAGCTGCAGGTGCCGGTATCTGGTCAAATGCATTTACATTTACTACAATGTCAATTGCACCACCTGTTTTGGTATTTCCTCCGAACAATTCAATAGATTTATTCACAAGTGTAAACCTTGTCTGGAATCCTGCAAATCTTGCAATTGCATATAATGTGAGAGTTGCTACCGACGCGGGATTTATAAATATTGTGGCAATGGCTAATAATTTAAATCAAACTCAGTTTACTGCCTCCGGTTTATTCATCATTCGTGATTATTACTGGCAGGTACAGACAGTTGGTGCTCAGGGCGTCAGCAACTGGTCAAATGCTTTCAAATTTACAACATTAGGCAGTCCGGTTATCAATGGTTTACAAACAGTTTGTGAGAACAAAAGTGCAACATACAGTACAAATGTTTCTCCTTTGATTGATTATCATTGGAGTGTAACTGGCGGAACAATTGTCGGTTCATCAACCGGTAATACAGTAAACGTAAACTGGGGTGCTGCAGGTCAGGGTACTGTTAATTTATCCCGTACATCGGCTGCATGGGGTAACTACACAGACGGAACATCAATGAATGTTACCAAAACATCCGTTGCATCCGTTGTCGTTACTTTGAATGCAAATACTTATTATCCTAACAAAGCCTGTCTGAATGAATGGGTTAATCTTTCATCAGCGGTTAACAGCAATGGTATTTTTACATACTCATGGAAGCTGAATAACGTTGTAATAAGTACATCACCAAGCTTTATGTACCACTTCACAACCGTCGGAACTTTTGTATTTACTCTAACTGCAACCGGTTTGGATTGTGAAGCCGGTCAGGAAGTAATAAGCGTTGTTGTTGATGGCAATTGTCCTGTTACAATTATTAATGAAGATGATATTTATACTTGTCAATATGCTTCACCTGTACTTACAACTGCTGTTATTGGCGGAAGCGGTCAGTTTACTTATGCATGGACACCTGCTGCCGATTTGGTTAACGCTTCGGTTGTCAGCCCGATTGTTATAAGTTCAGTTATTTCCAAGACATATAAACTTACACTTCTGGATATAGTTTCAGGTCTGTATTATTATGACCTTGTGGATTTAATTGTTCGTAATTCACCGTCAGCATCATTCAGCCCTTCTTCTATAGTTGTTCACAACAGCAGCCCTGTTGATTTGACTGACCCGGGTACATTATCTATCACCGTAACAGGCGGAACCGCTCCATACTCCTACAGTTGGAGAGATAATAACGGTAATCCGATAGACCCGTCAAGTGTGCAGCCTGCACTCGGTTCAAACAGGTATTACCTGACTGTTACAGATGCTAACGGTTGTTCTTCAGTTGAAAAACGTCTGGTAGTTATCAGATTCAGCTCGAAAGAAGTTGGAGACGATGACATTGTTGCCGGTTTGAGCGGAGACGGGTATATGCTTTCATATCCAAATCCTGTAACCGATGATTTGAACATCGTTGCTGAATTCGGTGAGTCTCAAAATGTGAGAGTTAGAGTTCTGAACTTATTAGGTCAGGAAGTCTTCTCGCTTAATCTCGGCAGTTTGGAGATTTATGAAGGTTCGCTGAATCTATCACAATTGACATCAGGCTCATACACATTGATTCTCGAATCTGATACTAACATATTTGTTAAGAGTTTTATTAAACAATAATTACCTCACCACTTGAGTTAATATAAATGCACGGTTTTTCATTAAGCCGTGCATTTTTTTCGTGTGGCCGGCATGGCAATAACGATCGGGTGCAAGTCCCTAACGAGCCTTGATAGTGGGAATCGTTAGCCTACGACAAGGTTGTCCATCGCGAGGTGGAATCTGAAAGAAGTTGGCGGCAAAATCTTGGTGCGACGAACAGGAAGCGGATACCGACGGTGATACTTTGTATGACGGTGACGAAATTAACAAGCATAAAACCGATGCTCTAAAACCCGACACAGATAATGACGGTCTGACTGACGGTGATGAGATAATGAAATATAAATCAGACCCTCTGAACCGTGATACTGACGGCGACGGATTAACCGACGGCGATGAAGTAAGGATTCATGATACTAATCCAACTAACCGTGATACTGATAACGATAAACTGTCAGACGGTCAGGAAGTCAACCAAACAAGAACTGACCCGCGTAACCCCGATACTGACGGTGATAAAGTAATAGACGGTGAAGATGATTGTCCGCATACACCGGGTGTTAAAAGTACTACTAAAGGGCGTAACGGCTGTCCTCCTCCTCCGAAAGTAGGTACAAAGACAGACTTCCCTGAAATTCTGTTCATTGTAAATACTGATGAATTTAATTATGAATTTCCAGGTACAAACTCCAGTCTTATTAAAATGCTTGATTATATTAAGCAATGCCCCGGACTTCAGGTAATTATCGATGGACATGCTTCAAAAGAGGGTGACCCCAAGAGAAATCAGGAATTATCTGATATGAGAGCTAAGAAAGTGCAGAGATGGCTGATAGATAATGGTGCAAATCCTAATACAATCAGGTCAACCATCGGTTATGGTTCCAGAAAAGAGAAAATACCCGAACCTAAAGGCGCAGCTTTGAAGAAGATTTCGCCGACTGAATTGGAAGCTATTCGTAAGCAAAACCGTAGGATAACAGTTGAAGTTGTCCGTACCTGCGACTAAAGCAAATAAGTCAGCATAATTTAAAACTTAAATGTTTATATACTCGGCATCGGTCTAAAACCGGTGCTGAGTTTTTTTGTGTCCGGCACCGGCATTATCTATATTGTGCAAATCCCAAATATTAATAGGTTTTACCTGCATTTAGAATTGATTCATCGAATTGATATTGATTTAAAAAAAATTCAAATAAAGTTTTGATATTTATAAATAATTTCTTATTTTTGAATGTTTAGAAGTTTATAAACAACGAAACTATGAAAAATAATATTTACGAACTACATGCTAATATTTGCAAAGCACTTGCAAATCCGTTCAGAATTGAGATTATCGAAAAATTGAATGATAGCGAGTTAAGCTTTGGAGATTTAATGAAGGTACTTGATATTTCCAAATCGAACTTATCTCAGCACCTGTCCATAATGGTTTCAAACGGATTAGTAATTCAAAGAAAAGAGGGTGTAAATTCTTACTTTCAACTATCTTCCGTTAAGGTTGCAGCTGCCTGCCAAATTATGCGTGAAGTACTTGTTGAAAATTTGAATGATAAAGTAAATTTGCTTGTTAGATGATAAACAGATTTTATGTGAAATTAATTATTTATAAATATTTTAGAGAATTGAACAATGAATGTTTCAAAAAATAAACTTTTATCCTTTTTTGCAATTGCAGTTATAGCATTTACTTTGCATATTGTAAATGCTTCCGGTCAGGAACCCTGGAAGGCTAATCAATTAATGTCTCCTGCTGATTTGAATAAAACAATTAACAATCCAAAAGCACCGCAGCCTTATATTTACAGCATAGGTTTTGATGCCATAATTAAAAATTCAATTGATATCGGACCCGGAAGAGATAAGGAAAATTTAAAGAAATTCAAACAAAAGATTAGCAAATTGCCAAAAGATGCCGACATTGTAGTTTATTGCGGCTGCTGTCCATTCGGTAGCTGTCCGAATGTGAGACCTGTATTCAATATGTTAAATGAGATGGGATTTAAAAACCATAAACTTTTGAATCTGACAAAAAATATAAAAGTTGACTGGATTGATAAAGGATATTCACTCAAAAATTAATATGGGAATCCGAAAAAAATGAAAAAAACAATCTTAACAGTAGCGATGGTGTGCTTATTTCTTTCTGTTGGTTATTCTCAATCGAACGACCTCAAAATTGGAGATAAAGCACCTGAAATCAAGCTGGCTGATATTAAAGGAGATACTGTGTCTTTATCATCCTTTAGAAATAAAATTGTATTGATAGATTTTTGGGCTTCCTGGTGTGCTCCCTGTATAAAGGAACAACCTGTATTAGTTAAATTGTATAAGAAGTACAAAAATTCAACTTTTACTGTCGGAAATGGATTCGAGATTTTTGGAGTATCATTAGACAATAAAAAGAAACCCTGGCAAAGCGTTATCAAAAAATACAAAATCAGCTGGACGCAGGTAAGTGATTTGAAATTCTGGGCTTCACCCGTTGCAAAAAATTATAATTTGCAGGAATTACCATTTAATCTACTCATCAACGGTAAAGGAATAATTATTGCTAAAAATCTGCATGATGATGAATTAGAGAAAGCTTTAATTAAAATCCTGAAACCGGCTAAAAAGTAAATAATTATACATTAAAATTTCAATTTAAATTACAGGAAAATATGAAAATCCTATTAGTAATCAATGATGCCCCTTACGGCAATGAAAAAGCCTATAATGCTTTAAGGCTTGCAATGACTCTTCAAAAAGAACACGAAGGAGTAGAAGTCAGAATATTTTTGATGGCTGACGCTGTTTTCTGTGCTTTGCCTAATACAAACACACCAAACGGTTACTACAACATTGAAAGAATGTTGAAAAGCGTAATCAACAAAGGCGGTAAAGTTAAAGCTTGCGGGACTTGCGGACAAGCCCGGGGAGTACATGAATTGCCATTAATTGACGGCGTTGAAAAAAGTAACATGGTTGAATATACTCAGTGGGTAGTTGACAGCGATAAGGTCATCAATTTTTAAAAATGAATAATTTTACTGCAAATGAATAATGCAGGGAAGGATATCTACCCTTAATGGAAAGTCACTCTGAACAAGTGAAGACCACGAAGTAGCGGCGGAGCCAATCCATGAATTAATTTCCACCCCCTGCCCCCGACAGTGGGCAGGGCTGATACGTTCTAAAAAAAAATAACAAATTTCGTAATTGTTATAATTAAAAACGACACTTTTTGGTTGGTCATACTGAGCTTGCGAAGTATCCAGGCTATTAATTAATTAAAACATGGACTCTTCGCAAGCTCAGAGAGACAAATCTTGGGGTTTTATTTTAAAAAAATAGCACGTATCAGCCCTGCGCCAGCGGGGGACAAATACAAAACTATAGAAAATTGACAGTTATTCGCCAAAGGGACTACTCGTCAATTTCTAAAGCCTCGAGAGCATCATCTACAGTCGGGAAAAATTCAAAAACCTCGTCAATTTTGGTCATGCTCATCAAACTGCGGACAAACTCTCTGACGCCGACGAGAATTACTGGAATCTCGTGGTCTTTGAGCTGACGGTTGGCAAGCAGCAAAGCGCCTAAGCCTGAACTGTCAATGGCATCAGCCTTGGACAAATCAATAATAAGGGCATCTATGTCCGGCTGGGCAAGAATTAACATTTTTGCTTTTAACTCTGCCGATACATCTCCTTCGACAGTTTGATTCTCAAGTTTGAAAATCACAATATTATCTTTGTTCTCAATTGTGTAATTCATAATATTTTATTTTTATTTAATTTTAAATAATGTTATTTTACATAATGCTAAATTACAATTTTTTTTATTAAAAATATATGAAAAATATTCAAATCCGAAAAATACTTGTAATCAGATTAAGTTCAATAGGTGATATTGTACTAACTACGGGCTTTCTTAGGATTCTTCGTAAAAAGTACCCAAACAGTAAAATTGATTTTATGATTTATAATCAATTTATATCAATTATTGAGAATAATCCGGCAGTAGATGAAATTATAAGTTTTGAAAAAAATCCGTCAGAATCAGTTATTTCAGCTGCCAAAAGCAAAATATTAAAGAAACAGGGTAAATATGACATAGTATTTGACCTGCATAATAACAGCAGCAGTAATAAAATAAGCAGGGATTTAAGTGAAAACATCTTAAAAATTGATAAACGTCGGTTATACAAGATTTGTATGGTTTGGTTTAAAAAGGGTAAAGGTGAAGCCTATAAGGGTATTCATGATATTTATGTCGAGCCTCTAAAGAACTTCGATATTTCTGACGACAAGCTCGGATTGGAATTTTGGCTTAGCTCTGATAAGGACAGAATGAAATATATGCCTTATGAGCGAAATTTTATACATAAAGGTTTGATTAACATAGTTGTCGCTCCCGGTGCACATTACAAAACAAAGAGGTGGAACTATGTAAATTATGCTCATTTAATTAGAAAACTTAAACCTGTGACTGATAAAATTACAATTATCGGCGGCGCAGGTGATTCTGAAATTGCAGATAAAATTACAGAACTCAATCCCGGTGTTATAAATTTGTGCGGGAAAAATGATTTAACAGGCACGTGCGAAGAAATCAATAAGTCTGACCTTGTAATTACAAATGATACAGGTGTGATGCATATAGCCGCAGCGAGAAAAGTGCCTGTTGCAGCATTTTTCGGCTCGACTGTCAGAGAATTCGGATTTGAGCCGTACGGGGTAAAACATCTGATTATTGAAAGTGACCAGTGCTGCCGTCCTTGTACTCACATAGGGAGAAATTTTTGCCCGTTAATTCATTTCAAGTGTATGAATGATATTACTCCGGATTTTGCATATATGAAAATCACCGATTTTATTAGGTCAATTTATTTGTAAATCAAATATCTAATCCGGAAAATCAAATTTAATAACTTTATATACTAGAAAGAGAAAAAATAAGAAAAATAAAAAAAAATAAGTACAATTACTGAAAAAAATAATTTGTTTTTTAAATAAATTCTATTTATGTTTGAAATGGTGGTTGATACAAAAAAAATTTTTTATAAAAGTAGTTCGATTGATTTTTTAAATAGATGCTCTGAGGTCACATTTAAAGTGACATATTATAAACTCTTAAAAAAGAGGGGTATTTATGAAAAACGGATTTTTAAACGGAATGCACCAGGAACCAGGAACCAGGAACCAGGAACCAGGAACCGGAGAGTCAATTTTTACTAATCAGAAAATTGCGTGAAGGGATGGCACTACTGCCTGTAATTGTGCTGTTGCTTGGGATTATGCTAATACCGAACTATCTTTTTTCTCAGGAAGATTGTAATGAATTGCCAGAAGAAATTGAAGAGACTTGCACTGATTGGGATTTTATTCCTGTTACAAGAAGTTTTCCAATTACAAGCGGATGTACGATAACTTTTAATTACTGGGAAAGAGAATGTACAGAAACATACTGCGGATACGAAAGAACAATTAAACAATACAGATTTTCTTCAATAGATATACCTGATAATTGTTATGCTGTGCTGAATCAATTATTCCCCGGTTGGCCTGATGATTTTGGAACAATTAATAATAATTACTTCAATAATTTAATTGACGGTATATTTCTACAATTAGGAAGAGATGATTTTTCATATCGGGATGATCCGCCATGCGCCGGTTCTCCACCTTATTGTTCCATGCCAGAACGCTGTAATAGTAAGTTTGAAATCCGATATTCAATGCCGAAATGCAGAGCTTATTGCATTTATAAAACTCCTAGTACAGATCCTGTACCTGTGTTAAGAGTAAGTACAATTGCATGCCCTAATACTCCTTATAGCGGATGTTGTCAGCATGAAAAATATTTCTGTAATTGTGGAGGTGATATTTTCGTAACCGAAGTAAATACATTCACTCAAGTCACCTGTAATCCATTTGCTGAGCCGGAATATTTATGTCCAGCGGCACCTCCTGGGTTTGAACGTGAATATATCCCATGTGCAGATGCGTGTGGTGATTAAGGAGATAAAAATATGAAACACGGAAATGTTTTTTTGATTATTCCATTTTTCATAATCATTTTAATTAGTGATATTTTTGCAAAAGAATACAGAATAGAATTGATTAATGAAAAAAGCTCAAAAGGAATGAATATCCGCCATTTAAGACTTGTTGATATTTTTCCGCAAAAGTTAAATAATGCTAATGCAAAAGAATACAGAATAGAATTGATTAATGAAAAAAACTCCAAAGGAATGAATATTCGCCATTTAAGACTTGTTGATATTTTTCCGCAAAAGTTAAATAATGCTAATCAGGTAATTCTGTTAAAAAAGAACAATGGAAATCTATTCATTACCTATAATGAAGGTGCTGAATGGTATCCATATAAATTAGCTGCCGGAATTGATAAGGATGAAAGAATTACTATTTATCCTAATCCAGCATCCCAAATTCTTAATGCTGAAATAAATTCAACTGATTTAAAAAATCTAAGATTTGAAATTGTTGATTTATTGGGCAATGTAGTTCTTATTTCCGATAATTTAACTTCGGGTACCAATTCAATTGATATAAGTACACTATTAAATGGTGCATATACAATAAAGTTAATTACCGAAGATGAAATTATTACTCTGAAGTTTATTAAAGAATAATGTTTATAGGCTTGTTCTTTTATGAATTAAAAGAACAAGCCTTTATTAATCAGGAGATAGTTATATGAAGATTTTCACAATGTTTATTGTTTTGGTATTCTTTTCTTTACAAAATAACTTATTCTGTATTGAACCGGAAATCGTGTGGGAAAAGCTGATACCATTTCCTGAAATGAGTGTAAATCCTTGGGCATTTATGAATTACTCAGACAATGGAATTTTACTTTGGATTGAGGGTAAAGATACCGTTGCAAACCCAAAAAGAATGTTTCGGGTATTTTTATTAGATAAAGATGGAAACTTAAAAATCCGTAAGGAATATTCAAGACCGGAAGGAATTAAAGCCTCATTTTCAAAAGCAAAAATTTTTCTGAAAAGTACCAATTATGAGATAATCGGTACATTATCAGTGTCAGTTCCACATGCTTCACCATTACCGATTAAAAAATTGAGAATAGATAATGAATGTAATGTATCAGGCAACTTAAGTGATGTTGAAAATCCTGAGAGAATAGATGCAACCGCTTATCCGAATTTTTTATTTGACAGTGTTTATGTCGGTGTTTTTGATTTTGATACTACAATTTATAATTATCTGCAATCCCAATTGGTTTATAATTCGGAAGCTGAATTTATAAGAAAATTAACTTTTGATACAAACGGAATAAACGAACCTATTGAAATGAGGTTTCCTCAAACTGATATCTTTCCCTGCTATGATGGAAATATTATTATAAAATTGTCCGGTCCTATTGATTTCAGCAATTATGATTCCGGTGAAACGGAATATATTTTTTTATGTAAATATAGTTTAAGCGGAAAATTAATCTGGAAATGTAAAATAATAAACAAAAATAGCGGTTATCGCAGAATCAATATTGATAATGTATATCAATTAACGAACGGCAGCTATAATTTCATTGGTTATTGGAGAAACATCAATCAAACATATTCAGAGTCACAGGCAATAATCGGTAATATTTCTGAATCCGGCGAACTTAATTGGATGAAAACAGTTGATTATATATCAAAAAGTGTTTATACTACAAAACAACCTGTTATTATCAGAGATGGTGATAATTTTGTTATTTACCGCCGGTTAGTAATTACAGATTCTGTTCCAAGAGCTAATTTCTGGCTAATGTTAGTAGATAAAGAAGGCAATAAGCTTGATGAATATATTTGGAATTCTAATTCCGGTGAAAATGATAATCATATTATAGATATTGCAGTTACTGATGATAATAATCTTATTGTTTTGGGTATGAATGGTTATCACAGTATATATTTAGCAGAAATAAAACCAAAATTTACATCAGGAGTTAAAGTTGTTAATTCACCTGTAAATTGGTGTGATGTCAAAATCTCTCCGAATCCTGCAAAAGAAAATGTAAATATAAATGTCGTTTCACAAACACAAATCAACAATGCCGACTGCCTGATAACAGATAATAACGGTAATATAATTAAAGTTTTCAACATGGGAAATAATTACAACTTAAATACATCTGAATTACCTCAGGGTACTTATATTCTTCAACTGAATATTAAAGACCAAAATATGAAAACAAAAGCCAATCTATCACAGATATTTGTTATTATAAAATAATCGGAATATAAAAATGAAAAAGATTTGTTTCAAAATCACTATTTTGTTTATAACAATTAATATCTTAAAATCACAGGAACAGCCAATTTTTAATTGGGAAGAAATAAATAGTTTTGACCAATACAGATTTGTTGAAATTAAGGAGTTAAAATTCGATTCCGGTTCATATCTGATTACATTATCAGGTCAACATTTAACTAAAGGATCATTAAAAAATCCCGGAAGGATGGAATTTGACATCGATGGAAAATTAACTGACAAAATGGGTAAATCAATGCTTTCAGATAATCCTGTCAGTTTAAGTAATAAAACTGCAGATAGATATAAGTTCTATTCTGACCCGAAGCAATTTTCACAAATATTAAATCTAAATTTTAACGGTGATTCAGTTGAAGTTCAGAAATCAGAACTCGTTAATGGATTTGCCACAACCTGTTCGGTACCAATTTTATCCGGCGATACTATAATACAATGTTTTCGGAAATTTGACTCGGATAAATGGTATTATTATTTTTTTGACTGGGAATTGAAAACAAATAAAATAATTGAATTTGATTCATTTATTTCAGAAGATACAATAGCTACATATTTACTTTCCCAGATATATAATCCTGCTGAGAATGAAATTATTCATTTAGTTGGCGGACCACAATCGAACATAGAAGGTGTATTCCCATATTCTTATGTGATGAAATATGACCTTCAGGGTAAACAATTATGGAAAACCAAAATTTCTTTGGAAAATAATCAAAAAATGGAAGTTAAAAGTGTTTTAAAAAATACCAATAATAATTATATAGTAGTATGTATGCCAGTAACAGGTGAAAAGAAAGAGCTGTTATTTATTGAAATTAACAGTAATGGAGAAATTGTATCTAAGAAGTATGCTGAGAAAGGATTGGGTACGAAATTCTCGACAACTTTTCATGAAAATGTAAATAAATTCAGTAATAATAGGATAATTGTTTTTGGTTACAGAGATATTAATCCTGAAACACTTACTTTTATAAACTTTCTTTATATTTATAATTCTGCCGGGGAAACAATCAGAAAACTTGAATGGGAAGGAAAACCTTATTATCCGTATAACCGTCCTTATATTCAGAAAATATTAGAAAGTCCTGATGGTAATTTAATAGTTGCAGGTGCATTATCCGATTCTCTATTTATAGGAGAAATTAATTTAACGACAGTTTCTGTAAATGAAAAATTCCATAATCAATCCAAAATAACAATTTCCCCAAATCCTGCTACTGATTTCATTGCAATCCAAATTTCGGAAGGTTTTGAAATTTCGGATGGATATAAAGTACAGATATTTGATATACTCGGAATTGAGGTTATGTCAGAGGAGATTCATCCGATTACTCAAAGTCATCGGATGAATATAGAGAGATTGCCCGCCGGAGTATATTACATCAAAATTGGGTCTAAGGAAGAAAAGTTTGTGAAGATGTAGAAAAGCAAAGGCGGGAAATCCCGCCTTTGTTATAATTAAATCATGGACTCTTCATTCCGTTCTCAGAGAGACAAACAATGCGGTTTTATTATAAAAATAATAGAATTTTTCAACCCCCCTTAACCGAGTATTGAAAATCAGATTAAGAGGAGTTCTATCAAATCAAAACTAAAATAGTTATCCCTTACAGCATTTAGGAAGACGTTTGTAAGCACGGGCATCTCTTTTGACTTCGTCGGCATCATAGCCTGCTTTGGATATAGCAGTTCGTAAATCATCAACTGTCAGTTTTTCAGTTACATATTCAACAGTCGCAATTTTAGTTTCAACATTAAGAACTGCAGTTTTGACACCATCAACTTTATTTAATGCTTTCTCAATTGTTTCTTTGCAATGTTCGCAGATTGCAGATGTTTTAATTTCAACTTTAGCAATGCTCTCTTCAGCATTGATGCATACTATACTGCCCAGAAACAAGGTCAGTAATACTACAAAAAATATTTTTTTCATTATAATAACTCCAAATTTTGATAAATTAATTAATATTATATCTTACACCAAGATATATTTTTCTTCCGATTACCGGACCCCAAATCATTGAACTGTCGAAATAATCTCCAAACGGGTCGTTTGCTGCAATCAATGGATTAGATTGAACAAAATCAAATATATTTTCAGCACCCAGATAAATTTCAAATCCTTCAATTCTCTTGACAATATTTCCGTGAAGCATAAAAAATGAATCGAATTTATCATGCATTCTGTATTCAACCGGATTATTATGTGTATTTGGTATTCTGCCGCCGCCGTTGTACTCGACTGTCACGTCAAAAGACCATGATTGATTTGAAGTGCTGAGTGCAGCGTTGAGAAATCCTTTGTGAAAACTCTGAAACGGTTTGTCCAGAAGTTCACCGTTGGTTGTCATCTTCACTTCGTTAAATCTGTAAGCTGTTGATATTATTAAATTCTGCGTTATTTCAGCTATGAAATCAACCTGCAGACTATTTGAATACGACTTGCCGTCGAGATTGTAAAAATATATTGACTGACTGTTTCTGTCCATATCCACAATAAGCTGGTTGTCAAACTGAGTATGGAAAAAGTCCGTATTGAATGTAAAATACATGCCGGCAAAATCAAATTCCTTAGTAAATGAAGCGCCGTAAGTATTTGCTTCTTCACGTAAAATATCTTCAAGCATTATTATTTCCCGTGAACTTGCCAAAACAAAGGAATTTTCTGCAATTGCATAAGGTGTTCGTGAGCCTCTGCCTGCTGAAAGTCTTAATGTGAACAAATCGTCGGGGCTGTATTTTGCATGGAATCGGGGTGTGATAAATGTTCCGTAAACATTATGATAATCAGCCCTTATACCTCCTGTAAACACTAAATTTTTTAAACCAAGAAATGAATATTCGGCAAAAATTCCAGGAATATATTCATTTACAGCAGCATTTGTTCCATTTAATGTATGGAAATAATTGTCATACTGAAAACTGACACCTGATGTGATTTTATGCCATTTAACAGGTTCCTCATCCTCGCTCATATCTTCACCTTCCTGATGTTGATGTTCAGTTGAATGCCCCTGTAAACTGGTAGCAAATAAAAAGTTGGCATAAAAAGAATTTTGCTGTGCATCAAAATTGTTCAAACCATAGAATGATTTTTGATTATGATGTGTAAAACTCAATATGGTTCCTATGCTCGTATTACTTTCAGGATTAATTACAAAACCGTTCTTGGTAAACACATTAAATCTTGTTGTTTTTATATCCATACCGTAAAAGTCACGGTTGTTATCAAAAATATATTCTTTCTGTCCGGCTTTTCTGTCTTCATAAATAAAGTTTGCTGCCGTAACAGATTCCATACTTTCGCCGACAAAATTCCAGCGGTTCATTACGTTGAATTGTGAAACCTCCGGGTGGTCAATGAAATTATCGTTATTAAGGTCGTGATACAATTGCTGTGTGCTTCCATGAACAAACATCATTGTGCTGAGTTCTTTATTGACATCAAAACTTCCATACGAATTTGCTTCAAACCTGCCTAAATGGTCTCCATAGAAATTGAAATGTGTAGGGTCATGATTTTCAGGCTTCTTGTAATCAATGTTTATTTGTCCGGTGATTGACTCGAATCCATTTACTACTGATGAAGTACCTTTTGATATTGCAATTGACTCCATCCACGGACCGGGTACGTATCCAAGACCAAAAGAAGTTGCAAGACCTCGCATTGAAGGTACATTCTCAGTCTGAAGCTGAGTATAAGTACCTTTTAAACCGAGAAGTTTAATCTGCCTTGCTCCGGACATGGCATCTGAATATTCTACCTCAGCCGCAGCATTTGTGACAAAACTCTCAGCAAGATTACAGCATGCTGCTTTCTGAAGACCGCGGGATGTTATCATTGTGGAATTGACAACAGATGATGTTGAAATCAATGCCTGCGGGGCTTCTGCTGTTACTCTGACTTCATCAGTTGTAAGACTTTGTTTCAAACTTATTTCCAAAGTTTCCTCACCGGCGGAAACTGTTATTGTGTCAGTTTTATAACCTACAAAACTAATTACAAGCTTGTCTGAGTTTGGAACTCTCTGAATTGAAAATTCACCTTTCTTATCAGTTAATACACCCTTTTGTGTACCCATCCAAACAACACTGCTCTTAGCCAGAGGTGCTTTGTTGTCATTTTCGTCCAATCCAAATACCTTGCCATGAACACTTCCCTGAGCTAAAGATACATAGTATGAACTTACTAACAATAATATAAATACAAATATTTTTTTCACTTTAATACCTTTTAATAAAATTTTAATTAAATATAAAAGAAAACTATCTATCGGTAAATGATTTTATAAAATCGAAAACACTTCATTTTCTGAATTTTATAATGCAAAAATCATCAGATACCGAATAGAGCGGTATTAGAGTGTGTTGTGGTCGGTGTCTCTGTTATCAGAGCGATGTAAAATGTGTATTAATTCCAGAATAATATCACGTGGCATTTTTTGAAGAGTTTTAGCTTGATTCAGTTCACATTTATATTCATCAAATCTGAGCTTTGCTGAAATAAAACCTGATATCTGTGAAACTACATTCGCATTATACAAATAATTCACAATTGAACTGACAAATGACTCGTTCAGACTTATGAGGAATACCTCGTTCTGGCAGCAGTCTAACTCTTTAAATGCAACATTTTTATTATCAGGAACAACAATCTGCTCACTGCTGCAATTATTGGATTCAACGGTTTCTTCGTGACAGCATGAAGCTGTTTCAACTGGTTCAGCTTCACATGCACATTCAGCCTTTTCAATCACTTTCATTATACGCTCTCCGGTTATACCGCAGGTATGATACTGCAATGGTAAACCCATGACTGCAAACATAACCGATACAATCATTGAGAAAGAGACAATATTTAAAAGTAGCTTCTTCATATATGTAAAAATACGAATATATTACCAATTTATTTCAAAATTTTAACCAAAATCATTTAGATTAACAGAATGTAGCTTTTTGAAGATAGATAAATTATTCGTATTTTTGGATAATTAAATATTATGAGTGTCTTGATATTATTTCAAAGCTAAGAAATATTGCGTTATTGATTATATTCTCCATTCTTTTGACCTCGTCAGGTGTTAAAAAGGTTAATCTGAATGGATTTGATAAAAATTTAGAATTTGAATTAGTTGACCTTGTTCAATATGTAAAATTAGTAACTTTATCTAATTTTCTCAATCCCAAAATCAATATAAATGAATATGTATTGGAATTGGATAATGAATCTATGACTTTTGCTACCGGTTCAATCTATATTGTTTATAAGCAGCATAATACTTTGAGAGTGGCTCAGATGTCACAACCCTGCATAACACGTTCCGGTGAAATTCTTATTCCCTGGAATGCATTCATTACAGCATTACAGGGAATAGACCTTGTTAATTTCGATTATAATGCCGGTAAATTAATTCTGAAAACCAATATTTTCCAACTAAATGAAGCTGGAAAATCAGAAGAAATTATAGTTATGCCGCCCCATAGACAGGATTCATCAACAGGCAATACTTATCAAAGAATTCCTGTAAAAGATTCAATAGAAAAACCCAAAAAGTATGTAATTCCTAAGTTGTTGGTAAAGTAAGTCAGTTTACAAATGGTTTCTTGTTATTCTATTTACACATCCGGGTTATATGCTTTCGATATATCTATAATACGCAGTTCGGCTTTGGTGAGAAATTCCTTACATTCGGCTGTCAGTTTCATTCCTTCCTCATAAATATTCAGCAGTTCCTCAAGTGGAAGGTCGCCTGAATCAAGAATGTCAATAATTTCTTCAATCCGCTTTATTTTATTTTCAAAGTCAATACTCTTTTTCATATCCGATTTTCCTTTATAATTTTTACGTTTGTTTTTTCAATTTTTCTGATAATTTCAATCTCGTCATAGTCCTGAAGTGTCTGATTTTTGTCAATATATTTTCCGTCGTGCATCAGAGCCGCAAATCCTTTATTAAAAGGGGAGAGCGGGTGCAGCGATTTCAGATGCGACTCTAATCTCCTGATTGACTGGTTCAATTTCACATTTTCCGATTTTATCCGGCTGCTCATTTGTATTTCAGATGTGTCAACAAATTGATGATACTGATTCAAAGTATCCGAAACCCTCCGTGTTGCTAATCTTGCGAAACGGTCAATCACACTCGTCTTGTATTGACTGACTCTCAGACCGATATTTCTAATCAATCTGAGTTCCGAATCTTCAAGAAAATTATCCAAATCATCAATTGTAATCGGACTTGATAATTCTGCGGCTGCTGTTGGTGTTGGTGATCTCAAATCGGCAACAAAATCGGCAATGGTAAAATCAGTTTCGTGTCCGACCGCTGAAATAATCGGTTTGCTGCAATCGAATATAGCTTTTGCTACCATTTCGGTATTGTACGACCACAAATCCTCAATCGAACCGCCGCCGCGACCGATAATAATGATTTCAGCCGGAGTTTTTTCCAAATCTTTAATTGCTCTGACTATATCTTCGGCAGAACCTTCTCCCTGAACGAGTGTAGGACGGAAATATACAGTTGTAAACGGCAGACGCCTCTTAAGTGTGCTGACCATATCCTGAACTGCGGCACCTGTTGGCGAAGTAGATATACCGATACTAAACGGCAGTTTCGGCAATGCTTTTTTGCGGTTTGCATCAAAATATCCTTCAGTCATAAGTTTGGCTTTTAGAGCTTCGTATGCGAGATAGAGGTCACCTTCGCCCAGAGGACGCAAATCGGAACAGTCAAGCTGGTAATTTCCCTGCGGCGGATATACTGTCAGACTACCTTTTGCGATAACCTGCATTCCGTCACGCGGCTGAAAACTCAGATATTTACCGCGCCACATAACACATTTAATCTGTGCTTTATCATCTTTTAAAGTAAAATATCTGTGACCCGACGAATGGTGTTTGAAATTTGAAATCTCACCCTGGACATCTATTCCTACAAAATCACTTTCAAGTACCGACCTGATGCGATTAGTAAGAGCTGATACCGAAATTGCGGGATTTATGTTATATTGCATAATTTTTAGAATTACAAAACGAAATTTGTATTAACGATGATGCAAGCGAAAAATTCAAAGAAATCTTATTTTTATGCCGGATTGACTGTTCTTTTTTGGTCAACTGTCGCAACTGCTTTCAAATTCGGGCTTTCCCACCTGAGTCCGGCAAATTTACTTTTCTATTCATCACTTACATCATTAATCTTTTTTGCAGTACTTCTTCTATTCTCAAATAAAAGAAAAAGTTCCCTTTTTAGTTTGCCGAATCTATTGAAATCCGCTTTATTCGGTTTTCTGAATCCATTTCTTTACTATCTGATTTTGTTTGAAGCATATAAATTACTTCCTGCACAAATCGCACAGCCGCTAAATTATACATGGGTTATCGTGGTAACAATCCTTATGGCTGTTTTTATGAATCAGAAATTGCAACTCACCGGAATAATCGGTCTGCTCATAAGTTTTGGCGGTGTGATTGTGCTGTCATCGCAAGGCAGCATTCCCGGTCTCGGCGAAATCAATATTTTCGGTGTAGTTTTGGCAATATCAAGCTCGCTGTTCTGGGGTATTTACTGGCTGCTTAATGTACGTGATAAGCGGGATGATGTGCATAAATTATTCCTGAATTTCCTTTTCGGCACAATATTTATTTTTATATACTGCCTGTTTACGGAAGGAATAACAATATCATTTGAAGGAATTACAGCCGGAATATATATCGGATTATTTGAAATGGGCATTACATTTTTTGTATGGCTCAAAGCGCTCCAGTATGCCGAAAACACTGCAAAAACCGGTAATATAATTTATCTCTCGCCATTTTTGTCACTTGTATTCATTGCCTTAATTCTTGGAGAACCAATCAGTATTTTATCAATAGCCGGTTTATGTCTTATAGTATTGGGTATATTGCTGCCGAAAATATTGAAAAAGAGTGATTAGTTTTGAGTTACATTACACTTTGGAGATTTCTTTTTGGGACATTTAAAAAAAAACGTCTTGGTTGTAGTTTTTCGAGATTTAGTTTGAGTAAAACTTTTGTGAGTTTAAATAGGGATTGTTACATTTAATTCTGAAACATAATGTAAACCCCAAACTTTCGGATATTTACATTTAGTATGATTATTAAATATTTTGAATATACCGAAATTTGAAAATATATTATGTTACAAATTTTGTTTAACTTTAATTTAAAATTATTACTTTTGAAAATTATAAAAGTTGATGAAAATTAGCCCAAAATATTTATTATGAAAAATGGAAAATTAAAATTTGACTGGGATGATGTAAAAGCAAAGATTAATCTTGAAAAACATAATGTTTCTTTTGAAGAAGCAATGACTGTTTGGAATGATGAATTTGCTGCATTCCTGCATGACCCTGCTCATTCCGATTCAGAAGATAGATTCTTGATGATTGGTTTTTCATCTAAAAACAATTTATTATTTGTTTCGTTTACAGAAAGCGATGATAAAATCAGATTAATTAGTTCACGAAAAGCAACAAAAAATGAAAGAAAAAGACATGAAGAAAGCTATAAAAAATATTGAACCGTTGAAAGACGATTTACTTCCTGAATATGAAATTGATTATTCAAAAGTAAAACGTAATCCATATTATCGTAAAAACCGGACTTTTATTGAAATTGATGAAGATGTTGCTAAAATATTCCAAACTTCTGCAAACATCAATAAAGTATTAAAAGCTATTGCAAATTCTATTCCCTCAAAAAAAGTAGTTGTTTTATAATCGATTATAAATGATTATATATTATTCCATAAGAATTCATTTACGATTAATCTAAAAGAAGGCAATCTTCCGATGGATGAATGTTTTGTATAGTTCAATATTAACTTCCCCACAATTTACAATAATTAAAATTTTAAATAGTTACTTTAAAAGTTTTATTTTGTTATTAATAAATTTTGGGATATTTTATATGACATCTGCCGCTACTACTTCTCAGCGCAGCCGAATGAGCCTTTGGGTACAGGCTGCACGTACTTTCTCTTTTCCTGCTTCAGTAGTTCCGATGCTTGTCGGAATTATGTGGACTCTTGGCAGTTTTCACGGTGAGATTTACTGGGGATTAGTCCCGGTGATTCTACTTGCAGGAGTTCTGTTCCACGCAGGAGCAAATATGGTAAATGATTATTTTGATTATAAAAAAGGCGTTGACAAGGATGACAGCTACGGCTCCAGCCGAATCATCGTCGAAGGGCTGCTTAGTCCTAAGGAAGTTCTAAACGGCGGCTTACTAATGTATGCAATCGGATTTGCATTAGGTTTGATTTTGGTTTACTATCACGGTTTACCGATACTTCTTTTAGGTGTTATAGGACTTCTCGGCGGACTTCTATATACCGGGTTCAATGTTGCCTATAAATATTATGCATTGGGCGATATTTTTGTATTTCTGATGTTCGGTCCTATGATGGTACTTGGTACAAGTACAGCACTGACAGGCGTGCTTGATTACAACACATTTTTTGTAAGTATTCCGATTGGTCTTCTGACGGTTGCGATATTGAATGCAAATAATATCCGCGACATCAAACACGATAAACAGGCAAATGTTTCGACTATGGCTACAGTGATGGGTGTTAAAGCTTCAATAGCTGAATACTATTTTTTGATTTTCGGAGCTTTTGCAAGCGTTATCATTATGGTAACCTTCGGATTTCTTTCACCCTGGACATTACTTGTAATACTTTCAATCAAACCGGCAGTGGATAATGTGAAATTTATCGCAAAAGCCGATGCCGACAAACCTGAAGATATTATGATAGGCGATGTTCGTACCGCTCAGCATAATCTGATGTTCGGAGTGCTTTATTCAATTGGTTTGCTGCTCGGAGTTTTGATTAAATTTTAAAAAAAGGTAAATTATGGAAAGGAGGGATATACTTATTCCGCTTTCTAAAGAAATCTTATATGTTTTTTGAAATTTATAATAAGCCGCTCAATTAATTTCGGGCGGCTTTTTTGCTATACTTACTTAAAATTACTTTTACCAATTAATTTGCGGGCAAAAAGGTCAATCAATAAAAAGGCAGCAATAACAAAATATAAGATAGAAAGATTGCTGAATATTGAAAGTATTTTTGAAAAATCAATTGGGAATTCAAAATTAAATGCACGCGAAAAATTACCGGAAACTGCTCCGCCATCATCTGCAGCCCAAAAAGTAAGTATAACTGCTGCTGCCAATCCCAAAATCAGCGACCAAAGTAATATTACAGGGATAAGAGGTTCTGATTTCTTTTTTCTCTGATATACTAATACTTCACGAATAACTGATTCCGTGAATCCTGCCCGGACATTTTCCAGTTTGTTTTTATCTGCATGTATGCTGATTATCTCATCAAATCTCGTTTTCATAACCAATCCATTACTTCATTAGAATATTTTTTTAGCAGTCCTGATTTCAATTTCAATCTTGCTCTGTGTAAGATGACTTTAGCGTTAGAATATTTTATTTCCATTATGTTTGCAATTTCATCAAGACCCATATTTTCGTAATAGTACAATTTTAGGATTACAGCATCTAATTCAGAAAGGGAATTAATCATAAGACTGATTATATCCTCAAGATTTTCTTTCTCCAGAAAATCGAAATTGCTGTCGGGTATTTCTTCTATGGTTTCATCATCATCAATTGCTGTAAATTCAGGTTTGGATTTCCTTACTACTGATAAGGACTGATTGAGTACAATTTTATAAAACCAGGTACTGAATTTTGTCGAAAAGTTAAACTTGCCGATATTGCGGTACACAAGTATAAATGACTCCTGCACTGCATCTTCAGCATCCTCGCGATGATTGATGATTTTCATGGCGATACTCATCGCCATTCTTTTATAATTATCAATAATTACTCTCAGCGAATTTAGGTCGCCGTTCTGGATTTTTCTTATAAGTTTATTTTCTTCGTCCATCTGCATATTCATTTATATGCAAAATTACAAAAATGGTTACAATTAAAATCTTTTTGTAACCAAATATTATTTGCTGCATATAATTGATTGAAATGTTTTTTATAACTTTAAGGATTATTAAAATGGCTGAAGATATTTTGATTCCGTTGTTCTTTTTTGTATTTACATTTTTGAGCATATTTATTTATGTAAATTCCGGTCATCGCGAGCGAATGGCACTTATTGAACGTGGTGTGGATACAAATAAATTTTATAAAAGGTCAGTAAAAAATCATTTGTTTAAATTTGGATTTTTACTGATAGGCTCCGGTCTCGGCTTGTTATTGGGAATGATTTTCGCCCCATGGCTTGTTTATGGAGATTTTCAGATAGGAGTAATTATATCATCCACTTTGTTTTTTGGCGGTGCATTTATAATTATCGGTTATTTTGTTGAAATCAAACTTGAAAAGAAAAAAATTGAAGGCAAAATCGTCGAGTTAGAAGATTGACTAAGTGATGTTGGCAGATTCACATTTACATAAAAAACTCCTCAGTTCTAATTTTGCATCTGAGGAGTTTTTCTTAATAAAATATCTATTTACTTATCCAGCAAATCGTTAAATCTGCGTTCCGCACGGTTTTTCCAGTTGCCTTTGTGATAACCGTAGCTGACTATCAGAGGCATTGCGATTGTAGCTTCTGCAAACACCATCTGTTCGTAAGTCGTCTCGACCTTGCCCCAGGAACTTGCTTCTTTCAGTGTTGAGCCTGATAAAGCGCCGTCACGTTCGTCAGCAACAGTAATCTGTACGGCATATTTGTGCATATCGGCATCTACACCCAAAACTTCAGCAGCAACCACTACATCCTGTATAAAGTTTTTCGGAACGCCGCCGCCAATCATAAATATCCCTGAGTCTCCGCCTTCCATTTTCGTTTTAGTCAGTTCAAGGAAGTCTTTAGCTGAATCTATTCCGACGACTTCACCTTTTGCATGATACTGGTGATGAACAAGACCAAATCCTGCCGAACAGTCCGAAAATGCCGGGCAGAAAATCGGAACACCTTTTTCATAAGCTGTTCGGATTATTGAACCTTCACCTTTATTATTCATCACAAGCCATTTACCCATTTCACAAATAAATTCACGTGAACTGTATGAACCCGGCTCCATTGAATTGGCAATTTCGGCTACAGTCATATCGCAAACGCGGAGGTCTTCCTCGTCAATATATGTATCATAAATTCTGTCAATCATAAGTTCCCGAAGTTCATTATCATCTACAAACGGGGTACCCTGATAATGTCTGAAACCAAGTGCTTCGAGGAAATCCTGGTCAACAATATTTGCTCCCGTCGAAACAATTGCATCGCACATATTGCTGTTTATCATATCAACAACAACCTTTTTCAGTCCGGCACTAATCAATGAGCCGGCAAGAGTGAGATATGACACGCATTTTGTATCAGCCATCATCATATCGAAAATTTTTGCCGCACGGCTGAGATTACGTGCCTGAAAAGCCATTTTGCCCATTGATTCTACAATTTCGATACTATTGATTTTTGTAATATCAATATGTTCAACAAGAGTTTCAGGATTTAGAAATTTACTTTTATCTGACATTTTTTTTGTTCCTTCTTTAAAATTCAAAATTATTTTGCTTTACCTTGATTTGCAACAGCATCCATTGCTTTTTTTACATCTTCTTCATTTCCGAGAAAATATCTTTTTATTGGTTTTAAATTCGCATCCAACTCGTAAACTATAGGAATACCGGTCGGTATATTAAAATTCAATATATCGTCATCACTCATTTCGTCAAGATGTTTGACTAATGCCCGCAGAGAATTTCCGTGAGCTGCAATTATTACACTTTTACCTGCTTTGATGTCAGGAACAATCTCATCATTCCATAAAGGCATAAATCTGTCAACTGTATCTTTCAGACATTCGCCTTTCGGCAGAATTGATTTGTCAATTCCTTTGTAACGAATGTCATTTCCCGGAAAGTATTCACTTGTCTCATCAACGGGAGGCGGGGGAGTGGCATAACTGCGGCGCCAGATTTTAACCTGCTCTTCACCGAATTTTGCAGCCATATCGGATTTATTCAGTCCCTGAAGGGCGCCGTAATGACGTTCGTTCAGTCTCCATCTTCTGATTACCGGAACCCACATCAAATCAAGTTCATCCATTATTATCCACAAAGTACGGATAGCTCTCTTTAGTACTGATGTATAGGCTACATCGAATGTCAGCCCGGCTTCATTTATTGATTTCGCAGCTTTTAACGCTTCATCCCTGCCTTCATCAGTTAAGTCAACATCAACCCATCCGGTAAATCGGTTTTCCTTGTTCCAGGTACTTACTCCGTGACGTACAATAACTAATTTGTACATTTTTTCCTCTAATTCTTTTTATTAACTAATTTATATATTTCTGCTGCATTTGCAAGTTCTTCGGAAGTATTGATTCCCTGTAACTCATTAAATGGTGCAGAATTGATGGCAAAAACCTTTTTGCCGTCATTTTTCAGTATTTCAATAATATCAGTCAGGTAATACTCTCCCTGAGCGTTATTGTTATGAACTTTCGACAGCGATTCAAATAACAACTGCGTGTTGACAACATAAATTCCGCTGTTAATTTCATCAATTCTTCTGATATCGTCATCCGCATCTTTATGTTCGGTTATTTTTATAAAATTGCCGTCCTTGTCGCGGACAATTCTGCCATAACCCTGAGGGTTAGGTGCAGATGTAGAAAGAACTGAAATGTCAGACCCTGCAGCATTGTGCAGGTTGATAAAACGGTTAAGAGACTCGGATTTCAGCAGCGGTACATCACCGGCAAGAATTAATGTATCTCCTTCAAACTCTGAAAGCAGGCTTTTAGCCTGGTCAACAGCGTGACCTGTACCTAATTGACGCTCCTGATTAACAAATTCAATATTCATAAACTTTGAATTATTGATGTATTCTATAACCAACTCTTTCAGATTACCCACAACTAAAATAATTCTTGAAGGATTCAAATTATATACTTCCGAAAGTACATAATAAATCAAAGGTTTGGATTCAATTTCAGCAAGAACTTTCGGCAGATTCGGGTTATTCATTCTTTTGCCAAGTCCGGCTGCAAGAACTACAACTGCGATTTTTTTATTTTCCATTAATTTTTTTTAGCTTCAATAATTTCAGTAATTGATTTAATTTTATTTTGTCTGTCAAGCAGAACAACAGTAGGGTGGAAAGAGTCAAGTTCATTTGAATCAATAAGGCAGTAACTCATAATAATAATTCTGTCCCCGACAGCACCTTTTCGGGCAGCAGCACCATTCAAACAGATTGTACCTTCACCTCGGACGCCCGGTATGACATAAGTCTCAAATCTTTCGCCGTTATTAATATTAACTACCGAAACTTTTTCGTAAGTTCTGACATCGGCAGCATCCATCAAATCTTCATCTATAGTAAGACTTCCCTCATAATAAAGTTCAGCCTGTGTAATTGTAGCCTGATGTATTTTAGATTTTAAGAAATTTCTAAGCAATTCAAACTCCTTGTTTTGATATATGCGTATATAACTTCCACATATAAAAAAACTTTAATGAAAAAGTTTTACAAATCGTTGTTTAAAACGAAATTAAATCGTTAATATTGAAAAATTCGGGACAGTATAAAAAAGAAAAATAATTGTAAATTTTCTATACTAAATTGATTAACTTTTTTAGTTCCTTATCTGAAACATTGCTTTTATCAGATTTATCAAAATTCTTTTGCTAACTCTTTAAACATTTGCTCAATTGAGTGGGTTGGTATTAATCCTAACTGAATTTGCTTTACTTCTTTCATTCCTTGTTTTATACTATTTAAAATCTCATTTCCTGCAATTTCTTCAGCATCAGTTTTTTTATAACGAATTTTTACAAATGGTATTTCTCTAAGAAAATTTATAAATGTTTCTTTCTTAGTATCCGGTATTTCGATGGTAAGTGTTGTCAATTGTTTCACCTTAAACTTATAAAAATATTGAATATACATACGAACTTATAATGTAAATATTGAAATACTGTAATACTTCAACGAAAAATAGAGATACGGTATTTAAAAATAGTTTGGTTTTAAAATTATTAAATTCAAAAATAACAATAGAACATTAATCGTTAATATAATTAAGTTATAACAATTTGGATTTTGATATGGAAACTTTAAGAATTGAATTGATTAATCCCAAAGCTATAAATTTTTTAAATGGTTTGGCAGATTTGAATTTGATATCTATTAAAAAGGATACAACTGATACTGATTTTGTTGATTTGCTTACAAAACTCCGCTCACATAATTTACCTGTTTTAAGCGATGAAGAAATTTTGGCAGAAGTTGAATTAGTACGTAAGCATAGATATGCAGACTAAACGGGTTGTAATTGATACTAACTTATGGATTAGTTATCTGATTTCGGACAAATATAAATTTTTAGACGAACTCATAATATCAGGCAGCATCAAATTAGTTTTTTCCAAAGAATTGTTAAACGAGTTTGTTGATGTAGCAATTCGCCCAAAATTTAATAAATATTTCAATAAAGAGGATGTAAACAGTCTAATATCAATGTTTTATAATTATGGTATGTTTTTTGAAATAATATCAAATGTAAAAATCTGCAGAGATTCAAAAGATAATTTTCTATTAAATTTAGCAATTGACAGTCAAGCAGATTATTTAGTAACTGGTGATACGGATTTACTTGTTATTTCTGAATTTCACAGTACTAAAATCATAAAGATAAGCCAATTGAAAAATTTATATCAGTATAAATAATTCAATAAATATAATTACTCAAAGGGTAGAGGTTAGCAAAAGTCTAAAGCTCTTTGATGCTATGGGTCTTCAAATACAATTTTAATTGTCTGCAAAATCAGAATTTAAAAATAAAAAATATTTGAAATTTTCATATTTACAGTTATTATTTTATTACGTTTATAGTATTTTTTGAATTTTTGAGTGATAAGTTACTTTATAATTTACTATTTTTACAATTGAAATTTAGAAAATTTTATTGGAGATAAATATGAATACTTTAAAAGCTGCCACTCAATCGAAAGCCGATGAATTTTTGGCTTTGAACGCTCTCGGAATTATCGGCGTTTCTGAAAAAAAACAAAAATTCGGAAATGCCATCTTTAATGAATTGAAAAACAAGAATAAAAGAATTTATCAGATTCATAAATCTCTGACTCTTGTTAACGATTCGCTGTGTTACTCATCTTATGAATCTTTACCCGAAAAGATTGACGGATTGATAATTAGCGTCAAGCCTTCTAAAGTCAAGCCGATAATTGAAGAATATCATAAAGCCGGTGTCAAAAATTTTTGGATTCAGCAAGGTTCCAATTCGGAGGATGCAATAGCATACTGCAAACAAAATAATATAAACTTTATTTCCGGTAAATGTATTCTTATGTTTCTGGAACCTGTTACATCAATTCACCATTTCCATAAGACTCTTTGGAAATGGTTTAGTAAGAATTAGTTGGTTATTCTGAAAATTATGTAGAGACTGCTTCGGAAGTTAATAATAAAAAAACATACATCCGATGACTGGGAGTCATCGGATGTATGTTTTAAAGATTAATACCTGTAAGTTACACCAAAACTAATATTCAGAGGCATGCGATTAACAACATAGCTTGAATATTTGGCAAATTCTTCATCTGCTTTGAAATTTGTTCTTTGTTCAGAGTAATCAATCCATCTCAGGACGCCGTCAATTCTGATATTTTTACCGAGATAAACACCTCCGCCAACCGCGAAATTTGTTATGTTTGCATTCGGTATATCAACCTGATAAGGTGAAGTAGTCCGTGAATAACTTGCTCTGGCTACTATTGGTACGAGAGGAATTTCATATTCAAGTCCAAAGCCCCATGTAGTCTGTCCGACTAATTCAAGAAGAATTTTGTTGTTTAAAGCCATGACTTCATCAGTTGCATCGCTGAATTTCAACTGTGTTGCATCAGAATACTGTACACCGGCAGCAAAAGTCAAACCCTGTCCATGTATTGATAAACCCGCTGAGTAAACAAAAGGAGTACGCAGGTTGTAGGAATTTGTACCATCATATTTATAATATTCAGAATTATGACCGGATTTATAAAATGCGTCGTAACGGGCATCAAAAGATTCATCAACCTGATACCAAGTAGGAGTTTTTATTGCAACTCCAAATCTGAAAAAGTCGCTTAATCTTGTCTGCAAACCGATTGTGGCATTTATTCCGGAAACATTCTGCTTTAAATTTTCAACGGATTCTAATCTGTCAAACACATGACCCTCTATTGATTGACCGCTGAAAACTCCTAAATTGTCACGCTCTGTATATTCTTTTCTGTAACCATAATTACCCCATTTTCCTGTAATACCGAATCCGAGAGCAACGTAATCACTGACATCGAATGAGATTCCTCCGCTTACATTTTGCAGACCGCCTGTTTCAGTAATAAGTGAAGACTGATTGAGACTGTCGCGGTAAGGAGTAACAAAACTTGTGTTATTTCCTGAACCAATTAAATCAGCAAGATAAAGTTTGTAAGCCCAATTATCCTGCTCATTTCTCGGACCAAACTTGGTCTCACCCTGAATCATTGTTGTCTTAGTGTTAAAACCGCTAAAAGAAACATTACTCGAATAGTCATCCTCAAGAAAATAACCGATTGCAATTGCTGCTTTTGTATCCTCAAATTTTACCGGTATCGCAAGTCCGGCATGAGTTATATATTCGTTGTTTGACCTCAGGTCATTTGTTACAGATAAAAAATCAGCCTGATTTGATGTAGTAGTGAATCCAAGTCCGAAAGACAACTCAGACTTCCCGATTAAGGTAAGACCTGCCGGATTGAAATACAATGCACTGATATCATCCGAAATGCCCTGAAATGATATATTTAATGCAGCGGCTCTTGGAGTTATTACTCCATTTGGCAATGAATATCTCAAAGCATCTTCGATATACTGTGCCTGCAGACTACTAAAAACTGTTAAAAACAAAATTATAACAATCAAATTTTTCATAATTACCTCGTTCTACCACTACCGGAACCTGAACCCGAACCTGAACTCGAACCTCTACCGCTTGATGACGAACTTCCTGAACTGCTGCCCGAACTTCTTTCACTACTGCTTGATGAACTGCCTGATGTGCTGCTCGGTGCAGATGGTTCGACGCTTGGTCGTGATGAGGAACTGCTGCTTCTTTCGCTTTCAGAAGATGAAGAAGAACCTCTGCTGCTACTGCTTGAACTGCTGCCAGAACTTCTTTCACTGCCTGATGAATTGTTGTTATTAGTTCTGTATGTATTTGACGATTCAGCAGAACTTCCCTGACGGGAAGGTGTTGAAGTTGCATTGGTTCTTGTACTGCTGCTTCCAAAGCTTGAATTATCAAAAGGTTTAAACGTTTTAACTTCATTTCTCGAACTTGACGCGCCGCCTGTGACTGCTGAATTACTTCTTGATGAACCGGTATTTGATGTAGATCTGTAAGTATTACCGGTTGAAGCTGCTGAATTTGTACTTCCTCTCTGAGACGATGATTCTACTCTGCCTGGGACAGAGCCTTCAGCACCTGTTCTGTAACGGTCAGATGAACTTGCTGCTGTTGAACGAACACGATTATTACTGTATGTGCCTCTGTTTTCTCCAAAACTTCTGTAAGTACCTTTATCTACAGGTCTTGTATTATGAGTATAAACAGGCTGATGATACCAGTGATGATAACCGTCTGCGTAATGACTTCCCCAGTAACCGCCGTAGTATGGATGATAAACATACCATGGAGAGTACCAGTTACAACCCCAGAAATTTGAATAATAAACTGAAAAATGGCTTCCGGGGAACGGGTAAGATACCCAGCCATGATAATTATTCCACCAAGGTACAATTACCGGAACATAAATATAGGGATTGTATTGATACGAATAATCAGCATAAACATAATCTAATTTACGAATTGAATTATTTGATTGATCCATCGGATTAACCCATCCGGCATCCGAATTACCGGTTACGGCAGACGGTTGATTTTGAACTGCAGGTTTTGTATCAGGGTAATCAGGTTTGTTATTATAACCAAAGTACCCGCCTGAATTAGTAGAACTGCAACCAAAAATTGCCAGTGTTGCTGTCGCTAACATTATAATTAAAAACTTTTTCATAACATCCTCCAATTGATTATATACCTTATAACGAAAAGGTCATAAATATGTTACATGAAAAATGCTGTGTAACACTTTTAAATCAAACTTTTTTTACTTTTACCAGCATCGAATGTACTTCCAAAACATAAACATTGTCATTAGGATTGATTTCTTCATCGGATACAGCCTGCCAAATTTCACCCTGAACCAGTATTTTTCCTGTCTTACCGGGTAGAATGGACGACATTGCAGTACCTGTACAACCGATTATAGTGAATTTGCCGGTTATATTTTTTTCCTTTTGAGCCTTAACTCCAAAATAAATTATAACTGCTAACAAAATTCCTGTTATGATAGAAACTGTGATAATTAAACTCATAGAAATTCTCATAAATTCAAGTGGTGAATCAATAAGCATTATCGAGCCAATGGCAAAAGCTATTATGCCGCCAATGGAAAGCATGCCGTAACTAATAACAAATATTTCAAGAATAAATAATACAAGGGCTAAAATCATTAGTCCAAGCCCGACGTAATTTATTGGCATCATCTGAAGAGCATAAGCAGCCAGCAATAGTGAAATACCGCCAATTGAACCCGGAAAAATCGAACCCGGGCTTTTTAACTCAAAGAAAAATCCGTAAACTCCAATAAGAATCAATAAATAGGCAATATTCGGATTACTGATAAAAGTTAGGAAAGTCTCCTTCCAATTCATATCACGCATAATTATCTTTGAATTTTTAAAATCAAGAATGACTTTATTATCCCCAATCAATATTTCATGTCCTCTGCAAACATTAAGTAATTGTCTTAAATCTTTGGCAATATAGTCTATAACCCCATTCTCAAGTGCTTCATTTTCAGTTGATGATATACTTTCTCTTACAGCCCGTTCAGCCCAATCTGCATTCTTCTTTCTTTTTTGGGCAATTGTACGGGCAAAAGCAGCAGCATCATTTTCTACTTTTCTTCCCATAACCGTCTTATCCTCCGAGCCATCCATTCCTACAGGATGTGCCGCTCCGATGTTTGTTCCGGGAGCCATTGCTGCAATATGCCCAGCCAGAGTGATAAATACACCAGCCGAGCCTGCACGTGCACCTCCGGGTGAGACATAGACAATAACAGGAATTTCAGAATCTAAAATATAACTGGCGATATCTCTTGTCGACTCAAGCAATCCTCCGGGTGTATTTAATCTGATAATTAATGCACCGGATTTCGATTTTGCAGCTTCATCAAGACCGTTTTTGATATAAAAAGCAGCAGCAGGACCTATGCCGCCATTAACAGTAATAACTGTAACTTTATCACTTGAAATGGCATCTTTCAAAGATAAAACAAGCAAAATAAATATCAATATAATTCTAAACATGAAAAACCTCCGGAAATTATTTTAGATTTTTCCATTAAATACTTCTAACTATTTGGGTAAATAATCCCAATTATTTGTTCTGCTACTTTCAGTGCTTCTGCAGCTTCTTCAGCTCCGACGGGATTTGGAGAAAGTCCGTTTACTGCGTTAATAAATGCTGACTGCTCATCAGCAATAGCATTTGTTTTGCTCACAGGCGGCAATTCATAATAAATATTTTTATTTTTCATGCCGGTTTCAATTGAGCCCAGCATAGTTGCGGGTAATCCTAATGAAGGATTTCGGTCATCATCATAAATTCTGAAAACTTCAACTTTTTGTTCCTGAAAATCCAGGGACAAGTAAGCATCTTTTTGAAATATTCTCATTTTTCGCATAGGATGGGCAGAAATTCTCGAAGCTGTAACATTAGCAACGCAGCCGTTTTCGAAAGTAATTCTCGCATTAGCTATATCGGTAGTATCTGTAAGCACATTTACTCCGTTAGCATCAATACTTTTGACTTTTGATTTAACCAGCAGTAATATAATGTCAATATCATGAATCATCAAATCATGAATGACAGAAACATCTCTCGCTCTCGGCTTGAATTGACCAAGTCTGTGGGATTCGATAAATAGAGGTTTAAGGTCATAATTGCTTATTGCAGCAATAACAGGATTGAACCTTTCGACATGACCGACCTGAATAATAACATTGTGTTTTTTTGCAAGTTCGATTAAATTTAGAGCTTCTTTGTAAGTAGTAGTGATTGGTTTTTCAATGAGGCAGTGCTTTCCGGCTTTTATACACTCGCTTGCAATCTCGAAATGATTTGATGTCGGAACGGCAATAGTTAAAGCATCGCATGAATTTATCGTTTCTTCAAGACTTTCAAAAGATTTTACACCTAATTTTTCAGAAATCTGTTTGCTCCGTTCATCAATAATATCCCTTACTCCAACAAGCTCAGCACCGGGTATATCCTTCCAAAGTCCGGCGTGAATACTACCAAGATGTCCGACTCCGATTACACCGATTTTCACATTCATAAAATAAACTCTCAATTATGTTTTTCAACCAAACATAAATATAAGCAAATTTATGCTTTTGGGTGTGCTTTTTTATAAGATTCTTTCAATTTTTCTACAGATAGGTGTGTATAAACCTGTGTAGTAGAAAGTGAAGCATGTCCGAGCATCTCACTTACCGAACGAATATCGGCACCATTTGACATTAAATGCGTTGCAAATGAGTGTCTTAGAACGTGCGGACTTTTTTTCTTCGATTCGGTAATACCGGTCATATTACTTTTGACTATTCGGTATGCAGCACTGTGATACATCCGCTTTCCGTTATCAGCAAGAAAGAGTGCTTTTTTGTCAATTGTTTTTTGATTATTTCTCAGTCGTATATAATTAATAATCGCTTCAATAGATTTTGAGCTTAGGGGAACGATTCGTTCTTTATTTCCTTTACCTTTGACCTTGACTATCTTGTCAGAATAATTAATTTCATCAATATTTAAGTTGAGAGTTTCGCTTATCCTGAGTCCTGAACCGTAAAGTAGTTCAATCAGAGCTAAACTTCTGGAACCTTCATAAGTTGAATCATCAAATTTATCCATTAAATTACTTATTTCATTTTCAATCAGAAAAGCAGGGAGACGTTTGTCGCGTTTTGGGGTTGAAATCAACAGAGATGGATTAGTTTGTAACAATCCTTTTTTGCTGCAGAACCTAAAGAATGATTTAATTGCAGAAATCCTTAATCTCAACGAATTTTTCTTAAGACCTTTGTCATGCAGCCATCCCAAAAAAGGACGAATATCGTCAGTTTCTATGAGAGCAATATCAGGCTCATCGTCAAAGGTTTCAATAAAGTATTCCTTAAATTCATTCAAAGAAAATTCATAACTGGTAATTGTCAAGTCTGAAAAACTTTTTTCAAACTTACAGTAACTTATAAATTTATCAATATATTCCTGAAATTTCATAAGATAATTTAACTTATTTGTAAACATTTTTGCAAATATTGAATAGCAATAAATATTCCAAAATTGAAATATTTATTAAAAATGTGACAAATCAATTTAATTTACTACTTTCTTATAAGTTATACATTCATACTACCTTTAATAATACAAAAAAATTGTAAATATAATGCTCATAAGCTTTGTTGTTTCATATTTGTTTAGTATGTTTGAAATTGTAGTTAAATTGTTTAACTAAATTAAATAATTTCTTTTGGTTTAGTCACTCCAGTGACTGAAAGGGCAGTGCTGTAAATGTTCTTTATTACACGTTTTGCAGTTAATTTAGTTGAAACATTAAAGGCAATAATTTAAAGACTTTAGAATCCAATTAGTTATTGCATAATGATTATAATTTGCTGACAGAAAATGAATTTTGTTAACATCAGGATACATAGGTAATTATACTCAAAAATTACTTGTTATGCCACAAAACGCTTGTTACATCGGATATATTGGTTATTTTTGGCACGATTCTGATTGACCGGCAGTCAAATACCTTAAATATTATTTCAACATTAGGTTATCCATGTGACTGAAAGGGCTTTGCCGTAGAAACCAAACTGTACACTTGATTTAACTTATTGCTTTGTAATAGTTGATTTTTATTTAATAAACATCAGGGATTGCAAAAAGGAAAAAGCATGATTATATCGTTCTTTTGCAAAAGTTTATGAAATTGAAAAGAACTTTAATTTTTGAAATGAGCTACAAAAAATTTTATAATAAGTATTTTTTTAAACAATAAATCTGATTTTAAACCGATAAACACTAAGATTTCAAAATATTTTTGTTTAACTAATAATTTTTCGCTACTTTAGCTAATAACTTAATTACTTAAATTGACAAACAAAAAATAATTCTGAGGTTAAAACTTTTTAACTGAATTATTTTACTGAAATTTTGAATAGTTTTTTTGACAAAGCTAAGTCTGAAATGTGACTGAAAGGGCTTTGCCGTTGAAAACTGTCTGAACCATTGATTAATCTGATTTATTTGATTTGCTTGATTAACTCAAAACTCACAACGAAAACTCATAACTAAGAACTCACAATTAATTTCGTCTGAACCCTTGATTAAATTGATTCAATTGATTTAAAATTCCCCTCTTGAGGGGTGACCGCAGGTCGGGGTGGTTGCTTTTCCTGATTAACTCACAACTAAGAACTCAAAACTCACAATTAGTTATAAAGTTGAAAGTTATAAAGTTGAAAGTCAACTCAATAACATTACAACATTATAACAGATTAACTCAATAACTTAAAACTCACAACTCATAACTCACAACTCAAAACTTAAAACTCAAAACTCAAAACTTAAAACTCAAAACTAAAAAACTCGCAACTGTGTCACTGTTTTAAATGACTGACTTTAATTAAATGCGTATTTCTAAAGAAGAACATAGTGCAATTATCAAAACAGCAATTAAGTGCTTTGGAAAAGGTATAAGTGTAATATTGTTTGGTTCCAGAGTTGATGATAATGAAAAAGGTGGTGATATCGACTTGCTAATTATCAATGAAAAATATACCGATAAAACTGAATTATTTAATCAGAAAATTGAATTTCTAACATATTTGAAAGAAGTAATTGGCGAAAGAAAAATTGATGTTTTGACAAAGTATAAGGATGATACCCGAGATATAGTCAATACAGCAATTAATACAGGATTGAAGTTATGTTAGATAAAGAAACTTTAATATTGAAATTAAATAAAATAATTTATGTTGCAAAGATCCATTTAGATAGGATGAATACTGCTTTTAACTTTATAAAACCTTCATTACCGGTTACTGAATCAAATTATATTATGATGAGCAATGAGCAGGTTGCATATATTGACCAGTTTATATTCAGATTTGCTAAGTTACAGGACCTTATCGGGCAAAATCTTTTCAAAATTATTCTTTTACTTGAAGAAGAAGATATAAGAAATTATTCTTTTAGAGATTTAATTAACAAAATCGAACAGTTCGGTATAATTGAATCATACGAAAAATGGTTTAAACTTCGTGAAATCCGTAATGATGTATCTCACGAATATCCTGTAGCTGATGAAGAAGCTATAATAGCATTAAATCAACTTTTTAATAATAAAAACCAGTTAGAAATTGTTTTGGGCTCCTGTATTTCTTTCTTGAAATCCAAAAATCATTTGAAATAAGTATCATATTCAGTATATAAATTCCTTGAATTTTTGTAAGAATAAATTATATTTCCCTGATTTTACTCAAAACTCACAACTAAAAACTAACTCCGTCTGAACCGTGATTTATGTGATTTATGAGATTTTCTTGATTAATTAAGAACTCAAAATTCAACATTCAGCATTCTGCATTCAGAATTGAAAAACCCGTCTGAACCCTTGATTAATCTGATTTTTTTGATTTACTTGATTAATTCAGAATTCATCACTCAGCATTCAGAATTAGCTTCCCTCTTGAGGGGTGACCGCAGGTCGGGGTGGATGCTTTTACTGATTAACTAAAAACTCAAAACTCAAAACTCAGCATTAGCTCCGCAGGTCTTCGACTTCATAATTCAGCATACAGCATTTAGCATTCTACATTGAAGCCCCCGTCTGAACCGAGATTTATAGGATTAATTGGATTTCCTTGATTAATTAAAAACTAAGTACTCACAACTAAGAACTTCTGAACCATAGATTAATCTGATGAATTTGATTCAATTGATTAACTAAAAACTTAAAACTAAAAACTATTAACTTGAAATTTAGAACTTTGAACAAAATATTTCTCTCGATTGATTTGGATGATTGGTATCTATCGCCGGCTATTACAGGAATTGAAAATTGATTGATATAACTAATAAAGACTTCACATACTTCAAGTATGAAAAATTATTAAAGGTTATAACTGAGATTTCAATACCTGTTTATACAGTAATTGATTGGTATGAGCAGAAACCTGAGAAAGGCATATTGATACGCCATGATATTGACAGATGGGCAGATAATGCACTTCAGATAGCTGAGTTAGAAAGTAGATACAACATCAAAACAACTTATTATTTCCGCAAAACAAAGGGTTCATTTAAACCTGAAATTATCAGGAGAATAGCCGAACTGGGACATGAAATAGGCTACCATTATGAAGACTTGTCATTAGCAAGTGGTAATTATGAAAAAGCAAAGTTTCTTTTCAACAATCATCTGAATAGATTAAGACAAATTTCAAAAGTCGAGACTTGTGCAATGCACGGAAGACCATTATCTAAAATTGATAATCGGGATATTTGGAAGAAATTTAATCTTGATGACTTTGGACTAGAAGCGGAAGCATTACTCTCGATTGATTACACTGATACATATTATTTTACAGATACCGGACGAAGTTGGGCAGAAAACTCTGCTAATCTTAGGGATAAAGTTAATACAGATAAAGTTGCAAATATTTCAACTACGGATGAATTAATTGATTTTATTAATTCAAACCCAAATGAAAAGATTGCTTTGGTAGTGCATACTGAAAGATGGTCCCAAAACTTTTTAGGGTTTCAGAAATCCTCAATATCTGATGGTATTGTAAATTTTATAAAATTTATATTAAAGAAATTTAGGTGATTTAATGGCTGTACCTATTGCAAAGATGATAATAATCGGAATATTACCTAATTTTTTAAAAAAAATGGTTTATAGGTTAAATGGTGCTACGATAGGAAAAAATGTTAAATTTGGAATCTTAAGTTATGTTAGTTTTGAAAAGTTCTCAATTGGAGATAATTCAAGTATAGGACCCTTAAGTTTTATAAAAGCAAAAACTGTAAAAATAGGCAAAAGATCTAAAATTAATATGCAGGTAGCAATTGATACTGTGGAATTTGAATTGGATAATGATTCAACTATTATGGAACAAACCGTTATAGGTGGGATGATGACACCCAGATCAAGTATCAAAATCGGCAAAAGAGTTAAAATATTTCCTTTTTCATTTCTTAATCCTACAGAACCGATAATCCTCGAAGATGATGTAGGTATTGGCGGTGCAAATTATTTATTCACTCATGGATCATGGCAAAATGTACTTGATGGTTTTCCTGTATCATTCGGACCTATAACAATCAAAAAGGGTGTTTGGTTTCCATGGCGAGTTTTTGTTATGCCTAATGTAACAGTTGGTGAATATTCGACAATTGGAGCCGGCTCAATTATTACTAAAAATATTCCTGCCAATTCACTTGCTGTCGGATCTCCTGCAAAAGTCATCAGTGTTGATGGTAATTACCTTAAAACATTTTCGATTGAAGAAAAAAATAATATTGTTATTGATATTTTAACTCAATTGTCAGAATATCTGACATTTCTAAACTATCAAAATATTATTGTAGTAAATGATGATTATTTATTGATAACATTGACAAAAGAAAATTTCAAAATAAAATATCAAATGAATATTAATTATTCAGAATTAGAATCAATCAATTTACTTATTTCGTTAAATGTAATAACAATCGAATCAATTGAAATTTTAAAGAATAAAGGTATTATTTATTTGGGAGTATTAAATCATCAATCGGAATATTCTGATAATCCTTTTTGGAAAATTGTCATTGATTTCTTTAGCCGTTGGGGAATAAGATTTTATTTAGATTAAATTTCGATAATTTATTAAATTATACCTATTCATTTAATAAA
>JAVSMQ010000001.1:3988116-4010026 GCA_032027125.1 Kapaibacterium sp. (SeqCode)
GTCATGAGGAACGCTAAAATGGTCATGAGGAACGCTAAAATGGTCATGAGGAACGCTAAAATGGTCATGAGGAACGCTAAAATGGTCATGAGGAATGCTAAAATGGTCATGAGGAACGCTAAAATGGTGATTTTATGCCATTTTGATATAATTTTGGGTCAAAAATCATTTATTTGTAACTACTCAGCTATATGTTGAGAATTTAATACAACATTTATATTTAACCTGAAATTGATTAATTTTAAGTAAAATGTTAACTTTTAACAATAAAAATCAAGAAATCCCCCTAACCCCCTTGATAAGGGGGAATCTGAATTCCCACTTTTCAAGCAGGGTTGATACGTTCTATTTTTTTTAGTTCAGTCTCCACGATTCGTCACTCTGAGCTTGCGAAGAGTCCAGGCTGTTAATTAATGAAATCATGGATCCTTCGCAAGCTCAGGATGACGAGCCAAAAAGAGTAGTTTTATGTTGTAAAGTTTACGATATACATTGATATATTTTTGAACGTATCAGCCCTGCCTTTTCAAGGGGGTTAGGGGGATTTTGAATGTTTGGACTAAAGATATTTTAAATGGTTTCATTGTCATTATTAAACCGGCTGAGTAGTTACAATATTTAAAAACAAGTTATTTTTATTTTTTTTATAGATCTGTGTTTTTTAACAATTTTATAGGTGCTTTAACATGGCGTTTCTAATAGACAACAACTCGTTCACCACTGATTCTAATGGTGTAAGAGTAACACGTTTGCAATTCTTATCAGCGAGTATTGATACTTATGCAGTAGAGCTGGGTATAACAGGTGATTTATTGACATGGGCACAAAATGCTTATTCAGTATTTGAGGATTTGCGTTCAACTCAAACAATTGAACTCGGCGAAAAGGACGAAGCTTTTCAGACAAGTCAGGAATCAGATGCTACTCTTAGTGAAAGGTATCAGATTCTGAAGGATATTTTGATTTCCCGATATAATAATGACAATGACATCTTGAAAATTTATGGATTCATAGGGCAAACACCTGATACGCACGACAGTATAATAAGTGCGGCAAATGATTTGATTAAGTGCCATAATGAGCATAAGGCAGCGGGTGATACTTTAGTGTTGCCGGATGCAATGATATCTAATTTTCAAACTTTAACAACAAATGCCATCAACGCATATTATACGGCTTATAATGAAAGGATGGAATCAAATGCGGCAACAAGAAATTTAAGAGCACTTTATGATGTGGATTCAAAAAGATTAAGAGCATTGTATAGTTGGACTATTGCTACCTGGAGTAAGTTTGACCCACGATTGATTGTTCTTGGTTTCACTCAGGCAACTGAACGTGTCGGCGGAAGAGTATCTGCAACACCAACAAATCTGGCTTATGATGAGGTTTCTCATGTTTTCTCATGGGATGCTGTGCCTGATTCTACAAGTTATCAGCTTGCTTATTGTCCGGATGGACAGCCGGTGCAAGATTGGATGTCGGATTACAGCGGAACGGAAAATCATACCGTTTTTGAACCGGGAGATGGCGACTGGCTTGTAAAAATCAGGGCACGAAACGTAAATGGTTACAGTGACTGGAGTTTGACTCAGAATGTTCATTATGAATCGGGACTTCCGGCACCTGATTATATCACTGTATCGCTTACACAACCTTCAATGAGTATAATCGCCCTGACTTGGGGTGAAGTAACGGGGGCAACAGTTTACAGGCTGTTCCAAAGCGCAGTGGCATTAGAAGCTCCTGTCGGACCTTATGTTTTATTAGGTGAATATACAGAAACATCCTATCAGGGAACTGCTACAGCACCATACAGGCATTATTTCCAGGTAGTTGCCGCCAACGATACCCAAACGAGCCCGCCGAGCGACTCAGTGTATATTGATATTCAGTTAGTGGAGTAAGTGGAGATGGAGTCCACCTTTGAGGTGGACTCCATCTGATTAAAACCACCACCCTACAAAAACTAATCAACACACGGCTTTAGCCGTGTGCTGATCGAAAAAAGAGGGGCACTTATAAGAACTAAATACCTTCCGAAGGTTTCGGGACTTTCGGAAGGGTTTTTTAACAAAAGTTATTGAGAAAAATAAATTAGATGTTATTCTATAAGACAAGAAAATGTTAATCATTAACTGGAAAAAATTAATTAAAGCAGAAAGAATTTTAGAGTTTACAATTAATACTTCGTTCGGAGATGGATTAGAAAAAACAGAGGAGCTTTTAGTTAGATGAAAGAAGTTAAATTAATAAATCTCCCTAAAATTCTTGATGAAAGAGGTAATCTTACTTTTCTTGAGAGTAATAATCATATACCTTTTGAAATTAAGAGAGTTTATTGGATATATGATGTGCCCGGTGGAGAGAAAAGGGGCGGACACGCTTTTAAGCAGCAAAATGAATTTATAGTTGCTTTATCAGGAAGTTTTGATGTTATAGTAAATGATGGAAAAATTGAATCAAGGTATCATCTAAACCGTTCTTATTTTGGTTTATTTATACCAAACGGTCTTTGGAGAGAAATGGATAATTTCAGTACAAACTCAGTAGTTTTGGTTTGCTCATCAACTCTTTTTAATGAAAATGATTATATCCCTGACTTTAAAATTTATAGAGAAACAAGTGAAAATGGGTAATGTTTATAATTGTAGCATAATAGAACTGCCAAAAGTTCACAACAGGGCAGGTAACCTAACTGCATTGGAAAATAATGTAAACATTCCATTTGAAGTGAATCGAATTTACTATCTTTATGATGTTCCGGGCGGCATAGAGCGAGGTGGTCACGCACATAAGGAACTTGAACAATTTATTATTGCTGTTAGTGGTTCGTTTGATATTTTGATTGATGATGGTACTAACCGAAAAATTGTACACTTAGACAGACCTTATATCGGACTTCATATAACTCCCGGAATCTGGCGTGAATTACTCAACTTTTCATCAGGTACAATTTGTTTAGTTTTGGCTTCTCATAAATATGATGAAAATGATTATATTAGAGATTATATAAATTTTATAAAAAACAATAAGAAATGATACAAGAAAATTGGAATGTATTAGTATTTCCAGCTGGAACTGAACATGGTTTAGAAATTTGGAAATCTCTAAAGGATTGTAAAGAAATTGAACTTTTTGCAGCAACCGTAAAAGGTATTAATCATAGCGAATATATTTATACAAATGTTCATTATTTACCATCAGTATACGAGAATGACTGGTTTATTAAATTACAAGATATTATTGAAGAGTGCAAGATTGATATAATCTATCCAGCAAATTCATTTGTAATTGACAAATTAATTGAAAAGAGGGATATTTTAAAATGTAGGTTAGCTTTACCAAGTAATGATTTAATAAAAATTACAAGATCAAAGCTTAATACAATTGAAATACTAAAAGAATCAATTCCTACCCCCGAAATATATAGCATTAATTCAGAGTTCATTCAATATCCTGTATTCGTTAAGCCAGTAAATGGTTATGGATCGCAAAATTCCAATATTATTGAATCTGAAGAAATCTTGAATATTTATTTTAGAGATAAGAATATTAATGAGTATATAATACAGGAACTTTTGCCTGGAAGAGAATATTCAATTGATTGTATTTCAGACAAAAATGGACTTATATATTGTTCACCAAGAACAAGAGAAAGAATTAGAATGGGAACTTCAATGCATTCTGAAATTGTTCAAGGCGAAATAAAGGATATTTTGATTAATTATGCTAATAAAATATTTTCTAAAATCCCAATTACAGGTGCTTGGTTTTTTCAAGTCAAAGAAGATAGAAATGGTAAATTTAAATTATTAGAGGTTGAAATCCGAATTGCTGGAACAATGTCACTTAATAGAGTATTAGGTATTAATTTTCCTCTTTTATCATTATATATATTTGAAAATTTAAATGTACATACTTTAATTAATAATATTAATATAAAAATTGATAGATGTTTATTAAATAGATATTCTCATAACTTAAACTTTAATAAAGTATTTATTGATCTTGATGAAACTATAATTATGAGTGGTAAAAGAATAAATACTGATATTATTAAATTTTTATTCCAATGTGTAAATAAGGGTATTTTAATAGTTTTAATTTCGAAAAACTTGAGTGAACATAAAACTGAATATTTGAGGAAATTGAGAATTCATGATTTATTTGATGATATATTCTGGCTTGATGAAAAAGAAAATAAATGTGATTATTTAATCAAATATGGTTTTGAAAATTCAATATTTATTGATGATAGTTTTTCTACAAGACAAGAAGTTTCATTAAAATTATCAATACCAACTTTTGACTGTAGTATGATTGAAATGTTAATTGATGACAGGATATAATTTATGGATTTAACAAGAAGATGGGAAAAAGTAGGATTAATTCACAAACCATATAATGAAGCAAGTTGGTGGGTTTCAAATGCTATGGCACCAACAGCAATTTTATTAAATGAAAGTATCATTCGTGTTTTTTTAGGTTGTTGGGATAATGATGGTATTTCAAGAATTGGATATTTAGATTTGAACGCTGCAAATCCTTCTGAATTAGTTAACATTTCAAAAGAATTCGTGCTTGATATTGGTATGCCTGGTTGTTTTGATGATAACGGAGTATTTCCAGGGCATGCTTATAAGTATAATAACAATATCTATTTGTATTACACTGGATTTCAGAAATTACATAAAATCCCGTTTAGTAATTTTGGAGGGTTAGCAATTAGTATTGATGGTGGGGAAAGCTTTTCAAGGGTTAGCAAAGCACCCGTAATGGATCGATCAGATGAAGGTTTATTTACCAGAGCGGGAACATCAGTAATCTGTGAAAATGGTATATTTAAATCATGTTATTCAGCAGGTAGTTCGTGGAAGTTTGTAGCAAATAAAGTTCGACCCGTTTATGAAGTATATTATATTGAATCCGAAAATGGTATTGATTTCAAAAATAAGGGCAATTGTATAATAAATTGTGATTTTAATCTGGAACATGGCCTTGGAAGACCACAAATTACAAAGTTGAACAATGTTTACTATATATTTTATACAAGAAGAATGCTGGATTTTAAATATTTTATTGGTGTGGCTAAATCAACGGATTTAGTGACATGGGTTAGAATCGATAATTGGTTCCTTAATATATCATTAGGTAAACAAAACGAATTTGATTCTGAAATGATTTATTTCCCAAGTGTTATTGATACAGGAAATAATATTTATCTATTTTATTCTGGTAATGGATACGGAAAAGATGGATTAGGCTATATGAAAATTATCTAAATTGATTAGTAATGTAAATCTTAACCAAAATGATTGTAATAAAAGTAAATATTGAAGAATATAATTCTTACGTTAATGATGTTTTAACTGCTTTTGAAACATCATTTTTTAATAATCTAAACAAGTATAAATGTGACCAATTATTGTATTTATTATTTATTGATGATGGTAGTTATAAGTTCGGTATTATTGCAGGTTTGAAAGAAAATGTTCTAAGAATCCCTTTCTCAGCTCCATATTCTTTATTTTCTTCAATTAAGCAGAATAATAAAGTGATGGATTTTCATAAAGTTGTTAAATCTTTAATTGACTTTGTTACTGATATTCGTTCTGATTTAAAAATAAATGAAATAAGAATAACATTACCACCAATATTTTATTCAGAGACTAGAATATCAAATTTAATAAACGCATTATTTGTTAATAAATTTAAGATAGATAAAACCGATTTAAATTTCCAATACTCGTTACAAGATTTTAATGAAAATTATTTGATTAATTTGAATATCAAAGCACGTCAGAAACTAATTGCAGCTTTTAAAAACCGACTAAATTTTAAAAAAATAGTTAGTCATGAAGAATTATTGGTTTCTTATGACATAATTCATAAAAATAGACTGAAAAAGGGATTCCCACTTCATCTTTCATTTGATGATATTTTAAATACTAGTAAAATTATTGATGTTGACTTTTTTTTAGTATCAGATTCAAATAACAATCCAATTGCATCAAGTATAAATTTTCATGTAACAAAAGATATAAACCAAGTTGTTTATTGGGGTAATTTGCCAGACACTGATCATTTAAAACCGATGAATTTCTTAGCTTACAAAATTTTTGAATATTACAAAAACTCAAATATTAAATTTATAGATATTGGTCCGTCAACAGAAAATAGTATTCCAAATTTTGGACTTTGTGATTTCAAGCAAAGCATTGGTTGTAATACAAGTTTAAAATATTCATTTATTTATCATTTATAATTTTTATGATCAAATTCTTAGACCTTAATGAAGTAAACAATAAATATTCAGATGTGATTAAGGAAGCTATTAATCGGGTTCTTGATTCAGGATGGTATTTGCTCGGAGAAGAAACTAATTCATTTGAATCCGAGTTTTCAGAGTTCATAGGAGTTAAACATACAATTGGAGTAGCAAACGGTCTTGATGCTCTTAGAATTATTTTCAGAGCATACCTTGAATTAGGTTATATGTCTGAGGGAGATGAAGTGATTGTTCCTGCAAACACTTACATTGCTTCAATTCTTGCAATTTCTGATAACCGACTTAAACCTGTATTAGTTGAACCTGATATCAATACATATAATATCAATCCTGATATGCTCGAAGCAATCATAACAGAAAAAACAAAAGCAATTCTAATTGTCCATTTGTATGGACAGAATGCTTATTGTGAAAAAATTGGAGAAATCTGCAAAAAGTATAAACTGAAATTGATTGAAGATTGTGCTCAAGCTCAAGGTGCTTACTTTAAAGATAAAAGAGTTGGCTCTCTCGGAGATTCCGCAGGTTTTAGCTTTTATCCCGGTAAAAATCTTGGTGCTATGGGTGATGCAGGTGCAATTACAACAAATGATGACGAATTTGCTGATGTATGCCGTGCTTTAGGAAATTATGGCTCGCATATAAAATACGAAAATATTTATAAAGGTTATAATTCACGGTTAGATGAATTACAGGCAGCTATTCTAAGAGTTAAGCTCAAATATTTAAATAAGGACAACCAAAATAGACGTGAAGTAGCTCAATATTATATAGATAATATTCATAATACTGGTATTGTTTTACCAACTCCAAACTCAAAACTAATAACTAATAACTTAAGTCACGTCTGGCATTTATTCGTAATACGCTCTAAAGAAAGGGACAGACTCCAAAAATATTTAGCTGAAAATGGAATTCAAACACTAATCCACTACCCAATACCACCACATAAGCAGTTGGCATACAAAGAATGGAATGAATTAACCTACCCTATTACAGAAAAAGTAAGTAGAGAGGTTGTGAGTTTGCCGATTAATCCAATTATGTTTGATTATGAGATAAATGATGTTGTTGATAAAATTAATAATTTAGATTTTTAAATATTCTGAGAAAACTTATTATGATAAAGAAAATAAAGCTTTTTATTAATAGAACTAAAATAGTCAGGAACTTTTACCTAAAATTAGCTCAACGTGAAGAAAAAATACAAGAAAGAATCGATTGCCTCGCACGTGAAGTTCAAACTTTAAAAAATAGAATTAATATTCATCAGTGTAAATCCATTCATGTTGTGTTTGTATGCCACAGTCCAAGCTCATGGGGTTCATTGGAATCTGTATACCAGACAATAAATGAAGATACAAACTTTAAAGTCACAGTAATCGCAGTTCCATTTAGACATTCAACTTTTAATGACAATGAGTTATATGATGGAGGCATGGCAGAATTACTATTGAAAAATGGAATTGATTTTGTTTACGGTTACGACAAACACAATAAAGAATGGATAGACTTGCAGAAATTATTTCCTGATTACATCTTTTTCCAAACCCCTTATGATTCACAATTCCCGTACATTTACTCTGCTGCCTATGTTTCATTATTTGCTAAGATTTGTTATGTTCCCTATTATGGGACATTGTTGTATAAAGGGGTAGTCGATAAAATTACACATCCAGTCAATTACTTTAAATATGTTAGCTTCTATTTTGTGCCCCATGAAGAAGAACAAAAAGCATTAGTAAATAAGTTTTTAGGGATATTGCGACAGGATCAAATCGTTATTTCCGGAATGCCAAAGATTGATTATATAATGAATGACTTGCCAAACAAATCAAGTGAATGGAAACGAGGTTTAAATTCAAATGTCATTAGAATACTCTGGAACACTCGCTGGCGTACAAATGAAGGAAACTGTCATTTTTTTGATTATAAAGATTACTTCCTTAATTTTACTAAAGTACATCCTGAAGTGGATTTTTTGTTTCGGCCACACCCTTTAAGCTTTCAGAATTTTCTAAAATCTGGTGAACTTTCACAAGCGGAATATGATGATATGATTTTGACGTATAATCAATCTCCAAATGCTAAGATAGATTTTTCAAATGATTATCGGAATACTGTTCTTACAACTGACATTTTCGTTTCTGATATGTCTTCAATATTATATGAATTTTTCATGACAGGTAAACCTGTTATATATACTCATCGTGTTGATGGATTTAATGATTTTGCCTCTAAACTAGCTGTTGGTTTTTATTGGGTAAGAAATCAAAATGAATTAAATGAAAAATTGCTCATGTTATTACATGGAGATGACCCTTTAAAACCTATACGGCAAAAGCTGATTAAAGAATTGTTACTTAATTCTCGAGTGGGCGCTAGTTTGCTAATAAAAGAAACCTTAAGAAAGGATTTTATAAATTCTAATACTTAACATTAGAAATAAAGACAATTTTTTAATCAAATAGGGTAAATTCCCCGAAGTTTGCTTCGGTGTATATCATTCTAAAATAAATTTAACTTTACATATTTAATGGATGTAGCATGATTAATGATAAAACTTATTGGGAAAAGTATTATGAACACAAAAGAATGCCTTTCTCACCATCTCCTTTTGCTCTGCATGTGATGAAACACTATGTACATAAAAATGATTTTCTAATTGAACTTGGGTGTGGAAATGGGAGAGATGCTATTTACTTTGCAAATCAGGGACTCAGTGTACTTGCTTGTGATCAATGTGAACATGAGCTAAAATTTCTTTCTCGAACTTATATACAACCTAATTTAGAGTTCAAAGTACATGACTTTACTGATTTAAGCTTGAATTTAGAATGTAATCATGTTTATAGCAGGTTTACATTACATTCTATTTCAAATGATGGGCAGACTGAAGTGATAGACTGGGTTAGAAATGTATTAATGGATGGAGGATATTTTTATATTGAGGCACGTGGAAAGAGAAATGAACTTTATAAGTTGGGTGAAGCTGTTATTGGTGAACAGGATGCTTATATATATGAAAACCACTATAGGCGATTCCTTGATTTTTCGGAAATCTGTTCCGTTTTAGAATCAGTAGGGCTTAAAATTATTGAAGCTAGTGAAAAAAAAGGATTTTCTCCATTTAATGGTGTTGATGAGACATTTATAAGAATTGTTGCACAAAAAAGCTAAATTAAGGATATTCGGAAAATTGGAGACAATTTAGATTTCATATTGGCAAAAACACAAGAAACATCATAAAAATGTTTTTTTTAAATTCTACGAAATATACTTAGTGAAATCAGCACTTGTAAAATTAACTCAACTATAAATTGGGTAATTTTACAAAATGTTTTAAAATATTTCTGAAATACGAGATTTTCAATTAGGTTTTGCCTTTTTAGAATATTAATTCTCCTTCTGAAGGTGACTCTAATTAACACTTGTTTACATTTTTTAAATTAATTATTAATAATTGAATAATAAAAATCTTAAACCCTTAGCTCTTCGAGGAATGTTATGGAGTGCTATTGATAAGTTCGCAGTCCAGTCAGTCAGCTTTGTTATTGGTATAGTATTAGCACGCCTTCTTATGCCTGCAGATTTTGGTCTTATTGGCATGCTTTCCATTTTCATCGCTATATCAGGAACCTTCGTTGATAGTGGGATGGGAGATGGACTTGTACAAAAAAAAGACCGTACTGATGATGATTATTCAACTGTTTTTGTTTTTAATATAGTTGTTAGTATAAGTGTTTATTTTATTCTCTTTGTTTCAGCACCATTTATAGCTGAATTCTACAATATGCCCCAGTTAGTATTGCTAACAAGGGTATTATCAATAAATATAGTTATTAATTCATTCGCCGCTGTCCAGCGGGCAAGACTTTTAATCAATGTTGATTTTAAAGCATTTGCCAAAGTAAATGTAATAGCTTCATTATCAAGTGGTTTAATAGCAGTATATTTTGCTTATATTGGATTTGGTGTTTGGGCATTGGTAATGCAGAATATAATAAGCACATCTGTTAATGTTGCTTTGATTTCCTACCAGAATAAATGGAAACCATCTATAAAGTTTTCAAAAGATTCTTTCAAAAAACTTTTTGGCTTTGGTTCCAAATTGTTATTAACAAGTTTAGTTGCAAAGTTTATTCAGGAAATTTCAAATTTAGCAATTGGAAAATATTACTCAGCAAGTAGTCTTGGTTACTATACTAAAGCAAAGGGATTTGCGGAATTAAGTTCAGGAACCGTAACTGCTATACTTCAGCGTGTTACATATCCAATTTTAGCATCACTTCAAGATGATAGAGAAAAAATGATTTCTGTATATCGTAGATTAATAAGAATTACAACATTTTTTGTTTTTCCAGTTATGACATTAATTTCTTTGTTATCGTATCAAATAGTAATAATTCTACTCACTGAGAAGTGGGCATCTGTTATTGTTTTGTTGCAATGGATTGTTTTTGCAAGATTTTTCTATCCAATAAGTGCAATTAATATGAACATGCTAAAAGCAATTGGGCGTTCCGATTTGTTTATGAAAGTTGACTTTTCCAAAATCCCAATAGTTATAATTGCCCTTGCAATAACTATTCCAATTGGAGTAAAAGCTATTGTTATAGGTCAGGTAATTACATCATGCATAGCATTTTTTTTTAATGCTTATATGCCTGGTAAAATTTTGGGTTATGGCGCATTAAAGCAATTGAAAGATATGTTTCCAATATTTGTAGCAATAGGAATTATGTCAATTGCAGTATATGTTACATTGTTATTTTTTGACAATTTATATATTGAGTTAGTATTAGGAATGACAGTTGGTATAGGTACTTATCTTTTTGTCTGCTACCTACTTAAAGTTGAGGAATTATTTGATGTGAAAAAATTACTATTTAAAACGAAAGCAAAATAATGAATAATCCCATTGTATCAGTAGTTGTTATAACCTATAATCAGGAAAATTATATTGCACAGACATTAGATTCTATTCTTGAACAAAAATGCAATTTTCCTTTTGAAATAATTATTGGTGAAGATTGTTCTACAGACAGAACTATGGATTTATGTTTAGATTATCAAAGAAAATATCCAAATATTATTAAAGTATTGGACAATAATGTAAATCTTGGCTTGTTGAAGAATTATCATAGAACAATAATGGCATGTAAGGGGAAATATATTGCGGGGTGTGCTGGTGATGATTATTGGATTGATGATTATAAACTGCAAAATCAAGTAGATTTTTTAGATGCTAATCAAGATTATGGGTTGGTTTATACAAGTTATATTGAATTTATAAATAATAAAAGTAAGTATAAAAAAAGGGAATATTCAAATATGCCAACAGGGGATGCTTACGAAGCATTTCTATTGAATAGCTTTATAAATGGTGCAACTGTTTGTTTTAGAGCAGAACTTTATCATCATTTCATTTTCAAATTTCAACTGCAATTAAAAAACTGGAAAATGGAAGATCGTCCATTTTGGCTTTTTATCTCTAGTAAAACAAAAATCCATTATTTAAATAATGAAACTGCTGTATACCGCAAACATGACAACTCAATAACTAGTTTTAAATCATTGGAACAAGAAATTGAATTTATAAAAAGCAGTTACGATGTTAGGTTTTATTTCATAGAAAATGTGAGAGCAGTATCGGATGAATTTAAAATTCAACTTTACAAAAAATACTACAAAAAACTCTTAAACTATTATTTTCAATCAATGAATCAAAAGAATTCAAAAGAAACATTTGCTTTATTGAAAGATATTTCAAGTCAATCAATAGGGGATTATTTAAAATATTTTGGTTCAATGAATTATATAAATAATTATATCGTAAAATTTATTATTAAATTGATACTATTGATAGGAAAATAAGTTATGCTTAGAAGTTTAAACATACTTTTTCTCAACTTCACATACCCAATACCTGAGAATGGTGGTACTGAAAGGGTAATAGATAATCTATCCTATCATTTCAATAAGAATGGACACATATGTTTTGTCGGATTTTTCGAGGGTATAGTAGGTAATAATTTTAATATCAAAGATTTTGTAGATTTAACAAATAAAAGAAAATATGATGTTGAACTTCTTGACTTTATTAAAAAGAACAAAATTCATGTTATTATTAATTTTAAAACTACACTGTCGAGTTTAATAATCAAAGTTTTAAAAAGGAGTAAAGTAAAAATTATATCAACTTTAAGTTATGATCCACTCAATTATTTAAAAGTTAATAGAATTCAACAAAATAATTCAATTATAAATCATCTAAAAATTACATTGGGTTTTATACTTTTTAAATATAGCGTTAATCAAATCTTGAAAATTTCATCAAAATATGTGATATTATCAGAATACTGTCTCAATGATTTAAAACAAATAGTAAAAAGAAAGTACCTTGAAAAAGTAATAGCTATCAATAATTTCAATTCTATAAATAATATTAATTATGATTTTCTAAGTGTAAAAGAAAATCATATTTTATATGTTGGTAGAATGAAAGACAAAAATAAAAGATTATTTCTACTTATTGATATATGGAAGGCTATTATAGAAAAATTAAATGATAAAAGCTGGGTACTTAATATGGTTGGTAGTGGAGATGATTTGAATAAATTAAAAGAATATATTGATAAAGAAAAAATTCAAAATGTTGTGTTTTTTGACAATTCTGATCCTGTTAATTTTTTCAAAAAAGCAAATTTTTTTTTAATGACTTCAATTGCTGAAGGTTTTCCTATGACATTGATCGAATCCCAAAAGTTTGGATGTGTTCCTATTGCATTTAATACTTTTGCATCAATTCATGATATTATTATTAATGATTTTAATGGTAAAATAATTAAAGAGGGCGACACTGATGCTTATGTACATGCAATATTGGAATTAATATATGATAATGAAAAGTACTCAGGTTTACAGAAAAATGCAATTGAATATGTGAGTAAATTTGATGCTGTTAATATTTTACCAGAATGGAATAAATTATTAGAAGAAGTAATATAAATATGATAAAGGATAAATGATTTCTTTTATTATAATCGGAAAAGACGAAGGTTGGAAATTGACAAAATGTTTTGAAAGTGTTATTGATTTTGTTGATTTGAATAAAATTCGTGATTTTGAAATTATTTATGTTGATTCAAAATCAAACGACGATAGCATTGAAAGAGCGAAAGCATTTGACGAGGCTATAGTATTCCAAATCACAGGTGAATGTAATGCCGCAGTAGCAAGAAATATTGGTGCACAAGAATCAAAGGGTGGTATTTTATTTTTCATTGATGGCGATATGGAAATTAATGCTGATTTTTATAAAGCTGCTTTCAATCATAATAGTAGTTTGATATATCCATTTATTTCAGGTGGTTTGATTAATTATAATTATGATTCTGAATGGAATTTATTATTTGAGTCAGTTTATGGCCGCAATGTAAAAGAAGACAAACATGAGCATACAACTGGAGGTATTTTTATTGTTGAAAAGCAATTATTTAATAAAATTGGTGGTATTAGAACTAAATATAAAGCTAGTGAAGATAATGATTTTGGCTTAAGATTATCAAAAATAGGTTGTCCTATTCTTCGAAAAAAGGAAATAATAGCAAAACATCATACGATTCCCTATAATGATAATAAGAGAACTTGGAATTTACTTTTTAATGGTTCGGANTGGTTATTTGATGTATCAACAAGGTGATGGTAATATAAAAACTACTTCAGATGGAAGGAAGTATCTTGAAACTGCAAATTCTATAAGACATTTTTCAACTATTACGTTAGGTAATTTTCATCCTAGTTACAAAGGCAAAGATATAGGAGATGAAATTATGCCGGGTTATCCATTATTGATATCACCCTTTTTTGAAAACTTACATTTAATTTCATTGTTTCAGGTAATTCTTTTATATTTTGGTTTGCTTTATTTATTTAGAGTTATCATTAATAAATATCTAATATTTTTTACATTAATTAATTTGATTTGGATTATATTTTCAACTTCATGGGATTACCATAACCAACCCCTGATTGAAAGCCCAACAATAAGTTTTTTGATGTTTATCATTTACTTTCTTGATAGATATTTTAAGGATTATAACTGGAAAGATTTTCTATGGTTTTCAATACTTTTTGGAATCTTGATATCAATAAATAACAGATATATTATTCACTTTAGTGGTTTTCTTTCTTTTCTTTTAATTTTAAAGTATTTTGAAAGAAGAATCAAAATCAAGCATTTGATTTATAGTTTTCTTGTCGTTACCGCAATTATGGCACCATGGCACATAAGGCAATATTTTGTTTATAATGAATTCGTTCTTTTTTCTCCAGTTAGAAATAATGCGTTGGATAGATCTGAAAGGAAAGATAGTTTAGCACAAATTAGTGCCAAAATATTAAATTATAGGGATTATTTACTTGATTCTGTTCATCACCCTTTAAAAGATAACCCAAAAGAACTTGAAGAAGCAAGAATATTGCATTTAAAAAGAATTAAGGAAGATGAGGAAAAATATCTTGCAAAGAAAGAGGCAGGAACATTAAAGCCCAAAGAGCCAAGGAAAATAATCTATGAACCGGTGAAGAGAGAGATTGAAGATAATAATCTGATTGTAGTTGGAAAAGTAAGAATTGGTGAGGAGTTAATAGATAAACGTCGTGAATTACTCGGTTTTAAACAAGTTAAAAGAAGAAAATATGAAAAAGTTGATAAAAGTGATGATATTAATATTGTAAAATATGATGTTGATGGAAAACCAATAGGTCAGCAGCTTGCTTCGAATGCTTCATCACGGTCGGGTTCAGGGCAGGAATTGGTTTATTTGAACCGTCCTCCGCAGTCCGCAATTCCAAGTAAAAGTTCTTCAACAATTAGAACAAATGAAAATGATGGTCAAATTGTCGCATCTAATAGGAATTTATCACAGGATGTAGCCACTTTAAGGGAAAGAAATCCTGATAATCAGGAAACAAGAGTACGTTCGGTTAAGGAATTGCCTGATGTTCAGCAAATCAAAATTAAAAAAGAAATAGCTGAGTTTTTGAATATCTCAAGTGACAATGAAGTATTTGTTGATATGTCACTTGATAGTCTTGAAATAATGCTTTTAAGTTCATCGCCTGAAGTCAGACAGGAATATCTGAAACTTTTAAATCCGGAGTTGAACTTTAAGCCAAAAATTGCAAGTTTGAACACAAGACAAAATGATGAAAACTTTTCTAAATCAAGTCTCAGACAATTCGCTGAGACTGTTTTGTTAGGTGAAACTCCTAATAAAGTAAAAGAAAGTACTCCTAATAATGCTTCTATTCAAACAAAAAATAGTGGAACAGGTATTGCTGAATCAAAAATATCCGGTCAGGAAAACTTAACACCCAAAACATCCGAAGAACTTAGTAACCGGGGACTTGCCGCTCTGATAGAAAAGGAAAGAAATCTTCAGTCATCTGGCAGGGCAGGTTCTGTTTCCGTACAAAATCAAACATCTGACACACGAAACATTAAGAATGAGCTTCGCAGGTCTTCGACTTCAGAACTCAGTACTAGCTCCGCAGGTCTTCGACTTCATGATTCAGCATTCAACATTCAGCATTCAGAATTCAAAACCCCTCAGCTTGCAGTATTGTCACCTGTCAGGGAAATGAACCCTTCGGGCAGAAACGCTCAAGCAAGTGAAATTACCAATCGTGGCGGAATCACCCGCAATGCCGGAGCGTCAGCTGGACTGACAAGCAAACCGTCAGCCGGAGATATTTCGTCAAGTCTTCAGCCTCAAACGATGAGCGAAAAGGAGCAGTCTTTACAAAGCAGTTCAAGCCGTCCTGGAACTCAAACCGACCGGACAACAGCCTCAGAACTCAAAGCGAAATCAGCAGATAACAAAAATATAACTCCAAGAACATCCGAAGAACTTAGTAACCGGGGACTTGCCGCTCTAATAGAAAAGGAAAGAAATCTTCAGTCATCGGGCAGGGAAGGTTCGGTTTCCGAACAAAATCAAACATCTGACATACGAAACATTAAGAATGAGCTCCGCAGGTCTCCGACTTCAGAACTAGCTCCGCAGGTCTCCGACTCCAGAACTCAAAACTCAGAATTAAGAACTCAGAATGAGCTTCGCAGGTCTTCGACTTCAGAATTCAAATCCCCTCAGCTTGCAGTATTGTCACCAGTCAGGGAAATGAACCCTTCGGGCAGAAACGCTCAAGCAAGTGAAATTACCAATCGTGGCGGAATCACCCGCAATGCCGGAGCGTCAGCGGGACTGACAGGCAAACCTTCATCCGAAGATATTTCGTCAAGACCTGAGCCACAAACGATGAGCGAAAAGGAGCAGTCTTTACTGAGCAGTTCAAGCCGTCCCGGTACACAAACCGACCAGACAACAGCCTCAGAAATTAAACCGAAATCAACAGATAACAAAAATATAACTCCAAGAACATCCGAAGAACTTAGTAACCGCGGACTTGCCGCTCTAATAGAAAAGGAAAGAAAACTTCAGTTATCGGGCAGGGCAGGTTCTGTTTCTGTACAAAATCAAACATCTGACACACGAATCATTAAGAATGAGCTTCGCAGGTCTTCTAATTCAGAACTAAATATTAAGAACTCAGAACTCAGCATTCAAAATTCAGAATTCAAGTCCCCTCAGCTTGCAGTATTGTCACCTGTCAGGGAAATGAGTCCTTCGGGCAGAAACGCTCAAGCAAGTGAAATTACCAATCGTGGCGGAATCACCCGCAATGCCGGAGCGTCAGCGGGACTGACAAGCAAACCGTCATCCGGAGATCTTTCGTCAAGACTTCAGCCTCAAACGATGAGCGAAAAGGAGCAGTCTTTATTAAGCAGTTCAAGCCGTCCCGGAACACAAACCGACCGGACAACAGCCTCAGAAATTAAACCGAAATCAACAGATAACAAAAACATAACTCCAAGAACATCCGAAGAACTTAGTAACCGCGGACTTGCCGCTCTAATAGAAAAGGAAAGAAAACTTCAGACATCGGGCAGGGAAGGTTCGGTTTCCGAACAAAATCAAACATCAGACACCCGAAACATTCAAAATGAGCTTCGCAGGTCTTCGACTTCAGAATTAGCTCCGCAGGTCTCCGACTTCAGAATTAGCTCCGCAGGTCTCCGACTTCAGAACTCAGAACTCAGAACTCAGAATGAGCATAGCAGTTCTTCGACTTCAGAACTAAATATTAAGAACTCAAAACTCAGAACTCAGAACTCAGAACTCAAAACTCAAAACTCATCATTAGCTCCGCAGGTCTCCGACTCCAAAACTCATAACTCAGAATTCAAAACTCAGCATTCAGAAAAGCTTGCAGTATTGTCACCTGTCAGGGAAATGAGTCCTTCGGGCAGAACAAACTCTTCTAATACAACAAAAACATCCCTAATTAATCCAACTAACAGAAAAGTAATTCAAACAACTACTGCAAATAGTCAAAATATATCCCTAAATAATAACCAAAATAAACAATCTACAAATAATAAACCTAATCTTTTTGCCACATCAACAACAATGAAGGATAGAGCAAAAGTAATTGGACAAGAAGGCAATAAACAACTTAAGGAATTAATAAAGAAGAATAATGGAGAAAGAGAACAATTAACAGTTGCAAGAACAAATGTTGCTAAAGATTCAATTAAAACTGTTAAACCAGGCCAATCCGTTATATTAAAATCTGATAATCTTGCTAAAATTGAAAAGTCAATCTACCAAGCTCCGGTCATTAAATTGGATACACAGGTAGTTATAACTAAAAAAGTTGTTAACAAACCTGTACTTCTTGCTGATGCTTCTTCATCCAAACCACAGTATAAGCGGAGTATAATCACTGATACACTGGTTATTATTAAAAAGCAAGAGACTGCCGGTGGTATTGTAAAGGTTAATAATCCTCAAAAAGAGAAAGTTACTTATGATACAATGCCATCTATTGCAAAATCTGATTTTATTAAGTCCGAACCAAAGAAATTTCAAAAACCTGTAGTAAATTATCAGGATGAGAATTTCAGCATTACAATTCAGGATATGAAAGTTCAAAGTGTCAGAGTTATGGATTTTGATGATGAACTTGAATTTCGTAAATTTGAGAATTTGCGTGTTAGAAAAATGGTGCCGACTTACGATGCAATTATTGAAGCTTTATTAAAATCACATCCAAAATTTGGTGCAACCCCTGAAAAATTAGAAAGTTTCCTTGCAGATTTCACATACTCAAAATATAAACAGCTTGTTTATGAAAAGTATGAACCAAGCAATAAATATGACTTAATATGGAATAGATTTAAAGAGCAGTTTGTATTTTACCGTACGGATTTTCGGCTGACACCACAATGGGACCCTAGAATTTATTTTCCAAGCCATTATAATAATTTTATTAACTGGATGCTTGAATTGATTATGGTGCCAATAGTTATAATAAATATTATACCTTTATTCATAGCTATGTATAAAAGGGATTGGTTAATAATTTCGTTGGCAGCCCTCGTGTTTCTGCATATTTTATTACATGCTCTGGTCGGATATTTACCCCGCTACCGTATTACTATTTACCCGGTCTGGATAACCTTTGCCGTTTACGGTTACGACCAAATAACACGATACCTGATTCATCTTTACAAAAATCGTTCTGATTACCGCCGTCGTATTTCCACCTTTTTATTACGCAATCCAAGACTCGGTCCCCCACAAGTATAAGTGTCGGTACAGATTTTTAGTTCCGTAGGAACTACCTGTAAGTAGAAAATAGTATCTTTTGAAAGTAACAAGCTCCGTAGGAGTGAACCTTAATAAGTTCGCACGTACGGAGCTTTTTTTGTTTCTCCCTTATCAAGGGAGATGTCCGCAGGACAGAGGGATTTGACTTTCATTTTCATTCAAACTCAACAACTTTGTAACATTATAACTCAATAGCTTTAAAACTCAATAACTTTATAACTCGATAACATTATAACTCAACAACTTTATAACTTTAAAACTCAATAACATTATAACTTGAAACCCAATCCACCTCCATCAACTCCGTTGACACCTCCGCCGGCGGCGGACACAATTCATTTTTCTCCCTTATCAAGGGAGATGTCCGCAGGACAGAGGGATTTGACTTTAATTTTCATTCAAACTCAATAACATTATAACTTTATAACTCAATAACTTTATAACTCAATAACTTTCTAACTCAACAACTTTATAACTCAATAACTTTCTAACTCAACAACTTTATAACTTTATAACACAATAACATTATAACTTGAAACAATTTCTTCTCGGAAATTACTAAGTCAGCATTAACAATACTATTTTATTAAATTGTATATAAAATACTTTAGGATAATTTAGGTCATTCCGATAAAATGTATTATATTTGTAAGTAGTACTATAATATCAGTAAATTAATAATTATGGAAGTAAATAGTAATATAATACAAATTAACAATATGTCAGCGTCGGATATTTGCCGTCAAGTTTCAATTCGGGTAAAAACCCGCAGGTTAGAATTAAATCTTACGCAAATTGGTTTGGCTTCGAGGGCAGGGATTAATATTGAAACCTACCGGAAATTTGAGCGTACAGGCGAAATTTCCTTGCTGAATTTAGCGAAAATTGGAAATGCCTTGAATGTAAGTTCTGATTTTGATTTACTATTTACCCAACGGCAGTTTCAAAGTATTGATGAACTGTTGAAGTTAGAAAAAGTGAACCGAAAGCGAGGGAAAAAAGCATGAAGCATGTAAATCTTGTTGAAGTTTATTTTGGAAAACATAAAGTTGGGCGATTGGCTCAAACTCATGATGGAATTTGTGCTTTTGAGTATGATGCAAATTATCTTACCACAGGAATATCAATTTCACCTTTTGAACTTCCGTTGAAAAATGGTGTTATACTTGCTAAGCGGAATCCTTTTGAAGGAAATTTTGGTGTGTTTGACGATTGTTTGCCGGATGGTTGGGGTTTATTAATTTTAGAACGCTATTTACAACAGCAAGGTATCAACCCAAAAACTTTGACAATACTCGACCGTTTGTCGTTGGTTGGTGTTGCTGGTAGAGGAGCATTGGAGTTTCGACCCGACCAAAGTGTTATTAGCTCCAACGACCTTGTAAACTTTGAACATTTAGCTTCTGAAACTGAAAAAATACTTGCAAGTGGAACTTATCAGGGCGATTCTATTTCAAGTTTATACCAACAGGGTGGTTCACCCGGAGGTGCACGCCCAAAGATTTTTACGAAATTCGAAGGAAAAGAATGGCTTGTTAAGTTTAGAGCGAGTTCCGATCCCCAAAATATTGGAAAAATTGAATATGACTATTCAATACTTGCCAAAAAATGCGGTATAGAAATGCCTGAAACCCGACTGTTTGAGAGTAGATATTTTGGTGTAGAGCGATTCGACCGTACCCGAGTTGGGAAAGTTCATATCGTAAGTGTTGCAGGGTTATTGAATGCTGATTATCGCTTGCCATGTTTGGATTATTCCCACATTTTCCAGCTTTGTAACGCTTTAACCCACAATGTACAAGAACTGTGGAAATTGTATCGGCTGATGGTGTTCAACTTTCTGATTGGGAACAAAGACGACCACGTAAAAAACTTTGCCTTTATGCTCAGTAATGACGAATGGCACCTTACGCCGGCATTCGACATTCTGCCAGGCAATGGTATTAATGGTTATCATACAACATCTATAAACGATAACATTACACCCACAAAAGAAGATGTTTGGGCGGTAGCTGAAAAAATAGGACTTGAACGCAATAAGGCTGTTGTCATTTATAATTCAATCAAAGAACAATTAAGATAAAATTAGTAGTTTTCAATTAGAAATAATAATAAAATTATGACAAATGAATTTCCAAAAATATCTATTGTTCCACCCTCTTATAATCAAAGCCAATATCTTGAAGAAACTATTTTATCAGTTATTGGTCAGAATTATCCTAACCTTGAGTATATTATTATTGATGGTGGAAGTACAGATAATTCCGTTGAAATAATTAAGAAATACGAAAAGTATTTATCGTACCGCGTAAGTGAGAAGGATAATGGAAACTATCATGCAATACAAAAAGGCTTTGACAAAAGCTGTTTATTTCGGTTAAAGTATACCACTCATTTCGGTTAAAGTATACCACTCATTTCGGTTAAAGTATACCACTCATTTCGGTGAAAGTATACCACCTGTTTCGGTGAAAGTATACCACCCTCCTTATCACATCTGCACTTTTGGGCGCGTCATCCTGAGCCAGCGAAGGATCCAGGCTGCTATTTAATGAAAACATGGACTCTACACTTCGTGTCAGAGTGACAAAACAAGGAGTTCCAGAAATACAAACCAATCCACCTCCGTCACTCCGTGATACCAACGCAGGCGGAGGACATAAACCAAAATCCCCCTGCTTCGCTTTCCCCCTTTGCCAAAGTGGGATGTCCGCAGGACAGAGGGATTCGGATTTTATTTCTCCTCACCTTTGCAAGGAGGGGTGTCCGCAGGACGGGTTGGTAGTTGGTTCCCGAGGTGGGATTGATATTCTACAATCATTTCACTCCTGTCGGAGTTAACAGACTGATTTATTCCCCTCCTTTTTTTCATGGAGGG
>JAVSMQ010000001.1:4010172-4172887 GCA_032027125.1 Kapaibacterium sp. (SeqCode)
TGGGATTGATATTCTACAATCATTTCACTCCTGTCGGAGTTAACAGACTGATTTATTCCCCTCCTTTTTTTCATGGAGGGGTGTCCGCAGGACGGGGTGGTGGTTTTCCCCCTTTGCCAAAGGGGGATGTCACGGAGTGATAGGGGGATTTGGCTTAACTGGTTGGTTTTCGTCGGAATTTCCATCTACCCCAACCCTGCAGAAGATTTTATCACAATCCAAACTTCGGAAGTTTCAGAAACTTCCGAAGTTTATAAAGTGCAAATATTTGATGTGCTTGGAATTGAAGTCATTTCCACCCCGTCACTCCGTGACACCCCTCAAGAGGGGAATTTAAGAATTGATGTTTCCCATCTCCCTTCTGGAATATATTATATCAAGATTGGAGAAAAGGTAGAAAAGTTTGTGAAGATGTGAAAAATAAAGGCGGGAAATCCCGCCTTTGTTGTAAAATGCTAATCTATAGGTAGATAATGTGTTGAACCTGACTACATTATATGATATGCAGAAAGTGTTTGTTAGAATGGAGTCCAGGCAAAATTTACTACAGGAAAAATTGCCGGTGCAGTAAAAAACATAAATCCGAAATCAGCAGAAAACGAACTGTTCTGAAGCCGGAGTGCAGCAAGAATCGCCGTATTGGTTACTTTGGCTATATCTGTATTCCAGATTTCACCGACAAAGTATAAATCGTGTCTTTCAGAAAATTTCGTGGTCAGACCGACACCGATACCAAATGAATTATTTGTGTAAATAACCGATGGATAATGGTATTCGGCAAATCTGAAATCATAATAATCATTTTCACCGGTTTTAACGAAAAATAAACCGGTTATATCAGTCCTGTCGCCAAGAAATGTGACGTTAGCATAAATGTGGGAAAATTTATTCTGGTCATTGACAAATGCGAGATTGCCGCCGATACCTATGCTCATTCCGCCTTTCATTTCCTCCCACTGCATTGTAAAAACCGTTGCCTTGACATTCAGCAGACTTACCTGGTCCTGACTTTGAACTGTGGGAATCACACTCCTGCCTGCAGTGACCGAGACATAATCATAAATTCCGAATCCTGCATAAAAAAAAGCAAGCATATAATTGCTGATAAAATGATTGCTTCCAATCGGCTCGGCTGTCGGCATCATAAATACGCGGTGGCTGTGCCGGTTAATATCATCTTTGACACTAACATCTTTTATCTCGTTAAGGTAGAGCAATGTAGTACCAATTTGAGTTTTAAATTTGATTGAACCGCCGTTTGTAGTGTCGTCGGTAACTTCTACAAGTCTGCCGCTAATCATATCACCGTTATTAAGCCTTAAAACATAAATTGTATTGTCATCACCCGTAAATGACTCAAGAACATCCGAATAACCGGTTTCATAAGAAAGGAAAATAAAAAGTATAAGTATGCAGTTTTTCATTTCAAACACCTTTACTGATTTTCTGATAAAGCTAACTGTCCACATGCAGCTTCGATATCCGTACCGAATGTATCTCTGATTGTAACTGCTCCGCCATAATTTCTGACCATAGCCCCGAATTCTAAGATTCTTCCCTTAGAAGTCGGTTTAAGCTGCGACGCAAAACCTGTAATTCCTGCAAATGAAATATCGTTATACGGAATAATATTGACTCTGGACGGTACTCTTTTTAATATTTTCGCAAGTCTTTTAGCATCTTCATCAGTGTCATTCATACCTTCAAACGGAATATATTCATAAGTTACCGGCATTTTGGTTTTTCTGTAATATATTTCCACAGCATCCATAAGGTCATTCAATTGTACACCTTTTGCCATAGGAATTATCTTTTCTCTGAATCCATTGGTTGTCGCATGAAGTGAAATTGCAAGTTTTACAGGATTCTCCGAATCTGCAAGATGCTTGATTTTAGCTGTAATCCCGACAGTTGAAAGTGTAATTCTTTTTCTTGACATAAGCTGATATTTGGGATTAACCAATACATCAATTGTTTTGATTACATTGTTATAGTTGAGCAAAGGTTCGCCCATACCCATAAATACGATATTTGTAATTTTGGTTGATAAATCTTTTTCAACAAATAATATCTGGTCAATGATTTCAGCGGTTTCGAGGTTTCGGATAAATCCGAGTGTTCCCGTAGCGCAGAAAGCACATTCCACAGGACATCCTGCCATCGAAGATATACATAGTGTCACTCTTTCGATTTCGCCGTCTGATTCATCATACCATGGCATATATACAGCTTCGATTGATTTACCGTCACTTAATTCAAAAAGATATTTCACGGAACCGTCTATTGATTTACGTATCTTCTTTAATTTCAATGAACTGATTTCAAAATTGCCGGAGAGAAGTTCTTTAACATCAGCCGGAAGAGTTGAAATCTCATTAAATGTCTCGGCACGGTCAACATAAATGCCGGTAAATACCTGCAAGGCTCTGTATTTTTCGATTTTGTTAGATAAGAAAAATTTTTCTAAATCATTAAGACTGAAATTTTTGATAAATTTATTTGAATTCATTATTTGTAAAATATTCCGGAGCAATTGGTTAAATAATGCTTAAAGGCGTATAATCTTCAACAATATTATTGTTAAAATTAATATTGATTTAAACAAAATCATATACTTAACAAAATCATTTGAAAATTAACAAAAAATTAGTTAATTTTACATTTAATTTTTTGAATAATAATAAAGGATGATTATGAAAAATGTAAAACTTTTCGCGATTTTGTTGATTGCCGGATTCATTATATCATGCTCAGGCGATGATAATGCAAATAATTCAAGCAATACTTTACCAATTGAATTGATAATTACCGGTAACCAGACTTTAGATTACAAGACAAGTAATGTAACTATTGTAGTCCCGCCGATGAATCCTAATTTCCTGATTTCAAGTTATATGAAGGTCGGAGCCATGAATCACACTTTTTCGATTACCCTGGATTCGAATTGGATGGACAAAACTGAAATTGACCTTACCCGCGATGCTAACAAATGTACATTTGCCTATGATGGAGGGAAAAACGGTAATACTTATGTTGTGATTGACGGAAAATTTGTAGTTGATTTTTTGTCAAATACGCGTGTTAAAGGTACTGTGAATTTTACAGCAGCAAAATTAGGTTCAATAGATACGACAATAAGTGTTGTAAACGGTAAAATTGATTTTTCCAAATAATTGGTGACGATGAATATTATTGATACAGAAGTAACTGTAAAAAACAGGGCAGGTCTTCATACAAGACCTGCCGCCGGAATGGTAAAGCTATGTGCAAAATTCAAATCTGAAATATTTTTATCAAGAGATGGTTTTGAGATAAATGCTAAAAGTATAATAGGAGTTATGACACTGGCTGCCGAACAGGGATGTATTCTCCAGCTTCGAATTGAAGGTGAGGATGCCGAAGAAGTTGAACAGGCTGTAAAAGCATATTTTGAAGATGGTTTTGGAGAGCCCTTTTAATGTTAACAGAAACACATATACCGGATAACAGCACAACTGTAAATGGCAAAAACCGAAATACTCAGGGCTTTCTTAAAGGTATTCCGTCATCATCAGGTATAGCTGTCGGTAATGCTTTTCTTATTGAAACAGAGACTTTCATCCCATCAGATTCGAAAATTTCAGCAGATATGATTGAATCTGAAATAACAAGAATTAAAAATACAATTGAACATTTAAATAATGACTATACAGAAGTCCTCTCAAATTCCCAATTTCTCGGTTCATCGGTAATATCAATTATCGAAACTTATCAGTTAATTATCAATGACACCTTCATCAACAATAACATTTTTAACAGAATCAGGGAAGGATATGATTCTGAAAGTGCTGTCATAGGAGAATATGAACTTCAGAAGAGCATGTTTAGAAACTCAAAGGACCAGTTGCTTAGAGAACGTTCAATTGACCTTGATAATGTCAAGAGAAGGTTTCTCGCTGCTCTAAGACATCATATACCTGACTATGAATCGGCAAAAGATAAAATTCTTGTTGCTCTTACTATATCTCCAACCGATTTAGTAAAATACAAAGAAGCCGGAGCAATTGGCATAATTACTGAAATGGGTGGGATAGCGTCACATGTTTCAATTTTAGCTCGTTCATTCGAAATGCCTGCAATCATTGGTGTCAAAGATGCTGCAAAAATTATTTCAGTTGGATTAGGTCTGATAATTGATGGTTTTACAGGATTGATTATTTACAATCCTGACTTATCAATTCGAAAAAGGTATGATGTTAGAATCAGTGACATTGAAAAACACAAAAAGTCGCTTGGAAGATTAGTAAAAGTTAAATCAGAAACTTTAGACAAACATAGAATTAAACTGCTTGCCAATATAGACAGGCTTGATGATATTAAGTCGGCTCTAATTACAGGTTCTGATGGTGCAGGTCTGGTAAGGACAGAATCCTTTCTTGCACATTGCGATAAAATTCCGGATGAAGAAGTCCAATACGGCTGGTATCGTGAAATAGCCGACAGATTATATCCTAATCCCGTCACAATCAGATGTTTTGATATTGGAAGTGATAAGTTTTCATTAGGTATTCCCATCCATGAAAATAATCCTGCTTTGGGCTTACGTGGTATCAGATTTCTGCTTTATAACCGTGATGTATTTACTACACAAATTAAGGCAATACTCAGGGCATCGGTAAATAAAAATGTTAAAATAATGCTTCCGATGGTCTCGGATATTCATGAATTAATTACTGCAAAGAAAATAATTAACGACTGCATTACAGCATTTAATAAGACTGATTTATTTTTCGATAATAATATTCCTGTTGGAATAATGATTGAAACACCTTCTGCAGTACTGACAGCAGATTATCTGGCAAAAGAATCTGATTTTTTCAGTATTGGAACCAACGATTTAACTCAATATACTTTAGCCGCCGATAGAACAAATGATTTGGTTACTGAATTTTATGATTCTTTCCATCCGTCAGTCCTGAAAATGATTTCCATGGCAGCCCAAAGTGCAAAAAAAGCAGGTATTCCTATCAGTATATGCGGAGAACTTGCCGGACATGCAGCAGCAACACCATTATTAATCGGTATGGGAATCTCAGAATTAAGTACACCGCCAGCATTACATCTTGAATTAAAAAACAGAATACTTAAAATTAATTATCAGGAATCAAAAATATTAGCAGGCAGACTTCTTCAAATGTCAAGTTCGGACGATATATTGAAAGTACTTGAATCGGAGATTAATGATGAATGAAGATTTGAAGAATATCTTAGATTTTTAAGAAATATTAGTCGAATCTCAGATATTGCACTCTTTTCATCATTTTTCTACTTGACAAATCCCTTGATATAATTCCCCGAAAGTCTTCAATTGAACTAAATCCTTTTTCAGACATCCAGTTTTCCATACCTTTATTCAATTCCGAAATCAACTCCAGTCCATTTATCAATAGTGAGGAAGTTACCTGTACAGTCTTAGCACCTGCAAGTATATATTTTATCACACCTGAATAATCATAAACTCCGCCGGAACCGGAGAAATCGGATTTAATTTTATCGGATAAAAGTGCAATCCACCTTAAAGAAGTATTAATATCGCCACTTGAATTAGGAGGTACATCACCGGCAACAGTCATTGTGTCAATATTAATATCCGGTGTATATAACCGGTTGAATAATACTAAACCTTCAACTCCGGTCTCACTAATTTGCTTGATTGCCGTATTGAGATTTGTGAAAAAAGGTGATAATTTAACTGAAACCGGAATTGTACAATTTGAACGAACAGCAGTAATAATATTTGATATATTCTGACAGACTACTTCGCCGTTAGATATTTCATCATCGGGCGATACTGCAATGTTAAGTTCAAGCGCGTCAGCACCTGCTTCTTCAAATTTTAGTGCAAATTGGGGCCAGTCATAGGCAGATACACAATTGATACTTGCTATTACAGGGATTTTGAGCTTTGATTTCGAGAAAATTATTAGATTAAGATAGTGTTCTATCAACCTGCTCTCCGAATATCCTTTTATTCCCTTAACAGCTTCAGGATACCAGTGATAATAATCATTAGAACTGAGGTCTCTACCTGAATCCGCTAAAATCTGCTCCTCGAAAAGGGATTTAATTACAACTGCCCCGGCACCGCAATCTTCAGCTTTTTTGAGATTATCGGATGAATTGGTCAAAGGCGAACTGCCTACAATTACGGGACTTGACAATTCCAAACCCATATATTTTGTCTTAATTGACATTATAACCCCGATTATTGTTTCTGATTCTCTTTTTGTTTATTAACAACGTATATAAGGTTTTCCAATTCATGGACAATATTTATATTATTTATTGTCAAATCCTGGGTGCTTTGAAATTTAATAGGAGTAAAATTCAATATTCCGCCCATACCCGAGGCAGCAAGTAAATCTACTGTATATTTAGCTACCATCTGAGGAACTGCAAGTATGCATATTCTGATATTATTTTCACGCACAAAATCGGTAAGTTTGTCAATATGTAAAATCGGTACTCCGCTCTCAGCCCTGAATTTATCTGGCTCTGAATCGAAACCTGCAACAATCTGAATACCTTCTTTAATGAAGCCCTGATAATTCATGAGTGCTTCGCCAATTCTGCCGACGCCAACAATTATAACTTTTTGAATTTCATCTTTTCCAAGTATCTCATCAATTTTGTGTAGTATGGAATCAATGTCATATCCGCCTTTTCTGTTACCGGTTATTCCGAAATTTCCAAAATCTTTTCTAACAAGTGAAGATGATATTTCCAGTGTATCGGAAATATTATCTGAAAATACTTTTTTAAAACCCAGGCTTTGTAGGTGTTTTAGAAGATTCTTATAATTAAGCAATCTTAAAATTTGTCCCTTGTTTGTCATTTCGAACTGTCTCAATTAATTAAACAAAAAGTTATTTTAGAATTCATAATAAAATTATGATACAATTTTCACATAAATAATTCAATTTAACACCTTTTTAAAGATATAAAATAACTTTTTGTTACTAATTATACAAGAATTATTTTAATTAAAACAAAAAAAATGTAAATAATTATCAAAATATTTGTTAACATTGAGTTTATTTTTGTTAACTTCAATTAATAACATTAATTTTCGTTCTATAAATATATTCTTTTGTTAAAATTTGCTATTATTAATTTTTAGGTGTATATGAGATTTTATTGTTCATCTGTCATTTTATTTTTGGTTACAATCAGCTTATACTCTTCAGAGCTTACTCCATATTCAGAATTTAGTATGAATGAAAAAATGAAAGAATGGGAATTATATTCTAAAAACAAAATTTCAGAGAGATTAACTTACAGATTAGATGCTAATAATTCTGAAAAGAATGAAGAAAAGTGGCTCATTTCAAAAGAGTATTTTGACGAGTCGGGAAAACTTGTGAAATTTGAGTCAATTGATAATTATAATGCTGTAAGTCTAACTGCAATTTATACTTATAATAGTGAAAACCTTCTTCTTGAAATTGAAGAAAAGGATAATTTCCGGACATTGATTCAAAAGCAAATTTTCAGCTATGACCCATTCAGTAAGCTTACGAAGATAGAATCTACAGGATTTAATGATGTTGTTAATCAAGTAATGACATTTGAATATTTACCTGAAAAAAGTCTTGCCATCGAAACTACAACCGATAGTTCAAAATCAGTCTTAGTCTATTCTGTTCATCTTTATGATAAATCTTTTAACAAAATTATTAAATCATCTAATTTTACAAAAGATAACGAGATAGACGGAATTACAATTTTTCATTATATTGATGCCGGTATCAACAGCCGTGAGTTATATACAAAGAATATTGATGAACCTTTCAGAATAAAATATCAAAATATATACGATGAAAAAAATAATCTTTCCGAAGTTCTGAATCTGTCGTATCCCAATACACTGCTTGTTACAGTAAAGAATAATTATTACGATAATAATCTCCTTAAATCAACTGCGATGTACGATTCAAAAGGTAAACCGATTACTACAATTTCCTATGAATATACTTCAAGACAGTCTAATTGAATATCTAAAATGGGAAATATATGATATATAAATACATTGTGATTTTGATAATAGCCTTTCTGATTGTTTCATGTGATGGAGGTTTGTCGCCAAAACCTGAAACAGAGAAATCTATTTTAAGCGGAACCATTCATTTTGTGAAAGGAATTGATAACTGGCCCTCCGAAGATACAGTTTTCGCAATTCGTGTTGCAGCTTTTAAAGTTATGCCTGATTCAAATATCATTGCTGCCATTATAAGCGGAAATGCTTATTTTACAGGGGAATCACTGCCTATGTTTGTAGATTCTGCAAACTTTAAAGTTGAAATTAAAGATGCACCTGTCAATATAGTTTATATTGTCGCAGTCTGGCAATTTACTATTGATATAACTTCACAGCGGGTTATTGGTGTTTATACACTAAGCGGAAATAAAAAAGAACATTCCGAACTCTTTATTGAAAATGGAAAATCTTACGATATAGATATTGATGTTGACTTCGATGACTTACCGCCTATGCCTTTTTAACATTTGATAATCAGGACTAAAATAAATGAAAATATTAATATTACTTTTTTTGTTGATTAATTTAATTCCGGCTTATGCTGTAAAAGATTTTTCGGGTCAGGTATTTGAAAAAGGTACTGAATTGAAGTTAACGAGTGCAAGTGTAAGAATCGAAAATACTCAATATGGCGCCTACGCTGACAGCAAAGGAAATTTTACAATCAAAAATTTGCCGGATAAATTAACGTACGGAACGCTGATTATTTCCTTAATCGGTTATGAAACCATAAAGCAGAAAGTAGATTTTGTCAGGGATAATAATCAAAAATATTATTTGAAAATCCAACCGCTTCAGACCGGTGAAGTTGTAGTATCAGCAAACAAGAAGGTACAGGCTTTGCAGGATGTCCCTATATCGGTTTCCGTAATTGATAAAAGAGTATTGATTGACAGAGGAATCAACCGGTTAGACGATGCTTTGGAATATGTTCCCGGGGTGGAGGTTAATCAGGATAATGCAAGTATTCGGGGTTCGTCAGGATTTTCGTTTGGAGTCGGTTCACGTGTTTCACTTCTGATAGATGGTTTTCCGTTGGTAGCCGGTGATAACGGTGATATAAAATTTGATGCACTGCCAATTTTTAATATTGACCGTATTGAAGTCGTAAAGGGCGCTGGTTCAGCTTTATGGGGAACAGGTGCAATAGGGGGCATTATTAATTTAATTATCGAAGAGCCTAATGAAACGCACGAAATAAAGTATAGAGCTTTTTCCGGTTTTTATACTCAGCCGAGATACCGGCAGTGGAAATTTACTGATAATACTAATCTCAACAGCGGGGTGAATTTATCGTATTCACAAAAATTTGACAAGTTTTCGTTGTTGACATCAGGCAGTCTTTACAATGATGACGGTTACAGAGATTACGATAACAGTAAACGATGGAATATATTTTCAAAAATGGGTTATGAATTTTCTTCAGATACAAAATTAAAACTCATATTAAATGGTGCTTTGGAAGACCGTGCTGACTGGGTTTACTGGAATTCACTCGATTCAGCAACAAGACCTCCGAGTAATATTGATAAAACGATACGAATTGATTCATACAAATATTCTGGTTTTGGCGAATTATCACATTCTTTTAATCAAAATAATTTTGGACTTTTTAAATTTGGTCTTAATTATACAAAATACAATAACAATTTTGCTACAGACAATCCGGAATACCGCCAGTCGGATGCCGCATCATATTTTACTGATATTCAGGGAGTAAGTAACTTTGAAATCATAGGAAGGGGAATAAACTTAACTTATGGAATTACACAAACATATACAGATGTAAAATCTGTAACCTACGGCAACCGTTATCAGCATATTGTTGCCGGATATATGCAGGCTGAATACACATTACCAGATATATTTATAATGACTTTAGGTGGAAGACTTGATAAAGAATTAACTGATTATATTGAAAGTGATTTGGAGTTTTCACCAAAAATCGGATTTAACTTTCCAATTGTTGACGGCTTGAATCTCAGGGCTTCAGCAGGAAGAGGTTTTCGGGTACCATCAGTAGCGGAAAGATATTCTGCAGTCTTTTTACAGGGCTTCGAAGTAATTCCTAATCTTGAATTAAGACCCGAGACAAGCTGGTCATTAGAGGCGGGTGGTACATGGCATCTTCAATTTGATGACACACCATTCGAGGTTGACTTTTCTGCATTTCATAATGAACTTGAGAATCTTATTGAGCCGACATTTTTGACTAACACGGCAGCAAATATTCAATTTCAGAATGTTTTGAGTGCAAGAATTCAGGGTGTGGAACTTAGTGTAAAAACATTTCTTTTCAATACTTTAGGTATCGAGACTTCACTAACATTAATGAACCCGAGAGATTTGTCAACCGATAAAGTTTTAAATTATCGTTCGGAAATTTTATGGTATTCCAGAATATTACTGCCGCTAAAGTATTTTGAATTTCAGGTGGATTACAGATATAAATCCAGAGTTGAAAACGTAGATACCCAGTTAGGTTTATTAGTAAAAGATACTGATGCAAGGGTTGATATGAATGTTGTTGATGCACGTCTGATTTTTGATTTCAAAAAACTTGCCGATTTTCCCCTAAGATTGACACTTAATGCAAACAATCTGCTCGACTATTACTATACAGAAATGGTCGGTAACTTAGCAAGAACAAGATATTTATCCTTACAATTTGACGGGGAGTTGTAAATTGTTTTTTTTCATTGAAAATGTAACATCAATTTTCTGTAATAAATAACAAATAGTTTTATTTAGAATATTGGAATTAGAATTATTACCAGATATTTCTAATTTAATCCCCAAATTGTGGTATTTTTGAATGAATCTGAATTTGATTTTTTTGATTAGGTTTTATTTTGAGATTTTATTTCATTATTTCGTTCTTGTTTTTTTCTTTTCTCAGTCAAATACTTAGCGAAGAAAATTTTATCGCATATCCTAAAGCTTACGATTCTGGTAAGTTTGATTATGTTATCGGGCTCGAAATCAGCAGACTGCCAAATTCAATCGGTGAAGATATGTTTGAGCAGTTACCGATTATTGCATTAGATATAAGATACGGTTTGCCTAACGATTTTTCATTAACAGCTAATTTACGGACAATATTTCTGACAAACAGTATTTCATTGGGTACCCAGTGGAGCTTCGCTTCAGGGCATGTTTCGGCGTCAATAGGCAGCAATTTTATGTATTTTTATGGATTTGCCAATTTCAGCAGTATGGATGTTTCTGCAGGCGGATATAGTGTAATTCCGTCATTTACAGTCGGTTATGCAATGAAAAATCTTTACTTGACTTTTAAAGGAGAGGCATCTGTAATGACTTTGTTATCCCGTCAGGTTAGCGATATTGAAGTTGAAACATCGAAATTTAAACTTTACGGTTGGAGAGGTTCATTTATAATTGAACAGCCTGTTTACGGCGATACATATCTTTTACTCGCTTTTAAGATTAATTATACAGGTTATCATTACCCAAGCTGGTTAGCCTTTACTACTACAAAACACTGGCTCTTGATTCCAGAATTTCAGTTTGGGTTCAGGTTATGAGAAAATTTTTACTGTTAATTCCTGTTCTAATTCTAATAATTTCATGTCAGGGTGATTTGAGTATTATTTACCCTGAATTTGGAAATAATTCGTGGCTTATAAATTCAACAAAACTTGATGATTCAGTAATTGTTAAACTGCAGGGTATTTATTTCTCATCAAATCCGCAAAAAAGAATTGGCGACAGTATTATTGTCAAGTCAAATAAAAATAAATTGATGATTTTTTGCCGGCAGGCTGTGGATTTTGTTTTGCTTGATGGCGGTATTCTTGATTCGGGTATAGTATTTGAAGGATATGGGAGGGATTTAGAGACTGTTGATGTCAATCTTGTCAGGGTATTTATCAGAAATGATGAAGGAGCTTCAGAATTATTAAACGGCGAAACTCCTAAATCGCTCGTATTGAATATTTCAATAGAAACCGATTCAAAGTCAGGAAAGGGGCAAGCTGACGTTAAATATGAATTTATCAGAAAATTGAATACTGAAGTTAAATTTAAGATTATTGCCCATCGCGGAGGTGCAAGAAATTCGGATTTATTCCATGCATCGGAGAATAGTCTTGAAATGATTCGGTTTGCAGAGAATCTTGGAGCCAATGGAATTGAAATTGATATAAGACTGACAAAAGATAAGGTTCCTGTGCTGTTTCACGATGATTACATCAGCAAAAGACTGGTTGAAGGAGATTTGTTAATCGGCAGCATCGAAAAATATACACTGCCACATTTGAAAACATTTTGCCTTCTCAAGAATGGTGAAAGTATTCCTACTCTTGAAGAAGCTTTGAATACTGTAATTAATAATACCAATCTTGATTTTGTATGGCTGGATATCAAATCTCCTGCAGTGGTTGATGCGGTAATTCCAATTATTCTGAAATTTAATGAAATAAAAAAAACGCATGGCAGGGATGTTGAATTTTATATAGGAATATCATCCGAGCAGGTTCAAAAGCAACTGATGGATAATCCTGATTTTGATAAAATATTGTCATTATCCGAACTCAGCACTGAAGAACTTGAAGTGTCAAAGTCGAAATACTGGGCGCCGCAATGGACTTTGGGTCATCAAAATCCAATTGTCGATGAATTAATTTTAAAGGGTGTAAAATCAATTGTATGGACTTTGGATGAACGCAGTTTTATTAAAGAATTTATTGACAAAGGGCAATTTGACGGAATGCTCACAAATTTTGCTCCAATTGTATTTTATGAATATTATATCCGAAATTAAATGAAAATATATTTTCTAATTTTAATATTTCTGATTGGAGCGGTTGTAATAATCCGGGCTCAGGAAACCGAGCGGACTGAAAGGAGGCTAAGTGCAGAGGTTAGTATCGGCGCAAATTTCAATACAACTCATCAGGTAAGTCTTCCCGGTTTGAGTTACCAAAATACAACTGCAGCATTTTCAGGAACATTATTTTATGAATCCGAATTTCTGATTAAAATTGGAATCGAATCAGGATATTTTCCGGTTACCGGAATTAATAATCAAACTGTTACAAATGAATTTGGAACGACTACAGTAAATTCACAGCTCAGTGCCATACCGCTTTTACTTGTTTTTTCAATGAATTATGAAAATCTCTATTTGCAATATGGCAGGGGAGTTTTTTTTATGGTTTCAATTGTAGATGCTTTTGGAACTAAGTCAAGAAGCAGCGAAACTGTTGCCGGATTTAATTTAGGATTGTCATATAAATACCCGCTGAATAATAATTGGAAAATTGGTGCTGCAGCAAAATTTTACTATATTTCAGATGCAGGAAATTCCCTGATATTTTTTGGCGCTGTAATAAATTATAATTTGATGTCATATTGATTAACACCGGAAGAATTATTTTAAAAAAAAACTCCACTTTTTTTGTAAAGTGGAGTTCTGATTCAATCAATTCTTTAAACCTATAAAAAAGGCAGTTTGATTACTTCGGCTTCGAATTTTTTACCGCGTGCTTCAATTTCAATCTTTGCACCTGCATTTTTAAATTCCGGTGTAACGTAACCCATACCGATTGCTTTATTTAGTGTAGGGGAGAGATTACCGCTTGTAACAATTCCGATTTCTTTATCACCGCTGAAAATTTTATAACCGTGACGTGCTATAAATTTATCGGCACCCACAACGAAACCTACCAAATTACGAGAAGGTTTATTTTCTTTTACATCAGTTATAACATTGCTTCCGTTAAAGTCTCCCTTTGCAAGTTTAGTAATCCAGCCTAATCCCGCTTCAATCGGATTTGTTGTCTGGTCAATATCATTGCCGTAGAGACAGTAGCCTTTTTCAAGTCTGAGTGTATCACGGCAGCCTAAACCAACCGGTTCAATGCCATACTCTGCTCCGGCAGCAAATAATTTATCCCAAACATCGCGGGCAACAGTATCATCGCCTTTGAAATATAACTCGTAGCCGAGTTCGCCTGTATAACCGGTTCTGGATATAATCATATTATAACCGGCTAATTTCCCTTTCTTGAAATTATAGAATTTCAGGACATCATCACTGATATCTTCATCAGTCAGCTTTCCGACAACATTTCTGGCAGCAGGTCCCTGAACAGCAAGCAGACTGTAATCATCAGAACTGTTTCTTAGTTCAAGATTCATACCCTCAGCATTTTTGACACACCACTCCCAATCTTTGTCAATATTGGCACCGTTTACAACCAGCATAAAACAGTCGTCTGCCATTCTGTAAACAAGTAAATCATCTACAATACCGCCATCAAGGTAACACATTGCAGAATACTGCACCTGACCGTGAACGAGCTTTGAAGCATCATTAGTTGTAATTTTCTGCACAAACGCTAAAGCGTCCTGTCCATTAACCTCGAATTCACCCATGTGTGAAACATCGAAAACACCCACTTTTTCTCTGACAATGTTATGCTCTGCAATAATTCCTTTCGGATATTGAATAGGCATTATAAAACCTGCAAATTCAACCATTTTGGCATTCAGGCTTTTGTGGATTTCTGTAAATCTTGTTGTTTTAATCATCTTAATCCTCAAATAAAAAATATATTTTCATTTTTGTACAAAACTAAAGTATAAAATTAGTGAAAAATTACCGAACTTCAATAAATTCTTTCATTGATTCAAATTTTTTTTCACCGATTCCCTTGATTTTTTTTATATCAGAAATGTTTCTAAAGGGCTGATTCTTTCTGAATTCAATGATTGCTACAGCAGTCTTTTCGCCGACATTAGGCAGTTTTACCAATTCTGCTTTTGAGGCTTTGTTAAGGTCAATAATTATACCTTTGATTCTATCGGCTTTTGAAGTTTTTTTAGAAACAGCCATTGACATTTTAGCTGAATCAGATTCGGTAATTGTGCTGTCATTGGGCACGATATTTTCAGTTAAACCCGGGTTATTGGCGGCATCAGTACCGTTATAAGTAAGCCTGGCATTCTCTGCCAGAGAATCCAATATTCTAAATACTTCGGGATTGATTTTTGTTTCATTATAAGAATCTTTGTCAAATGCTTTTATCATACTTCCAAAAATGAGACCCAATAACAAAATACCGGCTATAGTTAATTCAGAGCCTGTTGTCCCGGTCATAGTTTTAATACTTGTCAGAAAATCTTTAATTTTCATAATTTATTATGCTTTTATAATAATAGCGAAATTAAGTAAAATCCAGTTCACAATCAAATAAATTCAATTATTTCAGACAAATTATTCAATATAATTTATAATATATTTTAACAAATCAAAAATATTTTGCATTTTTAAACTTTGAATTAAACAATATTTCGGAAATAAAATGGCAATTAGTAAAGAAACAATTTTGAACGTCGTTTCGGGTGTGTGCCCCGATTATGAAATTTATGAGCATCGCAATCAGCTTTCGGTAATTCTGCCGAAAGATAAAATCGTAGAAACTGCAATGGAACTTAGAGATAATCCCGAAACTTCCTTTGAACTTTTAATAGATTTAACAGTTATTGACTGGCTGAAGAAGAAACCTGCCAGATTTGAAGTTGTATATATGTTATATTCTTTGAAAAATACAGAAAGATTAAGGCTTAAAGTTCCGATATCAGAAAAGGACTGTCACTGCCCGACTGTGACTTCGGTATGGGAAGCTGCAAACTGGTACGAAAGAGAAGCTTATGATATGTACGGGATGAAATTTGACGGTCACCCTGACCTTAGAAGATTCTATATGCCGGAGGACTATGTTGACCCCGAATCAGGGGAACCGATTTACCCCTTACGCAAGGATTTCCCGTTGATGGGTATTCCTGATTCGCTGCCCCTGCCTCCTTATCCCGAAAAGTATGGTGAAATTGTATAAGGCTGAATAGTCAAAAATTATTTGTTTAATTAAAAATGTCCAACACTTTATAGTTGTTGGACATTTGCATTTTACAAATCCTTCTCCCTCCCTCATTTTTATGGTAATGAAAAAAGAAAGCAGTAAAAGAAATATTCTGAACAATGAAACAATTTTTTTCATAAGTTTGAATTAAGTAAATATACGGAATTTAAAAAAGGAGGCGAGAATATGGAAAATTAAAATGCAGATTGCAGACTCCTAATGCAATGCAAATTGGTTTTGCTCTTTATTTAGCATAAGAGCCGAAATAATAAAATATATAATTTATAAATGGAGTTCTAAAATGAAAAGATTTTTGGTTTTCTTAGGCGCATTATTTATAATGCAGACGCTTTTCTTAAACGCAGGTGAAGAAGATATTGTTTGGATGATAAAAACTCAAGAAAGCTATAATATTGAGTTTTCTCCAAACAGTAATTTAATTATTTCACAGGGTAAACATGGAGGTACTGATGAAAGGAGAGGTGTTATAATTTTTAATACCTCAGGTGATACTGTTAAACTGATCTACAACAGTGAAGGATTACAATTTAGAGACTGTCAGGGTATATGGGACGCACATTTCAGTCAGGACGGGAAATTGTTAGTTACAATTTGGCAATATGATAAAGATAAATTTACACGGGGTATGATTGAGATTTTTGAAACTGAGACATGGACATCAGTAAAAAAAATCGAAATACCAGGTGACGTATTTTCACTGCTAGGATGTAGGGTTCTGATTTCACCGGATAATAATACAGTTGTCGGAATTACACAGGAAGGAATTTATTTTTATGATGTCCACACAGGAGAACTCATAAAGCATATTTGGGACTACGGACAGGATATGACGAAAAATGTAGTCATCGCAAATGCAGTTTATTCAAAAGACGGCAGTCATATTTATTTTACTTCATCAGCCAAAACGCCTTCATCAGAAAGTAAGCTTAGGTTTTTAAATACACAAACATTTGAAGTTGAATACACTTATAATGCACGAACTTATAGCTTGGCAATAAGCAATAACGGAAGAATGCTTGCTTTCCCGTCGTATGTGAGCGGAAAATCAGTAGAATTGATGGACTTAGAAACCAAAGAGATTATTCAATCAATACCCGGATTTGTTACGAGTGTTAGTGGGATTGCCTTTTCAAATGATAATCAATTTTTAGCAATTACATCTACGACTCTCTCTAATCTTATAATATGGAATATTCAAACCGGAAAAGATACACTTTTTTCTACAGGTTCATTTAGCAGTATTGATTTTTCTTCAGATGGACAGTATTTTGTTTCAAATCTAGGACGTTACTTATATCTATTCAAAAACAATATTACATCTGTTATTGATTTACAAAACATAGTTGATAATGTTCTTTATCCGAACCCAGCCAATAATATAGTAAGTATTCGGTTTAATCTTAACATGCCTGGATTTACTAATGTTGTTATTTACGACAATACAGGTAGAGAGGCAAAAAAAGTTTTTCAGGGTCTTTTAGACCGTGGAGAACAGAATATCAGTGCTGATGTAAGAGATTTAAAAACAGGCAATTACTTTATACGCGTTAACTCAGTCGGAACTGATATTACATTCAAACTAATTATAACAAAGTGAGAGGTTTTAAATGAAAATAATAATAATATACTTCTCCCTCCATCATTTTCGAGTAGAATGATATAGAAAGAAGTAATAATTTTGTAAAATAAACCCTTCCGAAAACTCAAAACTTTCGGAAGGGTTTTTTAATTAATTATACTTCTCTATCATTCAACCAGCGGTTTAAGCCGTGGGTTGATGAATAATGAAATCTGATTTTATTTCTTGCAATACTTATCAAGGAATTTGAATAATTGGTCATTCCAGATAATAAATTCCTGCGGATGTCCGATAAAATGATTTTCATCGGGGAATATTACGAGTTCAGCAGGAATACCCTGAGCCCTTGCAGCGGTGAAGGCTTCTAAGCTTTGTGTGTAAGAAACTCTGAAATCATTCATACCTGCTGAAATGAATATCGGTGTATCCCATTTTTTGACAAAATTATGCGGAGAATTTTTCTCGTAATTCGGTTTGTTTTTGTCATCCCAGTAAGGTCCGCCGTATTCCCATTTCGGGAAAAACAGTTCTTCAGTCGAACCATACATACTAACTAAATTAAACACACCTGAATGTGATACAAATGCTTTAAATCTCTTGTTATGATGTCCTGCAAGCCAGAATGCTGCATAACCGCCTGCACTTGCACCCATTGCTGCTCTGCCATCTATGTCAACAAAAGGTTCTTTGGAGAACTGGTCAGTAGCTGCAAGTAAATCATTCATCGGCATTCCACCCCAGTCAAGACTTATTGCATCGTTCCAAGCCTGTCCGAATCCGGGAACTCCTCTGCGGTTTGCTGCAAGGACTATATAGCCCTGTGAAGCCATCAGAAACTGACTCCAGCGGTAATGGAAATTCGGAGCAATCATACTTTGAGGACCGCCCTGACAGTATGTAATCACAGGATATTTTTTGGTAGAGTCAAAATCCGGAGGATAAACTATCCAGGCGTGAATGGGTTTTCCGTCAGTGGCTTTGAACCATCTTTCTTCGACACTTACTTTTTTGACATTTGCAAATAATTCTTTGTTGATATTTGTAATCTGACTGATTTGACCAGATGCAATATCCATTGAGAATATATCAAGCGGTTCTGTGAAACTCTGCTTGCCGAATACAAGCGTTTTGCCGTCGGCACTGATATGAAGTCCGCCGCCAATCTTATGCTGACCTTCAGTGATAATTTTCCAACTGCCGTCAAGTTTCAAATTGTAAATCTGAACAGTTCCTGAATCACCTGCAACCAGATAAAATGATTGTCCGTCCGGTGCCCATACAAATTCTTCAACCCACTGGTCGAGAGTTTTTGTTATTTCGGTAACCTGTCCGTTTTCGCGGTTATATACCATTAATCTTATTCTGTCCGATTCAAATCCCGGACGTTCCTGACTTGTAAATGCAATCATTTTGCCGTCAGGAGAATATTTAGGCACCTTGTCGTAACCCATCATTCCTTCTGTTATGTTCTTGGTACTGCCGGCAGCAATATCGTAAACAAAAATATCGGAATTAGTGCTGAATGGGTAATCAGTGACTTTCTTGCTGGTGTAGGCAATTTCTTTCATATCAGGAGAAATTTCGTATTCCTCTACTCCGCCGAAAGGTTTTAACGGTGATTCAAAGTTTTCGCCTGCCATTATATCTTTCGGCTCGCCGCCTTCGAAAGGTACTGTGAAAATATGACTTACAAATTCATCATTCCATTCATCCCAGTGACGAATATGTATGTCGTTAAAAATCATCATATTTGCTTTGTCGAATTTAGGATAATCATCAACAATTGTCTTAAATACCTTAACTTCACTGTTAAAGACAAACACACCGGGTTCTCCTGTCCAGCAGAAACCACCGACTCCTTTCTCAACATTTGTGAATTTCTTTGGTGTTCCCTTCGGAAAATCCATTACAAAAATTTGAGGAGTTTTTTCTGCATTTGTTACAAAAGCTAATTTCTTGCCGTCGGCTGAGAATCGCGGGTTGGATTCCGAGTCTTTACTGTTTGTAAGCTGAACGGTCTCGCTGCCGTCCATTTTAACAGCAAACAAATCACTGTATAATTTGTTGTCGGCAACTGAAGGAGTTGACTGGCGATATACAATCCACTGCCCGTCTGGAGATACAACAAATTCGGTTATTCGTTTTGCTGAATAAAGGTCTGTTGAAGTAAGAATTCTCACTCCCATATCGCTCTGATTAAGGCTGAAGTCAATTTCTTTATCATCTGCAACTTCTTTAACAGCAGTTTTTTCAGCAGGTGAGCAGGCAGCAAACATTGCTATTACTCCGCCGATTAGAACAGTAAATAGTAATTTCATCATATAATACTTTCCTCATAATGATTTTTTAAAATAGTTCAAAATAAAAATCTAAAATAAGTAAATTTGACGGAATTTTGATAAATTGAATTGTCAAATCGCCTCTTAAATTCATTTTTTGTTTAACAGGCAGTTAAATTATTTAAAGTCAAATGAAAAAGCCTGTGTGTAAAGTCATCCTAATCCCATCGGCAAGCTCAGGATAAACTTAGTCGAAGGACTGGATTTAATTAATTAACACCGGAAGAATTATTTAAAATTATTCTTTTCGAGCAGGAGATTTGTTATACCGCTGAATATAAGCCAAATAACAGATACTATTATATAATTTATACCGCTGCCAAATGTTTTTAAAAGTTTGATATAGTAATAAATAATCAAACTCCAAATACCTTCAAAATGAACCAGTTCAAACTCCGGAAAGTTGTAATTATCAAAATAAATTGCATATATTTTAAACATAATATAGATTTCCAGGAAAAACAGTGCAATCAATAATCGGTACAACTTTTGTTTTATGGGTAGTGGTGTTGAAAGAAATAAGGATATTAAAAAAATTATGGGTGCAAAAGACTCGTTAAACATATTTATGGTTATAGCTTTTTGGATTAGAGTACCGTCGGGATTTGTTTTATCATAATAGATTGTATATAGTACTAATTCATCAGTTTTCTCATTAAATTCGAATCTGGATTGCTTGGAGCTTCCGAATTTATTATTCACATTTTTTTCAATTTCTCTCTTAGCAGGATAAGAATTGATTTTTGAATGCGTTTCAATCATTGGATATAAGCTAAACATTAAAAATGAAAAGACAAAAATAAAAACTAATCCAAAATATATTACCGGCTTATTTATTTTGAATTTATTTATCAAATCAATTACTTTTTTGATGTGAATCTTTGTATCCATATAATCCAGAAAAATAGTGCAAATAATATAAAAATAATAGGGAAGAGGGTGGTGTGAAAAATATCGAATAATTGGTGATAAGTTGTACCGATTACATACAGAAGAATAATTCTGAATATGTTCAATACATATAACAAAGGTAAACCTATAGTTAAACCAATGATTTTAGATTTAATATCAGATGGATATGCAAATATTCCGGCTGCAAATACAGCAAGCGGCTCTGACCCTTCACATCCGAATGATAAAATAATATTAAATGTCTTACCGGCAATAATCTGATTATTGGTGTTTATTGAACTGTCAAAAATATTTAAAATTAATCCACTGAGATATGAAGTTGAATTAATATAAAATTCCAGTAGCGGATTATTTTCAAAGCTAATAAAAATATAGTATAACACTATCAAGCCAAAATAAACAGCAAAAAATTTGATTAATTTTATGATTTTTTCTTTGTTCTTCAACTGATTTACTAATTACTTTTTTAAAATATTACAAAAATATTATTGCAAATAAAGATAAAATAAAACTATATTCAAAAATATAAAAAAAAATGGACTCCAGTAATGCGGAGTCCATCGTAATCTTTTCAAAATTTATTAAACTAAATTCTTCCACAAAAATCTTCCGCCAACTCCTGCTAAAAGAAGTGAAAAAATAATTAGTCCCCACTGACCAAGTGTGGGTATGGAAACAAAAGAAACCTCCTGACCGTAGAATGTGCCGTCACCGTTTGTAAAATATGCCCTGACATAATAAGTTTCGGTATAAACCAGGTCAGTCATTGTGGATACAAAAGTTAAACTATCACCGGATGCCGGACCCGCCCCTTCTTCTGTAAATCCAGTGTTTATTGCAAGTGTAGGATTTATGTTCGTTGACCAGACAATACCTTTTTGAGTAACATCCAAATCATCATCCAAAAGTGTAATGGTTCCGCCGCAATCTGCAAAATCTTCATTAATATTGCTTACAACTGATGTTTCGATTATACCGTCAAATAATCCTATGTCCGATTTTAGTATTGCAGTTGAAATAAATATTATTGCGATTATTATTAAAGATTTTTTCATGTATTTTTCTTAGTTAAAGTGTACTTAAAATATTCATTTCGGTTAAAGTAATTTGATAATATGTGCTGAAATCAGTAATATTTACTCTGTCCTGCGGAATTGGAATGTATCTTGTACCATTATAATAACGCATCAGATAATTATCAGGAATCGTATTAGCTCCTAATAGAATTTTATCAAGTCTGAGAACTAAAGTTGCATTTAAATCATTTTCGCCTGTTATATCCCAAAAAGTTGTTATAAGGGCAGTATTTACATTTTTTCCGGTATTCAGTTTAGCTCTGATTGGTCTTGATGCCGGATTTAAAATAGTAACTGCTACAGTTAAATCTTCACTGCCATTTGTAAGTCTGAATACTTTTTGAACATTTGTCTGCGCATTTTGAGCAAGATAACCTGTAGATACTGCAGTTATTGAATAATCAGTTCCAATAATCTGTCCTTCTACAAATAAATCTCCCGTTCCAACAGTAATATTTTTATTAGCACCGATTAAGGTTAAATCCCCTTTTACAGAAGATAAATGGTTATTAGTTATTGTTGATGAGGATTCAACTGTTACATTTTCAAAAAGAATTGAATCTGCACAAGTTCCTGAAATATTTGAATTTCCGGCTCCATTAAAAATAACATCACCATCTGTATTTCTATTAATAAATATACCTCCGGATGAAGCATTATTTACAAAATTTCCTTTAATATAAATAGTGCCGTTTAATTCTATCTCCCCATTATTGGCTGCTTGATTCAAATTTGTATAACTGCCGGTCAAAACGATATTTGCATTATTTTGAACTATAATTTTAGCGCCTTGATTATATAAGCCCTGCGCAGTTACATTTTGAGTAATTAAAATGAAAGCAAACACACTACTAATTATATATTTTTTCATTAATAAATTTCCTTTAAATTTATATCCATTTTTGCCAGATTATTAAATCTAACAAAATGAAGTGACTAAAACTTAGTTTAATTTATGAATCATGATTGAAGCATTTGCATTTGTTTGAGTGCCTCCGGCAAGTGTTTGTAATGTTACAGCTGCCGAGGAAGTATGATTTCTCAAAGTTAATACATCACCTGCTGCAGCTGTAATAATAACCATACCTGAATTTATTTGAGTACCTGCACCTGAGCCATAAATTGAGCCCGCAACCGGTGTACCGTTTTGGAATAGAGCAAATTGATTGGGTTCCACACCTGAAACATTAAACCATATTGAATAGACACCTGCTGTTCCTAAAGTTATCGTACTTGTGCCCGGTGAATGAAACATTGAACCTGTTAAATTTCCATTATTACTGAATGTAATGTCTGCTTCCAATGGAATAACTTGTGCATCTAAATTGTAAATATAAGCGTATTCCGCTAAACCTTGAGATGACGAACCGCTAACTGATGACCAGACTGAACCGTTATAATAATAAAAACCTGCCGTATTATTAGTTTGGTAAATCATTAATCCTGTTGCGGGGGAAGCAATCAAATCTCTTTGTGCCATAGTCATTCGGGGAATTAATATTCCTTTTTCAGTAGATTTTWMWWYTARYWWWGMYRWAWTKWCARRMKRKMTTKMAYYAKKKTTRAYWCMAAYWWWYTRTKMRKAAARYAWAWMGCWWKTYWRWAWWAMTMWACMMRWYWKMAGGAYWRAKWWWWTYWKMMTWYAAAAMWMYRWTRWSYTAMWTWATAYYAYTMWAWKYYATWRWWWTMWWMSWMCRWWWYYTKYTAWRASTWWYRWAAKWWWWWTTWGCCACCATTCTCCAAGAGTTGGAACTGAATCAAATGAAACCTGCTGACCATAGAATGTACCGTCTCCATTTGTAAAATATGCCCTTACATAATATGTTTCAGTATAGACCAGATTAGTCATTGTGGAGACGAATGTTAAACTATCACCTGATGCCGGACCCGTCCCTTCTTCTGTAAATCCACTATTTATTTCAAGTGTAGGATTTTCATCTGTTGACTAGACAATACCTTTTTGAGTAACATTCAAATCGTCGTCTGACAATTCAATATGCCCCCCGCTTGTAGCTTTATCATCATGAATTTTTATGCAATGACCAGCCCGCTGCAATATAAAACTTACCTGATTTACCGTGGCGACAGAAGGTTGAAATCAAAGCCTGAAAATATAATTGATGAATCAGCAATTGATTCAATTCCGTGAAATAATGAAAGAAAAACATCCTGCAAAATGAAATAGTAAGTTATCAAAATACGAAACATTCAAATATTTTTTACACTTATCAGTTTCAAAAACTTTATTATTCATTAATCTGATAAATCTTTATGGAACTAACATATTCGGGCTATCTCAAGATAGATGAACTCAAGAGTCTGCAATCTCTTAAATCAAATCCGCCGGAGCATGACGAGATGCTTTTTATTATCATACATCAGGCTTACGAACTTTGGTTTAAGCAGATTCTGCACGAAGCGGATGAACTATGTGTCAGATTATCAGCTAACCGGATAACTGATGCACAGAAAACATTGAAAAGAATTAATACAATTCTAAAGGTTTTGGTTCATCAGGTTGACATTCTCGAAACAATGACTGCTTTGGAATTTTTGACTTTCAGAAATTATCTTGAGTCAGCCAGCGGGTTTCAGTCAACACAGTTCCGTGAACTTGAATTTGCTCTCGGTCTCAAAGACCCCGTTGCACTCAAACGCACGGATGCTGACTCAGATGAAAGAATCAAATTAGAAAAAAGATACAATTCTCCGACTTTGTGGGATGTGTTTATCAGGTATTTAAAAAATAATTCTTACGACATTCCCGATGAAATTATTAACAGGAATTTTACAAATAGGGTGGAACCCAGCAAACAGCTGCAAACTGTACTGATTGATATTTACAAAACCTCGCCGGTTATAGCACAATTTTGTGAACTTCTTCTGGATTTTGATGAGGGTTTGCAGGAATGGCGTTACAGACATGTACAGATGGTACAGCGGACAATCGGTGCTAAAATTGGAACAGGAGGCTCTGCAGGTGCTGAATATTTGAAATCAACACTGTTCAGACAGGCATTTCCTGATTTGTGGATAATCAGGTCAGAGTTTTCAGTATGACAGATTTAAGCAAATACTACAATTCACCTAATTATCTTTCTGATTATTACAGTAAATTCAGGGTTGCCGACAGAATATTACTGACAGGACATTCTCATCAGGCTTTGCCCGATGTCGCTTTCGACGGTGTAAGAAAATGCTGGGAAGATGCCGCTGAATTTGTTGATTTCAAATGGGAGAAAGCATTTGAAAAAGCAGACCTTGTCAGAAATGGATTTGCTGCTCTGATGAATGATGATTCAGGTTACTATGCCCTCGCATCAAATACGCATGATTTAATCTTAAGATTTTTGTCTGCACTTGACTGGAAACATCGAAGGAAAATTATTACAACTGATATGGAGTTTCATACAGTCCGCAGACAGTTGGACAGACTATCGGAAGAAGGAATTGAAATTATAAAAGTCTCCTCAATGCCTGCTGAAACTGTAGCTGGAAGAATCGAAAAACTGGTTGATGACAAAACAGCTTGTGTTATAGTATCAAAAGTATTTTACAAAAATGGCAGAATAGTTGAAAATCTCGGAATTCTTGAAAATAAATGTACTAAAAAAGGTGCGTATCTACTTATGGATGCATATCACGCAATAAATGTTTTGCCATTCGATATTGAAAAGGAAGGTCTTTCAAACAGCTTCATTGTCGGCGGGGGTTACAAATACTGCCAGCTTGGTGAAGGAAACTGCTTTCTAAGATTTCCAAAGAATTGCAGCCTGAGACCAATTATCACCGGTTGGTTCAGCGAATTCAGTAAACTTGCAGAAGTAAAGAAAGTGGGAGAAGTACCTTACGGAGAAGGACATTTTCGTTTTGCAGGTTCAACTTATGACCCTGTTTCAAATTACAGAGCAGCGGAAGTTTTTGATTTTTTCAGAAAACATAAACTGAAACCCGAACTTCTGAGGGAAATAAATCTTCATCAGATTGGATTAATGGCAGATAGATTTGACTCAATGGATATTGACAGAAAAGTAATCTTTAGGGAAAATGATATACCTCTGATTAAAAGCGGCGGATTTTTAGTTCTAAAATCCAATTTCGCAGGAGAAATTAGTAAAAGTCTTTATGAGAAAGGTGTATTTACCGACTATCGCGAAGACCATTTGAGATTAGGTCCGGCACCTTATTTATCTGATAATCAAATTATAACAGCAATAGACAGTCTGAAAGAAGTAATTAAAAATAAACTGGAAAGAAAATGAGTAAATTAATAAGTGAATATTCGACAAAGTTAAAATCATTCGGCTATTTATCCTTGCTGATAATAATAATCAGCGTTACATATATGATAAGCGGAATAACTTCCGGGAATGAAAAATTATTGTCTCAATCCGTTTCAATAGGCTTGCTTGGTTTGTTTGCAGGCGGCTTTTTGTTTTACTTCGGGCAGAAAAAAAGAACAATTCAAATTTATGATGATAAAATTGAATATCTCAAACCAAAGATAGATTTTTCGGCAAATTGGGATGATGTGGTTTTGGTTAAATCATTCAAAGAAATCAATAAAGAAACAGAAAATCTGATTATTATGAAAAAAGATGATGATATACTATCAATCTCGACAGCATTTTTTGATAGAAATAAACTTGTTTCTGCATACAACGATATACGAAATCTTCAAAAAAATAACGAAAAAATAACATTTGAAGATGATAGACTATGGGGAAAATAATTTTTTTATGATTGGAAATAACTACACAAAATTACCGGCTTACGTTTTATGCAATAATTTGTACAGCAAAATACTATATGAAAATATATAAAATATCACTACTGTCCGATAAAAAGTGAAAAGTAGTGAAAAATGTCTGAAAACAGTAGAGAAATAATACTCTCAACCGTTAATTGAAAAATGAACCCCCTGTCTATCAATCAAGTATTGATTACGTAAAACCAAAAAGCTGCTCTTGAAATTCATCTTTTGTTTTAAGCTCCTGCCAACCTGCTGTCGGATTATTCAGAAATTTAATCAAATCAATATATGTCATTAGATGGAATCTGATTACGGACATAAGATTTGAAAATGACCATTTTCTTATTGCGGATTTTTGAATAATCAATAAAATCAATTGAGCTATTAAGCAAGTCCAAATTTGAATTTCAATAGCATTTTGAGTATCACCCAGGAAGTATTTCAAGGGAAAATTCTGTTTCAATCTCTTAAAGAGCAGTTCTATCTGCCAGCGTCGTTTGTAAATTTCAGCTATTTTATCTGGCGGATAGTCGAAATTATTAGTCAAAAATTGAAAGGACTTTTTATTTTTATCATCCCAGTAAGAAATAAGTCTTAGTTCAATTATTCCGTTTTTATCCTGAAGTTCAATTTTTTCATCTTTCAGCACACCGGTATCTACATCAGGATTTATATCATATTCTTCTACGGTTTTATAGACAGCGTTTTTCTTTAAGCGGGTTACAAAGTGGATTTTATCATTTGTCCAAATTCGGAATTGTGTGTAATCGTTGTATCCTCTGTCGAAAACTACAATTGAATCCGGCTTAAGTTGTAAATCTTTTAGAAAGCTATGGTCACTTACATTTGCTGAAGTGAATTTTACTAAGCTCGGTACATCCTCAGCGGCATTTATCATCGTATGCATTTTGATGCCGCCTTTCTTTTTTCCGATCATAGGTTTACGACCAACACCGCGGAGTATTTCGCTAAATAAACTGATTGTTGTCGAATCTACGATTTTCAGATGTTTTGGAATCTGAGTTTTAGACCTGCTGTCCGATAAAAGTTGACGGTATTGGTCGAATAATGCAAAATATATACTGCAAAAGACATCACTTGAACGTTTGCGGTTTGCATCAGAAAGGGTGCTGCGTTTGGGAAGGCTGTTAAGCCCCAGATGATTGATTCTGCCTTCACAGGCTAAGATTATACTTTCAATTTCACGCAATGAATTACAACCGCTTAAAACAACATAAAGCATCGATATCAAATGATCTTTTGTTTTAAATCGCTTATAATAACGATCACTTTTATGTTTGGCAGCTGTCCGGTTAATATCTATGTTTTTTAAAAAACTTATTATCTGGCTGATAATTGGTTTACCGGAAAATTTAGTATTTTTGCTCATGGTTAATCNATTATAGATAATAAGATGTTAATGTACAAAAAAAATAATTATTTGTGAAGAAATACTGTGAAAAGTTTCTTAATAATTAGTCTTGGCTAAACAATGAATGAAAAAAACGGCTAAGAGCCTCATTTTTTTTGTCTCTGTAAATCTATATATTACAATGAATTATAAGAATGTAAAAATAGTTTGTCCAAAAAAATCAAAAAACGTTCACTATGTATATAGAAAGAGTGCAATTTTTGAAAAAGTTTTAGAAAAATTGCAAATGTATGATTGAAGAATTTGTAGGTTGAGATTTGATAAAGGATTTTGCTAAATATAGCGATGCTGAATTGATAAAAATCCTCTCTAAAAGAAGAGGGGATGCCAATGATGCATTTAATGAAATCTATTCAAGATACTCCAACCGATTTTATTCGTACTGTTATTTCAAGTTTTCTGATACTGCAAAAGCTGAAGAGTATAGTCAGGAAGGCTGGATGGGATTTGTTGAAGCAATCAACCAAAAGAAAACTATCGGTAATATATTTTCTTTTTTAATTGGTACTGTAAATAAATTGCACGTTAACATTTCTAAACAGAAAAGTATTAACAGTAGAATGGAAGAACAGATTGGATTTGATAATCTATCAAATTCACCTGACCCCTTCAGGTTGGACCTTGACCTCGAAAACAAGGATTATATTGAAAAAGTCAAAGCAATTATAAATGCTATGGACGAAAAATATAAAGAAGTTTTAATTATGTATTGGTTTGAAGATTTGAACATTATTCAGATAGCTGAAACACTTAACGAAACAACTGCTTGTATATATAAGCGTTTTTCGAGAGCTTATCAGCACATTATAGATTTAATAAAAGAATTGGAAAAAACTAAGGAGTTCTGAGATGGACACGATAGAAAAATACATTAGGTTTATCGGTAAGGATTTACCGGTTGAAGAAGAAGCAAAACTGTTCTCTGCTCTTTCATCCGACGAAAGTCTGCGTAGTAGTTTAAGGAGTTTTATTGCTCTGGAAAAACTATCAGGCAAGATAGTTCATTCCAAGGTAACGCCCACTCATTTGACGCAGGGAATTTACAACAAGTTAGGCTATGTTGTACCTGCTGCTGTTGCCTCAAATGCCGCTGCCTCATTAGCAAAGGGGTCTGCACTTGCATTATTTCTGCGTGGAAGGCTTTTTACCGGAATTGTTTCCGGTATTGGGGGAATGATGGCAACTTTTCTGCTGTTTGTGAATACTGATTTATCAGGACTGACAAATAATAAAAGTCAGGTGCCATTATATGCCAAAACTAAATCTGAAAAATCTATTGACGGTGTTCAAAGTCTTAGAAATAATGTTTTTGGCAAAAATAAAAATTTGAATAGTTATTCAGATGTTCAGTTTGCTACAAAACCCAATAAAACAGTAAATTCCAATTCTGTAAATTCACCTGCAAACGAAAATGAGTATTTAGAAGAACAATTGTTAACACTTGTTAATCAAAGTGAAATTGCCAAAGATAATGCTTCAAATACTCAAAATGATATTGCCAAAAATACAAAACAACTGCCGACTGAATTTATAGAATCAAATGTTCCGGCTTTTGATACTATTTATATTATCAGAAGTTATGATTCAAAATTCAGATTTGAGTTCAAGAATGCTCCTTCATGGTCATTTGATAATGAAGTTGTCCAGCCCGGGTATATCAGCAAGTACAATAATCTTGATATTTCAATCTTGTTCCCTCTTGACAAAACATTTCATATCGGCGCTGAATTCAGACAAGAAACTTTTCATGTACGGTACAATACTGTTCTTGCTAATTCCGACCCTGCTGAGGTTCTGCAGAATCCTAATTTGTCAACTTACAGTGTCATTGTCAGATACAGCCCTTTCAACTTTTCTCAAACTATTAAACCATTTGGTCAGATTTCTGCAGGATTTAATAGTGTAGGATTGATTTCGCGTGAATTACTCGGAATTGAAGTTCTTCTGTTTGATAATATGTATATGATGGGCGGTCTGGAATTCAGTCAGTTCGGTTTCACTCATAAAAGCGACTGGTATAATTCAAATAAATACGGTATAATATATGGTTTAGGGGTCAAATTCTGATGAGAGTTAATTTATACATCATTTTCGCATCTTGTATAGCCTTGTTTGTTCTATCCTGCTCGGATGTAATGGATAGCGACAAGAATTTTCTCATTATCAGTACGGGTGAGACAAGTAATCTCGCCAACTCTATTGAATTTTTATTCCCGAATGAAAATTTCTCCCTTAAACCCGGTGAAACAGCACCTTTATCTGAATACAAAAAACCTGCTTTATGGGCAAGAACATTTTTTATTTTGAATAAATCTAAGGATTCGATTATCAGAATAAACAGTATCGAAATGGCTGAAGGTAAATCATTTTCAATAACATCGCAGAATGCTTTACCAGTGTTGCTTTATCCGGGGCAGATTACAAATGATAACTATTTTATTCTGAATTTGGAAACATCGGCAATAGAAATCGGGAATCATTTCGACCAGGTTATAATTAACGGTAATCCGCAGCTTAGTTTTTTTATAAAAGTAGAAGTAAAACAATAAATTATTAATAATAAAATGGAGTCTATCTAATGTCTAAATTATCTATGTTCATCGGCTTTTTAATAATAGCCTTTATGACTTTTCCTCAGAATGCAGGTTCGCAGCAAGCATGCCCTCCTTCAACCGGCAATAATTGTACAAATTGGGAATTAGGATTTTATGAAACATCAACACAAAAACCAGGCTGCAAGTTATTTGTTACATACAGATGGAGAAGATGTGCTGACGGTTATGAAATTTATGTAGATGAAATTACAAAACAAGGAAACTGCGAGTTATTGAGCGACGAAGGAACTACGTCGTCATTTCTCGAATGGGTTAATTTAGTTCTGATTGAAGAAATTGCCACACTCAGCGGACATACCCCTGTACCGATATGCCCCCAAACTTTGGATAAAGTTGTGTTCTATACAGCATCCTGCGGACTTTGGGTGGCATGTGAGTATGAAGTTCAAGAAACCCAAAGAGTTTGCGACCCCGACTGGATTGGTCCTTATCCGGATTATCCCGATAATAACCTTCTTAAAGTAAAACTGTCCAAATGGCAGTCATGCGGAGTCACCTGCTGCAAAAAAACTTATAAAATCTGCAAATCATGGAGCGTGACTCATGGTAATTTTGACATCAACATTAAGTCAGTATCAAAAGAGACGATTGGCGAATGTACTAATCCGGACAACGTCACAGCTCCTTGTACAAGCGGATGTTAGGAGAAATATCAAAATGAAAATATTAATTTTAAGCGTCTTAATTGCAGTTATGTCCGGTCAGGTTTTTTCTCAGTCGCTGTTTGAGAAATCAGCGCAGAAGAAATCTATGATTGGAAAGATTACTTATGAAGCTATGGATGGCAGTCAGGTTGTCATTGACAGAAATGATAATACTGTAGAAGGTGATGCCGATAAAACTGATTTGATTAACAGTATTAAAGCATTCCAGCACAGAGTCAGAAACTATAATAAGTTTATCTATCATTCACTTGATAATAAAACTTATGAAACTACTGATATGAAAAAATGGTCTTATGGAGAAGCCGGCTCAGAACTGCAGGAAAGTAATGGGAAAAAAGACAAAAATGCCCGATACAATCTGGACATCAATATATTTCCGACATTAACCGATGACAATGTCAGAATTATTGTTAATCCTGAGCATACCGGTTCATTATCAATTGTTGTTAACAATCTTTTGGGTAACAATGAAACAGTAATTTACCGTGGAAAAGTTGAAGTAAATGAATATGAATTTAACTTTAGTCTGAAAGAACTTAAAATGAACAGAGGATTGGTAGTAATCCGGTTTGTTTATTTCGGACAAATAATTTTAAAGAAAGTAATTTTAAATTGAAAAGGAGGATGTTATGCCATTAAATCCAGCCTGGAAGGACTATTCGATAAACAGTATCTGTACGGAATCGGATAACTATGCGGTTTTTGAATTAGGTGATATCGAAACAGATGAAATCTTATATATCGGTTACGGGCATCTGCTGACAAGTCTTATTACCAATCTCCCTATGAGGACTAACCTCGAAAATGAGACAAACGGGTATAAATATCAGCTTACCAATAACCAGAATCAGAGCATCAGGAAACTTGTTGACGAGCTGCAGAAATTCTATAGCAGGTACAACAGGTTCCCTCGTTACAACAAGCCCAATGACTTGTACTTACTTCAGTACGAGAAGGCAGATGCTCAGTTCGCAGCTATGGAATTAATGGGAATTGAATAATTCTCCGGTAAAATGGAAATGAATACAAAAATTTTCTGTTGAGCGGTAATAACAAATAATATCCCCTCCGTATGGCAGGAGGGGATTTTTGAAGGGATATAGATTGTAATGAATGTGAAATATATTTTTTACGAAAAAAGAGAAAAAGTAGTAAAAATTTTGAAGATGTAATCAGACCACCTTATCCCCTCCGTATGGCAGGAGGGGATTTTTGAAGGGATATAGATTGTAATGAATGTGAAATATATTTTTTACGAAATTGGATATTCAAAATATGTTATCAATAGGCAGGTTTAACGAAAGAGATGCTCTGAATAATTTATTTTGTACTTTAGATAAAATGGTATTTGATATTTGCTTAAAAATAATTTCAAATAGACACGAAGCTGAAGATGCAAAACAGGATATTCTTGTATGCATTTTCCGTAATTTAGAAACCTGTTCAGATGAAAATAAATTAGAAAACTGGGTATCTTCAATTTCAAGGAATTTGTGTATTAATTATATTAAAAAAAAGAATTTGAATAGTAAAGCAAAACTAATCAGTATATCTGAAAATCAATGGTTATGTGAACAAATTCCGGATACAGTTTTTACAGATGCATTAGATTTGATTATTTCCGACGAAAATTTAAAAGAATTGAAAGCTGCTATACAGTTGCTAAGTCCTGTACAAAAGGCAGTAATTGAATTGAAGTATTTTAGTAATATGACGAATCGTGAAATTGCTGAATTTATGGATAAAAAAGATATTAATATTAGAGTAACAATACATAATGCAGAAAAAAAATTGAGAAATATTTTAAATAATAATAATTTAGAGTTAACAATTTGAAAAAAATATTGTCTTATATAGTAAGGACAATTGCAAATTTTAAAAAAGTTTTTTTTCTCAAAAAAAGGAGGCAGAAATTAAACAAGTTGTATGGCAGAAAAAGCCGGAAAAATGGTCGCAGGATTTTAAACGGCTTTGGGTGAGAATTTGGGTTTTTACTGCGGTAAGAATGTTTTGGACGGGTATATCATCCTTAAAAAGCTACCGGGACTTAGGAATAGCAAACCGAAGTCACAATACCCCAAATCCCGGCAGGTTTTTCGTACAACCGGTACTGTAATACCGTGTGCACCTTCACAATGCAAAAGTACGAAAAATTGTTGAGAAAGATGTATCTTATTTTTAAAACAATATTTTTCAAAAAAATGAAGGAATTTAAAAATGAAGAAATTATTTATTCTTGTAGCATTGCTACTTACTGTTACTTTCTCAAATATGAAATCCGATAACATGACTTGTCTTCCTGATTGTCCTAATGACCAGTTTAACTTTAATTGTCCTGTATTTACAACTACTTTTGGTAATTGTACTATGAGGATTTATTGGGGTTACCGATTCGCTTGTGGTCAGTATCACGATATAATCATTACAGGAATAGATTATTGGGGCGACTGTAGTTTATTGTCTGAAAGAGATATGCTTGATTTTGCTGCATTGTTTATTATGAGAAGTGATTTTGTGAAAGATCCATATCCTGCCGGTTTGGGTTGGGAATGGCCCAATGAACCCAACGAATGTGTTACAAATTGGAGAGTAAATAAATGGTCTTGCTGGCGTCAGCGTGGTGAAATTACTTTCGGATATGACAGAATAGTCGCATGTAATAATGACCCGCTAGTACCATGTTGTCTTACATGGTATAAAATATGTCTGGACAATTTAGGGCGGGAAATTATTACAATAGAGGATGAAGCCGCGCCGCCTGAAGCATGCCCTACAGAGCAAGGCTGGCTGCCTTGTATGAAAGTTTGTGATCCTGATGGAAGGAATTAATAATATGAAAAATCTAATAGTTTTTATTATATTAATAAATATAATTTTGGTCACTCTTGTCACTGAAAGTTATGGGAAAAAACCAAACAGAAAATCGTTATATACAGTACTTGTTAGAAATGAGAACTCAAGTATTGAAACATTCGATGGTGGTCTTTCATATCAATTTATCAATACTAACAAAGCTAAAGAAGCACTGGAAACTAAATCTCAGAGTTTGAAAAATAAAGTTCCAAATTTTCAAACCGGTTTTATAAAATTATTTCCTAATCCGGTTGAAAGTTTTGCAACTTTAGTATTCGAGCTCAAAGAAGATGCTTTAATTGATATTTATACAATAGATAACTTTCAAAATAAACAAATCCATTTTTCAGGACTAAAAGAAAATGGTATCCAGGAAGTACAAATCAACTTTGAAGATGTACATAAGGGATTAGTCTTTGTTTATTTAGAAATAAACGGTATTTTATCAGTTTATAAAGTAATTAAAGACTGATAATATTTTGTCTGATAGTTGTTCTTTATTAATTAAAAAATTATTTGGAATGTTTTCAATTTATTTGGGAACAACTATCAGACTTTTTTTAAACTTATTTTTAAAAAGGTGTTTTATGTTTCGATTTTTCATTTTTATAATGATTCTATTTTCAAGTTTAAGTAACTTAATGTGTATTGATTATCATTGGGAAATTAAATATGTTGATTCGATTCTACATTATCCTAAAATAGCAGGTAAAAGTAAGACAAATATTTGCACATTTAATGATAATTCCGGTAGAATCAATTTTAAAATAACAGACTTAAATTTAGAAAATTATAAATCATTTCAAATTAATAAGCCCAAAAATCTATATTTATTTGATGCTTGCATGTCTGATGATAATAGATTGTTTGTTGTCGCGGATTCCGGGTATATCTTAACAAATACCATAAATGATGAAGGTTGGCAGTACCGAAAAATATTTGAAGTGAGTGAAGTTATTACAACAATAGCATTTAGGGATAAAGACTATGGTGTCGTAGCAAACAATGGCAACGAACTCTATTCAACAAGCGATGGCGGTACCAATTGGGTACTTATGCCAGAGCAAGTTAATGATTTTCCGGCTAACTATCTAATTCGACAGGCGAGATTTGAAGGTAATACATTGTTCTTAACAATTTATGATTTTGCTACAAAATTACACTATATCAAAATGAGTTTTGATTCTGGTAAAACTTGGGAGAAAGCAGCATTGATAGATAAAGTATCAATTTATCCTGTTAGTCATTATCAAGAAAACGGTAAATGGTGGCTTGTAGGAAGAGCAAATACTGGTATAGGTCAATTACAGTATTCCATTATTATTAATTCCGATGATAATGGTAAAACCTGGCATAGGCAATTGTATGAAGATGGTGGCATAAATGGAGGCATAAATTCAATTCAATTTTATGACAACTCAAATGAAGGATTAGCTGTAAATCCTTTTAATGTTTATTATACAAGCGACGGTGGGAATAATTGGGAAATTCTTATTGACTCTACAACAATTCCTGATTCTATTAAAACATCAAAAGGGAGTTTATTAAAAATAAACAATGAAATGTTTATTATCGGGTACAACAAAATATATAAATTTGTAAAGGGAGGAACTTCAGTTTTGGATTATTCTAATCAAAATCAAGAAGTTGAAGCAATTGTTACAAAAGACAATATTCTTGAAATTAAATTAAAAGATAATCAACCTATTAATCAAATATATTTTTATGATTTGGAGGGAAAAATTATTTACCAAAATACTGAAATATTTAATAATATTTTTTCTATGAATATTGAAGATATTACTCACAGCGGTCTGATGATTATCGGTGTTAATTCAGGAAAAAATGTATATGTTACAAAACTAATAATAAACAGGTAATAAAAATGAGGTATTTAATATATGTCGTTTTTATTTATTTAAGTATTCAGAGTTTGTTTGCAGAGCCGAAATTGCAAATTGAACAATTTAATAAAATTGATACAGTTTCACCTGGAAATTATCATTATAAAATTAAATTAAGTAATGTTGGCAATGAGTTATTAAAAATTAATTCAATATCTACAACTTGCGGCTGCACTGTTTCATATAAAGATTCAATGGAGATTTTATCAAATCAATTCGACTTTTTAGAACTTGATATAGATTTAAAACATTCTAATGCTCTTAAAGAAATTATAGTAATAATTGAGTCTAATGATTTACTTTCGCCAATTCAAAATATTAACTTAAATTTTTATATTTTGAATGACCTGAAATTTTATCCTAAGCAACTACCTTCTTATAGTCGTATGAATATTGGTGATGAAATAACTTTAAAGGTGCAAATCAAGAATTTTGGAACTGACTTGATTACTATTTATAAACCTTATTTGGCTGATATTGATGTAGGTGAAATATTGTCTGTTTTACCTGATGTGAGAATAATAAAAGGTAAGGAAACGATTGAATTATTAGTCAAAATGAAAATTTTAAAAAAAGAACAAATAATTACAAAACTAATAATTCCAACTTCAAGCATACATAATTCAAGCCATGAGTATTTGTTTGTATTGAATTGATAAAAATAAATTCGTGATATAGGTGATTTCTTTAGAGTTATGTAAAAACCTGTCTCTAAAACGAATTGATACTTCCCACTTCCCCGCCGGAGTCTATTATATCCGCATCGGTGACAAAGTAGAGAAATTTTTGAAGATGTAATCAAACCAACCATATCCCTTCCTTCTTACAGGAGGGGATTTTTTGTTTCTATTATTCCCAAACTTTAATTTTCATTATTATTTTTCGCTTCAAATACTTACTTTAGTATTTTAATTTTGGACAATTCCGGAAATAAAATTTCGAGGAGTTAAATAATATGGAGAAAAGATATGAAAAAATTTAAAAATTACATCAACGGAGAATGGGTTGAGCCTGTAGAAGGGAAATACTTCCAGAATATTTCACCAGCCAACCGCGAAGATATTATCGGAGAATTTGCCGATTCAAATCAGGAAGATGTCAATAATGCTGTAGCTGCTGCCAGAGCCGCATTTAAATCATGGAGCAGAATGCCTGCACCTAAACGCGGTGATATTATCAAAAAAGCCGGTGATATTTTCGTAAGAAGAAAAAAAGAATTAGCAGAAATTATGACCCGCGAGATGGGCAAGCCAACCTTCGAGACTGAGGGCGATGTTCAGGAAGCAATTGATACAGCCTATTATTCTGCCTCCGAGACAAGAAGATTATTCGGTTTTACGGCACCTTCCGAAATGGAAAACAAGATGAATCTGTCATTCCGTACACCGATTGGAGTTTGCGGCATAATAACAGCATGGAATTTTCCGGTAGCAGTGCCGTCGTGGAAAATTTTACCGGGATTAGCTGCAGGCAATACAATTGTTTATAAACCTTCAAAAGAATCACCGCATTCAGGTGTAATTTTTGCGGAAATACTTGAAGAAGCAGGTGTGCCAAGAGGTGTGTTCAATCTTGTTCTCGGGAAAGGTTCGATGGGCAATATGATTGTTGAACACCCCGAAGTAAATCTAATTGGTTTTACAGGTTCAACCGAGATTGGAACTAAATTAGGCGAGATTTGCGGTCGGATGAATAAAAAAGTTTCCCTTGAAATGGGCGGCAAGAATGCACAGATAGTGCTTGATGATGCTAATCTCGAACTTGCTGTCGAAGGTGCTTTATGGGGTGCTTTCGGTACAACAGGTCAGCGTTGTACAGCAACTTCAAGAGTGATATGCGAAAAAGGTATTTATGATAAATTCATTGAAGTTATTACAGAAAGAGCAATTAAATTAAAACTTGGCGATGGACTTGTTAAAGGTACTGAAGTTGGACCGGTAATTCACGAAAAATCGCTTCAAAACTGTCAGAAATATGTTAATATCGGTATTGAAGACGGCGGCAGACTCGTTTGCGGCGGTGAACCTGCTACTGATGGAGATTTGGCTAAAGGATTCTTCTTCAAACCAACAATAATAGCAGACGTTACTGTTGATAACAGACTTTTTAATGAAGAAGTTTTTGGTCCTGTACTTTCTATAACAAAAGCCGAAAATTTTGAGCACGCAATCGAACTACAAAATCATTGCATTTACGGATTATCTTCTTCAATCTTTACCCGTGATGTAAACAAGGCATTTTTAGCTATTCGCGAAATCGAGGCTGGGATAACTTATATCAATGCACCAACTATCGGGGCAGAGGCACATATGCCTTTTGGCGGCGTTAAAGGTACCGGAAATGGTCATCGCGAAGGTGGATGGACTGTATTTGATATTTTCACCGAGTGGAAAACTGTATATATTGATTATTCGGATAAACTTCAAAGAGCACAAATAGATAATTATTGAAATATTTAACTTTTGATTAATAAAAAATGTCCGGTATTTTAGAAAATGCCGGACATTTGATTTTTAAATTCAACTATCACAATCGCGATATTTAAATCCCCCTGCTCGCTACGCTCGCTTTCCCCCTTTGAAAAAGGGGGATTAAGGGGGATTTCTTCAACTTACTTCGAAATTGCAATTTACGAATCATAAAAAAAACTATTACATTTTGGTTATAATATCAGGAGTGCAAAAATTAATTCAGTGTGTTTTCGCCGGCATGCCAGTTACAGGGAGTTAATTTGCCTGACTGGAGTGCTGTTAATACACGTAGGATTTCTTCAGTATTTCTGCCGACGTCTTCGTTATGAATTACCGAATATACCAATACGCCATCAGGATTGATGATATATGTACCGCGGAGGGCATAACCTTCTTCTTCTTTCAACACTTCATAATTTCTGGAAATTGAACGGGTAAAATCAGCAAGCATAGCAAAAGGAAGTTTCTTAAGACCCGGGTGGGAAGAACGCCAAGCAAGATGCGAGTGTTTGCTGTCTGTTGAGCAGGCTATAACTTCACAATTCAATTCCTTAAATGCAGGGTATGTTCTGCCAAAATCTTCAATCTCGGTTGGGCATACGAAAGTAAAATCAAGGGGATAAAAAAACAACACTACCCACTGACCTTGATAATCACTTAATCCAATCTCTTTGAAAGCAGTATCGGAATTCAGCAAAGTTGCATCTCCGCCAATAAGTGCAGTACCATTAAATTCGGGTGCAGGTTTACCAACTAATAAACTCATAATTTTCTCCTATAATATTTTTAAAAGGTAATTTAATTTAAAAAATTAACGATGTTAAAAGTATATTAGTGTTAGTTAAAAATTATGAAATTGCAATTCAATACAGATTTAATCGTAAACAACTTCCTAAGTTTACATAAATGATTTTTTATATTTCACAATGAGATTATGAGTTCAGATAAAAAAATTAAATCTTTGGTAATAGTCGAATCCCCGGCTAAAGCCAAAACAATTGAGAAGATTTTAGGTAAGGATTTTTATGTTACTTCAAGTGTTGGACATATCAGGGATTTACCCAAAAAAGATATGTCAATTGACATAAAAAACGGTTTTTTACCAAAATATGAAATTTCACCCGAAAAGAAAAAAACAGTCGCAGATTTAAAAAAACTTGTTAAGGATAGTGAAACCGTCTGGCTTGCTACCGACGAAGACCGTGAGGGAGAGGCAATTGCCTGGCATTTATGCGAAGCTCTCGGATTAGACTATAAGAAAACAAAAAGAATAGTTTTTCACGAAATAACAAAAGCAGCAATAACAAAAGCAGTAAGCAATCCAAGAATTATTGACAAACACTTGGTTGATGCACAGCAGGCGAGGAGAATTCTTGACAGACTTGTTGGATATGAATTATCACCTGTTTTGTGGAAAAAAGTTAAAAAGGGGCTGTCGGCAGGACGTGTTCAGTCTGTTGCTGTCAGAGTTATTGTTGAGCGGGAAAGGGAAATCGAGTCATTCAATTCTGAATCATCATTCAAAATTGTCGGCGAATTTCTAACTGAGCAAGGCAAAAAGTTCAATGCGGAGTTGAAAAAACGTTTTAAAACATTGAATGAAGCCCAAAAATTTCTTGAATTAGTAAAAGATGCACATTATACTGTTTCGGATTTAATTGTAAAACCCGGCAAAAAATCACCTTCGCCTCCCTTTACAACTTCGACATTGCAGCAGGAAGCAAGCCGTAAGTTAAATTTTTCCGTTAAACAAACTATGGTGGTTGCTCAGAAGTTATATGAGTCGGGTAAAATTACTTATATGAGAACCGATTCTTTGAACTTGTCTGAATCAGCCATTGAAAATGCAAGTGATTTTATAACCTCAGAATTTGGTAAAAAATATTCTAAGCCCCGCAGGTTCAAAACTAAAAACGAATCAGCTCAGGAAGCTCACGAGGCAATCAGACCGACAGATATGACGGTATCGGAGATAAAAGCAGACAGAGACCTGTCAAGGCTCTATGAATTGATTTGGAAGCGTACCGTTGCAAGCCAGATGGCTGATGCCGAGCTTGAAAAAACAGTTGCAAACATTGATATTTCAAACTCAGAAGAATTATTTGTCGCTACGGGTGAAGTAATCAAATTCGACGGCTTTTTGACGGTATATATGGAATCTTCGGAAGACGAAAACGGTGAAGAAAATGACAGCAAAATGCTCCCGATTATTCGAAAAGGGGAGAACCCTGATTGTGAAAAAATTACCGGCAGACAGACATTTAAAAATCCTCCTGCAAGATACACTGAAGCAAGTCTTGTAAAAAAACTCGAAGAAATGGGTATCGGCAGACCATCTACTTATGCTCCGACAATCTCTACCATTCAGGATAGGGGATATGTAGAAAAAAGTGACCGCGAAGGTTCAGAGAGGACTTATTCAACATTGGAACTTATCGGAAATATTCTGAAAGTTGAAGAGAAAACAGAGATAACAGGTACAGAACGTTCCAAGTTATTTCCAACAGATATGGGTTTGGTTGTTAATGATTTTCTTGTCAAACATTTTCCCGAAATTGTTGATTTCAATTTTACCGCACTTGTAGAACAGGAATTTGATGAAATTGCAGATGGAAAGCTTGAATGGCAGACAATGATTGCAAATTTTTATCAACCATTCCACCTGACTGTCCAGAATTCAGCCGACATTTCAAGAGATGAGTCATCAAATACACGTGAATTGGGTATTGACCCAAAATCCGGACGACCGGTTTATGTTAGAATCGGTCCTTATGGTCCGATGTACCAACTAGGTGATAAAGAGGATGAAATTAAACCTAAATTTGCTTCTCTTCCTAAAGGAATGAGAATGGAACAGGCAACAATCGAAGATGCTGTCAAATTGTTTGAGCTCCCACGTCATGTCGGTATAGCTTCCGATGGACTTGAAATCACTTCGCAGATCGGCAGATTTGGACCTTATCTAAAACATGGAAGCACATTTGCATCAATATCAGAAGATGAAATTTTCAGTATTGATATTGAAGAATCCGAAGCAAGAATCGCAGCTAAGAAAACAGCTTCAGCAGGTGCAAACATAAAAGATTTCAAAGAAAACGACAAAATAAAAGTTAAGAGCGGCAGATTTGGTCCTTATGTCACTGACGGCAAAGTAAATGCAAAGATTCCAAAAGGTACTGCACCTGATTCATTGACTTATGAAGAGTGTGTTGCTTTGATTGAAAATTCATCTTCAAAGAAAAAAACAACTTCAAGAGGGAGAACCACAGAATCGGCAAAGTAGATTTGATTTTGGAGACATTTGAGCTCTGACCGGTTTCAGCAAAAAATTGCTTTATCTGCAGAATGTTGATTCAATAGTTTGCCGAATTGTGTAGTTGATTGATTTTTCGTATTGATTTCAAGACTAAATTCATACTTTTAGGATTTTGTTTTGAATTATAACATCTTTTTAAATAAAAATGTTGAAAATCATACAAGATAAAAATTACAGTTTCGTTAAATCAAGTACAGTTTTATCATTATCAGGAATTGTTTAAATATGAACTTTGGGGAAATATTTTCAAAGTATAAAACAATAGCTGTTTACGGGATGTCGAGACATCCTTCAAAACCCGCTCATTCCGTTCCCGCATACATGATGAAACAAGGCTATAGCGTTATCCCGGTTAATCCTGCTATGGATGAAATATTAAGCCTGAAATGTTATAAAAATATTTTAGATATACCTCAAGATATAGATATTCTTAATGTTTTCCGTCCATCTTCAGACACTTTGGAAATAATTAAGGAAGCAGTCGAAAGAAGGAAAATCAAAGGCGACATTAAGTTGATATGGCTTCAGGAAGGAATATTTTCCCCGGAAGGAAAGATTCTTGCTGAGCAGAATGGAATTGATTATATAGAAAACAGGTGTATGTACAAAGACTATGTTATGGTCGGAATTGAAGAATAATTTGACATTAAAAAGTAATAAATTGATTTTTAGAAATAAAATAAAATTATTTATGTAACAAAAGTGGAAATTTAGTTATATTTGTTTTTGATAGTTGACATAATTTTGTTTTTTGGAGAAAATTTATAGATTTAAAACTGCTACGTTATTGTTTTATGTTCGTCGAGCATAGTTGTGAAATAATTTGGAATGGACTTTGAACGAAAAGACATTTACAAAATGTTTGTATCAGTTATATTGTAAGTGAAGAATTGCGCTGCAGTTTTAAAAAAATAGCTTTTATATTGGGAACTCTTTGCTTTGTATTTGTAAGCAAGGGTCATACGGCTTATAGCAATATGCCGGTATTTTTGTTAAGCACTACCGTGAGTAATCCGGCAAGTAGTCCCGCAAAGTATTTATATTTCTATAATTACCATTTTTTACTTCCTATATACCTGCAATCGGATTTTGAATTGGTTGATAATCCTCTCCTGAAACAGGATAGTACATCTTCTCATTTCTCGCCTCCGAGATACTTAAAAAAACCTGAAATTCAACGCGGTAACTTTTATGACCACAAGTACGGTGTAAATGAATATACCGAACCTGCAGGTTTGAGTACACGGCGAGCAATGGATCCGTCTGCCGATAAATTCACATCAACAGAAATGATAGATTCAACAGCTATAAGCTATCCTTATGTCATGAATCTTGATGAATATACCAAAATCAGACAAAAGCAAATACAAGGCAAAATATGGGATTCATTAATAACCCGTTACGACCTTAAAATGGCTTTGTCTCAAGGTGATTTAGCCCGCATGATTGGCTCTGCTACCGGACTTACAATACCTATACCACCAAATCCTGTTATGAGTATATTCGGTAAACCAGAAATAAGTATAAATGTCAATGGTGAAGTAAATTTAAGAATTGGTTGGCGCTGGGATTCGCAGAATCTTGGTACAGTCTCACAGTTTGGTCAGACACAATCTTCTCCGATTTTTCATCAGGACATCAGGGTTAATGTAGGAGCTAAAATCGGCGATAAACTAAAATTTAATACCGATTGGAATACACGCCGTACATTTGATATGGATAATACATTCAAAGTAGGCTACGAAGGTTATGATGACGATATTATTAAATTAGTTGAAGTGGGTAATGTGAATCTGCCGCTGCCAACCTCATTAATAAGAGGCGGGCAGACTTTGTTCGGTGTAAGGGCAGATTTTCAATTCGGACCATTATTTATAAAAACGTTGTTTTCACAAAGAAGAGGTGAGAGAAAATTTGTTGATGTGAAGGGTGGAGTAAGTAAACAGTATTTTTCATTGAGAGCTTATGATTTTGCACGTAATCATTTTTTCCTTGATACCGCATATTTTAAAGTTTATAATAAATATTTCGAGAATTCAAATCCGGTTATTCCGCCTGAAGCAGACAAGACAAGAATCAAGGAAATTGAAGTTTATGAATCAACAAATGATGTCACATCTGGTGAAATCAGTGCAGGAAAATCAATTGCAATTGCCGATTTAGAGCCAATTAAAGCGAAAGGAATACCTCCTGAAACCTATCCGGTAAGTTATTATGAAAAATCAATCAAAGCAGGTGAAGTAGAAAGAGGTAATTTTGCAAGATTGGATAGTTCCAAATACCGTTATGACCCTAATCTTGGAACTATTCATATCCGTAACCTGCGTCCGGACCGATACTATGCAGTTGCTTACAGAATAGAAGGTCAGACACCCGCTCTTGAAGATGACCTTTATTACGGTACTTTGGCATCACTTGCAGGAGCCAAGGACACACTTTTATTGAAACTTTTATACAGACCAAATTTGCAGCCTGGTTTCAAAACTCTTTGGGCAAGGCAGATGAAGAACATTTTTGATGTAAATTCAAGAAACATAAATGTTCAGGAAACCAAGATAAATATATGGTATCTCAACAAGAATAATGACTCAACAGATGTTATAGAGGGTGCACCCGATAAATTAGTGACGATATTTCAGGTTGACCAGGTAAATAATGCAAGCGGAGCACCCCAGCCGGATGGATTGTTTGACTTAGTCCCTCCATTTTTTGATGCTAATGAAGGTTTAATTACATTCCCGAACACAAGACCATTTGATTCAGCACTTGTAAAATATTTTTCAAGACCGGAGATAGGTAATCCTGAACTGGCTTATCAATATATTTTCAGCGCCCCTTATGATACAACCTACGAAGTTGCAAGATTAAATACTGCACGTGACCGTTTTGTTATTTCCGGAGAAGTATCCGGCAGAGCTACAAACAGAATCCAGCTCGGCGGATTTAATATAGCACGTGGAAGTGTTAGAGTAACTCTTGATGGTGTTGAACTAATCGAAAATCAGGATTATGTGATTGATTATTTTGCCGGAACATTAACATTGCGAAATCAACGTGCTACATTGCCTAATGCCAACTTAAAAGTTGAATATGAGCAGCGTGACATTTTCAATATTGCAACAAAGACACTTGCGGGTATCCGTGGAGATTTCATCCTTCATAAAAGCCGTAATGCTCTTGCAAATCTTGGTTTTACATTTATGCACTACGACCAGGCTGCAATAATTGACCGTGTAAGACTTGGAGAAGAACCGCTGTCAAATTCAATATTTGGTTTTGACGGTACATTAGACCTACAGGCTCCATGGCTTACACAAGCACTGGACTATCTGCCGTTTTATGATACAAAGGCTCCTTCATCTCTGACAATGAAAGGTGAATGGGCTATGATTCTTCCAACGCCGAATAAACGCCTGTCAGAAATAGCTTCAGACAATAATGAACCTGTTGTTTATATAGATGATTTTGAAGGTGCCCAAAGATATATACCTTTAGGGCTTAATGCAAGTCAATGGTCACATTCGTCGCCTCCTATTGATATTGAAAAAAAATATTGGGCAAATGATACTCTTGCTGCAAATTATAAAGGCAGAATGTTCTGGTATCAGTATTTTATACCAAGAATACCAATAAAGGATGTTTATCCTAATAATGAGTCATATCAGGCAGGCAGGAACTATTTGAATCCTTTAAATATTACTTTCGACCCAAATGTAAGAGGTATATATAATCGGAATCCTGAGTATCTTGATGAAAGAAATGAAGGTTATTTTAATCCTTTAGACAGGTATGCTCAAAGGGATACCGTAAAGCCTAAAATTTGGGGCGGTATGATGAGACTGCTTTCAACATTCAACACAAATTTTGATAACGAAAATGTTGAATTTCTTGAAATTATGATAAAAGTTAATGGACGTGACCCTGACCAGACTAAATTCTATATAGATTTAGGTCAGATTAGTGAGGACATTATTCCTAATCAGACAAATAATACCGAAGACGGTATAACTCCTGCAAGCCCGAGAGTGAACGGAATTATTGATGCAGGTGAGGATGTCGGTATTGATGCTATTATTAATGACCGTGAAAAAGAGTTCTATCCTTTTCCGTTAAATCAGGAAGCTGATCCGGCACGTGACGATTATGCATTTGACTTTCAAAAAGATGACAGGGACAGAACACCTGACGATTATTTAAAGTATAATAATTTTGAAGGAAATGCAACTGTGTCCGAACTTGGACAGTTCCCCGACCAGGAGGTTCTTAACCGAAACAACGGTCAGCAGATTTCGCTTGATAATTCATATTTTACTTATGAAGTAAATTTATCACAGTATGATTATGAAGCTGAGAGAAATCCACAGATAATCGGCGGTAATCCTGAAGCCGGATGGTTTCTTTACAGAATACCAATAAGAAAACCTAACTCAATTGTCGGAAATCCACTTTTTTCAAATGTTCAGTATGTAAGGGTTAGAGTTCAGGGCGGATTTCTTGATGCTTCGGTAGCAGACTGGCGTTTGGTTGGTTCACAATGGCAAAGAGTAAGCAATCTTCAGTCAAATGTTGATGAAAGAGACAGTACCTTATCAGTAGCATTTGTAAACTTGTGGGAAAATTCAGGTCCTCCTGATTATTATACAATGCCTCCGGGTGTTTCTGCACCGAGATTGTTAAATAATCCCTCTCCGACAACTGATATCAGAATGAACGAGCAATCCATTGCTGTTGGTGTCAAAAACCTGCGTTACGGCGAAGAAAGAATGGCAGTACGTTTTTTCAGACCAATGGATTTATTCTTTTACAAAAAATTAAAATTCTTCATACATGGCGACGGTTCTATGCCGGATTTTCTGATTCCGGGTGCCGTTCCAAAAGCGTATGCATTTATCAGATTCGGTATAGATTCATCAAATTATTATGAGTACCGCCGACCTTTAACACGTGATTGGACTGATGTCGGCATAGATATGATTCAACTTACTGCTATTAAACAGTTACGCGATTCATTAATGCTTTATGACCGGTTTGAAATTCCTGTTCCAGGAGATCAGTATGGTACTTATGTAATCAAAGGTAATCCGATACTAACGAGGGTTCAGTTCTTTGGGATAGGTATAGGTAATCCGAATGAAAGATTTCCAAATGACCTCTCGACAACTATGTGGGTTGATGAACTTAGACTTCTCAGCCCTGAAGAAAATGCCGATTGGGCAGGAATTGGTTCTGTGAATCTTGTTTTGGCGGATTTGGGTACTATAACCGGTAATTTCCAGCAGAAACTTCCGAATTTCCACCAGCTTGAAGAGCGTTTTGGTGACCGTTCTACGACAACAAACTGGACAGTTACAATGATGGGTAATCTGGAGAAGTTTGCCCCTAAAAGTTTCAGTCAGATGAGGATACCTACTACTTTTACACATACAGAGGTTATAGAAACTCCGGAATTTGTTGCCAATAATGATATTAATCTCAACGAAGCTGCAACTGCTGCATACAACCAGGCAATAGCCAACGGCAAATCTACAGTTGAAGCACAACAGGCAAGAGACAATGTTATTAACCGTTCGCAAAGTATGAGAGTGTCGGACAGTTGGGCTATTACAGGATTTAAAATGGGAATACCGGTGAGTCATTGGCTGATTGCGGAAACATTCAACAAAGTCACTTTGGGATATTCCTATACTCAGGATTACGAACGCTCGCCGATTTATACCGAGAGATTCAACTGGCAGTGGCGTCTTAATATGCAGTATTCACTGAATATTCCTGATTTTTTGTCTTTTAAACCTCTTGAATGGTTGGAAGGTGTGCCGTTCTTTGGAGCATATAGCGGGTTGAAACTTAATTTTTTACCTTCGGTATTTAATTCAAATATTACATTGAACAGAAGACGTCAGACAGAACAATCACGTTTTCTTGATTTCCCGAGTCCTATTATCAGAGATTTTTCGGCACAACGAACATACAGTTTTAATTGGAAATTTGCAGAAGGAGGATTTCTGAATCCGGTTTTCGATTATTCTGTCAATACATCAAGTACTCTTGTTAATTTTGAATTTGATGAGTTTGGCAAACAAAGAACCGGAAGTGAAATTTTTAACCAGATGGTATTCAAAAATGGCGAACTGTTGAATTTCGGTGTTAATAATTTGCACACCCAGAGTGTGACAATTAATCTCAGACCTATGCTGCCGAATGTTTTCAGCATAAACAAATATTTCGATATCACAGGACTGTTTAATACCACTTATAACTGGACTGACCCGCTGCAGGTAAACCCAGTAATACGTGATATTGTTAAAAATGCCAGTTTTAGTAACAGTATCAGATTCAGCATCGGTTTTAGAATGAAATCACTCGGTGATGAATGGTTTGGCGTTCAATCCAAGCCTGCTACTCCGACTGGATTAAGGTCAAATAAACCGCCTGATACTACAAAAAAAGCCGATGAGTTATTTATTGGATGGGCTATTTTTAAGACAATAGTGTTTGACTGGGAAAAAGTTGACTTTATATTCAATCAAACAAACGGCTCGTCAAATCCCGGCGTGTTTGGCAGTACGGGTATGCATAATTTCTGGGTAGGGGGAAGCGACCCTACACAGGGACCAAGCTGGGCATATCAGATGGGATTGGTTGACCAGCCGCACGGTGGAATAAATTTCGCATCATCATCGGCATTCCCGTTTTTCAGATTTGAAACTACTCCCGGTTTGAGACCTGCTAATGCAAGACTTCAGGATAATTTCAGACAAACTTCAACTCTTGAAATTAAAACTTCGCGTCCATTATGGGAGGGTGCAAGATTGGACCTTAATTGGAAAACCGAAGTTGGATTCAATAAAAATCAGACTGTTGTAACCGATGCATTCGGAAACCCGTCATTTACAAATATTATCTCCGTCGAGTCATTCAACCGAACATTCCATACTTTCCCGACTATTTTCGGTCTAAATGTGTTTAACAACTCGATTGAACATGTTATCAGTCTTTATAAAGCTGCACAATTCGATATTGACCAACGTTGGCAGGCAGGTTTAATTACTGATGTTGAAAGAAATCAGCAATATCAGGAAGCTCTCAATACCTCATTTTATGATGGACTTGAGGCTTTCTCACTTACTTCCGGCGGTACCGGAAAATTTCTCCCTGCTGTAAACTGGTCAATCCGTTGGGAAGGGCTCGAAAAATTTGCACTTTGGAAAAACTATGTTAAACGTATGTCTGTTGACCATGCTTACGTTTCAACATATCAGGAGAACGCTCAGGTTACCGATAACGGCAGGGCTGTCCTTACACAGACTGTTCAATATGGTTTCCAGCCTCTTATCGGAATCAATACGGCGTTTGATGAAGACAAATTTGACGGTATTTTTACAGCTACATTAAGATGGTCAAATACTACATCATATAACATAAACAATGCGGCAAGAGCAAGCGTCAACTCACAGTTGACCAATGAAATCACTGCACAGGCAAGTTATACCATGAATGGATTTGAATTTCCTATATTTGGTATCAATCTCAAAAACGATTTGGAATACAGCTTCCTGTTTACATACAAACATAACAAACGTCACACTTTTGATATCACAAGACCTTCGGATACTTACAGCGGTGATAAAAAAGACGGTGAAACACTTGACGGTAATACCCAAATCATAATTGAACCGCGGGCAAGATATTCATTGAGCAGCAGACTTACCGCATCTTTCTTCGTCCGTTATGAAGGAACTTTTACCGAAGGAGCAGCACAACCGGGATTCCATACAACTCAAGTCGGATTCGACCTTAGAATATCCATTGCAGGCGGAAGGTAGACAACCAACAAATTCATATTTGTTTAATACCATTTAGTTCTAAGTTTTGAGTTCTAAGTTTTGAGTTTTTAGTTCTTACTTTTCAATTGTCCATTTGTGAAACTCCTCAGAAGTGACCTGATTGTAGAAGCAAGTATAGCACTACAGAATCACAAATCATTTATTCTTCTAAAGGAATATTCTTGATTGATTCATCAATTTTCTTTGACAATTGATGTAGATTAAGTGCTTTCAGGTGTAGGATATCTACAAAAAGCCCGCAAATGCCTTGGTTTCTATATTCATCAATCATTCCAAAGACTTAGTAACCTTCGTAAGGCTAACAAAATAGTCGAAAAATAAGGAAATTAAGGGTCGGTATGGGTAACCTAAGTGCCGGTTTACGTAACCTAAGGGTCGGTTTGCTTAACCTAAGGGTCGGTATAGGTAACCTAAGCAGTTAGCTTACTCAAACCGAGTTTAATTTTTCATGAAAAGTTTATGTTTCTAACAAATATATATGTTTTTTCTTATATGTTTTAAATTTTTAACAATTTTTTATTATTAATCTGAGAGGATTTTTTATGCCGGTAGTTGTGAATAATAATTTTAGTCAGGATACCTACGGTATCCGCACGGAAAGATTGATTGCGATTCAGGGAAACTTTGCTTTGATTCAGCCTGAGTTGTCTGCTTCGGCTCATATTTCTAACTGGGAGGATGATACCACCCCAATAAACAAATCAACCAACGGTTTAAGCCGTGGGTTGATTGTTGATACTAAATATTCAAGAAGAAAATAATCATTCAAATCCGATTAATCCATCATTATGTGAATCATTCTTTCACAAATTTGATGGTATGATGTCCGGAATTGTTGGTAATGATAATGAAATAGAAACCACTCTTAAGAGTAGTTATATCCAGTTCATCAGATTCAATTATTCCTTTTAGTACTTTTTTTCCTGTCAAGTCTATGATGATATACTTATCTCCAGGATTTACATTATCAGAAAATTTAATTGTGTTTTCAGCAGGATTAGGATAAATGATAATTCTTTCAAATTCGTTCAATGATAAATCTTCAACAGAAGTCAGAATTACACCGCCTTCCTTGAAAACAAATATACCATTCCATGTAGTAGCAATCCATAGATTATCTAATTTATCAATCTCCAAAGTTAAAACTTCATTAGGTTCACTGTTAACATTAATTAGTTTTTCCCATACAGTCCAGTTCGTTCCGTCAAATTTTGCAAGGTCACCTTTCCAGGTTATTGTCCAGATATTGTCTTTCGAATCTATTCCCATTTTCCAAGGTCGGTTACTGTATTCCCCTGCATCTTTGTATTTAAGTTTATCGGTTTTGCAGACAGTCCATGTCTCGCCGTCAAATTTCAACAAACCATATTCAGTGCTTAGCCATTTATTTCCTTTACTGTCAATTGCAATTTCGGATACTGTGAAATCAAATCCATGGAACCATTTTGACTTATCTTCAACCCACTGGCTTCCGTTAAAATATGATACCAAACGGTCTTCACCTCTCCAAATTATACCGGTTTCATCAATAACAAAATACTTATAAGTTGGATATTCAATAACAATCTCCCAATTTGTACCGTCATATTTTGATAAAGATTTATCACTTGCGACATATAAAAAACCGGATTTGTGATTGATAAGTTTATATACATTCTTACCTACAAATTCAGGATATTTCTCAGAAATATTTACAATGGCAGTATCGTTAAACATCCATAAACCGAATCCTTGTGAACTTACCCAAATATTGTTATAATCATCAACACATACATTCCCAAAATAAAATTCTTTATTGGGGAAATATGAATTATACTGAGTAAAAATATCCCATTTATTTCCGTCAAAAGCCGATATACCGTTAAATGTTAAAATCCATTTTTTGTTATTTTTATCAATACTGATGGATTTAATTTGGCTTTCAATAAGCCCGTTTAAATTTAGGTCATAAGTAGTAGAGATACCATTGCTGTATTTAATCAAACCGCTGGAGCATGTTCCCAGCCAATAGTTTGACTTACTGTCAACAAGGATATAGTTGATACAGTCATCTGGTATTGTGGAACTGGCACGATTAATTAATGTCCAGTCAGTACCGTCAAATATCATAATGCCATTCCCAGGTAAAAGCAGTTCATTTTGATTATTAAAAGAAATATTGTAATTATAGAACCCTCTTTCATAATATACACTATTAGTATTAAAAACATTCCAATTAATCCCATCAAATTTAACCAAATTTGAATCAGTATCTTTTATCCATAAATTGTCATTCTTGTCAAAAGCTATTTTTGAATATTTGAAATTTGAGATCATGGTTTTAAGTGTATCAAATACTGTTACATTTGTCCCGTCGAATTTTATTAATCCTTGAATATCAGCTATTATCCAAATATTCCCTGATTTATCTGTTTGAATTGAATTGAGATAATTATACTTGATATTATAAATAAAACTATAATTTTTCCACAAAGTACCGTCAAAGGAAGTCAAACCAAGGTAATAGTAAGAAATCCATAATTTGCCGGTACTATCCAGGGCGATTTGATGTATTCTATTAGTTTTTAATTCTGAATTGGTTGTGTCATAGCAAATCCAATTATTTCCGTCATAAAAATTCAGACCTTTTTCGGTTCCAATCCACATTTTACCGGTTTTGTCTTTTAGCATGCATGAAATAGTATTACCCTTCAACCCGGAATTGGCTTCATTAATAATTTCAATTTCATCCGTTAAAGTATTTATTCTTCTGATTCCGTCACTTGCAGTTCCTACCCAAATGAAATTACCATTTTCAACCATACCGGTTACAAATTTATTTGATGAACCTGTGTAATGAATCAGTTCCGGTTCGGCAGCTATTACCTGAACTGTATTAAAAATATAAAAAGCACAAAGAACTGAAATCAAACTATTAAACTTGAAAATCCTGTTCATAGATACCCCGTCAAATTTATTGATTTTTTACTTTACCAAAGTAAGAATAATTTATATAATTTCCAAACAATTTATTATTGATTTAATAAATAATTATTCAACAATTTCACAAATCCGATTACAATAGTCGTATATTCACAGCGTCAATAGTAGTATTGTTTAACATAATTTTGAAAAATGCTCAAATTATCAAAAAAAGCGGAATATGCAATTTTAGCCATGCAGTTCATGGCTGAAAATCCGGGTGCAAAACTCAATGCAAAGGAGATTGCCGGACAGCTTGATTTGTCCTTTGAGTTTTTATCGAAAACTATGCAGTCACTTATGAAATGCGGCTTGGTTGAATCTCAGCAGGGTGTGAAGGGAGGTTATACACTTTCCAAACCGGCTGATTCAATATCTCTTATGGAGGTTATAAATGCGGCAGATGAAAAGATAGGAATTGTTGACTGTATAAACGGCAGTGACGATGATTGCAGCAGATACGAATATTGTTCAATCAAAAATCCTATGAACAAAATACAAAAGTTGATTGATAATATATTTATAAATACTACAATCTTTAACTTAACCGATACTATAAAAGAAAGTCCTGTGCACAATGGGATTCATTCAAAATTAATTGAAATAAAAAATTTAATTTAACAGGTAACAAATGTCTGAAGAAACTAAAGATAATGACCAAATACTTCTCGAAGAACTTGCAGGTAATGACTATAAATATGGTTTTGTAACTAATATTGAACAGGAATTTGCCCCGATTGGACTAAGTGAAGATACAATCAGATTTATCTCAGCAAAAAAAAACGAACCTGAATTTATGCTTAAGTGGCGGCTTAAGTCATACCGTCACTGGCTGACGATGAAAGATCCGGCTTGGGCACATGTAAGTTTTCCAAAGATTGATTATCAGGATGCATATTATTATGCAGCACCAAAAAAGAAAAGTGACAGAAAAAGTCTCGACGAAGTTGACCCGGAAATCATAGATACTTATAAAAGATTGGGAATATCCCTGACCGAACAGAAACGGCTGCAGGGAATTGCTGTTGATGCAGTGATGGACAGTGTATCGGTTGCAACTACTTTCAAAGGCAAATTAAATGATATGGGGATAATCTTTTGCCCTATAAGCGAAGCAGTACATTCGCATCCTGAACTTGTCGAAAAATATATCGGAAGTGTCGTCCCTACTACCGACAACTTTTATGCAGCACTTAATTCTGCTGTTTTCAGCGACGGCTCATTTGTTTATATTCCAAAAGGAGTTAGATGTCCTATGGAATTATCAACCTATTTTAGAATAAATGCGCAGTCAACCGGTCAGTTCGAGCGAACTCTGATAATTGCCGAAGAAGGTGCTTATGTCAGCTATCTTGAAGGCTGTACCGCTCCGATGAGAGATGAAAATCAATTACATGCGGCAGTTGTCGAACTTGTTGCCCACAAAAATGCAGAAATAAAATATTCAACTGTTCAGAACTGGTATCCGGGTGATAAAGACGGTAAAGGCGGTATTTACAACTTTGTAACAAAACGTGGTATATGTGAAGGTGAAAACTCGAAAATTTCATGGACTCAGGTCGAAACCGGTTCTGCGATTACATGGAAATATCCGAGCTGTATATTAAAGGGTGATAATTCCGTCGGTGAATTTTACTCTGTTGCAATGACAAATAATCATCAGCAGGCAGATACAGGAACAAAAATGATACACCTTGGTAAAAACACACGCAGCAGAATCGTTTCAAAAGGTATCTCTGCCGGGCGCAGCAATAACAGCTACCGCGGCTTGGTTAAAGTTACAAAAAATGCAGATAATGCACGTAATTTTTCTCAGTGCGACTCACTTTTATTAGGTGATAAATGCGGGGCTCATACTTTTCCTTATCTTGAGATTCAAAATAAATCCGCCACAGTTGAGCATGAAGCTACAACTTCTAAAATTTCTGAAGATATCGTGTTTTATCTTAATCAACGCGGCATCTCAACAGAAGATGCGGTTGCTCTCATTGTTAACGGCTATGCTAAGGAAGTTCTTAACCAACTTCCGATGGAATTTGCCGTTGAAGCACAGAAACTTCTGGCAATCAGTCTCGAAGGCAGTGTCGGCTGATTTTGAATATTGTATTATAAGAATTATTCGAAAAATTAAATTAGAAATAAATTGCAGGAAAAATTTTAAAATGGCTTTATTAAAAGTAGAAAATCTAAAAGCAAATATTAATGGAACTGAGATTTTGCACGGCTTGAATCTGACAGTAAATGCAGGCGAAGTACATGCTATCATGGGACCTAACGGCTCCGGAAAAAGTACATTTGCATCAGTACTGGCAGGTAAAGAAGAATATGAAGTAACAAACGGCAGAGTTGAGTTTTTTGGTAAAAACTTACTGGATATGTCAATAGAAGACCGCGCCCGTGAAGGTCTTTTTCTTGCATTCCAATATCCTGTAGAAATTCCGGGTGTATCAAATGCTAACTTTATTAAGTCCTCGTTAAATGAAATTCGTAAGTATCGCGGACTGGTTCCGCTTGATGCAATGGATTTTTTGCAGCTTATGCGTGAGAGAGCAAAACTTGTCGAAATTGAACAGTCATTTCTCAGCCGTTCTGTGAACGAAGGCTTTTCAGGCGGAGAAAAGAAAAAAAATGAGATTTTTCAGATGGCTATGCTCGAACCAAAACTCAGTATCATGGATGAGACAGACTCGGGATTAGATATTGATGCCTTGAAAGTTGTATCAAACGGCGTTAATAAATTACGAAATTCTGAAAATGCTTTTATTGTGATAACTCATTATCAGAGATTACTTGATTATATCGTTCCCGATTTTGTTCATGTCCTTTTTGAAGGCAGAATTGTCAAAACAGGTGGAAAAGAGTTAGCATTTGAACTTGAAGAAAAAGGTTATGATTGGCTAAAAGACCATGTTAACGAATTATAATCTAATAACAGGAAAATTTTAAAATGAGCGAGTTACAAATTAAAACAGATTTCAAGACACAGATAAAAAATGAATTTGATAAATTACAGAGTTCATTAAACGGAAGTACAGGTTCTGAGATTAACCTTGCACGAAAGGAAGCTTTTGATACATTTTTTATTCAGGGACTTCCTACTCTGAAATCTGAAAATTGGAAATATACTAATCTAACTTTTTTAAATAAGTTAGAGTTAATTTCTGCTTCTAAGGAAAGTAATGTTAATGACTTGAATGTTGAAGAACTTTATTACGGCAGATTAGATTCATATAAGATTTATCTCGTAAACGGAAGGTTTTCAAAAGATTTATCTGACAATATATCATTACAGGGTTTGGCGGTAAGTTCTTTTAATACACTTTCAGCAAAGGGTATAGGCAGGTACTCGGAATATTTCGGGAAGTTAACTCACAACACAAGTCACCCTTTTGTTTCGGTAAATACAGCGCTGAGTGATAGTGTACTGGTTATTGAGATTGACAAAGGAGTTATAATCGAAAAGCCGCTTCAAATTATAAATATTACCGATTCAAGGGAAAATGCTGTAATTTCTAATCCGAGAATTTTGATAATTTCGGGAAAATCTTCATCGGTTAAAATTGTTGAGTCAAATTATACTATCGGCAGTAATCCGGGAATTAAAAATATTGTTAAAGAGTTCTTCCTTGATGATAATGCACATCTGAATTACTACAAAATTCAGGATGATTCAGAGTTTTCCTATACATTCGATTTTACTCAGGCTAATCAAAAGAGGGACTCTCATTTTGATGAAGCTGCGATTTCAATCAATGGAAGATATATCCGTAATGACCTTAGGGCTACTCTTGACGGTGAAAATATTGAATCGCATTTTTACGGTTTGTTCATAGCCGGCAATAGTGATTTTGTTGATAATCACACAATAGTTGACCATGCAAAACCCAATTGTATGAGTAATGAAAACTACCGCGGTATAATGTTTGATAAGTCAACAGGAGTTTTCAACGGTAAAATCATGGTACGCAGAGATGCACAGAAAACCAATGCTTATCAATCCAACAAAAATGTACTACTTTCAGATAATGCAACAATTAATACAAAACCTGAACTGGAAATTTATGCCGATGATGTAAAATGCAGCCATGGTGCAACTTCCGGTGCATTAGATAAAACTTCGCTGTTTTATCTCAGAGCGAGAGGAATAGACGAGAAAAATGCTGAAATAATGCTTCTTAATGCATTTGCAGCCGAAGTAGTAGCTGAAATAAAGATTGATGAGCTTAAAGAACTTATACTCCAGAGAATTGAAAATAAATTAAATAATGCAAATTAAGTGCTTAAAATTTCAAATTAATTATTTACAGAAAGACAATGCTTAAAGTTGATGAGATTAGAAAAGATTTTCCTATACTGAGCACAACAGTACACGGCAGACCATTGGTATATCTTGATAATGCCGCTACAACGCAGAAGCCGTTACGGGTAATTGATGCCATGGATACTTATTATCGAGTTTACAATAGTAATATCCATCGTGGTGTACATAAACTAAGTCAGCTCTCAACAAATGCCTATGAAAATGCCAGAAACATTGTTAAAAATTATCTTCATGCAGAAAATTCAGAAGAAATTATTTTTACACGCGGAGCTACCGAGTCAATCAATCTTGTTGCAGCATCGCTCGGTAAGAGCCTGAAAGAAGGTGACGAAATCATTATCTCGCACATGGAGCATCATGCAAATATAGTTCCATGGCAGGTTCTTAGGGAAGAAAAAGGAATTGTTCTGAAAGTAATTCCAATTGATGATAACGGTGAATTAATTATAGAAGAATATGAAAAATTATTGACTGACAAAACGAAACTTGTATCTGTAGTTCATATTTCAAATACTTTGGGCACGATTAATCCGATAAATCACATCATTAAAAAAGCGAAAGAATTCGGTGCTATGGTTTTGATTGATGCTTCCCAATCCATTCACCACTCTCATATTAACGTAAAGGCACTGAATTGTGATTTTCTCGTTTTTTCCGGTCATAAAATATATGGTCCAACCGGAATAGGAGTGCTTTATGGGAAAAAAGACATTTTAAATTCCATGCCTCCTTATCAGACAGGCGGAGATATGATTAAAAGTGTCAGTTTTGAAAAAACAACTTATAACGAACTACCATCAAAATTTGAGGCGGGTACACCTAATATATCCGGTGCAATAGGACTTGGAGAAGCATTAAATTATATCGGTTCGATAGGGCTGGATTCAATAATTGAATACGAAACCCATTTACTTCAATATGCAGCATCAAAACTGTCTGAACTGCCCGGCTTAAGAATAATAGGAACTGCTAAAGATAAGGCTGCTGTTATTTCATTTGTATTGGATGAGGTACATCCTCACGACATAGGAACAATGGTTGATATGGATGGTGTCGCAATCCGTACCGGACATCACTGTACAGAGCCTCTGATGCGTCGTTTCGGGGTGCCTGCTACTTCGAGGGCTTCCTTTTCATTCTACAATACTACTGATGAGATAATCGTTTTATATAAGTCTTTGTTAAAAGTTATTAAAATGTTTAAGTGATAGAAATGCACGAACTAAAAGAATTATATCAACAAGTTATATTAGACCATAATAAAAATCCGAGAAATTTCGGCAATATGCCGGAGTGTACCAATTTTGCTAAAGGGTATAACCCACTATGCGGCGACCAGATAGATGTATATGCAATTTTAGAGAACGGAATTATTAAAGAATTGAAATTTAACGGCTCAGGATGTGCGATATCAAAAGCCTCTGCTTCGATTATGACTACTTTGGTAGTCGGAAAAACAATTGAAGAAGCAAAAGGATTATTTGATGAATTTCACAGTATCGTTACAGCCGATATGAGTGTACGGCTGGAAGACCTTGAACTTGGTAAAATGGCGGTTTTCTGCGGTGTACGGGAGTTTCCTGCACGAATTAAATGTGCAAGTCTTGCATGGCATACAATGATACAAGCTATTGAATCTAATAATATAGAAGTTGCAACCGAAAATAATTTAAATTGAGTTAAAATGAGTGAAGATAAATCTCCTCAGGATTATGAGGATTTGATAGTTGAGAAAATCAAAACTGTTTTCGACCCTGAAATTCCGGTCAATATTTATGATCTGGGACTTATTTATGATATAAGTATAACAGCTCAGAATGAAGCAGTAATATTGATGACACTAACATCTCCGGCTTGTCCTGAAGCAGGTCAGCTGCCCGGAAATGTTGAACAGGAAGTCAGAAGTGTGGAAGGCATTACGGATGTAAAAGTTATTCTAACTTTCAATCCTCCTTGGGATAAAAGTATGATGAGTGATGCCGCAGCATTTGAATTAGGTCTTTTTTAAAAAAATTATATTACTTGGAATAATGGCAGTTAAATTTTATTCTTTGATGGTTAGTGAATTGATAAGAGAAACAGTTGATACTTTGTCAATTACTTTTGATGTACCTAAAGATTTAAAAGAAATATTCTCTTATAAACATGGTCAGTATATAACAGTAAAAGTACCCGTTAACGGAGAGGATAACCGCAGGGCATATTCCATTTGCACAAGTCCTGTTACCGACAAAAAACTTACAATTTCGGTAAAAAAAGTTGACGATGGGGTTGTTTCAAGATATATCAATGAATCACTCAAGGCAGGTGATATAATTGAGGTCATGCCCCCGCTCGGAAATTTTACTGTTGAATTGAATCCTGCTCAGAGTACCTCTTACGTTCTTATTGGAGCCGGAAGCGGAATCACACCATTGATGTCAATTCTGAAGACAGTTTTGACTGTTGAGCCTTACAGCAAAGTTTATTTGCTATATCAGAACAGAAGTCAGGATAATATTATTTTTGAAGGTCAGTTGGGAGAGTTGGAATCAGTTTATTCTGATAGATTTTTTGTTACACATATTCTTAGCAGACCCGATGAAAACTGGAAAGGTGAAAGGGGAAGATTAGACAGTGATTATATTGAAAAATTTATTTATCAAAATCTCGGTAAGGTCATTTTTACAGCTCATTATTTTTTATGCGGTCCGGACGGGCTTATGTCAGCTTCGGAAACTGCTTTGAGAAATTTAAAAGCTGCGTCATATCAAATTCATAAAGAAATATTTTCATTACCTCCGGTCAAGGAAGATGATGTAAATAGTAATATAATTCTTGATTCTGCCGATAATATAATAACCCGTAAAGTTAAAATAATTCTTTACAGTGAGGAATCTGAATTTGAGGTCGAACCGGATGAAACAGTACTCACTGCTGCCCAACGTGAGGGGCAGGACCCGCCGTTTAGCTGTCAGATTGGCGCCTGCTCTACATGCAGAGCTAAATTAATATCCGGAAAAGTATATATGGACGAGCGTGATTCTTTGACTGATGAGGAAATCGAGGAAGGTTATATTCTAACCTGTCAATCACATCCGCTTACCGATGATGTAGTAATTGATTATGATGACTAATTTTTTTTATAGATAATCGTTTTATTGTAATATAAGTTTTTAAAATTTTATTTTTTGAGGTAAATATGAATTCTGTAGCAAGTGAAATAGAAGTAGAATTAATTCAATCCGGTGTAACCGGAACCGAAGAACAGGATGCTATTTTGATTACAAGAACTGCTTTGGATAAGATAAATTCCATTAAATCTGAAAACAGTGTTCCTGAAGATTATCTCCTTCGCCTTGGTACACAAAGCGGCGGCTGTTCAGGAATGAATTACATTCTGGGTTTTGATTCTGAAGTTAATGACAATGATAAATTAATTAAGCTCAATAATCTGAATCTGGTTATTGATAATAAGAGTCTTTTCTATCTTATGGGTGTAACACTTGACTTTGTTGATGATGTACACGGCAGCGGATTTGTTTTTAATAATCCAAACAATGCAAAAACCTGTGGCTGCGGCGGTCATTAATTTTATTGTTTGAATACTGATAAATACGAAGTGGCTGTCTCAAAAGCAGTCATTCTGAGCGACAGCGAAGAATCCATGATTTTATTAATTAAGAGCCTGGATTCTTCGCTGTCGCTCCTAATGACAATCACGAAATTATCAACCTTTTGAGACAGCCTCTTCTTTAAAATTTTCACCGAATTTCTTCACTGAAAAACCGAGTGAATACTTATATTATAAAATTAAAGTCAACTATTTGGTTGTGTGTTTATTTCTTTTGTTCAGTAAATCAATGATTTTGACCGGGTAATTAGTTGCAATTGCCCTGACTTTGTATTGTAAGGCTTTGTTTAAAGAATTTTCATCATCAACTGTATAAACACCTGTAAAGATATGATGATTTGTTGCATCAACTTCAATTTCCCCGTTTAATTCATCTATAGAGCAGATATAAGCATCACAACCTATATCGCTGCGGATTTCGGAAGGAAGTCTGTTATCACCTGGTACTTTAAGAGCGGCTGTGTAAATGTCAGGATTAATTTTTTTTATTGCCTTTAAAGTAGAATAGCTGAAGGAACCAAAAATTGTATTTAATTGGTAATTATTATCAAGAATTAAATCTATGACTTTTTCGGCATTTTCAAGAAATTTAATTCCACTGTTGACTTTAAGCTCGATCATTAAATAGCATTTACCCTTTACGAGGTTAATGACATCCTTCAGTAAAGGTATGTGTACGGAATCAAATTCTCCACCAATATCATTACCAAACTCTAAATTCTTGATTTCTTCATATTTCAATTCAGAAATCCGTTTATCGAATCCCTGAGGATAGAAGTCATGAAACACAACCAATTGATTATCTGAAGTAATTTGAACATCAAGTTCAATAGTACTGACTCCTGATTTAACAGCATCATCAAATGCGGCTAATGTATTTTCGGTTATAGTTCCTGATGAACCCCTGTGAGCAGCAATCATCAACTCGTTTAATTTTTCAAATTCATACAAAGTAAGCATATATAAATGAAATTTTAATTATCAAAAAATTTTAAAAATACTAATTCTTTATCTAAAAAATAGTTATTTATTTTAAACGAATTAAATTACTTTTTTGTGTTTATTTAAAAAAAGTGTTATTTTGTGTAAAGTTATTAGTGCTATTATTGAAAAGAGGTTTTATATGCCTTATAAAGCAAAAGTTTCAGAAATTATGACTTCTAATGTGTTCCATGTAAGCATTGATGATACGGTTCATGATGCTGAACTAATTATGAAGGATGAGAATGTAAAGCATATTCCCGTGCTTGAAGGTAGAAAAATTGTCGGTATGATTTGTGATGACAAAATTCGTGAATACACGCTTAGGAATATTTACGAAAGTGACCAAAATTTCGGTGAGATTGGTTTTAATAAAATTACTGATTTTGAAAAAATAATGAAAGAAGTAAACCACGTTGTTTATCCTGAAGACAGTATAGCCAAAGCGGTCAAATTGTTTGCCAAATACAAACTGGATTGTCTGCCTGTTGTAGATTGGGAAATGAATTTGGTTGGATTAGTGACTCATACAGATATTTTATTATATTTTCACCGCTTTTTGGAAAATATGGAAAATCAGTCATAGATGTCCGGTTATTTTAGTTAGTGACATAAAAAAAGAGACAACCAGAGGTAGTCCCTTTTTCAAAATATTTGTGTGAAAATACTATTTTCCACTCAAATCTATTCTTGTTCAGCCAGCCATCTTTCTGCATCAATTGCCGCCATACATCCTGAACCTGCAGCAGTAACAGCCTGACGGTATATATGGTCCTGAACGTCGCCGCATGCAAAAACCCCGGGGATTTGTGTATATGTTGATTTACTGTATGTAATCAAATAACCGTTTTCATCGTGTTGCAAAAATTCTTTAAATAAATCTGAGTTTGGAGAATGACCAATAGCTATAAAACATCCTCCGGCTTCGTGAACGGTAGTTTCACCAGTCACTTTATCCCTCAATCTGATATGAGTCAGTTTTTTGATTCCCATTTTCTCTTCGCCTAAAAATTCATCAACAACAGCATTCGTTATCATTTTTATTTTGGGATTTTTCTCAGCTCTTTCCACCATGATTTTTGATGCTCTGAATTCTTCACGACGATGAACAAGCGTTACAGATTCGCCGAAATGAGTAAGATAGTTAGCTTCTTCCATAGCAGTATCGCCGCCGCCGATAACGAATATCTTTTCACCTTTGAAAAAGAAACCGTCACATGTGGCACAAGCAGAGATACCGGCACCCCAATAAGTTTTCTCGCTCGGAATATTCAGCAGTTTAGCAGTTGCACCGGTTGAAATAATTACTGCATCTGCTGTGTACATATTTCCATCCGACCATAATTTGAAAGGTCTTTCAGAAAAATCAACTTTTGTAATTGTTTCATAGATTGATTTGCTGCCAAATCTTTGTGCCTGTTTACGGAAAATATCCATCATTTCTGGTCCCTGAATTCCATGCTCAAATCCCGGGTAATTTTCAACTTCTGTAGTTATTGTTAACTGTCCGCCCGGCTGTTGACCTTCGAATATAGCAACATCTAAATTTGCTCGGCTTGCATATAATGCTGCTGTAAAGCCTGCCGGACCTGTACCGATTACGATAACTTTGTGATGAATTGACATTTTGACTCCAAATTATAATTTTTAATTTTCAAAAAATATTAGTAATATAATAATTGTTTATTATTCTTAACTATATGAACAAATGACGATGTGTTCAATTGTTTATTGGATTGGCTTCTTTTTTCCAAAAAAGTCAATTACACTGGCATATCCATGATGATATTTACCTTCAATTAAATTGATTGTTCTTTGTGCTAAATCAAGAATTTCGAAATCGGGAAATATCTCGTGTATATCTCCTGTAGAAAAAAGCATATCAATTTCAGATGGACCACCTGAACCATGCTTTTGTTGAAATTCAATCTGATTAATTGAAAAACACTCAAAAATTATATGTCCGCCTGGTTTGATATAGCCTGATAATTTTGGAAATGTTTTGTTATTTCGTACATTTCCAAAATGTGAAAAAATAAATGCTCCTGCATCATAGGATTCAGTTGAATAAAAATCCTCATCATTTCGGAACTCAAAATCAATCTTAACATTTAATGATTCAGCTAAATTAAGGGCTTTCATTCTGCCAACCGAGCTGGAATCAAATGCCTTTACCTGCCAGCCGTTTGAAGCGGCATAAACTGCATTCCGTCCTTCTCCTTCAGCGGGAAGTAAAAGACTCCCCGGTGGCAGCATATCCAATTTACTCTTAAAATAAACATTAGGCTCGGTTCCATAAATATAATCAGATTCCGAATACCTTCCATCCCAAAAATTTGTCATATTATTTTGTCAATAAGTTACTTTAAATTGATAATCCTTATCATCGCTGTTTGATAATTTGATTCTAAAACCATAAAATACGTGCCTGATGATAAATGTTGTAAATTAAACTCTCTCGATGTTATTTCCTTACGAGAAATCAGATTGCCGGCATCGTAAACAATTCCTGAAATATCAACAATGGAAAATTTTATATCAACATCAGCAGTAGAGGACAAATCGAATCTAAACAGACCATTTTGGGTAATGCTCTGAGCATTTATTTTGAACCAGGGCATAAACTTCATCTTTGAAAGTTCGAATATTCCTTCGCAATAATCAGTCAGTTTCAACAATCCGTCTTTTTTTAAGACTGTTAAAGATTTATCGGTTTTGACATCAAAATTGTTGATAATCAACTTTGTAGAATCCGGTAGTGAAGCAAGTACTAATCCACGAATTCTGATGATTTCACCCTTATTTGCCAAAAGATTTTCTGCAAATTGGTTTTCGATGAAGCCTTTAATGATTCCATTGTTGTAATTGTACGTTACATCTGAAAATGAACCAAGGTATAGCGATTTTATACTTGATGGATAAAAAAGATATTTGTCAAACTGAATTTCAAAATCAATCCGGTCCGTCTTTATTCTGTCAATTCTTTCTCCTAAATTTACTGATATATCTATCTCGTCACCTACACCGGCTTCATATCTGTCAATATGAATCAGATTTTCGTATCTTTCCGAAGTTACACTGCCTTCAAGAGGAATACCGGTAGAATCCTTGCAATCAGAACTATAATGAACCAATATTTCAGCAGAATGCAATCCTTCTCCGGTGCCGATAAATTTAACTTCAAAAGTAGTCTGTTCTGACGGAATTAATACTTTGCCGATAGGTTTATCAACAACAAGGAAATTAATTTCATCACTTAAATTTACCTGATTAATCGTGACATCCACATCACCGGAATTTGTTATTGTAACTTTTTGTGTTTTGCTTTCTTCAGTCCACTTCTCACCGAAATTCACTTTAACCGGATTTATAATTATTGAAGATTTTACTGCATTTACTTTTGTGTTAATTGTATAATTATCAGGACAGACCTTGCTCTCAAAAATAAATTTACCGGTAATTTCTCCCAAAGTTGTAAAATTTTCAGGAAAAACAATAATAAAAACTGAATCTTTGCTTCCTGCCAGTAATTCAATTTGCTGTCTGCTGATTTCAAAAATACCTTTTCCGTCATCTGTTATTAAGTTTAATGTATCGGCAATTGTACCGTTATTTTCAAATTCAACAGTAATAAACTTTTGCCCGGAACATTTCTCCAGACTCCCGAAATCCAATTCATGGAACTTGGGGCTTATGACTGATTTTCTGAATTCGCCGCTTAATGGAATCTCAAAGGATTGTCCGTCGGGGTCTATAGTTTTGATATTTAATTTTGTAGAATACAAACCTTCTGCTGTTGGATTAAATCTTATCACAAGTGTATGATTTCCTTCAGGTTGGATTATCAAAGGCAGATTTGGAAAATTATCAATAATAAAATCGGTCGAAGCAGGGGATAGGTTTATCTGACTAACAGTATCGGGGTCGAATCCCTTGTTGCTAATCACTACTTCCATTGTACGGTTTTTAACAGAACATAGGTCTAAACCGAAATTAATAAGCGAAGGCGAGACTTCAACAAACCTGTTGAAACTTGACAAATCAAGGTCTATATAATATGTTTTTGGGCATAATCCGTCAGTTTCAACAACTATTTTACCAATAAGTTTATTTGCTGTTGTTGGTGAAAATTTAAAAACAAAATCGGCACCCTGCATAGGCAGTAATACCATTGGCAGATTTGGAGTAAATGAATAAGTCCAATCAACAGGCGGCGGCTCTATCCTCATACTTTTTATATTAATATTAATATCGCTCAGTGAATAAATTCTTACCGATTTGGATAAAGTCTCACCGGTCTTAACCAAACCGGAAATCCTGTCAGGAATAATTTCCAACTCATTGCTTACAACATTTGCGGTCATTGTGAGATAAGTTTTCTTATCACAAGGATTAGAACTTATTTCAATAACTTCTTTAAATATACCTTTATTATTTGCTTTGAAAATTACAGTTATTTTTATAGAATCGTTACTTCCAATTTCGTTGTTAACATCACTAAAGGTAATGGAAAAGTCTTTAGGAATACTCTTCATTGCTAATCTGGCTTTTATATTTCCTTTATTTGAAAGCCAGACCGACTTAACATCCTGAAGATTTAAACAAATAGTTCCAAAGTCAATAAACAGGCTGTCGTTTAAAACTACAGTTTCTGACACTCCTCTTAAATTTATCAGATAAGGGTTTTTATTCCCATTGATTTTTGTTGAATCATTATTTTCAATCGAAAGCACACCAATATGAACTCCCGGTGCTAACGGTTTGTATGCAATGATTAAATCAGCAAATTCTTTCGGTTGAATTTTAACAGGTGGATTATTTCCCAGCCACCTGACAATAGAAAATTCTGAAACAGCGGGACTAATTTTTATCTGCCCGATGTCAAGAATTGCATTACCCGTATTGAAAATTCTGACTGTATCAAAAACAGATGTTAAGCACTCTGAATTTAACTGAGTTTTTGCTCTATGACTGATAATAGGCGATATTCCATAAGCTCTGACAGTAATAAATGTATCTTTTCGGCAGGGCATTGTTGTAAATTTGAATCTTGCTTCATGCCAGCCTGTATCAGGTAATTGAATTATAAACGAAAAATTTGTTACGGGTGCTTTAATTGTAAACGGGAGTCCGGAATTTGTTGTTATTGAAGTTGATTTATTTAAATTTTCTGCTGCAATTATTGTCTCTATGCCGCTTTCAACAAACCAGGCGACATCTATTGTTCTGTTGGTATTGCAGACAACATTATTTAATATCAACAGTGTATCCTGTGGGAAAGCAGTTGATTTTGTTACCGTTCCTATAAGTTCGACGTATCTTGTTTCTTCATCAGCGGTTCCGGGATGAAGAACAATTCGGAGCCTTGCAATATGTGAATTATCATCCTTTGGATAGAAGCCTATTTTTATTTTTGTAAGGTCGCAGGGATTCAGACTTTTAAATGAATTTGGAGCTATGAGCAGGAAATGATTACCTGCATCATCAACTATTTGAAATTCTGCATCAGTATTATCAAAAGATAAATTTTCAATTGTAAGACTGTCTGTTTTATTTTCACCTGTACACAAATTATCAAAAACTAACGAGTCCTTTGATAATTTATATTCGGCAGGGGAGAGTCTGTAAACTCCTGCTCCTACTGTAAATCCAAGTTTATCATTTATAAACCAGATGTCATCAAGATTATCGTCATCTCTGATACCACAGTTTTTATTTTTCCATGTTACACCAGCATCCGATGTGTAATAAACACTTTTGCTGTCTCCGCAAGCCCAGCCTCTTATATCGTCGAGCAAATATGTTCCGAACATTGAAACACCTGTCTGATGATTGTTCCAGGTATTCCCCATATTGGTTGTGAATCTCATACCGCCGTCGCCGCCCTGCCCTGAGCAATTTGTACCGGCATAAGGAAGTAAAAATGAACTGTTTACATTTGTGATTTCTTCATTCCAAACGTTACTGCCGGAACTTGCAAATACAGCCCACGTATTACCACCATCGGTTGTTTTCCATAATTTGCCGCTTGAAGCAGCATATCCGAGACCATTCGGGTCATAAATAATCAAATCAGTCATACCGCTTGATGATTCACTGCCTGAAAACAAAGTCCAGGACTGACCGCCGTTTGTTGTTTTATAGAAACGCTGATTGCCGACACAACCGCCGCCGACAACCAATCCGACATTATCATTTACGAAATAACAGCCCCAGTAATCCCAGTTAATATCAGGAGTAACTTCAGTCCATGTCTGTCCTCCGTTTGTGCTTTTAAATATTCCGTCCGGTCCGGAAGTATATCCTGTTGTAAGACTTGGAAAATTGACATGTTCGAGATGATATGCACCCGCAACATAAGCCCCGGACCAGGTATTTCCGCCGTCTGTGGTTCTTATGACCATACCGTTAAAGCCGCAAACCCATCCGTAATTAGAATTTGAAGGATGAAAATACACGTCAAGCCAATAATTGCTGTTAAATGGTGACGGAATCGTTTCGATTTCTTTCCAATACTGAGAATTGGCAAATGATATTTGAATCAAAACGCAAATAAATAATGTAATTAATTTCTTCATTTCAAATCCTCAATTTTCAATATTCTAAATTAATCAATAATTCGATAATAAACAACTTTTAAACATAAAAGTTACCATTTTTTTTCGATATATTTTATGTATTGTAAATCCGCATAGTTTTTAGTTCTAAGTTTTGAGTTCTTAGTTTTCAATTATCATATATCAATTTTCAATTATCATTTGCCAATTTTCAATTATCAATTTGTAAAGCTCCCTTTGGAGCGGAATATCGGTAGAAAAGGTACAGCCTCCCAGGGAAACCACAAATCTTTCTCAAATGGACTCCACCTGATATTATGTTATAAAATAGGTGGAGTTCATTTTGGTTCTTTGTGTTGGATTCTTGTAGGAAAAGCACAACCTATGGAAAACCACAAAACATTTAAACTTCCGATGTTTTAAAGAAAAAATGTCCTTCACCAAACTTTCATGATGTTTCTATTGCGAATTATATAGTTGCGAGATTATAATATTTGGATAATAAATAGTATTTTTACTCTCTGATGTCGTTAGATTGCATTTCTTTGACATACAAATTATCAAATCCGTTTCTTCATGAGATTATGAACCCTTTGGCAAACCTTCCGAAGGTTTTGAACCTTCGGAAGGTTAAATTCACTTTCTCTCAGATTTTGTTCAATTTAACGCAGAATCAGTTAAAACGAGTGTTGATGCACTTCACGCGGTCTTTCCCGACCCTCGATGTCTCCGTTAAAGACCTCGATGCCTCCGTTAAAGGCCTCGATGCCTCCGTTAAAGGCCTCGATACCTCCGTTAAAGACCTCGATGCCTCCGTTAAAGACCTCGATGCCTCCGTTAAAGGCCTCGATGCCTCCGTTAAAGACCTCGGTGAGTTCGTTAAAGGCCTCGATGCCTCCGTTAAAGACCTCGGTGAGTTCGTTAAAGACCTCGGTGAGTTCGTTAAAGGCCTCGATGCGTTCGTTAAAAATCTCGATGTGTTCGTTAAAGAGTTCAGAGCCACCCTTAAAATTTATTGATTAATGAAAAAAAGCGGTTTAATATTTAAATATGAAATAATAATTGCAAAATATATTATAACAAATTAGATTTAAAAACATTATTTTTCAATAAGAACTAAAATGAATTTGATAATTTCTCATTTTATATTGAAGAAATCCACCTTAATCTCCCTTTTTTGAAAGAAAGGTGGGGAAATATAAAGACAATCCACCTCCGTCACTCCGTGACACCTCCGCCGGCGGAGGACAAAAAAATCCCCCTGCTACGCTTTCCCCCTTTTCCAAAGGGGGATGTCACGGAGTGACAGGGGGATTTGACTTAACTGCCACTATAATTATTTAAATTTTTCAAGCAATTCCTTAACGGCATCTTTATGAATCATAAAAGTTGTCATTTTTAATTTTACGAAATCAGAATGAAAGAAATAGTATCCCTTGAATTTGCCGTTTCGTGCTCCCGAGCCGGAATCCTTGATTAGAAACCAATCGCCGGCAGAGTTTTTGGTTTTGCCGACAATATGTATTGCGTGGTCATCAGTAGTAGTATTGTTTGAAAATCTAAATTGTCGTGCCATATCATCTATATAGGATGAAGGTATGTCAAAACTCGGCACGACAGCAGCATCTGCATAAGAATACATTCCTGCTTCCGAAACGTCGCCGCCGATTGCAACAGAATATCCATTTTCGACAGCTTTATTTATTGCCGCCATAAAATCATCAAGCGGTACATTATAATATACGTCCGATTTCCACCAGTTATCCGGCACATCATAAACAGTCTGTTTCCAGTATCCCGGCTCCAAAAGAGACATAATATCAACATAGTCGTTCGGGTTAATTTTAAGATAATTATTCATAAAGCTTAAGGGAGTATATTCTTTTCCTTCGTAAGAAAATTTTGCAGGAGGCTCAGTCATATAATAATTAAGGATTGCCCGTACATTGCCAAGAATTTCATTTTCATTCCACAAACTGTTATTTTTACAATTCAAAAGATATTTGCTTATTTCACTTGCTATTTTTTCGTGAGAGTGGTGTTTCTGTCCCGGTTTCATTCCTGAATAGACGCTTACAGGCACAGCTCCGAACTCACTTAAGATTCTCAGTGTAGCATTAGTTTCAGAGCCTTCACTGACAAGTGAATTTCCACGTTCTGAAATGTATCTTTTAACTTTTGCAAGATATTCATAGTAAACGGTGTGCATTTCCGAGAGTTTGACTTCTTTTTTATTCAACCGGTAAACTTCTGATTCAAGATAAGATGTAGAGGCAAAAGACCAACATGTGCCTGTCCAGCTCTGCATTACAGGTTTGTTGTGCCAGATAGGCTTGCACTCTTCAATTGATTTAGGAACTTCTATTCCCGTAAAATCAAGAATGAAGGAAGGTTTTTTGGGTGTTTCAACTTTTTCAAACTCGCCGATTTCTTTTACAATCGTGTCCCACGTTTCGTTCTTTCTTTCAATTAATATACCCTTATCTCTTCTGTCAATCTGGGATAATGATGTGAAATAAGTGCAAAAGATTAAAACCGTAACTGCAGCAGAAAGTAACAATCTGAAATTCATAAAAAATTTTCCGATAAAATTAACATAAAATATTTATTTAAAAATACTGAAATATTGGTAAATAGAATTATATTTCAAAGTTAAATCTGAAAATTTTGAATTATGTCGTAAAAAATTCAACAAATTCAAAACACCCTAAACTTTATTTTTATAAACATGGTTGATACGTTCAAAAATATCTATCAATGTTTAATATTAAAAAACAAAATACTTAAGGGGGCGTCATTCTGAGCGAAGCGAAGAATCCAGGCTGTTAATTAATTAAATCATGGATACTTCGCAGGCTCAGTATGACAAATCCAAAAGTGGGGTTTAATTATAGTAGCAATTGTGGATTTTGCCATATTTCTAATTAATTAAAAATACTATTACTCAAAAATATGAAAAATTACTTAAAAATGAAAATTACATAAACCTAATATTTAATTTTATGATAAAAAATACTATAATAAACCATCAAAATAAAAAAAAAGTTTATATTATTTTTTGATTATTTCATTTTTTTTTGCTAATTTTAAGTGTTGGAGAAATGTAATTATTAATATTGTGTTATTATAAGATTCAAAATGATTTAATTTGATAGGATTTATAAAGAAAAAATTGTACTGATTATTTTATGTTTTGTAACTTTTTTTGTTGATAATGTGTTATATTATTATATGTTTTATAATTTTTTAGGGAGTTTTTTATGAATGCAACTAATACGGGATTATGCAAGAGTTTAGTACTTTTTGTCCTGATATTATTAATTGGCACTTCGACCGCTTTTGCCGGTAAAAAAGTGCTTATTGAACAACAAACAGGTGCCTGGTGCGGTTGGTGTCCGGGCGGAACAGTAGTTATGGACGAATTGATTGATCAATATCCTGATCAGGTGATTGGTGTGAAATGGCATAACGGTGATGGTATGGCGATTCCTGAGCAATCACAATTCGCTCAAACTTTCGGGATAAACAGCTATCCATCCGGTACAATTGACAGACAACCCTACAATGGAACAATGCAGATTGGATGGCAACAATGGAAAACTGCAATAACACCTCATTTTTCTGAAGAAAATATTGCTGACCTTGAAGTAACTTATGATTACAATACAACAACACAAATCATTACAGCAAAAGTAACTGCGAAAATTCTTAAAGATGACAACCGACAATTAGCATTAAATCTTTATATTATGGAAGATTATTGCGTTGGTTCAGGTTCATTATGGGATCAAAAAAATTATTTTGCAAATAATGCTTCTTACGTTGGTCATCCATATTATTCTAAGCCTAGTACAATCAAAAACTACAATCACATGAAAGTAGTCCGCAAGGTTTTAGGAGGACTTTACGGTAGTACTAAAAATATGCTTCCATCTGTTAAAGACGGCATGGATTTTTCAGAAACTTTCACATTTAAGAAAGATCCTTCCTGGAAAGCAAATGATTTATATGTTGTAGGCATTATTCAAGTTTATAAAGTTTCAGGTTCTACTCTGGTGGACGGGACAATTTTAAATGCACAGGAAGCCGGAAAAAAACCTGAAATAATAACTGAAGTATCTGTTAGTCAACCTAATATTTTAGCTACACCTGGTGCTACAATAAGTAAAAAGGTTAGAGTAAACAATCCTCAGGATTTTCCTATAACTGTAACTTTAGCTCAAGGTACTTTACCTGCCGGTTGGAATGTAACTTTCCCCGGACCGGTATCAATTGCTGCTAAAAGTTATGTTGATGTTGATGCTTCAGTTACTGTACCAACTGGTAAAGCAAGTTTCGTTGAAGTTAAATTTACTGCTACACCGGATGTTATCGAAGGTTCAAAAAGTGTAATAACCAATGGTTCATTTAATGTATTAACCGATAATACAGAATGTATTAATATGGTTTTTGATAAAGATAAACCAAATATGAAATACTTTAATGATGCAATGATAGCAATGCCACAATTCAAAGATAATACTGTCTTAATACCATATAGTTTAGACATATTAAATAGCTACCCTGCTGATTTATTCAAATATATTGGTATTTCTTCACCTTATTCTACCAGAGGTATTTTGGGTTCAACAAGTGCCGAATCTCAAACTTTGAGGGATTATGTGAAAACTGCAATTGCCAAAGGCGTTAAGATTTTCTTCTCGAATGAACTTGAAATGTACAACACATTTGGTATAGCTACATCCTCTCCTGATGCCAAAACTTTATTTACTTCAATGGGATTAGGTAATATTGTTGCTCCAATACAATTGGTACAGCTTAACAGTCAAAATCAGATTATCGGGTTTTATAAAATTAATGTAAAAGGAATTGCTACTGACCCTATAACTGATGGTTTGTCCTTTGAAATTAATAACAAAGCCGGACAGGATGCCACCAAGACTATTTACTTTGCCGAAAACCTTAATTTAAATACACAAATTGCTACACCAATTCTTAACTATTCTGATGCAAACGGTACTTTAATGGGTACAGCCGGTGCAAGAATTGAACTGCCAACAACCCGTGTTGTTTATCTTGGATATTGTTTTGAAGCTACTTCAGACGAAACAAAACAAACTTTAGCCAATAACATCATCACATGGTTATTTGGTGGTGCTGTTGCCGAAGGTCCAAAGATTTCTGTTGATACAAAAACAGTTGCATTTGGTACAGTAGATACTGACAAATCGAAGGATATGGAAGTAACACTTACTAATACCGGCGACGAAACACTTACTGTCTTTAGCATTCTGAAACAGGGTGACAACATTAATGCATTCACTTTAACAAGCGGTTTCGATACAAAAACTATTCTGAAAGGTGCTACTGCCAAAATCGGAATTAGATTCCAACCTAAGTCAGGTGCTGACTTTTCAGGAACAATTGCAATTTCGACAAACGCAAAGAATGAGCCAAGCTTAAATATAAGTCTAACCGGTAAAGGTAATCCTGCAGGAAGCGTAGCTTACGGAGTAACTCCAAACGGAGCACTTTCTATGACTATGACTCCTAATCCGGTTGTTGAAAGCTCACAGTTTAACTATACTATAAACGGCGAAACTAACCGTAATGTTCGTATCTATGTTATGGATATTACCGGTAAGGTAGTTTCAGAGCTTGTTAATTCATCAATGACTGCAGGCGAATATAATATGAATTTCTCTTCCGAAAAATTTGTAAGCGGAACATATTATATAGTTGCTGATGTTGACGGTTCACAGGCACAGATTCCGGTTGTAATAGCTAAATAAATTTAGTTTATTTTCGTTATATTAAACAGCCGGAATGGTAATATTTCGGCTGTTTTGATAAGAAATCGAATTTTAATATTTTTAGGGGTAAGAGAAATGAAATTTAAATTGTTACTTGTTATGTTATCCATTGCAGCATTTAACATGTTCGTGCCGCAGGATGCATTTAGTGTCAAGAAGTATTACATCTTTTTTGATAACTTCGAAGACCAAAAGGATGGCAACGGTGTTGAAATCACAAATCTGATTGATTTGTGCTACTGGGACCATCTTCGTACAGACCTTAATCTGGGCGCTTATGCCGAACGTAAACCTTTTAATGCTTTGACACTTTCACAGCGTGATATCACAGAATATGACGTTGCTATTTTTGTAATGGGAACAACAAATACTTTGTCCTCATCTGTTGACGGTATAAAAGTATTTGACCAGATTCAGAAGATGCTGAATGCAAATAAGTCGGTAATAATTATTGGCAGTAATATTCTTTTAGGTGCTTTTGGTCAGGGTGGTGACGCACAGGTGAAAAACTGGATGCAGAACTTTTTGGGAGTAACCGACCCGAAGATTTTCAGCCACATGTCCGGTAACACAATTAACGGTATGAGAGTTGACGGCGTTGAAGGAGACCCTGTCTCTAGAGGTTATAAAAAACAGTGCAACCGAATATATGAAGAAAATAATTCCGGACCGCAGGGACCTATCAGGTGGTATGCAGCTACTTCTTTTTTCACTGTTAACGGCGGAAAGAATGCTGTAGCTTTTGATTATATAAAAGAAATTGATAGTGTAGATGTTACAGATACCAGAGTTACCGGTGTCCGCGCAGAAGATAATAAAGCCCGTGTAGTATTTTATTCAATTAATTTTGATATTTCAAGCGGAACCCACCTGATTCATTTTGAAAATGCGTTAACAAATGCTGTAAAATGGGAAATTAGAGATGTACCTCATCCTGAAGGTTTTTTGTCAGTTGAAAATGAATCGGTTGATTTTGATAAAATTGAAATGAATCAATCGGGTTTTCAAACTGCAGTGTTTAGAAATTCAGGCAGAGAACCATTCACAATCTCTAAAATTGAAATAGCAGGTGACGAACCTGCCGGAACATTTGAAATTGTTGAAGGCGGAACCGGTCTCCTTATGAATCCGGGTGATGTTCATTTTGTAAATTTGAAATTTTCACCAAAAGAAGAAAGAAATTTTGAAGATTATCTGACTGTTACTTCTGACGCCTATAACAAGTCTATTGAAGTTAAGTTGATTGGTATCGGCGGCGAGAATGTATTTAATGGTCCTAAGCTGTCTCTCAGTACATACCCTGTTGATTTTGGAACAGTACCGTTCGGATTATATTCCGAGAGCAATATTAAAATTTCAAATATCGGCAATGTTGCAATGGTAGTCGAAACAGTTCTTATTACAAATGATGCAGATAAAAGATTTACTTTTGGAGAAGTAGTTAAGGTACCAATCACTATCCCTCCGGGTATTACGCACAACATAAAAGTAAGATTTACTTCAGCAGATGAAGTTGCCGGAGATTACACCGGAAGAATTGATATAACTTCAAATGCATTTAATAATGAGGGAAAGGGCTTTATTGACCTCAAAGCACGTTCTGCGGGTCAAGTTACAAATTCCGGTATCACATTATCGTCAACCAATATTGATTTTGGTGAAGTTGATATTTTAAAACCGGATCTCAAAACATTGAAAATTTCAAATACCGGATTTAATAATCTAAGAATTTTCGATGCAAGATTTGATATAAAATCAGGCGGTGAAAATAATGCTCAATTCACATTTTTTGAAGATTCAAATAAAAACATTCCTGAGTTGAAACCCGGTGAATCTCATGATTTGAAAATTCAATTCCATCCTGAGAAAGTCAAAGAATATGCAACACGAATCCAACTGACAACAAATGACCCAATCAATGAGGGTATAGTTGAAGTTCCTATAGTCGGCGTTGGTATTGACCCTTCAACTGTTAATGATAATATTGCTTCTGTTACAGGTTTAAAAGTTTCGGTTAATCCAAGTCCTGTAACCGATTTATCCAAAGTTGAGTTTACAGTTGAAGTGCCGGGCAATATTGTCATGGATATTGTTGACCAAACAGGAAGAAAGTTAGATAATCTGTTTAACGGTTATGCAAATCAAGGAATCCATACTCAGGATTTGAATGCACGTAATTATGTAAGCGGAGTTTACTTTATTTCTATCAGCTATAATGGCCAGAAATTACAACTGCCATTCTTAGTAACAAAATAGTTCACAGATATTTTGAGTAATATTAAAAAATGCTGTCCCTGAATTGGGGCAGCATTTTTTTTAAAAGGTGTATAATGAGTTTGTTCTCAGCTAAGAGTTATAAGTCTTTAGAAAATATTAAAACTATTTATCTAATGATACTCAAATCAACTCTTCTTGCATGTACTAATTCTTCTTCAGTGAATTTGTCCTCCTCACTTTGAGGAATTAATGGTCTTTCAAGTTTAGTAAGTATTCTATTAGGTTTTACACCGTTGCGAATCAATAAGTCAGAAATAAAATCTCTTCTTTTTGCCGATGTTTCGGGCAGTTCAATCTCGTGTTGATAGCATTTTATCTGACAGCTTTGGTCAATATTAACTTTTAAATATTCAGAAATTGTTCCGATTTTCAATGAATCTTCGGAATTTAATATAAAACCGTTATCAACAGGAAAGAAAAATGAAGTTTTAAAACCCGCAAATAGTTTCATCTCTGATTGTACTTCTTCATTTGAATCATTTTTTGAAGTTTTAGACAAATCTGAAGCATTACCAATAGTTTTGCAGGATATAAATAAACCTGCAACCAATACAATAAACACAGATATTTTTAACATAATTTTCCTTTAATTATTAATCTTACCACATTATAAGTTATAATCGTATCAAGAGCAATAATATTGAATAACAAGTTAATCTTCCAATTCAATCCATGCAGACTGGATTGCATATTTAACAAGTTCACTCTGATTTTTGAAACCTAATTTATGCATAATATTGCGTCTGTGAGTTTCTACAGTTCGTGGTGATATATATAGTACACCGGCAATTTCAATAGAAGTAAGACCCTTGGACGTAAGTTTGGCAATAGTAATTTCGCGGTCTGTTAATGCTGCTTTTTCATCATCACCATTATCAGGGTTTGAGATACTGTCAATCAGATTTCCCACCGCCTCTTTTGAAACAAATTTAACTCCGTTTATTGTGTTTCTGATAGCCTCAACAAGTTCTTCTTCTCCGGAATTTTTAAGTACATAACCCATGATTCCCTTCTGAAAGGCATTTTTAATTATGTTCTTATTATTATGCATGGAAAGCACAATAAACTTCGAATCAGGGAAATGGACCTTTAAAGACTGAATAACAACTAATCCGTCCAAATCAGGAAGATTGATATCAGTAATGAAAACATCAATATGTCCGGCTTTTCTGGATTCGGTAATAGAAGTTTGACCGTTTAAGGCAAACCCTGCAATTTCAAAATCGGAATATTTGGACAGCATTTGGATAACACCGTCAACAATTAACTTATGGTCGTCAATAATGAAAATTCGCACCTTATTTCTCAATTCGGCACCTCTAATGTTATTGTAGTTCCGTGATTTATTTGAGAGTCAATATCAATTTTCCCGTTTAAGAGTGCAATTCTGCTGTTTAGATTTTTTAAACCCATACCTTTATTCTCTGATACAGGATTAAACCCTTTACCATTATCTTCAATTATAATTAAAATATGATTAGGATATGCAAGAAGTTGAACGTTTATTCTTGTGCATGATGAGTGTTTGACTGCATTAGATAAAATTTCCTGTATTGCACGATAGACATGTATTTTATAATATTTTGATAAAGGCGTTTTCTTTTCTTCAAGATAATATTCAACAATTAAGTCAGTTGATGATTTATAATAATCAAGTAATTCTTCGAGTGCTGCTTTAAGACCAATTCTCTCAAGTACAGGCGGCATAAGTGCATAAGCAAATTGTCTTAAGTCGTTAACAACATTATCAACCAGTTTAACCTGTTCTTTAAGTTTTACTTTGATTGCAGGATAAGCATCACCAATCGCTGATTCTATACTGTAAAGATTATATTTCAGAAAAGACAGATACTGACCTGCGCCGTCATGAAGGTCTTTAGCAAAGCGAGACCGTTCATCTTCCTGTGTTTTAATTATTGCTTTCAACGATTCGGATTTACTGATTGTCATTTCTTTTAATATTTCATGTAATGTCATATTAGCTTCATACAACTGCCTTGTTCTTTCGGAAACACGTTTTTCCAATGATTCATTTATGATTTTAATTTCTTCAGTTTGTTTCTTTAAAAGTTTATTGTTCTTAATTAATTCTTCCGTCCTCTCACTAATTTGATTTTCAAGAAATTGATTCTTTTGTCTTATCTGATTAGTACGGTATCTGAATATGAAGAATATAAGAATACAAATTATCAAAACCAAAAGAAATCTGAATTCAAAAGTAGCCCAGAAAGGAGGTGAGATGATAATGTCAATTGATATACCTGTTTCATTCCAGATATTATCATTATTTGATGCTTTTAATCTGAATTTATAAGTACCGGGCTTTAGATTGGCATATCTGGCAAATCTTTTCACTCCCGAATAAACCCAGTTAGAATCAACACCTTCAAGATAATATGCATATTGATTATTAGAAGGTTCCGAAAATTCTAAGGCAGAAAATTCAAAAGATAAAGTATTTTGGTAATACGGTAATTTAAGCAGCTTTACAGCATAAGAATTTATGCCTGAATTATACGGTTTGTCAAAAAGATAAATACCGGTAATGACAACGCGCGGGATATTCGGATTATCATGTAATGAATCGGGATGAAAATAATTAATTCCGCCAATACCTCCAAAAAACAAGTAACCGTCCGATGATTTAGCGTAAGAATTTGTATTAAATTCATTTGACTGCAAACCGTCACTTACTGTGTAGTTCCTGAATTTGTAATTATATATACTTTCAAAATTTAATTTGCTGAGTCCTTTATTAGTTGAAATCCATATATTATGATTTTTGTCTTCAACCATACCATAAATAAATGAATTTGGTAAACCCTGAGAAACATTCAATCTGACAAAACTGTCAGTTTCGGGAAAATACAGGTTTAATCCGTCACGTGTACCGACCCATAATCTATCTTTAATGTCTGTCAGCAGGCAAAGAATAAAATTATTACTTAAAGTTGATTTGTTACGCCTGATATGTCTGTAATTTTTTAAAGTTTTTTTGTTTATATCAAAACGATAAAGCCCGAAATCAGTTCCAAACCATAAAGATTTATCTTTTGTTTGAGTAATTGCAAGTATATTTGTTGCAGAAAGTCCGGATGTTTTAGGAATCAAATCAAATATGGATTCAGATGTTCCGGCTGTTGGATTATGACGTGTGATTAAATTATCTAAACTTCCACCTGTCCATATATAACCGTCAATATCTTCATATATCGCCTGAGTGCCTGCTTCTTTATATGCTGTTTCAAAGCGTTTTAATTTGGTATTGAATGTATCAATAGTTGTTCCTCCGCCATACCAAACAGTACCTTTTTTATCCTCAAAAACAAATAAACCGGATTCATTGCTTAAGTGATAATTTCCGGTTTTATCAGAACTGAACAAATCCCACTTATATTTATTAATGTCATATCTGTTCAAACCGCCTTTAATTGTTGATACCCAAAGATTATTTCTTGAATCAACAAACAAACCTTTTGGAAAATTTATACTGAGAGAATTTGAATTGTCAGGGTCATGAGTTAACAGATGGAATTTTTTTTGATTTGGATTAAATCTTATAATTCCGTCACCATCCGTACCAATCCATAGTACACCGCTCGCATCTATAATACCGGTAATTGGTACATTTGTAGAAAAATATTTCGAAGACAAATCACCAGCATACGTTTGAACATTACCGACTGAAGGATTCAACATTATAAACCCATTATCTAAATCACTTCCAAGCCATAATACTGAGTTGTTATCTGTCATCAAAAAATGTATTCTGCTCATGTCGTTTTGATAATCAAATCTTTTATTTACAGTAAAATCTTCATTAAGATTGTAGATACTATATGTAGTTGACAAATACAATCTGCCGTCATTCAGCATCAACAAATCAGTTATAGGACTATTATCTGGACTCTGACTTATAATTTTTTCCGGTTTCAAATTTGGATTTGCTATCAAATAGACTTCATTTCTGCTTATTGTCCATATTCTTTGCTTGCTATCCTTATATAATTTGATATGATCATCTACATTTGATTTGCCGCCGATTATGATTGGTTTTAATAATTGTGTAAATATATTAAATTGATATAAATTGACACCATATTTAGATATAATCTTAAGAATCAGATTTTTGTCGTCAAGATTAATGCCTGAAACTATACGTAAATTTTCCTTTGTTAAATATCTTTTGAAAATTCCTGTTCTCAAGTCATAATAATTCAAACCGGCATCAGTTCCAATCCAAAACCCGTCACCGGATGCAGGAAAAATCGTATTAATAAAATTATTTGAGATAGAATTTGTATCATCATAACTATAACGGTAAATTCTGATGTCATTGCCGTCAAAACGGTTAAGACCATCTGCAGTTCCAATCCAGATAAATCCGATTTTATCCTGATATATACTGCTGACGGAATTCTGGGATAAACCTCTGTCAACGTCAATAATTTCTTTTGTTTTTACAGGTATGTCTAAATTGTGGCTGAATAGTATAAAATACTGCGACAAAATCAGTAAAGTTATTGATATTGAAAATATTTTGTATTTATTTGTCATTTAAACTATTAGACTAATTTAAAGAAAAAATTCCATAATTAAACCAAATATTCAATCAGATAAATTGCGAAAACTTAATGTTTCCTTACTATCCTGAATCAAAATCTCTTCAACTTAATAGATGATTTATATTTGGTTCAGAATTAATTATTTAATTATTTTCAAAATCAAATAAATGTGAAAAAAAATAAGTAAACAAAAATATATCAAAAATATTACATTAAATATAAGTAGTTTTACGTATATTATCACTAAAGAAAATCTAATAATTTGATTTTTATTCGAATTATATGAAAATATAGAGCATTCAGTTTATAAGTTCATAATTTTTATACTCACCCAATCTGTAACCTGTTATTTTTTCGATAATCCTTTTGAACTTTTCTTTGAGAGAATATTTCTTTTTAGAAATATCATGTTCAAAATGCCAGTTAGTTTTTGCGATTCTTTCCTGCATAACCTGCGGATGTGTACCCTCGAAAAGGATAAGAGAATCAACTTCAGAATAGTCAAACTCGTTGGAAATTTTAATTTTTTTATTTATCCATTCGTCGTTATGCCATAGTTTGTTAAAATGTTCTTGTTTCTGCTGCTGATATGCCGGATGTTTAACCCACCCGTAATGGTATATTTCGGCATTGACAGTTTTGACTTTAAGTTTTTTATTCTCTCCTTTTCTAAAGCCCTGTGCATCAAGGTATGAATAAATTGATTTGTCATTTCTAATAACCCTAATTTCCTTCCTGTACCAGCGGTATGACTCTCCAATATAATCATAAGAACCGTAAAAATGCTTGTAATCAAAAAGCAATCCATCCACATTGTTATCTTCAGCATTTTTTTGCATTTCCCTGTAAACACTTTCATGATACTTCTCATGCAAAATTTCATCTGCCTGAATATAAAATGCCCAATCGGCATCATCGGAAACTGCTTTAAATGCTTTGTTTGTTTCAACTGCTAATACTTTACCGCCTTCTCTGAGTGAATCATCCCAAACCGTTTCGATAATCTTTATTTTTGGAGAATTTATATTCTTAATCAAACTCAAAGTATCATCTTCCGAGCTGCCGACTGCAACTACCATTTCATCACATATCGGCAAAATTGAAGTTATTGATTCAACTACAGGGTAATCAAATTTAATTGCATTTCTTACAAAGGTAAAACCGCTTACTTTCATTTCTTATCATTCAAATTATCAATAAATAATTTATTCAACATTTTTATTTTTCATAAATTAATCGAAATTCAACGATTACCAATCTCATTTTTTTATTCAGTTATGAGAACTTTAATAATTACAATATTGAATTAATTTATACGAAATGTAAATATAACACTTTTTATTTAATGAATGGTCTCAATATATATTTTTTTGAATTAAAAGTGTTATTTTAGTATATTGTTAGGATACATTTTTGAAAATTGAACTTAGGATTCGTGATGTTAAGAAAGATATTGAATTCTCTCCTTGTGATGATATTCTCATCGGTTGTGATATTTTCACAGCCCTGGTCTCAAAATTTAAAAGATAATGAACATGATTTTTTCAAAGTTCAGGATGCTTTCAACAATTATTGGGATGGTAAAGAACTTGTCAGGGGTGAAGGATGGAAACAATTTAAAAGATGGGAATATTTTTGGGAGCAGAGAACTTTCCCTACTGGTATTATTCCTAAGGCTAATGATGTATTGAATTCTTATAGAAATTTCGTGAGTTTATCTAAGGATAATAATCAGTTTTTAAATCTACAGTCTGATTGGAAAGAAGTAGGACCTGTGACAATGCCGGTGAACAAACTGAATTATAAGTCTGGAGGTCTAGGCAGAGTCAATGTTGTGAGGGTACATCCCCAAAACGGTAATATAATTTGGGTAGGTTCTGCCGGCGGGGGAGCCTGGAGTTCAACTGATAAAGGTCAAACCTGGGCAGTATCAAAATTTACTGATGCTCTGTCAATGGGAATTTCTGATATAGCATTCTCACCAAGTAAACCTGAAGTAATGTATCTTTCTACCGGTGATAAAAATGGATTTTTTATGACTGACGAGTATTCAACAGGTATTATGAAATCAGTTGATGGAGGTAAGAACTGGGCTACTACAACAGAAAATTATAAACCGAATGATTATTATATGGCTAACAGGATTATTGTTCATCCGCAGGACCATAATTTAGTTTATGCTGCTACAAACAAAGGTATTTTGAGAAGTAAAGACGGTGCCGGAACCTGGCAAATTATAAACAATACTGCTGTATTCAGGGATATGGCATTTAAACCCGACAATCCTCTTGTGATATATGCTGCAACCTCAGGAATGAATCAAGGTACTTCAAGTGGTAGAGTATTCAGGACAACTGACGGAGGTGATACCTGGGCTCTTGTCAATAACATGAGCGGTGCTGCAAGAATTGAATTGGCAGTTTCGGAAACTAATCCGAATTATGTCTATGCTTTAGGAGCCAAGTCTAATTCAGGTTCTTTTTGGGGATTATCAAAATCAACAGATGGTGGGGCGACCTTTTCTACACAATCAACTTCACCGAATATTTTAAGTATTGAGTCAAATGGAGGAGGTACTTCCGGTCAGGGATTTTATGATTTAGCACTTGCCGTATCACCTTTTAATCCTGAATTGATTTTTGCAGGCGGAATCCATGCATGGGTCTCAAATAACGGCGGTAAAACATGGAAGATATTAAACCATTGGACAGGCAGTTATAATTTACCTTATACTCATGCCGACCAGCAGAACTTTTACTTTAATTCAAGTACAAATGAGTTATATGCGGCAAACGACGGCGGGTTGTATGTATCATCGGATAATGGGGTGGGTTGGAAAGATATCAGTGATGGGCTGGCTATTTCTCAGCTATATAAAATTGATGTCAGTGATGCCGACCCGGATTTGATTGTTGCCGGTGCTCAGGATAACGGTTCCTGTATTTACACCCAAAAATCTTGGTTAGGTGTTAATGGGGGAGACGGAATGCAGTGTGCTATTGACCCGATTAATGCAAGTTATGTTTATACAGCTACTCAATATGGAAATATTTTCCGTTCTGTTAATGGCGGTACATCTTATGTCAGAATTGCCGGAACAGACCTTTTTCAAGGGGAACGGGCAAATTGGGTGACTCCATACATTTTAAATCCTGTAAATCCTTCAAGTATATTTATCGGATACAAAAATCTTTATAAAACAACTAACCGTGGTGCTTCATGGGTAAAAATGACAAGTTTTACAAGTTCATCTTCGATTAATTTGTTAGCTATTTCCGAAAAGGATACAAATATTATGTATATGGCTGTTAATAAATTTCTTTATAAATCTATTAACGGCGGTTCAACATGGACAAATATTTTTAATAAGACTAACTGGGTTTCAGGTATTGCAATTGACCCTGATAATCCTAATCGGGTATTCGTCACATTATCGGGCTATAATCAGGCAGAACGTGTATTTGAAATTAACGGTACACAGGTAAAAAATATTACTTATAACCTGCCGAATGTTCCGGCAAATACAATTGTTGTTCAAAAAGGAACTTCCGGATGTTTGTTTATAGGTACAGATATTGGAGTATTAATAAAATCAGATGATTTTACCGATTCATGGTCGGTATTTAATGAAAATCTTCCACCGGTTGTTGTCAGTGATTTAAAAATTAATTACAGTTCGGGAAAACTTTATGCCGGAACTTACGGTCGTGGAGTATGGCAGACTAAACTTTATGACTGCAATCTTGAAAAACCTGTGATTGATATAATCGGTAATACTGAATTCTGTATGGGAGACAGCGTAGTATTGAGAGCAAATTCTCCATACAGTCAATTCAAATGGTCAACAGGCGACACAACAAAAACTATTGTAGTAAAAAACTCGGGTTTTTATTTCGTAAGCGTGAAGGATGGTAGCAGATGTACCGAAAAATCAGAATCCATTGCACTCCAACAGTTATTTGTTCCGTCATTTACAATCAGTTCAACAAAAGGAATGGTGCTTTGCGGTGAGAATGATACAATTTCGTTGTCAATATCAATCGGTATGAAAGATTATAAATGGTCAACCGGAGATACCACAAACAGAATTACAGTTATCGAACCCGGAAATTATAAAATTTCTGCTAAAACTGCTTCAGGCTGCAATCTGTTTGATAGTGTTTATATTCCATTAAGACCAAAACCGGAGAAACCAAACATTTATTATGACGATAATATTTTGTCAACCGATTCCGCTGCGTCATATAAGTGGTATGTTAATGGTAATGCTGTTTCAAATTCAAATACCAGAGTGTTAATTCCAAAAGAAAGCGGTGAGTATTTTGTAATATCATTTAATGAACACGGATGCGGGGAAAGTTCTGAAATTATCAGCGTTACAACTTCTGTTAATGATGTTCATCAATCTGAGTTATTTAATATAAGTCCTAATCCATTCAGTAGTTTTATCAGAATTACTTCTAATGCTGATATATCTGCAGGTGAAATTATAATATCCGATTATTTAGGCAGAACGTTAGTAACAGATTATATCTATGATTTGTCAACAGGTCAGGAAATTACACTTAATCTTGATAATTTACCCGTCGGGACATATATGCTGCTTATAAAAACAAAAAGCGAAATATTTTCTTATAATATCAAACGACTTAACTAATTGAGAAATAATCAGAAAATTACTTTGTGATTTTGATAAAAATAAATAATTTTTTTATAATATTGTGATGGAGTTGAAATATGAAAATTGAGAAAGTACTTGTATTAGGAGCCGGAACTATGGGTAACGGTATAGTTCATACATTTGCGCAGTCCGGTTACAAGGTTGTAATGAGTGATATCAGCGAACAGGCTTTAGCACGCGGTATGGAAACCATAAAAAAGAACATGGAACGACAGCTCAAAAAAGGTATCATCAGTCAGGAAAGTATGGATTCTGCTATTTCCAATATCACAACATCAACTGATATTGCAATTGCAGCAGATGCACAACTTGTTATTGAAGCGGTAACAGAGAATAAAGATTTGAAATTCAATATCTTTGAGAATCTTGACAGCATTATTAATCCTGATGCAATACTTGCAAGCAATACATCAACTATTTCAATCACCGAAATTGCTGCACGTACAAAAAGACCTCAAAAAGTCATCGGGATGCACTTTATGAATCCTGTTCCAATGATGAAACTTGTGGAAATCATTAAAGGACTTTCAACAAGTGCTGAGGTTTATGATACAATCGTTTCTATCTGCAAACATCTCGGAAAAACTCCTGTTACAGCTAATGATTATCCGGGATTCATTTCCAATAGAATTTTACTGCCTTTCATCAATGAAGCCGTTTATGCTTTGATGGAAAATGTCGGTACAGTTGACGGAATAGATGAAGTTGCCAAACTTGGATTCGCACACCCTATGGGACCGTTATTCCTTGCAGATTTAATCGGTTTGGATACATGCCTTGCAATTCTCGAAGTTTTACACAAAGACCTCGGCGACCCGAAATACCGTCCCTGTCCGCTCCTGAAAAAAGTAGTAGCATCCGGAGCTTACGGTCGTAAGAACGGCAAAGGATTTTATGATTACAGCGGTGAAGCACCCGTAGCAGTAAAATTTCATTGATTAACATATTCTAAATTTGATATTCATATAAACCTTTCCGGTGTTTATTCATTGGGAAGGTTTTTTTTATGGGAAATTATTGTTTTCTACAAACAGGGCATTCCTATGGAATTTAAAAGCAAATATCAGAATCATTGATTAAAGGATTTCACTGATTTAAATCTGTTAAATCAGTGTAATCAGTAAAATCTTTGATTAGGAATATATATTTGTCAGAATCACGGATTACACGGATTAAAGGATTTCACTGATTTAAATCCGTGAAATCAGTGTAATCTGTTAAATCCGTTATTCTGACATATTCCAATCAATTCAATCAAAAAATCAGCTCCAATCAATTGTTCTCAGATAATACAAAGCGGGAATACCAACAATAATATCTTTAAAATTAATTTAATAAAAAATTGGCATAATATTTTCATAATTAATTTGTCTATTTTCCGAATTTAGGAAAACATTATAAAATAAGTTAACTATGACAAAATTTTGATGGATATTAATATAAAGAATTTAGCCGGTAAATTCAAAAAGGCAGGGAATGTGCCGCAGGAGCAGCCTTTGTTCACTCCTGTCGCTACTAAAGATGTGTATCTGAAGCGGGATGAATTTACTGCAACTGTCGAACATTTTATTAATACCCAGCCGGGATTTGTACTCAAAGGACCAATTTATATCATTTTTCTTCTGATGTTTGCTGCACTTATTTATTCCTTTTTTGCAATTGTAATCATAAAAGTGACTACAAATGTTTCTGTAAGCGGGGTAGAATATCAGATTCAAAATCCTGTTCTCGGAACCGTCAGTTCAATTATGGTTGAAGAAAATGATGAAGTCAAAGATGAACAGGTGCTTCTTGCATTGGTTTCCAATGATGTACTTATGACGGAATCAGGTGCAAATGAATTAAAAGAGAGTTTGGAAGATATAAAAACAAAATATTCCGAACTGACTTATGCACTTCAGCAGATAAATTCAATGTCGGATTTGTACGGGAAAAAGGATTCACGATTAAGAGTCAGCCTTGCGCCCGAAATATATTTGATTCAACAGGAATTGCTTAATGACAGTTCGCAGTCTCTGGTTAGTTCAGAAAATTGGCGTAGAACCGACTTATATAATTTCGTTGAGAAAACACGCCTCAGCCTCTCGGAAATGTACAGCGACTTGCTGGTTACATCCAAATTGCTGGAAAAGCAAAAGAAAATATTCAATGAAGATGAAAAGCTTTTTCATAAAGATGTTATTACGGAATATCAGTATGCTTCGTCGCAGCAAACATATTTAAATATGGAATCCCAATTAAACAACCAGTTAAATAATTTCAAAATTCTGATTCATTCAAGTGCTGAAAATCTTCGGCAGCAAAGAGATTTGATTGTCTCTCAGCATAAGGAGATGATGAGCGAATTGAATCAAAATTTAATTAATGATGAAAATATTATTGTTGACAATAAATTGGTACTGATTAAATCCAAATATCCCGGAATAGTTGCCGATATTGCAGTTGATTCATACCAACTCATAAGCCGCGGAATGCCTGTAATAACAATAATACGCGATGATTTGCCAAAATACGGTGTGCTTTATATATCCGATTCAAACATCGGAAAAGTTAAAAATGGTCAGAATGTAACGATAAAGTTTGATGCATATCCATTTCAGGAGTATGGAGTACAGACAGGTGCTATAGTAAGTATATCAACAGACCCGAAAATCATTGAAGGTGCAGGTCTGGTTTATGAGGCAAGAATGGCTTTTGATAATTTGAACCCAAAAATTAATTTAAAATTCGGAATGCATGGATTAGCAGAAATTGAAACAGGTGAAAAAAGATTGATTGAAACGGTTTTTGCTCCGGTAACTAAAGTGTTTGATTATTTACATGGCTCGGATAGTGATTCCGATTAAAACAAAGATAAATGGACAATAACACCGACATAAATATTATTCCAAGTGCAGACCCTCTGCTGGATGGAATTGTCACATCATTCAAAGGTTTAAAACTATTTGAAGGATTAAGTGATGATGATATTAATATTTTAGCAAAAAAAGCAACTATTCAAAGACTTGGGCTTGGTGAGAAACTTGCCGACAGAGATTCGCTGATAGACAAATTTTATTTTGTTCATGACGGTTCTGTTCGAAGAAAAACATTTATTGACGGTATAGCTCATAGTCTTGGTAAATATGAAGTTGGTGATTTCCTAGGTGAGGCTGCCTTTCTCGGAAACAGAAAATGGGAATTTTATCTTTCATCAGCCGATGCAGCTACCAGCCTTGTTTCGTTAGACCCAAATGATGATGATGTAAAAAGTATTATCCCGAAATTTCTTGATAAAATTGCTTATTGGCAGTTTTATGGTAAGTTATGCGATTTACTTTTAGGCGGTACACTTGATAAAAAATGGATAGAAAGCATTACCGAAGAATTGCTGATAAGTATTTACACACAGGGACAGACAATTTTCAAACAGTCGGACCCAAATAATTCTCTTTATATAATTCTGAAAGGGAAGGTCGAACTCTTTAGAGAAAATCTTGATACGAGAGTAATGGTCGGGACTGCCCAATCAAATGATTTTATCGGTGAATACGGTGCAATTAACGGCAAGCAGCAGGGTTATGATGCAATTGTTAGTGAAGATGCAACAATTATTGAAATACCTTACAAATTTCTAACTTATATATTTCTGCATAATTCGGGATTACAATCAGTATTTGTTGCCAAAACCAAGGAATATGATGAGGAGCTTTCAAAATTTCAGGGTGACGGAGGTGATGATAATAAGGATGTTTATCCTGAATTTCTAAAAACAGGTGAAAAGAAAATCCGAAACTTTCCGTGGCTTCACCAACATGATGAAAGTGATTGCGGAGCAGCCTGCCTGACAATGATTTCCAAATTTTACGGACTGAAGCTATCAATGGGGCAGGTTCGTGAAATGGCAAATGTTAATGTTGAAGGTGCTACAATGGGTGCTGTCTGCCGAGCCGGTGAAAATCTCGGGTACAGGGCAAGACCGTACAAATTGAGTTATTCGGGTCTCAAACAGTTGAAAATGCCTGCAATTGTACATTGGCAGGGTTATCACTGGATTGTGATTTTCAGAAGGAGTGATAAGTATGTTTGGCTCGCAGACCCGGCAATCGGAATTCGTAAATTAACACATGAAGAGTTCAAAAAGTCATGGACAAGATATGCAATAGAGCTCGAGCCGACTGATAAATTCCATGAAATACAGCCTGCGAAAAGCCCTTTTATGCGTTTCTCGAAATATTTACTGCCGTATAAATTCTACTTCTTTGAGATTTTTATAGGTGCATTGGTACTTAATTTACTTGGTCTGGCATCTCCGCTTTTCATTCAAAGCATTATTGATAATGTGGTTGTGTATAAAAATGTTTCGTTACTCAATATGATGCTCATGGGAATGGTAATGGTTACCTTTTTCTCTACTCTGACATCGAGTATTCAGAATCTTATAATGATATATGTTACCACAAGGCTTGATTTGAAGCTTCTTGCCGACTTTTACAAACATGTACTGAGTCTGCCGATGAGTTTCTTCTATTCAAGAAAAACAGGCGATATAATTACACGATTCGGTGAGAACAGTAAAGTACGGGCAATATTAAGCGGTTCAGCAATCACAACGGTTTTAAATGTAATAATGGTTGTTGTTTATCTGTCAATGATGTTTGCTTACAGTTCAGACCTGTCAATGATTGTGCTTGCTTTTATGCCATTATTTATCGGACTGACATTTATATTCACACCGATAGTAAAGCGGCTCAGTAATGATTTATTTATGTCAGCAAGCGAACAGTCTTCACTTATGATTGAGTCAATTCAGGGCATTGAGACGATAAAAGCCAATTCAACGGAATGGAATGTCCGGACAAAGTGGGAAGACAGTTATGTCAATAACGTAAATCTCTCGGCAAAGATGCAGAAAATTCAGATGGTTGGAGGAATTGTCAGCCAGACAATCGGTACTGCTTCAAGTATTACACTTCTCTGGTACGGGGCACATATCGTCATGGCAGGCGATATGAGTATGGGTGAATTTATGGGATTCAATGCCATAGTCGGCTCGGTAATGGGACCGATCATGGGATTAGTTGGCTTATATGACCAGTTCCAGACCGTTACAACTTCAATGGAAAGATTAAATGATGTTTTGGAACTTAAACCTGAGGAAGAACCCCTTGGCAGTCAGGACAAACCAAAAGTATTCATCAATAAATGCAAGGGAGATGTAAGTTTCAGGGACGTATGTTTCAGATACGGTTCTGAAGATTCACCTCTTATAATTAATAATTTGAATCTTGAAATAAAGGCAGGACAGATAATCGCTTTAGTCGGAAAATCGGGCTGCGGTAAGAGTACTTTGATAAAAATGTTTGCAGGATTTAATATTCCTACATCCGGTGCATTGATGATTGACGGGGTTGATATTAAAAATGTAGATATAATGTCTCTCAGACGAAATATCGGATGGGTGCTTCAGGACAGTTTTCTTTTCAGCGGCTCAGTAGCAGATAATATTGCATTAGGTGATACTGAGCCGGATATGGACAAAGTAATTAAAGCAGCTGATATGGCAGCGGCACACGAGTTTATAATCGAATTTCCGATGGGATACAAAACCATGATTGGCGAGAAAGGTATGGCTGTTTCGGGTGGACAGAGACAAAGAATATGTATAGCCAGAGCATTATACCGCGACCCGCAAATATTATTGATGGATGAGGCGACTTCTTCGCTGGATGCACAGTCAGAAAAAAGAATACAGGAGAATCTGAATAAAATATTAGTCGGTCGTACAGCAGTAATCATTGCCCACAGATTAAGTACAGTCAGAGATGCTGATATGATTTGCTATCTTGACCAGGGGCATATTGTTGAAAAAGGAACTCATGACGAACTACTTAAACTGAAGGGACTTTATTATGCAATGGCAAGCGAACAATTGGGAGGTACGGATTAATATATGGATAATCTTGACAAAAAATATAAAATAACCGACCCCGAAGGTTCGCAGCTATTTCTTGATGCTGTCAAAGTAATTCCGGATGACGGAGGTGCCAAAGCTAAGGCAATAGAAGATGCGATTATAAAGAAAAGGAAAAGAAATATTATTATTATTGCAGGCTCTGTTGTCGGAGTTATGATTATAATGTCTGTGGTAATGTTTAATCTGGTTCAAAGCACACGTAATAAAGAACTAAAAATAAATTCTGCTCTTCATTCTGCACAATTGTTCGAATCAAATATGAAAAGCGGCAATTCCCGAATAAGTAATTTTCAGGAATCAATGAAAGAAGCAGATTCTTTGCTCAACATTATAGAATTACTTATAAAAAAATACCCTGATGAAGATACACTTAAATTTGCGTGGGTTGATGTTCTTCTGCATAAATATGAAAAGTTCATTCATTACTCCTTAAAAAGTAATATGTTTGATAAAATAGCACAGCTTGATACAAATCTGCTTAATACTGCAAAAAAATACAGACCTGAGATGGCTGATATAATACCGCTTTTCAAATCTATACCGGAATTTTACAGATACAAAAGGCTTTATTCCGAACCTCCTGTGCTTGCAACTCTGGTTCCTCAAAAATGGACTATTCAGGATCTAATTGAAAAATCACAGATTATTGAAAAAACCATGGAAGAAAGAGCAACACTGATTGAGGTTCATTTTCCGGTACTTTATTCATGGATTTCGCATGCAGCTAATTATGTAATACCTGAAATATATGACTGGCAGGATTTCTGGACAAAATTTGATATAGCTGTCAAGCCTGAAAGTTCCAAAATTACTTCTGAAACAATTTTCAATGAACTCAAAAAAAGTTATCCTAACGTCGAAGTATTAAAATCGAATATCTCTTATGATTTTGACCAAATGAAGGAATTTACAATAGGGTTATGTGAAAAATCAATTTCTCCTCCGGGAAAGACACTTGATGCTGAATGGAATCCCTGGATTGAATATCTGAGAAATAACTATGGATTAGTTTTGAGTATCAAAATATTTGAAAATTACAGTGAACTATATTCTGCAATGCAAAATCAAACAGTTGACTTTGCTATACTGGATATGCCGACTTCAACGGTTTCATATTTTGCTGATGCAGGTACACCGGTTGCTGTCAGGGTTTGGAAAAATGAAATATATGTCAATAATTTTATATTTACTTCACAACCTAATATTACTGATGCAGGGCAGTTGAAAGAAGGCTTTGTCGGCTTTTTTGCTAATGATTACTATGAGTTGCTGAGATTTTTTGATAAGAATAATATAAAAGTTGATTATTCGAAATATGCTTTCAAACGCTACGTTTCTTTGGATTCATTGCTGAAATCCATTGAAAGAAATGAAATAAATATATTGACTGTTAGTCAGGAAGAAGCGTATTATATCGGCGCCCAGAACTTGTCAAAGGCAGGATTCAAAATTGTCGGGCAAACCGGAAATTCACCTCTTGGAATTCTTTGGGCAAGAAAAGGTTTGCCTCCTGAGTTTGTTACCAGAGTTCAGGGTATAATGATTCCTTTACCGGCTTCTACTGTTTATAAATCAGGGAATGCCATGACAGACTATCCATATTCTGATTGGGAAATTTACAGTCCAATATCCATGAATCGTTATATTCAGGAAACCAAACAAGTCATGCTGAAATATAATACACTTATCAATTCGATGCATTTACTTCCTATTAAAATTGATTCTGATTCCCTGAGTTTCGAGATTTCAAAAAATCTTGAAGATTATTTGCATAAAGAAGGATTCATGGTTGTAAATCATAATAATGATTCGAAACCAATTAAAATTGCTGATAATGAGCAGTTTATGAGTTTAAAATCAGTACAAAAAGATGATAAACATCATGTTGAATTAAATATATATAAAAAGAAGAAACAGGACAGCACATTGCTTTACCATGACAACTTCGAAATATCAAAGAATGAAATGCCGCCAGATTTCAAACATTTATTGTTTGATTTACCCAATTATATTACTTATTATTTGAAAGTTTATCAGGTATTTCCAGATAAAATTGTTATAAGTGTTGATACAGACCCGAAAAAATTTCTCGGAAAAAATATCAAATTCTATAAATCGGATAATTTGGGAAGAAAAACGGATGTTATTGGTGTAGGGAAGATTAACTCAATATCCGGTGTAAAATTAATTGTGAATGTCAGTTCGGTTTTGTCCAAGAAAATTAAGCCGGGGGATATTGGAGAAATTAATTATGAATAGCCTGAAAATTATATTTTTCGGTCTGTTTATTATATTAATTTACTCAAAAAGTTATGCAATTGACAGTCTTGGAATTGATAAAAGTTTTAATGAACTTTTCCCCGGCAAGAAATATGAGATAGTAAGGCTTACTCCATTAGAATTCGGTAAAATTATTACAAATCATTTTAGTGAATCACCTCAATTACGAAGTATGGACTACCAGCTTCAGTCAACAGATTATACATTGAAAGCTCTTGGTTATTCATTCTCGCCTGCATTTTTGCTTGGATTAAATTATAACAATAACAGCCAGTTTCATCGAGAAGTAATTGTTAATACCCGTGTACCGGTTGAATGGGATAATGAAAATCCGATTATCAGCAATATCAATTTACCAAACGGCGGAGTAGGAATAATTTGGCTTCCGCGACCGATTGGATGGGCTTTTAAAGATATTCCCATTAATGCAAGTGATGATTACCGCGACCAGACGGTTGTTGGTACTATAGGATTAACAAAAAAGTATGATTTCGGGCTTCAGTTGAATGCTACTGCATACTCGCTGAATTACAGAATTGACCCGGTTACTTATGGATTTCCGTGGAGCAATCAAATGTCAGCATCATTTACGATGCCTCTTATGAAAGATTACGGTTATGAAGGCTCGCAGGAAGTTGTTGCCATAGAAAAAACGAGATTGGGAAGAATTATCGAAAGTGAAACTATAAATAACATCAAAACAGCTCTTGCTTCATCATTACTGACTTATTATATCCAGATTGCATTAATTCAGAAACAACTCGTGTCAGTTGACAGCACCGGAAAATTATTGGATATTCAAATTGAAGACGTTGATATGCTGACCCAAAACGGTAGAATAACAGTTGTTGAAAATCTTAATGTCAAAAATACTAAACAGACAATTTATTCACAAAGCAGCTATTTACTCAAAAATCTTGTATATTTAAGTTCCAAACTGAATGTTAATCCTGTCATTTCGGATTCAATAAATATTTATCTTGTTTCAAATATTGATATTGACAATTTTCTTGAAATATCATATAATTTTTTCAACTCTATTGTAACAAAAAATAGTATTGAAAAGATTATTGAAGAGCATCCTCAGGTTAAAATTGCCGGTCTTGAATTAATGCAGAGCGAAATTGATATGAATTATGCACGTAATCAGGCACGTCCGGATATCAGCCTGACCGGTTCACTGGGTGCTTTTGAACAGTCAAGACTCGGTTATGGAAATCCACTTGCTTCTGCCGGCGGTTTGGGCTATCCTGATGGTCTGTTTTGGAATTTAGGCGTCAACTATACACTTCCGGTTGCCAATGCGTATGATGAGTATTATCAGGCAAGTGTTGCTGGTAGAATGTCGCAGGAAGAAAACCAAAGAATGACAAGAAGAAGTCTTGCCGACAGGATTGCAGATTACATATTCGGAATCAAAAGTTCGTATGAAAATCTTGTAAATGCTAAAAAAAACTTAAAAGTATTTCAAAATATTTATGATAAAGAGGCTTTACCATTATTTGAGAGCCAAAGGATGAACCGATATGATTATTCTACATATCTAATTCAGCTCGAAAATACAAAAATGAATATATACAGCCTTCAGCAGGCATATTTTAGCAGTTTATTCCAGTTTACAGCCGAACTAAATATTGATATTAATCAATTTTTGAAGTAACCTATGAAAATGCCAAAATTATATCTGCTTTCAAAGGGTAAATCTTCTCAAATTGATTTGATTTATTATTTAGCTGCTGAATTTAATATAAAATCCTTTCTGATTGACATTTATGATTATAATCATTCAATAACATTAAATCAAGTAGGTATAATAATAGACGGCGAAACAGTAATTTCTCCGGCAATATTTTATCAATACGGTTTGTCGGCAGATTATTTAACAGTTCCGGATTATACCGATAATCGTAAAAACTGGACTTACTTTCAGGACAGCCAGCCTATTTTAGAGCAGCTAAACAGTCAGGCTCTGAGTCTGATGAGTTACGCAACACAACAGAAGGGTTGTATTACCATAAATAATCCTGTTGATTCGTTCGATTTAAAGAGCAGGTTGATTCAATATAAGACTTTGAAATCATTAGGTCTGAACACCCCGGAATTCATTTTGACTAATTCATTATCTGCTTTAAAAATAACTGAAATTTACAATAATAGTGATAATATTTTGTGGTCTTATCCAGACTCGGACAGCCCCATAAAATCGCTCAAAAAGATTAATTTAAATAAATTACTAAATGACAAGACTGATATTCCATATCTATTTATGTCTCAGGTGTCAGGGACAGAAGTCAGAGCCTGGTTTCTTGATGATAAGCCGTTACTTGCGTGCAGTATAAAAAATCCGGAATATGATGTTGATTCAACTGAAATGCTCGAAAAGTTTACTTATCACAAACCCGGTAAAAGCCTGTACAATTTAGGTGAAAGTTTAAAAAAGCATTTTAAAGGTTTTTTTGAAATGCACGGAATCATTGATGAAAATGGTGATTTGACAATTTATAATATAGACTTAGTACCTGATTTTATGTATCTTGGCAGCCAGGGACAAAAATATCTTGCCTGCGAATTTTTGATTTCATTGCTTGAAAAATTTAATATTAATGTAGAAAATAAAGCCGAATTACCGGAAACCGAAAGCCGTATCGGTGTTTTCCTCGGTAGAATGCTCGAATCACTTTTTGCTGCTGAAGGGGCTAATTAAATTATGCTTGCAAAGCACACAACTGCCATATTTTATCCAATAGACAATGACCCGCAGTCAGTAATTCTTTATGAGGAACTGTACAAACTCGGCAGTCATCCGCTGATGATTCCTTTTAAACTCGAACACGGCGAAAAATTCTGCAATATTGAAGTATCACCTGAAAATCTCATTATAAATGAATATTTAAATGATGTCAGAGCTGTTTATATTAGGGGATTATCAACTAAAACGCCACTGTCAGCACCGCCTTTTTTGAATGAGTATGAACTCAGTGCCTGGCAGGCAAAGTATATAAAAGATAATATCAAAATATCAATTGTAAATTCCATTCTGAATCATTTAGAAATGAAGGGTGCATTGATAATTAATAAACTCAAATCATATCTAAATCATAATACAAAGGTTAATTTTAATCTTATGCTGGCAAAGAACGGTATAAATGTTCCAATAACCTTTGGCACAAATGATATTGAAATGCTTAAAAAGAAAATATCGGAATTTGAGAGCCTGATTGTAAAATCTCCATCGGGTGTTGGAGCAACACGACGTGTTTCGCCGGACTTTTTATTGAGAAATCCATTGTCATTAAAAATGACTCCTGCACTTTTTCAGGAAGAAATAAAAAGCAAAACACTGAGGATTCATACTATAGGCTCTAAAGCTGTTCTGACTCTTGAGATTATGGCAGAAGATATTGACAGCCGCAGCGATACGAGCGGTTTTAAAGTTGTTGAATTGTCTATAGAACAGGAAAAGCAGGTAACTAAAGCTAACAAGTTGTTGGGATGGCACTTCTCGGCTTGGGATGCTATTATTGATAAAAATGATAAAATATATTTGCTTGATGGTAACCCGGGACCATATATATATTGGATAGGTGATCATATGACACGCCTTGTTATGAAAGAACTTGCAAAATATATGTCTGTATTTTCACAGACCGGAAATTTTAAAAAAGCAGATAATGCTGTGAATTATCCTGATGTAATTCATAATCAGGTACTAAAATTTGATGAAAATGCATTTACTTATATCGAAAATACAATTAATTCTTGGAAAATAGAATTAGGTTTACGATATTAAATGTTTAGTTAAGACAATATTCAAAAATGTTTTTGGAGAAATTATGTTTTCAGAATCTAAACTATATTTATGCATTGCATTAACCTTAGCTTTTTTAATCCTGACAAATACAAATAATATGTTTGCAAATGTTAACGTAGGGATTGAGAGTATTGCTCCTGCAGGTGTTCAACAGACAAAAGAGTATGATATAACCGTACAGTTAACAAATTACTCAACGGCATTGAAATTATATTTTGAAATTGAATGGACTGTTACCGATCAGTATGATAATGTAAATGCAAGTCTTGATAATAAATTTATCAGTACTGATATTATTTCTATTGATGATTATTCCGTTTCAAATGTAAAAATCGGGTCTTACACTTTTGAGCAGGGTAAAACATATTTGATAATAGCAAAAATTTCAAAAATTTACGAAATAGTACCTGGTTTACCTATTGGTAATGACAGCGGATTTGATACATTTTATCAGGTTGTCAATGCTCCATATACTGACATCGGAGCATTTACGATTGACTCACCTAGCCCTAAGGGCAGCAACACAGCCGACGGATTATATGCAACATTTGTAAATTACGGCAATAATAAACTTTATTCCACTTATGTGAAATATATCAGACAGGATACATCACAGGCAGATGTAATTACACCCGTTGATACCCTGCAATCTGATTGGGTTCCTAAATATACAAGCTGGACACGTGAATTTTTTGTATTTAATCCTCCCATAGATTCAGGTGCTTATGTTCAGATTAAAGTTGATAAAGATAATACGCCAAGTGATGTCATTATTGTTTCATCCTGGAAGCCTAACGGTCAGTCCGATGCTGCCGGAGATGATACTTGTCGTGCATTCTTCGGAGAAAATTTATTAGGAAAATACTCTATCTCAAATAATTCTGCATTTAAAGCCCAATTCGGTTCGATAAACGAAGCAATTTCATACTTATATAGTGCAGGAATTTATACTGATGCCAAAGAATCTGCTATTACAGGTTTCGGGGGCGGAGTGCAGTTTTATACACGATCCGGTACATATAAAGGTTCAATGAAATTCGACGGCATTCCTTCAAACGGCTCTGTTAAAAATACAGTAACTTTTACTTCATATTCTTCTGACAGCACTTCAACCATTGTAGATGGTGATTCCGGCAGTAATTATGCACTATTGCTAAATAATATGCAGTTTCTGGCGATTAAATGGTTAACATTCAATGCCGGTGACGACGGTAATGTTGTGAAGATGACCGGAACATCAAAAAATTTCGTAATAAGCAGTTCGGTTCTTAACGCTAAATCAACCACTTCACAGGATGCCTCGCAATCCGTAATCTATTCAAATGAAAATCTTGATTCCTGTTCAATCCTTAATTGTTCTATTGAGAATGGTTCTTACGGTGTGTATTATGACGGCTCTTCTGACCAAATGAATACCGTCGGAGTTTCGCATTGTATGTTTTATAATCAGACTAATGCATCAATTTCTATGTCAAATCAGGCTTATCCTTTCATAATTCATAATGTTATTTATAACAATAGGGCAGAGGTGATTAATTCTCAGGCTCCTATTGCCACAAATAACAGAATTTATATTGATTCTGATATCTCATCAATTAACGGTCAGGGTTATCAAAGCAGCGATACAAAATCCGCACTTGCTCTCATTTCCTGTACCGACGAACTGACAATTGTCGGGAATAATCTATGCGTAAAAAATGTAAATGCTTACGGGTTACATCTCAAAGACTGCAGTAACTCAACAGCAACTCAATCAGTTTTGAATAATAATTCTTTCCAGTCCGATATTTCGGCTATTTATATGCAGAATGTCGGCAATTTATTTTTCAGTAAAATTTCTGCAAATATGACCGGTGGAAAAACAAACAGTCAGGCTGGACTCTATATTGATAAATCGTGCAGTAATCTCGGTATGGCTCGTAATGCTTTCAACAGTTCCGGCGGGGGATATGCCCTCATTCTCGAAACTAAATCACCTCTGACAACAACAATCAGGGATAATTTTTATTCTACCGGAGGCGCTTTTGCCAATATTTTAGACCACGGTGAATTCTCTGCTACTGCCGATTTCCAGACATATATGGGTTTTGATACACATCAGCCTATGTCAAGTTTAGACCCCGAATTTTATGAGGACTGCGACCTAATTGCCTGCAATAGTCAGGTTAAGAACGGCTATCAGGAGTGTAATCAGACCGATGCACCGAATCATTTCCAGCCGGCTGACAATAGTCAGAACCATCCTTTAGATGTACAATTCTTCTGGGGTGTTCACGATACATCTTTTTCATACTGGCTACAGGTATCAACTCAGCCTGATTTCGGTGGTATTGTTCATAAGGATGAAGATGATGTTCAGGCATTTAATGATTTGGTATATAATCTCCCCGATATTGACGAGCCATACCGCATTGTTTACGGACTCAACCCTAACACCAAATATTATTGGAGAGTTAGAGTGTGCGGCAGTGATTCCCGAAGCCCCTGGTCGAATTCTACCTCATTTACAACCGGTACGGGAGCAGTCAGCATTGAAGATGAAAATATTGACAAGATTTTCAGCCATACAAATATTCACATTTATCCGAACCCTTCTAACGATTATATTGAAATCAGTATCACTAACAATGGGCTTAAGCCTTTTGCTGCAATTGATAATGTTAAAATATTTAATATGCTCGGATTAGAAGTGATGACAGAATCAATTCATCCGATGACTACCAGTCATCGGATGAATATAAAGATTTTGTCTGCAGGAATATATTATATCAAAATAGGGGAGAAGGTAGAGAAATTTGTGAAGATGTAATTTGTCTGAACCTCTTTTCAGAAGTGCCACACTTCCAAAGTGTGGCACTTCTATTTGATTCTATCCCATCGGGATTAAAGAACGGTAGAAATAGCAAAACCGATGGAAAACATAATACATTTCTCCGGTAGGAGATAAATTTTTGTAACAAAATCTTGTGGTGTATAAATAAACTACCTCGTTGAGGTTGAATCACGCTAAAGAAATATTATTTCTACGAGATATCAATCATATATAGGCGCCGCTCATATTACAAATATTCAATATCTATGAGATAAATATTATACAAAAAAAAATAATCACTTATCATTAAATTTTGTATTAATTTTTTAGCTAATTTTGTATTGTGATTTATTTAACAAATAATAAAAAGAGGTTTAAAATGGATGTTGCTTCTTTTGATACCGGTTCAACCGGATTTATGCTGATAGCAACAAGTCTTGTAATGTTAATGACTCCGGGTCTCGCATTTTTTTACGGTGGTTTAGTAGGTAGAAAAAACGTACTGGCTATTATGATTCAGAGTTATGTTTCGCTTGGTTTAACAACCGTTATTTGGTTTATTGCCGGATATTCATTGTGTTTCAGCGGTGGAGAAGGCGGCTTTATAGGTAATCTTGATATGGCATTTCTTGCCGGAACGGATTTGAATTCCGTTTTTACAGGTAATAATGTAATTCCTTTGTATGTATTTGTGGGCTATCAGATGATGTTCGCAATTATAACACCTGCACTGATTACCGGCGCATTTGCTAACCGTATCCGGTTTGGTGCATATTTGATTTTCCTTACTCTATGGTTATTTATAGTGTATTTCCCATTAGTTCACATGGTTTGGGGCGGAGGTTATCTTGCTAAAATCGGTGTTCTTGACTTTGCAGGCGGCATAGTTGTTCACGCAAGTGCGGGTATGGCAGCTTTAGCTTCGGTATTTTATGTCGGTAAGCGTAAAATTGCCGAAAGCGGACCACACAGCATACCGCTTGTTGCTTTGGGAACAGGTCTATTATGGTTCGGCTGGTATGGTTTTAATGCCGGAAGTGAACTTAGAGTAGATACAATTACTGTAACTGCATTTCTAAATACCGATATTGCAGCTTCTTTTGCAGCAATTACCTGGCTTATTATTGCCTGGATACTGGAAAAGAAACCGAAATTTGTTGGTTTGCTTACAGGCGCCGTTGCAGGTCTTGCAACAATAACACCTGCAGCAGGTTATATAACACCAATGTCTGCAATGATTATCGGAATAGTCGCAGGAATTGTATGTTATTTTGCCGTATCCCTCAAAAATAAGATGAATTGGGATGATGCACTTGATGTTTGGGGTGTTCACGGAGTTGGAGGTATAATAGGTGTAATTATGACGGGGCTTTTTGCTACATCGGCAGTTAATCCGGCTGTTGTGACAAACGGATTGTTTATGGGCGGAGGGTTTTCATTTTTCTGGCTGCAAACAGTTACTGTATTAATTGTAGGAATTTCCTGTTTCATTATATCTTACGTAATGCTTTGGGCAATAAATCTGATAACTCCGGTTAGAACTGATGCGGGTATTGAAACTGAAGGTTTGGATTCCTTCCTGCATGGCGAACTTGCTTATGAAAGAGATGTATTATAATATATATAAATAATTTAAAGAGTCGGAATCAAAGTTCCGGCTCTGTTTTATTCAACTATTAAGTGTAAAATAATGAAAAAAATACTATTAACAATATTTGTTCTGGCTTTATGTTTTGTAAATGCAGATGCACAAAGCTTAAACTACAAATTCAGCGGTTATGTTGATACATATTATGCAACAGACAATGACGGAAATTTTGAAGCGTTATCAACAGGCATGAGACCCTTTTCATATATAAATAAACAGAAAGACCAGTTTCGGTTAAATACGGCACAGGTTCAGGGAGTTTTTAATTACGACAATCGTGTTCGCGGGACAATTGCATTACATACCGGTGATTTAGTGCAAACCGGCTGGACGGATTTGGGTACAGCTTATCCATTAATTCAGCAGGCAAATGCAGGCTTTATGGCTTTTAATAATTTTTGGATAGACGGCGGATATTTTCTTACCCACATAGGCGGAGAGGTTCTGCTGCCAAAAGATAACTGGCTGTCTTCACATTCTCTTGTGACTTTTTATGAACCTTTCTATCAGGCTGGAGTTCGATTTTCTTATGAAACTCCTAAATTTACTGCACAACTTCATCTTTTGAATGGTAACGGAATCTTTGAAGATAATAATTATAACAAAACAGTTGGCATTTTTCTGAGTTATAATTTATCCAATGCCATTAAAATTGCTTATGCAAATACTTTAGGTAACGAAGTCGCGGACAGACCTGAAAATGCAAGACTTCTGATGTTCCATAATTTCAATTTTTATTTTAATGCAAGTGAAAAATTTAGAGTAAAAGCTCAGATTGATTACGCATCTTTAGCAGAAAAGGAAGTAGGTTCCCAGAAAATTGAAGCCCAGAGTTTTATGGGTATATCTGCTCAGGCACAATATTCATTTACTGATAAATATGCTGCATCATTACGTGCATCGTATATTTCATCAGATAAATCGCTTTTCGGTGCTGCAGAAAGCGGGACAGAAATTGCTTTGGGATTACAGTACAAACCTGCAGAGATGCTCTATTGCCGTATTGAAGGCAGAATGCTTGGTTTTGATGATAAATACAAACCTTTTCTTGTAGATAATAAAGCCGAATCATCAAGAATGGAACTTATGCTGAATATAGGTGTTGTACTAGAGTAAATAATTTGCTTCATAATTGCAAAAAAACAATCTGCCGAATTTCTATTCTTAAAAAAAGATACGAATTCGGCAGATTAATTTCAGAAGCGTTATTGTACAATATTCCAATCTAAATCATAATAAAGATAGATTAACCACCTCTAACTCAATACAAAACTTAGTAATAAATAATAATCATAAATAAACTTTCATTTAAAATGATTAATGAATAAGATTAAATATGCTTTTAAGAAATCCCATTAATCCCGTAATCCAAAAATCCAAATACTGAAAAACATTCCGGTTAATAATTCTATCATAATCTCTGATAAATACTAACAGTTTGTCCAGTATGAGATTTGAAATTCTTTAAATTTTCACCTGTTATCAATCTTCCAATTTGCTTAGGAGATATGTCCATGGAACCCACAAGCAGATAATTGTTTTTTATATAATCTTCGGACCACTTAAAGATATATCTTTCTGAATTTTCCTGTATGAGCCATGAAATTCTAGCGTTAACGAAGACAATATATTTCGGTTCATTTGCTTCAATTTCTCTAATCATTTCTTTTTGCATTATAAGAGCATAGTCGTGTAATTCTACCAAATTATATGTATAAATATATCCGGTTGCCGAGTACCTGTCTGCATAGAAATATATTTGCGGCTCCGAACCAATGATTGCAATTTTATCCTTATGCGATGTATTTGCCTTGAGATATTCAGCAATTTCAAATGACTCAACAAACGGATTTTCTCCATAAATCATTTTGCATGTTATGTTATTATCGCGTGAAAACAAATATTGGCTGTTAGCAGAAAGACTAACACTGATTAATATCACGAAAAATAAAATATTTACCGAAGTCAAAAGAGGAAATTTCAATTTATCACGATAAATGTTTTTAAAATATTCAAAGAAAACACCAATCAATATAGCGAGAGCCGGTAGAAATGTTATATAATAATGATTTCGAAAGTAATATCCGGGTACAACAGTGAGAAATGACATCAAAACAAATGAAGCGATAATTAATTTCTTCCTGTAATCCATCTTCATAAAATATAATAATCCTAAGCCCAAAAGTCCGATAAACCAGAATATTACATATCCTTCGGAAGTATAATTACCGGTAATTATGCGGATACTTAATAAAAAGTTGTCATAACCCCTGGATAAATTCATTTGACTGCCGTATTTTGAAAGATATGTTACAGTCCAGAACCAGAATTTTTCAAAATCTCCAAAAATGTAAAAGTACAAGAACATTAGAATTACAGGAATAGCAAATCCTAATAAAATTAATAATAATCTTTTAATTATTGCTAAACTTGATAAGACTTTGTAATCTTTAATAACTATGAATGACAAAGCAAAAATCAGAAAGAATAAGCCTGACTGTTTGGAAATATATGCTAGTGAAAACATCATTCCACTTAAGAATAGCCAAAGAATACTTCCATTAACATTTTGATATGATTTTTGAAGTATGAGTATTCCAAAAAGTGCAAAAAATATTACAAAATTTGTTGCATGAGCAGCCTGTCCAAGCATTGTCCAAGAAGTTGCCAAAATACCGAAAGTAGATGCGGCAATAGCTGAAGAGGATTTTGAAAGGAATTTAGTTGAGATAAAATAGACAAGTATGAGTGATGCAATCGAAATCAGCATAAGTCCTAAGTGTATGCTTTCGACAGTTTTTCCGAAAATACCCATCATTATAGCATACATTAAATATGTACCAGGGTATTTCATATTGTAAGCAAAAGTATATGGAGAATGACCGTCAAGAATTAAAGTTCCCATATAAGCATACTCGCCCTCATCCCGCTCAAATGGTACGGATAATAAATGCAGGCGGGCAATCAATATCAATAAGATTACTGCTCCCATAAACATATAAATAAAAGAATTACTTTCGAAAAAGTTCTCAAGTTTTCCTAAACCCAGGGCTTTTGTTTTGGGATTGACTATATGCTTTTTAGATAGTTTGTTTTTCATTAATTAATCTCCGTTATAACTAATTTGGAAATAATCTCTTAAATTCTTTTTCAGATTCAGTATTGTTGATACGAAAGATTAAATCATTAATAATTACCGTTTTGGTTGATGGAAGTAATAATTTACCTCTATTCGGGATTCCTTTAACATCGATATTGATATTTCCACTAAACATCAGCCGCCATTATAAAATGGAATAAAATGCTATATGAAATTATCATTATTACCAGAATCTCAAGGAACTTCAGAAGTTTGTATACATTTTTCTGAGTTCCGGGATTCTGAAAGAAATAATTAAGCTGCGAACTAACAAATTTCATAATTTTACATATCAATTACTGAATAATCTTATGAGCTTTTGATTTCATTTCCTGACTGAACGTGAAACCAATTGTATTAGCTGTTGACTGATTTAGTGTGATAACTGAAGTAGGGAATCTTTGAATTGCAATTTTATCGGCAGGACTGCCTAAAATTACATTGCCGGCAGTAACACCGGTAGCCTTGGACAGCATATCATAATCAACAGAAATTGATGCCAAAGCGCCGTCAGTTACGTTTTCTTCCGAATCCCCTATAAGAATTACATTGTTTGATTTACAAAGTTCAGCCAGATTTTTCATTCCGAGATTTAATGTATTATCTGCAGCTATGAGTATTGTCGAAATTCCGAGGGTTTTCAAACCGTTAAAAGCGGATGTAATCTGGTTATCGGAGCTGACTATTTCATTATCATAGCTTATTCCGTAAAAATTACCGAGAGAATTGAATCTGTCCTGCGAAAAAGCGGAATTAGCTTCTGCAGGATTATAAATTCTTCCGGCTTTTTGAAGATTGGGAACCAATTCCTTGACAAATTTAAGATAATCGTCAAAATTGGTTGCATCCGATAGTCCGGTTGTATTAATTCTTTTATTTATCAGACCGGCAAATTCAGGCGAAGTTACATAGGTATAAACTATAGGTATTTCAGCAGGAATGTATTGCAGTGCAGCCTGAGAAGCAGAGGTTGATACAGGTATAACAATATTGACATTTGCTGATAATAATTCTGAAATGAGCGACGGAAATTTAGAAATATCACCTTGAGCGTTTTTTTCTATGTACTCAATATCCTTTCCTTCGATAAAGCCCTTAGCAGTAAGCTCAGATTTCATACCCGATATTATATTATCAACTAATTCAGATGAATTGTATCTAAGAATACCTGCAATTAACTTAGCTTTTTTCAAAGTAATGATATCCCCGCCGTTAAGATCATATCTATCTGAGATATTACCATAATTGACAGCAACTTCAAGATTACCCTTGCTGTTTATGAAGGCTACATTTTCATTTATGGCAACTGACGAATAGCTTACTCCGAATTTAGCATAAAAAGTAATATCGTCAGAATTAAATTCAAGTAAATCACCCTGCTGAAATTTTGCAGTAAATTGTTTAGTAATGTTTGTTGTGCAGTTACCGAAGTTATCAGTTAATAAAATCTGACCTGAAATTATATTTCCAATCTCAGTGGGATTTTGTATCTGAAGTTCTACAGGATTACTGCAAACCGTTCCGAATGATGAAATTGGTTTTCCTGACAAAAGGTTAAGAATTGCATCACGATAAAATATATCGGAAGGTACATCAGTAATTTTAGTATAATTTCCTTCGAATAACGAAACATTGTCGACATAATGTATCGTTGCCGGCGGGAAGATGACTCTAATTTTTGTTGTAGAACCATTATCAGGAGCCAGAACTAATTTGTTACCGGACTGAAAAGCGATTTTCTTTGAATCTGCACCCGGGTCAACAAGTATAGCAAAGCAGGTATTATCGGGATATACCTGAGAAGTAAGTTCGAGAAGGTAGCCTGATTCAAATATATCAAAAGATTTGCATTTGATAAACTGAATATCCACTTCGGGATAATTCTGTTTTACAGCACCCATTATACCCAAAATTGTTTCGCTCTCGGGTACATGGTCGGTGATAATCACCAAAGTTCTTTCAAAACCAATTACGTTTGTAGTGTTGTTATCCGTACAACCGGCTGCCGAAAACAGTATGGCAGCAGCAATCAACATATATATAAATCTCATATCTATCCTTAATAAATTATTCAAAACTTAAGAAACTAATTCAAATGTAAATAAAAGAATCCGAAATTTCACTTTGGAATAAACCGGACTCTTTGTTATAATCTGAGTGACTATACCGTTTGGTGTACCACGATATATTCAATAAATCTAAAAAACAAAATGTAAAAGCAATTTCTTAATTTGTCTTACAGTAAATCAGTTCTGCCTGAATCTCTCAATTTTTCAACTATCTGTTTAACATCCTGGGAGCGGTCTTTCGGGCAAATCATTATACTGTCCTTTGTATTAATAATGACAAGATTTTCCAGTCCAATTCCGGTTACAGTTATTTCATCAGAATTGTCATTGACAATAATGCAGTTTTTTGACTCTAATATTAAATTATTACCTGATATTATATTCCCGTTTTCATCGGCATTGCGAACTCTATACAGTGAATCCCAGGCTCCGACATCATCCCAATCGAAATCAGAGTTTATACATACCACATCATCTGATTTTTCCATAAGAGCATAATCAATTGAAATTGATGGCATACTTTCAAACAATTCAATAGCTTTTTCATTTGCTCCTTCAAGAACCTTAGAATGACAATCTTTGTAAAGTTCTGTCAATTCAGGAATGTGACTGCCTATAGCAGGAAAATGTTCGTTCATTTGTTGATTGAATGTGCTTAATTTCCAGAAAAACATACCGCTGTTCCACAAAAAATTCCCGGAATTAAAATATTTGACTGCTGATTCATTATCGGGTTTTTCTCTGAATCTGATAACATGACTGATTCTACCGGATAAATTCATACCTGTTTCGATATATCCGTATCCGGTTTCGGGACGTGTTGGTTTGATGCCGATAGTAGATAGAACATCAGCTTTTGAAACGAATTGCATCGCTTCGGCAACAATTCCGATGAAGTTTTCCTTAGGTTCAATTTTGTGGTCTGCAGTCAGTACGGCTGTAACAATAGCCGATGGAGCAAGGTCTTTATATCTTGCCGATATAATAGCCGAACCCAGTGCCAGACAAGGTGCCGTATTTCTTTTTGCAGGTTCTGCAATGATATTTTCAGGAGGTAATTCCGGCAGTGAATTTCTAATTGGATTTAGAAGTGCTGCGCTCGTTATTACAAAAATATCCTGAGGGTCAATGAGTGAATCAATTTTGCTGATTGATTCCTGCAGCATATTTAAATCGTCTGAAGTTAGATTCAAAATCTGTTTCGGTCGGTTCATTCTGCTAAGGGGCCAGAATCTTTCACCGAATCCGCCTGCCATAATAATTGCTGTTTTTTTCATCGTATTATCTCTTCATAATTTTAACAATTTTATTTTTCAAAGATAAATCTCTAAATGCAAATTCAACAGCTTCGGTTAAATGTTCAATAAAATGAATATTCAGACCTGACTTTATTTCTTCACTGATATCAGTAACATCTCTCATATTTTCAATAGGAACCAAAACATCATTCATACCCGCACGTTTAGCAGCAAGTAGTTTCTCTTTCAAGCCGCCGATTGGGAGTATATCTCCACGTAGAGTAATCTCGCCTGTCATAGCCACATCACCTCTTACTTTTTTACCTGTTGCAGCGGATATTATTGCAATAGCCATAGTTATTCCGGCTGAAGGACCATCTTTGGGTATTGCACCTTCGGGAACGTGAATGTGAATCTCGCTTTTTTTGCTAAAATCTTCTTTAAGACCAAATTCGTCATAATTTGACCTGATAAACGACAGCGCTGCCATTGCGGATTCTTTCATAACATCACCGAGTTTTCCGGTCAATGTCAGTTTCTCGGAACCCGGCATAATCGTTACTTCAATCGGCATAATCTCCCCGCCGACACTTGTCCACGCCAAGCCGTTGACTGCACCAACCTTGTCAATAAGTTTTTTCTGTTTATCCTTATATTTCGGTGATTTCAGAAAATGCTCAATTTTCTCGGGATTAATTATGTACTTTATTTTTTTTATTTTTTCAACAAAATCAGAATTATCTTTTAGAAAGCTGACAGCAATTACTTCACCTTTATCACCACTCAGAATTTTTTTCTCTTTTTTAACAAGATTCGCATAATAATCTTCTACAATTTCCTTAGTTAATTTTCTCAATACAGATGCAATCTCTCTTTCGAGACTTCTGACACCTGCTTCACGTGTATATTCTCTAATTATCTTGCTGATACTTTCGTCCTGAAAATCAATGTTAAATTGGTCTAATCCGAATTCTTCCAAAAGTTTTGGCAGGATATGCTTTTTGGCAATTTGCAGTTTTTCAGGGTCGAGATAGCTTGTCAGTTCAATAATTTCCATTCTGTCAAGCAGCGGCAGGGGAATATCATATCTCACATTTGCTGTAGTAATGAACAGCACGCCTGATAAATCATAATCAACTTCGAGATAGTGGTCGTTGAAATTTGCATTCTGCTCAGGGTCAAGAACTTCAAGCAGAGCAGAGGACGGGTCGCCGCGGAAATCCATAGACATTTTATCAACTTCATCCAAAAGAATCACAGGATTTACCGTTCCGGCTTTTTTCATTGACTGGATTATTTTACCGGGCATTGCGCCGATATATGTACGCCTATGACCCCTGATTTCAGCCTCGTCACGTACACCGCCAAGCGAAAATCTAACGAAATTTCTTCCCAATGCTCTTGCAATAGACTTTGCAAGGGAAGTTTTACCGACTCCCGGAGGTCCTACAAAACATAATATCTGACGTTTTAATTTACCTGCAAGATTTAATATAGCAATGAATTCAAGAATTCTGTCTTTAGGCTTCTCAAGGTCGAAATGGTCTTCATCAAGGATTCTTTTAACATGATTTACATCAAGAATATCCTGAGAAGCATTTTTCCATGGTAATTGAGTCAGCATATCTATGTAATTACGATTGACTGAGAATTCCGGCGACATTGAAGGAGTTTTTTTTAGCTTTTCAAACTCTTCCATTGCTTTTGCTTTTGCATGTTCTGGCATGTCGGCTTTATCAATGGCTTCCTTTATTAGGGCAAGTTCCGATGTCGGTTCGTCACCTTCACCAAGTTCATTTTGTAAAATGCGGATTTGTTCCTGAATGAAATATTTTTTTTGGGTTTTTTGAAGCTGGTCACTTACCTTAGTGCCGATTTCCTGTTCCATATTCTGAATTTCAATTTCTGATTTTAGAATCGCTCCCAATAAAAAATATTGTTCAATAATGCCTGGGGCTTCAAGTAATTTTTGTTTCTGTTCAACATCTGCTCTGATGTTTGCTGCTGCGTAGAAGAGTTTTTGATATAAATCTTCTATATTTTGGTATGCAGCTATTACATCAGACGGCATACCCGGTTCGTTTTTGACATAATCAGCAAATAAGTCGCTTGCAAAACGGACATGCGCTGCTAATTTCTTACTTCTCAAGCTAACTTTTTCATTTTGGATAATCTGTATATCGGCTTCGAGGAAATCTTTGTTTTTAAATTTACGCTTAATTTTTGCTTGAAATAATCCTTCGACAAGAACTTTAAGTAAACTGTTGGGCAGCCTCAGAACCTGTACAATCCTTACTACAGTTCCGAATTCATAAATATCATCAAAATCAGGTTCCTCAACGTCGGATTTTTTCTGAGCCGTTACAAATAAATATTTATCACGGTCAACGCCTTCGGCTACTGCTTTAAGGGTTGATGTTCTGCCAATTAGCAGCGGGAATATCATATATGGGTAAATTACAACATCACGCAGCGGAAGTACCGGTAGTTTTTTGGGTATATTTTTACTTGAATTCTCAATTGTTTCAAAACTTGATAATAAATCTTCTCTCTTAGCCATTAAATGTCAGTTCCAAATTAATTAATACGAAAACGAAATAATATATAAAGAATTAAACTGCTGTTTATTTTAAAAATGATTTCAACATTTGTGATAAAAGGATTAATTCATTTTCGGAGTGATGGCTGAGTAATGAATTTCCGAATGTCAGTTTAACATTCACTATTACTTACTTATCATAAATTTATGAGTAATGAATACATCAGATGATTTTATTCTCAAAAAATAAACACCTGCTGCAGCTTGTTTTCCGTCATCAGAGAGTTGATTCCAGGATAAAACATGATTTTCAGAAATAATCAAGTTTGGAAAAATTTTAACACACTTTCCATTAATATCTTCAATATATATGTCGCAGTCAATAATTTTTGAAAGTTTAACGACGAATTCAACATTGGAGTTAGAAGGATTAGGGAAGGATTTAATTAAATCACCGGATTGTTCTGTATCTGAAATTGAGGCTGCAAGAGAATCATTTCGATGCCAAATATCAATACTGCGGTCAATAGTAAAGCACTTAACAGAAGCAGAATCAGCCCCCTTCATTGATAAAGCAGGCAAAACAATTATGATTATTATAAAAACTAACTTATTCATTTTTTCAATAACGGTGCAATTGTAAAAAATATTTCTTTTAATGTTTTTTAAATTTAAATTCTCACATTTTCACAAATTTCTCGACCTTATTTCCAATCCTTATGAAATACACTCCAGCAGGCAACTTCTCTATATTCATCCGATGACTCGTAGTCATCGGATGAATTGATTCAGACATAACCTCAATCCCGAGCATATCAAATATTTTCACACGACAACCTTCCGAAGGTTCGAAACCTTCGGAAGGATGTATTTCAATGTAATCTCTTGCTGGATTTGGATGCAGCAACATGCTAATTTTTACGGTTTCATCCACTGATGTAGATTTTGCAGTATAGAAGTGCCGGGGTTCTGAATAACAAGTATTGTCCTGTGTATAGCCTTTCATTCGCCAGAAATAATGTGAAAATTCGTCCAAAATCAGATTAGTTGCCGAAATCCTGTTGACAGTTTTTGCAATTACCGAGAAATCTTCAGTTTTGCTATATTCAAGAATATATTTTTTAAGTGATTCATCTTTACCCAGTCCTAAAAAATAATTTTTTCCGGGTGTAATTGTATCTCCTGAATTTGGATAATAAAGCTCTGAGCATAGTTTGGGACGCAAGAATAACTCAGCAGAGAGAGTATCTTCTGTAAAATCTGTCTCCCCAATTGGTAATTCAGTTTCAGGTTCAACCGGTACAATAATTAGTGAAACTTTGCAATTACCTGTATGAGCAGGCAAAAATTCGTTTGATTGAAATGGCGGATACTGAACTTCAACAAAACCTCCGGGGGGAATTCCCGTTAAATTATTTTCACCGGGGAATGGCAGATAGTTTACCACATAGTCATTTCCATTCTTCTGGGCTTCGCAGTACCGAACCCTGATATTCGGGTCTCCAGTGCAGTCTTTAGCATGTTCATCATCAAGTGACAGACAAACTTTGCTCACCGGTCCATTCCTTCTATAAACAATCCTGTTAGAATCTAAATTAAATATTTCGAATTTTGTTTTAAATGTCAAAACTTTGTCTGATACATTTTGAATCAAACCCACCGGTTGAATATCTGACCATTCATTGCCGGAAATCATTTCAAAGTGATTAATTTTGCTGAAAGGAATAATTCCGTTAAATTCTAAATTTTCATCTATATTAATTGTACGGACTTTATAATGAAATTCTACTGTTTTCAATAGATTCTCTGCTTTTGCAGCAGGGTTCAAAACCAGTGCCAGAAACATAACCAGTAGTATTGATTTCATTTTATCCCCTCAAAAAAAGCTTTTTTTAATTTTTGCATAACATCTATATAGATTAATACTTATAATTTTAATACGATTCAAAAATAATCTATTTTAATGACAAAATGGAATATATATTATTTAATTCACATCTTTACAAATTTCTCGACTTTATCTCCGATTCTGATTAAATAGACACCTGGAGGCAACTTCTCTACATTCATCCGATGACTCGAAGTCATCGGATGAATTGATTCAGATATAACCTCAATTCCCAGCATATCAAATATTTGAACATTATCACTTGTAGCAAAGGACTGAAACCCTTTGTTGCTTGTTGAAATTGTAATATAGTCGGTAGCTGGGTTGGGGGAGATGAGAATTGTGGTTTTATTCTCCATTTTAATATTTTCATTTTTCTCAATGATACTTAATGGAATGTCGTTTTCAATCTCCATTAATACTGTAAATTTTTCTATTTCGTACTGTAAATTGTCTAATGAAATATTAGGTATACTAGGAACAGCAAAATCCAAAATTGAATTCTGAGAAGTTTTACCCAACACTTTTAATTTATTCTCACTTGTTTTATAAATATCAGACAAAGTGAATGTTGTATCAGAAAATCTATAATCTTTAATTCGTTTCATATCGGAATTAAAAATATAAAATCCTTTGTTCTTTGAGCTTGTTGTATTTAAAACTGCAAATTCATAAGAGCTAAGAGGCAGAATTTTATAAAATGAATAATTAATATCACCAATTTCTTGTTCATAAATAAGTTCGCCTTTACCATTGAATTTAGCAATATAAGCCCGACCTTTATCAAAATCTGTACCTGTAATACCAACAGCAATATACATATCATTGTTTATTCTTTTATAGTCAAGAATAAACAATGAGTTAAATTTCGATATATTCTTTGTTGTTTTGTGAATTTCGCCGCTTTTATTAAAGAGAACAACTTCAATATCATTATTTTCAACGCCGTTGTAAGTTTTTACAGTGGAATATAATTCATTGGTATTCTCCTGAAAAATTGAAAGATTACCATCACAAGTTTTGCTTTCAATCATATTGAAACTTATATCAAATTTGTTATTAACAATTGTATCTTTCTTTGTGAAAAACTGAATTACTGTTTTATTAGTATCAAAAGGCTGTAAGTTGAAATTGTGTATTAGTATATCTTTGGAATTAAAAGTATTCCCCAAGGAGTTTGAACTAACTCCAAAATTCGAGCTAAAAGGATAATAATAAGAATTGTAATTTTTGAAGCTTTGGTCATATTTGGTCATTAATAACCTCTGGTTATAGACTCCCATATCATCAAGACAAGAATCAGGGTAAAAATTATTTGCAGCTAAATAATTCCCAAGCGGAATAATTCCTTGCAAATCCAGCCAGTCATTATAGAAATATTTGAAACCCACAAACTCATTATTTTTTAATATAATCTTTTGAATATTATTGTCTTGATAATGTAATCCACCATTAGTAAAGCTACAATAAAGTAACTGGATGATATGATCTTCACCAGGCCTTAGTTCATAAGCTTTCTGTGGTACTGTCGAAAAATCCTCGTAAGGGCATTCAAGTGGAATTTTTACTAAATTTTTGAATTTTACGGGTTCAATTTCAGTTGAATCAGTATTGATATAAAAGTATTTTGTTTCAATTTTGCTTGTTAATAAATCCTTTGTCTGTAACTTCACATTGTATGATTTAACCGAATCATAAATATGAACAGGGTCTTTTTCGGTACTAACATTACCGTCTCCCAAAAACCATTTATAAGTTAAATTTTCTCCCTTTGTAAGATTTTTAAATTTAACAGTTAGTGGAGCAGTACCCCGTGTAACATCGCTTGTAAAGTCGGGTATATGTTCGTCAACCACATGTATATATTGATTTTTTTCAGTATCGTAACTTTTACCATCAATTTGATAAATCAATTTAACATTGTAATATCCGGATTTTGGATATGCAACTTCAGGTGACTTTTCATTTGAAGTAATACCATAACCCAAGTCCCAAATATATTCACCATTTTCTTCAGGAACATTCTTGAAAAACGTTATCTTTTGATTTACATAAATCAATGTATCTGTTGCGGTAAAGTTTGCATCATATTTATAATGATTACTAATATTTATAAGTTTAATTGTCGAATCAGAGCATCCTAATAGTATATCGTTGCCATTATTCAAATATTCAGAAGATAAAATTTTAAAATAATTATCAAATGAAATAGAATCTATAAGTGAAATTGAATTGAGATTTGCAAAGTAGATTTTTTTATTAGTACCTAATATCAAACCTCTATCAGAAAAGTTGTAATTTATTATTGATATTACATCGGTATTAATTAAACCAATAGTCTTTTTTTCCTTTAAATCAGTATCTATTTCTACAAAGGACTTTTGCATACCATAAACCAATTTATTTGGATTTACTAAAGTAAAGTCCCCTTTTCTGTAATACGAAAATTCACCTATTTTTCTATGCTTATCATTATTGTATTTTTGAAACTTTTTATCAATAAAGTTATATCTACCTACTTCAGCACTATAATCATTTTGAAGGTAGATATTATTATCGGCTAATACTAAATCCGTATAGGAAGAATCACCAATTTTAGAGGTAACAATTCGATTGTTTACAAGTTCAGCAATACCCCAATTACCAAACACGACATCCCACCAAATTTTACCACAATGTTCAACAGCAAAATTGCCATAAGTAAACACTACAGTTTCATATTTTTTATTATATTGAATTTCGCCCGAATTCATCCCATGAATATGCGGACATCCTGTTGGGGACTTTGTTACTATGATACTGTCAGAAAACATCTGCTCTTTAAGACTATAAATTAGTAGTTTTGCAGGTTTATTAATATCATGTCTTTCAATCAAAATTATTCTTTCGTCATCAAAATATGAAGCAATAATATCAAGATTCAAATTGTGTTCGTAAGTAATAATATATGTTGATTTTCCACTTAATGCATCAAAATCAACTATTTGAAACTTGTTTTTATCATAAGTTAATAATTGAAATTTTTGATTATCTACTTTTCTAATTTGCTGAACTTTAAAATCAACTTTTATTTCCTGATGATTAGGAAAAATTTGCCAATCAGTATGAACTACTTGTACAGTAAAAAATACAAAAAACAGAATCATTAAGCTCTTCATTTCAATCTCCGAAAAATTAAAAACTTTTTTAAAATTTGTAACGCTCTACTTTTATAATAACACATCAAACCCAAAAACGTCTTTTGAAAATGTCATATTTTTTCAAAAATAGTGCATTTATTGCAAATTAATTTGATTTTGCAATTATTTTTATATTTTATCCGTTAAATGTAAATTAAATTTACATAGATTACTAAAAGAAACAATGAAATTAGCAACTTATCAGAAGAAAGACTTCAGTTATTCGCTCGGAATTATTATAAATGATTCAGTTTTCGATTTGCAGAAATCGGCTTTTGCTATCGGTCATAAATTGCCTTCAGAAATGCTGGAATTCATCGAAGGAGGTAAGAAATATATGGATATTGCCCGCGAAGTTGAAACAAAAATATTGAGGTCAGGAAATGTAAATCCCGAGAAATATCTCAAACTTGCTTCTCCTGTTCTTCAACCGCCATCTATGCGCGACGGATATGCTTTTCGTCAGCACGTAGCATCAGCCCGCCGTAACCGCGGTGTTGATATGATTGCGGAATTTGATTCATATCCGATTTTTTACTTTACAAATCACAATGCGGTCTTTGGGGAAGGAGATATAATTCTCGAAAAAGACCATTTCCAAAAGTTGGATTTTGAACTGGAATGGGCTGTGATTATTGGCAAAAACGGTAAAAATATAAGTTCTCAGAAAGCCGATTCGTATATTGCAGGATTTACAATTATGAACGATTTATCTGCACGAACACTGCAAATGGAAGAAATGCTGCTGAATCTCGGTCCTGCAAAAGGTAAAGATTTTGCTACAACTCTGGGACCATATTTGCTCACTCCCGACGAACTTGAAGATTATAAAATTGAAACTCCTTATGGCAATAAGTATGATTTGAAAATGTCTGCCTATCATAACGGTAAACTTGTTTCGCAGGGTAATACCAAAGATATGAACTGGACATTTGCCGAAATAATCGAGCGTGCATCGTATGGAGTTGAGCTCAAAATTGGTGATGTAATCGGCTCCGGAACAGTTGGTACAGGCTGTTATCTTGAGCTAAACGGTACCTGGGCACGGGAAGCAAAAGAAAGAGGGGAGAGCTTCACACCTGTTTGGCTGCAAAACGGCGATGAAATCGAACTTCGGGTCGAAATGCTCGGCTCATTAAAAAATAAGATGATTCTCTCAAACAATAACGTATCAATTTTAGAGAAAAAGAAGGCAATATAATGCTCACAATTAATCCTAAAGAAGTTAGTCAAAATGAAGTTCAAAAGTGGCTTACAGGCGGTGTAGCACCGCGTCCGATAGCACTTGTTTCTACTTTAAGTACAGACGGAATCAGAAATTTATCGCCTTTTTCATTTTTCAATGCTTTCGGCTCGAATCCGCCCGTTGTTGCATTCTCACCGTCGAGAAGGGGGAGAGACAATACTCTGAAAGACACATATAATAATCTGATTGATACCAAAGAATGTGTAATTCACGCGGTTATAATGGATATCGTTCATCAGATTAATTTGACATCTAGTGAGTTCCCACCCGAGACGGATGAATTTTATATGAGCGGTTTTACACCTGTTGAATCGCAATTTGTTAAACCGTACAGGGTAAATGAATCGCCTTTTGCAATGGAGTGTAAACTTCTCCAGATGATAGAGCTTGGCGGCTCGAACGGTTCAGGAAATCTGGCGATATGTGAAGTCGTGTTGTTTCATATTGATGAGTCTGTAATTACAAATAATGCAATTGACCCTTTCAAAATTAATCATACAGGACGTAATGGCGGAAACTGGTACACAAGAGCAGACCAAAATTCTATGTATAACCTGCCGAAACCCTCTCACGATAAAGCTATCGGATATTATGCACTACCCGAATATCTTAGGAAATCCGAAATTCTAACCGCAAACGACTTGGCAAAAATGGCATTGACTGACAAATTACCTTCAATAAAAGAAGTTGAAAAATATTTCGAATCGTTAACTTCAAAAAATGAACATACAATTTATGAATTGGATTTAATAAATAATTTGAAAATTTCAGGAGAAATGAATACAACAACTTTAGAGAAATGTATTAAAGCCGCACTTGATGCCAATGATATAGATTTTGCTTTGAATTTGGCTGTGTTTGGGGAGAAATAATATATGAGACATAATATAAAAACCCTTGACAAATTTATTGAAGAACAATACGGAAAGGTTGGAACTACAAAACGTGATAAGTTTGAGAAAGGATATGAAGCATTTCTTTGTATTGTTGAAAAAATGGATATTTAAATTTAAAAACATATTATCGATTTTTTTGTCAAGAAATAAGTTTATTTTTTAGAATTTAAGATTCAATATGGTAATGAAAAAAAGTATTAATTGGAATGAAGAAAAAAATAATTTACTTAAAAAAGAGCGAAATATCGGATTTGAGATAATTGCTGATAAAATATCCAATGGTGATATTATTGATGATATTTTTCATCCAAATAGTATAAAATACTCAAATCAGAGAATTTTCGTCATTGAAGTTGATACTTATATATATTTGGTTCCTTATGTAGAAACAATTGATGCAATATTTTTGAAAACTATATATCCAAGTAGGAAATTTACTAAGTTGTATTTCGGAGAATTGACAAATGAAAAGCACTAATAAAGACTGGAGTGACTTAAACCTTGAAAATGAAGAAATTGAATTGCTCGAATCAATTGAGAATGGCGAATGGCAAAGTATTGGCAATATCGAAGATCGAAAAAATAATCTTCGAAATTTCTTTTTAAAGAATAATGAAAATTCAAATTCTGTAAAAATTGAAATTGATAAAGATGTATTTAACCTGCTTATAAGTAAAAGTAATCAATCTGGTGTGAGTTATAAAGAATTAATTGAAAAAATGATTCGTAATTTTACTGTTGGGAAAGTCGCTTTTTAAATTTAAAATTTTTGCTTTAATAAAAATTTGACATAGTTTCAAAAATAGCTATTTAAATATAAATTTTCAAACATTTTAAAATGCTGTTGTATATTAAATTTTCCCCCAAGGAATTATAAATAAATTGCTTATATTTAAATTTACTAAATTTTCAAAGTTGAAATAAATGCTTGAAGAAATTAAATCCGTTAGAAGTAAAATTGAAACCGCACTTGCGGCAGTTAATAATTTAGAATCGCTCGAATCGTTCCGTCTTGAATTTCTTGTCAAAAAAGGACTACTGCAAAATCTTTTTGATAAACTGAAAGAACTGCCTAACACAGAAAAACCTTTGATTGGCAAAGAGTTAAATATTCTAAGCAAATTTACTGAAGTTGAATACAAACGTCTGAAAGAAGAATTTGAATCTGCCAAAGAATCGGCTCCGGATATTGACCTGTCGCTGCCGGGCAGACGTGGATTCAAGGGTTCATTTCATCCTGTACTCAAAACTATAGAAGATTTTGTTAAAATTTTCGACAGTATGGGTTTTACAGTTGCCGAAGGACCGGATATAGAAGACGGTTTTCATAATTTTGACGCTTTGAATTTCGCACCCAACCATCCCGCACGTGATATGCAGGATACATTTTTTATAGAATCGGATGCAGAACTTCTCCTGAGAACACATACAACTCCGGTTCAGGTTAGGATAATGCAGTCCCAAAAACCTCCCATTAGGTCTATAATGCCTGGACGTGTTTACCGAAATGAAGCAATAAGTGCCCGCGCCCTTGCTGAGTTTCACCAGATTGACGGAATTTATATTGATAAAAATGTAACTTTTGCAGAACTGAAAGCAACTATGATAGCTTTTGCAAAACGTATGTACGGAGAAGATTTAAAATTCCGTTTCCGCCCGTCATACTTTCCATTCACAGAACCGAGCGCTGAAGTAGATATTACCTGTTATCTTTGCAGCGGGAAGGGCTGCAGGGTTTGTAAATATTCAGGATGGCTTGAAATTGCCGGGTGCGGTATGGTTCATCCTAATGTGCTCACAGCCTGCGGTATAGACCCTGAAGAATACAGCGGTTATGCATTCGGATTTGGTATAGAAAGAATCACAATGCTTCGGACTGGAATTGACGACATCCGTTATTTATATGACAATGATGTACGTGTTTTAAAACAATTTTAAAAAAGAATTTGCACATCTCAAAAAATATACTTACTTTTGTAATCCTTTAGTTTAGTCAGGTCCCATCGACTAACGGTTAGGTCACCAGCCTTTCACGCTGGCAGTAGGGGTTCGAATCCCCTTGGGATCACTTGGATTTATACGTAAATCATTAAAGAACAATCGTTTAGGTTGTGCTTTTGTTTTTGTTGTGGAAGAAAATTAATCTAAGAGAATTTTTTGAAATTATAAACACTTCACATTTTATTATTCATTACTTTTGTATATTAACAATTGAAAAAATATGGATATTATGACTGAGTTTACCGCTGACTTCAAATTAGATAGAAATAATGTAGAATTTAATCAGGCTGCTGATTTTGTAAATAATACGAATAAATTGATTTATCTTACAGGAAAAGCAGGTACCGGAAAAACCACTTTCCTGAAATTTATTAAACAAACAGCTCTCAAAAATACAGTTGTACTTGCACCAACGGGAGTTGCAGCACTAAATGCGGGCGGTCAGACAATTCATTCATTTTTCAAAATTGCACCCGGCTTTTTTGTACCGGATGACGCTCGACTTAGGACTACTCCAGACCCGGATTCTTCAGATAAACGTACAATTTATGATTATTTTCGTTACCGCCACGAAAAAATTGATTTGATTATGGAAATGGAACTTCTCATAATTGATGAGATTTCTATGGTTAGATGTGATTTGCTGGATTTGGTTGACAGAATTCTCCGCGTTTTCCGTGATAGATTATCCGAACCTTTTGGCGGAGTGCAGGTACTCTTGATTGGGGATGTTTTCCAGTTACCGCCAATTGCCGGAAATGACCAGTGGAGCATATTACGGAATTTTTATGAAACGCCGTTCTTTTTCAGTTCAAAAGTGATTCATGAAAATAAACCTGTTTATATCGAACTCAAGAAAATCTATCGTCAGAGCGATTCGGAATTTATAAGCTTACTGAACAATATCAGAGTAAATAAGGTTACTGAGCAGGATATGGAGCTTCTTAACAGCAGATTCATTCCATCTGAAATTAAAAATGAAAATCACAGTTATATTACACTTGCTACTCATAATCAAATGGCTGAAGATACAAACTCTATTAAACTGAATAATTTAGAATCCGAATTAAAATCTTTTGAAGCTAAGGTTTCAGGTACATTTCCTGATATGATGATGCCGACTGATAAGAAATTAAATCTAAAAGTTGGCGCTCAGATAATGTTTATCAAAAATGATACAGAAAAAAAATATTATAACGGCAAGATTGGTAAAATCAAGAAGTTACGAAGGTCAAAAATTACAGTAGAATTTCCTGATAAATCAGAGATTGATGTCAGCAAATTCACGTGGGAAAATATTGTTTATGCCTGGAATGAATCCGAAAAGAAGGTAGAACAGGAAGTTATCGGTACATTCAGACAGTTTCCCGTCAGATTGGCTTGGGCGATAACTGTTCACAAAAGCCAGGGTTTAACGCTCGAAAATGTAATTGCCGATATAAAGAATTCTTTCTCTCCCGGTCAGGTATATGTAGCATTAAGCCGCTGTACGAGTATTGAAGGATTGGTATTAAAATCGAAAATAAACAGAAATGTTATCAAAACAGACCCTGATGTCATTAAATTTGCAGAAAGTGAAATGGTATTTGAATGAAAGAATGAAAATATATTAAAAACACAAATATATCAACATAAAAGAAATTTCCCTGATTCAAATAAGAAAATTAGATGGGTGTTATTATTATTATTTATCAATGACTTATGTCTGTTATTTGTGATTTATTTACATAAAGAACTTTTTGTTTATCATATAATTCAAAAATGTTGCTTATCATTACCTATAACATCATTGAAATATACTGTTGATTAGAATGAAAAAAATAAATTTGCCGGTAAACCAAGAATTGTTAATTTTGTATATTATTATTACTATGTTCTTTTATAAATAAATTCATATAAAGGAAAATTAAAACTCAATGAGTATTCAAAATGACATTAATGAACTTATTCAAGCTGAAATCATAACTCAGGATTCTGCTGATAAAATCCTGAATTATTATTTAAATAAAGGATTAAATCAATCGAAAGGCAGACTCTTAATCGTATTTTCGATTCTGGGAGCAATTTTAGTCGGGCTTGGGATTATCCTGATTTTAGCACATAACTGGGATGAACTTTCTACATCAACAAAAACTATTTTCGCATTTTTACCAATGATAGTCGGACAGGCGATTTGCGGTTATGTAATATTAAAATTAAAAGAAAGCGATTCCTGGCGGGAGGGTGGAACTGCATTTTTGTTTTTTGCAGTTGGTTCATCAATTTCACTAATAAGCCAGATTTATAATATTCCGAGCAATCATGGCAATTTTTTTCTTATATGGATGATATTGTGTCTTCCTTTGATTTATCTAATGAATTCATCCATTGCATCAATACTATACATTATTGGTATAACTTTTTACGCTTGTCAAACAAATTATTGGTCGTATCCTTCTCAGGAATCTTACCTCTATTGGATACTTTTTCTATTGGTTTTACCTCATTACTATATCCTGTATAAGAATAATATTGAAAGTAATTTTTTGTTTTTCCATAACTGGATAATACCTCTTTCACTTATAATTACACTTGGCACAATAGCAGATAAGCACAGTGAAATTATGTATATTGCTTATTTCAGCCTGTTAGGTTTATTTTATTTAATAGGAAACTCAGAAATATTTATTAAACAAAGACCGTTTGTAAATTCTTACCGGATATTAGGTGAGCGTGGTACGATTGTACTTCTTCTCGTACTTAGTTTCGATTTTTTCTGGGAGTCATTAAGAAAAATTCATATAGATACATTAGAGTTAATTTCATCGGCTGAATTTATTACTGCTTTTTTATTGACCTTCATTGCTGCCGGACTTTTAATATTCCAACAGCGAAATAAGTTGTTAAAAGAAATCCAACCAATTTCTATAATTTTTATTCTCTTCCTTTTTACTTTTCTAATAGGGTTGTTCACACCTTATGCAGTTATACTAATTAACATTTTTGTATTTATAATTGGTTTATATACAATCTGGAATGGTTCTAATCTTGACAATCTCGGAATTTTAAATTATGGATTGTTAATTATTACTGCTTTAGTGGTGTGTAGATTTTTTGATACCGATCTGAGTTTTGTAATGAGAGGTATTCTGTTTATTTTAGTAGGTCTTGGATTTTTTATCGCAAATTATGTGACGATTAAGAGGAGAGGAACAAATGAAAAATAAAAAATTACTTTTATCCATTTTTATAATTGTTGCAATAGCTCAGCTATTTGTTCCTGCAAAAATGATATTAGATAGAGAAGATGTCCTGAAAACAGGTAAGGAGTTCAAATTCATAGCAGCACCGGTTGACCCGAGCGATCCATTTAGAGGTAAATATATTTCCTTAAGCTTTCAAGAAAATACAGTTGGTGTTAATGACAAAAAAACTTGGGTTAACGGTGAAAAATCATATATTATCTTAACTACAGATGAAAAAGGTAACGCAAAAATTAAGTCTGTCACTAAGATTAAACCAACGGAAGATATTGACTTTGTAACAATCAAAATAAGTTATGGTTTCTCAACGGATGAATCGGATTCATTAGTTATTGCATATCCTTTTGACAGATTTTATATGAAAGAATCAAAAGCTCAAAGGGCAGAACTAAAGTACCGGCAATCCATTCAAGATTCTTCTAAGGTCACATACGCGTCCGTGTATGTCAAAAACGGCGAAGCTGTACTTAAGGATGTTTTAATAGATGGTATTTCAATAAATGAGTTGTTAAAATCTGAGAAATGAAAATTAAAAAAAGTTTTTTTGTAATAATTATTAGTTGAATTTATGTTAACATAATTAATAATTTATGTCAAAACCTTCCCTGATATTTAATACCTCATTAACAAATTGAAATTCTAAAAACATCATCACTAATAATATTGAAAAATCAAATATCAATACATTTAATAGCGTTACGTCTATGTAATTTATCGAATTTTATACTTGTTTTTTTTTTACTACAATCAATTTACGGAGATAAAAGTATGAGCAATGAAGTTTCTGCGAAACAGCAAGAATTTGAATTTAAAGCAGAAATGAAACAACTTCTACATTTAATAATTCACTCATTATATACACACCCCGAAGTCTTTCTAAGAGAACTTGTTTCTAACTCATCTGATGCACTTAACAAAGTCAGAATCAAAAAATTGACGGATGGCGATATCATCAGTCCTGATGCTGAGCTACGGATAAATATAATGATTAACAAAGAACAAAAAAGTTTCTCAATTGAAGATACCGGTGTTGGTATGACCCGCGATGACTTGATTGAACAGTTAGGAGTTGTTGCCAGTTCGGGTACATTGAATTTCTTAAAAGCATCAAAAGATTCCGGTAAACCGGTAGATGCAAATTTAATCGGTCAATTTGGTGTAGGATTTTATTCTGTATTTATGGTTACGGATGAAGTTATTGTCGAGACACGCTCGGCAGAACCTTTTTCTAAATCTTACAGATGGACTTCAAGCGGGGAAGCTTCTTATACTATTGAAGAAATTGATAAAGATACACGCGGAACTAAAATATCATTCAAACTTAAAGATGAATATTCTGAATTTGCAGATGAATACCGAATTAAAAGTGTTCTGACCAAGTATTCAAATTTTGTTGAATTCCCGATTTATATAAATAATGAAAGGGCTAACAAAGTTGAAGCACTGTGGCATAAGAAAAAAGAAGATATTAATGATGAAGAACTTAATGAATTTTATAAATTTGTAAGTAATGATTACCAGGAACCACTCGGTCATTTACATCTGAATATTGAAGGAAATATTAACTTTAAAGCGCTTTTATTTATTCCTTCGGTCGCATCGCCGACATTATTCCGGGATTTTCAGGAGAAATCAGTTCAGCTATATTCAAATAAAATCTTTATTCAGGATAATGCAATTGATTTAATACCTGAATATTTAAGATTTTTGCGGGGTGTTGTTGATACTGAGGATTTACCGCTAAATGTTTCACGTGAAGTAACCCAGAACAGCCCTGTTATGACAAAAATCAGAAATGTCATAACTTCCCGTATGCTTTCACTTCTTGAAGAATGGGCAGATAAGGATTTAGAAAAATATAATACGTTTTTTATTCAGTTCGGTGCACTTTTTAAAACCGGTCTCAACTCCGATTTTATGAATAAAGATAAAATTATCGAGCTGTTAAGATTTGAATCTTCAACAATGTCTGCAGGCGAACTCAGGTCACTCAATGCATATACAGCATCAATGAAGGCAGAACAAAAGGAAATATACTTCGCAACCGGAAATTCACGCGAACAGGTTGAAAATAATCCAAATCTTGAGTATTTCAAAAAGAACGGTATCGAAGTGCTTTATTTTACCGACCCGGTTGATTTATTTATTATGCCGTTTCTTTATGAATATGACAGCAAAAAAATCGTATCAATAGAAAGAGCTGAATTAGAAAGCAAAGAGGATACAGATAATAAAACTGCTTTGGGAACCGATGAAACTGATAAACTGATTAATGAATTTAAGAGTATCCTCGGCGATAAGGTCGAAGATGTTATGGTTTCCAAACGTTTAGTTGATTCACCTGCATCAGTTGTAACAGGTAAATCCGATATTGACCCGCAGATGGAAAGAGTTATGAGAATGATGGATAAGGATTATACTGCTGCTAAACGCATTTTGGAGATAAATACTGCTCATCCTCTCATTATGAATTTATCGAAACTACTTGACGGAAAAAATGAACCTGATTTGGTAACCAAGTGTGTCAATCAGATTTACGAAGGTGCTATGCTTATTGACGGAAATTTAACTAATCCGATTGACTTTGTCAACAGAATGTCGGAACTTATGATTAAAGCAACAAATTAAATATTGAAATTAAACTTTTTTATTAAGGACATACTTAAATGAAATTATCGGAATTCAAATATACGCCTACAAAGAATTGCGTAGCCAAATTCCCTGCCGACCCTAGAGATTCAGCCAAATTAATGGTTATGAACAAGGAGAATGGCGAAACTAACGAAATGATATTCGCGGACATAATTGACCTTTTTCATCGCGGTGATGTTTTGGTTCTGAATGAAACAAAAGTTTTTCCTGCAAGGCTATTCGGCAAAAAGGAAAAAACGAATGCAAAAATTGAGGTTATGCTGCTTAGAGAGCTGAAAGCCGAGGATAGAATTTGGGATGTTCTTGTTGAGCCTGCACGTAAAGTCAGAATCGGCAATAAGATTTATTTCGATAATAATAAATTTTATTGTGAAGTGATTGATAATACTACATCACGCGGCAGAACTGTCAGATTCAGTTATGACGGTAATCTTTTCAACGTTATTGAACGTATCGGTGAAATGCCTTTACCTGAATACATCAAGCGTGAACCAAATGATTTGGATAAAGAGACTTATCAGACAGTTTTTTCAAATCCAAATTTTTTGTCTTCTATTGCACCGCCCTCAGCAGGATTACATTTTACTGAAGAACTCCTTGAAAAATTACTGAGTAAAGGTGTTAAAATCGTAAAAATAGTCCTGAATATAGGTCAGGGTGTTTTTGAGAGAATTGAAGTTGAAGATTTAACTAAACACAGAATGTATTCGGAGTATTTTGAGATTACAAGAGAAACTGCCGAAACAATCAATAAGTCTTTAAAATCAAAAAAGAATGTTTTTGCTGTTGGTGCCAGTGTGGTTAGGGCTTTAGAATCTTCAGTTCTGACAACCGGTGCCGTTAAACCAAATCGCGGCTGGACAGATAAATTCATTTATCCGCCATACGAATTTAAAATTGCTACAAGATTTCTGACTAATTTTCAACCGCCTGCATCTCCTTCTATGTTGATGTCTTCAACATTCGGCGGACATGAAAATTTAATGAAAGCTTACAAAAAGGCTATGAAAAATGATTACAGATTTTATGCCTATGGCGATGCAATATTAATTTTTTAAATTATCTCTAACCGTATGATTATAATCAAAACCTGTACTCATAAAAGTGCAGGTTTTTTTGTACGGTTATAAAAAATATTTTGAATTTAAAAGTTAATCTCAAAATCTAAATTGAAGTTAATAATTAAACTAAACGTTGCACAATTCAAATATATTTTGTTCTTTTGACATCTGAATTATTACATAAAGAATAAGGAAAAATTTTATGCTGGAATCCGGTTTAACAAGACTAAGCATTGTAAATGCTGAATATTACGCTTATCATGGCGTTAGGACAGAAGAAAAAAATCTCGGTGGTAAATACGAGATTGACCTCGACCTTTTCTATGATGCTACAAACGCTGTATTGAAGGATGATGTCAAAGACTCTGTCAACTATGAAGAAGCTCTGTTTTGTGTATCTGAAGTGATTAACGGTGCTGAGAGCTACAACCTTGTCGAAACAATATGTTCCGAGATATTAAATATGATTATGGATAAATTTGATAATCTCGAAATGGCTACTGTCAGGGTTCGAAAACATGCCGTTCCGATAAAACGTGTTATTGCTTATGTCGAAGCTGAACAATCCATGTCCCGAATTGACGAATAATTATGTTTGCCTTGCAATCTGATAATATTGATATATTACTTTCTCTGGGTTCAAATCTTGGTGACAGAAAAGGATTTATAGATAGTGCATATAAATTGATTAATCAGACAGGATTAATAAACAATTGCCGGTTATCATCTTTTTATGAGTCCGAGCCGGTTGGATTTTCTGACCAGCCCTACTTTATTAATGCCTGTTTGAGAGGAACAACTAAATTGCCGCCAAACCTTTTGATTTATTTTGCAAAAAGTCTGGAATATCTGTGCGGTAGAGTTGTTCGGAAGAGATGGCATGAAAGAGAACTGGATATTGATATTATTATTTATGGTGACTGTGTTTTGAATTTAAGACATTTGATATTGCCGCATCCAAGATTACATGAGCGAAAGTTTGTTCTGATGCCATCGAACGAAATAGCAGGGGAGATGATTAATCCCGTCAACGGCAAATCTATCAGTTTAATGCTTGATGAATGCAGCGATAACTCAATTGTTAGAATTTTTGAGAATCACCTAAATTGAAAATTCCACAGGATATAATTGACAAAGTCAGAGAAAGTGCCGATATAGTTGATGTAATCGGAGAATTTGTTAATTTAAAAAAAAGGGGACAGAACTATCTTGGAAGCTGTCCTTTTCATAAAGAAAAAACTGCATCATTTACTGTATCGCCGGACAAAGGTATTTATAAATGTTTCGGCTGTGGGAAAGCAGGAAATGTATTTACATTTTTGACCGAACATCAGGGACTGAATTTTTATGAAGCCGTACACTCAATTGCTTCAAAGTATGGAATTATCATTCCCCGCACAAGTGATGAAAGTGACAGTAAACGAAGCCGTAATGACGCCGCTTATGAGGCTATGAAAGAAGCAGCGGATTTTTACGGCAAACTTCTAAGAAGAAAGGAAGGTTCTGCAGCCTTGCAATACTTCCATAAGCGGGAATTCAACGACGAAATTATTGATAACTTTCTGCTCGGTTATGCTCCCAATGATTGGGACCAGCTTACCAAACGTCTGATTAAACACGGATTTGACGAAGAATTGATTATTGACTGCGGTTTGGTTATGAGGGGTGACCAGGGGAAACTTTACGACCGTTTTCGCGGAAGGGCAATGTTTACAATCCGGGACTTTATGGGTCGGGTTGTCGGATTTGGTGCAAGATTGATGATTGATGATAAGACTCAGGCGAAATATATCAATTCTCCACAGTCAATGATTTATGATAAAAGTAAAATACTTTACGGTATTTATGAATCAAAAAATGCTCTGCGTGATAAAAAATTTGCTTTGATGGTCGAAGGTTATGCAGATTATCTTACTTTATACAGGGCAGGTTTCGAAAACTGTGTCGCTTCAAGCGGAACTTCTCTCACAAACGAACAGCTTACACTTCTCAAAAGATTTACCAAAAGTATTTGTTTTTGTTACGATGGAGACCAGGCAGGTTTACATGCAGCAGTCCGCGGGTCTGAAATGGCTTTGACAGCAGGATTTGAGGTTTCGGTTGTCCGGCTGCCGGATGGGGAAGACCCCGATTCCGTAATAAAGAATAACGGTAACATCCAGATGGAGTATTTAATCCGGGATGCAGAATCATTCCTCGATTTCAAATATAAACTTGCAAAACGAAATAACGAACTTGATTCCGCTCCGGCACTCTCGGAGTTTGTACGTAATACAGTCAAAACTATAGTTTCTATTCCCGATACAATGCAGCATGATTTCTATATCCGCAAACTTGCCGGGCTGCTTGATTTATCCGAATCACAATTAAGACAGGTTTATAAATACCGCGGACAGTTTATAAATGATATCGTTCGCAATGACAATGATTATGACAATGATATCAGGGTCGCCTCTGATTTTTTAAACACAGATTCAACCCAGACAAATCTCAATTATGAAGACCTGATTGTAAATTCCGAACAAATTTTACTTGAAGAAAAAATTCTGCTTAAATATGCACTCAAAGGTCTTGAAGAATTTACCGATTTGATTGAGAGATTCGATGTTGGTCATGAAACATTTTTTACTGATTCTTCACGGACATTGTTTGGATTAATACAGTCACATTCCGATAAGGATGACATACTTAATTCGATTATGGGAGATGAAGGATTAAGTAAGAATATTAAAAGTCTGATTGCTGATATTGCAATTGCAGGCGAATCTCAAAGTGAGAACTGGCATAAAAAATACCATGCCGATGAACCGAAATATGAATACCCTACAGTAATTAAAGATGCCAATATCAGATTAAAACTTCGTCACGTAAAGCAAAGCATAAGGGAAGTTCAGCAGCTTATGAAAGAAGATGAGGATAACATCCTCCACAAACAGCGGTTTCTCGAACTCCGCAGAAAAGAAATCGAACTCAATACGTTGGTTTATAAATAATTCTGAAGTCGAAGACCAGCGAAGCTAATGATGAGTTCTGAATGATGAATTGTTTCCCGCTTCGCAGTTGTGATATTGTTATAAAAAAAATGAATCCACCTCCGTCTCTCCGTGACACCTCCGCCGGTGGAGGACAAAAACAAATCACTACAATCCATAAACAAAAAAACCTTCCTAAAATTATAAATCTTTGGAAGGTTTTAAATAAAGTTATACTTATTTATTGAGTCGAAATCACTTGATTTGCGTTTCTTCTTTTTGTCTCAGAATTTCATACAAAATTACGCCGCAGCTAACCGAGGCATTCAGTGATTCGATTTTACCGAGAATTGGAATTTTAACTAAATTATCGCAATGTTTCTGAAGTGACGGTTTCATTCCCTTGCCTTCATTGCCGATTACGACAACTGTCGGGCAGTTGTAAATTTTTGCAGTATAAGATTGTCTTGCAGCCAGCGAAGTTCCGGTCACCCAAAACCCGCTGTCTTTCAATTTTTTGACAGCCTGAATCAGATTCACTGTCTTGCAAACCTGGATGTGATTTAAAGCACCTGCCGAAGCCTTTACGGCAGCCGGAGTGACAGGTGAAGAATTACGCTCGGGAAGTATTATTCCGGCAGCACCGGTACATTCTGCCGTCCTTGCGATGGCTCCCAGGTTCTGAGGGTCGTTGATTTCATCAAGAATCAATATTACAGGATTTGCCTCTTTCGCTAATGCCGATTCAATCATTTCATCAATATCGGTATAGGCAACAATACTTTTCTGGGCAATGACACCCTGAGTTTTGGCATCACTGCCAAATAAATTTACAGAAAGTGCATTGAATTTATGTTTGTCGTATTGTGAAACAGGCACTTTGGATTTTCGGGCAAAGAAAATAATCTGGTCAATCTGTCTTCCTTCCAAACCAAATGAATAATAAATTTTCTCAATATCCTCGCCGGCTTTGAGTGCTTCGAGTATGGCGTTGCGCCCGTAAATATAAAAATTGCTTTCGTCTATCATTTTAAATAACTTATTAATAATTGTCTGATAATAACATACAAATATACATCAAATATGTCGAATTTAGAACTCTTGACTAACATAAAAAAACTTATTCACGAAATTAAAATCCCTCTGCTCGCATAGTTTACTTTCCCCCTTTGAAAAAGCAGGGTTGTTACGTTCTCAAATTTTTTAAATAAACCTCCCGAATGCGTCACTCTGAGCCTGCGAAGAGTCCATGTATTCATTAAAAAACAGCCTGGATTCTTCGCTATCGCTCAGAATGACAAACCAAAAAGTGCCGTTTTATGTTATAACGTTTACGAAATTCGTTGAATATTTTTAGAATGTAGCAGCCAAACTTTGAAAAAAAGGGTACTAAGAGGTATTAAATTATTGTACTACGAAACCGGAATTTAGGATTCAATATACCTAGATTATTAAAGAGAATCAGGTTAGGCATATCAAAATAATTCTAAAAAAAAGCAGCCGTTTTAATTAACCGGCTGCTTTCAAGTTTCAAGTTTGAGTATTAATACTATTTTCTGGATTTCTTTTTATTATCGTCTTCATCAAAATCATCTTCATCATCATCTTCATCATCATCTTCATCGTCGTCATCGTCATCATCAATGTCATCGTCAAAATCATCTTTTTCATCATCTTCAAAAAATTCGTCATCAAATTCATCTTCATCAATGAATTCTTCGTCTGCATCGAAGATATCATCCTCTTCCTCGAAATCTTCATCCAGTTCATCATCAAATTCGAGTTCGGATTCAGCGAATTCTACTTCGTTAGTAGTAGTAAAGTCAATTAAGAAGTTCATAACTTTTTTCACCAATATTGAATTAATAATCTGTTTGTTTTCTTTTACATAATTTAATAATATTTCAGCATCAACGCCAGGGTATTTTAAATTCTTCTCAATGTAATCGGCAATATCAAAATCTTCAACCTGAATGTCTTCAGCCTTGACGATTTTTTCTCTTATCAAATCCCATTTAATAATTTTATCGGATTGTTCTAAATAAATATTTTTGGCACCGGTTTCTTCAAAGACCAAATCAGGCAGTTTGTTTTTTTCTTTAAAATCATCAAACATTTTCAAAGCCTGTTCTTCGACTATAAATTCCGGCAGCTTAATATCATGCATACTGACAAGTTTGTCAATGATGTTGTTCTCAACAATCTGCAGTGATTTTTTATCCCAGACTTCCTGAAGTCTGAAACCGATTTCTTCTTTGTAATCTTCTATAGTTGAAAACTTGTCCTGCGAAATTTTCTTTAAAACTTCTTCACTAAAATCGTTAGGAATGATTTTCTTTATTTTTTTGATGACAAATATTTTCTGTTCAGGTTCTTCTGTTGTCGCGTCAGGATTCTGAGGAGGAGTCCACAGAACTTCATCATCAACCTTTTTGTCCATGAATAGTTCGACTAATTCTGCAAAAAGTTGCTTTCTGCGAAGATTCAGAGGAAACGTATTCACTTTCTCTAAATCGGAAATTTCATATTTGCTATCCTTAATCGGCATGGTTTTATCAAAAACTGTAACGACAAAATTTTTGTCTGTAACAACTTCAGCATCTTCCATTTTGCCAATCTTGTAGGATATGAATTCAAGATGCTGTTCAATTTCCGTATCGGTTACTTTGTGTACCGGCTCATCAACGACAATGCTTTTATAATCAGCTAAATCAAAATCAGGAATATAATGATAATGAAGGGAAAATTCAATTCCGCCGTCTTTTTTTATTATTTCGTGCAGATGAGGTTGACTGACAGCAAATATATTGTCTTCTTTAAAAATTTCATCCATGTATTTTTGAGCCAATTTGCTGTGTTCTTCAGCTTCAATTGATTCTCCGTACATCTTTTTAATCAGATGCATGGGAACCTTACCCGGTCTGAATCCATCAAGGTGAACTTTCTTTGATATGTCCTGATAGGACGCACTAACTATAGGCTCAACCTCGTCACGGCTAAGTGTAACGGTAAGTTCCTGTTCAGTATCAGTTATATTTTTAAATACTCTTTCCAAAACAAATCCTTCAGATTTAATCTTTTTTCAAATAAGTACGGACGGAGAGACTCGAACTCTCACACCTCTCGGTACTAGATCCTAAGTCTAGCGCGTCTGCCAATTCCGCCACGTCCGCAAAAAACAGAATTACAAAAGTATTAAGCAATTCATTAACAGCAAAATATTATTTTAAATAGTCACTGTTTTTTTATCGTTTTTAATAAATATTTTATTTTTACTGCATATTCAGATTTATACAAATCTCTGAATATTACGATATAAAAAGAACTTTCTCAACACAATAATGACCTAACTTCAAATTCAAATACCTTTAATTCTAATGGCTTGAAAGATTCACATGATTGTTGCAATTTTATTAAATAATCCCCTTATTATATTAATTCTTCTCAAATTTTGACAATTAGGAAAAATTATAAACATAAGATTTTAATAATAAAAAAAGTAACTTCTTTCAATCCGGAGTGACGAATAAAAGTTACTTTTCATACAAATCTTAAAAAATGAGCCCTATCAAACAGTAAAAAATTAAAAGATACTGTTATAATTATTCGTTAATTTTAATATCCGATACCCTTGTAATAAATATCGTTTGATAAAATATCCGATTTATTCAGGCAATTTTTCCCGTCAATTACAACTTTTACACCGTGTTTCTTTAATTTCTCACCTGTTATCTCGCGAAATTCCTTGTGGTCGGTTGATATTAAAACTGCATCGCATTTATCCAGTAATTCATCTAAATTGCCGATATTGCTTAATTCAGGAAAGTATGGGTCGAATACATAAAGCTGAGCTTTTTTGTCTTCAAGAATTTTCCTGAGTTTAATTGAAGGACTTTCCCTAATATCTCCGACATTAGCTTTATACGACAATCCAAGAAGTCCGATTGGAGTATTGTTTATAGGTTTTTGAATTGAATTTAATGCATCTGCAAGTTTTTCAATAGCATAATCAGGCATAGAATTGTTGATTTCGCGTGCAAGTTTTAGAAACTTATGGTCGAATCCGCTTTGTTTCGCTCTTTCAATAAGATAATAAGGGTCAACCGGAATACAGTGACCTCCAACTCCGCAACTTGGGAAATGAGGCATAAAAGCGAAAGGTTTGTTAGATGCACCTTTAATAACTGCAATCAAATCAATATCCAAAACATCAAATGATTTTGCAAGTTCATTGACAAAAGCTATATTAATATCTCTAAAAGTATTTTCGATAATTTTTGTTGCTTCTGCAGTTTTAAGATTAGGCATTTCATTTATTTCGGCATTAACAAAACCGCGATAAAATGCAGCAAGTCTTTTGGTTGCAGTCAAGGATGTAGAACCAATGTTTCTCGGAATATTATATACATTCCAAACCGGGTCACCCGGATTAATACGCTCGGGGCAATGTGCTACATCAAAATCAATCCCAACTTTCATATTAGTCAGTTCCTCAAGAAGGGGAACAACTATTTCATCACAGACACCGGGATTAATAGTTGATTCGATTACAACACTCTGTCCGGGCTTAAGATATTTAGCAATTGTTTTTGTTGCTGACTTAACAGGAGTAAGGTCGGGAGTATAATCATTCAAAACCGGAGTCGGAACACATACTATATATACATCCGAACCGCTTATTATATCATCATCAACAGAACATTCAAGACTGACTGTTTTCAGGTCTTCTTCGCACTGAACATCATCTATCGGGCAGACTCTCTCTTTAATCATTGAAATTTTACTTTCACTTTTATCAAATCCTACAACTTCATGTATAGTAAGCTTTGAGATTGCACATGCTAAAGGCAATCCTACATAACCTAAACCAATCACAGAAACTTTCATTTACTAATCTCTTTATTATTATAATTTAAATATTATTCAACTGTAACACTTTTAGCTAAATTCCTCGGTTTATCAATATCGCATTTAAGCTCGAGAGCGATATAATAAGAAAGTAATTGAAGTGGAATTACTGAGAGAAGGGGCATTAATATCGGCAAGGTCTCCGGAATATAAATTACATGGTCCGAAACACCGGCAATCTTTTCATCGCCAATATTTGCAATTGATATAACTCTTCCTCTTCTGGCACGAACTTCTTCAATATTGGAAAAGACTTTGTCGTATATCTCATCTTTAGTGGCTATTATTACTACGGGCATATTGTCATCTATCAGAGCAATCGGACCGTGTTTCATTTCAGCCGCAGGATAGCCTTCTGCATGAATATATGAAATTTCCTTAAGTTTTAATGCGCCTTCTAATGCAACCGGAAAGTTATAACCTCTTCCAAGATAAAGGAAATTTTTGACATTTGAATATTGATGTGCAATTTCACGAATTTGGTCTTTTAAAAGCAGAATTTCTCTAATTTTATCCGGAATCAAAGTAAGTTCGGTAGCTATTTTCTGTCCGTCAGCTTTACTTAAATTTCTCATTCTGCCCAGCAGAAGAGCTATTAAACTAAAAACTGTTATCTGTGAAGTAAAAGCCTTTGTAGATGCAACACCAATTTCGGGACCTGCATGTATATATACACCTGAATGAGTATCTCGGGCTATTGAACTGCCTACGACGTTGACGATTCCCAATACTGTGGCTCCTTTCTGCTTGGCTTCCTTGACGGCAGCAAGTGTGTCTGCAGTTTCACCGCTCTGACTGATAACAAAAACGAGGTCATTTGGATTGATAATCGGATTGCGGTATCTAAATTCAGATGCATATTCAACTTCAACAGGGATTCCTGCAAGTGCCTCAATCATATATTCACCTACCAGACCCGAGTGCCAGGAAGTGCCGCAGGCTGTAATGATTATTCTTTCTGCTTTTCGTAACTGTTCATCAACAGTTCTCAAACCGCCGAGTTTTACATTTCCTTCATCAACTAACAGACGTCCTCTGAAGGCATCATGTATTGTATCCGGCTGTTCGAAAATTTCTTTCAGCATGAAATGGTCGAAACCACCCTTTTCAATATGTTCGAGGTCGAATTCTATTTGTTCAATAATTGGTTCGGTAGGCTCATTCTCAATTGTCTTGATATTGAATCCGTCACGTGTAATTGTGCAAATCTCATTATCATTAAGATATATTACCTGTTTTGTATATTGTATCACAGATGCGGCATCGGATGCAGCAAGATATTCGCCGTTACCGACACCAATGAGCAGGGGAGACCCGCGTCTGGCAGCTATAAGTTTATCGGGTTCGTAATTCGACAATACAAGTATTCCAAATGTGCCGTCAACTTCCCTTAAAGCAAGTCGGACAGCAGTTTCTATATCCCTGATACGTTCGTAAATTGAGCCTATAAATACAGCTAATACTTCAGTATCAGTGTCTGATTTAAAAGTATATCCGTCACTTAGCAGTTTGGTCTTCAATACAGAGTAATTCTCAATGATACCGTTGTGAACAATACTGATATTTCCTGAACTGTCTAAATGCGGGTGTGCATTAATATCATTCGGGTATCCATGGGTTGCCCAGCGTGTATGTGCAATACCTAAAGTTGAATCATATAAATCATGATTAACCAGTTTTTCGAGTTCCGATACTTTTCCTTTCTTTTTCAAAGTAAGAATCTCGCCGCCTTCAATAATAGAAAGCCCTGCTGAATCATAACCTCTGTATTCCATCCTCTTCAATCCGTTTATCAGGATGTCGGAAACTCTTTTATTTCCGATGTAGCCGATTATTCCGCACATATTATCTCAATATTTTTTAAAATGTTTTCAATTAGAAAAATATATAACTCATCATATCTATTGATATTGTTTGATACTGCAAAAATACTAAGAATTATCTATCATAATATATCATTTTATTACTTATAAAAGTTAAATGCCACACTGTTATAAAGATTATAGACTTTAAATAATTAATTTTGTCACTTAAATTTAATTTTTGTGATGTCAGTATTAATATATTTACATCTGATATTATTTTTTTTATTATATTTGTTATTGTTTATTTCTTAATAATAAATAAGGTTAATAAATTGTATAGCGAAGAAAATCCGATAACAGTTGTTTTTGCTGACGACCACGAGGTTGTCAGGGCAGGCATAAGAAGATTATTATCATTAGATAAAACTATTAAGTTAGTTGATGAAGCTAATAACGGAAAAGATGCCCTTGAATTAGTACTTTATCATAAACCGGTAATTGCACTATTGGATATAATGATGCCAAGGATGACAGGTGTTGAAGTTACAAAAGAAATAAAGATTCGCCAACCAGATACACTGGTTGTTATTTTGACAGCTTTCGAAGATGCAAGCCATCTTGAATTAGCTCTTTCAGCCGGTGCAGACGGATATCTGACTAAGGATATTCCTTCCGGTGAACTAATTGCCGCACTTCATTCGGTTGTGTTGGGAGAGAGGGTTTTTTCAAAATCTATCGTACTTTTGGCACAGAATAAATTTATATCACGCGGCTCACAGGTAGAAAATCATATTAAAATCACTAAACGGGAGCAGGAGATTTTAAATCTAATTGCGCTCGGCATCCCAAGTGCAGAAATAGGAGAAAAACTATTCTTATCCGTTCGTACTGTTGAATCGCACAGATACAATCTTATGCAAAAACTCAGTATTAAAAATACAGCCGGTTTGATTAGATTTGCTGTTTTAAATACAGATACGGTTAAATAAAAGAGAACTCTTCAAAAGTTGATTGAAAATGAAGGTTAATCGTCAGAACCTTTGATTAAACTGATTTTTTTGATTAATCTGATTAAAAATTGTCTTTTTTATCATAAGCGCTTTCTGCTTAACAATCGTAGATTAGAGCAATATCTTACTTACTTCCAATATCTATTTTTGAACATAAAGAATAATTCATTCCCGGAAAATTAAATTTCAAACCAAATGAATCTTAGTCATTTCAATTATTAAAATGTATATAAGTTGTTAATAAATATTTGAAGATAAAATGTAGCAAATTCAGATAAAAATTGCATTTTGCAGTCCGGTTATTTTCAAATTAGAAAAAAGTATATTTTAGTAATGGCAAAAAAATCAAATTCGGCTTTAATAAGTGACGGCGTAAATGTAAAACTGCAGGGGAGAGTCCCGCCGCATAGTGATGATGCGGAAGTTGCAGTCCTGGGTGCAATGATGATAGACAGGATAGCAGTATCTAAGGTAGTCGAGATTTTGATTGATGAAGCCTTTTATCACGAAAAACACAGACTGGTTTTCAGAGCAATTGTTAGAATTTTCGAGCGGGGCGGTACTCCTGACTTTATATCTGTCGGAGAAGAACTAAAAGCAATAGACGAGAATAAAATTGTTGATACATTGTACCTTTCCAATACGACACTGGCAACTCCAACGGCTGCAAATGTAGAGCAGCACGCAAGAATTGTTCAGGAGCGCTACCTTAAAAGACTTCTGATATCAACAGCAGGGCAGATTATGGCAAATGCTTTTGATGAGACTACCGATGCACTGGAAGAGATTGATAACGCAGAAAAACACATTTTCGAGATAGCAGAAAAGAGACTTAGAAAAAGTTACGTTGGCATCAACAGACTCACACGTGATGCTTATGAAATGATTATTATGCTTTCGCAGCGTGACCAAAAAGGATTGACCGGAGTTCCTTCAGGTTTTAAAGAATTAGACTATCTTCTGGGAGGATTTCAGAAATCCGATCTGATAATTATTGCTGCAAGACCTTCGATGGGTAAAACCGCACTTGCTTTGACTATAGCCAGAAATGCTGCAGTACAGCACAATATCCCTGTAGCGGTTTTTTCAATAGAAATGGCATCAATGCAGCTCGTCATCAGATTATTAAGTTCCGAAGCAAGGATTGACCAGCAAAAACTACGTACAGGCAGGATTACACAGGAAGAGGACAGATGGATTGTCGGCGGGCTCAGCCGTCTATCGAATGCGCCGATATTTATTGACGACAGTCCTATGCTTTCAATTATGGAATTAAGGGCTAAATGCAGAAGGCTAAAAGCTGAACATCAGATCCAGCTTGTAATTGTGGACTACCTTCAGCTAATCACAGCACCGAAGTCTGACAGCCGTGAAAGGGAAATATCGCTTATATCAGCTTCTTTAAAGCAAATCGCCAAGGAACTTGATATACCTGTACTGGCACTTGCACAGCTCAACCGATCTGTAGAAAGCAGAACCGATAAAAGGCCTATGCTTTCTGATTTAAGAGAATCAGGTTCGATAGAGCAGGATGCCGATGTAGTAATGTTTGTAAACAGACCCGAAGTTTACGGGCAGATGCAGTATGATGATGCCAACAAAACGCCGACTGAGGGAACAGCAGAACTTATCATTGGCAAGCAGCGTAACGGTCCGACAGGTACTTGCAGAGTAGCATTCCAGAAAAGTTATGCAAGATTTGAAAATCTGTCTATGGAATATGAAGACATGCCAGGTTCAAGAAATCAGGGCAGCGTTGTTGATTATAATCCTCCCGTTGAACACGCCGACGACAATGATGAACCATTTTAAATATATTCATAAGGGTCTGTTGATTTTGTAATAATGTTAGTTATGTCAGTCTGAGCGAAGTCGAAGACTGATATAGTAACTTACAATTAACGAATATAATACACTTCGACTTCGCTCAGTGTGACAATCATGAAGAATTGGAATAAGTAGATACCTAATCAACAGACTATTAATAAAATAATTTCTCATCTTTTATTTATATTATGAAAATAATTAATTTAAATGTGCGTTAAAAAATTATAGGATTTGTAATTTTCATTATTTCTTTGAATTGGGTATCATGAAACGATATTTATTTGTTGCTGCAATTATTTGGGGTGCATTGTTTTTGACCGGTCTCAGAAAACCTCAATCGGTAAAAGACCTTGGTGTATTCGTTGAGGCAGCAATAGACAGCAATTCCGGCAAAGTTACTTTAAGCTGGATAGGTGATACCAATACATATAAATATCTGATATATAAAAAATTTCATACTGATAGTTCCTTTGGTTCTCCGTTTTATGAATTACCCGGCAATTTGGATGAATTTACCGAAGATATAAAATCGGGGGAAAGTGTTGAATATCTTGTTGTGCGTGATGCATGGGATTATATGGCTGCCGGTTATGTTTATGCCGGCATCAATCTGAAGCCGATTCACAGCAGGGGACGTGTTTTGGTGTTATGTGACGAAACGCTTTATTCCGATTTATCAAAAAATCTTTCTACATTTATTAAGGATTTATCAGGTGATGGATGGATACCGCATCTTAAAACTGCACCAAGAGCAGAGGAATTTGATTCAGGAAAGGTTTTTCAAACAAAGCGGATAATTGATGAGTTTTATAATCAGTATAAGGACTTTAAATCTGTAGTTTTAATTGGTAGAATTGCCGTTCCTTATTCAGGAAATATGGCAATTGACGGTCACAAACCTGACCACGATGGAGCGTGGCCCGCAGATATTTATTATTCAGTGATGGGAGGGAAATGGACTGATACAATTTTGAACATCCAAGCTGCTTCACCGAGACTTCAAAATTTCCCCGGAGACGGCAAATTTGACCAGAATAGTATTCCGAAAGATGCTGTACTTGAATTAGGAAGAATTGATTTATTTAAACTCAAAGCATTTAAACAAACTGAAATTGAACTTTTAAAGAAGTATTTTGAATCTAATCATCTTTACAGAAATGCAATTATCAAAACCAGTGACAGTGCAATTGTAAATGACTATTTCGGTCTTGATTACAGGGAAGGATTTGCAGCATCAGGCTGGTCGAACTTTAGCCCGATTGTAGGACGGAATAAAATATCCGGTGATCAACTCAGATATATGGTCAGAACAAACAGTTATCTGCTTGCTTACGGCTGCGGTGCCGGAAGTTATAATTCGGTCTATCAATGTGCTTATACAGATGAACTCGAAGCAAATCAGTTTAATGCAGCTTTTGCTTTACTGTTTGGTTCCTATAACGGTGATTGGGATTCTGAGAATAATGTTCTAAGGGCAGTTTTGGCTTCGCAGCCTCTCGGACTTGCTGTAATGTGGTCAGGAAGACCGTTTTGGTTTCTGCATCATTTGGCTGGCGGTTATAATATCGGTTATTCAACAAGATTGAGTCAGAATTCATACCCAAATGAATATCAGGCAGTAAGCCCTTATGCGAGGCGTTTTACACACGTAGCACTTATGGGCGACCCTACTTTGAGATTGCACTATATCCTGCCAGCCGGTATGGTTAAAGCTGTTAATAGTGAAAATAAAATCAATATTTCTTGGGAAAGAAGTGATGAGAGTGATGTTGAGGGGTATTTTATTTACCGTTCGGATTCAGAATACGGAGATTACCAATTATTAAATGATACTCCTGTTAATGATACTACCTTTACTGACAATAATCCTTTTATTGGATTTAATTTTTATATGATTCGGACTGCAAAAATACAATTTACTGCATCAGGTTCATATATGAATCTATCCACCGGTACAAAATCCAAAAGTGTATTTTTCCCACTGTTATCAGATGATGAATTGTTTAGAATATTTCCTGTCCCGGCTGATAAAAACATTAAGGTTGTATCATCCGTTACCGGGCTTATACCTTTTGAAATTACAATTTATGATATAAGCGGAAACCGGATAAAATCTTATACTGCAGGCGGAGAAACTACTTCATACTGGTTTGCTGATTTGCCGTTGACAGATGAGTCCGGTGCNATGTCTTTTATTTAATATAATTAAAAGTATGGAATATCTAATTAATAACAATCTCCATATTTGACATTTTAAGAATACGACTATGCAATTGACCCAATGGTCAACGCAAATGACGCGGTGGTCAACGCAAATGATGTACATCATTTGCGTTGACTATCCTGTTTTTTATATCAACCATCCTGTTTTTTTCATCAACCATTCTGTTTTTTATATCAACCATCCTGTTTTCTATATGAACCACCCTGTTTTCTATATGAACCACCCTGTTTTTTATATGAACCACCCTGTTTTTTATATGAACCACATAGTTTTTAACATGTACCAGTGGGGTTTTTATATTGTTTTTCATAAAATTTTCCAATAATTTTCTTAGTACTTTTTTATGTAAAACAATCTCTAAAGGAGTTCTTATACAGGCTATAGTTAATAATGATTTTTCTAAATATTCTCAAGGTATGTGTATTGAAGAATTTGTTGAGATTCAGGGAGTTTTTTGTTACCATTCAGTCGGAACATTCAACAAAGGTACAAATTTCGAACTGGACAAATAATTATTACTAAGATTAATAGAAAGATATTCATCCGATGACCGGCAGTCACCGGATGAATTAACAAATTTACTAATACTCTGCCGGCAAAGCTAATAATTCGTCGTAACGGAAGACGGGACCGTCTTTGCAGACATATACATTGCCGACCATACAATGTCCGCACTTGCCGAAACCGCACTTCATACGGTTTTCGAGCGTGGAGTAAATCTGGTTCTGCTGAAAACCGATTTTTTCGAGTATCGGCATGGAAAGTTTTATTAATATCGGCGGACCGCATACGATTGCAATGGAATTTTCAGCTTTAGGACTGACTTTTTCGAGGATTGGCGGTACGAATCCGATTTCACCTTTCCAGTCCGGAGTTTCGCCTCCAGGGTCAACTGTCGGTACAAGTTTAACGTTAGGATATTTCAGCCACTGCTCATATTCATATTTATATACTAAATCTGCAACTGTTCTCGCTCCGTAAATGATAGTTATATCACCGAATTTCTCGCGTAAATCAAGTGCATTCCAGATTACGCACCGCAGCGGTGGAAGTCCGATACCTCCGGTCACGAATACAAGATTTTTGCCGTACCATTCTTCGAGTGGAAATATACTGCCATAAGGACCGCGAAAGCCCACTATATCACCGACTTCGCAGGATGATAAAGCACCTGTAACTCTTCCGGCTTCTCTGAAAGTACATTCGATATAATCTTTTCGGGTCGGAGAAGATGCAATGCAGAAAGTTGACTCTCCCTCTCCGAAAACTGAATACTCACCGAATTGTCCGGCTTTGAATTCAAACTTTTCCGCTTCTTCATCATTAACAAATTTCAATCTGAATGTTTTGACTAAAGGTGCTTCTTCGATAATGCTCTCAATCTGCATTAAATATGGCACATACATATTTTGCAATTCCATTTCATTTTCAATGTTCATTATTTAACTAACCCTGCCATTTGTTCCGAAATATTCATACCACCAGGACAAACGCGGATACATCTTCCGCAGCCGACACAACTCACCGCATCAAGATTTTTCACGGAGTAATCGAATTTATGGTAAACACGGTTTCTCCAGCGCTGTGACTGCACATTACGTGGATTATGTCCTGACGCATGAAGAGTGAATAAACCAAGCCCGCACGAGTCCCAAACCCTGATTCTTTTACCGTTATACGGATTCGCCTCATCCTGAATATCAAAGCAACTGCACGTCGGGCAGCTGTAAGCACATGCTCCGCAGCCGAGACAGTTCAAAGACTGCTCTTTCCAGACTTCCAATTCAAAAATATCTTTGAGTTTATTCTGAAGTTCATTCAGATTAAATTTAATCTCGGGATTTGCGGTAAATTTTGATTTATCAATTTCGGGTGAATCCTCAAACAGATTTTTGTTTCCGGTTTCTATCAAACTACCTCTTTCAGTAAGAATTTCTGCATAATATGAATCTCCCACATCTGTCAAAAGAATATCAGAACCACGTGAATCCGCAGGGCTGACACCGACTGTGGTGCAGAAACAAGAATCATCGGATTGTATGCAGCTTAAAGTAATAACGGTAGTTTTTTCTTTGCGTAATTTAATATATTTATCGGGATTTTCTTTCAGAAAGAAATCTGCAAGATACTCAAGAGCGACAGCATCGCACGGTCTTAATCCGAAAAGAATTACAGTCTGCTGCGGAATTTCAACTTCCTTAACAGTAAAGCCGCCTTCATTTTTTTCATAATTGATAAGAGATTCTGTACTGGGAAAATACACTGCTTTCGGGGAAATTACAGTTTGAATATAATCCTTTGCAATTTCATTAAATGAACCGACGGACGAAAAGTAGAATTTTCCTTTTTTACTTACAGGAGCCACAACCTTATAACCTGCTCCAATCAAGCCGTCAATGAGTTTTTCAAGATTCTGTTTATTTATTTTTATCATTATAGGCTACCTTATAAAATTTTCTTTGTCTTCAAATTTGTAGCTTGAGAGAGCATAATCCGATTTAGCTTTCATACCGGCGAGCAACCCGAAATCGGCTTCAATATCCTGATTTAATTTTGCGGTTATCAGATTTAACGGAATATCCATCGGACAGGCTCTTGCACACTCGTTACATTCCACACATCTTCCGGCAAGGTGCATCGCCCGCATTATATGCCATTCCATATTTCCCTGTCCGTGAGTTGCTGTAGGAACCCACTGCGGATTATTGCATTCCACCGAGCATTTTTCGCAATAACACATCGGGCAGACAGAGCGGCAGGCATAACATTTAATGCAGTCTTTCAGTTCATCAACCCAAAAATCCCATCTTTCTTCTCTTGTCATAGCATTTAACTGTTGTACTTTATTAAAAACTTCATCAATCTGTTTTTTATAATTCATTTCGATAAAATTTTCTATTTCATCAGAAGTATTTAATTGAATCAATTTTGCATTATTATCAAAAGTAAAAGCAATGATATTCATTCCCTGAAATCTTTTTTCGGCGATAAGTTGCAAGAGTGAACGCAAACCTGTCAGATTTAAAGCTATACCGATATTTTTAAAAGCCTTTATTTCGGGCTTATTTAAATATGCAATTAGATTTTGTTTACAATCTGAATTAAATACGAGACGTTCAGCCATTTCGGGTGAGGAAAATATCAGAGGTTTAATTTCACCGTTAATATTTCTTCTATAGCCAATCATCAGACTTATTTCCTGCGAATTAAGCAATTCTTCAACTCTTAACGAAAGTTCTTTCATATTACCTCCTGAAACGAGCCGACACCGATTTTACTAAGATTAATATATTCCTTGTATGGACCGAGCTTGCGAATATCTTCTGTTACTTCATTCATAAAAGAGGCAAATTTTGCACCTTCTGCAGCAGAAATCCAAGAGAAATAAACTCTTCGGGTATCAAAACCGAGAAAATCCATCAGTGATTTAAAAACTATCCATCTTCTTCTTGCGTAAAAGTTTCCTGAAGTATAATGACAGTCATTTGGATGACAGCCTGAAACAATTACCCCGTCAGCACCATTTTCAAATGCTTTCAGAAGCAGCTGGTAATCTATTCTGCCCGTACAGGGAAATCTTACAATTCTAACGTTGGGGGCATATTTAAGTCTGCTTGTACCGGCAAGGTCAGCCCCTGCATAAGTACACCAGTTACAGACAAATGCTATTATTTTCGGTTCAAACTGCGACATATTCTTCTCTCCTGTTAAATAAAGACATTACTTCAGAATACATCTGCTGGTGTGTGTATCCGTGTAAATCTATTGATTTTGAGCGGCACAGTGCTACGCAGGTACCGCATCCCTGGCATAAACCCGGATTGATACTTGCGATTTCTTTTATAACATAACCGTCTCTTGTTTTGATTTCTTCTTTTACAATTGCCTGATACGGACATAATGACTGGCAGAGGAAACATCCCACACAAGTTGAATAAAGCGGCGGTGCCTGTCTGTTTACCTGTGCAATTATCGGTTCTCTTGTAAGTTCGTCGCAAGAAAACAGTCCTGCTACTTTCGATGCCGCTCCTGATGCCTGTGCAACTGAGTCAGGAATATCTTTAGGTGCCTGGCAAGCTCCGGCAAGCATTATTCCTGCAGTATTCGTTTCAACCGGTTTCAATTTGGGGTGTGCTTCCGCAAAGAAATGATACGAGTCATAGCTTATGTGCATTTTCTGGGCAACAGATTCAGAATCTGAATTTGCAATCATAGCGGTTGCAAGTACAACCATATCAGCCTTAATTTCTATCGGCATCGAATTCATTAACGTATCAACACCTTTTACTATTAATTTGCCGTCCCGTTCATAAATTTTTGATACTCTGCCGCGGATGTATGATACATCATCTTCTTCAATTGCTCTCCGGACAAATTCTTCATACATCTTGCCCCCTGCTCTTATATCCATATAGAACACATAAGCTTTGCCGCCGTGAACTTTATGTTTGTAAAGCATTGCATGTTTTGCAGTGTACATACAGCAGATTTTTGAACAGTAATTTATTCCTTTTGCGGGGTCACGAGAACCTGCACAAGCAATAAATACAATAGTTTCGGGTGCTTTTCCATCGGATGGTCTTTTCATTTCGCCTAAAGTCGGACCGGATGCTGAAGCAAGTCTTTCAAACTGCAAACCGTCTATCACATCCTTATATTTGCCGTAACCGTACTCAGGGAAGAAATCTGTTCCTTTTATGTCATATCCTGTTGCCGCAACTATAGCACCGACATTAAAGGTAAGAATTTCATCTTCCTGATTGAAATTGATTGCACCGGTCGGACATTTTTTGGCACAAACACCGCATTTACCGCCTTTTGTGAACCATTGGCAGTTCTCGCGGTCAATAACCGGTTTATTCGGAACAGCCTGTGGAAACGGCACATAAATAGCAGTTCGTCTGCCCATTCCGGCATTAAATTCATCAGGAATTTTCTTACTCGGACATTTAGTCATACACAGACCGCAGCCGTTACAAAGTTCATCATCAACACTTTTTGCTTTCTGTCTGATTTTAACCTGAAAATTACCTATAAAACCGTCAAGCGATTCAAGTTCGGCATAAGTCAGAAGTTTAATATTCGGATGCTGTGCAACTTCCACCATACGAGGAGTCAAGATACACTGAGAGCAGTCCAATGTCGGGAAAGTTTCCGATAGCTGAGCCATGTGCCCGCCGATTGACGGTTCCTTCTCAACCATAATCACCTGATGACCGCTGTTTGCAATATCAAGTGCAGCCTGAATACCCGCTATACCGCCTCCGAGTACCAATGCAGTTTTCGTTACAGGAACTTTTATCGGATATAACGGTTTATTCCTTTTGACTTTTTCGACTAACATTTTTACAAGTTCGGCAGCTTTTTCAGTAGTGGCATCATTCTTCAGATGAACCCATGAACAGTGCTCCCTAAGATTTGCCATTTCACATAAAAAAGGATTGAGACCGGCTTCATTTGCAGCTTTTCTGAAAGTAGGTTCGTGCATACGCGGTGAGCAGGCTGCAACAACGACACTATCAAGTTTATGTTGTTTAATCGCATCCTTAATCATTGTCTGCCCCGGGTCCGAACACATATATTTATAGTCTAAACTGACTGTAACTCCGGGGAAGTGTGAAGCCATTTCTGCTACTTTTGCACAGTCAACGGTTGAACCGATATTTTCACCGCAATGACAAACAAATACTCCAATTCTTGACATATTACACTGCCTCCGTAACATTTTGCTGAACTTTATTAATATTGAGCTGAGAAATAAATTGATCCGTTTTAACAAAATGTTTGCCTGTACCGAGTTTGTCACCTGATATTCCGATAGCAAGTCCGATTGCCTGAGTAATATATAGAACCGGAATATCAATTTTTTCTCCGAGGTACAAATCAATGCTTTTTCTTCTCATATCAAGATTTGACTGGCACATCGGACAAGCGGCAATAATTGCTTCCGCTCCGCGATGTGATGCATCTTCAAGAATTTTTCCGCTGAGTTTACCCACAATATCGGTTCTCGGAACTGACATTCCTGCTCCGCAGCATTCGGTTTTGAATGCCCAGACAATGGGTTTTGCTCCAATTAATGTGAGAATTTCTTCCATTGCCGATGGGTCTTCATATCTGTCAAAATTTACAAGTTTATTAGGTCGGACAAGCAAACATCCGTAATAACAGGCGACCGACTTATTCACTGGGTTTACAACTTTTTCTTTTAGATTTGGAGTGATATATTTTGAAATAAAATCAAGAATACTCATAGGTTTTGCAGTTCCGTGATATTCCATTTCAATTAATTCGGGAATCTGCTTTTTTAGTTTTTCATCAGTTTTAATTTCGTGCCAGGCTGTTAACATTCTGCTGTAACACGCTGCACAAGGTACAAGAATTTCATCATAATCCTGCTGCTCTGCAAGTGCGAGTGTACGTGCAGGAAGAGCAATTGATAAAAGTTTGTTAAGAGAATGTGCTGCAGTAGCACCGCAGCAGTTCCAATCTTTAATTTCAACAAGTTCATACCCAAATGCAGCACATACATTTATTAGCGATTCGTTGTATTCTATTGCTGTTCCGTGAAGCGAACAACCCGGGAAATATCCTATTTTCATATACTGCTTCCTCCGATTTCTTCAGATTTTTTGAATATATTTTCTATTACCTGACGGTTATGAATATTATGCGGGAAAATACTTAATTTGCCGTCAAGATATAATTTCGGTGCGGACTCAACATCCTGAAAGAGATGTAATGACCTCAATTTGTAACCGGCTATTAACCCGACTTCATGAAGCCTTCCGGAACCGCGTACCGTTTGAAGAAATGATTTGTGAAAAGATACGATATCCTTTGCTTTTGGATTGACTTTATCCTGCTTAATAGATTCCGAACGCAGGTAATCCATAACCTGCGGTAAATCAACTTCTTTCGGGCATCGGGATGAACAGGTTTCGCAAGCCAGACATAACCAGATTGTATAAGAACGTAGAATTTTATCATCCAAATCTGGCATATCCAACTGTAACATTCGCAAAATCTGATTAGGAAGCACGTCAAATTCATCATTCAGCGGGCAGCCGGCAGTACATTTGCCGCATTGATAACATTCATTGACAGATTCACCTGTTATATGCTCGACTTTTTTCCTTAGTGAAAACTCAGGCACTTCAAATAACACTGTTTTTTGCATATAAAGCCTAAATGTTTTTGTAATAAGCAAATTTTTAAATTAGTATTTAATAAACATTGATATATTTAGATAAATAACAAGATTATATAAAATATAGCAATTAACATTATATTTGCATTTTGTCACATAAAAAGCAATAATTATTAAATAATACGTATCAAAAATACGAAAATATATGCAAATAATCTTATTATATGTTAAAAAAATAACAATATATTGTTTGAAATTTTGTTTTGTTTATATAATTGTTTGATGGCTATAATTGTAAGAAATTGATTTTGTTAAAATTAAATAAATAATATAACCTTATTTGTAACCATTTTTGATTTGATTTGTTTAATCTAAAATAGATTGACATTTATTCGATTTGTTTTTCTATTTTTAAAAGGCAAAATAGTAGCATGAAAACAGTTGTAAAATTTCTGCTTGTTTTTTTTATCCTCAACAGCAGTTTAACCGCTAAACTTACTGAACCTATGTTGTTTCTTCGCGGTCCTGAAGATGCTCATATTTTCAACTATGATTATAATCCGGTATGCGGTGTATCGGCAGCATTAGTTGTAAGTGAGTATGATGCCACGAAAAATTGGATTCCTACCCGAACGGCTCTACTTATAAAAAAAGATGGTGATTCTGTGTGGACACTTGGTATGGAAGATGTTCGAAGCAATGCTTTAGTCAGCGTTTTTGATAATGGTTTAATTAAGTTACGTGCAAGATTTCAGGATTTATATGGTTATGATATGGTTGAGCATAACTGGGTTGCATATACTACCGATTTTGGGCTAAACTGGACTAAATCTGATGTAACCTGGCAAAGTCAGGAACTGTATTCAAGGGGTTCAAATATATTTAAACTAAGGAATGACTACGTTTATTTAAGTTATGACTACGGAAAGGAATGGTATAATAATAAACTGCCAAATGATTTCAGGGAATATCAGCATGTAATATATTACGATTTTATTTCGGTATCAGACAGCGGTGTTGCGTATGTCCAGTCAAGACACGATTATTATAATATTCACAATCCTGACACTGTTTATTTTCTTAAATCGAAAGACCAAATTCATTGGGAAAATGTTGGAATGAATATTAGGGAAAAACTGAAAGAAATGTTATTTCGTGATGAAAACAGGATTTTTGTTTTAACAGACAGTACAGGGATTTTATATTCTTCAGACCAGGGAAAGACTTTCAATCGGATTGCTCTTACAGACAAGAAATTATTATTTATGAAATTCACTGATAATAATCGAAATGAAATTTATGCAGCTAATCAATCTGAATCATTTCTTATAAACGCAGATAACTTTAGTGTGGTAAAACTCAATGTACCTGGTGGTGTAATTTCCGGTATAGGTACTAAAAACAAAAAATTATATCTGTGTAACTATACTGCCGGTATCTTTACAAGTGAAGATAACGGTTTAACATGGGATTACGAAGATAAACCTACACGACCTTTAGCTTATTTAATGCTGAAAATAGATAAAAATGATGTCATATATCTTCTGTCACAAGGTTTTTATCCAAATAGCTCATACCGGCTTTATAAATCTTCAGATTATGGCAGTCACTGGGAATTAATTCTGGAATCTGATAAAAATCTATGGATAGGGAAGATGCATGGAAAAGTATTTCTGAACAATACTAAGGAGAGAAAATTATATGTTTTCGATAATGAGATGAAATTATCATTTGATTATTCAGGATATGGCGGATATAAATTATTAATGCCTTATGGAGATAATTTTCTATTGTTAGATATTATAGTATCAGGAGATTTACATGATTATTATAAATCTACGGACGTAGGTACTACCTGGAATAAGATTGATGGACCTGAAACAAATATTGTAACTGATTCTTACTATATTAAGGAAAACGGCGAAAGATATTCAACAGATATAATTAAATTTTACTTTTGGGATAAGAATATAAATCTCAAAAATCAATATAGTCCTGATTTTCTTATAATTACTGAACGGTCTGGCGACCCGCGAATCGGTTTTACTTATTACGACAGACCAAGCAAAGCATTTATGTTTAAAGATAAACAGGACGATGTAATATTATTCGAAGGTGACATTACAGATATTGAAAAGAATGCAAATATACATGTATCTACTGATGATGGTTCGTCCTGGGAAAAAAGCAATTTTAGCGTATCAACTTATGTACAAGGTAATGCATTTCTCCAAAATAAAGATGATGATATATTTTATATTTATGAAAGTGGTTTGTATAAATTCAATTCCGATTCGAACCGGCTTGATAAAACAGCTAATTTTCCGGCGAACACTATTAGTTATGATACTTCTGTTTCAAGGGATACCTATTTAAATATTAGAATGGACTATGACAGTAAAGGCTCAATAATCGGTACATTAAAATATTCAGGACTTTTTTATTATCAGTCAGAAGGTAATAATGGAATTATACCTGATTTAAGTGAACCAATAAGTGTTTATCCAAACCCCATAAATAATGAAACAGTGGTTAAATTTCACGTCGAAAGGGATAAATCCATCGTAACAATTAAAGTTTATGATTACTTGGGAAAAGAAGCACTTGATGTATATCTTGACTTTCTGAAAGCCGGAGATTACAGACAAAAAATCAATCTCGGCAGACTTCCAGGAGGTATATACTTTATCGTAGTTAATATTTCCGGAACAGTCAAAGCAGCAGCAGTCCAAGTGTGGCATTAGCAAGATAATTGTGTATTGTCTAAAACAAAATGTTGTTAACAACATTCATCTCATAGAAATATTGAGGTGATGTTTGAAAATAATATATCTGAAGATTAATTATTCTACTTATGAGAAAAGGCTGTCATATTTGACAGCCTTTTAAATTTTTATGTGGGCCCGGAGGGACTTGAACCCCCGGCCAGCGGATTATGAGTCCGCTGCTCTAACCAACTGAGCTACAGGCCCCATTGAAACAGTATTAGTTTCAATAATAGATTACAAAAATAATACTTTTTCTATTAATAGAAAAATTCTTTTTTTAATAATTAAATAATCCAATAAATATTCCTGCCTGCAACTGAAGAGCGTTTGCGTTTAGGTCATCAGGAACGTTTTTGAGAGCAGAACTGTAGTTTTGGTTCCAGTCACTGCCGAAAGTGTAGTTATAAGAAGCACCGAATCTAAACATAAGAAAATTTGTCAAAGCATATTCAAAATGCACATTAGGTTTAACAAACCAATAATTTGCTTCAGCCAGATTAAGGTTATTGTATTGATCAACATCAGGTTTGTAATCTTCCCATTTTGTTTCAGATGTTGAATGGTAGGTTTGGATACTGATATCTCCTTTACCAAATGATAGTCCGCCTACTATAGCAAATGATTTTAAGGGTACATAAGCATATTCAAGAGATATACCGGTAAGACCAATTGTATATTCAACCTCACGTTTTACATTGGAAGTTGAAAACGCAACTGAATCGTTTGTAAGAACCTTCGAGCCGCCATAACTGAAAAATCCGATTCTCATATTAGGCACATATACCAATCCTGTAAATCCTTCACCGCCCCATAGACTAACCTGACCGCTGAATTCACCGACGTTGAAATTATTAGCTTTAAGATGATTATTAACAGCATCAAAATTAGCAAATTGAAATGTAAATGTTGCACCCCCGGCAATTGCAAAATAAGGAGTACTTTCGGTTTTCAATTCTGATGACTCAAAAGAGTAATCATCAATACGGTCATCTTGAAGTGCATAAGCGAAATTTCCAATCGCAAGAGTGATGAGCAGAACAAGAATATTTTTCATTAAATTATCTCATTGGTTAGTTACAAAAAAGTAGAAAACGAAATATAGACTCAATAATTTTATAATTTTACTATTTTGACCACATCAGTTTAAAAGTTAGAGATTGTCCGGTGCTTGAAAACAATTTGCCGATATAAATTCCCGGCTGAAGTTCTGTAATATTTAAATGAAGTAAATTTGTACCTGATTTCAGGTTTTTGAATTTATAATTATCAATCTCTTTTCCAAGAAAATTTAAAATTTTAATACTGACATCAGAATTATCTTTAAGGTTAAATTTTAATGATACTGCTCCGGCTGCCGGATTTGGAAATATCTCTATTCCGCCTCGAATTACTTCATCATCTGCAGGGTTGAGGCTGGTATTTTTACAGGTGCTTTGTCTGAAATCCATTGTCAGGGGTGACTTAGGTGAAGGGTCATAAACTGAAACTTCTTTTCTGCCTAAAAACATTTTTTTATCCCTTGGATATCCGTATTTCATAAAATCTTCTCTGAATACATTAACAGTATATTTACCCTGCTGAAGCGGACCGATATTGACTGACATATCAAAATTACAATTACATCTGCATTTTTGAACAGTTGTATCAGTGATTGTGATTGTTATAATTCCTGAAGAATAATTTATATGATAATCAGTAATAAAACCTGAGCAGCAATTGGCATTTAAATCATATATTTTTACTGATAACAAATTATCATCCACATAATAGTCCACTTTTTCCTGCGACTGTAGAGTAACTGTCAGGGTTACTAAAAATATGATGATAGAAATTAGTCTAAATGCCATATTTAATGCGAAATATTTAAATAACAAACTCTTCATTATGAAACAAGTAAAATAAATCACGGTTAAATTTGTTTCATACTTATGTATAAACGATATTGACGGTAAAAAGTTTATGGATTTTGTAAATGCGCCCTCAGCGGCAGTGATTTTTTTTGTAACAATTGGTATAAGTCTTTATGCCCTTTATAAAAACAACAATTTATTATACGCCTGGATTTTGAGTCCAAGAAAAGTATATTATGAAAAGCAGTATCATTTATTGATAACAAGCGGATTTTTACATGCAGATATTATGCATCTGATGTTCAATATGTTTACTTTTTTCTTTTTTGCTTTTAGTCTCGAAGCGGCAATCGGAACATTGAACTTTTTGATTATATATTTCGGTAGTATGGTTTTGAGTGTTGTCAGTACGGTAATCAGAAAGAAGGATGATGACGGTTATTCAAGTCTCGGTGCAAGCGGTGCCATATCGGGTGTAGTATTTGCTTCCGTGATGGTTTCTCCAAATTCTACTATGATGATATTGCCTATACCGATTCCTATGCCGGCTTATATATTTGCAGTCCTGTATTTAGTATGGAGTTATTTTGCAGCAAAAAAAGCAAACGATATGATTAATCACGAGGCACATTTCTGGGGAGCATTGGCAGGAGTAATATTTATGCTCATTCTTATTCCGGGAATCATGCAGCACTTTATCAACAGCGTGTTTTAAAACTTGTGAATATTTTCATTTATTATGTTTAGTTTGTATAAAATAACTCTTGCATATTTCTAAAAATATTATTATTTTGCATTTGGAATATTGTTGTAATTGATTTTTTTAAATAGAAACTCTTGTGGTTACTTTAAAATGGAGTAACATTTAATATACCTTTAAAAAAAGGAGAGTTTTATGATGTTTTCAAGAATTATTGTTTTAACTGTTTTCTTTTTTATGCAAAGTGTTCTGTATTCTGCAGAACCGAAAATTGTATTATCAAAAATCTTTCCTTTAGATTCTGCTGTTTTTACGAACAGTAAAATTATTAAGTGTTCTGATGGCAGCATTTTGTTGACTGCGAAAAGTCAAATCAGTTATTATAGTACTAATATTAAATTACAAAATATCAAATTGGATTATTCCGGTAACGTTAAGTGGAATAATAAAAAGGATCTTGAATCGGGATATGCAGTGTCTGATATATTTGAAATTGACAACAATTATTATAATGCAGCAACTACAACTATAAAAATTGGACAATACGATAAAACTGTTCAGTCAGTATTTAAAATTGATATTAACGGTAATGAGATATATCATCATATTGATTCATTCAGTAATACAAGTAATTTCAGTCCACTGTTTACAAAAAGAATAAATGATAAAATGATTAGCTTCCAAACTGGTACAATATCAAAAAATCCTTATTTTATTTGGTTGTATTATGATTTCGAATGTAAATTTCTTTCATATAAAAGTATTGATACATTATACATTCCAAATTTTATTGAGTTCGGGAGCAATAAAGTTACAATAAATTATGATAATTCTATAATAAACTCTTTCACTGCTGTTTTAAACAATAGTTTTAGTCCGCTTTATTATTTAGTCTATAGTAATACCGGCGAACCTGAAAAGGAATTTATTTTTAATCAGGAAGTCAAGACGATGACACCATCAAGAACAGGAGCGGCAATCAAACTTAGAAACGGCGATTTTCTGTTCACAGGTAGAATTCATTTAATCAATAATGATAAATTGGATTTTGTAAGAAGAGTAAATTCCGATGGGAATCTATTATGGGAAGATACATTGAAAAATGAATCAGTCACTTTTAACAAAATTATTGAAGATGAATTTGGAAATATTATTATCGCCGGACATAAAACAAACAAACCACATCCAATTGTGCCTTCATCATTTATAAATTATTTTTATCTTTCGTGTTATGAAAGTAATGGAACAAATAAGTTTAAAAAAGTATGGGGGGACTCTACAGTAAACAATGGATTGGATGATTTAATAGTAACCGAAGATAATAAAATTATAGCAGTGGGTTCATCTGCAGATATGCCGTATTTGGCAAAAATATCTTACAATCCTACTTCAGTTAATAATATATATATAAAGTCCGGCAGCTTATCCCTAAATCCGAATCCGGTAGGTGATTTATTGATGATTGAAAGTTATAAAGGTGATTTAAAAGATTTAATTCAGATATTTAATCTTCATGGTATTAAGGTCTATGAAACGGAATTTAATGAAATATTGAATGTTGGTAATTTGTTAAGTGGAGTATATATTCTTAAAATCGGCAATTATTATCAAAAATTTGTAAAGTTATAATTATTTAAAAAATTAATTAGAGGATTTTATGCTTAAATATTTAGTTATTTTATTATTAATACCGTCAATACTGCAATCTCAATCTATAGTTTGGGAGATGTCTCAAAATATTTATAAAGACTCCAAAACTGATAAATTTTCATTTATTATTGATTCAGATGGCAATCCGGCAGTTGTAATTGATGGCACCCGAAGTAAGTCAATGACATCATGTTTTATCAAATTCGATACTCTCGGAAATATTTTATCTTATAAAGAATTAAGTTATGAAAATCGCATAAGCTCAATAAGTTTTTATGAGACTGATAATGGTTACAAATTTTTCTGTCTGACAGACAGTGCTGATAAATTAGCTTCTTATAAAATATCCCTGCCCTTGATTATTAATACAGATAAAAAAGGAGATTCAATTAATAGTATTGAGCCGTATAATTTAAAAATTTATGAAAATTATAAAAAATACGGTACAAAATTGTATTCAGCCAAAACGAGCAGTTTAACGGCAAACCAAAACTTTTATAATGCTTACATCGAGAATAAAGTTGAAATTGACAGTACCCATTTTAAAATTTTTGACCATTTGATAATATCTTCTTATGATAGTCTTGGTAACTATCTGTGGAGAAAAGGATATGATACACTTAAAGGCAGTGTAGATAAATACTTTATTAGAAATATAAGACTTTCAAAAACAAATACAATATTAGCTGTTTTGCAGTATTCAAAGAGAATAAACGGAAAATATGAACATAGCTGCAAAATAATTGAAATTGATTTAAATGGAAATTTACAAAAAATTATATCTTATTCACCGCAAAATTTATCTGCTGTACCTGTTGATATTGCCGGTCTTGAAGACGGTTCAATAATAATGCTGGGCGAATATACCGGCTCTGATGTTAATAATAATTTTTTAGTTAAATTAAATAGTAATGGTGAAATCCTGAAAAAAGTTGATATTCCGCTAAGCGGATTATATGATAATTTAGAGGGTATGTCGCTATCTCCTTCAGGGGGAATTGTAATTTATGGTCATTCAGTAATAGACTATAAAGAATCAGGTAATTCCTATGATGATATTTCTAAAATGTATCTTGCGAAACTCAGCAATAATTTTGATTTTGAATGGGATTACCTTTGGCATGAACATACTTTTGATAACGCAAGCAGTATTATGAGTGTTGAGTTTCTTGATGAAAATAATATCATAGCTGTCGGTTTCAAAGATATTTTCGATATTTTCTGTGCAAAAATCTCATTATTGCTAACAAGAGTTGATGAAAATAAATCGGATGATTTGGGTTTTAGTATTTATCCCAACCCTGCGACTAATTTCATTGATATAAAACTTAACAATGAGGCAAGCCTCATTGCTTCCTGTGAAGTACATATTTTTGATATATTAGGAATTGAGGTTATATCTGAATTAATTCATCCAATGACTCAAAGTCATCGGATGAATATAGAAGGATTACCCGCCGGAGTATATTATATCAAGATTGGAGAAAAGGTCGAGAAATTTGTAAAGATGTAGAAAAGCAAAGGCGGGAAATCCCGCCTTTATTAAATAAACTTTCTGATTGTAAGGTATAAAATACCTTTTATTGCAAATTCATAAACTAATCCGATAAGACAATATCCATACCGCATTTGACTCCATCGGAAGCCGAGCTTACTATACCGCCTGCAAGACCTGAGCCTTCACCGGCGAAATATAGATTCTCAAAACCTGCACACAACATATTATCACGCACTAACTGTATAGGAGAACTTGTGCGGCTTTCCAAGCCCATCATTGTTCCTTCTTCAAATCCCCATATCTTGTGCATAAAGTCTTTTAGTGCTGCAGCCATCGAATCGGTTATTCGCTGAGGGAATAACTCCCTGAAATCCGCAGTTACCAAATCAAAAGGATAGGAGTGTTTGCCGAATTCAGAAGTAGTTCTTCCTTTAAGAAAATCTGAGACCTTAACAGCAGGGGCATTATAACTGTTTGAAAAATCATAAAACTTACGTTCGAGTGTAAGCAGCCATTCGAGTGATTCTAACGGGTCTAATTCTTTACCGGCTAAGTCCGATAAATTTATACCGGCTACAATTGCAGAATTTGCAAACGGATAATTTCTTTTATAGTTGCTCATACCGTTTACAATGTTCAGACCGGCAATAGGTGGTGCAGGAACAACCTTGCCGCCGGGACACATACAGAATGAATAAACCGAAGACATCTCATCATAACTGAATGTCAGAGAATAATCGGCAGCCTTAACTCCGGGTAGGGAAGGAGTACGCCATTTGGCACGGTTGATAACTTCCTGATAATGCTCAACGCGAGTACCGATAGCAAAATTTTTCGTGATAAAATTCACACCCTTATTTATCATCATTCTATAGATATCATAAGAGCTGTGACCCACTGCAACAATAAAATAATCGGCATCCATTACACCGCTTTCGGTATCGGCAGAAATTACTCTCCCGTCCTGAATTTTTAAATCAAGAAGTTTATTATTGAATATAATAGTACCGCCGCGGTCAATGAAATCCTGTCGCAGATTTTTTACAATCTTGGTAAGTATATTACTGCCAAGATGCGGTTTTGCAAGATAAAGTATTTCTTCCGGGGCACCTGCTCTGATATACTGTTCAAATATAAAACGCTTTTCACGGACAATTGATTTAGTTCGTGATGTAAGCTTTCCATCCGAAAATGTACCGGCACCGCCTTCGCCGTAAGCATAATTACTTCTCTCGTTGAGAATTCCTGTTCTCTCGAATTCTTTCAAATCCTTGGTTCTTTGATAAACCTCAGGACCCATCTCTACAATGGTTACATCGAATCCTCCCATCAGGCAGACATAAGCCGAAAAGAATCCGGCAGGACCCGAACCGAATACCACAACTTTTTTTTCAGTTCTTTTGTAAGGAACTTTTATGGAAAGGTTATCGGGCTGAGTGCCGCCTTTTATTTCCGGAGATGAAACAACTACTCTTATAAGCCAGTGTATCTCCATTGGATTTCTGCCGTCAAGGCTCTGTTTTTCAATGGTATAACTAAAATCTTTTATTCTGCAGATTTTTCTTATAACATTGTTTAAATCGTCAGGACCAAAGTCCGTCTTCATTTTCAGTTCGAGTGTCCTGAATCCCATATTTTTATCTCACATTAATTATTACTTAATATTTAACATTTTGAAAGAAACTTTCATAAATTTTAATTACAAATACAACGTTAAAACTGATAAGTGAAAATATTATTTTATAAATATTTTATTTACCTATAAAAATCATTTAGTAGTTCTTAAAATTTTTAATTCATTAAACAAATTTATCTCCTTTTCAGAGAATTTTTCAGGAATCTGTATTGTCATTCGTATGTATAAATCACCTTTTATTTCCGGGTTTTTATAATCGGGCAATCCCATACCTTTTAACTTTAAAGTCTTGCCGGTACGGGTTTCCGGAGCAATATTTAATTTCACTTTTCCGTAAAATGTGTCAACCTTCAGCTCTCCGCCCAATACAGCAGTATAAATATCAATTTCAGCATCCTGATAAAGGTCATTACCTTTAACTTTATATTTGCTATCTTCGGCAATTTTAACAGTTAATATCAAATCGCCGTTTGCTCCGCCCATCTGGGAAGGCAGTCCTTTTCCGGAAATTTTTAATGTTTGTCCTTCAGTCAGACCGGGTTTGAATTTAACATCAAATTTTTCATCGTTTATTATTAATTGCTTTTTAGCACCTTTACATACTTCTTCAAGTGAGATTTCTACTTCGGCTTTGTAATTTTCACCTTTTACAGGATTGCTTTGCTGTCTTTGTCTTGAGCCGCCTCCACCTGAAAATCCTGAACCTCCGCCGCTGAAAAATCTTTCAAAAAAGTCGGATATACCCGAATCGCCGAACATATCACCGACTTTCTGTCTTGCTCCGCCTGCTTTTTGTCTTACATTCTGAGCAACATAATCGCTCCAGTTGAAATCATCAGCACTGCCGCCAGTCTGTCTATGTTTATTCCAGTTCGAGCCAAGCATGTCATATTTTTTTCTTTTTTCGGGGTCACTTAATACTGCATAAGCTTCGCCAAGTTCTTTAAATCTTTTGTCGGCATCCGAATTTTTATTTGAATCAGGATGATACTTTTTTGCAAGCTTTCTGTATGCTTTTTTAATTTCTTCAGCCGACGCTGTTTTCGTAACGCCAAGTATTTCGTAATAGTCTTTAAATTCCAAATTAACTCCTTTCAAAAAGTGAAAATCGCAACACAACCATGACGTTTAAAATTTTATGATATTTATAATTTTATACACCGATACATATTCTAATGGTATTTGTAAAAGTTATAAAAAATAATTGGTGATATTTAAATTAATAGTTAATTCCCAAAAAAAAGATTGAAATTATTACTTCGGCAGTTCAACCTTTATAGACTGAAGATAACCTGAATTCCACATTTTGAATAAAGTGTCTTTAAGTTTGGCTTTGAAATCATCAGTTAATTCAGCATCTATAAAATCTGCAACCATATAAATGCTGAAATTCCCATTATCCTCTACCGGTCCAACTAAATCTCCCGGCTGAGTGGCAAAGACCTTTTGTTCAAGCACTAATTTTAAAGTACCTCTGCCGATTTCACCCATATATCCGCCGCCGAATTTTGTGGTGTCATCATTTGAATATTGAAGTGCCAAATCAAAGAATTTCTTGCCGTCATCATTCAATTCCATATAAATTTCATCGCTCTTATCCTTGTTATCAAGCGAGATTTTGTATAAATGAACTTTACGGAATTGCAGTTTATTCTCAGCAAAATATTTCTCAATACTATCATCGGTGATGACTGCATCTTTAACCTTACCTTCAAGCAGAGAGTAATCGAGCCAGTCAGCCCATTGGTCAATATTCAGCCCGAGTCCCGACAAATATTTCTGAACATCCTGAGTAGCAAATAACTTTAGTTCTTTTCTTTTGTCATTTACCTCATTCTGCAGTTCGTCATCTGAAACGCTGATATTATTTTTTTCGGCATAATCACTGACTGCCTTGCGCCGGACTAATTCTTGAATTGCATCCTTATAGGCACCGGTTGCTTTCAAATAAATTGAAACATCGGAATTTGTGATTTCCGAGCCGGCAACTACCAAAATAACAGGATTATCCATTTAAATTCCTAATTAATAATACTAATAATATCTGAACGAAATAAACAAGAAAATTTAGAGAGTTTCTATCTGAGCGACAGCGAAGAATCCAAGGTTGTTCATTACTGAAATCATGGACTCTTCGCAAGCTCAGAGTGACAAATCATTGTGATTATTTAACAGAACGTATATCAGCCTTTCCAACTACCTAATACAGTTAAAGGAAAATTTAGAATTTTACTTCAAAATTTCCGGCTTGGGATGCAACATACGAACTAAACAAATTGTTCTTTACTAATGCCGATAGAGAAACGTTTTTGTCAAGATGTGATAATATCTTGTCATTTGTTGTTTCTCTGTTATAAAGTTTGCGTATAGTGGCAGATTTGGTGCAGAATTCTTCCCATTCATCCAAAGTTGTCATAGAATTATCAAGATAATTTGTGAAATCCTGTGATGAATGTAATCCTTTGGCACGTCTGAAGTAATTCGATTCGTTGTTGATATCATCAATACCGGCACTAAAATCCGCTTGTGAAGCTAATGAATAAACTGCGTTCATTACTTTTACCTGATGTAAAGCTCTTCCAAAAGAAGAAGATGCTAAAATCAATCTGTCAATTTTTCCATTATCAACTAAATCAATTCCTGATTTTGCAAATTTCCTTTTGATGAGTTCTGTTTCAATCAAGTGAGAGTATTCATCAGCAGTAAATCCGGTTGCCGAGAGCCAAATATTGAATACATTAGAATCGTGTAATCCTAAAGTTCTGCGGAAATTATCAGAATATTCCTGAACTTCATTTTCACTGACGGTAATTCCTTCTTTTTGGGCTTTTGTATGGATAATAGCTGCAAATACAAAGTCAGATAGTAAATTGGCAATGACCGGATATTTTAACAAAGCAGATTTGATTTCGCTTTCGATAAGACTTTTAAAATTGCCCAAGCCGAATTTTTCAATCGCAATATTACTGTGAACATGATTTTCCCAATCCTGAGTAGTCATATTCAAACCGTCCAATATAGTTTTAAAGTCCTCTGCACTGTGAAGTCCCATAATTCTTCTGTAAGTATCCGAAGCGGACTGCAGTTCGCCTGTAGTAGGGTTTAATCCGTCATTAGCAGATGCTTTCATGATTGCTGTTTCGATATTCTTACGAATCTCAGGTAAACCCTGTATCATTCTCCATGCGTCAAACAATGCAATAGTGGAACCATATTTTGCTTTGATAACTTCACGATACAATTCTGTTTCGCAGGATTCTTCCCAATCTTCCTGACTAATTCCGAGATTGTTCAGATAATTATTCATATCCGATGAAGAGTGCAAACCTAATCCGATTCTCTTTAAATCGGAATAAACCTGAAGAGATTCACTGCTGACTTTAATACCGCTTTGAGCAGCATAGTCGCGAAGAACCTCATTCATAATAACATTCTTTCTTACATTCTGATACTCACCTGATATTTTCAAATAGCTCAAAACATCAGATTTGGTAACGGATTGCCCATTTACATTTAAAATTGACCGGCTCATTATGCCTCCTTAATAA
>JAVSMQ010000001.1:4173071-4196929 GCA_032027125.1 Kapaibacterium sp. (SeqCode)
GTTCGGCAGTAGGTGCTATGGGCGGTTCTGTTTCGGATAACTTGTCATCTTCGGTAAGCGTTCCGGTAACAATGAATCTGTAATTATACAGATAATCATTAAAATGGCTGTTCAAAAATTTTGGACAGCCATTCTTATAAATCATTTGGTTTAAATTACCAATTAAGAAAATGAAGAACTTGAGTACGAAGTATTCTGACTTTGTCTTACCCGCAATGCATTACGGATTACATATCCAATAATAAATAATACTATTAATACGGTAAACAGCTTTCCCCAATCGAAAGATGGGGGATACACATCAACCGAACCATCAGGTTTTTCAACATAAACGGGTCTTGAATAAAGCATCGCCGGAGCCATCATCCACCATGCCATATTTCCCATCATATAACCGGTCATTAATGAATTGGAAAAACCTCCGTAATGATGAATATTATAATTCATCGGCATTCCGGCAGCATTGGTTCCCTGCAAAGGCTGTACTCTTCTCGGTGTTCCGTATTTTGCTTTTGCCTGCTGTGAAGAAATCCTTGTGCCCCCAAAGCTTGGAGTTTTTTGAGGGTTAAGCGGTCGGGCTGTTCTTCCCATAGAACGGCGTGAAGAACTTCTTCCAAAACTTCTTCTCGAGCCCCTGAAACCTCCGAAGCTCCCGCCGCGTCTTGAAGAAATATATTTGTTCAGATTCAGAAAATTATCCGATAATCCGGAAAATATGTTTTTTGAATGAATTGTGAAATTATTGCCTGAATCTGCCATGACATCAATATTAAATATCAATGTAAAAGACAGTATTGAAATTATGGACAATATTACTTTTTTCATAAGAAAATATCCTCTGTTTCTACAACATCTTCAGAGTATCTGAAGGTTAGACTTGCTTTAAAAATAGTTTCGGAATCAACTATATCCTTTTTCTTTAAAAATGATAAAAAGTTAGATTCGTTTTTTGTTGCTTTAATATGAATCAATGCTCTTACAACACCTTCCAACTGCTCTTCATTTAAAAATAGAGTAGTTCCTGATATTGAACCGTCGCTGTCAATTGTGAAGAGCTGCATCATTTTTGACTCTTCTTCAGTAAATGATGGTGATACAATTTTGATATTATTTAGATAATCTTCAAAGACTTGCTTTGTGTATAACTCTTTATCGGTACCTTCATACTGAATCAGAGCATCAAAAGTTCCATCTTCATCCAAATTTACAAATATTTCTTTTATACCGGAAATTTGACTGCCGTTATAATACACTGCGGTTTTCTCTAATAAACCATTTCCTTCGATTGATAATACTGCCATCAGTCCTCCTTCAATTTTTCGGCACCTGTCAAAGTACCGTCAGGTTGAATCATCGGATAGCCGGGGATGACCTGTCCGCGGCGCAATCTGCTTAATTTATTCATAGAGAGCGTTCGTCTGATAGGGGATATCCTTTCATAGATTAATTTACCCTGTAAATGGTCGTATTCGTGCTGGAATACTCTTGCCAAAAAACCATCCAAATCTTTTTTATATTCTTTTTCTTTTAAATCGTAATATTTTACTGATATTGAGACAGGTCTTTTGACTTTTTCAAAATATTCCGGTATGCTCAGACATCCTTCGGACTCTTCTGCCTCCTCATCTGAAAATTCCAATATTTCAGGATTTATGAATAACATAGGTTCGGATTTCGGATTATCAGAGCCGATGCTTAAGTCAATGATAAAAAGAGATTTTTCTTCACCCACCTGATTTCCTGCCAAACCGACGCCATTAGAAACATTATATAGTGAATCAAACATGTTTTTAACAAGATTGTTTATATTTGTATCAATGTTTTCAATATGTTTAGTCTTTTTCTTTAAAACCGGATGAAAACAATTGTATATAGGTATAACCGACATTAAGTTTCCAGAATATTCAAAAAAATTCAAGTTGCAGTAAACGAATTTATCGGAAAAATATTAGCAAATACATGATTATTGGAATTATATGATTATTATTCAACATATATCATTGAATTGAATTAATATATATTTGAAGAACTTAAGCACATTTACTTCATAATAAAATAATGTGGGCTTCAGTCCATTTGTTCATTAAAAACCCGATTACCTTAACTTTTTGTTCAACCTTAAATCAACCAGAACCTGAGCTTCTTTCGGAATGACTACACTAAATTCTCCTGTAGGGTCAATAAATCCGAATTTTTCACCGTCATCGGCATAAGCAAGACCATCTCTAAATGATTCAACATTAAGAAATCGTTTTTCGATAACTGTATTACCAAAATAATCTATTATTTTCCATTTGCCGTCTTCAAGGACTGCTCCGAGACCTTTGTTGAAATCACGGGCACCTCTATATTTAAAATCAACAACTTTACCTCCGCCTCGGTTTATAATTCCCCAGACTTCTCCCTGAGATACTTTGTCAGTTGTACCAACCATACAAAATCCTTCAACAAAGTCATAAGCAAAATCATAATCGGCTTTAATAACAAGTTCACCTTTAGGATTAATGAAACCCCATTTACCAAGAATATTGACTCTGGCATAACCATCTACAAATCTGGTAACTTCATCATATAAAAAGTCAATTACAACTTCACCTCTTCTATTGATAAATCCGAATCTTGCTCCGGAATCTGACATAGCTGCCAAACCTTCACTAAATGGAGAACCGAATCCGGAAGTATCGGGCCAAGTTATAACCATCCTTCCGAGTGTATCAACATAACCTCTTTTTTCACGGTTCATCACCCAAGCAAGACCTTCCGAGTAATCAGTTGCATCAAGATAATTCTTAGGAACTATCATTTTACCTTTTTTATTAATGAAACCGAATAATCTATATTCGCTTTCTTTGTCAACAACATCAGCAATCATTGCCATTCCGTCATGGAAAAATCTTACTTCGTCGCACATCGGTACTGCAACTTCACCTTTGTCATTCATAAAAGCCCAGAATCTGGCACTGTCAGCTTCAAGATAAATCTTATAAAAATTCTCAGTATAACCGGCAACATAAACAAGTTTAATAGGATTAAACATTGCTCTGCCTTCGGTATCTATAATATACCATAAGCTGTCAATTTTGTATGCTGCGAGCGGCTGGGGTTGTTCGGCTTTCAGTACAGCCGTTGATAATACAGATATGGCTGCAAATAATAAAAAAAACTTTTTCATAAACTCCTACTTTTTGATACCTACGTTTACTTCTTCAGCACCAAGTAATGTTTTGATAACTTCAGGATTAATACCTAACAAAAATCCTTGTTTACCACCATTGATATAAACTATTTCATTTGATAGAATAGAACTTTCTATATAAATGGGCAGCATCTTACGTGTTCCGAATGGACTGGTTCCGCCAAATTTATATCCGGTATTATTGAATGCCGTTTTCTCTTCGCTTGGTACAATTACTTTTACATTAAGCTGTCGGGCAAGTTCCTTAGTCGAAACTTCCATATCACCGTGCATCAATACACAAATTGTCATACCATCGGCAGAAAAAATAAGAGTCTTAATAACTAAATTCTCATCTACGTTCAGTTCTAAAGCTGATTGCTTAGTACCGCCTTTCTCTTCGTAAACATATTCAAAAGTTTCAAATTGAACATTATTCGCTTTAAGAAATCTGACTGCCGGGGTTACCGGATATTTCTCTTTTCCCATTTTGTCGGTTTTATTCCATTCTTTTTAAAAATTTACTTATTTCAAAACCGACGGCATATACCGCCGGTTTATTTCATTTTTTGAATTATTCGTTGATAAATTCTCTTAATTTAGACATACCTGCACCTTCCCTAATGATAGTGAAGTTATCGCCTGTCATATCAATGATGCTTGATTCTCCGGTAAAAGAATATACATCGGAACTAACAGCTATATCAACTAATTTTGAAAACGCTTCGATTATTTCATCATGTCCGGCTAATTCCTTACCGGGCAATTTTGCTGAAATAGAGATAATCGGATAGCCGTGTGATTTTAGAAGTGCCTGAGAAAGATTGTTTTCGGGTACTCTGATTCCGGCTGTCAGTCGTTTAGGGTTTTGTGCAAATTTAGGGACAAGCTTTGATGCCGGCAGAATAAATGTATATGGTCCCGGTATAAGCCTCTTGATTAATTTATATGCGTCGTCGCTCACTTTTGCAAATTCAGATACGTTAGACAAAGAATCACACAAAAAAGTTAAAGATTGATGCTCCGGTAACTGTCTTATACTGCGTAACCGGTTTATGGCATCCCTGTTGGACAGGGCGCATCCAAGTGTGAATTGAGTGTCTGTAGGATACAGGATTACGGCTCCGTCCCGGATTGCAGAAACAACTTTTTCTATCTTGTTGGCTTCCGGTGTTTCCTGATGAATGTTCAAAATCTGTGCAGACATTGTCTCTCCTGATTTATTAGCGATATTAATAACAAATTTTACAAATGAATAAACTTTTAAGTATGATTTTTATTTTGAAAGTTTATTTATTATGTGCTATTTTATTAAAAATATAACATTTAATAGATTGAAATGTTGATAAAATCACAGATTATGATACTTGAAATTATTACATTGTATTAATGTCAAATTTATTTCAAATTGCAGTATTTAAATTCAAAGAAACAGTAACTAAAAACTTTCACGTAGTTTTGTACATATACCAACCGTTTCCTAAAGGTTTGATAATGATATATAAAAGTTTATTTATTGGTGGTACTTTCAAAGTGTCAGGCTGATAGAAATATCCTGCAGTGTTGTCTAATATACCTCCAATCAGAAATCCTGCTTCAAAAACATTTCCTTCTTCTGCCGGAACAATTCTGTCAATCAAAAGTGAATCAAGTTTCTGTTTCACGAAACTGTCACTATTAGCGAAATCTAATCCTTTTTCATGATTGATGAAATCATTTTTTATGATATATTCAGCAATTTCATTGAATTTTTCGTAATTACTCCGAAAATAATCGGCAATTTCATCATCAGAACTTAATAATAGTTTATTTCTTTTGATGTATTTATCAAGGTCAGTATATCCATGAACAGAAATAACTTTCATAGCAGAATCGAAAGGTAATTTCTCGATTTCCATTAAAGTCTTTTTTATCATATCAGTTCTGGCAAGAGTTCGGAGAGTTTCTATATGCCAGTCTTCCAATTTGGTAAAATAAAAATATATATCCATTGATTCATCTGCTATTTTCAAACTTATGGAAGTAACAGCGCTCGTATCGTCCTGATAAATCAAACTGAAACTTCTTTTAGTATCAGCAGGGAGAAGCTGCCCGAAAGTTGAATCTTTGAAATTAAGACTGTGCATATCGCAGCAAAAAGGCAGAACCTTATTGTAATCAAAACCACTGCTGCCATAAACTAACTCACTTAATTCAAGTGGTGTGTATTTTTTATTTTCCTGTGCCGAAAGATTAACATTTATACTTATTGCAAAAATTACAACCAAATAACAGATTCGAATGTCCATTTATTTTAATAACTCACATAAATACAGAATTTTAAATAAAAAACTCTCTTAATTTATAAATAAATTAAGATAATTTATCTATAACATCAATCATTTAATAATACTTATCAGACGGATTAATGTCTGAAATGTCTCATATTAGTAAATACCATTGCTATATTGTTATCATTTGCAGCCTGAATAACTTCATTATCCCTTACCGAACCGCCCGGCTGGATAACTGCCGCAGCACCTGCCTCAATTGCTTGAATTAATCCGTCGGCAAAAGGGAAAAATGCATCAGATGCAACAACACTGCCCGACAAATCTATACCCATCGTTTTTGCTTTTTCAACTGCAATTCTGGAAGAATCCACACGAGACATCTGACCGGCACCGATTGCAAGTGTTCTGTCGCCGGATGTATAAATGATAGCATTAGATTTAACGTGTTTAGAAATTTTCCACGCAAACATTAAAGCTTTCATCTCATTAGGTGTAGGCTGCTTTTCGGTTACGACCCGCATGTTTGATTCATCAATAAGCTCGGTATCGGCGGTCTGCATCAAAAAGCCGCCTGCTACAGACCTAATGTCGCGGCTTATACTGTCCCGCAGCTTATCAAAATCTGTAATAATCAATCTTCTGTCCCTTTTCTTTGTTAAAATTTCAAGAGCTTCATTTGAAAAATCAGGAGCTATGATAACTTCAAGAAAAATATCATGAATTGCTTTAGCAGTTTCAGCATCAATTTTTCGGTTAACTACTAATATTCCGCCGAAAGGGGAGACGTTATCGGTAGCAAATGCCTTCTCCCATGCTGAAATCAGATTATGTCCGCACCCGACACCGCAGGGATTTGTATGCTTAATTATTGCAGCCGTCGGTTCCTCAAATTCAAGAATAAGCTGGGATGCTGAATTTATATCAATTATGTTATTAAATGAAAGTTCTTTTCCATGGATTTTTTCAAACAAGGATGAGAAATTGCCGAGTAATGCCGCTTTCTGATGCGGATTTTCACCATACCGCAAATCATATTCCTTGGCAACCGGAATGGTGAGATATTCCGGTATCTCTACCTGATTAAAATGATTGAGATACCCGGCAATAAGAGAATCATAATAAGCTGTAAAAGTGAATACTTCTCCGGCAAGCAATGCTCTTAATTTTTCAGGAATTGTGCAGTCATTATTCTTTAGTGAATTAATTACATCATCATAACGATTGGGATTTATTACCGGCAGTGTCCAGTGATAATTCTTTGCAGCAGCCCTCAGCATAGTCGGACCGCCGATATCAATGTTTTCAATCAATTCTTCGTGTGTAGCATTTTCGTCTTTGAGAGTCTCTTCAAAAGGATAAAGGTTAACCACCAGCAGGTCTATTGAACTGATTCCCAACTCGTCAATCTGAACCTGATGTTCCGGTTTGCCAAGATCAGCAAGAAGTCCGGCATGAATAGCAGGATGAAGCGTTTTTACTCTGCCGTCTAAAATTTCTGGAAAATTTGTAAGTTCGCTGACACTTTTGACATCAATTCCTTTACTTTTCAAAAGCTTGGCAGTGCCTCCGGTAGAGTATATTTCGATATTAAGTTTGTTTAACTCCTGACAAAATTCAACAATTCCTTTTTTATCCGAGACCGAAATAAGTGCTTTTCTAATTTTATGACTGTCTGATTTAATCATTTTTAAATATTCCGAAAAATGGCAAAACAATACTTACAAAAGTATCATTTATTATTTTCATACCAAATCAAAAGATTTATTATTTTAATTTATTGAGAACTTGAAATATGGGGGAGGGTTCAACATGGATAAATCAAATCACACTTGAAATATGTCTGAACCTTTGATTGTACCTGATTTCAATGATTGTAATGATTTGAATAAGTTTTAATATGTGAAATCCTTTAATCCGTGTAATCAGTGATTCTGACAAGGTATATTCTGAATCACGGATTGAACTGATTACACCGATTCCACTGATTTAAAATCCGTGAAATCCTTTAATCCGTGTAATCAGTGATTCTGACAAATGTGTGGAAGTTCTTTGCATAGTATAAAAATTAATTCGCATGGTCAAAGAACATTTTTGCATGGTCAAAGAACAACTTTGCATGGTCAAAGAACAACTTTGCATGGTCAAAGAACATTTTTGCATGGTCAAAGAACATTTTTGCATGGTCAAAGAACATTTTTGCATGGTCAAAAAACATTTTTGCATGGTCAAAAAACATCTTTGCATGGTCTAAGAACATTTTTGCATACCTTTTGACGGTTTTTGCATACTCTTTGACGGTTTTTGCATACCCTTAGACGATTTTTGCATACCCTTAGACGGTTTTTGCATACCTTTTGACGATTTTTGCATACCTTTTGATGGTTTTTGCATACCCTTAGACAGTTTTTGCATAGGTTTTGACGATATTTTAGACCTTAGCGAAGAACAATTTTAACAAAACCGAGATGATTTGTGCAAATGCAAAAACAAATGAAATGAATTTCAAAACCTATGGGAACATAAAAAAATTATCAAAGAACAACATTAATCGTGAACTGAAATAATAAAATATTTTGTTTCCCATTCTTTTTCATGTTTTGAAAAAAAGTAAGCCCGAAAAAGAGCGGAATTAGTTAAGTTTGTGAAGTAAATAAGTAGAATACTTAAAAAAGTTTTATATGTCATTCATGGTTATTCAGAAGTATCATTACAAAATCAAAAGTGAGAATTTTATGAGAAAGTTTTGTTATTTATCATTTCTTTTAATATTTAATTTTTATGCCAGCTTTGCTCAAAATATTTCAGAAAATGAAATGAAAGATCTTGCAAAAGAAATGGTTACAATTCAAGTCAGAACAAACTACTTTAAACTATTAAATTCAGGTGCTAATAATTTACCGGATAATTATGTTTTTAAAAATCATTATGTAGTATTTTTGAAATATAATTTAAATTATGGTGCTGAAATTGAAGATGTAAAAAAAGTCAATGAATTTAATAAATATGATAATAAATTCAAAGTTTTTAAAGTTTATTTTAATGGGATGAGAACCTGGTATATGATTGCTTTTGGGAATGACGGTTCATATTATCTTCTTAGAAATTTTGAGTATAATCATTTTAATAATCTAATCAGGCAAAAAATCGGCAGACCGAAAAAAAATAATGAGTATTTAAATATTGCAAATTTATATATAAATACGGTTCAATTTAGTCAAAAAGGTAATAGAAAAATTGTTAATAATTCAAATTACAAAAGTTTAAAAAAGAAATTCAAACAAATTTCATTACCGAAATTATCAAAGTACAAAAGTGATGATATACTTGAATTTTATAGTTATCAAAAAGATACTAAAGAAATAAAATATCATAAAATTGTTTTTTTAAATGGTTTAGTTAAAAAAGTTGAAGAAACTTTAGATGATAGATAAATTCCTTAACTATAAATCATACGAACCTTACGGAGAAATCATTCTTGATACTTTGGGAGTGACAAGACAAAGTTATATCGGTAAAGAGAAAGATGTTGAGAGCAAATTGGGAGACCATGGTGTCCGCAAATATGATTATGAGACCGGACGGTTTAATTCTATTGACACGCTATTTGAATAAAATAAAATTGATTTTATATTGTCAATAATTTTAGTTAAAAATAATTGGAGTATTTGAAATGCCGGTAGTTTCAACATTTTATGGTATTATTATTAAAATGTTTTTTCGAGACCATAATCCTCCTCATATTCACGCAGTTTATGGCGAGTACAATGCATTAATTGATATTCTTTCATTAGATTTGATTGAGGGAGATTTGCCTCCAAGAGCACTAAAATTAGTTCAGGAATGGGGTGAAAAATATCAAGATACTTTACTTGAGATGTGGAATAAACAAGAATTTCAAAAAATTCCGGGGCTCAAATAGAAATGGAAGAATATCCTAAAATATTAAATGTTAAAGTAATTAAACCTTATTTAATTGAGATTTTATTTGAAAATAAGCAAAGCAAATGGTATGATTTTAAAAATTTACTTAAAGATGACAACTTTAACAGACTATCTGATTATAATTTATTCAAAAATCTACGTGTTTCATCTGGTGGTTACGGAATTGAATGGGATGAAGAAACTGATTTAAGTGAAGCGGAATTGTGGTTGAATAGTCAGAGTACTTTATAATATCGTAATTATTTTAACTCGACAGGGCTACAATCGGCAAAGAAAAAGATGTAGAGAATAAATTGGGAGACCACGGTGTGAGAAAGTATGAAAATATCACATCACTTTTTATAGAATTAGTTTAAAATGAAAAATAATAATTCAAATGATTTTGCGTTTAAGAATAATAAACATTAATTCGGAAATATTATGATTGCTGATACTATAACTTTAACAAAAGATGAAATGTTTGAAGTCATCAAAGCTTATCAAATTTTAACCAATTTTATTGAAAAACACTATAAAATTGAAGATATCTATACAGAAGACTTTCTTTTATCTATGGATAATAATTCAAATAAACAGAATGATAGGTTAAAAATCAATAATTTTGACGATTTTATAAATTAAGATGAAAGAACTTTTCAAAACAGGAAGATTTTCAAGAGATATAAAAAAAGTACCTCCAGCAGTTCAAAAGAAAGCGTATGATATATCAATGAAATTAATTGAAAATTCATTAGATAAATCATTAAACATTAAGAATCTAACAGGTTTCAAAAAAGTTTATCGAGTTATAGTACTTTCAGATTACAGAATGATATATTCTTTTGATGAATTCTCAGTAACACTTCTTAGAATTGCTCATCGAAAGGATATTTATAAATCATTAGAAATATGATATACCGATTTTATATCAGGAATTAATATTTTATATCTGATTCATACTAAGTTTTTTTGATGAATGATTAGCAGGATTCATTAAATCGGAATAGTATTTTCTGTCCCTAAACTGAGATTCGGAAATATATGTAATGTCGAGAAACTTTTCGACATAATAACCGGACCTGTTATAATTGATTTGACTTAAACACAAATTCCATCCTTCAAACCATGTATCTAATTCTTTACGTTGTTCTTCAGTACCTTCAAAATGTATCAGGAGGTCAATATCGGAGTTGGGTCCTGCTGTTTCATTAAATACTGTTCCGAATAAATAAATACCATTCACACCAAATCTTTCGCCATCCAATTTTAAAGCCATGTTTTCTGCCATACGCTTTCTCCATTGCAGCGGTTCATCGTAATAACTTTCGGTCTTATTTGCTGAACCTGATTCAGCCGAGTATAACTGTGCTGTTAAGGAATCGGTGACATGTCCCATTGCAATACCTGAATCGCTGTTGAAAAGTACTCTGACAACATTACCTCCGGTGGATTCCCTTACATTGATTACTCTCAAGACATTTGAAATGTGCTCGTATTCAGGTAAAAAACGAGTTAGTATATTATCTTTGTTTTGCAGAAAGTCCCAATTAAAAATAACACCTTCAGTATCAGGATACAGAGGCAGGTACCTGATTCCTGCTTCAACCAAATCCTGAAAAAAGTGGGTGCCGAATGATAAATCCGGTGTATATACCCCTTTTTGTCTTGCTATTTCAATCAGGACAGCACAGTTATGAATATCAGAATAGGTAACTTTAACTCCAAGCCTGACATCATCCCGAGTACCCCATCTTCCGGGTCCCATAAGAATGAAATTTCTTTTGGGAAGCAATTTGTTAAGTTTTCCCACAGCAATACCTACATCAAGGAATTCCTGATGATTCTGAAGATTAGCATATTTATCAGGGTCAACAAATACGATGTAGGCAATATCCGGCACTTTTCCGTTCGATACATATTTATCGGCGGTAAATATAATCTTTTCTTTTGCAACATCCTGAGGAATAACAGCGGATACAGATTCACTCGAAGATGATTGAGGACGGCACTGAAGAAGATATAAATTCTTACCGTCGCAGGCAAATTCAATATCAACAGGAGAATTCAATTTTTCCTTCAATTCAATCATCATGGTGTAAATTTGATTAATATATTTGCCGTTAGTCAAAAGATTGTCAAATGTAACAACAATATCATCCCGTTTAGTGTCAATACCCAATCCAACCGGACGTTTTATATGTCTGCCGTCAACAATCGAAAATATTTCATTCAGCATAGGATAATCATTGCCGATTTCCTTTAATAAATCTTTGATAGAAATGGTTTCAAAGGAATTTGTAAATAAATTAATTACATCAATAAATTTAGGCGAATATCCTACAATCTCGCTAAAGGTCTGATTTACTTTCAGATTCGGTTTCCCCGGTGCAAGCAAAATCGGGAAATCATCGCCTACTCTGTCAACGGAACGTGTACCAAGTCCCGTAACCATTCTTATCAATCCGTCTTCACGTTCGATACGAGGTGACCAGCGAAATTCATTGTTGCTGAATGCTACTCCGGCAAATGCAGGAAAAATATATTTATTGGTCTTGAATCCAACTACTTCCTGAATCATTATAGCCATTTCTTCATTGTAATCCAAAAGACCTTTTTCTGTCCTGTAACCGATAGGATCAGGTCCTAATGTAGAAGCATAAACTTCCGAAATAGCATCAAGCAGTTCTTCAAGGCGTTGCTGCTTAGGTCCCTGATTTGCAAGGAAAAGGCTCTTATACTTACCGGCAAATGCCGAACCGAGTCTATCTTCAAGCAAACTGGAACTTCTGACAATGATTGGACTGTCACCAAAATCATCAAGAGCGCGTGATAATCCATTCATTATTTCAGGAGCGAAATTTGAATTTTTAAAAGCTTGAATAATGTATGGATATTCCTGCCGGATTTCATCAATATCTTTGTACTTCTGATCTAATACATCTTCCATGTTGTTATAATACATAAAATTTGTAAGACCGTCAGAAGTAATATACCAGGTCTTGGGAAACCTAACCGAACGCAGTGTATCAGAGAAATTATTGGATTTTTCGATAATTTTTCTTGCAAGTAACAATCCGGCAGCTTTTCCGCCGATTTTGCCATGACTTTCAGCAGGAAAAATTAATTTTTGTAAAAGATAATAGAAATCTTCTTCATTAAAATAATGTTTTGCAATATCAATAAAATCAAGCTGTTCAGTTAAAAATCTTCTTACGAGGGCAACTACTATACCATGTCTGGTTGGTGTATCCTCGATGTCCTTATTAATCGGATTGATGCTGTGATAACGTCTGATTGCATCAGCAAGGTCAGTTAAAGATGAATTTTGATTTGCAAGTAATTTTATCAAAATGGATGATTTTTCTTCATGTATCCATTTTTGAATTTTTTGTATTATATCTTCATCACTAAAATATCTTGATGATAACTCGAAAATCTCATGTCCGAATTTAAAAGACTGCATCAGGACAGACTTTTTGCTCGGTCTGTTGATTTCTGAAGAAACCACCGAATCATAATCAATATTAGAACCCAATTTCCTAAAAAGCTCAGATGATTCTTTTACACCCTTACAAAATAAATGGTTTAGCATTTTTCGGGAGAGAATTGAGTAAAGATTTTGGTCTGTCTTTTTTAACATATCAAGAATTACCAGCCATTCCGGTTTTTGAGAAATAGCAAGCTCTTCATTCAACTCTTTTAATTCATGAAAAAGTCCGCGAACCTTTATATATATAGCAAAATGACCAATTCTATCAGATATAGTTCCCAGTAACTGATTTTCTTCTTTCATAAAAGGATTTGAATTCGATGGAATATCGCTTCCGCTTGAAAAAACCTCAATTTTTCCAAAATCTTCATCAAATGCTTTTATATCTGATTTCAAAGAAAATTTGCTGTCAACAAAATCAGGTTCCTGATAAATTACATCAAAAAATTTTATTCTAACTTTGATTGTTTCAGGAAAGCGAAAACCGAATGGAATAATCTCAAGCAGTTTATTCATTATTTCTTCTAATGATAGCTGTGTTTGGTTGAATAAATCCTCAACCATGTAAAGACAGTTTAATTCCTTTGTACGTTCGATTAATTCGCTGTTTACAGTATCCGTCAGATTCTTGATTTTTGTTGACATATTAATAAATATAATAAGATTAATAAAACTAAATATAAAGATTGAATGTCTTAATTATTTTATAAAGTTGAAAAAAAGTATTTTAATATGAATAATGTATTAAACAAAAAAGCTCTAAGGATTTGTTTAACATCAAATCGAAAAATTATTTCGTTGCTTATATTCAGCCTAATAACGATTAATTTTGCACCGGTTCAATCGCTCAGTCAAACTGATACTATCAGAATCAATGCAGTACAAACACTTAAGACAGACATCAACTCACTAATATCCAATCCGGATTTCAGTTCTGCAGATATAGGAATTTGCGTACAGGCTGTTGAATCAGGTGAATATTTATATATGCAGAATGAATCAAAGAATTTTATCCCTGCTTCAACACAAAAGGTTCTCACTACTGCGGCTGCATTAGACATCTTAGGTCCAAATTTCAAATTTGCCACTAAATTATATCTTGACGGAATAATTCTGCCAACAGGCGAATTTGTTGGAAATGTTATAATTCGGGGTATGGGTGACCCATCAATATCAAAGTACTATTTTAAAGAGCCGCTTGAAATATTGGATAACTGGGCAAAAATTTTGGATTCACTGGGTATAAATTCTATCAAAGGAAATATAATTGGGGATGACAGTTATTTTGATAATACTTATTATGGTCCCGGCTGGTCATGGGATGATTTTTCCTATACATACTCATCACAGGTTTCAGCGCTGTCAATCAATGATAACAGAGTTGATTTTTTTATATATTCCGGTGATTCGGTTGGAGCCTCTGCCGGAATTTCATCTTATCCATCAAGTCAGTATTTTAGAATTGTTAACAATATCAGAACATCTAAGTCATCGGATGAAGCTGAAATAGATGGAATCAGAGAAACAGGAACTAATATTTTAAAATTATCAGGAGCAGTTCCATACGACAATTTTAGGAAAAAAGCTCATTCATTAAGTGTTACAATTGATAATCCGACTTTATTTTTTCTTAATTTATTCAAACAGGTACTTGATAACAGAAGGATAAGCTTTAGCGGAGGGCTGCTAAGGCAAGCAGATCTGCCTTCAAGAATTAATTATGCTGAATTAAATCCTGTAATAGAGCATTTTTCACCACCGGTAAGTGAGATTATTAGTATAATTAATCAGGAAAGTCATAATTTAGCAGCCGAGATGCTTCTAAAAACTCTTGGCAAGGAAAATTCAGGCACAGGAACGTTTAATTCAGGTGCAGAATTTCTTCGAAATTATTTAGGAAAAGCCGGTGTTAACCAACAAAATGTTAAAATTGTTGACGGTTCAGGACTATCCAGACTTAATCTAATATCTCCCAGAAATCAGGTGTCAATATTAAATTATATTTATAGAAGTTCATTCAAGGATTATTTTGTAAAGTCATTGGCAAGACCAGGAGAACCGGGAACTCTCAAACGCAGAATGACACGCTCAAAAGCAGAAAAAAGCGTTACAGCCAAAACCGGTTCAATGAATTATATTTCCGCAATCTGCGGTTATGTAAATTCAAGAGACGGAGAGACATTTGCATTTTCTATTATGTTTCAAAACTTTACGGTACCCTTGACACTTGCCCACAATCTTCAGGACCTGATTCTGATGAGATTATCAAGTTTTTCAAGAAATTAGGTGCTTTGTTTCTTAAATAACCCGGTTATATTCAAAATTATTAAACATACATTTACTGATTTAAAATTAGGTTATTGATAATATTTTATCTTTAAAAACAAGTAAAATAGAATTTTGTGTCAATAATTTGAATAATTATGTGAAAAAAATCAAATAATATTTGTAAAATGACAAAAATATACTTAATTTTACTAACTTATTTTAAGCAAAAATTAATAATATATTTAAGTAATTAGATATATCATTATTTTGAAATTAATAATTTTGAAATTTAAAAACGAGTATGAAAAAACTCAAATGTTAAAATATAATTAGGTCAAATATGAGTCTTAGCTTAATCGGAAAGTCAATTAGCGTATCCGCTACTTTGAAACTTAACGAGATGGCGGCAATTCTTCGAGAAAAAGGGGAGCCGGTAATACATCTCGGAGGCGGTGAGCCAAAAACAAAAGCTCCGGTTGAAGCCCTGATTGCAGCAGCAGGTATGTTAAATACAGGTGAAGTGAGATACACACCTGCAGATGGAATACCAACGCTCAAAAAAGCAATCATCCGCTACACCGAAGAATTTTACAACAGAAAAGTCGAACCTGAGAATGTTATAGCTTCGAGCGGGGCTAAACAGTCATTGATGGTGGCATTAACTGCTATTCTTAATCCACAGGAAGAAGTAATTTTTCCTGCACCTTACTGGGTTAGTTATACTGAAATGGCAAAAATGATTGGAGCTGTTCCGGTTCCGGTTTTTGCCGAGGATGGATCATTTTACCCTAGACTTCAGGACATTGAACAAAGAGTAACATCCTATACCAAATGTATAATAATCAACAGCCCCAATAATCCGACAGGTGCTATGTATTCCGAGAAATTTATTGCCGAAATAGTAGATTTCTGCGAAAGAAAGGGAATATGGCTGATTATGGATGATATTTATCATCGTCTTATTTTCGATGGTAAAAAGCCAATTAACTGTTATAAATATGCCAAAGATTTGTCTGAAAATTCAAAACTTATTGTCATTAACGGCGTATCTAAACAATATGCAATGACTGGTTTTAGAATCGGATGGACTATTGCCAACAAAAAATTGATAGAAGTGATGACAAACATACAGGCTCATCAAACTTCAGGACCATCGGCAATAACCCAGATTGCCGCAGCCGCTGCAATCAATGGTGTTCAGTCAGGGGTTGAAGCCTTACGCCAGACTTTAGAGAACAACCGTAATATTATGATGGAAAGACTAAATTCATTTTCAGGTGTCAAAGCTTATAAGCCGGACGGTACATTTTACTGTTTTGCTGATTTCAGATATTATGAGAAAAACTCAACAAAGCTGTCTAAATTACTTTTAGATAAAGTAAGGGTTTTGACTGTACCTGGTATTGAGTTCGGTATGGATGGCTTTCTGAGATTATCAACTTGCGGTTCTGTTAAGGATATTACAGAAGGTTTAGAAAGAATAAAATGGGTATTAGACCCCGATGCTCCTAATGAAATATTTATCGGCGAAAGAAAACTTGTGAGGGACTGGTTATGAAATATTTAGAATTTGATACTCCTGCAACTAAGCAAGCCGGCGAACTGGCAAGCGATTTTAAATTAAGTAATCACGGACTTATAAATTTAGACAGAGTATTTTGGAATTTATCTTCAAGTGCTTTATACGAAGAATCTGTTTTCAGGGGTGAGTCTCATATCGTAAGCGGCGGTGCACTTGTCGTACATACCGGAAAATGGACAGCTCGAGCTGCAAATGATAAATATATCGTTAAAGAAGGCTCTACTGAAGATAAGATTTGGTGGGGAGTTTATAATCGTCCGCTTCCTGAAGATAAATTTGCAGTTTTATTCAGCAGGGTTCAGGCATATCTTGAGGATGAGGAATTATTTGTTCAGGACTGTTATGCCGGTGCCGACCCTGATTACAGACTACCAGTCCGTATCATAACTGATAAAGCATGGCAGAGTTTGTTCGCTCGTAACATGTTTATTCTTCCTGAATCAAGAGATGAATACAAAAAGCATATTCCTGAATTTACTATGATTGCTCTTCCTTCGTTCAAGTGTGACCCAAGAATTGACGGTACGAGAACTGAAACAGCAATTGTACTCAATTTCCAATCCAGAATAGGACTTGTGCTTGGTTCGAGTTACGGCGGCGAAATAAAGAAATCAATATTTACAGTTATGAATTTCCTTCTTCCAATGCAGGATGTAATGGCGATGCACTGCTCTGCTAATGTTGGCAAAGACGGGGATGCAGCACTGTTTTTCGGTCTTTCCGGAACAGGTAAAACAACTTTGTCCGCTGACCCTAATCGCAGACTTATCGGTGATGACGAACATGGCTGGAGCGACCAAAGTGTATTTAATTTTGAAGGCGGATGTTATGCAAAAGTAATACGCCTCTCGGGTGAGCACGAACCACAGATTTTTGAATGTACAAGAAGATTCGGTACCATACTTGAAAATGTTGTTTATGACCCGACAACAAGAAAAATTGACCTTGACGACGAAAGTCTGACTGAAAATACACGTGCTTCATATCCGCTTGATTTCATTCCAAATGTCGTTCAAGAAAAGATGGTAACAACACCACCCAAAAATGTAATATTTTTGACATGCGATGCTGCGGGAGTACTGCCTCCAATAGCACTACTCGATATGAATCAGGCAATGTATCATTTTATAAGCGGTTATACATCCAAGATTGCCGGAACTGAAATGGGATTGGGAATTGAGCCCGAAATAACATTCAGTGCATGCTTCGGAGCACCGTTTATGGTTCATCATCCTTTTTATTATGCAAATCTATTGAAAAATAAAATGGACAAATACGGAACTAAATGCTGGCTGGTTAACACCGGATGGGTAGGTGGAAAATTTGGAGTAGGTAAACGAATTTCGATTCGTCATACACGAAATCTTTTGAATGCAGCCCTTGATGGTAAACTTGACAATGTTGAATACCGTACCGATAAAATATTCGGATTTAAGGTTCCCCTTGTTTGTCCTGAAGTACCTGTTGAAGTTCTTGAACCATCTACTTCATGGGGAAACAAAGATGAATACTGGAAAAAATACGATGGATTAGCTGCCCGTTATATCGAAAACTTCAAACTTTTTGAAGAGGGATGTCCCGAAGATGTATGGAACGCAGGTCCCAAAAGATTATAAGTAATTGATTTTATTCAACCTCCCCAAATATTATTAAACAAATTTTTGGGGAGGTTTTTTATTTTTGGATGCGTCATAAGCGTTTTTTTATAATGGAATGATATTTTATTTCCGGTTTGTTATGAGTTGAATGATTTTATATCAACTATTACTCAATTTGTTTGTCTGTTAATTCATTATACTTCAAAAATCTCAGGAATTTTGATTATATTTGTAATCTGTATCTATTATAATTGGTTAAAAGTTTAATGGGATTCTTTTCGAAGTTTAAAGAGAAATTTTCCGAACAGGTTGATAAAGTTCAGGAAAAGGTAAATACGGTAATTTCGCAGGCTGGCGAAGCAATAAAGTTTGATAAAATCAGAGACGGGCTTCAAAAAACCAGGAAATCATTTATTGATAAATTCCAGGATTTGCTTGGTACCGGTAGAAAAATTGACGATAAGCTGATTGATGAAATTGAGGAAATTCTCATTTCTGCAGACATTGGAGTTCAAACCTCCGAAGAAATAATTTCCAAATTGAAAGTCAGAGTAAGAAAAGAAGGATTTGAAGAAGCAAGCGACCTTTATCAAATCTTAAAAGAAGAAATACATGAAATTCTTCTGACATCACCGTCTGCCGAAAACGATGCAAAGTATGAAATTGACGAAAATGACAAACCCCATGTAATTATGGTTATAGGTGTCAATGGAGCAGGAAAAACTACTACTATCGGGAAGTTGGCTCATAATTACAAAAATGCAGGAAGAGATGTTATCATAGGTGCAGCCGATACATTCAGGGCTGCTGCCAATGAACAGCTTGAAGTATGGGCTCAGAGGGCAGGTGTGGCAATAGTTCAGCAATCACAGGGTTCTGATCCGGGTGCAGTCGTTTTTGATACATTACAATCTGCTATCGCTAATAAAAAAGATGTTGTAATTATAGATACTGCCGGAAGATTACATAATAAAAAAAATCTTATGCTGGAACTCGAGAAATTAAGCCGTGTGATGAAAAAACTAAAAGTCAATGCTCCAAATGATGTGTTTTTGGTGCTTGATGCAACTACCGGACAAAATGCAATTCTTCAGGCAAAAGAATTTATGAAAGTTGCAAATATCACAGGAATAATTCTTACAAAACTTGATGGTACTGCTAAAGGCGGTGTTGTCATTCCTATTGCCCACGAATTAAAAATTCCGGTAAGATATATTGGTGTCGGAGAAAAAATTGATGACTTGCAGATATTTGACCCAAGTGTATTTGTTGAAGCTCTATTTGGATTGAGCGGTGAAGAATTATCAGAGGATGAATGACATTGATAATTGTTAAGACCATCAGAGAAATGCAAAAAATATCCTTTGAAAATAAACGGAAAGGTCTTAAAACTGCTGTTGTGCCGACCATGGGATTTCTACACAACGGTCACCTAAGCTTGATTAAAAAAGGCAAAGAGCTTGCTGATATTGTAGTCACAACACTTTTTGTTAATCCTACACAATTTGCTCCAAATGAAGATTTCAGTAAGTACCCTCGTGATTTTGATAAAGATTTCAAATTGTGTGAAGATAGAGGCTCCGATTATTTGTTCTTTCCTGAGACTAAAGAAATGTATCCGGATGGATTTTCTACTTCTATTGAAATTAAAGGAATTACCGATAAATTTGAGGGTGAATTCAGACCATCACATTTTTCAGGTGTAGCAACTATTGTAGCAAAATTATTCAATGCAACACTGCCTGATATTGCAATTTTCGGTCAGAAGGACTATCAGCAAACATTATTAATAAAAAAATTGAATGATGATTTAAACTTCGGAATTGACATTGTAGTATCCGAAACAATAAGAGAAATAGACGGCTTGGCAATGAGTTCGAGAAATACTTATCTCTCTCCGGAAAACAGGGCAAAGGCTGTTAAGATATTTCATTCAATGGAAGCTGCAAAAAAAGTCATTAAAGAAGGTGAATCAGGCAGGAAAATTATTAATTCCGCTTTACATGAATCTTTAAAATCTGTTCCCGAACTAAAAGTGGATTATGCTTCTGTTGCTTTGGCAGATACTTTAGAAGAACCTGATACTTTTAATTCAGGTGATGAAATTGTGATTCTTATTGCTGTGCATCTGGGTAAGACCAGATTGATTGATAATTCGATAGTTAAGATTCCATGACTGCCGGATAAATAGAATTGTGTGAAAGCATAGATTTTTGATTATTATTTCTTACTTTTGTTAAAATTGAATTGTTAAATTATAAAAATAACTGAGATATGAGCGGACATAGTAAATGGGCTAATATTAAGCACAGAAAAGGCAGACAGGATGCTATCAGAGGAAAAGCATTTACCAGACTCGGAAAAGAAATCACTGTTTCTGCACGTGCCGGAGGCGGTGATGTCAAGGATAATCCAAGATTAAGACTTGCCGTGCAGAATGCTAAAGCTGTCAATATGCCAAACGATAACATTGACAGAGCTATAAAAAAAGGAACCGGCGAACTTGAAGGTGTTACTTACGAAGAAATAACTTACGAAGGATATGCACCTAATGGTGTTGCAATAATTCTTGAAACCGTAACCGATAAAAAAATCAGAACAGTGTCCGAAATCAGGGCACTATTTGGTAAATTAGGCGGCAGTATGGGCGAATCAAATTCTGTTATTTGGAATTTTGAACGTAAAGGAGTTGTAAGTTTCAAATCCAAAGGAAAATCCGAAGAAGATTTATTGGAGCATGTGCTCGAATCAGGTGCCGAAGATATTGAGTGGGATGAAGAATCTTCAAGAATAGTTTGTCAGATGACCGATTTCGGTAATGTTATGAAATATTTTGAAGAAAACGGTTTTGAAATTACGGAAGGAAAATTAGAGTATGTTCCTAAAGATACTTTAAAAATTACGACTGTTGATGCTGCCAGAAAAATACTGAAATTCATTGATGCATTTGAAGACCATGATGATGTTCAGAATTTATATCATAATATGGAAATTGATGATTCTATTGCTGATGATATTGATTAATACTAAATTGAATATATGTTTTTTAAAAATGCCCTCTCTGTTAAGTAAGGGCATTTTTAGTAATTACCTCAATGAACATCATTCACTCAATGTCCAGTTTACAGTAAGTCTTAAATTCCGCCTGAACATTGGATTCACAGCTACATAATAATATTTTTGATTTAAAAGATTATTATAAGATATTTTTACAAAAGCGGTTCCGATTTTAACTTCCAGAAAACCGTTCAGCCCTGTAAGCATCATACCGCTGTCATAATCTCCGGGATAGAAAGTCCTTTGTAGCGGGAAAAACTTATCACCTTTGAAATCAGTTATAAAGCCTGTTTCAATTCCAGCCCTCAGCATACTTTTACCCGGGCTGTAAGTATAGAAAATCCTTCCGCTTGCTGAAACAATAGGAATATCTGATACGCGGCTGCCCGATTCATCAAGACTAAGCTGAGACAAACCTTTTATTTTCACTGTAAAATCATTCCAAAGGTTTGTTTGAAATTCCGCATAAGCACCTAATCTTGAAATATTACTGCCATTGAAGTAATCAAGATAATTATAACTTGAAGTATCATCATTTAATTTTGCATTAATAGGTGAGAAGATACTTCTCATAAATGCACCAACCGTTAACTTTGTATGCTCTGATAATTCATATTGAATTTCGCCGGTAACTGATATATGCTGCTCTCCGTTCAGATTTAATCCCTCGACAGGATATGGTAATCTGTCAGAGTAAGCAAAATCAGCAATAAATCTTAAATCATCATATATATTAGTTGTTTGTTTGACTCCATAAGCAAGTCCAACATTACCAAACTTTGAGAACAACCGTAAACCGCCGCTCAAATCAAAATTATCACTGAAACGGATTGTCGAATGGGCGTAGGCTGCTGTTGAAGCACCGTTGAAGTCTGAATAATAATATGTTTTTTCAAGTAAGTCTAATTCTGCATAACCACCGAATCTTAATGATATTGCTTCAATCGGATTTATCTCGTAACGACCCTCAGCACCCATATAACTATAAGAATTATAATAAATGCTGTTACTTGTATCGGCATTATCGAATTGCAAATTAGTTCCCGAACTTCTTTCCCATGCGATACTGCTTATGTATAAATTTAAAGCAATAGAATTCTGAATTGAATAATCAAAAATCCGGGTAGCCGAAATAGTAAGGTCATGTCTGAAAACACGTTCGTCAAGTCCTCTGAAAACAGGTACTCCTGTCAATGGGTCAAATATATTGGTAGAACTATCTGTATCAATTCCACCGTTAGTTCCTGAGCCTTGATTTGTAAAATTTTCAGTGATTGAAATGCTGCTTCTATTGTCGGGATTCCATCTAAGTATAAGCCGCGCATTCCAGTATTTCGACCAGGTATTTTCATAAGCACCTACTGCACTATAACTTCTGAATCCAAAAGTGAAATTCCAGTTTGGCATTATGTTTTGGGAGAAAATTCCATCTGCACCAAGAAATTCATAGCCGGAATTTCCAAACCACAAACGGGTAAAAGGCTTTTCAGTATTGTATTTTATTTCCTGAAAATTGATGAAAACCGACGGAGAGTTATCACCTAATATTGATGCATCGGCACCTGTCCAGATTTCAACATTCTCGAAAAACTCAGGAGAGAACTGTTCCGGATTCAGCGAACCTAAATCTAAATCATTTATATTTCTTCCGTTATAACCGTAAGAAATAGATTTTGAATTTGCCCCCAATGCATAAAAACTGTTATATGTTGAATACGAACCGAGATGCTGACTGTAAAAAGGTGTTAATGATGAAATAATATCGCTCATTCCTGTATAATTGATAAGCTGAATATCCTTTTTGTTGATTTTTCTGAATGGCTTGTATGTACCCTGAAACATCATTCCATGACTTACAAGCGGCACACTGAGAAGCGAATCCGGTATTCGGGGTATCTTAGTCGTATCGGCTGCTTTATCCTGAGAGAGCAACACCGCAGGTAAGAACATAATTATAATCAGAACTGTTACTAAAAGATATTTCATACTTATTGTCTATATTGTTTCTACAAAAATAGTTAATTGTCAGGTAAAAAAGAACTTTGTTTTTAGTTCTTAGTTTTTAGTTATGAGTTCTTAATTGATTAAAACTCCAAAGGAGTGATATTTTTATAGAAAAAAGCACAACCCGACGAAAACTACAATCACTATTTGCAGATGTGCCACACTTCCAAAGTGTGGCACATCTATTTGATTCCATCCCATCGGGATTAAATATCGGTAGAAAAAGCACAACCGAAGGGAAACAAAATCCGAACGCAACAAAAGACGAACTACGGTTCATCCCCACGCGTGTGGGGAATACGATATGAGTAACGAAAGTTATTCTAAACACGCTGGTTCATCCCCACGCGTGTGGGGAATACGATATGAGTAACGAAAGTTATTCTAAACACGCTGGTTCATCCCCACGCGTGTGGGGAATACGATATGAGTAACGAAAGTTATTCTAAACACGCTGGTTCATCCCCACGCGTGTGGGGAATACGATATG
>JAVSMQ010000001.1:4196950-4240280 GCA_032027125.1 Kapaibacterium sp. (SeqCode)
CACGCTGGTTCATCCCCACGCGTGTGGGGAATACGATATGAGTAACGAAAGTTATTCTAAACACGCTGGTTCATCCCCACGCGTGTGGGGAATACTCACCCAATTGTTTTGGGTCAACTTTCACACCTGGTTCATCCCCACGCGTGTGGGGAATACTTACGCAGTATCCGTTCGTGTTCGGATTCCTGTGGTTCATCCCCACGAGTGTGGGGAATACTCTTTCGTTGCGTTCGGATTTGATTCTACTATCGGTTCATCCCCACGAGTGTGGGGAATTCTTGATTATTCCTTCAGCGTGTGCGTTGCCGTATGGTTCATCCCCACGCATGTGGGGAATACTTCATTTGTTATGCCGGGTATAATCATATCCGTGGTTCATCCCCACGCGTGTGGGGAATACATGATTTCACGCGTACAAATTTTTTGAGTAGTTGGTTCATCCCCACGCGTGTGGGGAATACTCAAATTTCAAATTTGAATTATATGATACCGATGGTTCATCCCTACTCTTGTGGGGAATACGTTGATACTGCTCAGGCGTGGCTTAGATTTGTTGGTTCATCCCCACGCGTGTGGGGAATACATGAGAACAAGTCCGGCAGATTTGCAAACGCTTGGTTCATCCCCACGCATGTGGGGAATACCTTTTGCCGTCCATACTCTCCGGCTGTCAGGCTGGTTCATCCCCACGTGTGTGGGGAATACAATGAGTATAACGTGATTTATAACGCTTATACTGGTTCATCCCCACGCGTGTGGGGAATACTCTGCAATTGATAGTTTTGGAGTTTTGACGGGTGGTTCATCCCCACGCGTGTGGGGAATACAAAGAAGAAGATTTGACTTTAGAAATGAAATATGGTTCATCCCCACGTGTGTGGGGAATACACATTATCTATCGCCTGATTAATGTACAATTCCGGTTCATCCCCACGCGTGTGGGGAATACTAAGATACTAATGTTTAGTATTGTGTTGTTTGTGGTTCATCCCCACGCGTGTGGGGAATACACTGTCGTACCGTTTTCGTCATTGTCATCAATTGGTTCATCCCCACGCGTGTGGGGAATACTGTTTTCTTTACATCGTCTTTTGTGAAATAACCGGTTCATCCCCACGTATGTGGGGAATACTTAAACTCCCGTATTGATTAAATTTCCGTTAATGGTTCATCCCCACGTGTGTGGGGAATACACTTTCTCACCCATTTTGTACACCTCATTTAATGGTTCATCCCCACGTTTGTGGGGAATACGCAGCTATTGAAATGACTTACGCAGAATCAACCGGTTCATCCCCACGTGTGTAGGGAATACGGTTTGACATAACCGCGCATGATTTGACCGCCTGGTTCATCCCCACGCGTGTGGGGAATACGAAATTGCCTTAGTTGCCGCTATTTGGCTTGTTGGTTCATCCCCACGCGTGTGGGGAATACATTATACCCGCCCTCACTAAATTCACTCATCATGGTTCATCCCCACGCGTGTGGGGAATACATTATACCCGCCCTCACTAAATTCACTCATCATGGTTCATCCCCACGCGTGTGGGGAATACCCAATGGCAGCTTTAACAAATTGGTCATTCATTGGTTCATCCCCACGCGTATGGGGAATACTTAAAAAGCATCAATAATTTTTTGTGCATCAATGGTTCATCCCCACGCGTGTGGGGAATACATGTCAATAAACGATTTTTCAGACGTAAACGTTGGTTCATCCCCACGCGTGTGGGGAATACATTACCCACCAAGCAACGCTCTCCATTACCTGTGGTTCATCCCCACGCATGTGGGGAATACTTTTGCTAACTCTCTAAAATTTTGTTTAGCCATTTTGTTTTCCTTTTTCAATTTTCAAAGAACAAAAAAAGCAGGAGCGGTATTATCCGACTCTCGCAATAGTCAGTAAACCAAATCCGAATGCTTTTGCAGAACCTATGCCGGAATGTAAAGAAGATATTACTTTACCGGAATCAATTATCTTTAAAATGCCTTCGAAAGTAACACCAATATGATAAATATCAGATTTCTTTAATTCATTTTTAGGGTCCTCTGTCTTAGTTTTACTACCGATTTCAAAGTCCGAGCAATTAATATAAACCGGTTCAAATCCGTGCTGCGTGCCTTTTCTCTTAAGCCATTCATTATGCTCATCCTCACTATATAAACCTACCCTTCTGCCATTCTTTTTAACTGTAGGATTAGCAATAAGTTTAAATTGATAAAAACCTGAATCAAGTTTTGTTAAATCAATTTGTTTAGTTTGCGGGGGTGAAAGGAAATAATCGTCCGGAATAGATAAATTTCTCCAGTCGGGTTCGACTGTCCGGCTTTGAACAAGTACTTCTTTTCCGGCAGAAAATCCCATTTTCTTAGCAGATTCTATTCGGAAAAGAATTCTGTTTTCTTCTAAAACTCCATTCAGGACAAATGCTTTTGTAAGAGTACGGTGCAATTCATAAGGAGAATTAATTTCATTTCTTACCTGTCGGTTTTTCAGATTTAGAGTTAATTTACTGAGGTTCATTATTTTCCTCCGCATTAACGTCAAAAAAAAGTGTGGCAGTTTGTCTTTCAGCAAATAAACGTTGTTCGAAACTGACAGGTACATCCATAACTTTGGAAACCATAGTTATTTCATGTCCCTCGGCAGCATCAATATCAACAACATACCGCAGTTTGATTTTACTGTCTTCATTCGGTTTCTCTCTTAAATATTTCAGGTCATACTTATATTCTTTAAGAGACTGCAGCAGCGGAGTATCTTTTATTCCGTCCTTGAGCCAGACAGGACAGGACGGGACAAAAGATTTTTTACCTAAGTAAATCTGCCATTTTGGATTTTTCAAAACTGCTTCAATCTCTGAAAGTTTCTGTATATCGTCTATTTCGAGTCCGATAAGAAAAGAAGCATCAGCAAGAAAATATCTGTTTGTCGGAATGGCAGTTTTTCGTTCAACATTACCGGCTGCTCTGTGATAACCTTCTTTTCCGGCAACATGATAATCATTTCTGACAATTCCTTCTCTGTCTGCTCTTATTCCAAATTTAAATTTTGCCAGCCATGAAATATCTTCCGAACGTCCGATACCCAAAGCCGAGCAGACAAGACCTAATACAGCACTTTTTCCCGGCTCTTTACCCGTATCCCTTTCTCCAAATCTGCCGAAAGTTCCGTAAGACTGCATCGGAGCCTCAAGCCTCATAAGTAATGTAGGCATTTTAATTACCTCTTATAGTGTTTGATTTAGATATTCTTCAATTTTGTTGTTCATTTCTTTAAATGATGAAGCCGGAAATATATTAGCTTCAGTATCAACTTTTAATCCGAATTCAAATTCTTTAACATAATTCAAATCATATAATGTTTTGATTTGGTTAAAGTACTCAAGCAGTTTTTGGGTAGATTTCTCACTTAAAGAAAGTTTGGAAGTCGGCATTACAGGTTTTTCAAAAGCATTTGCTAACGAAACCGGCATATTATTTTCAGAAATAGTAACTAAAACATAAGCAGGCGGATTATTAGCAGCAAATGAAGTTTGTTTACCGGTAGGAACTGCTTCTACCGTTCCTTCCAAATATCCTAAAATACCCAATATTGCCTGTTCTTTTTTATTGGAAATATTAGACATTAGTTTGTTTACATCAAGTGAAGCATAGCGGTAAAAACAAGAGGAATTAAAACCAAGATTACCAATCATACCTGCACCGGTTTCTTCTTCCGGATTTAAATCATCAATGGCAGTAAAGTAATCAAAATCCATTGAGACTTTATTTGTAGAAATAGCATGTGCAACCTGGCATGCAGCATCAATTTTCATTGACGGCTGGTCAGCAAGCATACGTCCGAACAATGCTATATCAATGGAATTTATTTTGTGGGCATTCACTTTCAAATACTTTGACAGAGCTTTTTCAGTTTCAGTATCAATTTTTGATTCAGCATCTTTTAAAGCCTTTGGTTTTGTTTCAGAATTTGAAGCAATTCCAATTAAATTTTTTAATTCTGCATTTTCTTCCTGAATTTTAATGAATTCTTCAATTATTCCTTTTAATTCATCTTTATCAGTATAATAAAGATATTGAGTTTTGTTATCTTTTTCGTCTATTTTATTAGTAACACTTTTTGCGATAGACTTAGATAAAACAAGAGCATCATTCTCCTGAAAGGAATAATCATTTGTTAGTATATCCTGAATCACATTTACAACTCTTTTGGTCCGAAAACCTGCTTCCACTCTTGCTGCGAAGGCTTTTGATTTCCTTATATTACTTTTCAGACATTGTGAAGAAATTCTGGCTCTTCTAAAACCGCCAAATTCGCAGTCTTTTGGCATACCGCTGTCGTCTCTGTTTAAGTTTGCCGGAGCAAAATTTTGAATTAAATGAATTTCGATTAACATTATAAAGTCTCCTCATTATTTTTTAAAAAATCTGAATTATTATTTTTATCTTGATTAATATCTTCATTTTCCTGTTCATCTTTTTGAAATGCCCAATAGCCCCGTGCCCATCTAAGCTGAACACGTTTTTCCTGATGAGTCCAGAATCTTAAATCTTCAAATAACTGGTGGTAGTCAATTGCAATTTCTTTATTAGCAAGAAACCTGCAAATCTGGAGAAGATTATGCGGTAAATCCTGATGGTCGGAATTTAGCAAAAGCAAAAATCTTGCGTCCAATGATTCTCCTCCAACTGTAAGCCGGTTTCTGACATATTTTAATCCTTCACCGATGTTTCGGTTTTCAGTATGCAGAGGATGGATACTAAATAAAGTAGAAAGCAGCATTGCATTTTTGAAAGACTCATCTTTTCCATCCGGTATGAGATTTCCAATAATGCTTAACGCTTCAAAATTATTATACGGGTCTGATGCTCCTCTGCGGAGTGTTGCTAATTTACCTCTGTTTTCACTCTCCTTTAAAGAAATCAGCAGATTAACAAGAGGATAATTTTTCTTAGCCATTGGTGTTTTCCTTTTTATTTATTGGATAAAGTTTTTGGTTTGCTTTAGTAATTGCACGTATATTTTTGGCATTTGTATCAAAATTTTTGGTTGAATTTCCGAAAGCATTTTTTGCTGTTTTAAATATTTCTTTTTTAATATATTCCTGATAATCAGAAAATTCATCTTCATTAAATTCTGCAGCTGCTGCTTTTTCGAGATAAATTAAAAATAATGTTTCCAATGAAGTCCAGTAATTTTTTTCAATACTGAGCGATTTTATAAATCTGTTAACATCATTTTTTTCATCTGTACTTAGTTTTGCATTTTCATCTTTGGAAGAATAGAGAATATTTCTCCCTAATGAAAATAAAGCAAAATATAAGATTTTTGACTGCTCATCGGCAAGAGTTAAAAAAGCGGGAATAAGATGTTCTCTTTCTTTCTGCATCAGTGAAGGGAAAAAAGAAAGTATCTCTTTTTTAATAAAAATAATTTTAGCCTGGTCGTTAAGTAATCCATAAGCTTCAATTTCAAATTTGTGAGTCAGGTCATAACCAAGTCTGTAACACTCACCTTTTACGAAAGACAAATTTTTTGAAGTCCTGACTCCATTAATTTCTTCGTTTTTAAATAGGACTTCTGCATTCCTCCAAAGTGCCTTTTCTTTGTCAAATCTAACTGACAAAACTTTATCTTTTCCTGCTTTTTTTGCCATTAAAGGGTCTTCAAATTCAGCGTCTAATCTATCTCCCTGATGAAAATACATTTTAGCTTTCTGATTTGAAAAAATCATATTACCATTGTTGTCGAAACATTCATCATCACAAACAAATTTTATACTTCTTGACTGCCAGGTAAGATAGTCTAAATAATCTTCCGGTACTCTGCTTATACACTTTACACAGTAATCTCTTTCCCATGAAGGTATAGTGTCTTGCCGGATATGAATATTATCGGAATCCGTATTCAAAAGAAGTGATTTAAATAAAACTTCTTCTTTTATCCAGAAAGTACAACCGCCAATCAGAGGAGAGCCTGAAAAGTTAAACGGTTTCGATATACCACCTCCAACAGAATAAGACTGTGCAGTTATTAATAAAGCAGGTATTCTCCAAATGGGAACAGCAATTTCCTGAGCATCATAAGTATGGTCAAATAAAGTAGCTGCGTTGGCTGATGAGTTCTCGTGTCTTAACTTAAAAAAAGCAGTGTTATCAGGGGATAATGTTTGAGTGCTTTGATAAAATGGTCTATCTTTATCAAAAATATCAAATCTGGCGAACCATTTGGTAAAGTATTCTTTTGCAGGTGCGGCATCAAATTTACCTTCTTCCCATATTGACAGCCAATTATCTTCTTCGTTTACATTGTAAATACGTATAAGGAGTGCCTGTAGGAAACGGTAAATTGAGATAGTTTCTAAAACTGAATCGCTATGAATTTCACGTATTTCATGCGACTTCGAAAAAACATCATTAAGACTAAGCAGGATATTATCCCCGTTTTGCATTATTACAGGGACCCATGCTTTATCAGTTAAATTAAAAGATGCCATAGTTTATTCCTATATAGTTAATCCATTTATTTCATCGTATTTTATAGAGTCTGTTTCATTTACAATCAGAAGCCTGTAGTTTTTTAGCATTTTGTTATTGCTTTTGATTTTCTGCCACCACTGAGGTTGGTTTTCTGCGTATTTTCCTGCACTATAAGAATATACCGAAATCAGGTTTTGCAACAGCTTGTATGTGGTGAGTTTATCCGTTACTGTTACATTTACATTAAATTCATCGTTGAATTTGCGGTCAAAATAATATTTGTCATCTTTTTCAAATAAGAGAATAAGTTTTTCCGTATCAGAACCAAGCCTTGTTTTTGCTATTATACCCTTTCCATTTTCTTCTTCTTCAAGTGGAATTTCTCCATAGCTCAGTATTTTGTCGAATTTTTCCGGTTTGTGGATTAATACTTTCCCTGCTTCATTTTCAGCTTTCAGTGTTTCATTTTTGAATTTTTCAATTCCTTCGGAAATATGTTTTTTTGCATCTTCACTAAGATTCAAATCAAATAGTTTTTCAGTTTGTTGTTCAATAGGATAATAAACCTCTTCTACAGGCTCCCGAAAATCACGGTGAAAATTCCATTTATGGGCATTAATTTTTAGTGCAAAATATGTCCTGTATAAGATTATTGCAGCGTATATTTTTTCATCATTAATTTTCGGTAAGTCTTTTTCTGCTGCTTCGTGAGTTGCTATTATAAATTTAGGATTTTCATATTTATTTGGTCTTATACGAGTGTGCCGGTGAAGTCTGCCTGCACGCTGAATCAATAAGTCTATTGGTGCCAAATCGGAAATAATTATGTCAAAATCAATATCTAAACTTTGTTCAACTATTTGTGTACTGACTAATATTGAAGGTTTATCAGAAGAACCTTTTCCGTATTTAGCCAAAACAATGTTTTCAATAAGTTCTCTGTCTTTTGATGTAAACCGCGAGTGAAAAAGTGTTTTATCTGAAATATTTAATTTATTAAAAATATTCTGTGAGCGTTTAACTTTGTTTACAATAACAAGTACTTTTGCTCCATTTTTGTAATGTTCTTCCGCTGCTGTAGCTATAATGTCTTCATCGAAATCACAAAATTCAATCTTAAAATTATTATTTCCGGTTACTGCAAAACGTGATTCGAAAGTATAAGATTTCAAACTGCCGTTAACAACATTCATAATTGGATAAGCAATATTCTCTTCATAATTTAAATCACTTTCCCAGGCATTTAGCAGATTATTCTTAGTTTGTGAAGGTAATGTTGCAGATAGTAAAATTACATTGCATTTAAGTGCTTTAAGCCATTTCACAAGAAGTATCAGAAGTTCGTTCATGTATGTATCATAAGCATGAACTTCGTCAAATATAACTGTTTTTCCGGCTAATGAATATAACCTGAGAAAGAAATGTTTTACAATCAGAATTGAGTATAAAGCCTGGTCAATTGTACCTATTCCATAAGGAGCGAGGAATGCTTTTTTCCCTTTATTAAACCACTCAAAAGCATCAGACTTTGTATCTTCGTCAGGAGCGGTAATTTCTGACTGTGTTAGTTGATTCCTAAGATTATAAAGAAATGTGCTGCCATGAATAAGTTTTACATTTAATTTTTCCGCCCCATCAGCATTTTTCAAAAATTCTTCAAAACGTTTGTATAAACCATTGCTTGTTGCCTGTGTTGGCATAGCAACATAAATACCTGAATTTTTGTCTTTACAGAGCCGTGCTGCAATATTAAATGCAGCTTCGGTTTTGCCTTCACCGGTAGGTGCTTCTATAATAATTAAATTTGAATCTTTTTTAAGTTCACAATTTTGGGAGACTATTTGCAAATTTCTTGGTTCTGGAATGTGTTGAAATAACCGGCTCCAGTCATCATTAATAATATTCGGAGTAACATTTAATCCTGTAGAATTTATAGCCTTTTCTGCTCTTTCTTTAGAAATATGGAAATAATCCTTTATATTATATTTCTCTCCTTCTAATGGAAAGCTGTTAATATCTGAGCCAACCCAGTCTGCTAATGTCATGAGTCCGGAAAAATATGCCGCATCGGAAATATTTACAAAAGATAATTTCTTTAAATCATTTACACTTATTTCGATAGAATTAAGAAATGTGTCTATTATATCATACTGAATTTTTTTCCAATTTTCAGCTCCAATAGGATGCGTAGAATTATGTTTAGATAGAAATATTTCTTTATGATTAATGCTTTTGAACTTACTGTGGTGTAGAATTATAAACTTAATTACATTAAAATAAGATGACTTCAGTAAATCATCGGGTTTAATCTGCAGTTTTTCATTTAAATAGTGAAACAGTATATAAACAGAATAAACTTCATGCCGCTTTTTTGAATCACAAACAGAATTACCACTTTGAAAAAAATTTGTTGCTTTACCAATATCATGCATACCGATTATGGCTGCCCAAATTTTTTGATTTTCTTTCGTAAAGCTTTCTAAATTACTGAAAATATTAATGTTTTTCTCAATAAGCAGGGTTGCAGTGTGATAAACATCTATTATATGGTTAATTAATAAATGTAATGAATCCTCACTTTTTTTTGCCCAAATCATTAATTAAACTCCAGACAATCGCTGTTTATTATTATTATTAAAGACCTTGAAGATATTGTTCTTATATAAATTTTTATTTCTGCGCTCTCAATAAATGACTTTACAAAATTAGTTAAAAATTCAATACGAACTGCAAATTCATTTCATCATATCTCACTTTCTCTCACTACAAACTTAACTAATTCCCCTCTTTTTCCCACTTACTTTTTTCATAAATAAAAAATAATCGAGAAAAAAAGTGGAAATATTAAAAATATAATTTGTATTTGTGAATAATTGTATATTTTTACTTTTGAATGTTTGCATTTTTAAGTATCATTTATCTCGTGCAAACAAAATTTGGGACTTATTTAATATATTTTTGAATCTTTTTTTTACTTTGTTAGGATTTAGTTTCTGTTGAACAGGAAACTTTTTTTGATTGTTGATGTTTCAGTTCAGTTTATTAGAGTAAAATTTCTTATTGTTGAGTTGACTTTTCATTTGTTTGTATCTGTATAATATTTTATTGAATTAAATTTTTGATTGTTTATTATAGGATTTAATATGATTGGAATAAATTTTCTGTTTAACAGCTCTGAATCTCACTTTGACGGGTGTAAATTTCCATTGGTTAACTCTGCATTTTATTTTGCAGATAGTAAATACCTGTTGTTTAACTTGAATTTTACTAAGAAAACTCCAATAAAATGAGCAAAAGACCTAATGAAGTGAGCGGAAATGTCATTGAAGTGAGCGGAAATGTCATTGAAGTGAGCGAAAGTGTCATTGAAGTGAGCGGAAATGTCATTGAAGTGAGCGGAAGACCCATTGAAGTGAACTGAAGTGTCATTGAACTAAGAGGAAGTGTCATTGAAGTGAGCGGAAGACCTATTGAAGTGAGCGGAAGCTCCATTGAAGTGAACGGAAGACCTATTGAAGTGAGCGGAAGACCTATTGAAGTGAGCGGAAGACCTATTGAAGTGAGCGGAAGACCTATTGAAGTGAGCGGAAGACCTGTTGAAGTAAAAATGAGAATTAATATATCAATGTGGATATTTATTTTTATGAAATAGATATGGTTTTTAACAATTTACTGATTTATCAATTTTTAGGAGTTTTAAAATGGCTGCTGAATTTCCGCAAAGGAATTACAGAATGACTGATGCCGAACTTGGCATGTTTGTTTCGAATCTGTGTATTACTTTAACCCGTGATTTAACGGATTTAACCGTATTTGGTGTTACTGCACCGAAAATTGCCGCATTAAAAGCACTTGGTGATGCTTTTGAAGTCTTTACATCCGATTCCGTTGCTCTTGCAAATATAATTGGAGCGACTGAAGCAAAAAATACAACTGTGGAATCTCTGAAAGAAGGTATCCGCAATATGGCGTTGCGATGCCAGATAAAATGGGGCGCAAAGTCTCATCAGGAAAAATCATTGGATATTACCGGACTAAATGATTTAAATAACAAGGAGCTTTTATTTGTTGCCCGAAGAGTTCACGGACAGATGACTTTATTTTTGCCTGATTTAGCTGATTTAGGACTAACAGAAGCTGTTCTCGATGAATATTTGGATTTAATTGAGTTAAGTGAAACTAAGTTAAATGAGCAAGCAACCCAAATCAATACCCGTGACATAATGACCAAAAACAGAATCTTAAAAGGAAATGAATTATATACCGAAGCGGTCAATTACTGCAATATTGGTAAGCGTGTTTATGCCATGACCGACCCTGCCAAATATAATGATTACATTATATACGACAGCTTCTCTGCCGGTAGTCTTACATCACCCGAAAATCTAACTGTAGATGTCATTACAATGATTTTCACTTGGGACGCGGTGGAGAATGCTACTTCGTATCAGCTTGAGACTTCGATTGTTGGTACAGATTGGGAAGAAATTTATTCCGGAGAGGAAAATTTTGTTAATTACGTTCCGCCGGTTGAGGGCTTGAGGCAATACCGCGTAAGAGCAAGAAACTCAAGCGGTTACGGTCCTTCGAGTGTAGTAATGTATTATAATTATGTCGCTATTTTACCGGCTCCCGGCTATATTTCATTGTCAGTAATAAACGCTACAACCGGTGCTATAGCCCTTAACTGGGAAGAGGTCGCTACAGCAGAATTTTACAGGCTGTATCACAGTCAGGTTGCCCTCAACGCTCCAGACCCCGGTGAATATACGATGTTAGGCGAGTTTACCGTCGCTTCCTACTCGGGAAATGTAAATACAGGTTACCGCCATTGGTTTCAGGTGGTGAGTGGTAACAGCGAAAAGCTATCTGTCGCCAGTGATGCAGTCTATGTGGACATGCCACTTGTGCCTTAGAGAACCTCCCCTTAATCCCCTCCTTGCAAAAAGGAGGGGAGATAAGAAAAAACAACAGATTTCGGTTTTCCTCCCCCTCTAACAAGAGGGGGTCGGGGGGTGTGTAGAAAAGTGGAATAAAAAGTAAGTATAAATATCCGACACAATAGCATTTTTCAAATAAATTTAAGGTTAGAAAGAATGAAAATTTATTATAATCAAAAACTAAAGGAAAGAGCTCGCACATTACGGAACAATATGACTTATGCAGAAAAATGTATGTGGGTAATGCTCAAGGGAAAACAACTTGAAGGCTATGATTTTCATCGTCAGAAACCAATCGGAAATTTTATAGCAGATTTTTATTGTCATGACTTGCAATTAGTTATAGAAGTTGACGGCATTTCTCACAATGATGAAACCATCAGGAAAAAGGATGAATTCAAAGAAATGTATTTTGAAAGTCTTGGATTAAATGTTCTTAGATTTACGGATGATGAAGTAATTGGAAATGCAGGATTGGTTGCGGTGAAATTAAAAAGTTTTGTGAAATCCCGAACCACACACCCCCTAACCCCCTCTTGATAGAGGGGGAATAAAGAAAAAACAACAGATTTCGGTATTCCTCCCCCTCTAGCAAGAGGGGGAATAGTAAGAAGTAGCAGATTTCTGTTTTCCTCCCCCTCTAACAAGAGGGGGCCGGGGGGTGTGTAGAAAAGTGGTATAAAAAGAAAGTATTTAAGTTATCAGAGAAGTCCGGTTTGGTAGCGGAGAAATTAAAAAGATTTATGATTATCAGAACCACACACCCCCTAACCCCCTCTTGATAGAGGGGGAACAAGAAAAAGCAGTGAAACACAGATTACACGGATTAATGGATTTCACTGATTATAAATCCGTGATTCTGACAAATATCAAGGGCGGGGGAGATGATTGAATCAAGTAAAAGCAGGAATTTTATCAAATAATTAAATAAAATTGTTAAAATAAAAGAATTCAAAGTAAAATGATGAACAACATTGGCAATATATACTTAAGTTTGAAATATACTCAGTACAAATTTTTAATAAATATTTTGAGGAATGTTATGGTTCGGGTAAAACTCTATCTAATCGCTTCAGTTATTTTAATAACTTCTGCTCTTAATATGTTTAGTCAGGATAATTTTGTGACTAAGCAGGCTACTGATTCAAAAGGTTATAGCTATAAGTATGTCGAAAATGACCCGCTGAAAGCACGTATTTATGAATTGAAAAACGGATTGACAGTATTTCTTCGTCAAAACCGCGACGAGCCGAGATTGCAGACATATATTGCCGTCAAAGCAGGCTCTACCTACGACCCGAAAGAAACAACAGGACTGGCTCATTATCTCGAGCACATGATGTTTAAGGGTTCGCAGAAAATTGCATCTACAAATTGGGAAAAAGAAAAACCTTATCTTGAGGAAATATCAAATCTATTTGAATTACATAAAGCTGCAAATGATTCTTTAAATAAGAGAATGATTTATGCAAAGATTGACAGTGTATCGCAAATCGCATCAAAATTTGCCGTTCCAAGCGAATACGATAAAATGGTGAGCAGTATCGGAGCATCAGGGACTAATGCATATACAAGTGAGGAACGCACGGTATATATAAATGATATTCCTGCTAATGAATTTGAAAAATGGCTGAAACTTGAAAGCGAAAGATTCAGCACACTTGTTTTAAGACTATTTCATACCGAACTCGAAACGGTCTATGAAGAATTTAATATGTATCAGGATGAGGATTGGTCAAAAGCATCTGAGGCATTGAATGCTGAACTCTTTCAGGTACATCCTTACGGAACTCAGACTGTAATCGGAAAAGCCGAACATCTGAAAAATCCTTCGATGGTTAATATTCATAACTATTGGAACAAATATTATGTTCCTAATAATATGGCAATAAGTATTTCGGGCGACCTTGATTTCGAACCGACTATCGAACTTATTGATAAATATTTCGGGCAGAAGAAAAGAGGCGATATTCAGCCGTTCAATTCCCCTGTTGAGCAGCCGATTACAAAACCCATTTTCAAAGAAGTTCTCGGTCCGAATCCAGAATTTGTAAATATTGGATTCAGATTAGGTTCGTACAATGATAAAGACCGTTATTATGCTACAATGATAGATTATATACTTAATAATTCAAAAGCCGGATTGATTGATTTAGACCTAGTAAAAAAGCAAAAAGTCCTTGAGGCTTATTCAGCCACTTCTTTCAGAATATATTACGGTGACCACACCCTTTACGGACGTCCCCGCGAAGGACAAACACTTGAAGAAGTAAAAGATTTGCTGCTCGGTGAAATTGACAAAATCAAAAGAGGTGAATTCGACGAATGGCTTATCAAGGCTATTATTAATGAATTTAAGTTAGGCAGAATCCGGCAGCAGGAATCCAATGGTGTTGCACATTCTTTTGTAAGTGTTTTTGCAAATAATTCCACCTGGGAAAATTACTGCAGATTTGTTTCCGAAATGGAGAAGATTACAAAAGCAGATATTATTGAATTTGCCAACAAAACTTACGGAAACAATTATGCTGTGGTCTATAAACGTGTTGGCAAGGATAGTACATTAGCCAAGGTTGATAAACCGGCTATTACTTCAATTGATATGAATCGTGAAAATAATTCAGCCTTTTATCAGGAATTTGTAAGTATCAAACAAAAACCACTTAGTCCTGTTTTTGTGAGTTACAAGGATTCGATTAAGGTTGTTAAATTGAAAAACGGTATAGAATTAAATTATATCCGCAATCACAACAATGATTTGTTCTCGCTGTATTTCATTCTTGATATGGGTAGCAAAAATAATCTCAAACTTCCTCTGGCTGTAAATTATCTGCCTTACATTGGGACCAATAAATACTCACCTGAAGATTTAAGTAAAGAATTTTACAAACTCGGGATAAGTTACGGAGTATTTTCAGCCGATGAAAGAAGCTATATTTATATTTCTGGTCTTGAGGAAAATTTGGAAAAAGGGCTTGAACTGCTTGAACATCTGATTACCGATGCCAAACCGGATAAAGAAATTTACGATAAATATGTAGATAATATACTGAAGGAAAGAATAAACGACAAATTAGATAAAAATTCAATTCTTTGGGGAGCTTTATTTAATTATGGAATGTATGGCGGGTTTTCTCCTTTTACAAATAAATTATCCGAAAGTACTTTAAAGTCTATTGACCCTAAAGAATTAACAGATATGGTCAAGGATATTGTCAATTTTAAACAATATTCATTCTATTTCGGTAAGGATTCTATAAAAGCTGTCAGTTATATTGAAAAATATCATAAACTTCCCCTGGCTTTAAAAGATTATCCTAAACCTGTTAAATATAATGAAATAGGTTATGATAAAAATGTTGTTTATTTTATTGATTATGATATGGTACAGTCAAATATGCTGCTTATAACTAAAGACAGATTGTTTGATAAATCGGTTATGCCCGAGGCAAGATTATTCGGAGAATTCTATGGTTCGGGATTATCATCAATAGTATTTCAGGAAATCCGCGAATCAAAGGGACTGGCATATTCAGCATTTGCTGCTTATACAATACCGCAGAAACCTGATGAATCTCATTATATTTACGGTTTTGTAGGAACTCAGCCTGATAAACTTAAGACTGCTTCCGACGCACTGATTGACTTACTTAATCATATTCCCAAAGCAGACAAACAATTTGAGTTGTCAAAAGAAGGCATAAAAAAGAGAATTGAATCCGAAAGAATAACTAAGTCATCAATCTTTTGGAATTATTTGTCAAATAAAGACCTGAACATTGATTACGACAGACGTAAAGATGTTTATGATAGAATTGGAGATATATCCATTGATGATTTTGCAAAGTTTTTTGATGACAAAATTAAAGGAAAGAAATATGCATTTCTGATAATTGGCAACAAGAAATCCATTGACTTTGAAGTTTTGAAACAAATAGGGGAGGTTAAGGAACTGACTCTGGAAGAAGTTTTCAAATATTAATTCTAATTGCTTTATAAAAAAACCGGTACCGTAAAAAGTACCGGTTTTTTTTTGTCAAAAATGATAATTTCGTACCTTTCCCGCTATAATAATTCACAAAATAGTAAGAAGTTGTATTATAACAAGATGCGTGTTGCTTTGAGTAAAATTATCAAAATATTTTACCGGAAATGAAACAATTTGTAAAAAATATCGAATTAGACATAAAATATTTATTTATTGAAACGTGGAAACCATTTTAGTTTTATCAGTTTTCAAAAAGGAAAAATGGAAAAAACAGACACAAGACAAAGACTTCTGATTCTGGCGAAAGACTGGTTTATTGAACATGGCTATAAATTTGTAAAAACCGACGATTTGGCGAAGGAACTCGGAATAAGTAAAAGAACAATCTATTCGATGTTTCCTTCTAAAGACGAAATGTTGATAGAAGCTCTAAGACTACCGATTATTGATTTTGAGAATAAATTGGAAGAGCTGGCGCTTAGAATGATTGATGATGATAAATTCACATTTTTTGAAAATCTTATTTCATTGTGGGACCAAATAATTGAACATTCAACTATATTTACTTTTAAATTTGATGCAGAAATAAAGAAATATCTGCCGCAATTTTATTCCGCCTGCCAAAATCAAACCAATAAAAGATTCAGTAATTTTAAGAGAGTTTTTGAAATAGGGGTTGAAAGAGGATATTTAAAAAGTGAAATTAATATTGATGTATTTATGAATATCATGCATTTTACAATGAGTAATATGCTGCGAAATGAAAATCTTGCAAATTTACCGCTTAATATAAAGGATGTTCTCAGACAGATTTTCATTGTTGTTTTTACCGGTGCTATGACACCGGCAGGTGCTGTAAAATTTTACGAAACAATTCCTACAGATGCTTCGACTTAAACCTCTAGGGAAGAGTATATTACAAAATTCAGAAAATAAATATATTATTGATAAATTATTAGAGTAAAAACAGTTATGAGTAACATTAAATCAGTTAGTTTAAAATTATTGGCAGCATTGGCTTTGCTGATGATTTTATTCCAAACAGATTCTATTTCACAGGTCAGAAAATTGACCTTGGATGAAGCTATAAAAACTGCTCTTGAAAATAATTCAGATACAAGAATCGCAGTGATGGAAGTAAATAAAGCAAGGGCAGCAGTCAGAGAAGCTTATGGATATGCATTGCCATCTGTAGGGGTCTCAGCTAATTTTTCTCATTTTCTAGAAAAACCAATGATGGCGTTTCCTGATTTCGGAGCATTATTAGTCAATTCAGCTAATCAATATCTGTACGATAATAAATTTACTTTTCAGAAAACCGATGGTTCGATAGCTCCGATGACATTTGAAGAATATGAGAAAAACAAGGTACCTATGGAAACGGTGCTTCAGTCATTTGCATTATCCAACAATTATGAAGCAAAAGTGGAAGTGCAGCAAATTCTCTTTAATTCCGCTGTTTTTACAGGTATTGGTGCATCCGCGAAATATTTGCAAACTTCTGAAGAAATGCTTCATAGTAAAGTTTCAAAAACTGTGCTTCAGGTAAAAAAAGCATTTTACGGGATTGTACTTGCAAAAGAAGCTGTATCAATTGCAAAATTAAGCCTCGAAAATTTTGAGAATCATCTTTCAAATGTCAGGGCGCTTTATAACGGCGGTTTAGCTGCTGAATATAATGTTCTGCAGGCTGAAGTTCAGGTTGAAAATTTTAAACCGGTAGTCCTTGATACTGAAAATGGTTTGAAGAATGCAACAGAAGGATTGAAGATGCTGTTGAAAATTGACAAAGATACGGAAATTGATGTTGACGGTAATCTAATTTATCAGGAAATAAGTGTTGCCAATGCAAATGAATTAATAGCCGAAGCAAATAAAAAAAATAAAGACATAAAAACACTTGAAAGTAAAATTGAAGTTGACGAGGCATTTGTTGACCTTGACCGCTCAGATTGGTGGCCCTCGGTTGCAGCATTCGGTAACTATTCAATTAACGGTTCATCGGATGACTTTAACTTTATGAATTACCGCCAATCAATGGTTGGTGTTGCCATAACAATGAATTTGTTTAACGGTAACAGAACTACAAATAAAGTTCAGCAGTCAAGTATTGAAAGAATGAAAACCGAAGAACAATTGTCACAGTTAAAGAATCTGATTACTCTTCAGATAAAGACAAAGTTGAATGAACTTGACAGAGTAAGACAAAACCTTATTGCTGCAGACAGGAATATAGAATTGGCTGAAAAAACCGCAAAGATTGCCAATGTAGGATTTTCAAACGGCACAAGAACACAGCTTGAGATTCTTACTGCCGAAACTCAACTGCGTCAGGCAAAAACCAACCGCATGCAGTCAGTGTATGCTTATATCGTAACTTTATCGGAGATTGATGAATTAGTCGGTAATATCAATCCTGAATATATTAAAATGGTATTGAAAAATGAAAACAACAAATAATCAAAAATTTTGGAGCTATTCAATGAATTTTTCTAATATTAGGAATAATGCAAAGGTCATAACTTTTGCATGTTTTATCGCTCTTACTCTTACTTCGTGCTTAAAGGATAAACCAGAACCTCCAAAGAGTATGGAACAAATAAAAGCTGCCGATGGAATTCCTGTAACTATAACAGAAATTATTCCAACCGGATTTACAAAAGAACTTTCATATTTCTCAACGCTCAGCGGATATAAAGAGAGTGTAGAAAGAGCAAGAGTTTCTGATCAGATTCTCAAAATTAATGCAAAAGTAGGAGATTTTGTCAGGGAAAATCAAGTAATTATGGAGTTCCCGTCAAATAATCCCGTTATGCAGTATGAACAGGCAAAAGCAGCTCTTGATAATGCAGCGACTACACTAAAAAGGATGAAGGAGTTACTTGACGCAGGTGAAATCTCACAGCAAATGGTTGATAATACCAATACACAGTATATTGTTGCAAAGAGAAATTTTGAGCAAATGAATCAAATTATTGCTGCTAAAGCACCAATATCGGGTACAATCATCTCTATGCCTGTCCGCGTTGGTGATGTACCGAAATTTGAAGCAGTTTTATTTACTGTTGCTATTACCAATAAAATGATTGCAAAAGTAAATATATCAGATCGTGAAATCGGAATGATTAAAAAAGGTATGCCGGCAGATGTAACCTGGAATGGAAATGTTTACAGAGGTACAGTGAGTTTGATTGGTCTGGAATTATCACCCTTAACACGTTCCTTTCCCGTAGAAATCGTAATAAACAATCCTAAAAACGAACTCAAAAGCGGAATTACTGTTGATGTCAGTATAAAAATCGCTGATGATAACAATGTTATTGCTCTTGATAGAAAATTCATTCTTGATGAAGAGGGGAAAAAATTTGTTTTTATCGAAGACGGCGGATTTGCGAAAAAGAGACAAATTTCAACAGGTAAGGAAAGCGGTGTAATGGTCGAAATTACAAACGGTATTCAGCCCGGCGACAGATTAATATCATGCTGTACTACTTTTTTGGAAGACGGTTCAAAAATCAAAATCGAATCCATGGGGAATAAATAATGTTAATAGCAAAAATATCCATTGAAAGACCAATCATGACTTCCATGATAATTTTAGTCTTTATGTTATTTGGATATATTTCTTTTACAAGTCTGAACATGAATCAGGTACCGGAAGTTAACATACCATTCGTAACAATTCAGACGATTTATCCCGGTGCGGGACCTAAAGAAATTGAAACTCAGATAAGTAAAAAGATTGAAGATGTGGTCGCTACTGTCAGTCAGATTAAAAGGCTTGAGTCATATTCACTTGACGGTGTGTCAATAGTTATGATTGAATTTGACCTTAACAAAAAGATTGATGTGGCTACTCAGGAAGTTAAAGATAAAGTAGATGAAATTATTAATAATTTACCTGCCGATTCTAAGAAACCAATTATTCAAAAAGTTGACCTGCAGTCATTTCCAATAATTGACTTAATCTTCTCAGGAAATCAGACTTCAAGGGAACTTTATGATGTTGCAAGTAAAACTCTTAAAGACAGATTTTCACAGATTGCCGGCGTGGGTAGGGTAACAATTGTCGGCGGTGAAGAAAGAGAAATCAAAGTTACTTTTGATGACAGGACTGTTTACGAAAACTCAATTTCACTGCCGCAGATGTTGAGTATATTAAGTGCTCAGAACTTCGACATTCCCGGTGGTTACTTTTCTACAAAAGGTACTGAATATACAGTCCGAATGAGCGGTGAATTCGAAAGTCTTGATGAATTGGCAAATATGGAAGTACCGACTCCTTATGGTAAGAAAAAGTTAAACCAGATTGCAATAATTGATGATGCAGCCAAAACTGTTCGGCAGAGGGCTGTTTACTTTGACAATAAAACCAAAAACCGTGACGAAAACGTAGTCCGTATGAGTTTAATCAAGGCTACTGACGGTAATGCAATAAATATTTCGAGAGATTTAAAAAAGATTCTGCCTGAAATAAATCAGATAATTCCCAAAGGTACTAAACTAACAATTGTAAATGATGATTCAAACTTTACAAAAGCAAATGTTGATGATACAATGGGCAATATTTATATGGGTATATTGTTTACCTCGCTAATACTTTTACTTTTTCTGCATGATATCAGGTCAACGATTATTGTTGCCCTGTCAATGCCGATATCAGTTATTGCTACATTCTCGTTAGTTAAAGCATCAGGATTTTCGTTGAATATGATGTCCCTGATGGGTATTTCCGTTTCTGTCGGTGTATTGGTATCAAACTCGATTGTTGTACTTGAAAATATTTTCCGTTACAAGGATATGGGAAGTTCAAGCAGGGAAGCGGCATATAAAGGTACAACAGAGGTAGCTGTAGCAGTACTGGCATCAACCTTGACTAATATCGTTGTATTTGTTCCATTGGCAAACATAAGTTCAATTGTTGGTGAATTTCTAATGGAAATGGCATTGACAGCTACTTATGCGACTATATTTTCTCTGATTATGTCGTTTACAATTACTCCAATGCTGGCAGCTTTGATTATACCAAACAAGCCCAAAACAGGAAGATTAGCAAAAATATTATTACGATTTGAAGAATTACAGCAGAAAGTCTATGCCAAAATTTTAAAGTACATTTTTATACATAAATTAGTTCCAATTGCACTTTTAATAGGAATCGGTATAGTTTTTTATGTTGTGGTTATGGTGATTTATGGTCCAAGACTCGCAACTGAGTTTATGCCGATGGGTGATAACGGAAAAATCAGAATTCAGGTAAAGCTGCCTGAAGGCTCAGATTTGAAAGAAACTACTAATCTTATGAAAGAAGTCGAGAAAAGAATCAGTAAATATGATGACATTGAAAACATATTAACTAACATAGGTAAATCCGATGATTTGAATATCGGCACCAATTTATCCATTATGGAGGTTTATCTGAATGATGCGAAATTTAGAACTGTATCAGTTCAGGATTATGTTAACAAAATCATTAATGACCTGGCAAATTTACCAAATGCCAATATTAAGGTTGCTGTTGCCGAAAACATGGCTGGTCCCGGAGCTCCTATTGAGTTTTACCTGCTTGGACAAAACCTCGATAAGTTAGAAGTTCTTAAAGATGAAATTATGACAAAAATCAAGCCTGTCAAGGGTTTGGTAAATCTGGATAATTCTTCGAGTGCAGGAAAGCCTGAAATTACAATCACACCAAACCGCGAAAAATTAGCAGAAGTCGGTATTACTGTTAACGAAATTGCAATAACTGTAAGGGCTGCAATTGAAGGTATTGTCTCGACAAGATACAAGGATAAGGGTGAAGAGTACGATATATCGGTTACATTAAACGAAGAAGCTGTAAACAGCCCCGAAAAGATTGCCAATATTCCGATTGTAACGCCATTAGGCAGTTTTAGACTGTCACAATTGTGTGATGTTAAATTCACAACCGGTTTTACGATGGTGTTGAGACGTGATAAATATACTGCAGTAAAATTTACCGCTGATGCAGCTCAGGGTGTTCCTACAGGTAATATTATCAGTGATATTACAGATATTATTGAAGGCAAAATGAAAGACGGAACACGTCAGGGCGGGATTAAAATGCCTGTTGGATACAGAGTTAAATGGGCTGGAACTTCCGAAATGCAAATGCAGATGGTGATGGATCTTGGTTTTGCATTTATGCTTGCAATACTGTTGACCTATATGCTGCTTGCAGCATTGTTAGAGAGTTTATGGCAGCCCGTGCTGATATTACTGACACTGCCGCTTGCATTAATCGGTGTAATTGTGTTAATGTATTATACTGATACTAACTTTGGTCTGACAGCAATGATGGGTATAATCATGCTAATCGGTATAGTAGTAAATAATGCGATACTACTGCTTGATTTTACGAATCAATTAATGCGTGAAGAAGGATTATCGGCTAAAGATGCACTTTTAAAAGCCGGTCCGTTGAAACTAAAACCAATTATAATGTCAACAACTGCGATAATTCTGGGTATGCTGCCTATGGCTTTAGGAATAGGTGATGCCGGTAAAGAAATGAGGATTCCGCTTGGTGTCGTATCTATAGGCGGTTTGCTTATGTCAACAGTGCTGACTCTAATAATCATACCGTCTGCATTTTATGTTAATGACGGGATGTTCAGAGTTATTAAAAGGAAATTCTTTAAAAGTAAAGTAGAAATGGCTTAGACAAATTCTCATTTCTGCGAAATTTAATAACCTTCCGAATATTTATTTATTCCGGAAGGTTTTTTTTGTATGGTATATCTTTCATTAAATTATTCCAACTCTAAAGGAGTTGAATGTATATAGAAAAACACAACCCGTCGGAAATCACTTCTTTTTCAACTTTCCGAAGGTTTACTTATGGTGGTGTGCCCTGATTGTAGAAAAAGCACATCCAAATTAATTAGTTTTTATACACAAGATTATTGACTAAATACGATTTGAATAATAATATTTCACTTGCATTTTAAAATATTATTTATTAGTTTAATATAGTTTTATTAATGACTTTTGAAAAACAGTTTTTTGATGATAAAATATAAAAGGTATAATTTGTGGTCTTTTTTGATGTTGATGTGTCAGTCTAAATATGAATTTGCAAGACGAAAAAATGTTTTTTGAAATATGACAATATTTTTTTCTTGAACTGCAAGGGTTCAGGAATAAACTAAATATAGGAGTTCAGCTATGAACAAGTTGTTGTTTTTATTTATCGCTGTGCTGGTTTTAATCGGCATTAATCCGCTTTTGGGACAGGAACCCGACCCCTATCAGCTCTGGCAGACGACCGACCCCCTTGGCTATTCAGGTTTTGTTATTCATCCTAACGGTAACATCATAGCCAATAGGAATTGTGAATTCTTTGAAATTGACGGAAATACCGGTCAACTGTTACGTGTGTTTCCAGTTCATTACGGTTATTCGGAAATAGAGAGTGTAACGTTATCATCCGACGGCAAATATTTTGCTGCTACTTATTGGGGGGCAGATAGCTCAACAACTTTCATTTTTGATTACCAAACTGGTGAAGTATTCAGAAAATTCAAAAGAATGGGCGATAATATTCGATTTATGTCCGACAGTAAACGAATATTAATCACAACATTCGACCGTGGACATCCAAATGCTTCATTATCAGTTTATAATCTTGAAGATGAGAGTTTTCAAAATTTTGGAGCAGGCTTCTCATCTGAAGGTTTTGCTGAAATTGCTGTGTCTGATGACGGAAGATATTTTGCGACAGGGGGTAGAAAAATTGAGCAGGTTGGACTTGAAGAAAAAACATTTGTTTATCTTCGGCTTTGGGACGCAGTAACACTAAAACCTATAAAACAACTTGATAAAATCGAAGGGGACAACGAAGTACGCAGTATCAAATTCTCACCTGATGGAAAGTATGTGGGGTTTCAAGTATATTTGAGAGATCTCTATATTTACAAATTAGGCGAAATGAATCTGTTTAAACACTACGATGAATCAAGTGTTGAGTATGGAGTAATATACTTCTGTTTTTTAGACAATGATTTAATAGGTCTAAGTTCTGGTGAAAGTTTTTCTAAAAGAAATTTTATGATAATGAATTTGCTAAATGATAAAAAAGTCTTTTATCGTCACGGAAAATCAGGTTTATTAGGATATAATCCCTTTCATAATTCTTTTTTAGTAAGAAATGAAGGTATTGAATCTTATGATTTAAACAAAATTGTATCAAATGTAACTGAACCTATTCAAAAGAATAATTTTTCAATTCATTTCATCAAAAATACGCTAATTCTATCAGGATTAAATTCAATTTCAGGTCAGGTAAATATTACTATAAGTGATATTAATGGCAGAGTAATCCGAAAGTTAGATTCACCATTTGCTAATTCTGAGCTAAGAATACCAATCAAACTCCTCAACGGAACATACTTTATTCACATTAAAGACGGAAATAAGGAATATTCCTCAAAATTTTTAGTTGCAGAATAAGAGGAAATTCACTATGAAAACTATAATAATTTTCCTTTTGGCAGCTACCATTGCTTTTTCACAGACACGTGAACCGGTTCAGCAGACATTTAAAATATTTGATAATAATCAAAATTATGTAAATATTCTTCTGAATTCCAGTAACGATTATTTTAAATTAAAAAACTTCCAAATCGGCTGGCATTGGGGCTCAATGCGGGTTCTCAGCCAAAGCCTCCTCATGAACCAGGGAGATATTTCAACGGAAATAACACCAAATCCTTATTTTCACTTAGGTGATTTTAATGACAGTACAAATTATTTTGTCAGGGCTTATTATGATACCATAATAAACGGGGAACCCAAACAAGGTCATTTATATTCTCATACAGTTTATGACAATTCCATTGTTTTTACAAATGGTATGAATTACGACCCGTCATTATATATCAATCCTTCAGACACGTTTAAGTTGAATATCAGAACGGGAGACCCGCAGAATCCAATATTCGGTCGTAGGAAATGGGAATTAGGAAATAGGAATTAAAACAGCTTGCTTCCAGCCCCCAACACCTGACAATACTCCTTCCTTCATCATTTAAAAACTAAATGACAAAGAAAGAAGTAAAAAAAAGAATATGAGAATTTGTTCTTTGAGATAAAATGTTTAAGTTTGCTTTTTTAAAATTTGACTTTGAGAAATATGTAGTTAGTTCTTTTTTGAAATAATTTTGTAAGCGTGGTCTTACTTCGTTCTTAACTGAAAATCGCCAATTTATTGTACGAGAACGGTAGGAGTCACGCCCCAATTGGGGCGTTCCTTTGTTGCTTTTGTACAGGGCGTTTGGCGATGCCTAAATTTAGAGCAAACTATAGGGACGCTCTTTTTTATTGTACTTTGAGACAAATTTGATATTGATGTGTTAATCATATTGTTTGAGTTAACGATTTTATAATTTCTTTTTGGAGGTTTTTGATGAGTAAGTTTTTGTTATTAACAATGGCAGTTTTAATCTTTCTTCTCTGTGCAGATGCTGATGCACAGCCAACGCTACAAGGAGAAGTGATTTGGGAATCAACAACATCAGTAGGTTTCAATGATTTAAAGTTTTCACCCGATGATAAATATTTCTATATCAGAAATGATAACGGAATACATAAATTTGACAGTGAAAACGGACATTATATGGGAATATTTATTGCCGGATTGACTGATGATTTCGGAATAATATCCGAGTATGGTTGGATGTTCTGTACACGTGCTGAAGGATTATCAATTTATGATATGAATACGGGGGAATTTATAAGAAATATAGGTGATTCCTGGCCCGGCGGCTGGTTTGATGTATCACCCGATAAAAGCAAAATAGTATTCCGTCAGCAGGGCAGTATGTGGGTTTACAGTCTTCCTGACTTACAGGAAATTTGCAGGTTTCAACATAATGGTTCTCCGAGATTTCTAAATAATGACCAAATAGCTATGACACGAAGCGATAGTGCTATGGGCGGCGGTAATTGGGCTGTAGATATTTATTCTGTTCAGCAGCAAATGATTATTAAAAAACTACCTATTCCGCATCCTGCTAATTCAGGTGATGCTATGTATGTAAGTTCTGACTACAAAAATATAATTACAATTAATTCAACTGAAGTAAATTTTTATGATTCAGAAAAAGGTGAGTTAATAAACAAAATTCCATTTCATCAAGCATATATTTTTGGTTTTAATCCTACAGGACAATATTATAATATATCAGGGTCAATTCAGAATTCAATTTATAATTTTAAGAATCATAAAGAAATATTTAGCTTAAATCCTGATGATATTCGTGCCGTTCGGTTCCTCAATTTAAATAATAAACGTTTGATTTCAATTCATAAGTTTGGTATATTAAAAATGTTGCGATTTGATTTCGATTCGCTTGCAACAGGTGTAGAAATTAAAGATGATATACCGGTTATTTATCCGAATCCAACTATGAATTTTGTAAATATTCCTATTGAAAACGAATTCATTACAAAAGTTGTAATAAGAGATTATACAGGAAAAGAGTTTCCCACAGATTACTTAATTGAGTCAAATAAAAAGTTAGCTGTTTTACGTTTAAATCTGACCACTTTACCAAAAGGAACATATATAATTACGATACAAAGTGGAAAAGAAAATAAAACATATAAACTGATGAAGGGAGAGTGACAAATGAAACGAAATGTAATAATATCACTATTGCCTTTAATTCTTTTTGCTGTATCTTTAAATGCCCAATATGTATATCCACCGCAGCAAAAAATCTATACATATTCTGACACTACTTATACAACAAAAGATTCCATATACATTTCCGCATCACTACCACAGTTCAAAATCAATAATTTCACTTTGGGATGGCATTGGTCGTCGGGAAAATCCATGACCGAAAGTCTCGGTTTTACGCAAGGTCATCTTAACAGAGATAATATTTATAATTCGGTTGACAGTATTGCATCGAACATAAATATAATTAAAAATTCAAATGGGATATACAGTAATGGTGATCATCTAAAACCGATGAATACAATTTCAATGCAGTGGGAGCCTACTTTACATATTAATAGTGATAGTTCATTTCTTTTTTCTTAATAATTTACAAGCTGAATTATTAAGAAAGAAAAAATATAAATTGTAATAATGAATATTTTTATTAGTTTAATATAGATTTATTAATGAGTCTTAAAATAAGTTTTTAATTTTTAAATTTCTTTTTTTGGAGGTTTTTGATGAATAAGTTTTTGTTATTAACAATGGCAGTTTTAATCTTTCTTCTCTGTGCAGGTGCCAATGCACAGCCTACGATTGACCCCGAAGTAATTTGGGAATCAACAACACCTGTAACCTTTAATGATTTAAAGTTTTCAACCGATGACAAATATTTCTATATCAGAAATGAAGATGTAGGTAGCCAGGATGTCGGAATTCACAAATTCAATAGTGAAAACGGGGAGTATATGGGAATGTTTATTCCCGGGTTAATTAATGATTTCGGAATTATTCAGGAGTATGGATGGATGTTCTGTACCCGGGCGGAAGGATTATCAATTTATGATATGAATACCGGTGCTTTTATAAGAAACATCGGTGAATCCTGGCCCGGCGGTTGGTTTGATGTCTCACCCGATAAAAGTAAAATAGTTTTCCGTCAGCAGGGAAGTATGTGGGTTTACTCACTACCTAATTTAGAGGAAATATGCAGATATCAGCATAATGGTTCACCGAGATTTATAAATAATTCTCAAATAGCAATGACAAGAAGTGATGTTAACTTGGGTGGTGATAACTGGGCAATAGATGTTTACTCCATAGAAGAACAAAAAATCATTAAAACACTTCCAATACCACATCCTGCCACAGTAGGAGATAAAATATATGTCAGTCCTGACTACAAAAATTTAATAACAACCAATTCTTTAAGTGTTAATTTCTATGATATTGAAACGGGGGAATTAAAAAAGAAAATGACATCAGGACAGGCTTTTAATGTAGATTTTAACCCAACAGGAAAATTTTATGTTTTATGTGTTTATAATCAAACAACTTTTTATAATTATGGAAATTATGAAGCTATTATGCAAATTAATTTTGATGAATATGGTTCTGCAAAATTTCTAAATAATAAAAACAAACAGATTTTAGTTTTTAATAAGTTACGCAAACTTAAAATGCTTCATTTTGATTTTGATTCGCTTGCAACAGGAGTAATAACTAAGGAGGATATACCGATTATTTATCCAAATCCAACATCGGATTATGTAAACATTCCAATTGAAAGTATTTACATATCGAAAGTAACAATTACAGATTATTTCGGAAGAAATTTTCCTGCAGTTTATTTAATGGAAACCGGCAAAAAATCAGATTCAATCAGATTAAACCTCACGGGACTACCAAAGGGAACATACTTTATTTCAATACAAAACAAAAACAGCCAAAAAACCTACAAACTGATTAAGGGAGAATAAGCCATGAAACGCACTGTAATAATATCACTATTACCTTTAATTCTGTTTGCCGTATCATTGCATGCCCAATACGTTAATCCTCCGCAGCAAAAAATTTATACTTATACCGATACTACCTATACGACAAAAGACTCAATATTTATTTCCGCATCCTTACCTCAATTCCAGATAAATACCTACACATTGGGCTGGCATTGGGCGTCGGGCAGATCCATGACGGAAAGTCTCGGTTTTACGCAAGGACATCTTAACAGAGATAATATTTATAATTCTGTTGACAGTATTGCAGCGAATATAAATATAATCAAAAACTCAGAAGGTATTTACAGCAACGGTAATCATTTAAAACCGATGAATACAATTTCGATGCAGTGGGAACCTACACTTTTGATTAACAGTGACAGCCTAAAATATCTGCAATACCGGCAATATGACAAAGAAAAATCGGTATTCGGTTTCAGAACGGTTCTTGGTGAGCCCCTGGTAACTAATCCTGTAGATTCCAATTATCAGTGCCTTCTTTTGAAAACAACAGGTAATTATGTCGGTGAAAATGTATTGGCTAATCCATGGAGTGACAGTGCTTTATATATATTTAATACTTTATCAGATACTTTACCGGATGATTATCCTGCTTATGCATATTATGGCTATGACTTTGTTTTCAGCATTAATCTCAGAAGAAACGACATAAGAAACAACATACAAGATAATACACCTGTGCTTGTAATAAAACTTCCATACAAAACTGTATCAAGAGAAGGGTATATTTTATTTTCCGATATTCCAACAAATATTGCCAATGATTTTGAAATAATTACTAATTTGGGTATTGCAAGAGGAAGGAAGCAAAAAAAAATACACATAACAACAGATTTGGACTCTATTATTATAACGAGAAATATGCTTCCTATAAATAATAACGAAGTGACTATTAATGCCTATTTTAAATGTAGAGAAGGTAGTATTTTTGAAAATCCTAAACTTGCATATACAAACGGTATATTTCCCAAACTCGGCTGTGAAGTGCGTTATCTTGGCGGGTGCGACATTGCAGTTGATTGGGTCCGCGTCGGCAGTGAAGCAAGTGAAGATGTATATTGGGGAAAATATGACAGCCTTTTTAAAGCATATACGCAATATGAATTCAATTTTTTGAACACTCCTGATTTTGCCTCACAGAAAAGTATATTAAAAAGATTTTATCTTCGGGACGAAGGCAATTGCAGTTTCTGGAGAACGGCAAAATACTATAACAGTCTGATTGGTAATATCGGAACATTTGAAACGGGTCCCGAGTTGCCTGATTTATATAAACATTACGTTAACCCTCCCGAATACTGGTACAGTTTTTATAAAATCTACAGCAGTACAGCCGCTCCTTATATAAGAAACGGTGCTTTGAATGATGCCTCACTTTTAGCCACAGCGGAATACTGCGGCTATAAGCGGGGAACTCACTGGGAATCGGATTCCATTAATTCGGATTTCGAGAATCTTGCAAATCACGGTACTAAACATTTATTTGACCCAACAGTTCCTTTTCAAACATATTTCAACAATTTGGATGCATTTAAATCAACCCAGGCAAGTTTTGACGAATTTGTCATTAGTGGTTATTTACTGGAAAACAGAAGTAATCTTTTATTTAACGGTGAAAAATGGTGGGCTCAGTCCTTCATCTATGCTAAATCCCCAAAGATGGTAACACCTGCCGGTTTTCCTACGCAACTTGACACATTAGTATCTTTTGAGTCCCGACCCAAAACAGCACATGAGCTAAGTCTTTTTTGCTGGCAGCCTTTGATTTTAGGCGGTAAGGGAGTACTCGTTGACGGCGAAGTATCTTCAGACGCAAGAGCTACACCATTCGATGAAAAAAGAATAGCTACTAATATAGGCAAGAATCAATATTACTACGAAAACTGTCAGCTTAATGATACTACACGTCTTGCAGATTTGGAAGGTTGGGATTTTATAATGCACGATTCAGTCGGTACGGATTTTTTTAATCCTGAATATGAATGGTCAGGTATTAATGAATATATCGAATGGGATGTTGTACCTCAAGCTTTGGGTGTAGCCCGTAACAGGATGTATGCAGGCAGAAAGTCAGCCAGAATAGAACTTAAAAAATTCTCCGATTTTGTACATAATAATGAATCAGTAATAATGCCGTTAAAACTACAGAGCTGGCTTGGAAAAGGATACCGCCGTTATTATTTGCAGCATCCTGATTATACACAGGACACCATAATGTCTACTTTTTTTGATATTAATAATACAGGTATAAAAACCAGACCCATTGGAAGAGTTAAAGCCAATGGCGACCCCCACTATGAAAATGAAGCATTGGATACGGCAGGAATGAAAATTGACTCAAGCTTTTATGACTTAACGATTTTGGCAGATTCAAATATAACATCTTCTACATCTACCATTTATGTTGGCATGTTAAACAGGCGTACAAGCCCGTTAATACACATAAATCCTGCAGAAGATGATAATGAGCAAAACGAGCATCTATTGTTTCTGTCAATGGATGAAATAAATGAATTATGCGAAAGTGGTGGAAACAATCCGGAGTCAGGAGTTTATAAAACTGCAGAAGAATGGAGAACTTTGTATTGGCAAAGGCAAGCCGGCAGAGAAATTGTCTTGCCTTTTAACTACTGTGACCCTGATAATCCGAATGATTATGTGCTTCTGCATGTTAGGGAATTAAAAGCAGATTCTGCTTATAATGCATCATGGCCCTGGTGGAGAAAAGAACGATATGCGAATTATATTGATACTGTGATTGGTCAAAATAGCTCCCTTGCCGTTAAGTTCCTCCCTGGTGAGGGAAAGCTTTTTTCGATAAAAATTCTTAGACCAAATCCGATTCAGGGAAATCTTGCTTATTCCAATCAGTCCAAATTTATTGTTTTTCCTGACAATGCCGACACAAATAAGGTTCGTTATCATCTTGCCTATCACAAGCCAGATACAACTCAGGCAAGAGAAGGAATAATGTCGGTTTATTATAGCCGAAGTTTTCCTATGGCTCGAAATTCAGATAATAGTCAAATTATCTGGGAACCTGCCATTTGCGTTTCGTCGAATATTTTTGTTCCCGGTCCCGATTCTGTATATTCTTCAATACCTGCTTATTATCCTTCATTAGCGGTACGTAAGGATGGAACATTAACTAAAGCATATATCGTTTTCGCCACATCAACAGTTGATGAATCAACTACCTGCGAAATGAGAGCCTGCTATCCTGTCGCAGATACCTGTAAAGATTTCCTTAATCCTATTTGTGAATCAATACTTGATGTCGGAGGGGCTTCTGTGAACCCACCAAATCCATCAACAGTTATACAAAATATTGTTTACGGCTTTCGGGATAACTACGGTACGCCAACGGTCAACTGTTCAAGATACGGAAATTTCGTGGCTTGGTCAGATTCTTTATGCGGGATCGGCATTGGTTACAAATCGCCATCCGTAAATAATTTTGAATCAAAAATATTCCTGTCAGCAACGGGCGGAATCGCTTCTCATCCATCACTTAATATGTATTCAATTTTTGACAGATATGAAAATGACTGTGCCCTTGTTTGGCAGGAAAAGGAAGAACCTAACAGCATTTCATCAATTTATTATACAAAAATCGAAATGGATGATGACAGTCTAAGACATTTTTTACCGGCTCAATTAAATTTGAGACGTGAAATTGACACAATCAATAATTGTATTAAATTTTCTGGAAATGAATCTTCTATAATGCCTACTGTTTACAGGCTGCCCCAAGTTATGGGCAGTTCATCTGAACAATATGCTCATTATGATATAATTGCTTTTTACACTGAATTGAAACGTGATGTTGTGTTGAGAACTTTTATAAGTTATTACAACATTTATAATCCTGATAAATATTTTTGGTCAATTACTTATCCAAAAAGAAGAATAAACAGTAAGAGCCAGTCAGATGTTTATTCAACCATGACTCATTATTTTTCAAATCCGGTAATGTCACAAATAACCTCATACAGAAAAGATGAAGGTTTGGAAGCAATTAGTCAGAGTGCTTTTGAATATCTTTTGAATTTTCAGGATTACTGGTCATCAGAATTATATGGAACAGGAACAAAAATATATCATTTGAGAAATAATGCTAATTCATATAGTGACAATAATATAACTAAGATTAGCAGTTTCAGTGCTAATATTTATCCTGTTGCAGGTGGTTCAAACCCACATCTGGCTTATTCTCAGGTAGAAAATACTAATGCTGATGTATGGAAAAATCACAGAGTTTACGAGAACGGTACTATTTCCGGATATAACAAAATTGTTCCTAATCCAATATATTTTTATCCGTTTGATGAATGTCCGGATTGCACTAAAGCACAGAAAATGATTTCTTTTGAATCCTTATTATCCGGTGGTGGATTTGGCAATACAACAATGAGTTTCCCGGGTATTTCTGTGCCTGAACCTCTGCCGATAAATTTACCATATCAGGAAGTCAGCGATTCACTCGGAGAGTATATTTTGCCAATACAGCAGGATACAATCTTTACGGATTGGGTTTTAATCGATTCAACTGCAGAACTACAATATTTAGTTACATTGGTTGATACAACAACCGTGTTATTTAAACTACAAAAACTTTCAGACAGTTCTTTTGTTGATTTACCAGCGCCATTCATACCCGATGTTGTTTTTTCTCATCAGGTATTTTATCTTGTCAACGGCAATAACGACCAATACAGACTTGCGATGATAAATACCAATACCCAGCTTAATTATTCGGAAAATACGTATCTTGAAGCACCTTTTGTTATTGATACAATCTATGCAAAAAGAAGTTATGAGGTCAAACAAAATGTAGTAAATCTCAACAAGCATATTTTGGCTGATAAAATATTCAATTTATCCTGTATGCCGAATCCGGCAAAGGAAATACTTAATGTTGCGGTTTATGCTAACCAAAATACAAATGTTGAATCGGTTGTTTTGCAACTGTATAATCAGCAGGGTATGATGGTTTGGGAAAACAATTCCCGAATCAATTCAACGGCAGCCATTCCGGTTGATGATTGCAGTAACGGAATGTATTTAATCCGTGCAAATATCACTACCAAGGATGGTTACTATACAGAAACTTCCAAAGTATTGATATTGAAGTAATGAATTGTCGTTTTTTTTATTATGAAAAGTGCCACACTTTGGAAGTGTGGCACTTCTTAATTCTCCAAACTTTCGGAAGGGTTTTTCATATCACATAAAATAATTCAAATAAAAATTGAAATTAATTCCACACATTTGATTTTATTTATTTGCATTTGTCAGATATTTATTATTTTTACTTTTGAAGGTTTGCATTTTTAAGTATCATTTATCTCGTGCAAACAAAATTTGGGACTTTTTAATAGATTAATTGATTTTTATAGAGTTTTTTAGTAAATTCGTATGTTCAGACGGCAATTGACTGTTGTTCTTTGACAATTGAATATTATCATAACTTGATGATTTATCATCAAAATCAAGCAAATTCATAGAAAAATGCTGATTTTGATCAAAAATGCCCTGCAAAGAGCTATCAAAACACTCGGACGCTTCAACGAAACGTTCGGACGCTTCAACGAAACGCTCGGACGCTTCAACGAAACGCTCGGACGCTTCAACGAAATGCTCGGACGCTTCAACGAAACGCTCGGACGCTTCAACGAAACGCTCGGATGCTTCAACGAAACGTTCGGACGCTTCAACGAAACGCTCGGATGCTTCAACGAAACGTTCGGGCGCTTCAACGAAACGCTCGGATGCTTCAACGAAACGCTCGGACACTACAACGAAACGCTCGGACACTTCAACGAAACGCTCGGATGCTTCAACGAAACGCTCGGATGCTTCAACGAAACGCTCGGACACTTCAACGAAATACCCGGATGCATCATCAAAATATATTTTTATTGAATTTTATAATTTTGAAAATAAAATTTACAACATTTTTAAATTGAAATTTCTTGTGTTTTTCTAATAATTAAATATTTTTAAACTTTTTGAGGATTTTGATTTTATGGCAACAACAGAATTACGCCGAAATTACAGAATGACTGATGCTGAACTTTGTATGTTTGCATCAAATTTATGTAATTTTCTAACGCGGGATATGACGGATTTCGCACCAATTGGTTTGACTGCTCCTAAAGTTACTTCTTTTAAGGCACTGGGAGATGCCTTTGAAGTTCTTTCCCCTGATGGTTCCATTATAGGGGATGTTATGATTACAACTGAGGATAAGAAATCTGTTCGCGAACAGTTATTGGCAACAATCCGTGCTATGGCTTTGAGGGTTGAGCAAAAATGGGGTACTAATTCCGGAAAATACAGACGTCTCGACCTTCGTACCCCATCAAATTTGACTGATGATGTTTTGCTTGTTACTGCCCGTACTATTCATTCAAAGATTACTGAGTATCTGCCGGACCTTGCTGATTTAGGACTGACACAGTTAATGCTGGACGATTTTGAAGCTTTGAATGAACAGTTTGAACTTGCAAAAAACGCACAAAGTGATGCGATTGCGCTGCGTGATGAAAAAAAAGATGAACGAATTAATAAAGGCAATGAACTTTACAAATTGCTTAGTTTTTATTGTAATTACGGCAAGTTAATTTATGAAAAAACGAGTCCGGCAAAATATAATGACTATCTTATCTATGATAGTTTTAATGCCGGAACTTTAACCGCACCCGAAAATCTAACTGTAGATGTCAGTACAATGATTTTCTCTTGGGATGAAGTCGAAAATGCGACCTCATATCAGCTTGAAACCTCAATAGTGGGTGCAGAATGGGAAGAAATTTATTCCGGAGAGGAAAATTTTGTTAATTACGTTCCGCCTGTTGAAGGCTTGAGGCAGTATCGCGTAAGAGCAAGAAATTCAAACGGTTACGGTCCTTCGAGCGTTGTAATGCATTATAATTATGTCGCTATTTTACCGGCGCCCGGTTATATTTCATTGTCAGTAATCAACGCTACAACCGGAGCTATCGCCCTTAACTGGGAAGAGGTCGCTACAGCAGAATTTTATCGGCTGTATCACAGTCAGGTTGCCCTCAACGCTCCAGACCCCGGTGAATATACGATGTTAGGCGAGTTTACCGTCGCTTCCTATTCGGGAACTGTAAATACCGGTTATCGCCATTGGTTTCAGGTTATTTGCGGTAACAGCCAAAAGCTATCGGTCGCCAGTGATGCAGTCTATGTGGACATACCACTTGTGCCGTAAGAGCCACCTCCCCTTAATTCCCTCCTTGAAAAAAAGGAGGGAAGGTTTAAACAGCAAAAAACTAATCAGCCCACGGCTTAAATACCGTGGGCTGATTGAATGAAAAGAGGGGAGATATTAAAAAATTAACAAACGCATCTTTAATATCATTCCGTTACATTTTTATTTTTGAATCGGTTTAATTAATTTGTCAAGTGTTTCAATTAATTCATCGCCTCTTAATCCATCTATAGCAATAATTTTGCCTTCAGGTTCTATCAAGAATGTTTCCGGTACTCCGTTTACTTCAAAAATACTTGTTATATCACAGTCCCAATTTCCGGCATAAGAGTGCATCCAAGGGAGATTCGATTCAATTTGCTCTTCGGGTTTCAGCCAGGGCATTTTCTTTTTACTTTCTCTGAATTTTCTTACAGTTTCGGCAGAGGCATCAATAGCAACACTAAATATAGTAAAGTTTTTACTTTTGAATGTATCGTATGCTTTGATTAAAGAAGGCAGTTCCATCAGACATGGAACACACCATGTTCCCCAGACATCCACTAGAACATATTTTCCCGCTAAACTTTTTGGAGTAATTAGTTCTGATTCATTGTCGAGGTTTTTTAAAGTAAAATCAGGAATTATCTTGCCAACCTGAATTGCCTTATCCTTTCCAAATTCACCTTTTGCCATTTTGGCTTCTTTTGTATCTGCATATTCAGCCTGAAGTTTTTCGTAGTACTTATCTTTTAGATTTTCCAATTGGTTATAGCTGCAATATCTTACAAGAAGAGACAGAATACCTGCTTTAGTTTTATCAGTATGATTACTTGAAAGAACTTTATAGATATATTCAGGGTTTTCAATATGACCGAGTAATATTTCGGCAAAAACCAGATGGTAGTAATTAACCGATTCATCCCAAATAGGGGAGACCGGCTCAACTGTATAGATTTCACGAATCAGATTTTTATCAACCGATTCCTCAATACCTCTAATATTTACACCATCATGTGCAACTTCCAAATATTCAAAAATCGAAAGAAGGCGGGCATTCTTATCCTTTAAGTCTGCAATTTGCTGCTTTATTAATTCAAGAGATTTTTTCTTTAAATCAATATTTCGTGCCCCTCTTTCTTCATCAGGAATTTTACTGTTAACATAGAGATTGGAGCGGTCAACCAGATAATCGTAAGAGAGTTTTGTAATATTTTTAAAAGTAATAAATTCAGACTGGTATTTATCATCACCAATTTCAATTTTGGATTGATATGAACTGTCCGGATAATATGACGGAGTAAGAGTTATCCGAAATTTTCCTTCTTTATTTATAATTCCGGAAAAATAATCACCATTCCCATCATAAACATAGAAATCTGACTGCGAGCCGTTAAATGTATTGTTTGACCACATTACGTCGTATTCCGGAAATATCTGATATAACAAAGTATCGGAATTATAGCTGACATCAAAAGAATAAGTCCCGTCAGCATTTCGGGTCATTGAAGGGGCATTCTCAAAATCACGGTTGTTGAAATTTCCGGTTATAAGTACATTTTTGATGTCTGGATATAATCTATTAGGGCTGAGTTTAGAAATTATATATAACGAATCCATATCCGAGGGAATAAAAAACTTTTCGGTAGTACTTTTGTGGTCAACAGCAGTGACAATAAGTTCGACGACATATTTCGAATCAACCCTGATTGAAAAATTACCTTCTGAATCAGCCTGACTGATAACTAAATCACCTTTTGAATTTTTATAACTGATATGAGCAAGTTTGGGGGTTTTATCTTCATAAGTAAGAATCTTACCGTTGATTATAAGGTCTGAATATGCCGACTGAAATAATAATAATAACAATAAAATGCAATACGATATATTTTTCATAATATAAATCCGGAAAATTATAAAATTGTATATGAAAAGACAGTTAAATCCTAGTAAGTTGTGTTGGATTTAAATTTAGAAATAAAAATCCCCTCACTTGTTTAAAAGGAGGGGAAATGAATTCAAATAATTCTCTTACTTTTCTGATTAATCTTCATATTCACTGAGTGGAGTACGAACAGTAACCTGAACTGTACGATTATAGAATCTGCCTTCCGGCAATTCATTAGTGTAAAGCGGGTCTTCTTCTCCAACACCCTTCGAATCAAGCTGATTATAGAGTCCGCCAGTCTGCTTGTTAATACCTTGTTTCACAGCATTAGCACGGTTTGTTGAAAGTTTCTGGTTATGGTCATACATACCGACAACATCGGTATGACCGATAACTTCGATTTTTGAAGAAGCTTTACAACGTGAATAAACGTAGTCTCGCATGATTCGGTCATTGACGGGACCGGCATCAAATTTATCAAACGGAAAGAGAATCAGGTTGTAAATTTCACGTGTAGTATCCATTGTACCTTCAGTTCTTAACCTTGATTGAGTAACCTGTAAAACCGGAATTGTAATAGGGTCGCTCATACATTCTGCACCTGAATGAGTTGTAATAACAAGCTGGGCTGTGAAAGCAGTTTCATCGGTTGGATATGCCCTTGAAGCGCTCTGCCAGTTCCATTGGTGTTTTTCATCAACAAGACCAACATCTGTAAGAGTTTTCCATGTTTCATTATTACGTTTAATTTCGACTCTTCTTTTGGCGACAAGTGCGTCTTCAATACCGTTTTTCATTACATAGTTCATATTACGGGGCTGAGGCTCAGTAACAGAACCAATATCAAATACGGGCTTGATAACTTCCCAATTGTCGCAAAGAATTTCAACACGGCGGTTTTCGTAAACACCAATCGAATCAACTCTTGTACTGGTTGGATGCTCAGGCATGTCTCTTGGTTTGAGAGTCATTCTTGATGGGTCAATCTTCCAGATATTTTTAAAATAGTCATAAATTTTCTGACCGCGTGATTCTGAAAGTTTTCTATTATTTTTTTCGCATGAAGACAAACCGTCATTACAACCTACGATAGTAATTTTAGCATCAGGATTGTTGCGAAGTCTGTATCCGTAAATATTAAGCAAATGATAATATTTATCAAGAGTACCGCCTAAAATTGTAGTATCGGTAAAAATCTCTGTCTGGTCAGCAGATTCAAATAAAATGTATCTTTCAGGAATTACATCCTTGCATTGATCAAAAAATACATAATTCAGCAGCGGGTAAAGGTTCCATGTTTTTGTCTCTTTCATGACCAAACCTCTCCATGTAGCAAGTTTAGGCTGACGGACTTTTTGCTGAGTAATATAATCTGCTTCTGCAATTTCAGCAGCCAAAACAGGACGCTGACCTAAAGTAATAACAACATTTATCTCATCAGCAGGTTTGTTAACTTCGTCAGGATTTTCAGTCATATCAGGACGTGTAACTCTTTGAGTAACCGTTTTGCTTCCATATTTTGGATGAGATGCAGTAATTTCGAGGTCAATATATTTCAAAGAATCCTTTGGATTGCCATAATCTGGATTCGAAATAATAACTTCAAACTTTGGTTTAAAAGTGGTGATACTGTCTTTAACGATTCTTCCTGTGACAGGATTTTTTACAATCACTGTTGCAGGAATAAATTCCTGTGAACATTCATCAATTACAGTGGTCAATACGTTAACTGCACGGAAGAATGAAGGAACAAATGCCATAAATACATCAAGATTTCCCTGATAACCGCTCAAATCCTGTCTGGTAGATGAAAAATAAATAATATCACCTGACGCAGGCAATGTTATAAATGCTTCATCCTGTTTTGTATTGATAGGCTCACCAAGATTTTCGGGTTTAGTCCAGTTGTTCGATGATGCGTCGTATCTTGATACATAAAAGTCAAGACCGCCTATATTCGGACTGTGACTGTCAGAAGCAAAGAATAGAGTGGAATTATCGGCGGCAATAAACGGAGTATATTCCCATCCGTCAGTATTCAAGGCTTCAAGGTTAACAGCTTCTTTCCAGTCTTCTGTGTCTTCATCCCAATCAGAATACCATAAATCCATATTCTTTGGAATAGGTTTACCATTACTGTTCGGACCTTTACGGGTTGATACAAAGTAAATTCTCTTCTGGTCAGGAGAAATTGAAGGCTGTGATTCCCAATTATCAGTATTTACATTTTTACCTAAATTAACCGGACGACCCCATTTGTCTCCTGCTATCGTTGACTTGTACAAATCACAGGAACCTAATCCGTCAGGACGGCTGCAGGCTGTAAAATACAAAGTTTGTCTGTCGGCAGAAATTGATGCTGCACCCTCAGCAAATTCGGTATTAACATTTAGATAATTCAAATTTGAAAGCGTGTCAATATTATATGGTGTAAAGAATATAGTATCAAGACGATCAGCCTTTTTTGCAGCCCAGAAATCATGAGATGGTTTACCATCCTTTAAACGGCTTCCTGAACGATCGGAAACATAAAACAGGGTTTTACCGTCAGCACTGACAGTTGGTGCATAATCCACGCCTGATGAGTTGACAACAGGACCCAGATTTATGATTCTTATTCTGTTTGCTTTTTCCAATATTCCGCCTTTCTCACCTTGCTGGGCTACGATTTCGGCACTGAATAAAAAGTTTACACCGGGGGCTAAATTAAATCCGGCATCACTTTTGTTCTCTTTAGTTTGAGATAACAACTGTTGGTTGAAAAATGCAGCTGTGATTATGAGAGCAAGTGAAAACGTAATGAATCTTTGCATAAGCTCCTACCTTTAATTAAAAAACTAAAATATTTATTTTCATCAAAAAACTCCAATTTAAAATCGGTTAAATCTATAAACCATTACTTTTTAAATATCTTACAACTATAAACCAAAAAATAAAAAAAACTCATTCAAAATTTACACAAAATTAATAGCAAATTAATAAACTTTTTTAAACAAGCCAAATAATTTTATGCTATTTGTTCATTTTTATCAAAAAATAATTTATTTAAAAAACTTTTTTTTGATTTCCATGTTTACAAGATGTTAATTTAGCTAAAAGTATTGAAAAGACAAAGCAATTTTGATAACTGTGGAAAAATATTTCAAAAGATTATCAAATAATTGAAATAAATTCAGATAGTAATTGTTAAATTACTATTATTGGATGAAAAAAAATCCGTAGTTCTACTGCAAATTCAAATTTCTAACGATATTTTAAAAAAATAAATCAGTGAGCTTTAAAACCAAGTTCAAATAAAATTCTCCATTGATTTATTTTGAAATCTTTTCCATTATCGGAAATATTTGTAAATGGAATATTATATTGAAAATAAGGCATAAGATATGTTGTTTCGGAAAAATTTATTTTAAATCCCATTGCCGGCATTAGATAGAATTGCAATGTATTTAGATTTCTAACTTCACTATTTTGAATGGTAGAGGAATAGGAATTGTTCCCGGGGATACTTATATATATAGTTGTACCGTTACTCAATGTCACCTCCTGCTCCAGAAGTTCCTTGTCATGCTTAATTGCAGAACCCATAACGAAAGCTGCACCAAATCCAAGTCTGAAAAATAAAAAATTCACAGGTTCTATTTTTAAATATGGCATAGCCGTTAAATAATGTAAATCAATATCTCCCGTATGTCTGAACTGTACGGCAATGTTTTCCTTGATACCACTGTTTTTAAGCTCAAAGGGGATGATTTCAGTTTCAACAAATGAGCTTTTTATACCGGAATAATCATACAATCCTGCTATACCGTATTTTAGCCATGGCAATAATGTTCTGTCGTATGATATACCGACAGTAAAGCCTGAAGCAACTCCTTTTTCGAAAACACAGTCAAGACAATCAACATAAAATTCTCCTGATTGAAAATTCTGTCCCATACCAATGATAAATCCAATATAACCAGGGATTCTGTCCTTAGCCGGCATCAAAGGAGTTGGGTCATAGACAGTCTGAGAGGGTAGGTTTGACACCGAAACTAATAGTATCACAATATTAATATACAATAGACGCATTATATTCCACGTAATGTTATTTTTAATCTATACAATTAACTATTAAAGAACGCATTTATTATGGAAAAAGTTACAGAATATTTTGAAAATGAAATAAATTCCAATTATACGCCAAGTGTAAGGCATATTGCTGTTAAAATTTTGAACAGGTTTGACAGGAGTGACTCCTATATAGATAAATTACTTAGCCACGAACTTAAGCAGGAAAACCTTATTCATCAGGATAAAGCATTATTGACAGAACTTGTAAACGGTGTTATAAGGTGGAGAGGAAAAATTGACTGGATTCTGACAGGTTTTTATCATGGTGATTATCAAAAATGTCTAAATCTTGTAAAAAACTCAATGCGGATTGCTTTATATCAGATGATGTTTCTTAACAGAATTCCCATTCCTGCTGCTATTTTTGAATCCGTAGAGGTTACAAAAAGAATTCAGGGTGAAAAAACAGCAGCAATAGTAAATGGAGTTCTTCGAAATATTGCCAGAAATCTTGATAATATAAGATATCCGGATAGAGCCGACGACGAAACTTATTTCTTTGCTGTTCTTCATTCTCATCCAAAATGGATGGTGAAAAGATGGATAGAACGTTATGGACTTCATGAAACAGAAAAATTGATGGAATTTAATAATCAAAGACCCTATACACCGGTACGTGTTGTCGGGACAAATGCAGATTTGGAAGAAATAAAAAATACATTTACTACTCATAAAATCAGTTTTACCGAGTCGCCTTATTATTCAAATTCACTTCTTTTGGAATCTCCCAGATACGATATTTCAGCGAGTGAACTTTTCAAATCAGGAAAAATCACAATTCAGGACCCAAGCGCAGCATTGTCAACAAAATTATCTGATGTACAGCCAGGCAACATCGTTATTGATTTATGTGCTGCCCCGGGCGGTAAATCTTTTCTACTGGCTGAAATGATGCAGAATCAAGGTCAGGTACTTGCTGTTGACAAACACGATTCAAAATTGAGATTCATTTCAGAAGGAGCTGAACGGTTAGGATTCAGTATCATAGAGACTACTACAAGAGATTCCGAAAGTTATAAGTTTACTGAAACCGCAGATATTGTTTTTGCCGATGTACCATGCAGCGGACTTGGAACTATTTCCAAAAAGCCTGATATTAAATGGAAAAAGGAAACAGAGGATTTAGTTAAATTGGTTCCTCATCAAAGAAAAATATTGGAAAATGCAGCCAAAATAGTCAAGCCCGGAGGTGTTGTTGTTTATTCTACGTGTACAATAGAACCTGAAGAAAATGAAGACAACATAAATTGGTTTTTAGCAAACCATCCTGAATTTAAATTAGACCCGGCAGAAAACTATCTACCCGCTGAATTGTGTAAGGACGGATTTTATTATTCACTTCCCCATAAATCAAAGATGGATGGAGCTTTTGCTGCAAGATTGATTAAGACATAAAATTAAGTGAATCAAATTTTGGTGGATGATTACCTATATTCTTCTTCTAAATCCTTCTCCAAGAACTTCGTGTACATTATTTATAATTACGAAAGCAGACGGGTCAATCTTTTTGATGAGTTCAGTCAGTGTACCAAGTTCTTTTCTTGTAATGATTGTATAAATCATTTCGCGCTCAATATTTCTGTAAAGTCCTCTTGTTTTAATTGCAGTGGCTCCTCTGCTCATATCATTGAGAATAGCGTCTCCTATTTCGTCGTATTTATCTGTAATTATAAGTGCTGCCCGGGCATAATCAAAACCGTCAATAATATAATCAATAATTTTTGCTGAAACAAATAAAAGTAATAATGCATAAAGGGTTAATGACAGAGCAGGTTTATCGGGAGAAAGTCCATTTACTTCAATGATAACCCCGGCAATTACAATAACGAAAAAGTCAATTATCATTATTGCTTGTCCGGGCTTTATTCCATAACGTTTTTGCATTATTGATGCTACTATATCCGAGCCCGCTGTAGTTCCTCTGAATTTGAATATTATACCGAGACCGACCCCAATTAAAACCGCTCCTATTAGAATTAAAAAGAAAAAATCATTCTTAGCTAAATCTTTTATTGTATCAAGGTCCTGCAATCTGATAAATCCGAGCATTGGGATATCCCCACGGAATAAATCAATAAAAAATGAAGACAATGAAAAACCAACAAATGTCCTCAAACCGAAAGACTTTCCTAATGATTTATAACCCCAGATAAATAATGGTACGTTGATTACCCAGACTGCCAATCCAACAGGAATTTTAC
>JAVSMQ010000001.1:4244102-4310161 GCA_032027125.1 Kapaibacterium sp. (SeqCode)
ATGATTTTCCCGTTTGGTTCATCAAGTTGATAATCAGCAAGTTTCCATGCGCCGGATGAGTAAATGTAGCCGAATACTGACTCCTGAGCTGTTTTTCCACTTGGAATATCAGATTTATCAAAATTGATAATGAGCTTTACAGGATGTAGAAATTCTGTATCACCGCCAAATTTGATTCGATAGAAGTTTTTGCCGGGCTTCTGATTAGGAATATTCATAACCGTAACTGAACTTTCCATTTTAACTTTGACTCCCAAGTTATTCGAAATTGAATTAGCAGGGAAAATCATCTTAAATTCACTGCCTGATTCAACTACCTGCTCGGTAGTGCTTGCACTTATTGTTTTTTCAATCAGGTATTCGTCTGAACTTTGATTAAATATTTTATCTATCTCGTCGCAAGATATCGTTGTCAGTATTAATAAGAAGAAAAATAGTTTTTTCATTTCCACACCATAATGATTATTACTTTGTAAATTTAAGAATAAGCCCTGTCAAATCAGCTTTCCCTTGCGAATACTGTTTATTATTCCATTTATCATCAAACAGCCAAGAAAATGATTGAATGTCAGGTGATTTTGAAGCCTCTTTAATTTCATAAACTAATGTATCCTTATTTTTGCTTTCATAACTCAAATCAAGATCATTAATACTTAATGTTGCCTTTTCATCATACCATGCTTCAGCCCATCCTGCCGCTGAATAATTTCTGGATTCACTTATCACAAAACGTTTTATTTTCTTATAATTATTGTTATCAATTTCCCCACTTAAAGAGAATTTACTATAGTTAAATTCTAATGTTTGTTCAGGGTTTATAGTTTCAGGATCAACCCCGGGAGCAGAATCATAACTTGCTGAAAAAGAGTTGCCTGAAAAAGTTAATTTTACAATATCAGTAGTTTGAGAAGATGGTTTGTAAAATTGATTGACTAAAATGGTTCTTCCGTAAGATTGAGAAGCACTGGTGAATTTCACATAAAATAAATTTGCAACTGCAAGCGGATTGTCGTTATTTCCCGTATCAGTCGAAGTATATCCATCACCAATTATTATTTCACCCTCACCCTGAAGCTCAGGTATATCTTTATTGATTTTTGGAGTTTCGAGATTGCTGATGCTTATGATGATTTTTCCGTTTGGCTCATCAAGTTGATATGTGGCTAATTTCCAGTTGCCGTTTGCATAAATATATGCCTGAACACTCTCGGAAACTACTTTTCCTACAGGAATTTGTGATTTATCATAATTGAGAATGACTTTTACAGGAGAAGAAAATGCAGTATTCCCTTCAAACTTTATTCTGTAGGTATTACTTCCGAGTTTAACATTTGGGATGTTAAAAGTAGGGTACGAACTCTCCTTTTTGATTTTAAGTGTAATATCACCGCTTACACTGTTTGCAGGAAATATCATTTTGAATTCAGTTCCTGATTCAACAACCTGCTCGGTAGTGCTTACACTTATAGTCTTATCTATCAGATATTCATCTGATGACGGATTGAATATTTTATCAATCTCATCGCAGGATGCTAATATTAACAAGAATGCAAAAATGAATAATACATTTTTCATAAGTCACCTTTTAATTACAATTATTCAATACTTAAAAAGCAAAAATTTGTTCAAGTATAATTCTAAAATGTTGTCTTATTTACACTCTCCCCGTCAGAATCAAATGGGAGAAAAGCATCCATATTTGTAAGTAGTGTAGTACAAAAAGTATGTCAATGTGTTTAGTCACCCTTCGATTTCACTCAGGGTGACTTTCCGCATCAAGAATTACTAAATTTCAAATGAAATCTAATCAGTTCTATTTTTTATTAAGTATACTAAAATCCAGAATTTCATCAGTATCAAGTCCTGATTTTACTTTAGATGATAAAGGTTTCCTCTTACCACTCGAAGTATATTTTCTGAAATAGTCCTCAGTTCCTTGCTTATAAGTAGAATTAGTTTGAGCGCTCCATTTTTCCAGATCTGTGCTGACATTTCCGTTTTGTAAATATGATTGTGTAGCATTTGAACCTGAAATCGTAAAAGATAGACCTGAATTTTCAATCTTAAGTTGCATTAATCCGCTTCCATCAAGATTCGTAATTCTTACATATCCGGTACTCAAAACCTGATAGAATTTTGTTCCTGTGAATACAGTTCCCTTTTTTGGAGCTGCGGGGTCATTGGATTCATCAAGGACTTCCGTAATCTGCCATTCACCCCAAAGAGGGTTCATCTTAATTTTCAATTCTTTCTCGGTTGAAACTTTAAAACCCGGTATGATAATCATAGCAGTAATCATATCATTATTCTTAATCTGAAATGGTAGAACTCCTTTGAATTTGCCCTTCTCGATTATTAATACAGAATCATGCATTTTTTTGTTAACTTCAAAATAAATCGGACCTTCATATAGAACGGCATTCGGATATTCACTATCTGTAATATGTTTAACATTAATTTCGATAGTATCAGAAATATCGTCAGTTTTTTTCATTTCAATTTCTAAGTGTGGAATAAATAGACGCATAACATTAACACCTGCGTGAATGATGTTAGGAACTAATTCCGTTGCTTGTGAGTGAGCTGCTCTTTTGTCAACGTAGGGATAACCTCTGAATCTGAAATATGACTGGTCTCGGGCTAAAACGACCTCTCTTCCACTCGGAAAGTGCTTAACAAAACTGAAACTTTCAGGAAGATATTCAAGGTTTTGCAATAATGGAGCCGCGTATTTACCATCTTTGTTGATTGAAGTATATGTATCAACTAAGACACCATTAATTGTTTCATGAGTAAAAAAATTTAAATTTGTAAATTGTGCCAATTTTTGATTTATACTTCTTACAGTCTGGCTTTCATTAAAGTATGATTCAAGTGCAGGGTCAGGAATGTTATCTTTATTGCTTGCAGTAACTGCCGGATTAAACAATTCTTCATAAGGGTCGGGACTTCCTAATACCCAACCACCTGCATAACCAAGAGGAGCGGCATGACTGTCATTTCTTGTATGAGGCGGACATCCCATGTCTGCTGTATTATGGAGAGTTTCACCAAGGCATCTGTATGCGGATGCAAGATGCTCTTTTCTTATGTTTGTATCTTTTTCTGTCAAAGCCAGTATCATACTCGCTTTACCAATTCTAAACGACCAGATATTACTTTCACCTTTATAAGTATCTCCTAAAGCCCATTCAATAGCATCTGTTCGTGGATTGGGGTAAACTCCTTCCCAGTATGTCCCACGATTTGTTAAATGTCTTGAACCTTCTGCTTTTGTCGGGTCATAGAAGTGCCTGACTGCGGCTTGCAATTCGGGTTCGTCAGCAGAATAACCACCGTGTTTAATCCATTCATCTGCATATTTATTAGCTTCTGAATTAGTTGTACTTCCCTCTATATAGCCGGGATTTGTAAGAGCTAACCCTGTAAGTTTAGTCATGTCTGAAGTAAAATTGAATTTGTAATTTTTAAATTTATCAATTTTAACATCATAATTGAAATAATCGTTAAACTTTTGGATTATAGCTTCGTTGATTGATGGATGCGATTCCGTATGTTCGTAACTGCGTAAAACAAGTTGTAAAGCAAAATAAGTTACGAATCCAAGCAAAATAATTAAAGTATTTCTTGTTTTCATTCTTGCCCCCTAAAACCTGTGTAGCTTCCAATCGCCTTCTCCTGTATTTGAGTAGGCAATTGTGAATACCTGTCCATCAACCGTAATTTCATATTCAGCATACATTTCATTAGCAAAAATTATCTTTCGATTTTTCAATGCCTGTGCGAATGTTTGCATCTTGTCCGGAGTAGTGTTCAGTACTTCTTCGTAAATATCCTTGTATTCATCGTACATCAAGTCAAGAACTGTCTGTTTATCGTTGCTCTCAAATGCAATTATCACATTTTGGCTAAACAGTTTAACTTCACGTGTTTCGACTGCCGGTTTGTCAACCGGACCAACAGAATTTTCCTGAGGGCATTGGGTTAATGCAGTTAGCATAAATGCAAGAAAAAAGCCTGTCAGAAATAATTGCAGAAAAACTTTTAAATTCTTCATAACAAATCCTTTTTATTATAAAAAAAACTTTTCTAACATAATAAACTTTTATCAAATAACCAAGAAATAAATTATTATATTTTTTGTTGTTTATTATTTTACTAAGTTTATTATTATTAACATTTTTGCAGTTTGAAATTATTTTAACGTGCAGACAAAAGTGAATATAAATGAATTCTTAACTATGAATGATTTTGATAGGATAATAGGATTAATTAGTACGGGTACAAAACTGCTCGAAGAAACCAGTAAATAATCGGGCTATCTATGTCCGAAAATAATATGAATGAAGATTAAAAAGAGTGAATATAATCAAAGATGGAAGATAAAGTTAATAGCTGAATATCTTATCTGTTAATAACGAAAGCAGGCTGTGATTTTGTTCACAGCCTGCTTTCGTTATAAGTGGTCAGAGAGGGATTTGAACCCCCGACACGAGGATTTTCAGTCCTCTGCTCTACCAACTGAGCTACCTGACCAGTGCTTCGCATAAGAGAATACAAAAATAAGCACTTTTTTTTTATTTACAAAATTAAAAATGCTTTTTTGCAAAATAAAAATTATTCATGAACAATTCTACCGCTTGTAACTGGCATTTTTTGATTTTCGAGATACAATTCAAGATAATCACCTATTGATTCAACTCTACCTTCATGAATCAAAACGGGCTCTTCATCAACAGGGTCACTCCAAACTTTAACATGTTTGCCTGTTATCATTGACCTTTGTCTGTATTTCTCAAGAATTGGTTTATAACCCTTATGAGCAAGAATATCATAATTTAATGCAATTTTTTCAAGAAGAATATTTGTGATTGTCTTAATATCCTGCGTTTTTTTAGAATTTGCATTAATTGAGGTTGCTTGGGGTACAAATGAGGTAGTATAAATATCCGGAACGACTCCGACATTCAATCCTATTCCTATCACTGCATCTGTGACATGTTTTCCCTGAATCTGAGTTTGAGCTATTACACCGCATATTTTTGCATCATTGACAATAATATCATTTACCCATTTAATCTGAGATTTTCCTTCAAGTCCTTCAATTAAATCCAAAGTTTCAATGACTGAAACAGCAGCAAGCATTGTAAAGCCAAGTCCTGTTTCTGAAGATTGGAAATAAGGCTTGAAATAGCAGCTTAAATGAATATTACCTAATTCGCTTACCCAGTGCCTGTTTCTAAATCCATGAAATTTTTTCCCATAACCTGCTAAACAAAATATTTTATCCGGTAATTTTGAGATGCCTGAAGATAAGTTTGTTAAAATATCAAATTGTGATTTTTCGGAATATTCAGTAACAAAACCATATTTCCAGAATTTATTATCACAATGATAGCTTAAAACTTGTTTAACGTTGAAAAATTCATTTTCAAATTTTGATGTCAGAGGTGCTCCATAGTTAAAGACTAATCCTTCTTCCACCGGAAAATATTTTAATGAATATGTAACGTCGTCTGTCAGAACAATCATATTATAGTTTGAAGATAATTAAAGATGAGCAATTCTTGAGTCTCTTCTTTGTTTGGCAAGTTGTCTCAAATCAACTACTTTATCAACTTCGTCAACAATTTCAACACCAAGCATAGTTTCGAGAACATCTTCCATTGTTATCAAACCTTCGATGCCGCCGTATTCATCAACAACCATAAACACATGTTGTCTGCGGTTCAGGAACCTCTCCAGGGCTGTATCTAATTCTGCATTTTCAGGTATAAAATATATTTCGCGGTTAAATTCCCTTAAACTCAAATTTCCTTTACCATTGAGGGCTGCCAGTAATACATCTTTTGACATCACATATCCAATAATGCCATCATCAACTGACTCACCTTCCCAAATCGGAAACCTTGAATACATTTGAAGTTCCTGAAATGTAGAAACATCATTGATTGTAAGGTCTGCTGAACAGGAAAAAATAACTGTTCTGGGTGTCATGACATCAGATACAAGAATTTCGCTGAAGTGCATGATATTCTTAAGAATTCTATATTCTCCCGGATCAATTGCACCCTCTTCATGTGCAGATTCAACAAGTTCAGAGATTTCGTCACGGCTTTCTTCGACGTTAGGAATACCAACAATTGATTTATTTATCAATTTCAAAACCTGAGTAACCGGTTTAAAGACAATTGTAAATAAATAAATTGGCAGTGACATATTACCGGCAACATTATCGGCAAATCTAATCCCCAATGCCTGAAATAAAAATCTAAGCAAGATTGCTGTACTGATAAATACAAATACTGAGAAAAGATAAATATTAAAATTTATAGAGCCGCTATTTACGCTATTAATCAAAATAAAGGATAAAAAAGCGAAAGAAATAATATATGATATAATTTCAATAAGGATAAATGAATTGATGAGTTCGTCATATTCAATTTTTAATTCGCGTAGTCTTTGTGCTGCCTTATAATTAGTCTCAATTAGTTTGTTAATTGTATCCTGAGACAAATAATATAAAACTGCTGAAAAAAAAGGGCTGATGATACCCAATAAAAAGAATAGAACACTTAATAGTATTTCCATAATGGGAGTAAAACTCAACCAATAATTTGACAAAATCTCAATGTAAAAATAACTAATTTTTAGGAATTGAACAAATATAATGATTTACAAGCAATTAATTCATTTGTTATGGAATGTCTGGAGTATATTATTATCGTTTTAATTTGATATATTTTTGTTGAAACAAATAAATAATTTTGTTAAAATTGAAAAATGATTAAAATATTAATCAGACTATTAAGTCTTATTAGATGTGTTTATTACATTTTAAAAAAAGGATTTAAATATGAGCGAAATTATCAATAACTCGGAACATAAAAAAGAAATGCTGAAACAGCTTTTCTTAAAACTTCATAGGGGAGAGTCGAGTGAAGAAGTAAAGAACAGTGTTATCCGAATACTCGGCACAGTACCTTATGGATTAGTTGTTGAGGCGGAACAGGAATTGATTAAAGAAGGATTGCCTGCATCAGAAATCCAAAAGTTCTGTGATTTACATTCTCAGGTTTTAGAAGGCAGGATTGACCTTAATATGTCTAAAATTATCCCAAGCGGACATCCGATTGATACATTCAGGAATGAAAATAATGCAATTATTTCATTGTGTGAAGAAATTGAAAATGAGATTAAGAAAATTTCTCCAAAAGAAAATGTACTCGTCAGTGATATAATGAATATAAAGAGCAAATTTAATCTTCTGATGGACATTGATAAGCATTATAAACGTAAAGAATATCTTGTGTTTCCATTTCTTGAGAAGAAAAACATTACAGGTCCTCCAACCGTAATGTGGGGAAAACATGACGAAATCAGAGAAAAACTTAAAAACTCAATTCAGGCATTAGATATAAATAAGGATATTGATGCAGCATCTTTCGGTCTTATTGCCGAAATGTTCCTTTCGTCTTCGGTGTATTCAGTTAAAGATATGGTATTTAAAGAAAATGAAATATTATTTCCGATGTGCGGTGATGTAATTTTAGACTCTGAATGGTACGAAATTTATTTACAAACAGGAGAATATGGATACTGCATAGTAGAACCTAAAAGTGAATGGAAACCAATTCTTATTGAAGAACAAGAATCTGAAATTAAGATGGATGGATTTATTAATATGCCTACAGGAAATTTTACACTTCAGGAATTAACAAATGTGCTGAATATATTACCTTTTGATTTGACATTTGTAGATAAAGATGATAAAGTCAGATATTTTTCACACGGTAAAAAGAGAATATTCGACAGGTCAAAAGCTATTCTGATGAGAGATGTAAGAATGTGTCACCCACCGCATAGCGTTCATATAGTAGAGCAGATAGTATCTGATTTCAAATCAGGAAAAGCCGACAGCGCTCCATTCTGGATAAATTTAGGCGGTAAGTTTATTCATATTGAATATTTTGCCGTACGGGATTCTGAAGGGAATTATATGGGAACTCTTGAGGTTAGTCAGGACCTGACCGGATTAAGAGCATTAGAAGGCGAACAAAGACTTTTAAATTATGTTAAAGAGGTATAAGATGCAATTTCATATTACACCACAAACAAAAGTAATGGATTTAATTGAAAAATATCCGGAAATTGAAGATTATCTGATTTCGATTGTCCCTACTTTTGAGAAATTAAAAAATCCATTACTAAGAAAAACAATAGGTAAGTTGGCGACAATGGAACAGGCTGCAAGGGTAGGGGAAGTTACACTTCCGTTTCTCATAAGCGCTATAAATGAAAAATTAGGACTTTTATCTGCTGAAATAAGTACAGATGATACTGACTTATCATCAGAAATGATTATTGATGATAATAAAATAATTAGTCTGCTGAATGCTGATGAAATTATTAAAGAGGGCGGGAAACCGGTTTCTGTAGTACTTAGCGGATTAAATAAACTTATTGATGACCAAATTTTACAGCTTAACTGTTCGTTTCACCCGGCTCCTTTAATTGACAAAGCTAAAGAAGCGGGTTATATAACTAAAGAAGTTAAAAATAAGGATTTTAGTCATTCAATATACTTCAAAAGGAAAATAAATTAATTTTTTACAAAAATATAAAAGTAGTTCCAATAATTTTTTGTATTTTTATTTATTATTTTAAAGTAATTACTTAATAATCAAATTAATATTGGAGTACTCAATGCGCTATTTTGTACATGAATCTTCTTATGTTGATGATGGCTGCGAGATCGGAGAAGGGACAAAAATTTGGCATTTCTGTCATATTCAATCTAGTTCAGTGATTGGAGTGAAGTGTGTTTTCGGACAGAATGTTAATGTCGGAAATAATGTAAAAATCGGAAATTTTTGTAAAGTCCAGAATAATGTATCAATCTACGAAGGAGTCGAGCTTGAAGATTATGTTTTCTGCGGACCTTCAATGGTTTTTACAAATGTTCTGGACCCGAGATGTAAATATCCTCAGGTGGGTTCTGAGTTTTATCATAAAACTCTTGTTAAGGAAGGAGCTTCTATCGGAGCTAATGCAACCATAGTTTGCGGCAATACAATTGGCAAACATGCATTTATTGCAGCAGGAAGTGTTGTTACAAAAGATGTTCCTGATTATGCAATGATTGTCGGTGTGCCGGGAAGGATTGCCGGATGGGTTAGCGAAGCAGGTATACGACTTGTTTTTGATGATTTAGGCTTGGCTGATTGCAAAAAATCCGATAGAAAGTATAAATTACAAAACGGAATGGTTATCGACGTAACACAAATTTAATGTTAATATCATTTAATCGAAAATCAAATTATTATAATTTTATTGATTTAATAATAAGCACATTTTATAAAGCGAAAATATCACATTTTCGCTTTTTTTACTTTCATTAAATTCATTTATGTTCTTAATAATANTTTTAAAATGAATCTGATTGATTTGGTGCTTTATTTATATTTTTGCATATTATTTAATTTAATATTTGGTATGTTATGAAATATTTTGTTTTTACTTTATTATTGATTACAATTGTATCCTGTTCCGATTCTCCCGAAGAGATGCTTCTTAAAGCAAGACTTAACTTTAACAAAGGTGCTTTTGAGACTACCCGTTATTATTTGGATGATATCATAAAAGATGATTCATCTAATATTGATGCACTGCTTATGATGGGAAAACTTGAGTTTGAACTTAAAAACTATAAAGAAGCTGTTAACAACTTAACAAAAGCAATAAATGTTAATCCGGATTTTATTGCTGCATATAAAGAAAGGTCCAAATCATACAGAGAATTAGGAATGTTAGACAAAGCCGTATCTGATTTGTCAAAGCTGATTTCAATTTACTCAAATGACGGCAGTATGTATCTTGAAAGAGCTAATGTTTACTTTGAAATGAATCAAATGGATAATGCCTGCCGCGATTGGAAAAAAGCTTTAGAATTAGGGGATGTAGATGCCGGAAGAATTATTGAGAAGTTTTGTACTGAGATGGTTATTGAGTAGCTAATGTTTTTATAAGTAATAAATTATCACTATTTTTGTATAAATGATTATGTAGTATCGGTGTATTTAATGGATTTTTTATTTAAGAATATAAGGCTTATTGAACCTGTTTCAGGCTTGGATGATAGACTTAATGTTAGAATATTGGATGGAAAGTTTGCGCATATTTCTAAGGATGAGTGTCAGACAGAACATTCAACTAAAATAATTGACGGTAGTCAATTGATTATGAGTCCCGGATTTTTAGACATCCATGTTCATTTAAGAGAACCTGGGCAGGAACATAAAGAAACTATACAATCAGGAACAGACGCAGCCGCTAACGGAGGGTTTACAGGAGTTGTTTGTATGCCAAACACAAACCCTGATATTGACAATGTTACTGTGGTTGAATATATTAAAAGCCGTTCTAAAGACCTGCTTGTTGATGTTTTGATTTCGGCAGCAATAACAAAAAATCGTAAGGGTAATATTCTAACTGAAATGCTTGAATTAAATGATTCAGGTGTGGTTTTATTTACTGATGACGGAGCACCTGTAGAGCGGTCAGATGTAATGAAACTTGCATTTGAATATGCAGCCGCGAAGGATTTACTGCTTTCTCAGCATTGTGAGGATAAAGACTTAACAAACAATTTTTCTATGAATGAAAGTGCTTTGTCATTCCAACTCGGTCTGAAGGGTTATCCAAGTATTGCTGAAGAAATAACACTGTATAGAGACATTAAAATGGCAGATTATTGTGGTAACAGACGCTATCATGCTCAGCACTTAAGTACTCAAGGCGCTGTTGATATTGTTAGAAATGCCAAGAATCAGAAACAAAGAGTAACATGCGAAGTTACACCTCATCATTTTGTTCTTACCGAAGAAAATATTAGAACTTACAATTCGAATTATAAAATGAATCCACCGCTTAGAAAACAATCCGATGTTGATGCCATTATTGAGGGAATCAAAGACGGAACTGTTGATTGTATTGCTACAGATCATGCTCCACACACGTTAAATGAAAAGCATGTAGAGTTTGAGTCTGCGCCAAATGGAATTATTGGATTAGAAACTGCTTTGGGTTTGAGTATGACATATTTAGTACATAAAAATCATATTAGTTTAAATAAAATGATTGAATTGTTTACGGTTAATCCAAGAAAAGTCTTACAAATTCAACAAATTAAGTTTAAAGTCGGTTCACCGGCAAATATAACAATTTTTAATCCTGAAGAGGAATGGACAGTAAATAAAAAATTGTTTAAATCCAAGTCGTCTAATTCACCATTTGATGGATTTGTTTTAAAAGGTAAACCAAAATATACAATTAATAATAATAAATTTGTTGAATGTAATCTATGAGTGTCAAATTGAATGAGAGTATTAGTTATAAGTATTGGTCAGCATAATCAGATATATTTAATATCATAGAATTGCAATATAATCTATATTATGTAAACTAAATAAAAGTATTTATAATCTGATACTCCCCTATAAATGAAAGAGAAATTATTTAATTAAATGAGAGTTTATTATGAAAAGTTCTAAGAATCTAAAAATATTATTTGCGACCGGATTGATTTTACTGGCTGCTGTTTCAAGATTATTTCCGGTACTACCGAATTTTCAACCTGTAATGGCAATTGCACTTTTTGCCGGTGCTGTTTTCGCGGGTAACCGAATACTTGGTTTTGCTATTCCTATCGGAGCTATGTTATTAAGTGATGTTTTATTGCATTTTTTCAGTGAATCACTATTTGGCTTTTATGTCGGCTTTCATAGTTCAATGTTATCGGTTTATTTCAGCTTTGCATTGATTGTGTTGCTTGGTATGCGTTATGCTTCTAATTTCAAACCTCTATCTATCCTTGGTACATCACTTTTTTCAGCAATCCTTTTCTTTGTAATAACCAATTTCTCTTCATGGTTAGTTGGTTTGGACATTAATAGTATGCCCTATCCTAAGGATTTTGGCGGAATCGCAAGATGTTATGCTGAAGCAGTACCTTTCTTTAGATATACTGTAGGCAGCGTTTTGTTGTATTCATTAGTTTTATTCGGGGCATACGCAGCGGTTGAAAAGTTATATTTCAATCCGGTATTGATAAAAATAGATAGTAAGTAATTGAATTTTAAGAATTTAAAAAGGCGATTCGTAAATAATTACAAATCGCCTTTTTTTATTCTTTCACTTTATTGGAAAAAGTATTAAAACCTTTGTTTAAAGCTTTGAAAAATTTACCGGTTGCACTAATTTTTGGTAGAAATGTACCGATTACAGATTCTATAACCAATTCAATTGGCTCGACTATATCTACAATCTTTTTACCAGTATTGTGAATCGCATCAACTGAAGAAGTAATCTGGTAACTCATTTTATCAAAACCATCAAGAGAGATAAGAATTTTTTCATTAATTTTATTTATTCCCTCAAGCGAAACAGAGAAGTCATTTGATAATTCATCTATTGAGCTGAGTGTCAGAATGGATTTAGATTTAAAATCAATTAATTCTCTTGTAATCAAATCCAGCTTCATATCGACTTTTTCAAATGTTTGTTTTAATTGCGATAGAGCTGAAACAGCAACAAATGCTAAAAAAACAAATGAAACAAGAGCTATTATTCCTAAAATTTGCAATGCTAACACCATTTTAATATTCCTCTAATTTAGAATATAATGATAAAAAACGAGGGACTCGTATTAAGTACAGAATACTTAACAATACCAAAGTCCCTCCTATTATTAAAAATAAAAAAAATTATGAATCAAGCTCTTCTTTAAAGGCTTCGGTACCGGCTTTTGCAGCATCGCGAATATTATCAATCCTGTTTTGCAGCTGTTCTTTGGTTTGAGATGCTTTAAATCTGGCATCCTTCAAAACATTTTCTGCGTCATGCAGTAAATTTTCAGCTTTCATTTTTGCACTGTCAATGATACCTGAAGCCTTAGCTTTGCCTTCATTAACAACATTGCTGACTTCACCTTCTACTGTTTTTATATAATCAGAAGCTCTGCCATATAAATCTGCAGACGTGTCGGCTAAATCTCTTCTAAGTTCAGCACCTGATTTAGGTGCAAGTAATAATGCAGTTACTGCACCTGCTAATCCACCGGCTAAAGCACCGATGATAAAGCCGCGTGCGAAATTTCCGGAATCATTCGAATTCGACATAAGTTTTCTCCTTACCATTGTTCTTGAATATTAATTTTTTTATTTTGAGCCATAAGTATCAATTCAGCAAATTCTCGCACTGCTCCCTGACCGCCTAATGACTCGCATATATAATTTGCTGTTTTCTTAATAACGTCAACTGCATCATTGGGACAAGCTGAAAATCCTACAATCTTCATAACATGCTCATCATTTATATCGTCACCGATATAAGCAATTTCAGATAATTTTAAATCGTTACTTTCGGCTAAATTACTGATAGCAGTTGATTTATCACGGCATCCGATTATAACATACTCAATTGAAAGTTTTTCTGCACGGGCTGTCACTATAGGTGAATTTTCACTTGTTATAAAAGCAGTTGATATGCCTCCTAACTTAAGTAAAGTAATACCCATTCCATCCCTGGTTGAAAATCTTTTCAACTCCTCACCTTTAGCTGAATAATACATTGTTGAATCGGTTAAAGTACCGTCAACATCCATTGCTAATAGTCTTATATTTGATAATCTTTCCGATATATTATCTTTATTGTTCATTTAAATGCGTTTACTGAAAATTATTTCTTACTTTAGCACATCTTGTTTGTTATAAATGTTTATGTGTTAAAAATATTGGAAATTATCTTTGATTAAAAAGTATATAAATGCTAAAATAAGCATACATGAAGAATATTTCGATTTGAGTATGTCAGTCTTTCAGGATTATGACTTTTGCGGAATCGAGGAAGGAAATGATGAGTTGATTATCACATTTGAAGAATCTGTTTTCAATAATCTAAGTATAGATTCAATTGTAAATGAGCTTAAAAATTTCGACCATTCCACCTCTCTTATATCCATAGAAAAAATATCTGATAAAAATTGGAATGAAGAATGGGAAAATAATATCCAGCCGGTTGTTATTTCCGATAGAATTGTTATTACACCTACTCATAAGGCTGAAGAGACTGAATCTGAAATCAAAATTATCATTGACCCCAAAATGTCTTTCGGAACAGGCCATCATACAACTACACGCTTAATGTGCCGTTTAATGGAAGATTTGGTTAAAAAGGATTCTTACTGGATTGATGCCGGCACTGGAACCGGAGTTCTCGCAATTTTAGCTGTCAAATTGGGTGCTGCTAAGGTCTATGCATTTGATAATGATGAATGGTCAATTGATAATTCAAAAGAAAATATCATTAAAAACAATGTCTATGAATCAATCAGGCTTGAACTTGCAAATATTGATTCAATAGAGATTGAAAAATGCGATGGAATATCTGCCAATATATTTCTCAACCTTGCTCTCCCCTCGTTAAAGAAATTCAAAAATGCTGTCAGGGATTCAGATGGCGACATACTCATTTCGGGTATAATGATTTATGATGATAAAATCCTTATAGCAGAAGCTGAAAAGCAGGGATTAAAACTTATAAAAAAAGTTACAGAAGATGAATGGGCTGCTTTTCATTTCAGATGCGGGGATGAAAAATGATAAAAAGAATTGCTTCTGTTGATATCGGTACCAACACAGTCCTGATGCTGGTTGCGGATATTGAAAATAATAATTTGATTAAAATAACAGAAAAATTTGATGTTGCCAGACTTGGTGAAGATGTTGATAAAACAGGTATCATTAAGCAATCCGCTATTGAACGCACAAAAAATATCTTAGTCCAAAACAAAGAGATTTGTAAGTCTTTGAATGTTGAGAAAGTTATTGCTGTGGGTACATCTGCACTCAGAGATGCACTCAATTCTAAAGATGTTCTTATGGAATTAAGTAATGCTCTTGGTTCTGACATCAGAGTTATTGACGGCAGCGAGGAAGCAGCTCTCAGCTTTTTGGGAACCGTTTTGGACGGGGAACCAAGTATGGTAATTGATATTGGAGGCGGCAGCACAGAAATAATTATTGGATGCGGGGATAGAATTATCGAAAAAATAAGTCTGCAGGTTGGTGCAGTAAGATTGACCGAAAGATTCTTTAAACACATTCATCCTCCCCATTCCGATGATATTGACAATGCAACTGAATATATATCGAAACTATTGGCTGATTCCAATATCCTTTCAGATTATAAAAAAGTATATGCAGTCGCCGGAACTGCTACAACTCTTGCTACTACTGCTCTCGGGTTAGCAGATAATGAAGTTGATGCAGCAAACGGATACATTCTTTCAGATGATAAACTGAATTTGATTTATGAGTTGTACAAATCTACTTCAATTTCAGATATTGAAACAAAATTGAAAGTTCATCCCCGAAGAGCAGATTTAATTCTTTCGGGAGCATTGATATTGAAATTGATTGTCGGGCATTTCAATATCAAACAGCTAATTGTAAGTTCACATGGATTAAGATACGGCATATTATACGATTTTATCAAAAATCCGTATAAATGGTAAAAATCACTTGGCTATGTCAAGATTAGAGTATATTTTTGTATCTTTTGTAAATCAATTAATTATTTAACTTGTTGGAGAAATTTTTATGAAGTCTTTTTATCAGAACTCAATAATCTTGTCTATCATTTTTGTTTTGCTTATTGCCGGATGTCAGCCTAAAGCTAAAGAATCCAAATTATTGGGTGAGGTAGTTACAAAAACTAATGTAACTGAAATCTTTAAAAAACTACGCGATGACATGGACTTTACAGCACAGGATTTTGAACTTTTTACAAATGGTATGACAAGAATGGTTACTATGTCTGTTGATTCGCTTATGGGCAAATCAGTTGGACAGATAATTGAGATTCAGAGAAACTTCGAACGTGACCAGATTGCTTCAACTGCTGCAAATCAGGCAACTAAAATTGAACTCGTGATGAACCATGAATTTAAATATGTAGGAATGAAGCCTACTCAGATTGATGATAAAGACAAAAATAAAAAAGAAATTGACTTTTTGATTTATGAAATTACTAATAAATCTGAAAAAGAAATGACTAATATCGAGGGTGTTCTTCAGTTTATGGATAAAGATAATCAGTTAGTGAAAGTCTATCCTATCGTTTCATCAAAGATTTTAAAAGAAGGCGAAGTTATTAAACCCGGCGAGACTAAGAGATTTGCTCATCCCTACGACCACGACGTTAATAATGAAAGAGACGAAAAAATTAGAAATGACCATGCTAATCTGCGTCCAATTTGGATTTGTACCAAGATTGATTTCAAAGACGGTTCAAAAATCAGTGTGACTAATACTCTGTAATTTGTTCTCTTAACCAATTTGAAAATATTTAAAAAAGCGAAGCTGTACCTGTTTCGCTTTTTTTTGTTACTTTTGATTTATTAATACGTTAAAAAACCGGATAACAATTTACATAAAGGTGTTCAAAATGAAAATATTTGCAATATTAGTTGTGTTCTTAACAAATATCAGTATCCTATTCTGTCAGAATGAGATTCATGTAGCCGGAGTTCCTGAAATGGTGACTGTTTTTCAGGTTGGAGCAAATTTAAAAATCAATCTGAAAGTTAATCTTAAAAAGGGAACTAATTTAGTTTACATTGATTCATTGCCCTCAAATATTGACCAGAATTCAATTAGACTTTCAACCGGTTCATCTGCAACTGTCATGTCAACTGACTTTAGGCAAGAATCAATAAAACCGGAGGACCAGCCTGAGCCCAATAACATATTAGTAATTCGCGACTCAATTGATAATATTAATTACCAGCTCATGGATTTGAATAATAAGACTGATGTGCTCAAAGGTGAAGAAAATCTCATCACTGCATTCAAACTTCACCCCGAAACTGAAAAAGGTGCTTCCGTTCAGGATCTTACTAATCTTAGCAATTATTATAACAAGCGTGTTAATGAAATTAAGAAGGAAATCCTCACAATTTCAGTAAAGCAAAAAGAATTAAACAAAATTCTAACGAGCCTCAATAAAGTAATTATGGAATTTGAGAAAACAAAGATTACTACTCAGAATTTCCAGATAGTTGCAACTGTGAGCAGTGAAAGTGCCGGCATCAAAGATATGGAATTAAATTGTTATACGCCATCAGCAGGCTGGATTCCTAATTATGAAATCAAGGTGAAAGATGTCACTTCTCCGGTTAGTTTGTCGTACAAAGCACTTGTGTCACAATATACAGGCAGGGATTGGAATGAAGTGAAACTTATCCTGTCAACAAGAAATCCGAATATGAGTAATACAATGCCTTTTCTTACGCCCTGGTATCTGAGAATAATTGAAAAAAGTATAAGTCAAGATATGGATAGCCCACTTGCTCCGACTTATTCGGCTAATTCAGTACGTTCTTCTAAATATAAAGAAACATCAATGGTTGTTGATGGAATGGAAATCGGAACTGTTGATAATAAATATATGACGGTTGAATTTGCACCGGCTAACAGATATTCTATTAAATCCGATAATCGAAAGCAGGGCATATTATTAAATGAAGTTGACGTACCCGCAGTTTATGAATATTACTGCGTTCCAAAACTCGACCCCGATGCGTTTTTAATTGCAAAAATAGCAGACTGGGGAAAACTGAATCTGCTGCCGGGTGAAGCATATATTTATTTCGAGAATACATATTTAGGAAAAACTACAATCAATCCGCAAACCACTAATGATTCTCTTAGTTTATCATTAGGAAGGGATAAAAGTATTGTAATTAAGCGGGAAGTTGTTGCCAATATGACAGAAACGAAATTCCTAAGCAGTAATGTCATCAAGCAGTACGGTTATTTAATTACAGTGAAAAATAACAGAAAATCCGACATAAATATAACAATCGAAGACCAATTTCCGGTTACAACTCATGAAAAAATTGAAGTTGAACTTTTGGAATCATCAGGCGCAAAAATTGACAAAGAAAAGGGTTTTCTGAAATGGTATGTAAATATTCCTGCAGGAAAATCAATAGAAAGAAAATTCGGATATAAGATTGATACTCCGAATAATTAAGCCTCTTCCCTGCTTTTTTATGAACCTTCCGATGAACAAAAACATTCGGAAGGTTTTTTTCTTTTAACCACATAAACAATCATTCCGAAAAACCTGACAAGTAATCGCGAAGACAGTTTTGAGAAGCATAAAGTTGTAAACTCAAACTCATCCTTAGTCGTTTATTCTACTTTAAGAGATTGAAATGATTATATGAGCAAAATGTTTATAATTGCTGGACCTAATGGAGCAGGTAAAACTACAGCATCTATGGAGTATTTAAAATATGATTTAGACTGTTTAGAATTTATTAATGCAGATAATATTGCCGTAGGAATTTCTCCATTTCAACCTGAGAAAGTATCTGTGACAGCAGGTAAAATAATGTTAAACAGAATTGATGAGTTAATTGAATCAGGCAATAATTTTGCTATTGAAAGCACTCTTTCTTCAAAATTATTAGCGGACAAATGCTTGTATGCAAAGAAAAAAGGATTTGAAATAATTATACTATTTTATTGGTTAGAAAGTAGTGATTTAGCAGTTGAAAGAGTCGAACACAGAGTATCACTGGGAGGGCATAATATTCCGGTTGATATTATAAAAAGAAGATATGAACGTGGTTTGAAGAATTTATTTCAAGATTTTATGAGTATTTCAGATTATTGGTTGATAGTAAATAATTCAGGATTATTCCCAAGCAATATTGCTGAGGGAAATAAGTATAGTATTAAAGTTTTTAATGAAGATTTATGGGATTTAATTAAGGGAAGTTATGGAAAAGGAATATGAAATAATCAGAGAAAAAGTTCTTAAAGGGACTAAAAGAGCTATTGATAAATTGATTATAGAGTCAAAAAGAACAGGGAAAAAATTAGTTGTATCAGATAAGTTTGATTCAACAGTTAAGAAGCCAAATTAATCTGATAGGTATATCCTATTTACTTATCCCATCAAGTAATTCGGCTAAATATTTTGCAGCATTTTTTCTTTCATATTTCGATATCAGACTCTCATCAGAGTTTGAAATCAAAGTACCGTTCTGCCATTCGGTATAATAATTCAAATAAATTTCTTCAATCTCGGATATTCTGTTTTGGTGAGCAATGAATCCCGCATTTGTTGATTTTATCAATCTTCCGACTGCACCTTCAACAGGACCGATTGCAATTATCGGTTTTCGGACACCAATATATTCATAGACTTTCCCGGGAACAATTTCTTCGCTCTCTTTCGATTCGTCAACCACAAGCAGTAAGCAGTCAGATTTAATAAGATTTGCGATACTTTCCGCATGAGGCATATACGAAATAACTTCGATATTTTCCTTAAATATTGCTTTATCAAACATTTCAAATATCTCATTGCCGAATCTGCCTATAAACCGGAATTTTATTTTTGCAGTGTCAACTCTCCCCTGCTTAATTAAGTTTTCAACTGATTCAAATAAGGCTGCTGGATTACGTCTGCCATACATCGAACCGGAATATGTGACCGTAAATTTGTCATTTGCTTGATAATCAACAACCGGAAAATCCGATGAATCAAAACCGTTCGGTACATGATGAAATTTATTTTGAACTAAATCCGGATATTTTGCAAGTGCATCTTTAATAATCCCCTCCCAGGCACATTCAACAGCATCGGATTCTGAAAATACCGAATGTTCCATAGCCTTATCAATACTTCGCGGTAAAAACCATCTTTTGGGTGATGATATGAATCCTGTCCACGGGTCGCGAAAACCTGCAATCCACGGAATACCGTATTTCCGTTTAACATATCGGGCAATGATTGAACAGGTGTATGGCGGCGATGAACTGTAAACAGCGTCAATTTGATTTTCAGACATTAGTTTTGCAATTGCTTTGCGTGCAGTAAAATACCATCCTATCCGGGCATCCGGAATAAATAAAGTTGCACGTACAAATTCAGCAAGCTTTTCTTTAAAACTTGTCTTTTGTCCTTCTTTTTTGATTACATTAACGTCTATTGCTGTGTTTTTATCCTTTCCGGTCAACATTCTGTACAAATCATAAGGTTCAAAAATTTTTGTCCTTACAACTTTTATGTCTTTCGGTATCTGTTTCAGTAGTGATTCATCCCTTGCAGGAAAATCCCCGTTTTCTACAGTAAGTACAATCGGGTTCCAGCCGAACTCACGTAAGTATTTAATGTGTTTCAATACACGCTGAACACCGGGTCCCCCTGATGGAGGGAAATAATAAGCTATAACAAGTAAATTTTTCATTCGACTTTAATTTCTAAATTAATAATATTTAAGTATGATATTATTCACAAATCAAGGATACAAAACTATAATTATTAATCCATTTGACAAAACTATAATTTTAAAAATAATGAACTTCTGAAAATCCTGATAACTTAATGGACAATGACTTGTAAAGATATATTTACATCTTCAAAAACTTCTCTACTTTATCCCCGATGCGGATATAATATACTCCGGCTGGGAGACCTGATATATTCATCCGATGACTTCCGTTCATCAGATTAATTGATTCAGACATAACCTTAATTCCAAGCATATCAAATATTTGTACTTCTCTGGAAGCAATGAGGCTTGCCTCATTGTTAAGTTTTATATCAATGAAATCAGTAGATGGATTGGGGTATATATCAAGCTGCTTTAAATACAAATTTTCATTATGTTTAACACTTGTTAATTTGGGTTGTATTTCTGCAAGATAAATGCTGTTCCAGCCGTCACGTCCTAAAATAATAAGATTACCTGATTCGGTTTCCTGAACATCAACAATACCATTATCATCATTTTCTGTTTTCCAATCATATTCATCAAGTTTATTGCCGTCTTTATCAACAATCATCATCCAGAATGCTCTCTTTGGTAAATCTGAAATATGTATATAACCATATAATACAAAATGATTTCCAACATTAATAACTGTTGGAATTTTAGTTGCAATTACTTTATAAGAATTATAATTGATAACTTTTGACCAATTAAGCTGTCCACTATCTGTTATATTTCCTATTATTGCTGCTGATTCCGTGTTAAACTGGTTACCTCTGGTTAATCGTCCAATGAAATTATAGCTGCCGTCGGACAAATGATGAACTTTGACTATTTGTACCCTGTTAAAACCTGTTTCAGTTATATCTAATTTGCATTTCCAGTTAAGGTTTCCGCTTAAATTAAAGTTACATAAAAATATATAATCAGTTTTCCCAAAAAAACCTGCTTTAGTATCAATAGGACCTGAGAGCATAGCAATAATACTTTTATCATTATTCGGAAATATATTTCCCTGCGGGTGTGTCATTGCCAGCGGTTCATTTATACCGGTAGTATCAAATGTGAGCTTTCTGGTAAAGTTAATATCCGTATCATAAACAAGATGGGATTGATTATATACAATAGTAATTGAGTCATCCAAATATTTCATATCTCTAAATCCAACATAAATACTGTCATACATATAATTTGGTGTAGCTATTGAGAATAATTCTTCATGATTCTCAATATCGCTTAAATCACCGGTTACATTGCATTCAGTGTCAATTTGAAACTTTTTGATTGGCACAGAGTAATCTGATGAGTAAATTCCAATTATTTCATAAATGTTGTTTTTTTTGAAAATTTTAGCGTTAATAAATATTGGATCTGTATTTTCGGGTTTATTATAATTCTTTTTTACGTTTATATTGCCGTAAATATCAGTATGTAATATTGATAAAGTATTATTTTGTGAATTGGAACTTATTCCTTCTGCCCAAATTAATATTCCTGTATCAGAATAATTCATAAATATCCACGGATTAACACTCTCTGAATCAAATTTATATTGTTTCTCCCAAACGATATCCGGTTTAGCTGAATAAGCAAGATTAGACATCATAAAAATAAAGCAACTGCATATAAGTAAATGACAAATCTTCATTATACAAGCTCCCAAATCAAGGTTTGTCTTCAGGTCATTTAAAAGACAAGCCTACATTTAATAAATTTTTAGTATTATCTTTAATATTCAAATGTAAAAAAAATATTACGAATACAATCAATCTTTAAAGAATTAAACCAATTTATTTTGTAAATTTATTGAGGGATAGATAAATGACATTTTTACATACTTTTTCAATATGCTGATATATTACTTATTACAAGCCCTTATTATTTGTTTAACATCTATTTTTTAGTTAATTTTAAATATTAAAAATGATACAAAAAGAAAATTGTTTTAACTTAAAAGAATTTGACAGATATGTTCAGTAATGTAAATGAATTGATTAAAAGTGATATTTCTTATCCGATAATCCTGCTGTTTGGTGAAAACGAGTTTTCGAGAGAGGAAGCACAGAATTTATTGATAAAAAAATATGTTACAACAGAAAATGATAAATTCAATTTTGATATTTTTGACGGCGACGATACTCAAATCAGTTCTTTAGTTGATTTATGCAGAAGTTATCCGATGATGTCCGATAAACGTGTAGTCTTGGTAAAGCGGTTTGACAAACTATTTTCGGGAAGAGCTTCAAAAAAAAACGAGACTTCATCTCCCCTGTCTTTTTATATTAATTCTCCTTCCGAAACTACAATTTTGATTTTGGTTGCGGATATTGACGGAGCAAAAGATATATATAAAACATTTAAGTCTTCCAATAAAGAACAGTTCAATAAAAAGGTTACAACCCTTAAATTTCCTTACAACCAATTGATTACAAAGTTCGGGTGGATGGAATTTCCCCGAGTTTACGAATCTGAATATGCAAAATGGACAGAAGGCAGAATAAAAGCAAAGGGACGCACTATACAACCGGAAGCTTTGGAAATTCTTGTCTCACGTACCAAACAGACTTTAAGAGATTTAAGCAATGAGGTTGATAAACTAATGCTGGCTACTGAAGGTCAAAAACAAATCACTCTTGATGAAATCAATTTCCTGACCGGTTCGACCCGTGAATATAGTACATTTGATTTGCAAAAGGTTATTGTCGAGAGAAACTTACCGAAAGCTGTCAGGATTTTAAACAAAATACTTGCTGTTGACAGACAGGAAATGCTTATGATAGTCATATTTTCAAAATTATTTATCAATTTACTGAAAATTTATGACGATTACAAAGCCGGAGTGCCTCCCCAGTCACTTTCAACAATAATCGGCATTTCAACCTATCAGTTTTCGGATTACCAGACAGCTCTTAAGAAATATTCTGCCCGCGAGATTGAACATGCTGTTATGTCAATTTGCGAAACTGATTTCAAATTGAAATCCTCAAATCCTGATAGCCTGATGATAATGCAAAATATGCTTTTTGAAATTATGGAAAAAAAGAATGAAAATCCTACACTGCTCTGATATTCATCTCGGGCGGCGTGTGGTCGGTGCGAGCGGGAAATTTTCCGATAAAAGGTTCGATGATTATTTTGCATCATTTGATTATATAGTTGAATATGCACTTGCAAATTCTATTGATGTGTTTGTCATTGCAGGGGATTTATTTGATAAAAGGGAATTATCTCCTGAAGTTTTATTACGTTCGGAACGGATTTTATCAAAATTGAAAAGTCATAATATACCCTGTCTGGTCATCGAAGGAAATCATGATAATATTACATCCGGCAAGGAATCTGAGTCATGGATAATATATCTTGCAGAAAAGGGTATGCTGTTAAGACCAGATTACACTTATATAAATGAAGAAATTCAGTTTTATCCCATAAAAATCGGCAATGTAAATTTCTACGGTTTAGGCTATCCCGGAATTTTTGCAGATGAATTATTGGGAAAATTATCTGAATCAATCGCAAAATTTGATAATGAAACAAATTATGTGATTATTCATACCGCTCTCAGCAGTTCGGACTTTATTCACGGAACTGTCAAAGATAAAGAGATAATAGATAAATTGATAGGAAAAATTGATTATATAGCAGCCGGGCATTTTCATAGTTATAATCACTATCCTGATGAAAATCCTGTTTTCTTTGTCCCGGGCAGCCCCGAAATGTGGGACCTGAATGAATATAAGCAAAAGAAAGGATTTATCATATATGATTCCGATACAAAATTGGTTGAATTTATTGAATCTAAGAACCGTGATAAAAAAGTATTCAGCTTAAAAACCGATGCCGGAGATTTATTCACAGCCCAAACATATTTGACTCATTGCTTAATAAATGAAACAATCGAAAATGAGTCAATTTGTTATCTTTTTATAGAACTGACAAATCAGTTCGAATTGGATATTGCAGCACTTGAAGAAGTATTATATCAAAAGGGTGCTTTAAAAGTTGTTACGAGAATTTACGGTTTGGGTGGAAATAACAACCTGGATTTATCAGGTTTTGACAGTACAATAGGTGAAGTTGAATTAGAAATTATTGCCGGTTGGAATAAATTTGGTAAAATATCTAATGAAACTCATCAGCTAATCGAAAATTTGAAACATTTTCAAAATGAAAAATTAGAAAATGATTTTATGCAGACTTTGGATGTATTTCTTGATAAAATGATTCAAGGCGAAAAAAATGATAATTGAAAAAGTCGAACTTCAGAATTTCAGAAATCATATAAACAAAACTGTTGACTTCTATTCAGGTATAAATCTGCTTTACGGTAAAAACGGCTCGGGAAAAACTTCAATTCTCGAAGCCATCGGGATAACTTTATTTGATTCGGAACTAAGGAATAAAAATAATAAAGTTGATGCGGTAACAGAAGGTCAGAAAAATGCAAAAATCAAAGTACACTTCCTTGCTGATGATGGTTTAAGATATATTGCAGAGAAGAATCTGCCTTCCGGAATTTCAAAATTGACACAAATTGACAATAAGAATTTTTCAATCACAGGTAAAAATGAAATTCAGGTGAAAATCCGTGAATTATTAGGTATTAAGCTGAACTCCGATAAGTTTTTCTCAAATATAATAGTTGCTTCGCAGAATAAAATTACCGATATTTTTTCTGATATCCCAAGTAAAAGAAGAGAAAATTTCGACAGTATTTTTAATATGGAAGTTTACAGCCAAATTTCAGCAGATTATCTCAAAAAAGCCGAAGCAGTCTATAAATCTGAATTTGACAAAAAGAACGAAGTGATAAATGATTTAAAATCAAAACTTATTGATTCTGATGAACTTAATTCCGATATTCAAAATTTTCAGATAAAAATGAATTTACTGCTTAGCGAGAGCGGCAGTTTGAACCAAAGCCTTGAAATATGCGGACAGCAGTTAATCGAATTGAGAAAAAATAAAATTCAGATTGAAAGCTGTCAAAATTTATTAAAATCTAATGAAGCCCGCAAAGCTGATATCTTGTCAAGTATAACCAAGCAGAAATCTGATTTGGAAAATGCACTGAAATCAAGAGATATAGTTTCTAAAAACAAAGTTCAGTATGAAAAATATACTGCCCTTGCATCGGATTTAAAGATTAACGAGCAAAAAATAACCGAGCTTGAAAAAATCCTCAAACAAATTCAATTATTAAAGGATGAATTATCTGGAAATAAAAATCAACTTACAAGATTAAATTCCGAACTGGAGTCTGAAAAAAAGAGAAGCACCGAATATCAGAATGAACTCGAATTATTAATTAAAAATTCTAATATTGCTGAGTCTGAAAAAAATGAACTTTCAAAAACTTACGAAACAAAACTTAATGATTTCAATAGCTTTAAAGTTATTTCCAGTTCGTGGGAATCAAATGAAAAGGAGAAAAATGATATACTGCAAAAAATCAATAATCTGAATATTGAAATAAATACTTTGAGCTCGGGTTTGGCTGATTTAGAACTGATTCGGAAGCAAAAATCCGCATTAATCAGTCAAATCGAACTATCAGACATAAAGATTAGTAAAAGAGAAGAATTAAGACGCGTTCGCGACAGACTCAATGAACGTTTAAGTGCTAATCAGGAAGCACATACAAAGCTGTCAGACGGAATTTGTCCCTTCTTGACAGAAGACTGCCTGAATGTTAAGCAAGGTTCAGGTATAGCATCCTACTTTCGAAATAAAGCTAATGAAATTAATTCCGAAATCGAATCAAATAAGCTGCAATTATCTGAATTTGATAATTTGGATAATGAAATTCAGATTCTCAGGAAAGAACTGAATAATCTTGACCAGATTATTATTTCAAATGAAACAAATTTATTGAAGATTAATAAATTGAAAGATAGTATTACAATTGAAAATGCCGGACTTGAAAATACCAATTTAAAACTATCCCTCCTTTTTTCGGATAATAAACAATTTCTTGAGCAGCACAATATTGCTATACAATCAATTAAACTTATACAATTAAATGATTATATCAACTCTTTGAAAACAGAAGCGGAAAGCAGCAAGATTTTATTTGATGAAAAGAATACTTCATTCATGAATTTGCAAAATGAAATACATTCCAAAAATGAAAATATCAACCGTTTAATTCTTTCTATCAATTCAATAACCAATCAGATTATATTGCTGACTGATTCTCAAAATAAAATATCTGAACAAATCAGTTCACTTGAGTTTGATTCACAATCATACAACTCAGTTAAACAAAAGTCAGAAGCTATTAAAAGTGAACTTGAAATTTTGAATCCATATTATAAAGATTATATTCAAAATCTGAAATCATCGGAGCAAGTTGAAACAATTCAATTAAATATCCAAAATGATTCTGAAATCCTAAATAAAATTGTGAGTGATTTATTGGAACTTCATTTCAAACTTGAAGAACTTAACAAAATATACAATGAAAACTTATATAAAGCCAAAAGCGATGAATACGAAAAATTTAAAGAGCAGTTATCACTTATGTCCGATGAGATTGCAGGATTAAAAACTCAAATTAAATTGCTGGAAGAAAGAATGCAACTGAACAGCCGCAATATATCCCAAATATCAGATTTAAATAATGTTTGCGTGACACTTGAACAAAAAAGAAATCTTACCTATCAGTTACGTGAAAATTTGAAGTTAATGGGACAAATGATTGCAAATAAACTACTTGTGATAATTCAAACAATTGCTACCGAAAACTTCAGACTGATTAGCGGGCGGATGGAAAGCATAATCTGGAAATCCGATTTGTACTCAAACGATGCCTATCAGGTCTCAATTAAAACCGTTTCAGGTATTAATCGTAATTTTGAACTCCTGTCAGGCGGAGAACAAATGATGGTTGCTATATCTCTGAGAGCGGCAATGAACTCATTACTTACTAATTCCAAGTTTGTAATATTTGATGAACCGACCGTAAATTTGGATACAGAAAAACGCAAAGCTCTTTCCGAATCACTTTTTGTTATTTTAAAATCATTAGACCAGGCAATTATTGTGACTCACGATGATACTTTTAAGGAAATGGCTCAAAATATAATTGAGTTAAATTAAAATTTTATTTACCCCAAATCCTTAAATTCAAATTTAAATCATTGACAGTTGACACCGTAATATTCAAATCTTCGTAATATTTTCGAAGAGTTTCTTCAGCAATTAATTTACCGAAAATTTTCGGTTCAAATAATTTTCCTTTAATTGGAATTGCAATATAAATTTTTGAAGATTTAAAAGCCATCATAATATCAGATTTGGCTTTTTTCTTAAAATCAAGAATTCTCTTCATCAAACTCGTTGATAGTATATATCTTGCTTCAATCTGGTCATCGGAATACACAACAAATTCTTTTTCAAATTCCGGGTCTTCAAGTTTAACAAGCTGTCCGTGTGATTTGCCTAATGATTGAAAATATTTTGCAAATCTTCCAAAACTCTTTTCGATTTTATCCGGCAAAATATATGTTCTGCCTTTGAAATATTTATTAAAATCACCTACAAAAAAAATACCCCCAAAAACCTCTATATAAATTTTTTTGTTTTCTGAAGTCTGCTGTTCTATAAATGCATGAACCTCCGAAAATCTTATTGCTGTTTCACCGATTTTGCCCTCAACAAAGTCATCTCCATAATATTTTTGGATTGACTGATTGATTAATCCGCTGCCTGTAAATTCTTCAAAAGAAATAAATTTGTAAGGGTGATAATCTAATCTATCGTCAAAAAAACTGACTATTGACATTATTATTCTCGTTTTGAAGTCGTGAACAAAATTCTGTCTGATTTTTCTCTGGTGTTTATATAAAAAAATGAATCCAATTATATAAATAATTAAAAATAAGATTGCAACAATTGCGAGAAAAGTACTTTGTTCTATTTGCAAAATAAGCATTTCATTGACAAACATTATACCGGCTACACCAATAACCATCAATGCGAGAAAAAATCTGTACATCACTAATTTTCGGACAACCTCTCCCCTTTTGGTATGTAAGAGTTCGAGGTCACTGTTTAATTTTCCCGCACAAAAACGAGTAAATTCTTCATACGATTTCATCAAAAGACCTATTTGTTAAACAAACTCTTTATGTTGACATTTTCTCTCTCAGAATCGGATATTTCAAAAACGTGTTTGCGTTTTAGACCCATCATTCCGGCAATTATACTTGAAGGAAACATTTCCACAGAATTGTTAAATTCTGTAACGACAGCATTAAAAGCTCTCCTTGCTGCTGAAATCTGTTCTTCAATTTCATTCATTGCTGCTTGTAATTGTAAAAAATTCTGATTTGCTTTCAAATCGGGATAATTTTCTACTGCGATTCTCATTCCACCCAATGCTTTGCTCAACTGATTGTTTATCTCAACTTTTTCATCGTTTGAATTATCAGGTGACATAGCTCTGGAACGGAGATTTGTTATTTCTGTTAATACTCCTTTTTCGTGTTTCATGTATTCCTGAACAGAAGAAACAAGGTTAGGGATTAGATCATAACGCTTTTTAAGCATTGCATCCATCGAACCAAAGACATTTTCAACCTGATTTCTTTTATTAATCAGACCGTTATACATTGAAATAATTACAATTATCAGCAATAATACAATTCCTGAAATTACCATTAACTCTAAGCTCATAATGACTCCAAATTATTAATTGAAAAAAAAATGTTTACAAATATATACAAAATATTTTGTTAATGATATTGAAATTGCTTACGAAACGAAATTGATATAATATTGTAGATAACTTATTTCAAATTAGATGTGAATTTTTGTTATTTTTGTTAGATAAATAATATCATAATTGAAAAATGTATAAGATTGTATTATCAAATTTTGAGGGTCCTTTTGATTTGCTGCTTTATTTTATAAAGCGGGATGAACTCAATATTTATGATATTCCTATATCGCGGATAACTGAAGAGTTCTTGAATTATATCAAAATGATGAAATATTTCGATTTAGAGCTTGCAGGTGAGTTTATTCTTATGGCATCTACTCTGATGTATATCAAAGCCCAGATGCTTCTTCCCCGTCCTAAAAGCGATGATGATTCGGAAATTGAAGACCCGAGAACCGGATTGGTCAGAAAGTTACTTGAATATAAACTTTTTAAAGATGCAGCACAGGATTTGGGTACACTCGCTGAGTCCCAGAAATATGTATATTACAGAAATTTATTCGATTCTGACAGGGATTTGATGGAATCCTCTGCTTCATACAAGAATGCTAATCTTTTCGATTTGATAAATGCACTTAATAATGTTTTGAACAAAAATATTCAGATTCAACCCAGCCATATTGTGCAGTTGGAACAGATTACAGTTGAAGAAAAAATTGATATGATTTTAGATATTTTAAAAAGAAGTAAAAGAATAAGTTTTTACGAATTAACAAAAAAAATTACCCGACCGCATATCATCGTTACTTTTCTTGCGATACTGGAACTGCTGAAGTACCAGAAAATATGGATTCATCAGGAAGAAAATTTCGTTGATATTATTATTATGAACCGAAACGAATATAAAAGTGAATTATGAAAAATATCAGTCAGCCCGCATTTTTTAATTTGTCGGAATCAGACCGTAAATCTGCCCTTGAATCTTTAATCTTTTCTTCTGAAGAACCGTTAAGTTCAAGACAAATAATTAATATGCTTGTGAATATCGAATTAAGTTTGCCCGACATTGACACTGCAAATGAAGAAGTAAATATTGATGATTATATTGAAGTCGAATTAAATGACAATAGTAATTTATCTGAAGAATATTTTGATACGTTGATTGAAGATATTAACAAAGACCTTGCTCTAACTGCCCGTCCTTACAGAGTGCATAAAATAGCCGGAGGATGGCAGTTTGGTATATTGCAGGAATACGGGCAGGTTATACACAGACATTTCAAAACAAAGGTTAAGAAAAAACTGTCCCAGGCAGCACTTGAGACTCTTGCTATTATTGCTTACAAACAGCCTGTTTCAAAACCTGAAATTGAGCAGATTCGCGGTGTTAATTCAAATGAAGTTGTAAACTCACTTATCGAAAAAAATATAATCAAAATTGCCGGCAGAAGCGAGGCTCTTGGCAAACCTCTTCTGTTTGCAACTACTCAGGAATTTTTAAGAACTTTTGGTATTAATTCACTTGACGATTTACCCAAACTAAAGGAATTAGAAGAAATTTCTCCCCTTAAGCCTGAATCCGAGCTATTCGATAACGAAGATATAAAGCTGAATGCAATGGAATTGCCGACTGTAGAAGTTTCAGATGAAATTCTGTATGAAAATGAAATTTCGGATAATGAATTACAGGAAATTGACGATGAAATTCCAATAATTGAAAAAAAACCGGAATATATTTAATAATCATATTGCTGTCAGGCAATATAGTTTTTTATATTTCGTCAATGATTTTGATTGTTAAACTATTTTAAAATATTTATTATGAAATTTCTATCAAAACAAGAATTCCTCGATACGGTATTTGATTATGAAAACAAGACCGAGTGGGAATATAATGGCGAACGTCCTGTAATTATTGATTTTTATGCTGATTGGTGCGGTCCATGCAAAATGCTCTCCCCAATTATGGAAGAATTAGCAAAGGACTATGACGGAAAAGTTGATATTTACAAAGTTGATACCGAACAAGAACAGGAATTAGCCGGTGCATTTGGAGTAAGAAGTATTCCGTCAGTACTGTTTATACCAAAAGAAAGTCAGAAACCTCAGATGTCGGTTGGAGCTATGCAAAAATCTGATTACAAAAAGGCTATCAGTGATATTTTTGGTGTAACCGAACCGATAATTACGAATTAAGATGAATAAATACCTTAAAATATTGCTTGGATTAATATTGGGCGGAATTGCAGGATTTTCCTATTACTATTTTATTGGTTGTAACAGCGGTACCTGCCCGATAACTTCAAATTGGCATATTTCAACTATTTACGGTGCTGCTATGGGTTTTATAGCAGTTTTTCCAACAAAGAAAAAACAAAGCACTGATAAATAATCAAATTTAGATGTTCATAAACTCCCATAATCCTGATTATAGAAATATTGTCAGGATTTTTTATGTATGTTTTGTATTTACTGAAAAGATTGGTTGAAAAAGAAGATATATGACTTGGTTTAATCAATTAACACGGTGGTCAACACAAAATCCGCGGTGGTCAACGCAATTGACACGGTGGTCAGAGCAAAAAACRCGGTGGTCARMGCAAWWRACRCGGTGGTCAAYRSAAAAAMTKYGGTGGTCARWRCAAAAWMCKCGGTGGTCARWRSWAAAAACRCGGTGGTYARWGSWAAAAACRCGGTGGTCAACGGAAAAAAYGYRSKKKTYWKWKMWMAAMMMKCSKKKKTYWKRMYWMAAMMMRSRSKKKTTWWTRRTRAAMMMASRSWKKTYWWMSKMRMAMMMGWRCGTTTTTTWYWYSMACCAKMSYGTTTTTTACTCGCACCAAGACGTTTTTTGCTTTAACCAAGATGTTTTTTGCTTCAACCAAGACGTTTTTTACTCGCACCAGAGCGTTTTTTACTCGCACCAAGACGTTTTTTGCTTTAACCAAGATGTTTTTTACTTCAACCGGCAGGTTTTTTACTTCAACCGGCAGGTTTTTTACTTCAACCGGCAGGTTTTTTACATTATTTTATTGCAGCCTGTAGATTAAGTAATAATGTTTGTTATGTCAGCCTGAGCGAAGTCGAAGACAAACATCAAATCCCGCTATTTGCGACTGTTTACACTTCGACTTCGCTCAGTGTGACATTGTTGCAGAAATAGATTAGCCAAATACTTTTTCAACAGACTGTTAGTGACAAGAATGTGTCCGAATGTCTGAGATCATTCTTTCAATTTTGCTTTTAAATTATTGATAACTGATTTTTGTTTATCGGAAAAATTCATATTGTTAATAGCTTTATCAATTTCTAACTTTCCGACATTCTGCTCATTAACATACTTAAGATATGTATATGCCCCGTCCCGAAGTTTATAATTCCAGTGCAAATAAGCATCAATGGCATTTACAACTGTTTGATGATTTATAATATTCAACTTTTTGAAAGCTGTTAAAGCATTTATTCTTGTTTCAAATTCAAAACTCAAGGATGAATAATCAATAAGTTCATCTAAATAATTTTGGTTTAATGATTTTCCCAATGCAATCTCAAGCCAGGCTATCCGGATATTTTTACCTCTCCAGCCGATTTCATTTTTAGTCTGTTGAAGATAATCTTCATTCAGAAATGAATGTGACAGATTTCTTAAAGCCAACTCAAGATTTAAAAAGCATGAATCTTTCAGTAATTGTTCATAATCTGATTTAAGCATCTCAGGAACTGTTTTGACATTCTCTACCACAGAGCGTCGGACAAGAGCATCTTTATCATAAATAGCTGACTTTATAATTTCGATTGAATTTGTGTCACCTGCCAATTGGCTGATAATTTCTGATTTGTTCAGGTGAAATTTCTCGTTTTGAAAAATTCTTCTATAAATTTCTCTTTTTTCATCAACTGAAAACTTTTTCAAAGCCAGCAAGGCATCATACCGGTCAATCATATTTACAGATTTCTCTGCCTGGGAAAGGAGTTCATTCAAATTGCGTTCGAATGTTATTTTCTTGATAATTTTTCTGTTTGGGTCAAAAACAACAAAATCAACTTCTTTATTCTGTAAATTAGGAATTCTGATAAGCGTTTTTTGCCCGTCAATCCATTTTCTCACAGAATCAATAGAGCCATCCATATAATAGACGTGAATACCTGCCGGAACTCTGAAGTACGATATTAGATTATCTGTTGGGTGGATTTGTTCAATTTCCACTACGGTTTGTCTGTTAGAAGCATTGTCCTGAATTTTGGTGTATGATACTTTGAAATGAGGTTCTCCGCCGCGCCAAATCCATTGCTCAAAAAACCAATCCATAGCAATGCCGGTTGATTCTCTGATTGCTTTTAGTAAGTCATAAGTCTCAGTTACCTGATGAGTATTTTTTTCCGTGTAATATTTTATAGCTTGTCTGTAAAGTTCATTTCCCATTACATCACGCATCATATCAAGCACAAGCGAACCTTTGGGATACCATCTGTCAGTACCGGCACTTGAATGTCCCACCGGATTATTATTTGTCTTTGCTGCATTAAATGTCCTGATTAACTCTTTATCACGTTCCCATTGATAATAATCTTCTCCATAAACATCCCGTTCGAACATTTTTGCATAATGTGTGGCAAAACTTTCTGTGAGCCAGGTATGACGGTTATTTAAATGTGAAACAAGATTGCCAAACCATTGGTGATTAAGTTCGTGGGCATTTACATTGACGTAGTTCCTCATCCACCAGGCTCGTTCAGGAATATACATAAAATCCCCAAAAACAGTAGCAGTAGTAGTTTCCATAGCTCCATACATGTAATTAACCATAGGAGCCTGTCTATAAACTGACCATGGATATTTTACACCGATTTCCTTCTCAAAAAAATCAATCATATATTCAGCATATCTGTATGAAACGTCGAAATTCTCCGGTAAATCCGGATAATACCATAGTTCCATTGGTACTCCGCTATGGGATTGTGTTTCCTTAAAATCATAATCCCCAATTGCAATGCATACTAAATAAATAACATGCGGTTTATTCATTTTATAATGCCATGTCTTGGTTCCGTTGCCGTTATCTTTCTCCGAAATCCTGTCTCCATTTGAAAATACCTTGTATTTCGAGTCAAATGTTGTAATTATTTCGGTGGTCAGCAAATCCTGTTTTTGATTTATAAAAGGCATCCAACCCTGAGGACTGTGTGCCCAGATCTGTTTTCTATGACGGTTTGTTTTATCATTCCATCCTGAAAAATGTAATCCGGTTGTCGGATTACCTGTAAAATTGATTGTCATTTCATAAATTTGATTGTATTTCAAATCAGATTTATTATAAACAACAATTTCATTTCCATTTTTTTTGAATTCAGACTTCCTACCGTCAATAAATACCTCATTGAAGTCCATTTCAGGAGAATGAAAAATCAGTGAATCAGTATTGAGCCTCAGTGTACGGAATGTTATTGATTGTTGTCCTTTTACAATTTGTTTGAATGGCTCAATGTCAAGATTCAGCTTTATATGAATTACATCAACAGTCATATCAACCGGCTGTGAATTCAAATCCTGAAGATATGATGTAAGTTTATCCTGAGTATATAGATTCTGATAAAAAAGAATCATTAAAAGATATAATATAAGAATTGTTTTCATTTATATATTAGGTTAAATTAATTGAAATTACAAATCAGATATTATAAAAGTAATCAATAATCAAGTATTAACTCAAAATATTTTTAAAATCACCATTCAAAGACTCAAGAATTCTGAATATTTTATATAATGAGTTTCTTGAGAATTCAAAATAATTCAAAATATCTAAAAATGTTTGAAATCATGTAACGTTTTAACTTTTCAAGTTTATTCAGTAAAGTAATAGAGAATATTTGTTTATTCTCTCAGTGAATATTTTATAAACAAATTGATTTGAACATAAAAATAATAATATGACTGCAAGGAAAAGAAAAAAGCTGATTACAACCTTGATTGTTTTAACGTATTTCGTATTTTTTTTCACTTATGCATATTTCAGATATATTTACTTTCTGGGTTTAGATATGCTGGTTAATGCGAACTTTGTTATAAATAAAAGTTTTGCCGGAGCTGCAGTTTTGTCGGTTTTCACAGCTTTCTGGCTGTCAACATTGTCTAAATTAGGAAATAAGTTTGCAATCAGACATATCTCTTATAAACGGTTTTTTGGATTGGCAGGTTTCTATTTCATGTGTTTACATGTATTTTTTGGATTAAGGATAGCTAAACCTGATATTCTGCCGCAGTTCTTTTTTGAGAATGGAGATTTTTCCGTGCAGGGGCAAATAATCTTTTTACTGGGTATTTTGGGTTTCTCGTTATTTTTGTTTCCGGCAATAAGCTCGATGAAAGATGTGATGACAAAACTTGGAAAGAAAAAATGGCTAATATTCCAACGGATAGGGTATGCCGCTTTCTTTGTAATCCTTATTCATGCCTCTGCTGTCGGATACCAAAACTGGCTAAATCCAAATAAGTGGCCCGGGATGATGCCGCCAATAACATTAATTTGTGTAATATTTTTGTTAAGTGGACTATTACTCAGGTTAATCGTATTATTCAAACTCAAAAAATGACGTTATATTGGCTCTCTCAGCAAAATGATATTCAAAATAATGTTACTTCACTTTGATAATACATATAAAATGATTATTTTTGATTTTTTAAAAATTATGAAAACTAAATATGGGAATATCATATAAAGATTCAGGTGTTGATATCAACGCAGGCGAAGCTACAGTAGAAAGGATTAAACCACTTGTAAAATCTACTCATAACAATAATGTCTTATCAAATATCGGATTATTCGGCGGTTTCTATGATGCTTCTTTTCCTGAATATAAGCATCCTATTTTAGTAGCGAGTACTGATGGTGTCGGGACAAAACTTAAAGTTGCCTTTGCTGCTTCCAAACATAATACTATCGGGCAATGTCTTGTAAACCACTGCGTGAATGATATTCTTTGCTGTGGAGCAAAACCGCTTTTCTTTCTTGATTATTTTGCTACGGGAGTTCTTAATCCTGATGTCACTGTTCAGGTGATTGAGGGCTTTGTCACAGCCTGCAAACAAAATGATACTGCACTCATTGGAGGAGAAACAGCCGAAATGCCTTCGATGTATCATGAAGGTGAATATGATGTATCCGGAACTATCATTGGTGTTGTGGATAAAAAGAACATAGTAAACGGCTCGGATATTCAAAAAGGTGATATACTTATTGGATTAAAATCAACCGGACTCCATACAAACGGATTTTCACTTGCAAGAGCTGTCTTATTTAATAAATATAAAGTTGATGATTATGTAGATTTTTTGGGTGAGACAATCGGTGATGCTTTGTTGAAAGTGCATAAAAGCTATCTGAAACCTGTTCTTCCCCTCGTGGAATCACAAATACTTACCGGAATCTCCCATATTACCGGCGGCGGGTTAATTGGTAACACTAAAAGAATTCTTCCGAAAGACAGAAAATTGAAAATAGATTGGAATTCTTGGGAGCAGCTTCCAATATTTGAACTTATTCAGGAAACCGGAAATGTAAGTGATGAAGAAATGAGAGCTGCTTTTAATCTTGGTATTGGCATGGTGCTTATTACAAGAAAAGAAAATGCCGATAAAGTGTTTACGGGCGTTAAAGATTATAACCCTGTTTTTATAGGTGAAATAGAATAATCATAACAATTAAAATTTTATCAATTATCTAATATAATATATTTATTTTACAATAAGTAAAGCATATTATTTAATACTTTGCATTTTAAGAAGTAAATTGCTTAAGATTTTTTAATTGTAAATTGTTATACATTATTATTTATAAATCTATTTATGTTTAATCCTCAATGCTTTTGAAAAATTTTCGAATAATCAACTTATAATAATCCTAATAAAATTGTTCTAAATATTTTGATTTTTCATTCATAAGATTTTTTTTTATATATTTGTATTAGCTAACATTTCGATAAATAATTTTATAAAATGAAAATGAGACTTAAATATATTTACATACTTTTAATTTTGTTCATCTGGTCTTCAAATATCAGGGCAGCAGTACTATCCCCGGGTGAATTTCTTGAATATAATGTAACGTATCTGGGTGTATCTATTGCCAATGTTAAGATTTATAATGACGGTTTTGAGATGCTCGGAAAAAATAGTGTTGCCAAAATCCGTGCAAATGTATTTACTTACAGTCATATCCCTTTGATAAATGCAAAAGCAAAGATGGAAGGCTATATTGACAGAGCAAGTTTGTTTTCTCACAAATTTATCAGAAATTTAACATTAAGAAATAATCCATGGGAATATCAAAAAATCGAATTTCTGTATGGACAAAATCTCCTGACAAATAACAAATGGATTAACAACAAATCAACTTCATCAATTAATTTGGAATTTGACCCTTCATACAAAATCCATGATGCTTTGGGATTATTTTTTAAAGCAAGATTTGCAGCAACTCCGGGAAATAAATCCAAAATACTGACATACCTTGATGAGGCACCGTTTTATACAAATATAAACTACAAATCGAAGACCGAATTAGTCAGTGTTGAAGGTGTTTCAGGTAACGTTAGGTGCGTATATTGCACAGGTAAGGCTGATTGGCAAAAGCAATTCGGATTAACGGGCGGATTTGAAGGATGGTTTAGCGACGATTCTGCACGAATTCCTCTCAAAGGTAAACTCGATTTTATTATCGGCAAGATTTCCATTGAACTGGTTAAATATAAACGAGCCGGCTGGAATCCCCCAAAATGATGAAATTAACTGTTATCACTATATGTTATAACGAGAAATCAACTATTAAGCAGACTATTGAAAGTGTGTTGGCTCAGGATTTTACAGATTTTGAATATATAATAGTAGATGGAAAATCTACTGATGGAACAATGGAAATAATCAACGAATTTTCTGATAAATTTTCTTTGGTAATTTCTGAAGAAGACAGCGGCATTTTTGATGCTATGAACAAAGGTGTTGTTCATGCTGCAGGTGAATATGTTATTTTCATGAATGCCGGTGATTATTTTGTAAACAATACTGTCCTGACTGATGTTTTCAACCTAAATTCCGATGCAGATTTAATATATGGAGATGTGATTTTCAAATATTCCAACGGTATTCTTATGCGTCGGAAATCACCAAAAGTACTTAACAAAGCATATTTTTATATTGATAGTTTAAATCACCAGACAACTTTTATCCGTAAGGAACTCTTTGAAAAATATGGTTTATTTGATACATCACTTAAGATTACTTCTGATTATGATTTTATTTTAAAAGTAATTTATTCTCAAAATTGCAGTACAGTTTATATTTCAATTCCTGTTTCTGTTTTTAATCTTAATGGTGTGAGTTCTCATAAAGATTTTTTCAAACTTCAAAACAAAGAACGCAGAATTTGTCTTAACAGGTATTACTCCAAAAAAGAACTGAAAAAATATGATAATATTTGGTTTTATTATGAATTATTCTACAAAAAATTAAGATATGCAAGGTTTTTATTTTTGAGTATAATCTCAAAAAGGTATCTGTATGGAAAATAATATAATATCATACGATAACATAAATAATTTTCCAAAGATATCTGTTATTGTTGCATGTCTGAACGAAGAAAAGTATATTGAAAAATGTATTGTCTCCCTTGTTGAGCAGGATTATAAAGGAATCTTTGAAATTATAATCAGTGATGGAGGTTCAACAGACAATACACTTCAAATAGTGAACTCATTAATTATTAGTCACAGCAATATTAAACTGATTGATAACCCGGGAAGATATCAGTCAATCGGAAGAAATACTGCCGTATCACAATGCAGCAGCGAATATTTCGCATATCTTGATGCACACAGGTTTGCTCAAAAGTCATGGTTAAGTGAGTTATGGAACTGTTATTATGAAAATTCTTTAAAAGATGAACATATTGCCGGAGTCGGTTCGATACATTTAGATGCTGCTGATTCAGATTTTTCAAAAGCTCAGGAAATTGCATTTCAAAGTATTATTAGTGGTGCGACAGCGGCAAATTTTTTAAATTATAAAGAAGCAGATAAAGTTGACCACGCATGTATGTGTTTATATAATACCAAATTGTTTATTGAATTTGGCTCCTATAATCCGGAATTGATAATTGGTGAAGATATTGAACTTAACCACAGAATCACTTATATTTATGGATATAACATTTATTTAAATCCAAAGGCTGTGAATTATTATTATCCTCGTGAAAATTTTAAAGATTTATTTATTCAACAATTCAAATACGGATTCTGGAGACAAAAAGTTCTAAAATTACTTGATTCAAATAAAAAATCAGATAAATATAATGTTAATAATCCATTTTTGGGAATGAAACTTAAAACTTTAGTTCCGGGATTATTTGTTGGTTATGTGGTTTTGATGTTCATTCTTTCTATTTTTTATTCACCACTTTTCTATATATTTTGTGCATCAATATTACTGTATCTTACAGTAATTACTATTAGTTCGGTTATTATTGGATATAAGAAAAGAATTAATCCTACAATATTAATTTTTGTTTTCGTTGCAATACATTTTGGATATGGTTCAGGAGTATTAAATTATATCCTGAGACCTAAAAGTATATGATTTGGTGAATTTATGCAAACTATGAATGCGGAATTTTTGCTCGGCTCGGCTGAAAAAAGCCAGTTCCCGGAGATAAATATGCCTGAAATTGCTTTTTCGGGCAGATCAAATGTCGGGAAATCTTCTTTACTTAACAGCATTGTTCTTCGCAGAAACCTTGCTCATATAAGCTCCGCCCCGGGCAAAACCCAGCAGATTAATTTTTACAATGTAGAAAACCGTTGGATTTTTGCCGATATGCCGGGTTTTGGATATGCTACAACCGGTAAGGAGAATAAAGAGAAATGGAGAAAACTTAATTTTGAATATTTCGAATCAAGAAAAAATCTAAAACTAATAGCAGCATTGGTTGACAGCCGACACGACCCAATGGACACTGACATGGCGTTAATTGAATGGTATGAAGAAAATCAGAAAGATTATTTAATTATACTTACAAAATGCGATAAAATCAAGCCCGGTGCAATATCATCCAGACAAAAGCAGTTAGAACATTTGCTGGCAAGTTGTAATCACTGTAAGGAAGTTCTACCCTATTCTTCGTTAAATGGATTAGGCAGAAATCAATTGATTGGAATTTTAAAGAAAATAACATTATAAAGGAAATCAAACATGTTAGATTATCAAAAAAAAATAAATCTTACTATCAATGAATCAATTGATGTAAAAAGCAGATTATTAACTGAATGTTCTAACCAAATTGAGCAATGCGGTAAATTTCTTGCAGATGCACTCAAAAATGGCGGAAAAATAATGTTCTGCGGTAATGGCGGGAGTGCTGCCGATTCACAACACTTAGCAGCCGAACTTGTTGTAAGACTGCGAAGTCATATCAATCGTCCTGCCCTGCCCGGATTAGCCCTGACAGTTGACCCTTCAATTATGACGGCGGGGGGTAATGATATAGGTTTCGACAATGTTTTTGCACGTTCTGTTGAAGCTTACGGCAAATCAGGCGATGTCCTTGTCGGCATTTCAACAAGCGGTAACTCTGAAAATGTATTTAGGGCTATGCAGCAGGCATCCAAGATGGGCATAAAGAATGTTTGTCTCCTCGGTGCCGGAGGCGGTAAGATTCTATCAAATGCGGATTATGCTGTTATAGTACCAAGCAATATTACGGCAAGAGTCCAGGAATGTCATATTTTAATCGGTCATATCTGGTGCGAAATGATAGAAGAAATAAATTTTCCTGAATTATTTTCATAATTTGAAAAAAATTACTTGCGTATATTCAAAAAAACTCTTACTTTTGTAATCTCAGTTTGACGCCGGATTAGCTCAGCTGGTAGAGCAGCTGACTTGTAATCAGCAGGTCGGGGGTTCGATTCCGTCATCCGGCTCAGAAAAAAAGCTTTCCATTTTGGAAAGCTTTTTTTATTTATGATATATCAGAAATCGTTATAGTAATTCAAATAATTATTTGTAAAGTTTCAGGACCTTTTCAAACTGTTCTGAAACATAATCCCAGTTAATAACTTTTAAAAAGGCATCAACATAGTCTCCCCTGCGGTTTTGATATTTCAGATAGTACGCATGTTCCCAAACATCAACCGGCAGTATTGGTATTTGAACCCATTGAGTTAAATTGCCCTGCTTTTCAACCTGCATTACAATCAATTTATCAGAAACCGGCTCATAAGACATTATCCCCCACCCAGACCCTTCAACTGCATTTGAAGAAGCCTTAAACAGCTTAACAAATCCATCATAAGACCCAAAAGATTTATTAATATAATTATCTAAATCCTTACTTCTTTTACCTTGATTGGGACCCATAACATTCCAAAAAATAGTATGAAGGAAATGACCGCCACCATGAAATGCCAATTCTCTATCCCAATGTTTAATCAATGAAAAATCACCGGAATCAATTGACTCTTTTATCTTCTGTGTTGCTGTGTTAAGACCATTAACATACCCTAAGTGGTGTTTGTCGTGATGTAATTTCATGGTTGCCTCATCAATATAAGGCTCAAGAGCATTATAAGCATAAGGCAGTTCAGGAAGAATATATTTACCCGAACTGTCAACTGCATTTTCCAAACCATTTATTTTATATGAGGTCATGGCAGAAGCATTATATGGTATTGTAGAGGCAGCACCAACTGCAGCAGCACCGATGATAAAATCTCTTTTTGTCATTTTGATTTCTATAAATATTAAACAAACATTTTTAACTTAGACGAAGTTTATTATTAGTTGTTTGAAATATTTGATAATATTGTTTTAAAAAGTAAATAAATGTCTATTTTTGACTGATTATTACATAAATAAAGAAATCTGATGCCGAGATTAAACTTATTAAAAATTGATTTCGTCTAATTTATTGGTAGATGTAACCATTTTATTGTTAATGTGTCTTTTATTGAAATTTATGATTAAACTGACAAGGATTAATTCAAAAATGTATAGATTGCTATTTTTACAGATTTTATTGCTTTTTGTTTTTTCAGAGACTTTTGCCCAATTTGGTAAAAATAAAGTACAATATGAAAATTTTGACTGGAAATATATAGAAACTGTCAATTTTGACGTTTATTATAACGATGGTTCGAAATATATTGCAGAATTTTCAGCCCGTGCTTTAGAGAAATCCCTCACTTCTATACAAAAGACATTAAACTATAAAATGTCAAGCCGTGTTTCGGTTGTAGTTTATGGTTCACATAATGAGTTTCAACAGACAAATGTGATAATGCAATTTATGCCAGAAGGTGTAGGCGGAGTTACAGAATTATATAAAAATCGGGTAGTTGTACCTTTTCAGGGAACATGGGAGCAGCTTGACCATGTTATTCATCATGAATTGGTACATGCAGTATTAAATGATTTGTTTTATGGCGGAACATTTCAATCTGCTTTATCAAGCGGTGCTTTTATGATACCGCTGTGGATGAACGAAGGCTTTGCCGAGTGGGAAAGTATTGGCGGGATGAATACTGCCACTGATATGTTTATGCGTGACCTGACAATAAGCGAAAATCTCCCTCCGCTTGAAAGACTTGACGGTTATCTTGCTTATCGCGGCGGACAGACATTTTATAATTATGTAGCAGAAAAATATGGCAAAGAAAGAGTCGGAGAACTTATAAATCAACTGCGTATTTATCGAAACGTTGATATTGCTTTCCAGAATGCATTTCAAATGAAATTTGAGGAATTTTCTGAAAGGTGGCAAAAAGATATTAAAAAGTATTATTTCCCTGACCTTGAATTATATGCAGACCCTAAAGATTTTGCAACAGCCATAACCGACCACGATAAAGATATGACTTATTATAATACTTCACCCGCAATTTCACCTGATGGCGAGAAAATGGCTTACATTTCAACGAGCGGAGGTGTATTTGCAATTTTTGTCAGAAAAATTGATGATAAAAATTCAGCCAAACAGTTAATAAGCAGTTCCAGAATGCAGGATTTTGAAGACCTTAATATGTTGACGCCTGGAATTTCATGGAATGAAACCGGAACACATTTAGCAGTATCAGCAAAATCAGGCGGTGAAGATGCTGTTTACATTGTAAATGCTGAGAATGGCGATTATGAAAAAATAAAATTCGGGCTTAAATCAATTTCGTCTGTTCAATGGTCACATGATGGCAAAGAAATAGCTTTCATTGCAACTTCAGCCGACCAGTCCGATATTTATATGTACAATTATACATCAAAAGAATTGAAACAAGTTACAAATGATGTATTTTCAGTATCAGCAATATCATGGTCATGGGATAGCAAAAAGATTTATTTTATTTCCGACAGAAGTAATAATATTAATGGTGTTTATACTACCAAAACTTTCAAAATATGGGATTATGATGTTTATCAAAATGATATTTATGAATTAAATCTCGAAAATTCAAGGATTGAGAGATTAACTTTCGACCCGGAAAATGATAAAACAAGTCTTGCAGTTGTTCCCGGGGACGGCAGAATTATTTATGTATCCGATAAAAATGGTATCGGCAATCTTTATATCATGGATATTAACACAAAAAAATCAACACCTTTAACAAATTCTTTATACGGAATTACCCAGATTGCTATTTCGAAAGATGCTTCAAAAGCATTATTTGCTGTTCAGATTAATGGCGGTTATGATATTTATATGATGAAATATCCCCTTGAGAATAAACTCACAATTGACGAACTGCCATTAACCAAGTTCAGACAATCTCAGTTAGAACAGAAAAAAATAATTGAATCAATAACTTTTGATGAAGAAGAAAAATTTGAGGAAACTAAGTTAGTTGGTTATGGTGATTTTGATATTAGTTTTGAATCTCAGAAAATGGTAAGTCCTAATTCTGATGCCCAGAAGAATTTAATAGAAGAAGAAAATAACACAAATAATATAGACAGTACAGGTAATTCTGCCGGTTCAAGTGACACTTTGGATTCTGATTACAAAGAACATGATTATAAAATTAAATTCTCACCGGATATTATTTTAAGCAATCCCGGTTATAGTACATATTATGGACCTCAGGGTTCTATTCAAATGCTTTTTAGTGATGTTCTCGGAGACCATCAAATTTACTTTCAGGCAAATATATATACTGATTTGCAGAACAGTCAGTTTTATCTGGCATATAATTATCTTCCGAACATTATTGATTATAGTTTCAGTTTGTATCATACATCTGCTTATGCACTCAGTACAGATAATTATTTTCACAGATTCAGAAATTTTGGTGCCGGAATTAATTCATCATATCCTTTCGACTTATATAACAGGATGGAATTAGGTGCAGATTTTATGTATCTCTCGAAAACTAATGTTTCAGTTCCTGCTTTGGGTGGTATTGACAAATATTTGATTGTACCCAAAATCAGATACGTCCATGATAATACTTTATGGGGTTATTATGGTCCGAGGGATGGTTCACGCTATTCATTTGATATAAGCGGTTCACCTAAGTTCGGAGAAAATGGAGTTGGATTTGCCACTTTTGAAACTGACTTAAGAACTTATATTCCGATTGGCAGATTTTTCGGATTTGCAATTCGTGGTGCCGGCGGTGCAAGTTTTGGTCCCGACCCTCAGAACTTCTTTATGGGTGGAACACAAGGCTGGTTGAATCCGCAATTTCTTAATAGTAACAGAATTGTTCTGGATTCACCGGAAGACTTTGCATTTATGGCTTTTCCAATGCCGATGAGAGGCTGGCCCGTCAGTCAGGCTGTTGGACATAAGTATTTTCTTTCCAATGTCGAATTTAGATTCCCGCTTATTACGGCACTGCTTGCAGGACCACTGCCAATTCTGATTCAGGGCATAAACGGAGCAGTCTTTATTGATGTAGGAAGTGCCTGGAATGATAATATTATTGATTTTGATACTGATTCTAACGGTGAAAAAATACCCGGTAATTTATTGATGAGTTCCGGTTTTGGTATCAGAAGTTATTTTCTGGGATTTCCCGTTAAAATTGATATTGCCTGGCGAAATGAAATCCAAAGATGGTCAGAGCCGTTTTATCTGTTTTCGTTAGGATTGGATTTCTAATTCAAGCAAAGGGACATTTTCTCATTCTTCAATTATTTTATGGAATTCACTAAATGTCAGATTTAGGATTTAACTGTAGGTATTAACTAATTCAATATGCCATACTATCAACTTATTATAGTCATTTTCTTCAGGTTAATTACCTGATTTTTGACTAAATAAAATCCACATTAGAAATTTCCTGAATTCAATAAATCCAATATAAGTATAATACTTTCGTACTTAACAATATGAATTTGACATATAAGCATAAAGATTTAGTTTTTTTATATTTTTGGGGGTGGAAAAAGTTTTAGACTTTTGTACATTTTTTTTGTTTTGTTCAACAATTGGGAGTAATTCTCCTGATGATATTATTGTTTAATTATAGAAAGCTATTGATGATAGCATCTTTCAGCATTTTGGGTGCCTTATCAATTATATTTTCTATCACCCTTCTTCTTGCCGATGAAAATAATGAAAGGCTGATTGAAGTGAAAGGCGTAGAAGCAGGAAATAAGACCGACCTGAAAGAAATTTTGCTGGAAAATTCGATTCTTGATGAAGATATACTTGATGTAGAAGGTGTTGCATCTCATTATGGAAAAAGATTTCATCAAAGAAAAACTGCAAGCGGTGAGCGATATAATATGCACGAATACTCGGCAGCTCACAGAAACTTACCTTTCGGAACCATCCTAAAAGTAACAAATCTCTTTAATAATAGATCAACATTAGTTCGCATTAATGATAGAGGTCCGTTTATTCGTAAAAGAATTCTGGATTTATCTTTACAATCGGCTACTGATATTGAGGGTAAAGGACTGCCGAAAATCAAGATTGAAGGTTTTGTACGCGGTAAAGTTGATATTCCTGAACCGATGGAAAATGATTATTTGTTTGCTTATTCAATTAATAGCAAACCAATGGTGATACCTTCAAATTTTCTGAATATCAGACATTCTTTCAATGACTTCAATTCTGCAGTTGTATATTATAAAGAATTGATTGAAAGCGGTTTGACTGATTCAAGCGAAACATTTATTGTCTTTGATGAAAATACTTTTAATTCTTTCGATGATAATGAAGTCTATCATATAGCAACCTGGAGACCTGTCCTATATAGGAAGATTCCGGTTATGATGGCTGAGAAAATTTATAGTAAAGATTGATTATATCTCAAATAATCGGACTTAATTTAATTAACCTTCAGTTGTATTTACTTCTGAAGGTTTTTTTATTTTCATGAGTTCTTTATACTCAAACCCATATAGAGATGACTGCAAATTTTTCCGTCTAAATCAACAATGTCAGGTAGCAGCGCCCACTTTTCAAATCCAAATTTCTCAAGAAGTTTTATGCTTCCTGAATTTATCTCTAGTAAAATACAAACAATATGACTTATATTATAAGTCCGGGCATTATAAAGAATATATTTCATTAATTCAGTACCTATTCCCCGCCTTTGATAATCATTATGAATATAATAACTGACTTCAACCACCTCATCCAATGCCCTTCTTCCTTTCCTGTAGGGGCTTACAGATAACCACCCTACTACTTTATTATCCATTTCATAAACAAATACCGGATACTTATGCTCATTATGTTCACGGAACCATACTTCCCTTTCAGATAATGAAATAAAATCCAAATCTGCTGTCGAATTTCTAGAATCAACTGCCTGATTATATATTTCATTAATTGATTCTAAATCGTTAAAATCTGCTATTCTTATCATTACCATAAATCTTCAATAATTATAAAAGCAAGTGAATTATTGTCGGTGTGCGAAATTGAAACATGAACCTTCAGATGACCATATTTTTTATGAAGTTCTCCCTCCAAAACAATTTCAGGTTTACCGTTTGATTCATTCCTTATACTGACTTCCCTGAATTTGAAACCCTGAGTTAAACCTGTACCTATTGCTTTGCTGAATGATTCTTTAACGGCAAATCGTGCAGCATAATGAACATATTTGGTGTCATTGAATGAATCGCAGTAATCCTGCTCTAAATCGGTATATAAGCGGTCTAAGAATCTTTTGCCGTATTTTTCAATAGCTGTTTGAATTCTTGCAGTCTCGACTAAATCTGTGCCAATTCCATAAATCATATTTTATTCCTGTAAGTTTTTATTGCTTCAACAATTAATGGCAGTGCAATACCTGACTGTATGCGAAAACTATAATCAAGATAGTGAGAAATTGAAGTTAAATTTGGATTTATTTCTATAACTAAAGCACCGGAACTTTTTGCAATCATTGGTAAATTTGCAGCAGGATACACTTCAGCAGATGTTCCGATAGTAAAGAACACATCAGATATTTTAGAAGCTCTTTCTGCGTTTATTAATACCTCCTCAGGTAACATTTCACCAAACCAAACTACAGCCGGGCGAATAAGTCCGCCGCATTGACGGCATTTAGGCATTTCCTTTACATTTGAATCTATCAAATCTTCATAAGGATGGCTGCATTTGATACAATAGTTGTCAATAATATTCCCATGTAGTTCGAGAACATCCTTCGAACCTGCTCTTTGATGTAGCCTGTCAACATTCTGGGTAACAAGAGTAAAATTATCAAATATATCCTGCATTTCCGCAATAGCATAATGACCCGGATTGGGAAGTGAATTATTTATTATGTCCCGACGGTGCTGATACCAGTCCCAAACAATTTTGGGATTCGACATAAAGCCGTCGATACTTGCAAGCTCGGCTGGATTAAATTTAGCCCACAATCCGTCAGAGTCACGAAATGTTTTTATTCCGCTTTCAGCAGAAATACCTGCACCTGTTAGTACTACTACTCTTTTGGCAGAAGCAAGAATTTGAATTAATTTGTCAGGAAAATCCATTTATTTTTTTGAATAATATAAAAAATGTAATTTAATCAAAATATTCTAATTCACAAAATTCAGATTTTTATTATGCCATATTTCCAAAACTTCTCCTGCAAGATAAAATGAACCTAAAATCAGTATATTATCCTTCTTTTCATTTATTATTAAAGCTTCATTTACAGATTGAGTTGATATGACATTTTCAAATCCCCTATTCGAGATTTCTTCTGCAAGAGTAACACAATTCAAAGCTCTGTCAATTTTAAGTTGGGGAATAACTGCTGAATCGGCATATTTTATTATATATTGAAATACGTCATCAATATTTTTATCTGCCATAACTGCAAAAATCATATTCCATTTTTTACCCGGATAAGCTTCTGAAAGTGTGTCAAATAAGTTTTCTATACTCCCGGAATTATGAGAACCGTCAAGAATGAGCAAAGGTTCTTCTCTTAGCACTTCAATCCTTGCGTACAATCCTGCATTATGACGAACATTTTTTATACCTTTAATAATATTTTCATCACTTATTTCAAAATGATGTTTAAGTTCTTTTATTGCCACTATTACTGCTGCCAGATTATCCTTTTGATGACTGCCGGGAATCGGATATTCAAATTCTATAATTGAATCATCCAATTTAATATGCCATTTTGAAACAATACTCTTTTCCTTTCCAATTCTAAATAAATCAATTTGTTTCTCAGCATATATAATTTTATTTTCCAAAGAGTTAGATTCAATTACCTTGTAAACTTCATCTGTATTTTGGGAAATGATACATGGAGTATTTTGTTTAATTATTCCTGCTTTTTCATAAGCAATCTTTTGAATGGTATCACCCAAATACTCATTATGGTCGGAATCAATTTTTGTAATGATGCTTAATAAAGGTGATAAAACATTTGTAGAGTCGAACCTCCCTCCCATTCCTGTCTCAATTATTGCAATATCAACATTATTTTCTGCAAAATATATAAACGCCATAACGGTAGTAATTTCAAAAAAAGTAGCTCCAATTTCATCCGATTTATTTCTTATCCGCAAATATAATTCAACTAATTGTTCATCATTTATCATATTTTGGTTGATTCTGATTCTTTCATTAAAATCAACCAGATGCGGAGATGTATATAAACCGGTTTTGTATCCTGATTCCATCATAATGGACGCTATAGCAGAACATACCGAACCTTTACCGTTTGTACCGGCAACGTGAACCGACTTAAATTTGTTCTGCGGATTGCCGGCTGATTCACAAAGCGACAATGTTCTCTCCAAACCGGGCTTTATTCCGAATCGTTGTTTGGAAAAAAGCTCTTTCAAAACATTTTCTTTTGAAATAATCTCATCATTCATACTTCAAAACGTTTCCGTTATTTAATAATATTTAAAAATACGACTTGTTAACTACATAAGAAAAAAATAAATGAAAGAATTAGCTCTAAAAGATTTGAATGTATTGATTACTGGTGGAAATAAAGGAATTGGTCTGGCTTTATCAAAGAAATTAATTCAGCAGGGTGCAAACGTTTATTCTTTAAGCAGGACTGCTTATAATCATTCAACAGATGAATCTGATAATTTCAAAAAACATTTTCATCAATATAAGTGCGATATAACAAGTATCTTACAACTTCAATCTGCGTTCTCGGAAATAAAAGCTGCTGTAAGCAATATTGATATTCTCATAAATAATGCAGGGATATCAGATTTCAATCCTTTTTCAGAATCCGATTTATCTTTAGCTGAGAAAATAATACAAACAAATCTAATAGCCGCAATCAATCTCACACATTTCATTTTACCGGATATGATTGAAAATCATAAAGGTATGATTGTTAATATTACATCAATTTCTGTTAAAGAGAATTTTGCGAATTGCAGTGTTTATAATGCAAGCAAATCCGGTTTAATTAGCTTTTCAAGGTCTTTACGCAAGGAAGTCAGAACTAAGGGCATCAAAATCATTGATATAATCCCCGGAGCAACTCTCACAGACTTATGGGATGATGAATCCAAACACCAGTACCAAAATCAGATGATGCTGCCTGACGACGTTTCTGAAGTCATTTACGAGTGCATCAGATTATCTATGAATGAACGCATGATGATTGAAGAAATAATTATAACTCCGCAGAACGGGAATTTGTAAACATTTATTTCTTACAGTATTTGGATATTTCCTCTTTAGCTTCTTCAGAACCTTTTTCAATTGCAATTTCCCAGTCGAGACAGGCACCTTCCAAATCGCCGAGTTCTTTTTTAGCAAGACCGGAGAAATAGTATGCTTCTGATAATTTTTGGTCAAATGTGATTGATTTATTAAAATCTTCTATCGAACTCTTATAATCTGCAAGTTTATATTTTGATTTTCCTCTAACACAATAAACATCACTGTCAAATGGATTGATTTCAAGCATTATATTACAATCGTCAATAGTTTCTATATAATTTTCAAGCATATAATTAGTTTTGGCTCTTAAATCTAATGCATTCAGATAATCGGCATCAATATCAATAGCTTTATTAAATTCAAATAATGCTGTTTTATATTTTTTCAGAATGTATTGAGATAATCCCAGATTAAAATGAAAAGTTTTAACAAGTGTATCAATGTTCATCGCTTTAGTAAAGTATTTTATAGCTTCTTCATAATTTTTAGAAAGATATTGAATAAAGCCTAAATCATTATAAGCCCACGCATTATTTGAATCCAATTCGATTGTTTTATTAAAATTTTTCGAAGCACTAATAGTATCTTCTAGGACTAGATACAATAAACCCCTTTGATAATAGAAATTTACGTTAGTAGAATCAAGACTAATAGCCTTGTCAAAATCTATCATTACAGTTTTGAAATTACCCAAATTTTTATTGTTAGTTGCTCTTAAATAATAATAATTTGAAACATTATTTTTCAATTTAATGGCATTTTCAATATCTACCAATGCTGCTTTATAATTTTCATTATATTTATTAGCTAAACTTCTCCAATATAAAATATCTGAATATTTTGGATTCAATTCATAAGCAATAGTTAAATCATTGATGGCATCGGAATAATTTACTTTTTTGATTTTAATCCTTCCACGCATATAATATGGATAGAACCATTTTGGTTGTAGTTTAATTGCCATGTTATAATCAATAATCGCAGAATCATAAAGATTTAAATAATATTTGGAATCACCTCGAAAATTATAAACTTTGTAAAAATCAGGATTAATCTCCAAACTGTTGTCAAAATCCAAAATTGCACCCCTGTAATCTTTATTCAGGAATTTATTATGACCCTTTTCAAAATAATCTTCACCAGGTATTTTTGTACTACACGTGGTAATAAAAAAACAAAAACCTAATATTAATAAAGAAACTGTTACTTTCATTATTATCTATTCTAAATTATACAAATTTCTATTAAATATTTAATTTATTGATAAATCTATCAACTTCCTACATTTATTTCTTACAGTATTTTGTTATTTCCTCTTTTGCTGTTTCATATCCTTTTTCAAGTGCAAGTTCAAAGTCGAGGCAGGCGCCTTCCAAATCGCCGAGTTCTTTTTTAGCAAGACCGGAGAAATAGTATGCTTCACCCTGCTCATTAATAATTGATAAAGCTTTGTTAAAATCATCAATTGCCCCCGAATAATCTTTAAGTTTAAATTTTGCTTTTCCGCTTCCAAGATAAGAACTGCCGTCAAAAGGATTAATAGTCAATACCAAATTAAAATCATCTATGGAACTTTTAAAGTCACCTAAATCATATTTTATTGAAGCACGTAAAACTAAAGATTCAGTAAAATTCGTATCAATTAATATTGATTTATCAAAATCAGAAATTGCTTCCTGATATTTTTTCATTTTTAAATTAATTAATCCACGTTGATGATGAAAAATATATTTGGTAGAGTCACTTTCAATAGCATTGTCAATATATTCTAAAGCTTTCGAATAATCATATCGGTTATAATAAAATTGACTGAGTTCTTTAAGAGACCACGAATGTTTTGATGACATTTCTACCGCTTTTGTAAAATCTTCTAATCCAGTTGTCGTGTCGTTAAGATTGAACTTGACTAAGCCTCTATAATAATAAATATTTGGTTCAGGATATTTATTTTTTTCAGCAAGATTTAAATCATCTAATGCTGCTTTAAAATTTCCCAAAAAATAATAACAAGCACCTCTATGATAATAACTGCGACCATTAAATTTATTTATAGATATTGCCTTTGAAGCATCACTGATAGCACCTTCATATGCTCCAACCTCAAATCTTGCTATACATCTGTATTGAAAAGCTTCAATAAAATTTGCATCTAACTGAATAGCTCTATCAAAATCGAAAAGTGCAGAGTTATACTCCTCCAATTCAGATTTTGTAATACCTCGCAAGTAAAAATTCCATGGTGCCTCTTTATTAAGTTTTATTGCCATATCAAAATCTTTTAGGGCGGAATCGAATTTCCTTAACCGATAGAAACATTTGCCCCTCCAAAGATAAGCATTTTCCAAATTGGAATCAAGCTCTATAGCCTTTGTCAACTCGCTAATAGCTCCTTCAAAGTCTTTATCAGTGAACATTTTTTCTCCAGCCTTAACATAATCCTTAGAAAAAACGGTATTGTTAATAAAGATACCCATCCAAAAAAGCAATAATAAAAAAACTGTTACTTTCATTATTATCTATTCCAAATTATACAAATTTCTATTAAACATTTAATTTATTTATATTTTCAAACTCATGCATTTATTTCTTAGACAACAAAAATATTTTTATAATTCACCATCAGAAAAGTCATAATAATTCTATCTTCTAAATTTCACCCATTTTAATCGGACCAGAAATTGTAATCTGATGTTTCTGCAGCCATTCAATACCATCGGTTGCAGCTTTTGCGGCTGAGATATTTGTGATGCATAAAATTCTCTTATTTAAAGCTGCAGAGCGGATAAGTAAATCATCCTGATAGGCTTTTCTGCCGAGCGGTGTATTGATTATCATTTGAATAATTCCGCTATGAATCATTTCGATTACATTCGGATGCCCGTGGTCAATTTTGTGTATCAGATTAACCGGAACTTCGTTTACGTGCAAAGTGCTGTAAGTGCCGAGTGTCGCATAAATGCTGTAACCTAAATTATGGAGTTTACGGGCAATCGGTACTACTAACTTTTTATCATAATCATTAACACTAATAAAAATATTTCCCTTCAACGGAAGAGAATTTCCGGCAGAAATCTGAGATTTTACATAAGCCTCACCAAAAAATTCGGATGTTCCCATTACTTCGCCGGTAGAACGCATTTCGGGACCTAAAACCGTATCAACTCCGGGAAATTTTCCGAATGAAAAAACAGGAGTTTTAACTGAATAATTATCACTTCCCTGAGATTTGGAAATGTTTATTCCTGATAATTTCTCACCAAGCATAGCTTTTATTGCAAGCCGTGTCATGGGTATGCCTGTTGATTTGGAAACAAACGGTACTGTACGGGATGCTCTTGGATTTACTTCAATCAGATAAACCTCATGCTCAAAAACTGCAAACTGAATATTCATAAATCCGCAGACCGAAAGAGTTTTAGCCAGTTTATAAGTCATTTCGCGAATAGTATCTCTAATCTGGGGAGAAATCGAATAAGACGGCAGCACAGAGCAGCTATCCCCTGAGTGTACACCGGCTTCTTCAATATGCTCCATAATGCCGGCTATGATTGTATAATTTCCGTCGGAGACAGCGTCAACATCAATTTCTATTGCATTTTCCAGAAATTTATCAATCAAAACAGGATGGTTATCACTCACTCGCACTGCTTCATTCAGATATCCGAGAAATTCTCCGTCATTATAGACTACAGCCATTCCCCTACCGCCAAGAACATAAGACGGTCTGACGATTACAGGATAGCCGATAGATTTAGCGGAGTTCAGAGCCTCTTCAACAGTAACTGCCATATTACCTTTAGGGAAAGGAATTCCCTTATCTTTCAGCATTTCTAACAGTTTCCCTCTATCTTCAGCCGCATCAATACTTTGTTGTGAAGTACCCAATATTTTTATACCATTATCTTCCAACTGTTTCGATAATTTGAGTGGAGTCTGCCCCCCAAGCTGCAATATAACTCCTTCAGGCATTTCCAAATCAAGAATATTCATTACATCTTCGAGAAAAACAGGCTCAAAATACAGTTTATCCGAAGTATCATAATCAGTTGAGACTGTTTCGGGATTACAGTTTATCATTATAGTCTCGTAATCCGAATCTTTTAAGACCATTGCAGCCTGCGAGCAGCAATAATCAAATTCAAGCCCCTGCCCTATTCTGAACGGACCTCCACCGAGAACTACTATCTTTTTTCTTGATGATTTAACAGACTCATTTTCTCTGAGATAAGTTGAATAAAAGTATGGCGTATAAGCTTCAAACTCTCCGGCACAGGTATCAACACTTTTATATGTGGGAAGAATTCCCAAATCCTTTCTCAAATTACGGATAATCGCTGATGTTGTATTTCTCAGTTTTGCAATCTGCTCATCTGAGAAACCGTTTAATTTAGCTTCTTTAAGAAATTCCGGCTTCAGGTCTTCCGCAGATTTAATTTTCTTTTCAAATTCTATAATTTGAAGAATATTATCTAAAAACCATTTATCAATTTTGGTAATACTGTAAATTTCTTCAAGAACTGCACCGAGTTCGAATGCACGTTTAATAAGAAATGGTGTATCAGGTGTTGGTTTTTTGAGTCGTTCAAGAATTACTTCAAGTGTCAAATTATCAAAAGCAGTTGATTCAAAGCCGGTTGCACCAATTTCAAGAGAGCGGTATGCTTTTTGGAATGCTTCCCGAAAGTTTGAGCCAATAGCCATAACTTCACCAACTGATTTCATCTGAGTTGTCAGGACAGGTTCAACCTTAAATTTTTCAAAATCCCAACGCGGAATTTTTACTACAATATAATCCATGACCGGCTCGAAAGAAGCAGGTGTTGTGCGTGTAATATCATTTGTAATTTCATCAAGAGTAAATCCCACAGCAAGTTTTGCAGCAATTTTTGCTATAGGAAAACCGGTAGCTTTTGATACCAGAGCTGAACTGCGGGAAACACGCGGATTCATTTCAATTACACGGACATCTCCGTTTAAAGGATTCAAGGCGAACTGAATATTCGACCCGCCTGTTTCCACACCTATTTCTCTGATTACTGCTATGGAATAATCACGTAATCTTTGATATTCAATATCGCTTAATGTTTGCGCAGGTGCTACTGTAATGCTGTCTCCAGTATGAACACCCATCGGGTCAAAATTTTCTATAGAGGCAACAATTATGGCATTATCTTTAGAATCACGTATTACTTCAAATTCAAATTCCTTCCATCCAACAAGGGATTCTTCAATAAGCACTTCACCAATAGGTGACAGACTTAATCCATTGATTACAATGTTAGTGTATTCTTCTAAATTTTGAGCAAAACCCCCTCCTGAGCCTCCCATAGTAAGTGATGGACGGATAATCAGAGGAAATCCAATATCAGCCTGAAAATCAAGAGCTTCTTTCAGTGACCTTACAGTTAGACCTTTTGGTGACTGAAGACCTATATTTTCCATTGCCTGCCGGAATAATTCACGGTGCTCGGCTTTTTCAATAGATTCTTTATTTACTCCGAGAAGTTCGATATTATATTTATCAATAATACCTTTTTCGTAAAGTTCGAGACTGACATTTAATGCTGTCTGTCCGCCTACAGTCGGCAGTATTGCATCTATTTTTTCTTTTTGAATAAGCTGTTCGATAATGTCACAGGTTATCGGTTCGATATACACTTTATCGGAAAGTGCAGGGTCAGTCATTATTGTTGCAGGATTACTGTTAAGCACAACAACGTAATATCCTAAAGATTTAAGGGCTTTAACTGCTTGGCTGCCGGAGTAATCAAACTCACCGGCTTGACCGATTACAATTGGTCCTGAGCCTATTACTAAAATTCTATCTATATCAGTTCTTTGCGGCATTATTTTTAATTAAATTATAAAAATCATTGAAAACAATATTATTTACATCGTTCGGTCCCGGTGATGCTTCGGGATGAAATTGTACTGAACAAACAGGTAATGTTCGATGACTGATACCGCTGACAGTATTGTCATATAAGTGAAGCCATGTCAAATCCCAGTTATTATCACTCTTCACGGAATCCATATTAATAGCATAATTGTGATTTTGAGATGAGATATATACATTTCCTGTTGAAATATATTTAACCGGATGATTACCGCCATGGTGCCCGAAAGTTAACTTGTCAACATTTAAATTAAATGCTCTGCCTATTAACTGATGTCCGAAACAAATACCTGTAACAGGAATATTGCGGCTTGCGTATTCATTAATAAACGAAATATTTTCAACAATACGAGGGTCGCCGGGTCCATTAGAAAGAAAAAGACCATCAAACTTTATATTTTGCAATACTTTATCCAAATCATTCGAGAATGGAATTAATATGACTTTTGAAAAATATTTTAACAAATCACTGATTATAGTCTTTTTGATTCCGAAATCTATAGCAGCAACCACCAAATTATTATCTGCTGAACCGGAAAATTCCTGTATATTATCAGCAATAACACTCTCATAAATTTGTTTGTCAGATATTGAGGGCGAATTTTTGACCGCTTCAATAAGCTCGTCAGGGTCTAAAATCTCAGTACTTATCCCACCTTTTATCGCTCCGGAAGTTCGAATCTGTTTTGTAAGAGCGCGGTTATCTAATTTATGAATGCCAATTATACCAAATTTATTTAGATAATCAGCAAAACTCATTTTCGAATTGAAATTTGAAGAGATATTTGATAATTCTCTGATAATTACAGCTTCCGCCATAATCGAATCTGACTGTGGATTTTCCTGAGTAATTCCATAATTACCAATCAAAGGGTATGTAAAATTGACAATCTGCCCCTTATATGAAGGATCTGTCAATATTTCCTCATATCCGGTCATTGCTGTATTAAATACAACTTCTCCAAAAATTGTTCCGTTACCTGCAAAACATTCTGCAAAATCATAGTATCCGTTTTCAAGAGCTATCAAAGCTTTTTGCATTATTTGATTCTGTTATTTAGATTTATTATTAATAATGGTATTGATATTAGTAAAGTCACAATTGTAATCCACTGTCCAAGTGCAAATGATTCGGAAGCAAAACGTAATTCTACTTTTGATGCCCCCTTCGGTATTTCAATAGCCCTGAGACTCCAATTTGCACGATGCAGTTTTGCAGGCAACCCGTCAACGAATACTTTCCATGCCGGATACCAGATTTCACTCAGAACAAGAATCATATCTTTGTCGGGATTGATAATTTCATATCTTATATAATTTGCTTTATATTCACGGCATATTACTTTTGATGTTATTGCTTCATCAGGATTCAACTTTACAGAAACAGGTTCTTCAAGAATTACTTCTTTTAAGAAATCATAATTACCTGTTTTCATTTTTCCGTAGGATGTTTTGTCATCAAATATATGTGCCTTATTTACAAGCCAGGCATTAGGCATTTTGTCGAAATTTTCTTCAAAATAGGGTTGATTTGTCTGCGGATTGATTTTAAGTATATACTTCACATTCAATAAATCATAGATACTGTCATTAGTTCCAAGTGCAGGATTAACCCTTTGAAGTACTAACGGATTATAACCCTCAGTGCTCATAAATCTGTCAACCATCCCCTGATTACGTTTTGTTGCCATAAAAGGCGGACTGTATGAGCGTGTATTAACTCTGAAAATGTTTCCAGGATAATCAGATTTGAATGAACTCAGCATTTTTGAATCAATTTGGTATGCTCCGGCAGGGTCTTCTTTAGAATCACTAAAACTACCGCCGGCAAGATACAAATCAATGAACAATACAATTATCATTAGGATGCCCGATAAATAGTAGCCCAATTTTTTAACACCTAATGCAATTATTAATGAAATGCCTATAAAAGAAAATAATAATGCCATTAATGATGAGTTTAGAGAATCACTACCTCCAAATCCACCAAAAAGTGAAATCAAAACAAGTAAAATCACAATTCCGGACGATATATAAACCGGCTTGTTAATCTCATTATATTTTAATGAAAGAATTGAATCAAATCCAATTCCTGCTAATATACTTGTACCGAAAATAACATAAAGCATCATTCTTGAAGGAATTCTGAATTGCCCGAAAAACGGCAGATTATCCATTAATCCATGTAAGAAAAAGTTGGACCCGAGTGCATATAATAATCCAAAAATAATCATCATAAGCAGGAATTGTGTAAACCTGCTTTTGATAGTTACAAACACACCGGTTATACCCAGCAGTAAAGCAATAATTCCAAAATAAAATGCTGTTTCCCAGTAATAAAAATAATCTGCCTGAACTCCTTCAGAGGTTGTCAGGGTAAATGTATTAGGAACATTTTGGTCACCGGACATCTTTCCAAATTGATGCGGATTTACAAAATTGGTAATTTGTTTGAATTCAAGTGACCCTTTAGCACTTTTCTCAACAGAAATATCAGCTCTTAATGACAGGTCGGCAAGTTCCCTCGAAGTCAGGAACTGAATCTGAAAAACACCAACAGCAACAATAAAAGTAACCGCACCTGAAACAAGTGATAACGTAAGTTTCTTTTTATCAATAATTTTCAGATTGTTACCCAAATGCCAAAGGTAATAAACTCCAAGAAAGAAAGCTTCATAAAGTGTTGTTTGCGGATGTCCGGCAAGCATTGAAGTACCCAAAATCAATCCTGCACCAATTCCATACCGGTAATCACCTATGTCAAGTGCTTTTAAGAAAAGCATAAATACTAAAGGAAACCAGGCGAGATGATAAATCATCATTGGATGGATTACATGAAAAACCATCATCATAGAAAATGAATAAGCAATTGCACCGATTGCACTACCCAACTGGCTTACATTTTTACTTCTCATTAGAAAGAAGAATGATAATTGAGCAATCAAAAAGTGAATTATTACCATAAACTGCAATCCCCAAACAGACAGATGACCATTGGAATCAAGGAAAAATGTCAACAGCCGGTTAAAAGGATAGAAAAATCCTACCTGAATATCGGCGATGAAAGGCATTCCGCTGAAAATGTACGGATTCCAAAATGGAATTGTGCCTTCGCTTGCCGCATAAGCAGCATAAGTCTGAACCGGGTAAACATACTCCAGAAAATCTTCCCAGAAAAAAGTATTTCCGAATAATTGTCCGGAAAAATAAATCAGAGTAGTAAAAGCAAATAAGGCAACAAAAATCCAGACGTTTTGTTCCTTAATTGTAATTTGCTTTTGACTCATAACTGTTTGTTTTTTAAATTCTTTCATATTTTATAACTAATAATTATATTTTTTTTGCAACTATGACAATTGATATTCCAAAAGGTATCGATATCTTTGGAATCCAGTTTTTCTCCAATCCGAAAATTTTTGTAAACAAAGAATTTACAAAGTTCGGTACTTCGTCAATAGGATTATCATTCTTTTTATCTCCTCCTGTGATTTTATCAACAAATCTCTTAATAACAGCAGGAAAAAAAAGGATTGAATTAAAATGTGAAGAATATATTATTTTGAATCCGGCGGCTTTAAATACATCCCGAATCTGACTGATTGTATATCGCCGATAGTGCATGTGAATTTCATCATGGCGGCTCCACAGCCACTGATAAGCAGGAACCGATGCAATCATATACGAACCTGAATCAAGCACTGAAAAGGCATCCTTAACAACAGAATAATCATCTTCGATATGCTCAATAACATCAAGCATAGTTATAGCGTCTATCCTGCCGTATTGGGTCTTGTCGAAATCCTTTAATAAACAATTGTGAAGGTTTTTGATACCCCTTTTTTTTGAATACGATAAAGCAATATCAGATGTATCAATTCCTATTACATTACATTCATCCTTCAGCAGGGAGGCAAATCCACCTGTGCCGCAGCCGACATCAAGCAAGTTAAACTTTTTGTCTAAAGAACAGAAAGTTTTAACCGTATTTTTTAAAATCTCGTTGCGGGCTATGAACCACCAGTAATTATCTTCTTGGAGATAATTTGTATGATATACTATTTCTTGCATTATTTAATACTTTTGAAAGAATTTATTTAGATGAAAAACAAATCTATGCAATATAATATGATTTATTGGAATAACAAAACATAAGATTTCCACATAATTCTTTTTTAATCGGGCATTTTTGTTATTTTTGAATAATTAACTTATTTGAAAGTATTACAAAATTTCGGTAAATACAATCTTTGAACGACAAAGCTCACATCAAAAGTAAGGCTATAAGCGGATTTTTCTGGAGTATGACAGAAAATGGAGGAAGTTACATCCTGCACTTCCTTATTGGTTTGGTGTTAGTCAGATTAATTCCGCCGGTAGATTATGGAATAATCGGCATGATAACAATATTCTTTGTTATGGGGAATGTTCTAGCCGACAGTGGTTTATCTGCTGCAATTGTTCAAAAACGTGAACCGTCCGACAGCGATTATTCTACTATTTTAATAGTTAATATTTTAATATCAATAATTTTTTATCTGTTAGTTTTTATATCAGCCCCTTTCATTGCAGATTTTTACAATGAACCTGTAATAACTCTAACCTTAAGGGTATTTGGATTAAACTCATTAGTTGCAGGTTTTGGTATTGTTCAGCAGGCAATTATCAGCCGAACTCTAAATTATAAAAGATGGGCAAGAATTAATATAACAAGTCTCATACTTGCCGGCGTTGTAGCTATTTGGATGGCTTACTTAGGTTGGGGGCTTTGGGCTCTGGTATTTATTCAAATAACTCAGAATCTTGCAAATACCTTGCAACTCTGGATATTAGGAGGCTGGTCACACGGTTTCAGATTTTCGTTAGAATCGTTTAAAAGTCTGTATAAGTTCTCAAATCCACTTCTCATAATTAATGCCGTAAATGCAGTATATTTAGAAATATACTATGCAATAATAGGTAAAATATTTAGGGCTGAAAGATTGGCTTATTATATGAGAGCAAAACAAACTGCAGAAATTTTCCCATTACAAATGACTTATACACTCAATAAAGTAATGCTGCCTGTTTTCAGTAATCTTCAGGATGACAAGGAATCTTTACGTTCTGCTCTTTATAAAGTTTTGATAATGACAGGATTTATTAACTTCAGCGTTTTGGCTTTCTTATCTGCAAACGGTGAAGCTATGTTCGTACTGCTTTTTACTGATAAATGGATTTCAGCAGTACCGTTTTTTCAAATTTTATGTATTGAAGGGATGTTCCTTCCGATTTTTATGACAATCGGCAACATTTTAATTGCAAGAGGCAAATCAAGACAATATATGTATATTGAGATTGTTAAAAGAATAATTCAGACTATTGTTATAGTATTGACAATTAGTTCGATTGAATTAATTGTTTTGGGCCAATTGTTCGTTTCAATTATATTTACTTTAATCGGATTTGTAATTTCATATAAAGAAATTGATTTTCCAATTTTAAAACAGATTAAAACTCTGCTGCCATATATTGCTCTTGCCGGAATTATATATGGAATTAATTTCATATCCAACTATTATTTCAACGATTTATCGCATTTATTTAAAATTATTTTCAATTTAATTATAAGTCTGACAGTTTATTTAACAGTCGGTAAACTATTTAAATTGGAAGCATTTTTAAATATCTTAGAAGTTATTTCTGAGAAAATAAACAAAAGAAAAGTATAACATTTTTTGATGTTTCATTTTTTTGATTTAATTTTTCTTCTAAAAACTTAATTAATTAATTGTATATAAATCAATAATATCCACAAATTTTTGATACAATTGTCTAATCTTCTAAGTAATTTAATGATACAATAAAATTAATCTTATTAGTCAGAATATAAGTTTTTGCAACCGCTATTATTATTGTTATTTTATACTCTTTAGATGATTAGCTTTTACTAATTGATTGTTAAATTATTTTTTTGGAGTAATGTTATGATAAAAGTTTTCCACATTTTCTTTATTTTGATGATTACAGCAACATTTTCTGTTTTCAGTCAAAGTACTAATCTTCCCGGTGCGCCTGATGGAGCATCAAGAGTCGAAACGATGCCTTTGGGGAAATATACTGTCCCCAATATTAAGGGCAGTCAAAAAGACGGAGAGCAGTTACAAGCTGCAAATCCTTATGCTACTACTGTATTTACATTCTCGGATATCGTTGTATTTTCATATTTTACAAATACTTCGATTGAAATTTATAATAGTGCTAACGTACTTGTAGATTCATATACTATAGGTTTGGATGAGTATCATAATACTACATTGCCGCAGGGTATTTACAGAGTTGAGGGGAATAAATCCTATTCTGTGCTTGTGGGAGATCCAATCTCAGAATATGTTCTTGGATACTATGCAGTAAACGAAAATGGGTATGCTCTGTCCACAAAGTTAAATACTTATATGCCGACTCAATTTTCTACTGACAAGTTCCTGATTTTTGCTTATCAGGACGGAACTGAATATACACTTAAAAATCTAACAACAGGTGTAACAATTTCTGCCGGTCTGCTGAATGAAGGAGAGTGGTATGAATATAACGGTCATAATGTCTTTTTGCAGGTACTTGCAAATAAACCGGTTGCAGCTTTAACTTACAATGACCAGGGGTATATGATACCGTCAAGTAATGGTTCATTCAGCGGTACAAAGTTTTACAGCTATGTTGGAACAGTCGGGGGCTGGGCAAACGGCATAATTGTAACTGCATATCATAATAATACAAATGTAACAATTAAGAACCTGCAGACTAATGCCTTAATTTTTCAGGGTGTGTTGAATGAAGGACAAGTTCATGCAATACCGACAAATCAGCAAATTTACTTTTCTGTTGAAACAGATAAAAATGTTACTGTCGGCAATCATCCTTATGCAGGATGGACCTGCTGCTATGCTTATATGATGTGCGCTGTTGACAGAGACGGCTTTGGAATAGGTACATTATTCTATGTACCGACTATTGCAAACCGCTTTGATGTTTTTTCTTATGAAGACGGGAATAATGTAAAGATTACCCGAATGGATAATAATCAGGTTGTGTATGATAACACATTAAACCAGGGTGAAGGTTTTTCCTTTACTTCAGTTAAAGCTGTTTACAAAGTGGAAAGTACAAAAAATGTAACTTGTGTTATAAGTAATTCCGGAACCGCAGGTGCTGATTTTATGCCGTTAAACTATTCGACAACTTTGACAGATTTATCCATTTCTACTCCTGATATAATGTTTAATCCGGACCCTGTTGTTGAAAACGCCGGAATTGTATTATCAGCAAAAATCAACAACTTGTCTCAGGTAGTTGCAAACAGTGTTTTGGTTAGATTTTATCTTGGCGACCCATCCATGAATGGTATTCAGATTGGACCTGACCAGTTAATACCTACTATAAATCCAAATTCAAATGCTGTTGTGTCAGTTAATTGGACAGTTCCTGAAGATGCCGACGGACAGTATATATTTGTTGTCATTGACCCGCTTGGAACAATTCAGGAATCAAATGAGTCAAATAACAAAGCCGGCAGAGCTTTAATACCAAATAATGATTTACTGCCTCCTCTATCAATTCAAATTAACGCTCCATTTGCTTTGGATTTAGTTAATAACGTTTTGGCTCCTAATCCATTTACTGTTGAAGCGGTAATATTCAATAACGGAACTGTAGCTGCTACTGATGTGGTTGCTGAAATGCTGACACTGCCTACCGGACTTGAATTAGACCCGTCAAGCAATCCAATGCTTATAAATGTCGGCAATATCGCGGGCAGACAATCTGCAGTCGTAACCTGGAAATTGAAAGCCAATGGTCTTGCTTCAGGATTTTTAAAATATTCTATGAGATTCGATGCATCAAATGCAGATGAAAAGAATGTTTCACGGCAGATTAATATACCCGATATCATTCCTCCTGCTGCTCCTACAGGTTTGCAGGTAGTCTCATCGGCAAACGGTACTATTGTACTTTCATGGAATCCTAATAGCGAACCTGACCTCTTCGGCTATCAACTGTTTTATGACAGCGATGGTTCGGGAGCACCTTATGACGGTATGGATGCCGATGAAGGTCCGTCTCCAATTAATATCGGCAATCTGACTACTTTTACTTTAAATGGTTTAGACCCAACTAAAGTTTATTTCTTTGCATTGAAAGCTTTTGATACACGTCCAAATTACAGCGGGTACAGTAATGAGGCTCAGTCAACTGTTGAAGAAGACTGTCCTGTTGTAATTTTGACTGCACCGCTCAATAATGCACAAATTGTTTTTTCAAGTCCCCAGTCAATAGATTATTCATGGCTTCCTGCTCAGGGTGCGTCACATTATCAAATTCAAATTAGTGCTTTTGAGGATTTCAGCACCATTTTCCACACAAATACAACCGTAAACACAACTTATAATTATACAAGTTCCGCTTATGCTATGACTTCATACTGGTGGAGAGTTCGGATGTGGGATGGTGATGAATATTGCAGCTTCTCCCCTCCAAGAAAATTCACTTTAACCGACGCAAGTGCATTAACGCTGAATCTTGAGAATCAATATGAATGTCAGGGTGTACCGTTTATACTCGGAACTATGGATATGATTCAGGGCGGTTCGGGGGATTATTCAATTTTCTGGCATCCGGCAGAAGTGCTAAGCGACCCGAATATTCAAAATCCGGTTGCTGTAATTAACTTCACCTTGATTTTCACTTTAACTGTATTTGATAATATTACCGGCGAAATGGTTTATGGTACTCTTACAGTATTTATAATTCAGCCGCCTTATATCACTGCTCCATCTTTGTACAGACATCCCAAAAATACAGTTTTGGATCTGAACAGCATTATTTCTATCACAGGAGGCACTCCGCCTTATACAACAAGTTGGTTCAAAAGAGATGGAACTCCGATTCCTGACCCGACAAATTATATACCTCCTGTCGGCGGCAATGTATTGACTGTCTATGCCAATGACCAAACAGCGTGTGCAAGTATTTCAAGACGTCTGACTGTTTACGTTGCAGCGAGAAAAGAATCAGGAGATATTGCGACCGGTTTGAATAACAACTCTTTCTTGTTTGCTAATCCAAATCCTGTTGAAAGTAACGTTGAAATTACAGCAGCATTTGCTGAATCTCAAAATCTTGTTACTGTCAAAATACTTGATTTACTTGGAAATGAGTTGTACAGGAAAGTGCTGTCAACAGGTTACGATTTGGACTTAAGTATTGATATGAACAGTCTTTCAGCAGGCGTTTATATGCTTGTCCTCGACTCCGGCAATGATATAATTGTCAAGAAATTAATGAAACAATAACTTATTGTGAATCAATTAATATGGAGCCTTCGAAGTATTATATATTTCGAAGGCTCTTTTATTTATAATATTCTCCGTGACACTTCCCTTTGAAATTTGCTGAACGTTTGATTGTACCTGATTATTATGATTAGATTGATTGGAATTATGTCAGAATCAAGGATTTAACAGATTACGCTGATTCCACGGATTTATAATCAGTGAAATCCATTAATCCGTGTAATCCGTGATTCTGATAAAGTTAACGTTGTCATATCTAACCTTCCGAAGGTTGTCAACCTTCGGAAGGTTTTTTAGTTCTATTTATTTAAATCCGTGAAATCCTTTAATCCGTGTAATCAGTGATTCAGACAAAATGAATTTGTTTTATGTCCTCCGCCGGCGGAGGTGTCACGGAGTGACGGAGGTGGATTTGTTTTTTATTATACTTTCCTGAGCTTTTCCTAAGGTAAATTATACTTTTCATAAGGTAAATTATACTTTTCATAAGGTTTATTATACTTTTCATAAGGTAAATTATACTTTTCATAAGGTTCATTATGCTTTTCATAAGGTTCATTACACTTTTCATATAGTCTGTTACACTTTTCATATAGTCTGTTACACTTTTCATATAGTCTGTTGTACTTTTCATATAGTCTGTTACACTTTTCATATAGTCTGTTGTACTTTTCATATA
>JAVSMQ010000001.1:4310206-4364873 GCA_032027125.1 Kapaibacterium sp. (SeqCode)
TATAGTCTGTTACACTTTTCATATAGTCTGTTGTACTTTTCATATAGTCTGTTACACTTTTCATATAGTCTGTTGTACTTTTCATATAGTCTGTTGTACTTTTCATATAGTCTGTTACACTTTTCATATAGTCTGTTACACTCTTCATATAGTCTGTTACACTTTTCAAATAGATTAAAACCTTAATGAACGACATTGAAAATAAAATGTATTAAATTAGAACTTCAAAGAACAAGTGCAAATCGCTATCTAAAAACAAAAAAAACCTTCCGAAAGTTTCGCTACCTTCGGAAGGGTTGATTATTATCAATAATAATTTACTTCTTTCTATATCATTCTACTCGAAAATGATGGAGGGGGAAGTATAGAATTATAGTTTTCATTTTGCACTTACCTATTTATAATAAGTTTGAAAGTAATATCAGTACCGATTGAGTTAACTCATAAAAAGTAATTACCGGCTCTTAAATCCCATATATCAGCTTTTATATTTTGTTCTCCATAGTCTAAATGACCTTGAAAAACACTTTTAACTTCACGACCAGTATTATCATAAACAATAATCTTTGTAAATGCAGGTAAATTAAGTTTAAATTTAACATTAACCGTATTAGTTGTTGGATTTGGGTATAAAACATTAAATTCAGTATTATCTTTATCATCATTTACCGATGTTATATTATTTGATAATAAAATTAGATATTGCGCAGCGTGTGTAATTATATATTTATCATCATTAGAGAAACTTAAAGTTCCAAATGAAGTGTTAGTAAAATCTTTGGAAATTACACTTGATTGAATATTATATATATTCATAACTGTTGCATATTGATAAGATACACCTAAATAATTATCATTGTTTGAAAATGCAATTCCACTAACTCCTGTAGCACTTCCCGGTATTGTGCGTATTATTTCTTTTGATGCGGGATTCATTATCTGAACTGCCTGACCGCTTAAACCTGTTTTAAAGGCAATCATGTTTCCGTCTTTGCTTATTGCAAGATTGCCGTAACCTGCATCATAAGTATAATCTACCTGATAAGTTGAAGTATTCAGGAATCTGAGTTTCCCTTCTGAAGTTGTAAAATATATATATCTGCCATCTTTGGAATAAACTGCATTGTAGGCAGATACATTTTTGCCTTCTGCAACATTCTCTGCATGTTTTATTAATTCTCCGCTCTCGACATTATAAAAATAAAATCCCCTTGAAATTATTCCTACAATTGTCCTGTTATCCGGTGAAATTACTATTTGTGACGAATATTGCTCATTTAATACACCTGGCATATCAATTACTTTAATACGTTCCCATGTTGTAGTGCTGTATATCTCCATTCTATGATACGGCATACTGCCGTAATCCCACATAAGAATTAAAAATTGTCCGTCGCGACTGAAATGTGCATCAAAAATTCCTTCAAGCATATTTAAATTAAGCCCTTCAGAATTATAAATTACCTTAACTGTATCTCCTTCGGTATTAAAAATAATAACACCTTTCCTGTTTTGACTATCTGGATGATTACCCAATGTTAGAAGTAAATTACTGTTTGGAGAAAACTCTACATAATAATTATAATGAGTTTCTTTCATCCAAATAATATCTTCTTCATCTGCTTTTAAAGAAATTGTCTGCACTATTAAAATTGCACCTAATAGAACCAAAAACTTTTTCATAATCAATCATTCTTATATTTTATTATCAAAAAACTATTTTCAAAAGTCATTCATAAACCGATATTAAACTAACAAAAATTGTTTATAATTCCAAATCAAATTATTACTGCTTTCATTTAAATTTAAAGCATCAGACTTAGACTTAGTTACTTCCCATAAAGTGCAAACCAAAAAAAAACTCTCTATTTTTCAATAAAGAGCTTTTAAAAGAAAATAAATTACTGATGGAATTTATTCTATTACAATCTTTCCTGTAGTTATACCGGTTGCAGTTTCGTAAGAATAAATATACATTCCGGTTTGAAGGATATGTAAATCAACACTAATAATGTTTTCACCGTTATTAAGCTCAACATTATCCATCCTGATTAATTCCATACCGAGTACATTTACGATTCTGAGACTGCCCGTTGAAGTACTTGCTGCGTTAATCACAAAGTTTGCAATACCTTTGGCAGGATTCGGATAAACCACAAGTGAACTAATATTCAAATCATTTTCACGAACCGAAGCATTGACCGAAGTTTTGAATTGTCTGACTGCTGACCAGCCTGCCTGACCGTCTTCATTCCAACCTGCAACTCTCCAGTAATATGTTTTGTTATATTCAAGGTCGGAAACGACTCTCATAGTATCTTTAACACTTGGATGTTCCTGCACAATTGAACTTTCTGCAAAATCATTATTGTCGGCTATCTGAAGATGATAAGCAAGAACTCTCTCAATAGAATTCCATTTGAATGTCATAATGATATCCTGATTTATAACATTGTCAAGCGGGCTGATAAGAGCTACTGATTTATCTGGTGCAATATCCTTGGTACGGAATTTAAATATTGTTGAAATTCCACCCTGTCCTTCTGAACCAATTGCCTGAACTTTCCACCAATATGTGGTAAATCGTTCGAGTCCTACAACATCCAGAGTTGTATCTGCAGTACCCTGAGTAACAAAAATATCTGTAAAGTTATCATTAGCACTTACTGTTACAACATAACTTACTGCTTTAAATGACGGGTGCCATTTTAATGTCGGATTCATATCAATTTTAACGGAATGATTAGCCGGTGATAATAATAGCGGAGCTGTAGCAGGAAGTTCACGTGTAGTAAATGTGAATGGATTAGACCACATACTGTTACCATCATTGTTCTTGGCACGAACTCTCCACCAGTATTTAGTCATTTCGGCATACTGTAAGCCCGGCATAGTCCATGTAACTGATTGAATATTGCGGTCAGTCAGAAATATCTTTTTAAACAAACTGTCAGAAGAAATTTCGATTTCATAAGTTAAAGCATCAACGACCGGAGCCCATTCATAAATAGGATACAAAGTTGTTTTGACTGATTTATCTGCAGGCTTTAACAACACAGGAGAAGGAATTAGTGTTCTGAATGTGTTAATAGCAGTCCAGTCACCTATACATCCGTCAGAAAAAACTCTGACCTGCCAAAAATATTCGGAATTATCATTTGGTACTGTAAAATTGAAGTTGTTGGTATCAAGTCCGGCTGTATCAAGCAAACGAACCTGTAATTCCTTGTCGGCATATACTTCAAGTTCATACAATACGTTTGTTCCGAAACTTTCCCAATTGAAATCAATATTTTTTTGCAGACCGATTGTCCCGTTTAATGGTGAAATAACAACCGGTGGACGCTGGGTAGTAACAAAACTATGTATATCAGACCAGATACCTGTATTACGGCTGTCATCTCCCCTAACTCTCCAATAATGTGTTTTCAACGGCATTGTAAGATTGAGCTTGATTTGTCTGTCAAGAATATTTGCAGTATCAATTAACAATCTGCTAAAACTTATTGTATCCGATACCTGAAGTCTGTATTTCGAAACTCCCTGAAGAATAGTCCATTTAAAAGGAGTATTTCTCATTGTAACACAAACCTCTCCCTGAACCGGTTCAACTAAAGTAGTTTTTGTATAAGGCGATTTAAAACTAAAAGCATTAGACCAGTAACTTGTACAACCGTTTCTTGTTGACCTGACTCTCCAGTAATATGTAGAATCGTATTCTGTCGGTATTGTTACAATGTAGTTTGTATCTGTGAAATTATAATTTTCATCGTAAATATCAGAAAAATCAGCACGCTTTGAAATCTGCAAATCATAAGAATCATTTATATTGATTTTATCCCAGATTAAATTTACTGAAAATGGCGGAATTGCAAAAAGTTCACCGCCCAAAGTTCCCGATAAAGGTTTTAATTGGACAGGAGGCGCGTGTTTTGTTACCAGATGCCAAATAGTTGAAAATTCGGTCTGGCATAAACCTTTTTTCGAAGCAACTCTCCAGAAATAACTCTGACTGTATTTTGATAATTTTACATTAACTGTGGTATCGGTCAAATTGTTTTTATTGTAAACCAGTGTATCAAAATTAATATCGCTTGCAACTTGCAAGGTATAGAATTCTGCATCCGCTTTATTCCAGATAAAGCCTATCAAAGTATCTGCGCATTGCTGGTCATTTACCGGATATACTAAATCTAACGGAACAAATTTAGTAGTAAAAGTCCAGACACCCGAAACTCCGGTATTATTATTAGCAAAAACTGAAGTGGCTCTCCAGTAATATAAAGAATTCCAGTTTGGAAGTGTTACAGTAATATTTGTCTCGGTTAAACCTGCAAAATCTACAATCAAATTTGTAAAATCAGGGTCGTCCGAAATTTCAAGTTTGTAGGATACAGCATTCGGAACATCTGACCAATCCATATCTGCCAATATATTGACACAATTGCTGCCGTTGGTAGGGGAATATAATGTCGGCGGTACCTGCCCGTAAGCAGTAATACCATAAAACATAATTAATAAGGAACTAACAAGTAACAATCTTGCGTTTTTCATCATAAATATCTCCAATATAGTTTTTTTAATATTTTTTCTATCAATATCATAAAATAAAAACTAAAACTTTAATAAATTCATAGTTTATGTCGCAAAAACGTTTAGATAATGTATATATTATTTTTCATATTTCAATTAGTCATTTATTACGGCTTATTGTTGTATTAATTAATATTTACAATATCTAAACAACTTGTGATTATAAAATACTTAATGATTGATTACGTAAACAAAATTAAATTACAGAGAAATTAAAATGAGATTTGACAAAATATTAGATTATCTGATGTTTAGGGAAGGCGGCTCGGAAGATAACCTTACTGACCAGCCGGCAGTTACTACCGGTTCTATTGTTTGGGGAGTAATTTTGCGTTCTTTCATAGTAATCGCAATTACACTTTTTTTTGCCCGCGGATATGATTTTCAACAATACTGGTGGTATGCATTTTTTGCTATATGGTTTTTTGTTGGTTTTCCCGCATTCCGTCAATATCAGAAATTTAATGATAGAATAAAAGAACTTGAAGAAGAAACACTTTGCGGAAAATGCAGACATTTTAATGAAGGCGCCCAGACTTGTCAGATATATGATGTTCATGTCAGTAAAAATCATATCCCCTGCGAGGGATTAGAATGGGAGCCTAAATAATTCAGGCATGAAGTGTATAAATATTTATACTCACCGATTTAAATCAACCACCCTGACTTTCGGGCAATTTACATATTACAATTTTTTTGAATAACAGATTTGACTGATTACACTGATTTAACAGATTTAAATCAGTGTAATCCTTTAATCAGTGATTCTGATATTTGCTTTCCAATTCTGTAGGAATGCCCTGTTTGTAGAAAAATAAATACGCCCACAAAAATAATCAAGCTCCATAGGAGCGGACTGTTCAATCAGGTGTCAAAATACACATCGAAGAGTTTAACGGACGTTATGAACTCTTTAACGAAGGCTTTGAACTACTTCACGCGGTCTTTGAACTACTTCACACGGTCTTTGAACTACTTCACGTGGTCTTTGAACTACTTCACGCGGTCTTTGAAGTGCTTCACACGGTCTTTGAACTACTTCACGTGGTCTTTGAACTACTTCACGCGGTCTTTGAAGTGCTTCAATGACTCAGTGCAGTACTTCTGTACTCATTTTAAGTAATTCAATGAGTATAAATACTATTTCTTAGTATAATTGAAAATCAAATTTGATAATTCGTATTTCAAAGAACAAGTGCAAATCGTTAACTGAAAACAAAAAAACCCTTCCGAAGTTTTGCAGCCTTCGGAAGGGTTGCTATTATCAATAATTATTACTTCTTTCTATATCATTCTACACGAAAATGATGGAGGGAGAAGGAAAATAATAAGTATTTTCATTTTATTTCTCCAACATTATTTTAAATGTTTTGAAAATATTTTTTGAACTAATTCTGCAAAAGTAAACTCCGACTGGCAAAAACTCAGTTTTGATATTTATTTCATTTCTCCCTATATTGAGATTTAGTATAGGTTTTGTGAATATTGTTTTTGAATTTATATCGTAAACTTCTAAAGAAACAATCATTTCTTTATCTGAATTTATTATCAAGTTCGAACTGCTTGTTGCATTATTTAAAGAAAGTGTTACGGATAAATCGAAATCAGATTCTGTAGGTACAGAAACAACACTTGGGTCAAACTTAAGTAGTAAAATTGAATAATTACCTATTGCTTCAGCTATAAAGTAAATATCATTTTGCTTAAACACATCGATATCCTTTGGCGGGTAAGTCAATGTTGATTTAATTAAATTCTTGCTTTTAGTATCCCAAATTTTTGTGTAAAAGGGATTTATACCCATTGAACCCTGAAAAATAACATAATCATTTCCAGCAAATGCAACCGCTCCTAAATTACCATAGTCAACTATTGTATCTTTTAATGATTTATTCGGTATATCCCAAATACGAATATGCCCTCCTGAACCACATGATGCAAATAAAGAGGCATCGTTTGTAAATGATATATCAAAAACTTCATGTCCTATAAAATCATAATAAATTTCCCATGTTTCTGTTTTCAAGAAAATAGTTCCATTTTCTGATTTTACAAAAGCTAAATATTTACCATCAGGTGAAAATTTAATTGTATGCCCTCCAAAAGATGCCAATATTTTTATTTTTTCACGTGTGTTTACATCCCAAATATGAGTTTCAGTAGTGTAAGTTAGATTACCATCAATCAGTTTTTGATAAGCAACTAATGCCGCAACATATTTACCCGAAACTGAAATTGACTTGTAATAAGGCTTTTCCTTTTCTTCATATTCTGTATTTAAAGTATGGATTAAAGCACCTGTTTCTGTGTCCCAGACATACATCGTATTTCCTTCGTCACCACTATAAAGAAATTTTCCGCCATTAGAAATGTCAAGATTACTTCTATCGTTAACATCAACATAAGTTACTCCATCGTATTCCTTTAGTATTTCTCCTGTCTCCGTACTTAATTTCATCGGCTTACGTCCGATAGCCGCCGCATAGATAAACTGCCCGTCAGGATTGAATTTTACTGCCTTAACTTCAGTTCCGATTTTCTTAACCCACACAGTATCGCTTTCTGCAATACACAAAGTTGACATTAGAATCATTAATGTCATTGTTAACAACAAAAACTTATTCATTTTAATTCAACCACATATAACTTTTTCAAAATCTATTTTTCAAATTCACTTTTTCAACTGTATTAAACTAATAAATAATATTTATTATTCCAAGATAAATTATTACTGCTTTCATTTAAATTGAATGACCGGAATAAAAACTTTGTTACTGCATAAGCTGAAGCAAAAAAAAGCCTCCCGGATTATCAAAAGGCTTTATCTTTAAATATCTATAAAAGTTTATGCCGAAGCTTTTTCTTCGGATTTAATTTCGTTCAATATCTGTGAAACCTGATTATGGGTAACATTACTATATACCTTGTCATTAATTGTAACGACCGGAGCTAAAGCACATACACCGATACAGCGTGTCCCCTCAATTGAAAAGAGTCCGTCACTCGTTGTCTCACCCATATCAATTCCAAGTTCGCTCTTGAATGCACTCAGTACGGATTCTGCCCCCTTAACAAAACAGGCAGTTCCCAAACATACCGAAACAGAAAATTTCCCGCGGGGTTTGAGTTTGAAATAATGATAAAAAGTCGCAACACCATAAACATTTGCCGTCGGTACCTGCAATAGATTTGCAACTTCATCAAGATGGATTTCAGACAGATGTCCGTAACGATTCTGAACTTTGTGAAGCACAGCAATAAGATAAGATTCAGGATGTTCTTTCTGCAGAGATTCTAAAGCAAATTCGACAATATCTTTATCTAATGTATATTTAATTTCGCAGCACATTATTTTATCCCCCTTGGTAATTTCGCCTGATATGTTGTATGTAATAATTTATGAGATGTCTTGCCGCCTGTCTTACCCAAAAACTCTTTGTACAATTGTTTGATTGCCGGATTCTCATGAGATTTTCGCAATGCTTTATCCGAGTCAATATCATACAATGCTTTTTGGCGTAATTTGATAACTTCTTTATCCAACGGATAAATATATTTTTCAACATGAGAAAGCGGTTGCCCGCCTCCGGCAACACATCCGCCCGGACAAGCCATAATTTCTATCAAATGAAATTGCTTTTCGCCGCTCTTAACTTTTTCGAGTATAATTTTGGCATTGTTCAGTCCGTTTGCAACAGCGATATTGACTAAAGTACCTTGTATGTCAATGGTTGCCTCTCTCAAACCTTCGACTGCTCTAACTTCTGTGAAATTCAGGTTGTCAATCTTTTCACCTGTCAATTTTTCATACGTGGTACGTAATGCAGCTTCCATAACTCCGCCTGTCGAACCGAATATATCTCCTGCTCCTGAGGCAATTCCCATCGGTGAATCAAAATCTTCATCGGATAGATTTATAAAGTCTATGCCGTAAGATTTAATCATCCAAATAAGTTCTCTGGTCGTAATCACAGCATCAGTATAAGGATATCCATCCGGCGAAAAGTGTTCGGGGCGTTTTGCTTCAAATTTCTTGGCAACGCAAGGCATAACAGCAACTACATAAATATCTTTCGGATTTTTTCCGGTCTTTTCGGCATAATAAGTTTTTATAAGTGTCGAAAGCATCTGCATTGGTGATTTACAAGTTGAAACATTCGGAATCATCTCGGGGTAGAAATGTTCAAGAAAATTTATCCAACCCGGTGAGCATGAAGTAATCATTGGTAGCCCTTCACCACTTTTCAGTCTGTTAATAAACTCATGACTTTCTTCCACAATAGTCAGGTCGGCAGTAAAATCAGTATCAAATACAGTATCAAATCCTAATCTTCGCAACGCTGCAACAGTTTTTCCAGTAACAGGTATTCCGTGCGGTATATCCCACCCTTCTCCTATAGCGGCTCTGATAGCCGGAGCAATCTGAGCAACAACAAATTTATCAGGATTTTTCAATGCTTCCCAGACTTCATCTGTCTCATTTTTTTCAATAAAAGCAGCAGTCGGGCAAACATTTATGCACTGTCCGCATTTAATACAAACGGATTCATCCATCGGAGCAAGAAAAGCCGGAGTAACAACAGTGTTTACACCTCTGAACATTTGACTGAGATTGTGAACACCCTGAATTTCAGAACATACGCGTACACACCTTCTGCAAAGAATACATTTTTCAGCATCGCGGACAACCGATACATTTGATTTGTCAATAGGAAATCTTTTTCTTGCTCCCTCAAATACGCGGTGACGCACACCGAGTTTATAGGATAGATTTTGCAATTCACAGTTGCCATCACGTTCACAGGTTAAGCACGCACGGGGATGGTTATCCAGCAGTAGTTCAATTAAATCTCTTCGTGTTTCACGGATTTCAGGCGAGTTAGTAGTAATTACCATTCCTTCCTGTAATTTTGTAGCACATGCAGGAAGCATGTTATTTATCCCTTCTACCTTAACCGAACATATTCTGCATGAACCTTCAGTTGACAAAAACGGATGGTAGCATAATCGCGGCACATGCGCATTAATGCTGTCTGCTGCTTCCATAATTGTTACACCGTCTTCAACCGATACATTTATATCATCAATTATTGCATTTATATATTTCATTTTATTATCTCCATTTCCTTATATTTTCTCAATTGCATCAAATTTACAGGCATTATAACACTCACCGCATTTGATACAATCTTGTTGAACGATTTGGTGTATCTGTTTTCTGCCGCCTGTAATACAAAATACCGGGCATCTTCTTGCACATAAAGTACATCCTGTACATTTGTCGGCAATTATAAAGTAACTGATTAATTTCTTACATGACTGTGTCGGGCATCTATGCTCATTTATATGTATCTCAAATTCTTCGCGGAAATTAGCCATCATACTCAGTACCGGATTGGCAGCAGTTTGCCCTAATCCGCAGAGTGATGTTGTCTTAATAATTTTCCCCAATCGTTCGAGTTTGTCTAAATCTTCTATTACTGCTCTTCCGTCTGATATTTTTTCAAGAATTTCGAGCATTCTGAATGTACCTTCACGACATGGCAGACATTTTCCACAGGATTCGTCTTTGGTAAATTCAAGGAAAAATTTTGCAGTATTAACCATACAGTCTTTTTCATCAAGAACAATCATACCGCCCGAACCCATCATGGAACCGATTTCTTTAAGTGTTTCATAATCAATCGGAGTGTCAACCTTTGAAGCCGGAATACAGCCGCCGGATGGTCCGCCGGTTTGGATAGCTTTAAGTTTTCCGTCAGCGAAAATACCACCCCCAATATCATAAATTACCTCTCTTAAAGTAGTTCCCATCGGTACTTCAATTAAACCGGTATTCTTTACTTTGCCGGCAAGTGCAAATACTTTTGTTCCCTTACTTCCTTTTGTGCCTATCCGATTAAACCAATCAGAACCGTATAGCATAATAGCAGGTACATTAGCCCATGTTTCAACGTTATTAATACTGGTCGGATGCCCCCATAAACCAGATAAAGATGGATACGGAGGGCGAATTCGCGGTTGTCCGCGTTTTCCCTCTATTGAGTGAATCAACGCAGTTTCCTCACCGCAGACAAAAGCGCCTGCACCAAGTCTGATTTCTAAATCCAGACTAAAATCCGAACCTAAAATGTTATCACCCAGAAGATTATTTTCCCTTGCAAGTTTGAGAGCTTTTTCAATTCTGTCAATCGCTAACGGGTACTCAGCTCTGATATAAAAATATCCTTTGCTTGCTCCCATTGCATACGCCCCTATTGTCATACCCTCTATGATAGAAAACGGGTCGCCTTCCAAAGCGCTTCTGTCCATAAATGCACCCGGGTCTCCCTCATCGGCATTACAAATTACATACTTTATCGGGTCGGGGTTCATAGTAGCTGTGTTTTTCCATTTGATACCTGTCGGAAAACCACCGCCGCCTCTACCTCGGAGACCTGATTTAGTAATTTCGTCAATAACATCATTTCTGTCTGATTTATCCAGAATATTCGCCAGTGCTTTATAACCCTGTGCATGAATATAATCAGCAAGATTTTCAGGGTCAATTATACCGCAGTTACGCAGAGTTATTCTTGATTGTTTGTTAAAAAAGGACACATCACCGTAGAACCTCATATAATCTTCGGTCAATTGTTCGGTTTGTACCAAATATTTTGTACAAATTTCTTTCCCAATCAAATGAGTGGTGATTATTTCATCCATTGCTTCTTCAGTTTCGTAACGGTAAATCACATTTTCAGGAAAAACAATCATTAAGGCATGTTTATCATCATCTTCAAACCTTGATAAACCGATATTTCCGCCGCTCAATACTCTCACTGAATCCGAATGGAAACCATGATTGATTAATTTTGAAATAAACAGTTCTCTAAGGTCAACATGGTCAGGACGTTTTTCATAATTTGTTTCGCAGAATGTTACTACATGTTCGTACAAAATATCTGTACGTTTATCGAGCATTAAACTGGGTACAGGTTTCCCGCCGAGAATGTTTTTCTGAAATATTTCTGCAACTTTCTCAACAGTTACTTTTTGGTATTTTACTGCAAAATGATTCGGTGCAAATACTCCGACAATCGGTTCCTGCGAACACCTGCCTGTACAGCCGGTTTGCTTGATGAGTATATCATTGCGTCCTGATGCTGCAATAAGTTTCATAAATTCATTTTTTACAATTTCAGCACCTGCAGCATTTTCACAAGTTGCAGAACCAACCTGAATTATAATCTTATCATGAGATTTGGCATCAGTTGAGGCAAAGTCAAGCATGCTTTTTAGTTTATTGTAGTTTTCAATTACTTTAGGCATTTAATCCTCACAATTCTATCTTTTTATGTTATCAAATCACATTATTATGATAATTTTATCACATAATAACGAACTACAATTACAAAAATATGTATAATTTTTAATTAAAAAAAGAAATATTTTAAACTATTTTATTATTTTTCAACTACTTAGTAAGATGTAATTTTAAACTTAACTATTCCTAATATTTGCAAATTATTTTCAAATTATGTTATGGATTTTGTAAATGATTTGTATTTTTAACAATTAGATATTATTTAAATATATGAATGAATTGAATTACGTAATTTACGGCTGACTTTTAGGACAACGCATTATAAAAACAATTATTGACCGGCAGTTGATTCATTACAGGCAAGCCGGCGGCAAATTTACAATATCAATTGAATTTACAAATCAGGAGTTTCTTGCCCTCTTCACGAAAAAAAGGTAATCCAACCAAATCAATCATAATTTCTTTAACAGATAAATTAGGGTATTTAATTCTGGCAGCTTCAATCTCTTCAGTAAGGTCTCCCCCTTTTAAAAGTAAAATTGTACCATTTTTTTTGAGTAAACCTGAAGTCCATTCTGCAATAATATCTAATTTTGCGACAGCACGGGATAATACATAATCGAATTTTTTTCTGTATAAGAGGTCTTCTGCCAGCGTCTCAGCTCTAATGCACATTGCTTCGATTTTTCTTAAACCTGTATGCTGGGCAAGCATTTTGGCGACTTTTACTTTTTTATTAATCGAATCAATTAGCAGCATATCTACTCCGGGACATGCAATTTTGACCGGAATTCCCGGTAAACCGCCACCGGTACCAACATCAATAATTTTATCTTTCGGTCGGAAATCAACATATTTGACTATTGATAATGAATGAAGAATATGTCTTTCCAAAATATTATCTTCATCTTTGCGTGAAATCATATTGACTTTGGCATTCCAATATTTTAGTTCATCGTGGTATCGTTCAATTGATTTTAATTGTTCGAGAGTCAAAACAATTGAATTTGAGGAGCATGTTGTCCAAAATTTTGCCAGGTCCATATAAGTTCTTTAATAATTGTAAATAATATTATACTAAAATACTAATAATCATGGTTTGTGTCAATAAAAATATTATACCTTTCTTTTCTATAGTTGTAACTTGTTATAACAGAGCATACATTTTGCATCGCGCTTTGAACTCAATTTTAGCGCAGACAAATCAGGACTGGGAGTGTTTGATTGTTGATGACGGCTCACAAGATAACACGGGTGAAATAGCTGCAAGTTATTGTAATACTGACAGCAGGTTCAGATATATCTTTCATTCCAACCGAAAACAAGCTTTCTCAAAAAATGCAGGTCTGCTTGCAGCCGGTGGTATTTTCGTAACTTTTCTTGACTCAGACGATGAGTACTCTACTGAACATTTAGAAGTAAGACAAAGGATATTACAGCAGCACCCTGGATTGGAATTGCTTCATGGCGGAGTAAAAATTATTGGCAGCGAGTTTGTACCGGATATTAACAATAATGAAAAATCAATACATTTAAAAGATTGTGTTATAGGCGGGACATTTTTTATTGAAAAATACGCAGGTATCAATATCGGAGGATTCCCGAATGTTAATTTTGGTGATGATACCGGTTTTTTTGATAAAGCTGTTCAAAACAGACTAATAATTGCCAAAATTGATTACCCTACATATATTTATCACCGCGATAGTGAAGATTCCTTGTGTAATAAAATCAGCAAAATAATATGACACTTAAATTTCCAAAGTCTATCAAAGCAGAAAAAGACAGAATGGGAGATGTCATTTCAAGACTCTCTGTAATATATCCGGAAGTAAAAATCCAGCTTGATTACCAAAATCCTTTCGAACTGCTGGTAGCGACTATTTTGTCGGCACAATGCACGGACGCAAGAGTAAATATCGTTACCCAATCGCTTTTCAATAAATATTATTCACCCGATGATTATCTTAAAGTTCCGGTTGAGGAATTAGAGCTTGATATATTTTCAACAGGATTTTACAAAGCAAAAGCAAAAAATATCAGAGGTGCCTGTCAGAAGATTATTAACGATTTTGATGGAAAAGTACCGGATAATATGAACGATATACTTACTCTTCCCGGTGTTGGACGTAAAACAGCGAATGTAGTCCTCGGGCATTGTTTCAATACACCCTGTATTGTAGTTGATACTCATGTTATTAGAATATCAAACAAACTCGGATTTACGGAAACTACAGACGCTGTGAGAATTGAATACAAACTTATGAAAATAATCCCAAAAGAATTATGGGTAAATTTTACGCATTATTTTATTAATCACGGAAGAAATACATGTATTGCACGAAGACCAAAATGCAGCGAATGTGCAATAGCGGATTTATGCCCTTCGAGAGAAATAACACCTTAAATTTTGTAGTTCAATAATATATGTGTACTTTTGCATATTGTTTTTGTGTAGTATTTAACAATTTTGTACAAAAATATATTAAATTGTAAATAAAATAACTAATGAATATTGATCTACCTCATAAACATAAAATCAAATGTTACAAAGATTCTAAACAATTATTACAGAATCATTATACTGTCAAATATAATTTTTGTTTTACAATCTGTTAAATTGCTTATATCAAAATCAGTACCTCATTTATTGAAAATCTTACTTCTTTTACCCTATAAGGCATTCCCATAATAAATAATCTGTGCTGTCTTATACAAGTTTTATATAAAATATTATCAAATTTTATATAAATTAACTACAAATTTACAATCAACATTAAATGGAGAAACATTATGAGAATAATTAAAACACAAAGTTATTCAGACCTTGAAAAAATTATATCAAGAAAAGAATTCATTAACTTCTTATATGAGCATCTCGATAAATTCGGAGATTCTAAAGATGCAATCAGTAAATGTCTCGATTTTGCATTTGGCATTAACGGAGGGCTTGGAGGGTTTGCTCTTGCTTATCTTGATGACTCATCAAAACTCATAGGAGCATTGATTATGAACCATACCGGTATGAGCGGTTATATACCTGAAAATATTCTGGTGTATGTTGCAGTCCATGAATCCACACGCGGTAAAGGCGTCGGCAGAGAGATAATAGAATATGCAATAGCTGAAGCTGAAGGCGACCTAAAACTTCATGTTGAGTACGAAAATCCGGCGAAAAGACTATATGAAAGGATTGGCTTTTCAACCAAATATGCAGAAATGAGATTCAAAAAATAATTTTGAATATTGGAACAGAAAAATATGGCTAAGTTAATCATTGATACAAAGAGAATTAATGAAAATATTGATATAATCAATAAATTCATGATGGAAAATAAAAAAAAGTGGTCACTTATCTCAAAAATATTATGCGGAGATAAGGAAGTTTTGAAACAGATAATTAAGTCACCTTTGATTGAAAATATACATTCAATTGGAGACTCAAGACTTTCAAGTTTGAAAGCTGTTAAGGAAATCAATCCTGATGTTATTACAATGTACATCAAACCCCCGGCTCTTAATTATCTGGAGGATGTTATAGAATATGCTGACATATCAATGAATACTTCCATTGATACACTACTTGCTTTGAATGAAATTGCAAGCCGGAAGAATAAAATTCACAAAGCAATCATAATGATTGAGATGGGTGAATTACGGGAAGGCATTTTACACGACAATGTTATTGAATTTTATTCTAATGCTTTCCATTTGAGCAATATCGAAATGGTGGGACTCGGAACAAATCTTGGTTGTATGTACGGTATAGAGCCTACATTTGACAAATTAATTCAATTGTCGCTTTATAAGCAATTAATTGAGGCTAAATTCAATCATAATCTTGATTTAATATCTGGTGGTACTTCAATGACTTTACCATTAATCGAACAAGGCAAAGTACCCACTTTGATTAATCATTTTCGGATTGGTGAAGCAGCATTTTTAGGAGTTTCTCCATTAAATAATGACAAATTCAGAAATTTAAATACTGACACCTTTCGTGTTGAAGCAACTATTGTTGAAATTGAAGAAAAATACTACTTGCCCGAGGGGATTATTAGTGACGGCAATGTCGGACATACCAATGATAACAACAGCATACAGGATTTTAATACAACCAGTTTCAAGGCTTTGGTTGATATTGGAATTCTTGATGTCAATGTTGAAAATATCGAATCTGATGATGAAAAAATCAGTTTTATCGGCACAACTTCGGATATCACTGTCTATGACCTCGGTACAAATAAAAATGAAGGCGGTGAAATCAGATATAAGGTCGGTGACATTATATCCTTTAACCCAAGTTATATGGGAGTAGCAAGGCTTATGAATTCGAAATTCATTGAAAAAGAAATATTGAGTATTTAATAGTTCATTGTGAGTTTTCACCCATCTTTTTTATAACACAAAAGGCTTTCCGATGGAAAGCCTTTTGTGTGTTGAGTGATCTCGGCGCGGCTCGAACGCGCGACCCTTTGATTAAAAGTCAAATGCTCTACCAACTGAGCTACGAGATCATCTATGATTAAATCATATTTTAAAAGAATTCAAAAGTAAGGATAATTTTCGGATTAAAAAAATATTTATTTTGAAACTGAAGAATATTCTTCAATTTTAATTATTTCAAGAACTTTTGTAACAATTCCTTCAGCATCAAGTCCAAGTTCGGTATGTAGTTGTTCCTGACTGCCGTGATGGATAAATTTATCCGGTATTCCCATAATATAAATATCAGAATCATGGTGTTTAATTTCAGCAGCATATTCAAGTACGGCAGAGCCAAACCCGCCTGATTTCTGTCCGTCTTCTATGGTAATAATATTACTGAATCTTGAGAATAGGTCATCAAGCAATGCAGTATCTAAAGGCTTAATAAACCTTGGATTGACAATTTCTGCAGAAATTCCTATTAATTCCAATTTAACTGCTGCTTTCATGGCTGTCTGAACCATTGTTCCTAATGCTATGATTGCTACATCAGAACCATGTCTTAATATTTCGCCCTTTCCTAATTTGATTGACCGCATCAGCTTTATTGGAATTCCTATTCCGTTTCCTCTCGGGAATCTTATAGCCACAGGTCCGCTTGTATAATCAAACACAGCTGAATATAGCATATCACGTAATTCCTGCTCATCCTTCGGTGCCATAAAAACAAGTTGCTGCACAGAACGTAAATAAGCTATGTCAAGAACCCCGTGATGGGTAGCACCATCTGCACCGACTAGACCGGCGCGATCAAGTGCAAAAATGACGTGCAGACCTTGTATGGCACAATCATGAACAAGATGGTCAAGAGCTCGCTGAAGAAAACTGGAATAAATCGCACATACAGGAATTATTCCTTCACATGCCAAGCCGGCAGCAAATGTAACAGCATGCCCTTCAGCTATTCCAACATCAAAAAGTCTGTCGGGAAAGTGTTTTTCTAATTTTATAAGTCCAGTACCATCAGCCATAGCTGCAGTTATACCAACTACTTTACTGTTCATTCTGCAAATTTCTACCATAGCATCGCCGAAAAAACCGCTGTATGTCTGAATAGCAGGCTTCTCAGGAATCTTAGCAAGTGACAGCCCTGTCAATTTATCAACCTTTCCAATTGCGTGAAGATTCATTGCATCTTTTTCTGCAGGTTCGTAACCTTTCCCCTTCTGGGTTATAATATGGAGAAAAATAGGACCTTTCATATCTTTGATTAAGGTAAGCATTCGAACAAGTTTTAGTACATTATTTCCGTTTATAGGTCCGAAATACTGAAATCCGAGAGATTCGAATAATGCACCGGGTGTAATAATTGCTTTTACACCATCCTCAAGTCTCGAAGCAAATTTTCTTAACCTGTCACCAAGCGAATCCATTTTTCCTGCCATTTCCCAAATACCCTTACGCAGGGAATATACAGCAGACGATGCAAAAAATTCATTGAAATAATTTGAAAAAGCCGATACATTGGGTTCAATTGAAATATTATTATCATTAAGTATAACAATCATATCTCTTTTCTGGACACCGATATTATTCATTGCTTCATAAGCCAATCCGCCGGTCATAGCACCATCACCTATTACGGAAACGACCTTGAAATCTTTTTTTTGGATATCCCTTCCAGTTGCCATTCCCAGACCAGCGGAAATACTTGTACTTGCATGTCCGGCACCAAAAGCATCATACTCACTTTCACTTCTTTTCAAAAAGCCTGAAATACCTCCGTACTGACGAATAGTATTAAGTAAATCACGTCTTCCGGTTAAGATTTTGTGAGGATAACCCTGATGTCCGGTATCAAAAACAATTTTGTCGGTCGGAGTATTGAACACATAATGCAGAGCAACGGTAAGTTCGACTACACCAAGCCCGGCACCGAAATGACCTCCAACCTGAGTTATCGTATCAATTAAAAATTCCCTTACTTCATCACATACCACTGGAAGCGAGGCTTTTGGAAGCTGACGTAAATCAGCAGGAGAATCAATATCTAACAAGTATTTATAATTATAATCAGATGTCATTCTTTTTGTTGTTTTTTCAAACCAAAAATCAGTAAACCTTATTGACGATTAATTCGTTTTATATTTAAATATTTTTCACGAATATGGACAACCTGAATTGAAAGTATATGAATTTACCACTGAATTGAAGAAAATGGACGATATGGATGCTACATTAATTGAATTTCCGTACGATACAGAAGAATGTTTCGGCAAAAAAGGACAGATAAAGGTTTATATAAATGTCAATGGTTTTGAATACCGCTCAAGTCTTGCTAAAATGGGTCATAACTGTTCATTTGTTGTTTTCAGAAAAGAGAATAGAGAAAAAACCGGCATAAAACCAGGAGAAACTATACTTGTTAAAATTCGTGAGGATAAAGACGAAAGGACAATTGAAGTACCTGAAGATATTCAGGAAGCATTGGATGTATATCCCGAAATTAGTGAATTTTTCCATAATATGTCATTCACACACCGCAGGGAGTATGTTGAATGGATTTCTTCAGCTAAAAAAGAAGAAACAAGATTAAGAAGGATTGAGAAAGGTATTGCAACACTGATAAAAATGTATGATGAAAAGATGTTGAAAAAGAAGAACAAAAAGTGACTTATAAAAAAACTTCTGAAGTCATATAATAACTTCAGAAGTTTTAAGTAGCTGTTGTAACCAATTAGAAAATATCAATTAACTGAATACTCTGGATAATCAATGTATCCTTCATCACCACCGCCGTAATAAGTTTTTTTGTTTGGAACAGTAAGTGGATAATCGTTTTTAAAACGATTAGGAAGATCCGGATTAGATATAAATAAAGAAGCATAAGAAATTAAATCAGCAATGCCGTCTTTTAAAAATTTCTCACCTGATTCTTTAGTATGATTAACATTACTAATTATAACACCTTTATATATTTTTCTGAAATGCTCGGCAACTTTTGTCAAATAATTCGGCAGTTGGCTGACATCTGACTGTGGCTCCATCAAGTGGATATATGCAAGTTTATACTTATTTAATTCATTAATCAAATAACCGTAAGTCTCGGAAGGATTGTCATCCTGAATATCATTAGACCTATTGCTCGGAGATAATTTTATTCCGACTTTATTATCACCCCAGACACTTGTGACAGCTTCAATAACTTCTATTGCAAATCTTGACCTGTTTTCAATATTTCCACCATATTCATCGGTTCTTTTGTTGGAACCTGTGCATAAAAACTGTTCAATTAAATAACCGAATGCACCATGTATATCAACACCGTCGAAACCGCATTCTTTAGCATTAGAAGCTCCAATCCTAAAGTCTTCAACAGTATTTTTTATATCTTCGATTGACATTTCTTTGGGCTGCGAAAATTGCTGCCAGCCGTTTTGTGTATAAGTTTTTCCAATAGCCGCAATTGCTGAAGGTGCCAAAGGTTTCTCACCATTATGAAAGTCGCTGTGAGATATTCTACCAACGTGCCAGAGCTGTAAGAAAATCTTGCCATGCTTCTTATGAACAGTATTAACAACTTTTTTCCATTCAACTTTTTGTGCATCGGTGTAAATGCCCGGAGTCCAGAGGTACCCGATTCCTCTTGGAGAAACCTGGGTACCTTCTGTAATAATCAAACCTGCTGAAGCTCTCTGCTCGTAATATAATGGTGCCTTTTCATTAGGTATATTATCAATAAATGCTCTGCTGCGTGTCATCGGCGCCATAACCACTCTATTCTTCAATTCCATTTCGCCTAAACTGAAAGGTTTCAATAATTCAAGATTTGACATTTTTATCTCCATTTAACAAAATTATAAACTTCTAACATTACCGACTAACGACAGTTCGAATTTGATATCGTCTGAAATCATTTTGTCACCCAGATTATCAAAGAAACTGCCTGAACCGTATCTTACATCCCATTTTGACCTGTCAATAACAATATCTGCTTTGGCTGTAAATCCTTTGGAATCAAACTTCAACTCAGCCGGAAAACCAATTTCGTTTGTAATACCTTTTATTGTCAAATCACCTTTCACCCAATAATTTCCATATTGGTCTTTTTTAGGTTTGTATGAACTGATACTTTTAATTTTAAAAGTTGTTGTATTATGCTTTTCAACTGAAAAGAAATCATCCGATTTCAAATGACCGATTAATTTTGCATTATATTCAGCATCCTTAATATCGTCATTTTTCATTGTAGTCATATCAACTCTGAATTCACCCGAAAAATTGTCACCCGTTTTCGTTAAATATCCGTCTTTAATGTCTATCGTTCCATAATGCTGTTTGCCGATTTTTTCACCTTTCCATTTCAACAAACTTGTCTCGGTATCAACTCTGTAATCCTGTGCTAATGAGCTTCCTGCAAATATTGTGAAAGCTACTGCCATTATTCCCAAAAATCTAATCATCGTAATTCTCCAAAAAAAAAATATAAAAACTAATTTCTTAACTTATCCAATAAATCACTCAAAATAATTGCTTCTTCAGATGTAATTCCGGAATATGAATTCTCCCTTTCTGAAATTAATAGGTCAAGCTCTTTTAAAATATTCAAACCTTTATCGGTTATTGTTACCCTGACCTGTCTTCTGTCAACTTCATTCTCTTTACGGTCAACCAATCCTTTTACTCTTAATTTTTCTACCAGCCTCGAAGCATTTGACATTTTATCCAACATTCTGTCCTGAAGCGTTGTCATTGTCGCACACAATGGATGCTGACCACGCAGTATACGAAGGATATTAAACTGCTGACCCGAAATATTAAAAGGCTTCAGAACCTCTGCATTACGCTGTTCAATCCATTTGCCGGTAAACAAAATATTTATTGCCATTTTATGATATTCATTGCTGAATTTAAATTGCTGTATTTCGTCTTCAATTTTCATATTTCATGTATTCACATTATTTGTATAAACATTTAATGTATTAACGCATAATGATTTTTCTTATTTTAAATTATTTTTATTTTTATTCAAATTATTTCAAATGGTTACTTTTCAGACATAATTTTATCATAAATCAATTATAATTTCACAATAAATATTAATTTTACAAAGAAAATGCTTAATTTTGAATTGATATTAATTACATTTTTTATTAAAATAATTAGAAATATATAATGAGACCGTTTAAAGTTTTAGGAATTCAACAGATTGCAGTCGGTGGGCTTGACAAGGGTAAATTATCACATTTTTGGGTTGACATAATGGGATTGAGCAAAGTCCACTCCTTTTCAAGTGCTTCGGAAAATGTGGATGAAGACATTCTCCGTATCGGTGAAGGACCTTATGCCGTCGAGGTGGATATAATGCAGCCTTTGGACCCCGAAAAGAAACCAAAAGTTCACGAACCTCAGCTCAATCACATAGGATTATGGATTGATGATTTAAAATTATGTGTTGAATGGCTGACATCGCAAGGTGTAAGATTCACTCCGGGCGGTATCCGTAAAGGAGCAGCCGGTTACGATGTATGTTTCATTCATCCAAAAGGAAATGAGGAGTTTCCCCTTTGTTCAGAAGGAGTTTTAGTTGAATTAGTTCAAGCACCGGATGATGTTATAACTGCTTTAGTCGGAAAATAAGTTTACTAGTTATTTATGATTATAGAGTTCTGATTAGAGAAGTCTAATTGGACCTCATCATAATATTCCGAATAAATTTCCGAAGTAAAGTTGCAGCAGTAAATGATTAAGGTTAATATATAATCAACATAATCGTTAATGCTTAATAAAATTTGTAAAATTAATTAGAATAAACATGAATAATCAAATGATTCCTATTGTAATTGAACAAACCAGCAGAGGCGAAAGGTCGTATGATATCTACTCACGTCTGCTTAAGGAGAATATAATTTTCATCGGTTCGCCGATTGATGATTATATGGCAAATCTTGTGATTGCTCAATTACTGTTTCTATCAAGTGAAGACCCGAAAAAAGATATCAATCTTTATATAAATTCACCGGGTGGCAGTGTCACAGCGGGTTTGGCGATTTATGACACAATGCAGTTTGTCAGAAATGATATTTCTACTATTTGTATTGGATTAGGAGCATCAATGGCTCAGGTACTGCTTTGTGCCGGAACAGCCGGGAAAAGATTTTCTCTGCCAAATTCAAGAATACTTATGCACCAGCCGTCAGGAGGCACTCAGGGACAGTCTGCCGATATTGAAATTTATACTAAAGAGATTTTAAGAATGCGTGACAGTCTTTATGATATTATTTCCAAGCATACCGGTAAATCAGTTAAACAAATCAAAATTGATGCCGATAGAGATAAATACATGACTGCCGGTGAAGCAGTTGAATATGGTATTGTGGATAAAATATTAGAGCGTCTTCCTGAAGTTGTTAAAAATGATGAAACTAAAGATAAAGTATAATAATGGCAAAAAGAGAAATATTGGAAAGATGTTCATTCTGTGGCAGAAACACCCATCAGGTTGAAGGATTAATTGAAGGAATTAATAAAGTATTTATCTGCAATTTCTGTATTGATAACTCTAAGGATTTACTCAGTGGTATTGAAGCTAAATCACTTCAAGATGATTTTGGCACTAAAAAACTTCCAAAGCCGAGTGAGATAAAAAGTTTTCTTGATAATTACGTTATCGGGCAGGATTTTGCTAAAAGGATTATTTCTGTTGCTGTTTATAACCACTATAAACGTATAAATAATAAATCACGGGTTAACGGTGATGTGGATTTGGAAAAAAGTAACATTCTGTTCATCGGTCCGACCGGTACGGGTAAAACTCTGATAGCCAAAACACTTGCTAAAATGCTTAATGTACCATTTGCGATTGCTGATGCTACAACCATTACCGAAGCAGGTTATGTGGGCGATGATGTCGAGTCAATTCTTCTTAATCTGCTGCAAAGTGCTAATTATGATGTCAAACTGGCTCAGCGTGGAATTATTTATATTGATGAAATTGATAAAATCGGCAGGAAATCGGAGTCTTCTTCGATTACTCGTGATGTATCAGGTGAAGGTGTCCAGCAGGCTTTGCTCAAGATTCTGGAAGGTACCCGTTCTGGTGTGCCTCCGAAAGGTGGCAGAAAACATCCCGAGCAGCCGCTTATTTACATTGATACAACTGATATTCTGTTTATTTGCGGGGGTGCATTTGTCGGTTTGGAAAAGGTAATTGCACAAAGATTAAAGAAGGGAACAATCGGTTTTAATTCTGAAGAACACGTTCACATTGAAGAAAGTCTTGACCTGCTTAAAATGGCAGAACCAGACGATTTGCTTAAATTCGGTTTCATACCGGAGTTAATCGGAAGACTGCCGGTTACTGCATCGCTTGAAGAATTATCGGATGAAGCATATTTAAGAATCCTGACCGAGCCTAAAAATGCGATAATTAAGCAATTCCAGAAACTCATTCATCTCGAAAATGCCGAACTCGAATTTTCTGATGAAGCTTTGAAAGCAATTGTTGAAAAAGCTAAAAAAAGGAAAACAGGAGCAAGAGCTTTAAGGTCTATTGTTGAAGAAGTTATGATAGACATTATGTTCGAGATTCCTGATTTATCAGGTCTCAAAAAGGTATTGATTACCGAAGATGTTGTCAATAATAAAGCTAAACCCGAACTCATTTTCTCCGGCTCGAAAAAAACCGCTTAAATTACAACTATCATGAAAGTATTACTCAGCCCCAAACTAAGATAATTAGTTTGGGGCTGTGATTTATATTTTCATTTCCTTCAACCACCCATTTGTATGAACCATTGATTTAGCTGATTTTTAAGATTAAATTGATTAGGAATATGTCTGAATCACGGATTTAACAGATTACACTGATTCCACGGATTTAAATCAATGAAATCCTTTAATCCGTGTAATCTGTGATTCTGATATTTGCTTTCCAATTCCGTAGGAATGCCCTGTTTGTAGAAAAAATATCATTCCCATAAATATCATTAAGCTCCGTAGGAGCGGACTGTAAATGCCCAAAAGAGACAAATTCCTCCTTAAACAATGTCTGAACCTTTGATTGTACCTGATTGTTATGATTAAATTGATTTGAATTTGTTATAATCAGTGAAATCCTTTAATCCGTGTAATCCGTGATTCTGATACTTGATTTCCAATTCCGTAGGAATGCCATGTTTGTAGAAAAAATATCATTCCCTCAAATAACACTAAGCTCCGTAGGAGCGGACTGTTCAATCAGGTGTCAAAATTAACATCAAAGAATTTAACGGACCTTATGAACTACTTCACGTGGTCTTTGAACTTATTCACGTGGTCTTTGAACTACTTCACGCGGTCTTTGAAGTGCTTCAAAAACTACGTGAAGTTCAAAAACACTTGTTTCAATGCCTTCGAAGTTCAATTGAACAAAATCTGTGAGTAGTTGTATAATCACATTGACTTTCTGATAAGGTTTCCTGCCAATTTCATAAAGTTTCCTGAGTTTTGATAAGGTTCATTATGCTTTTCATAAGGTTCATTATGCTTTTCATAAGGTTCATTATGCTTTTCATAAGGTTCATTATGCTTTTCATAAGGTTCATTATACTTTTCATAAGGTTCATTATACTTTTCATATGGATTAAAACCTTAATGAAAGATATTTTAAGTTAAATGAATTAAGTTCGAACTTCAAAGTACGCTGAAAAAAAGTTTTCTGATTCCAAAATCAACTCAACTAACAAGACGGAAGATCTAAAAAGCAAGTCCGAAGACCTAAAAAGCAAGTCCGAAGACTTAAAAAGCAAGTCCGAAGACTTAAAAAGCAAGTCCGAAGACTTAAAAAGCAAGTCCGAAGATATAAAAAGCAAGTCCGAAGATATAAAAAGCAAGTCCGAAGATATAAAAAGCAAGTCCGAAGATATAAAAAGCAAGTCCGAAGACAAAATACGGGAAAAAGTAATGTTTTTATCCTTTTTAGAAGCTCAAAACTCAAGTTTAGAATCAAATCCAATTGTCAAAGAACATCAGTAAACAAACTAAAAACCCTTCCGAAAGTTCACTGCCTTCGGAAGGGTTGATTATTATCGATAATTATTCTCTTTCTATATCATTCTACTCGAAAATGATGGAGGGAGAAGGAAAATTATTATAATTCTCATTTTGGCGCCTCATTTAGTTACTATGAATTTTTGAGAATATTCCTGTTTTCCGTCTTGTAGGTTTAGTATGTAGACACTTTTGGCAAGATTAACCGGAATTTCGATTCTACTATTATTTGTGTTTGTAGAAATAACCGTAGAATACATAATATTACCCTGAATATCAATTATTTCTATATTAATAAGACCTGTTATACTCCCATAATTATTGATGATTAATATTCCTTTATGGTATTCCGTTGTGAAATTTGACTGATGTTCTTTTTGGTTATCAACACCTACTCCCGTAAGGATTTTGGTTAAGTTTAGAGAGGTTATTTGTCGGACAACTTGATTTGCATCTTCCAAAAACAAATAATCAAGAACTAATGTATTGTTAGTTTTGTTATATAAAGGTAAAAGAGAAGAATATAATTCTGTTCTATAGATTTCTTTTTCAGAATTAATATCCCAGATAATTCCTAAACTCTTTTCATTAAAATAAGATGAAAGAAAAACATATTCATCTTTAATAAATCCTATTCCTTGTACACCAAATTCTTTTTTTGCGTAGGGAGGATCACAGGAGAAGAAAGTAGCTTTTGGTTCTCCACCACTGACGTGTCCATATCCAACATATTTGGAATTTTCAGAAAATTGAAGAAACTCAATAATTCTGCCTGTAGATGGTGTATTTTCCAAATCTTTTATAGACTTCATTGTTTGTGGGTTGTAAAAATAAAGAAAAGTATTTTGGTTACCGGGCTCTGCTATAAAATCTTTACAGGCAATTGCTAAAAATCTCCCGTCTAATGAAACTTCGTGAGCCGTAATTGTGTGTGGAAAATGATGTGAACTTATTTCTCCCAATTCAAAATCAATAATTGCTACATCATAACCGTTTTTAACATATATGATTTTATTGTTATAGGGATGATAAAACTTTATAGAAGTCTTTTGCAAGTCTGATTTTATCACATTCAATGTGATATAATCAAAAACTTTTCCCATAATTAGTAATCTTGTACCGTCTTTCGATATTTCAATTCTGTAAACTTTATCAGGTATTGTAATTGGTATTCGTCTTACTATTTCCCCTGTTAGTCCGTTAAACTCAATCACATCACCGTCTCTGTCACCAATTAGTACATTCCCGTTAGGGTGAACTGCTGGCCTTGATGAGTAGATTGTATTGGAATCTCTCCAAAGCACCTCATCAGGCTCTGATTTTGCAAAGCCGGAAATGAAAAGCAGCATCGCTGCCGTAACCGTTAAAACCCATTTAATGTTCATAACATTTTCCAATAACATTTTATTATTTTGCAAACTTCGTCAATTATAATGACACATCAACATCAAAAAAGTCTCAGAATATTTTGATTTACTACTTTTTATTTTCTCAAAATAATAATGTCACGCTCTCTTTCTGTAATTCATTATTGCAAGTGTATTAATTGCTATGGAATACACAATCAATAAACCGATGTTTTGAGCAATATCCGTGAAACCGGAACCTTTCAGCATTATCATTCTCATTGACTGCATATAGTATTTAATCGGATTGAAATTTGTAAGAGTTTGTGCCCATTCCGGCATATTTTCAATTGCTGTAAATAGTCCGCTGAGTAGTATGAAAATAACTGAAAAGAACCACGTAAAAAACATTGCCTGCTGCTGAGTTTCCGTGATAGTCGAAATAAATAATCCGATTCCGAGAATAACTGTCATATACACAGCCGATAAACCAAACATCAGCGGAAGACTTCCCAAAAACGGAATGTCATAAATTAATTTTGCTATAATAAGACCGAAACCAAGCTCAAACATACCGATTATCCAGAATGGTGCAAGTTTACCGATAAGCAGTTGGTATTTTTTTATGGGAGTAACATTTAATTGTTCGATTGTTCCGATTTCTTTCTCGCGGACTATATTGATTGATGATAAAAACAGCCCAATCATCGAAACGAGTAAAGCAAGTATTCCTGGAACCATAAATGTAATATAATCAAGTTCGGGATTAAACCAATGCGAATATTCCACATTAATTCTTTTGCTGCTGCTCAGATTGAACATTCCTCGCTGCAAACTGTAATCACTAATAAATTCGGCGATGACAGAATTCGCATAGAACATTGCCAGACCTGCTTTTGCACCGTCAATTGCATTAAGAGTGATGTGCATTCCCGTTTCGCTTCTGTTTAGGATGTCTTTTTCAAGATTTGGCGGAATTTCGATATATAAATCAATTAAGCCTTTTTGAAGTAGTTCTTCTGCAAATTTCTGGCTTTCAAAACCCGATTTAGTAATAAAGTATTTGTTGCCGCTGAATTTAGTTATCAGCGATGAAGACATTGAAGAATTATCGTGGTCTAAAATATATAACTTCAGATTCTTCATCTCGAAAGTTGCAGCATTAGCCAGTATCAGAAGCTGCACAATCGGAAATGCAAGAATCATTCTTGCCATAACTTTATCACGGAATATTTGTATAAATTCTTTTTTCAGGATAATTAAAAGATTTCTCATTATGCCAATCTCACTTTGAATTTTTTAATGCTAAGTCCGAGAAACAGTAAAGTAAATCCAATTATTATCAGGGTTTCTTTCCAGATAAGTTCAATTCCGGAGCCTTTCAGCATTATAGATTTTATGATTACATTAAACCATCTCGGAGGAATGATGTTCGAAATCAACTGCAGCCACCAGGGCATATTTGATATTGGAAAAATGAAATCCGACAGCAGAATAGTCGGGAGCATAAGTCCCATAAGTGAAATCATCAGCGCAACCTGCTGGCTTTTTGCGATTGTTGAAATTAGTATTCCCAGAGAAAGTGCCATAATGATAAAAAGTGTTGATTCAAAAAATAACAGCAGCAGACTACCTTTTATATGAACACCAAAAACTGTATAGCCAAGGACAAGAATAATAATTATATCAATTGATGCAATCAGCAGATAAGGAATAACTTTTGCAACAATGATTTGAAGCGGATTAAGCGGTGATGCAAGTAACAGTTCCATAGAGCCGAACTCCCTCTCACGCGTGAGTGACAGTGAAGTCATCATTGCAGCAATAAGCATCATCAGTATAGTTATTAACCCCGGTACAAAAAGAAATGAACTCTTCATTTCGGGATTATACCTCATTTTGACATCAATATTGAAATTGCCGGCTGAAGGATAATTTTCTGCCATATAACCTGAAATTACAGCTTGGGCATAATTGACTAAAGTATTGGCAGTATTTGGGTCTGTTGCATCTGAAATTAACTGAATATTGGCGACATTATCATTATTCAGATGATTGCTGAAATCCTGCTCGAATACAATCGCTAATTTTACCTTGCCTTTTTTGAATATATCATTAATCTCAGAATTGCTTTCAATTGTTTCGACAGCTTCAAAATAACCTGAAGATAATAATTTATTAATGATTTTACTTGTTTCATCATCTTTGGATTTGTCAAGAATTACTACAGGTGCGTTTTTGATTTCGTTTGAAATTGCAAAACCAAACAGAATGATTAAAATTGCCGGCATAGACAGCAAAATGATAAGAGTCCGTATATCACGCCGGATATGAATAAATTCTTTATGTACAAAAGCCCAAAATTGCTTCATAGCGATTTCTCCTCAGCAATTTTGATAAATACTTCATTCATATCAATTGCATTATATTTTGATTTCAGTTCAGCAGGACTGCCCAATGCTGCAATTCTTCCTTCAGTCATCATCGAAACCCTGTTGCAGTATTCTGCTTCGTCCATATAATGAGTTGTTACAAAAATAGTAGAGCCGGCATAAGCATATTCATATATTAATTCCCAAAAGCCACGCCTTGTAATCGGGTCAACTCCTCCGGTTGGTTCATCGAGGAATACAATTTTGGGTCTGTGAATTACTGCCGTTGAAAAAGCCAGTTTTTGTTTCCAGCCAAGCGGCAGTGATGACAAAAGTTCATTTCTGATGTCAGTCATTTTCAATTTTTCAAGCATCTCCCCTATTCTGATTTTGATTTCTTTCTTGTCCAGCCCGTAGATTCCGGCATAGAAATTAATATTCTCGGTGATAGTCATATCTTCATAAAGTGAAAATTTCTGACTCATATAACCGATATTCATCTTGATTTTTTCACTTTGTTTGTAAATATCGAATCCTGCAATATTTGCTTTTCCTGAAGTTGGCATAAGCAGACCGCAGAGCATCTTCATTGCAGTCGTTTTTCCTGCTCCGTTAGCTCCGAGAAATCCGAATATTTCAGCCTGCCGAACATCAAATGATATTGAATTAACGGCTGTAAATGAACCGAATTTCTTTGTAAGATTTTCTACCGATATAACTTTATTATCACTTATCATTTACGGCTCCGGTATTTCGACTCATTAAATTTATAAAGCAGTCTTCGATAGTGGGTTTTATCTGTTCAATTTTGAATTCCAAAAATTTTTGCGAATTTAGATAACTTTCCAAACCTTCCTTGTCAGATTTATTCTCCGGGCTGATTAAATGCAGTGTTTCACCAAAAGGATAAACTAAATAATCAGGGCTGAAACTTTTCAATGCATTTAACAGAAGATAATTTGATTGACCTGAAATGCTGAAAATATTATTAGAAAAATTATCAATTATCTCCTGAGGTGTATTAACAGATAATGCTCTGCCGGTTTGCATCAGGGCAATCTCGTCACAAAGAGAGGCTTCATCCATATATGGTGTGGAAACAACAATTGTAATTCCGAAATTCTTAAGTTTAATCAGCATCTGCCATAAATCTCTTCTTGAGACGGGGTCAACCCCTGTAGTCGGTTCATCAAGAAGGAGTATTTCAGGCTTGTGAATGAGAGAGCAGGATAAAGCCAGCTTCTGCTTCATTCCACCGGATAATTTCCCGGCAGGACGGTCTTTGAACGGTTCGAGATGAGAATAAATATCTTCAATCAGGTGATAATTGGTTTTAATATCTGTATTGAAGATTGTTGCAAAAAGCTTTAGATTTTCTTCTACAGTCAAATCCTGATATAAAGAGAATTTTCCGGGCATATAACCGATAATTTTTCTTATAGCTTTGTAATCTTTGATGTTGTCAAGATTTGCAACATTAATACTGCCGGAACCCTGCTTAATAAGTGAAGCAATCATCCTGATTAAAGTAGTTTTCCCGCTGCCATCAGGACCAATCAATCCGAATATTTTACCTTTTTCAATATTCAGAGTTAAATTGTCAATTGCTGTCAATTCAGAATATTTTTTTGTTACATCTTTTATAAGGATTGAATAATCCATCTTAATTTCCGGAATTCTTAAAAATTACTTCCCCGGGCATACCAATTTTGATTTTACCGTCATTCTTTACTTTAATTTTTATCGAATAAACCAGATTTACTCTTTCTTCCTTGGTTTGAATAATTTTGGGTGTAAATTCTGCTTTTGGAGATATATAATTGACAGAACCGGTATATTCGTAATACTCTTTTTCACCATTATCAATTCTTACAGTTACCTGCTGACCAAGTTTTACATTACTTAATTGCGAGCCGGCAATATAAGCTTTCAAATTTATAAAATCAATTTTTGCAATCTTAAATAAACTTCTACCCACGTTTGCAAGCTCTCCCTGATATGCATATTGTTTCAAAATAGTACCTTGCGACGGTGATTTTATGGTTGACCTCTGAATATTATCTTCAAGCTGCAGAATTTGAATACGCAGCGGTTCAACTTCGCTCAATACTCCCGAGTTTCCTTTTGATAGAGTTGATTGTGTGGCAATGACATTTTTTTCCAGCACTGCAATCTGACTTTTAATATCGTCCAATTGTTTCGAGGGAGCGGCTGAATCAGATACAAGTTTCTCAAATCTTCGTTTTTCTCTTTCGAGTTGACTTTTCTGTTCCAATAATACATTGATTTGCGGAGCAATATCTTTCGTTTTTGCCAGTACGGCTTTAATGGAAGCCTGAAGCTGTAATTTCTTGAGATTAAGCTGGATTGTATCAATCTGGGCTATGACTTGATTTGAATCAATAGACATCCCCTCATTTCCATAAATGGAAATAATTTTCCCAGGGACTTCCGATGAAATGATAATTTCGTCAGCCTCAAAGTTACCGTAGGCATCTGCATCTCTTTTGTCATCTGCGCAGGAGGAAAGAATTAACGTTAAGCCAAACATAAATAACAAGATATTTTTCATTTATTTAATCCCTTATAATTTCCTGATTTAATTAAAATATTACTTTTTGCATTTTCGAGCATAATTTTATGCAGAGCCAAATTGATTTCATATTGCTGAAACGAGTTGATTTCAATAATATATTCGCTTACTGTCGCTGTTCCGTTGAGCACCTGAGTATATTTATCATTGATAATTCTTTTTTGCAAATCATGAATGATTTTGTCCTGAGCGAGCAGTGATTCCACTTTTTGTAAATCAGCAATTTCTCTGTCTATTTGTAAATCAATCTGCTTTAGGAACTCTTTCTTTTCTATATCTAAATTCTGATTTTGGAGCATTGCAATTTCGGAATTTCTTTGTTCGGATGACCAGGCAAATGGTTTCCAGGACATTTTAATGTGATTAAATAGTGATGAGTTAACGAAATAGCAATCAAAAGATTTTTAAAAATACCCTAATAGAAGTATTTGAGATATTAATATCAGGATAAATATCATAGATACCATACCTGTCGTAAAAAAGCAATTCGGAACCAAGTTGGAAATTGGAAAAAATAAAATATCCTATTCCAATTTTAGTAATTCCGATAAATTCATCACTTTTAGGACCACTAAGAGTATGTAACCAGTATCTCCTGAAGTGTGTGAGAATTTGAATAGAACTATCAATATTGATATTTAAACCAATCTTACAACCAGCACCAGGACCAATATTATAATTTAATTTTTCTTCAATAGAATATTCAGAATTAGTACCCCCTATCAAAATTGCAGATATTGCCAAAGAGCTTTCTAAAGTAAGATATTCAGTTACTTTATCCTTGGAAATAAATTGACCAGTTATACTTGTGGCTGTAAAATTATAAATGATTGAACTAATCAAATCAATTTCTTTATAGATACCAATAACACCTGATTTGCTGAGCATCTTAAAGCTATCATCCCATATAACGCCACTAGCAAAAATTGCAAATATTAAATCGCTACTTGCAATATTAAACTCTGTAGAAAAGTTGAAATAGTCAAAGGGTTTTAGATGGTTTTCAACCGAGTATTTGTTACCGTAATCCATTTGAACGCCAAATACACCGAAATTATTTCGATTTTCTGAAAAAGTATTGAACAAATTTACTCCAGTCATAAAAGTTAATTTTGATTGTTCTTTCTCGGAATTACTTTTTATTGACCACATCTCGCCTCTAATTAATCTATTAAATCCATTCATAGGGCTTATGATAAGTGCAGCAGTTTCTCTTATCACTCTATCAAATCCAGTTAAACTATTATCAATTATTAGATGAGCAACTCTGAATGACATTTCACCTAAGATTATACCAGTAATAGGAGTATTTACAATATCGTTGTATGAGGGTCTTTGATCTTCCATCAAAAACTCCCAAGTAAGACTACCCATAACAGCATAAGGTGCTGCCTCCCAAAAATCAAATCCATTTGCCCTTGCAGCCGTATAATATGCAGCACCATGATAAGGGTGCAAAAACTGATTACCCAAAAATCCATCATCATCCCACGTAAAGCCTTCTTCAAAATTTCTTCTTATTGAATTGAAACCAATTTTATAAACACCAGTGTGATCATTAGATTGGCTCCAAACCCAGACAATTGCATTTGTACCTAAAACTTCTGCCATGGTTGTCCAATATTTTTTTTCGATAGAAACATTATTATTTATTGAATCTGTTCTTTTGGGTAATTCAATTTTTTCAAGTGAATCATTAGTCTGAGCTTTAATTGAAGCTGTTCTGATAAAATTTAAAGAAAGTATTATTATTATTATAGTAACTTTTAATAAGTTTGGAAAAGTTAATATCTTTGTAATCTCATTCTTTATGTTTAATATTTTACAATTCATTTTTACATATATATAATTTTAATTTTCACCGTTGAATCAGATAATAATTCGAATGATGCTTTACTAAAATTGGGCTTATTTAATAAGCCGATTGATTTAAAATTTGAAAATCCTATACCTTCCTTTGGAAGCAAGAAACCCATCTTTATTCTACCGTCATTATCTTCGTCATGCAATATATTTACAGCATATGTATCGGGCAATAGGTTTTCGAATGTTACAGAAGCTGTATTGTTGTTAATTTTACCGGAGATTTTCCTGAAATATTTTTTATAATTTTCATCAGGAAAAGCGTCTTTTCTATTATATAATCCAAATACAACAACACCATCAGAATTCCGAAGTCCACTCACAACGACAGTTAAAGATATTGTATTTACATTAGAATTAACATCAATTTGACCAATTAATATAAATAAAATCATACAAACATGAAGAAAACAATATTTTTTGATAATATATTCCATTTTTGATAAATTTATAAGTTTTTAATTTGTTTAGTTTCAATAATCAATTTATTTTGTGCAAATCGCTCTTTTATCGAATCAACAAAATAATACACAACCGGAACCAAGAAAACAGTCAAAACCATTGAACTTGTAAGTCCGCCAATAATTGCCCACGCCAAACCATTTTTCCACTCAGAAGCAGTGCCGGATGCCAGTGCAATTGGCAACATACCAATAATCATTGAAATTGTAGTCATCATAATAGGACGTAATCTTGTTTTTCCGGATATAATTAATGCTTCTGAGTAATGCATTCCTTTTTCCTTCAATTGATTTGTAAAGTCAACTATAAGAATTGCATTTTTCGCAACCAGCCCCAAGAGCATAATCAAACCCAATATTGTGAATAAGCTCATATTTGACATAGATAGATTAAGTGCCAGAAATGCACCGATTGCAGCAACCGGTATTGAGAACAATACTACAAAAGGATACAGGAAGCTATTATAAAGTGCTACCATAATAAGATAAACTAATATAAATGAAGCTATCAATGCTACTGATAATGCTGAGAAGCTGTCATTTTGCCTTTTAATATCTCCACCCCATGAAATTATAACTCCTTCTTTGACAGGCTCATTTTTCAGATAATCAATTAATGTATTAGCTACTGTGCCTGAACCTATACCTAACGCATCGGCTGTAATTGTGACAGCAGAAATTCTGTCTTTTCGTTCTAATAATGTCGGTGAATTAGTTTCATAAACGTCTGCGAATTGGTCTAATCTTATAGATTTACTCATCTGGTTTGTTATAAGAAGCGACTTTACATCTTCAATATTTTGTCTATTAAAGTTATCTAACCATATTCTAATAGGGAATTCAATTCCATTATCAGTCATTACTGCATCATCATTTCCGGTAAAAGCATTTCTGAGAGTTGCTCCAACGAGTGCTGTGTTTAATCCGAAACGTGCCATTTTATCTCTGTCCAAATTTACTTGAACCTCCGGATTACCTTCCTGAACCGATAGTGAAACGTTATCGGCGCCTGGCACATTTTGAAGCATATTTTTAATTCTAATAGCTTCACTTTTAACTAAGTCCAAATTGGCACCTGATAGTGTTATTTCTATCGGGGCTTGTTTTGCTACAAGTCCTATTGCTGATAATTTAAAATCAATACCGGGGAATTTCTCTTGTAAATTTTCTCTTAAATTTACCATAAATTTATTGGATGGCTCATTTTTCCTTTCTTTTTTACTAGTAAGGTTTACCGTTAGTTCAGATTTATGTTCTTCACCAATACCGAGAGCTGCCATACCTGTTGTTGGTCCACCAACATTACTGAATACGCTTTTTACTTCTTTTTGGCTAAGAATAAAATCTTCGATTTCATTTGTTACCAGATTATTCTGCGAAATAGATGTTTTTTTATCATATTCCAATTTAACCGAGAATTTACCCTGGTCACCAGTGGCAATAAGTTCCGTGCTCATTATTCCCATTTTCATAATCAATCCCGTTGCCACAAAAAGTAGAATTATTATTCCCGAGAAAATTAACTTATGATTTAACACCCACTTTAGTGCATCTCCGTACCAATTAGTAAACTCATCAATTTGATGCTCAAATCCAATTAGCAATTTATTTATAAAGTTTGATGGTAACAGTTCTTCTTTTTTGCCTATTCGTGATGCTAACCAAGGTGTGAGAGTAAAGCTAACAAACAAACTCATTAATGTCGAAACTACAACTATAACTGAAAATTGTTTAAGCAGGTCGGCGACAAATACTTGTACAAATATGATTGGTAAAAACACAACAACATCAACTAAAGTTATTGACAAAGCAGAGAAACCAATCTCAGCTCTTCCTTTGAGAGCGGCATCCTTTTTATTATGTCCCTTATCTAAATACCGCTGAATATTCTCTAAAACAACAATTGAATCATCAACAAGAATACCTATAATTAAGGACATAGCTAATAATGTCATCAAATTTAGGGTATAATCCAAAAACCACATTGTTGCAAATGCAGATATTAATGATGCGGGGATTGCAACAAGAATAATCAGTGAGTTCCTTAAACTATGTAAGAATAACAACATAACCAAAGAAACTAATAATACAGCTAAACCTAAGTCGGTAACGACAGCTTCTACAGCTTCGATTGTAATGTCTGTACTATTATCGGCAATTATAAATTGAAGTCCTATTTCAGAGTTTCTTTTCTCAAGTTCAATCAATTTAGCTTCTACGGATTCAGAAACATCAACAGCATTGGCATCAGGTTGCTTTTTTAATAATAATCCCAGCCCGTTCTTGCCATTAAATCTACTTACAGATGCGATTTCTTTAAAGCCATCTTTTACATCTGCAATATCTTTCAAATAAACATACTGACCAGGTGCCGGCATGGCAATAATCTGATTTTTCAAATCATAAATTGTACTGAATTTTCCGTTAAGTTTAACCGTCATCTGCCCGTTTGTACTCTTGATTTTTCCGGCTGGAATTTCCATGCTTGAGCGATTAATTGCTTCGCTAACCTGAAGAATTGACAGATTGTACAATTTCAATTTATCCTTATCAATCTTCACTTGAATTTCTCTCTCTACAGCTCCAAGAACTGAAATCTCTGCCACACCTTTTATTTGTTGAATTTCAGGTAAGAAATTATCTCTCATTTTTATATAAAATTCAGATTCGTCTATATTTGAAGTAGCGCTTATCTGTATAATTGGTAAATCGTTAACAGATAGTTTACTCATACTTGGAGGCAAAATGTCATCCGGTAAGTCTTTCTTAATGTTTTCAATAAATCTTTGTGCATCCTGAATAGCAAAATTAATATCAACACCATATCTGAAGTTAACAATCACAACAGAAGCGTTATTCATTGATTTGGATACAATGAAATCTACCTTGTCCAAATTGGACATGGCGTTTTCAATTTTCTTAGTAACAGCAGTTTCAACTTCTTCAGGCGAAGCTCCCGGATACATAGTTTTAATTGTAAGTACGGGCTGGCTAAAGTCTGGCATAAGTTCATAGCTTAATTGAAAATATGCAAATATACCAGCAATTATCATCACTCCAAATATAACAATAATCAATGTAGGTCTTTTTATTGATAATTCAGTAATTGTCATTTTATTTACCTTTTGTATTATTCTTAACAGCTATATTCTTGCCATTACTCAAATTAATAAATCCACTTGTAATAACTATATCTCCTTCATTCAACCCTGACTTAATCGCGACATAATCTTTACTTTTATCAAGAATTTCAATTTTTTTAATTACTGCTTTTCCATTTTCCACAATATATACTTGTGGTAATATTGACGAACCAATAACTGCAGATGAAGGAATAACAAGTTGTTTTTCTAAAGAATTATTTTGTTCTAAAACATATCCAAATGTACCGGCTTTAATCTCTTGATTAGTATTATTGACTTCGATTTGGACCATAAAATTATGAGTTAAATCAGATTTGCCTGAGATAACAACTATTTTACCTTCGTAAACTTTTTCGCTACTTAGTTCGGTTTTTACTGAAATTTTATCATTAATCTTAAAATGTTTAATTCCATTCTCAGATACTTGGACAGTTAATCTTAGTTTGTGGATATCTGATAGTTGTACAACAGGCATCTGTGGTGCTACAACAGTACCGATTTCAGCAAATTTCATTGCAATGATACCACTAAATGGTGCTTTAAGTAAAGATTTGTTGATTTGTTCGTTTAAAGTCCTAAGCTGAATTTTGGCAGTTTTGTAAGCAGTTTCAATTTTTTCAAACTGAACTAATTGCACCGCTTTTTCTTCTAATAAAATTTTCTGTCTTTCAAAATCATTTTCTATACTTGCTAATTGTATCTCAGCTTGTTCTTTTTGTAATTTTAAAAGTTCAATATCTAATGAAGAAATTGTATTTCCTACCGATACATATTCACCAACTTCGTAATTCAACTTAACTATTTTTCCCGGAAGCTCAAACATCAGTTTAGAATCTTTATTTGGCTCAAATGTTCCAGTATAAAAATTTTCTGTCGAAAACACTTCATAAGTAACTTCGTATGTTGTAACTGCAACTTTTCTGTCTCCATCGAACTTATATATTTTATCTTCAGCTTTTTTCTTGTTAGAAAAAAGTGTAAAAATTGTTAGACCCGATAACAAAATAATGATTGCCCAAATTATGAACTTTTTCATCTTATTCAACTCCTGTATAGTTGCCTGATTTAATTAATAAATTTATTTTTGCATTTTCTAAAATAACTTTGTGAATACTAAGATTGTTATCATATATCTCTAATGAGTTAAGTTCACTAATATATTCACTGATGGTGGCTGAACCATTTAAAAGTTGAGAATACTTTTCTTTAATGATTCGGTTTTGAAGATTAAGAATAAGTAAATCTTGCTCAATTAATGATTTAGCTTTTTCGATTTCAGTATGTTCCTGAACAAGTAACATATTGACTTGTTTTTCAAACTCTTTCTTTTCCAGTTCGATATTTTCATTTTGTAAACTAATTATTTCAGAGTTTTTATCTTCAGAAAACCAAGAAAATGGTTTCCATGTGAACTTAATTCCGAGCATATAATAATCAGACCATTCTTGCTCGAACATATTAAGCTGATTTGGATTACTGTAACCAACGCGAGCAAAAGCGCTAATTTTTGGCTTATTCATTGAATAGTTAACATCAGATTTTAAGGTGTTTAATCTCTGACTGTATTCCATCGCTTTAAGTTCACTTCTATTGATTTCAATTTGCGAGTCCAATTGAACCTCATAATTACTAAGCGTTTCAATATCTGTGATAGCTGTAAATATCCTAATTTTCTTTATAATAGACTGATAATCCTCTTTCAAAGAAAAAAGAGTTTGTTGCTTAGTATTAATTTGTATATCAACAGCATCTAAATTACTTTGATTTAACATTCCATTTGTAACTAGAGAGCTGATTTGCTTCCTGTTACTTTCAAGTGTATTAATAGCTGATGATATTGACTTGATATTTGACTCAATTTTTTTGCCGGCAAAATACAAATTTGATGTGTTTTCAATAACATTTCTAATTTTTGTATTAGCATTTTCTATGTTTGCTAAGGTAGAAATTTCTGACATATCTAGTTTATTTGAAATTATTCCACCATCCCATATTAATTGAGTGAAATTTAACCACACATTGTACTGGTCTTTTCTTAGATCTGGTATTGTCATACCAGGTAGATTGAGCGGGATTCTAAACATATCTGATTGATAAGTAGCTTGTCCCTCAATATTAAATTGAGGGTAATAATTGCTTATTAAGTCAGAAATTTCCTTTTTTGATATTCCGGAGTAATTATTACTCTGTTTTGAAAATCCCGAGTTAACTACTGCACTTTTTAAAAGCTCATCGAGAGTATATTCAGCAGCCATAAGATTAATGCTTGTTAAGAGGATTAATAATAGCACCTTTTTCATATTATTCACCATTTATTTTAATTTATTGATTTAACTATTTGGTTAATGAGTAAGAAAAAAAATTAAGGAGTAAGCCACTTTTGAATCACTTCAAATACAACTTTCTTACGTTCTAACAACATAGCACGGTATTCTTCATCATTGGTATTAAACAAATGCTTTAGCAAAGGCTTACCTACAAATGGAAAAATACACATAGAAATTGTATTCAGGATTAGGTGCTTAGTATCAATATCACGTATTCTGCCTGCTTGAATTTCAGCTTTGACATTCATGTCAATTGCATTATAAATAATCTCAATTTTATCAAATACCAATTCCTTAATAACATTTGGATTACGTGTTATTTCTCTTAGGATAAAGAGAGGTATGTAAGGATTTTTATCAAGCAAATCAATGTAACCTGAAATGAAAAGCTGAATTTTATCCATTAATGAAATTTCAGCACTAAATATTCCGCTCATCTTTGGAACAAATTGTTTGAAAGCTGCTTCAAAAATCTTTAAAAATAATTTATCCTTACTTCTAAAATAATAATGCAGCATTGCTTTATTTATACCTGCAGAATCTGATATTTCCTGCATTCTTGCGCCGTCAAATCCCTTTTCTATGAAAACTTTCCTTGCGGCTTCGAGGATTTTTTCTTCTGTATTTATGTCATTAATCATTTGATTTAACTATATGGTTAAACTGTACGGTTCAAAAATATAACTTTTTTTGAAAACAAACAAATTATTTTTTTATTAAAGCGAAATATTCTTTAACTTTCCACCAAATTTTCCGATTTCTACTGATATAATCACAATTTTAATACTAACATTACAATAAAAGCAGTATTTTTGCTTATGTGATAATAAGTATAATTTATTCGGATATATGCAATGATTAAAACAGGAATCATTAATTTTTTCATTATGTCAATTTTATTAATATCTTTGTCAGAAGAATCCTTTACTCAAAATGACAAAAAACAAAATTATAATGAAGTTAAAAAATATTATGAATCAAATCTTCAGGATATTAACCCAGACAGAAAAAAGGGTAATAAGTGGTTTTACCGCTGGTTGTGGGATAACCGATTTGATATCAAACCTGACGGCAGCCTGAATGTACTTCCAAACTTTAACGGATTTGATAATTTCGTAAATAAAGATAATGACAGACTTCAATCAAATAATTCCTGGATTCCATTGGGACCTGATACTGATGTTCCAACTTATGAATATCGTTCCGGTCACGGATTAGGGAGAGTTAACTGCGTTGCCTTCCATCCGACAAATCCTGATGTACTTTGGGTAGGAACTCCGGGCGGCGGAGTCTGGAAAACTGAAAATTCCGGGAAAAGCTGGTCTCCCCTTACCGATTATCTTCCTACACTTGCAATCAGTCATATAGCAGTTGACCCTGTAAATCCCGATATTCTGTATTTCTGTTCGGGTGATTATGATACCGGCGGTATGTCATCAGGAGCGGCTATGGGAGTTTTCAAATCTACAGATGGAGGAAATAATTGGGTTAAGACATCTTTAAGCAGTATTAAATCTTTTAAAAATTCAATGTTAAGAAAACTTATAATTAATCCTGAAAATACTGACGAATTGATAACTGCAGGAACTTACGGAATTTGGAAATCCAATAATGCCGGAGAAATTTGGTATCCGATTAATGATTCACTTATTACTGACTTGGAAATTGACCCTTCCAATACAAATATTCTTTATGCTGCTATGGGTACAAAATGGAATGCTTACGGTTCAGCAGGAATACTCAAATCAACGGATTTTGGTGATACGTGGACAGAACTAAATACAGGTATTCCGCCTAAAAATGCAGTATCAAGAATGAAAATTGCTGTTGCTCCTTCTAATCCAAATTATATATATGCTTTAAATGTTCATACTCAGACGTCAGGTCTGCACAGTATCTATATGTCTTCAGATGCCGGTAATACCTGGCAGCTAAAGAGTGAAAGAGATTCTATACCTAATATTCTGGGTGCTTATAACGGAGATAAAAATGACGGACGCGGGCAGGGTACTTATGACCTAACTCTTTTGGTTGACCCGCTTGATGAAAAAAAGATTTATACAGGCGGAATTAACATCTGGATGTCTGAAGATGAAGGTAAATCATTTGAAATTGTAAGTTTATGGATAAATGTATTTGGTAAAAGCATTCATGCAGACCATCACTTCTCTGCATATAATCCATTAAATAAATACATATATTTTTGTAACGACGGCGGTATTTACCGTTCAAAGAGTATTAAACCGGGTAAAGCTTCCTGGATTACAGATTATATTGACAGAGTTGCGGAAGATATCAAACCCGGTTCGCCCGATACATTAAAATTTCCGACAGTTTGGGAAAATATATCTCCGGGATTAAACATAACGGAATTTTATCGTTTAAATATCTCCAAAAATAATCCGGGTTATGTTTCAGGCGGCGCTCAGGATAATTCATGTTATTTCAATCCGAACTCAACCTGGATAAATTATATGGCAAATTGGGATGGAATGGAAACCATGATTAATTATGATAATCCCGACATAATATACGGCATCTGGCAGAACGGAGGTTTATGCCGCTCAGATGACGGTGGCAGAACAGTCATTAAAGGTGTTGCCGATACAATCAGAAATTTGGGTGAACGCGGCTTGTGGATTACCCCATCGGCTATGGATCCGACTAATCCTGCTCATATATACATCGGATACCGTAATGTCTGGAAGTCCTCAAATCATGGCAATAACTGGACTAAGATACTTGATTTCGATTCCAAACTATTTGATACTGTAAACTTTAATTCAATCTCAATTCTGCGTACTTCATATTCACATTCAGGTTATGTTGCAGTTTATAAATCCATAGCCTGGGATTATGAAAAGCAGATGAACATTCCGGCTGAATTGTGGCTTACAAAGAATTCAGGAGAGACCTGGTTCAGGTCTGTAAATAATTTACCTTTGGATTCAATGATTATAAGCAGCATAGAATTTGACAATAATAATCCTGATAAATTGTGGGCAGCAGTTTATACAACATCTGCTAAACTAAATCTGTTTGTTTCGGATGATTTCGGTCAGTCGTGGGTGAATACTTCCAAAGTTCTTCCTCCGGGAGTTGCAATTTTATCAATTGTCAGTGACCCTGCAAGTGACAGAAACATAATTTATGCCGGTACTAATAAGGGAGTTTTATATACAGAAGACAGCCTTGACACGTGGGTACCTTACATGGAAAATCTTCCAATTGTTAAAGTGAATGAACTCGAAATCCAGCCTCAGACCGGGGAGCTTTATGCTGCAACTTACGGACGCGGTATTTGGAAAACTGCTATTATTTCTTCAGTAAAGGATAATAATTTAAGTGCAAAACTAAGCTTTGAAATTTATCCCAATCCTGTAAAAAACAGATTGAATATAAAGTTTGGGAATAATCCGGATTTTGCAAATTTACCGGTTCAGATATCTATTATTGATATTGCCGGAAGAATAGTATATAATAGTAATTCACATTTAATTTCAAATAATTCAGATTTAAATATGGATGCTAATTTTCTGCCAGGTGTGTATTTTATAAATATAAAAGGCAGTGGAATTAATTTCTCCCAAAAATTTGTAATTGTTAAATAGTCTGATTTAAATTCCGACACTTTTGATTCAGATGTCCGACACTTCCAAAGTGTCGGACATCTTTTTATATATTGCCGGTTCTTTCATTCAAAGATGTGATTAAAGGGTGGTTTGTATTTCCAAAACTTCGCGATTCGTCATCCTGAGCCTGCGAAGGATCCAGGCTGTTAATTATTGAAAACAGGGACTGATTGCTAGATTAGTATAAATTTTCATTGATATTCATTTTATCTCGTAGAGATTGAATTGTGGTAATATGAGCAATGCCTAATTGATTGATATCCCTTAGGGATTAAATTCTACAACATATTCAACCTCTACGAGGTAGTCATGTTCATCGGGACAGGTTTTTGTTACCATAATTTATCTCCTATGGAGAAAGGAACAAAAATTAACTCATAATAAGTCAATCTCAAAAGGTGGATTTATTATCTGTGAAATCCTTTAATCCGTGTAATCAGTGATTCAGAAAAAATGAATTTGTCAGAACCTTTGATAGAACCTGATTTCTATGATTAAATTGATTTGAATTAGTTTTAATCCGTGAAATCCTTTAATCCCCATAATCCCTGATTCTGAAAGATGGATTTTAATTAAACGTTATTCAGCATTCATAATTCAGCATTCATAATTGCAAACCAATTCCGTAGGAATGCCCTGTTTGTAGAAAAATAATCATTCCCCAAAATATCATTAAGCTCCGTAGGAGCGGTCTGTTCAATCAGGTGTCAAAATTAACAACAATGAATTTAACGGAGGCTATGAACTCTTTAACGGAGACTTTGAACTCTTTAACGGAGGCTATGAACTCTTTAACGGAGGCTATGAACTCTTTAACAGAGGCTTTGAACTCTTTAACGTAGGCTTTGAACTCTTTAACGGAGGCTATGAACTCTTTAACGGACGCTATGAACTCTTTAACGGACGCTATGAACTCTTTAACGGAGGCTTTGAACTCTTTAACGGACGCTATGAACTCTTTAACGGACGCTATGAACTCTTTAACGGACGCTATGAACTCTTTAACGGAGGCATCGAGGGTCAGGAAATACCCCGTTAAGTGCAGAAACACTGGTTTTAATACTTTCGAGGTTAAATTTAAAGTAATCTTAGAGCATTTGAAATGTTACAATGAGTTTACGTTTAAGTTCGATGAGCTTTTCATAAGGTTCATTACGCTTTTCATAAGGTTCATTACGCTTTTCATAAGGTTCATTACACTTTTCATAAGGTTCATTATACTTTTCATAAGGTTCATTACGCTTTTCATAAGGTTCATTATGCTTTTAATAAAGTTCATTATGCTTTTAATATATATTAAAACCTTAATGAAAGACATTTTAAGTACAATGAATTAAGTTTGAATATCAAATTACAACTTTCAATCATGAACTGAAAATAAAAAGCAACCCTTCCGAAAGTTTCGCTACCTTTGGAAGGGTTTTTAGTTCTACTGATTTATAATCCGTGAAATCCGTGATTCTGACAAATTGAAATAATTTCACATTAATAATGATAACTTCTTTCTATATCATTTTACTCGGAAATGATTGCAGGAGGAGTAAAATTATTAATGTATTCATTTCCTTACTCTCCTCTCACCACCTGATATTGTTCAACTTCTTTTCCGCAATAGAATTTTACAGAATAAACTCCAGATGGGTATTGTGTAAAGTCAATAGTAAGAAGATTGCCGGATACCCCAGAAAGATTTGAAGATTTGATTAACTTCCCGCTTGAGTTGAATATTTCATACTTAATTGTGTTAACGCAATTCATAGGAATGTTTACAATTCCAGATGTTGGATTTGGGTAAATTACTGACCCGGATTCAAGTTTAGAATCTTTTACAGGTACGGCATCTTTTTTGAGTTTGAGAATAACTAAATTACTACCTTTACCACCAGCAAATTGAGTATCATCACTTTTTATATCTAATGCTCTAAAACTTTTATTCTCAAACATTATTGCTCGTTTATCATTAATAAAATTAGTAAGAGTTGTTGAGGCAGGTTTTAAATCATCTAAATAATAGCCACCACAATTAATTATGGTTTCATTATCGTGCCCGAATGCCAAAACAAGTTGTGGTCCACCACCACTTGTTGTCTCAGTCTTGATGGTAGGTGAATATTCTTTGAATAACTTTTTGTTTTCCAAATCCCAAATCTGTAAGGCACGTGTTCCGAAGTTTGTTGCTGCATATTTACCATTGTATGAAATTTTTGCTTCACCACCACCAACAAGATCACCGAATTCTTCTGCCAAGTTAGTAATAAAGTCTAAAGTATTTACATCCCACAAACTGACACGAAATTTCCAATCATTTCCAACAAGAAAAGCTTTAGCTTTAATAAAATAATTGCTGTAAGGACTGGAATACATTTTACTATTATCATTATTCAATTTTTCTATTATTATTGATCCCTGTTGTTTATCATAAATAGCATTTTTACCTGTTGGTGAAGTAAACAAAAAACGATTTGGATTTGGTGTAAGCCATAAATTCCAGTATGTCTCATTGGTTTCGTTTCCGTAAGTATTTGTTTCAATTATTTCGCCTGTCTGAGAACTATATCCAAAAACAGTCTTTTCTGATGGTGTCAGTACATATACTAAACTGCCATCAATACTAAATTGAAAATTATTTGTAAAGAACGGAAATTTTAATCTCCACAACTCTACTCCGTTTTCAGAATTGTACATAATAAATATACCTTCGCCGTAAACACCCAATTTAGTTCCGTCGGGTGTAAATTGAACCTGTGTGATTGTTGGTAAACCTGTTTTGTACCAAAGAGTATCACCCTCACCGATTAGCTGTGCATTTGCACTTGCACAGAAAAGAAAGATTAATACTGCCACTGTTAATAACAAATACTTATTCATAGTCAATCATTCTTTTAATTAATTATCAAAAAACTTATTTCAAAAAAGCAATTCATTCAAATAGACTGACACATCAATATCAAAAACGTCTTACATAATTTATTACTTGCCATTTTTCATCATTCCTGCGACTCTCTCAGCCTGAAGGGCGAAGGTCTCGAGTTTAGCCTCAATAACCTGCGGGAACACGTTGCCGTCCACTTCTATAGTCAGGAAAGGTATTGTAGTATGTCCGTTGAATGCAGATGACAGTTTAAATTCCGGATTATACACTTTTTTGATTTCAACTTTCGACTGCGATTTCATTTCCGGAATTGAAACAGCTTCAGTAAATCTTGTAGGCATACACCCAAAAGGTCCGAGATTGATAATGCCGCAGTATTTTTCCAGTGATTCATGCATAGCCGTACCGAGTGTAAGCCCGGGTTCTCCCTTAAATTCAAGAGGTATGATGTGCTTACTGTGGTCTAAAAGCGGTTTGATATCAACTTTATGAAATCTGTAGTAATTGGTTTTTTCGAGTATTCTTTTAATTTTCTTCTCGGCAAGTTTCATAAAATAGTTTCTAATCTGACGCTCAAGTTTGTTCCTGATGGATTTGTCGGGTTCCAATAAATCAATTTTCAATAGATAATCCACATACATAATCCATTCTGTAATATGTCCCGACTTGACTACAAATCCTTTTTTTCCTAATTTCTTATTCAAAAATTTGTGAGAGTATCCATCGCGGCGGACATAAATTTCTCCCAATAAAGCAATATATTTTGATTCATCAATAGGAACTCTGACAGGGATGTTTTTCCTGATTTGCTGAGCGAAATTCTCAAGATGATGATAAATATTGTCGGGTTCATTCTCAAAATTATAACACAACTTTTTAAATTCCAAAGAAAAAAGTTCCAAACCGGCATCAGGATTTACTGAATTAGCTATTATAGCGGAACGTATATCATCCAGAACATCACCAATCATAATAGCCTGAATTCCTCTCATGGCGAATTTCGAACCAAACCCGGCGAAACCGTCTTCATTCATCAGGACCATTAAAGCAACATTATCAAGACGTTTGTGCTTAATCATCTGTCGTAGGAAAACAGGATACTGACCCAGCCGGCAATTACCCGCTCCCTGTACATTAAACAGGGCAATATTTTCCTTTCCGTCCCATCGGTTTTCGACATAATCAACCAATGAACCGGCAAGAATCAATAATGGAAGACATTCTTTTCCTGTGGCATTTGACCTGCCGTATTTGATTATTTCAGCATTCGACGGCGGCAGAGATTCGGCATTGAATCCCAGACTTCTGAGAGCGGAAGCAAACATTTCAGAATTCAAATCTCCCATCGAAGGAATAAGTATTTTGACTTCTTTATCATTCATAGGCAGTTTGACGCCGTCAGAACGAACGAATAAATTCATTTCATTATGATACTCGATAAATGCCTGATGAAAATCCGAATAATCAGGGTCGGAAATAATTGATGATAATTTACGATAATTTTTGATTATATCAATAGCGGCTTCAATCCTCGTATTAATTCCTGCATCTGCCGTATGACCGTCGAGTTCTAAAGTCAGCGACGGCTTTGTTCCCATTATTTCCCGGAATGTAGAAATAATCATTGAGTCCGGTCCGCAGGAGAAATTGGAAATATATGCTGCAAAAAGCTGCTTATGAGCTTTTACGATTTTTGCAGCTTTAAGGATTTTCTTACCGCCCTCCCAGTACATATCATCATCAACCTGCATTTTTCTGTAGTCAAATATATCATAAGGTAATACATAAACTCCGAGTGAGGCAATTTTACGCGGAATACTTTTGTTGGCAAAATCTGCAAAAGCATTATAAGGTCTTCCCAAGAGTACAATTCCAATTTCATCGAGATTCTGCTCTAATCTCTCCAAAATTTCATTTCCGAGATTATAGATTCTCTGTTCTGCTTCAATCTGCTTTTTATATGCGAATTTATAACTTTTAACTATAAGTTCTAAATCATTGATACCTATTGATTTTGCTATTTCAATAAACTTTTCTTCCTGAGTATCAAAACCCATTGCGAAGTTAAGTCCGGTGTCAATAATTTTATCCTTTGGAATTTTATTTTTGAATGTCTGTTTCAAATACATCGGTTCACCGCTCACAAATACGCATGAACAGTTAAAATCAAGTCTCTGGACTTCTTCGGAATCCTCAACATACATTTCATAGATAGCAGGGATAAAGTAATAGTCAGGGTTCTTGTCTATCAGATTATGAAACAAACCCAGAGATAATTGAGCCGGATAACAGTAGGACGTTGTTTCAAGTTCCATTCCTTCACTATTAGGAAAATCGGGCAGAACCACGTTAAATCCCAGCCCTTTAAAAAAGTGATAGAATAACGGAAAAATTGTCTGTGTATTAAAAGAGGAGTTCAAACCAATTGTTTTTGCTTCGGAATTAATATACTGATTTGCATAATCTTCAAACATAATTCTGTGACGCAGCTTTACTATATCAAATCTTTCAGTACCGAACTTTAATTCACTTTTGAGATTATAATATTTATTACACGAACCGCCGAATGGATATTTCTTTCCATTTACTTCAATTATATTTATACTGCAGTTTCTGTCGCAATTTTCCTTACCGCCCAAACAGACGAAAGGTTTTTTGTATGTTACTTCTCTAACCGAAAGCTCGCTCAAACTAAAATCCTGAGAATCCATTAGCCCAAGTTCCAATCTCTGCCTGACAACGAGAGCAACTCCGTAGGCTCCCATCAATCCCGGGTCGGGTGGGACAATTATATTTTTTCCGGTCAATGCCGCCATGGCAATCGGAATAGACTTATTATAACAAACTCCGCCCTGCATAAATATCTTTTTGCCAATCTGCCGGTTTCCCATAACACGGTTCACATAATTCTGACAAACTGAATAAACCAGTCCGGCAACAATATCTTCAGTTTTAATACCTTCCTGCTGCGCTGTTTTGATATCCGAACTGATGAATGCGGCGCACTGGTCGCTGAAGTTTGGCGGCAGATTTCCTTTTAGAGCAATTTTTTCAATATCGCAGACATTTATTCCAAGTGATTCATAAGCTGATTCTTCGATAAATGAACCCGTTCCGGCAGAGCATGCTTCGTTCATAGCATAATCTGCAGGAATCTGATTGATTATATAGGTATATTTTGCATCCTGTCCGCCAATCTCAAAAATAGTGTCAACTTCCGGGTCGAAATGAACGGCAGCAGCAGCATGAGCTACAATCTCATTAACCACTCCGTCGGTTAAGGCATGTAATCCGGCAATTTGTCTGCCCGAGCCGGTTGTTCCGATACCAACTATTTTGACATTACTGCCGATTTGTTCAATGAGTTCTGCGTAACACATCCGCGATGCCCCGACCGGGTCGCCGTTAGTATATAAGTAAGATTTGGCTATGACATTTGCAGAATCTTTTGTAATGATAACGGCTTTGGTTGTAGTCGAGCCGACATCCAATCCCAATATACACTCCTGACCATTGCAATTACTGACATTTTCAAATTTCTTGAAAATAACCTTATCTTCAAATTGCCTGAGCGGTTTGTGATAAGTAAAAGAACTAACCGATTCACGAAAAATATTTTTATAATCTTCAATCTTATCAATCTGATTTTTAAAGCCGTAAACTGCTGCACCGATTGCCTCAAACGAATCTGCAAAATCCGGCACAACATAATCAATACCTTTTTCACGCAAAAATCTCATAACTACGGAATTTTTTGTTAAGCCGCCGACAAGCAGCAATCTGCCTTTTGGAGATTTATTTATCAGTTCCTCGATTTTGTCGGCAATCATCAATGACAGCCCGGCTGCAACTTCGTTTTTTGGAGTACCTTTATTCAATGCATGAGTGCAGTCGGATTTACAAAATACCGAACATCTTCCCGATACTTTAAAAGGAATGCTGTCTGATGAAAATTCAAGTGATTCTTTCAGTGAAAGATTCATTCTTTTCAGTTGCTGAAGATAAAATTCACCGGTTCCTGATGCACATTGATTTTTGGAAATGACATTTGAAATTTTTCCTTCGTCGTCGAGAGCATAAAAAAGGAATGTTTCACCGCCAAGGCTTGCAATGCCGGCATATTTTTCTTTATTTATATTTATAAATTCGCAGGCATATTCCGTGGCATCGGGTTCGGGTATTGTATGGATATTGACAATATTCCTGAACTTTCTGCCGGTTACAACAACGATATTATTTACTGCATCAAGCCTATCGAGTAAAGCGGTCATCACTTCTCTCGGCTTGCCGTAATGCGGTTCTGCTCCGTTCTGCAATACTGTTATTTCGTTTTTATTTTCTGCCTTTAATACTGCATAAGAAATTGATGTAGCTCCAAGACAAAAACCTATATATTTTTGCATATTTTATTTTAGTTTGTTCAAATTCGATACGCTAAATTAAGCAATTTGCACTAATTATCATTGATATTTTTTCAATTTGCAGACAATTATAATGTTTAATTAACTCCACTTACCCAAATGGACTCCACCTGATATTACGACATAAAATAGGTGAAGTCCATTTTATAACAAAACTTATACATTCTTTCAAATGGACTCCACCTGATATTACGATATAAAATGGGTGGAGTCCATTTTCTTAACAAAACTTATACATTCTTTCAAATGGACTCTCGTCTGATATTACGATATAAAATAGGTGGAGTCCATTTTCTTAACATCTTACTCATCAAGTGGTATTAATCATTTTATATTTCAATCAATCTCTTTTCAGTCAAATCTCTCAATTCATTTTTTCTAATCATGTCCATTATCACATCTTTCTTCGGCAATGTTCCATTTCGTAAATCAATATAATCCTGATAACTGGAATATTTCCACTCTTCTGCTTTTTCAGTCAAACCCGAGCGAATAGGATTTTGGTGGATGTAAGTAAGAAGAGAGATAATATAGCAGTCATTGGTTATTAATTTTGCTTTACTGTGTTCCTGAAAAAGGGAACCATGTCTATTATATTTCCTATTGATTGCTTTAGTATATGAACTAAGTAAAATACCAATTTTATCAGAAATAGTTTTTGAAATATTTGGGAGATGGAGTCCACCTAACTGATTTAGATGGAGTCCACCTTGGAGGTGGGCTCCATCTTGTTCCAAGTGTTGAGTTTGAAATGTCTTTACCCTTACCAAAAAATGAAAATGTGTCGGCATCAGACAATAACCAATAGTATCTAAATAATCATCAAGATAAAATCTGTACTTTTTCAAAAAATATAAATAATTCTCATCAGAACGGAAAAGTGCTTCTTCATTATTTGTTCTGTTGTAAAGATGATAATATTGATTTTCGTAAAATTGCATAATTGTTTCTCTAAGTTGTAATACACTTTCAAAGTATTTTTTTTAGATGGAATCCGCCTCTTACCCAAATGGACTCCACCTGATATTACGATATAAAATAGGTGGAGTCCATTTTATAACAAAACTCTTTACCTCACCACCACAACTTTTCTCATTGCTCTTTCATTTTCACAAGTTAGAATGATAGTATATTCGCCTGATGTGAAATTGCTGATGTCGTGAGTGATAAGATTGCTTTTCAGAGCTTGCAATTTATCCGTCAGATTTGAAATTAATTTACCGTCAAGTGAATAAATTGATAGGTTGCTTGCCTGACAGTCAGGTGTTGTAAATTCAATTTCTATTATGTCGGATGCCGGATTTGGTCTTACATTCAAAGAAATACGTGTTGAATTTTGAATTATGTTATTATTATTAGGTACTGATACACTCTCTCCTTTCAATCCTATTGTATGACTGGCACCGGCAGAAACTGAAGTCCAATTAGTTCCGCTTCCAATTTGAGTTGGTGTATTTTTATCAGTATTAGTTCCGTCACCAAGCTGACCAAATAAATTACCTCCCCATGCCCAGAGAGAGCCGTCTGTTTTTATTACTATTGTATGAAATTCACCGGCATCAACGGAAGCCCAATTAGTTCCGCTTCCAATTTGAGTTGGGATATTTTTATAAGTATTAGTACCGTCACCTAGACTACCATAAAAATTACTTCCCCAAGCCCAGAGCGAGCCGTCTGTTTTGATTGCAATTGTATGAAAGTGACCGGCAGCAACGGAAGCCCAATTAGTTCCGCTTCCAATTTGAGTTGGGATAATTTTTTTATCAGTATTAGTACCGTCACCAAGCTGACCGTACAAGTTACTTCCCCAAGCCCAGAGCGAGCCATCGGTTTTGATTGCAATTGTATGTACACTACCGCATTCAACCTTTGACCAATCATTGTTTGAACCAATTTTCACTGGTGAATATCTATCCATTGTTGTACCATCACCAAGTTTACCACTACCATTATTTCCCCAAGCCCATAGTGTTCCATCATTATTTATGGCTAAAGTGTGAGATCTTCCGCAAGCAACATAAGCCCAATTCGTTTCTGTTCCAATCTGAACCGGAGTGTGTCTATTGGTAGTTGTATTATCTCCAATTTGACCGTACTCATTACGCCACCATGCCCAGAGCGAGCCGTCGGTTTTTATACCTAAAGTATGTCCCGCATCGGCGGAAATTTGTCGCCAGTCATTTGAATTTCCGATTTTTGTGGGAACTAATTTATCAGTTTTAGTTCCGTCGCCGAGCTGACCATAATCATTGAGACCCCATGCCCAAAGTGAGCCGTCGGTTTTTATACTTATGGTATGGTACCAACCTGCAGCAATTTCTGTCCATTCATTTGAATTTCCGATTTTGACAGGGGTATGTCTATCCGAAGTAGTTCCGTCTCCAAGCTGTCCAGAATGGTTTGCTCCCCAACCATATAAGTCATCAGCAAAAAGATTTACTGAAAATAAAAATCCATATAAGACACAAAAAACAAGTATAATTTTCTTCATTTCTTCACCCGAATTTATTTCTTTCAAAAATTATTTTATTCAAATTTTTCCTTACGAAGATTCAAACCCGCGGAAGGATTTACTTTTTAAATTTATTTTGCTGCTCTGAGGAATATCTTTTCCTAAAAATGTAGCAGCACATTTGTAACTTAACTATTTATTTTTTAATTTCCCAAAAAAATAATCACAATAAATATTGGATGGTTTTATATTTTATTACTTAGATAACTTTTAATCTGTCGTCTCGCATTAATATCAACCTTCCGAAGGCTCCGCAACCTTCGGAAGGCTTTTTGTTCTTATCTCCCCTCCTTTTCTTTCAAGGAGGGGATTAAGTCGTAGTCGCTCTTATAAGTCCACAAATACAACTTCACTCGCAACTGACACTCTCTCTGAGTTACCGGCTTTTACATAATAATATCTTCTATTGCCAGTGCCACCCACTCCTGAAAAAGTCGCAACATTAAATTCACCGGCATAGGAAAAGTCTATTAAAAGCAAAGCAGGAGCCCCTGTTGCTACTGAGCAACCGTAAAGTTTATAGTAGGTTGCTCCATCAACTTCGCTCCATGTCAATGTTATTGCACCGGATACTACATTTGTTACTGTAATGGATAAATTATCCGGAGCAGCCAACTCGCCCGGATAGTTATACATCATTAGACCACTCGAAGGACCGTAACCGTTAGAATTTCTTGCTTTAACCCTGTATTGCATCAAACCTGCAACAGGCGGAAAGTAATAAATTGAAGAATCCGAACCCGAATAAATTTCTTCCCACTCTACCCCGGCAACTGAAGTCTCAAGTTGATAACTAGTAGCATTTTCAACCTGGTCCCAATAAAAGTTCATTGTCATGGTATCAAGTCCCAAATTTGTAGGTGCTGCCGGAACCGTACCGCCACCGCCACCATCGCCTGTTCCACCGACACCGCCTGAATAATCATAAATAACATAGTCGTTGAAATAAACAGGATTGATTTTGTCCCAACTTCTTTTTCCGACTTCGCAATATTTTGACATTAATTTATATAATTCATTGCCTTTTGTAATACGTTCGGTCGTTTTTTCCATTCGGTAACTTGACTTTTCTAACACATTTCGTACAGCATCATCAAGCTGCTGAGCCTTAGCTTCCATATCATCGAGCAGTATTTGTGTTAATCCTGCTGACGAAAGTTCCGTTAGATATTCTGTCATAAATGCCAGCACCATTCTTGCACGAGTTGTAAAAGATTCAACAGTTATCTTACTCATGTCTGAAATGCCGAGTTTGACATATTTTGGAGATTTCTTACCCCATTTTAATTCAACCCGCATTGCCATTGCCTTTACCATAGCTTTTAATTCTGTTAGAATATTATCTCTCGATAGAATAGCAGATAATAATTCCTGATTAACGTAATCATCAGTCGGAAAAACCTCGAACGCATCACATTTAGCCTGTAAATCATTTACATCTACTGCTAAAATACCAAAAGCCGTAAATTCCGTAGTGTCTCTGGTCATCGAGTCACATACATGCTGCGTAAATGCAGTCAGTTCGGAATCTGTCATCTTGTAATTTCTCATCAACTGTTCATTAGACATAGTACCATACCTTTTTTTGAATTTATAAAATATTTATCAACTTAGATAAATACAAAATTTCTTCTAAAAATCAATGATTCTAACTTAAAATACTTTCCTGAGCCTTTCCCAAGGTTCATTATACTTTTCCCAAGGTTCATTATGCTTTTCCCAAGGTTCATTATACTTTTCCCAAGGTTCATTATGCTTTTCCCAAGGT
>JAVSMQ010000001.1:4364953-4460034 GCA_032027125.1 Kapaibacterium sp. (SeqCode)
AGGTTCATTATACTTTTCCCAAGGTTCATTATGCTTTTCCCAAGGTTCATTATACTTTTCCCAAGGTTCATTATGCTTTTCCCAAGGTTCATTATGCTTTTCCCAAGGTTCATTATGCTTTTCCTAAGGTTCATTATGCTTTTCCCAAGGTTCATTATGCTTTTCCCAAGGTTCATTATGCTTTTCCTAAGGTTCATTATACTTTTCCCAAGGTTCATTATGCTTTTCATATAGATTAAAACCTTAATGAAAGACATTTCAAGTAAAATGAATTAAGTTAACACATCAAAGAACAAATGTAAATCGTTATCTGAACAAAAATAAAACTATTTGAAAACCCATTATTATAGTCCCGTGACTATACAATTCAATTTAGAACCAAGAAAAATATTAAATGCAGGACATTTTTTCTTCAAAACATTTGTACTTTTTCCCAAAGTACTGAAATAATAACAGTAAGATATACTGTAAGAATCATTAAAAATTAATATTGAAATAATTCTACTTTAAAAGTAAAAATAAAAAATAGAATAAACAAGTATTATTAAAAAAAAAAGAATTTTCTCAATTATTTATTATTTCTGCAAAAAGTAAGTAGGAAAAAGAGTAGAATTAGTTAAGTTTGTAGCGAAAAAATAAGATACATAATAAAAATGAAAAAAGCGAATGTATTGAATTTTTAACTAATTTTGTAAGTCATTTATTGAGAAGATGTAGATAGGTGATTTTAGATGTGAATATTATAGAACATCATAAAAGGAAGATAGACGCAATAGGCAAAATTATTTCGCAATACAGCCTTATTTGGAAAGTTATGAGAAAGAAAAGTTGAAAATTTTACTAATTGCGTATATACAGATGTTAGCGGTTATGCAGGAAGATGATTACGAATGAACTAATATCAAGTTTGGTATTCTGTAAATACAAATTTTGTTTGCATATAAGCGGAAAGCAAGAAATAGATGATTATGCTGTTTATCTAACTCAGAAAAGAAAGACATTATTCGAAAAGTATTATAAAGCACTTTTAGCAAAAGATTACAGTGTAATTAAATCCTCAAATTGTGACTTGTCTGAAAGTATTCCCGTTGGAAGAAAATGTTTTTTATCAAATATCCAATTTACTACAAATGGATTTAAACTTCATCTGGACTTTTTAGAAATTGACAATAAAAGAGTTGTAAATAAAAAAACACCAGTTTTTATTCATCCTTATTCTTATATCTCAAAAGAGTATAGGACTATTTATCAAACAATAAGTTGGAAATACTCAGAAATTACAAAAAACAAGATTACCCGAATAAAAGTTATATGCGGAGAAGAGCTGATTATAAGGGTTATTAAAACAAACAATGAAATTGCTAAGGAGCTTCTAAATAGTAGACATGAATTGAAAGAAGATGAGATTCGAAGTTCTTTTTCAAAAAATAAGTATTGCAATTACTGCGGTAATTGGATGAATTGTAAAAACATATTGATAGAGCGTGATGATATAAGCCTATTAGGCAATATTGGATTTAATGAAATTTCTAAATACAATAACAAAGGAATTTTTACTATAAATCAACTTTCATACACATATAAGCCAAGACGAAGTAAAAAAACATCATCAAATAGGAATAAAAGATTTCAATATGGTCTACGAGCCTTAGCGCTTAGAGAAAAAAAGACAATAATCGATTCAATGCCAGATTTTAAAGAAAAGGCATGTTCAATATTTTTTGATTTTGAAAGCATTCCAGAACAAGGTTTTATTTATTTGATAGGTTTGGTTATTCTTGAAAATGGAGTTAAAACTGAGTATTCATTTTGGGCGGATAATAAGGCAAAAGAGGAACTTATATTTTTGGACTTTTTCTCAATATTGCGGAGCAAGAATAACTATACTTGTTATCATTATAGTAGTTATGAGCTAATTGAGCTTCGTGCTTTTAATGAAAGAAATCATAATATGTATAAAAAGGAATTATCACTTATTATGAATAATTCCATGAATTTACTTTCAGTTTTTAATTCCAAGATTCATCCTCCTACGTATACAAATGGATTAAAAGACATTGCTATATATTATGGTTTTGAATGGACAATTGGTAATCCATCTGGATTAAAATGTCTGATACTGAGGGAACAGTGGAATAATGGAGCTGATAATAACTTGAAAAAACAGATTATTCAGTACAATCTTGAAGACTGTAATGCTATGGGGCAAATAATTCATAGCATTAAAAATTTTAACGCCGATAAAGAGTCTTCTGAATATATAAGATTGAATAGATTATCTTTTCAGAAATATTCTCACAATTCATATAATACGGAGTATTTTAAAAATATAGCTAAGTATGCATACTTTGATTATCAACATTCTAAAGTTTTCTTAAGAACTAACAAAACGATAAAAAGAAGTCAAAGGAATAATATTAAGCACAAAACCAAGCTGTATGTTAACAAATATATTAAACTTGATGAACGTTGTTTGTGTCCACACTGTATAAGCAATAATGTATATAAACATGGGATATATAAAAGAATTATTAACGACCTAAAATTTATGACCGCAGGCTTAAAGAAATGGGTTACTCAATTTGACACATATCGCTTTAAGTGTAATGATTGTGGAGCTGTTTTTTTTAATAGTGAGATAAAAAAGCAAGTTCCCAGCAGTAGTTATGGTGATAATCTAAAAGCATGGGTTATTTATCAATACATTGCTTGTAGAGTACCGATGAATAAAATACAAACGATTTTAGAATCTGTATTCAAACTATCTATTCATGAAAGTGTACTTCTATCATTTAAACGAGATATTGCTACAAAATTCCGCCCTCTTTATAATAAGCTCACCCAAGAATTAATTAATGGTAGCTTGTTACATGTGGATGAAACAAAAATTAGTATCAGAGGTATTGATTCAAAGGGTTATGTATGGGTTTTCACGAATATGGAATCAGTAATATTTATTTTTAGGAAAACAAGAGAAGTTGAGTTTTTGAAAACACTATTAAATAATTTTAAAGGTGTCTTTATTAGTGATTTCTATGCAGGTTACGACAACTTACCGTATAGACAGCAGAAATGTTTGATACATTTAATACGAGATTTAAATGATGACTTATACAAAAATCCCTTAGACTATAAATATAAGGAACTTGTGATTCGGTTTGGTGACCTGATTAACCTTATAGTTTCGACAATAAACAAGAGAGGTCTAAAAAGAAGATTCTTGCTTAAGTACAAGAAGGATGTTGATAATTTTTATAAATGGTTGACGAATTCAAAATCGGATTCTGATTTGTTTCAAAAGTATTTCAAAAGATTTCAAAAAAACAGAGAGAAATTGTTTCAGTTTCTTGAAGAAGACGGAATTCCTTGGAATAATAACAATGCTGAACATGGAATCAAGCATTTTGCTGCTTATCGGAAAATTGCTGATGGTCTATTTACCTTAAACAGCATTGATGATTATTTAATATTATTAAGTATATTTCAAACTTGTCAGTATCGAAATATTGACTTCTTAAGTTTTCTGCGAAATGGAGATGAAGAATTATATGAATGAAGCACAAACCGCTAACAATGTATAAAAATAATAGCCGAAATAGTCGTAATTTAAAAAGTTTGTAGCTCGCATCAACTATCTTGTAAATTGATAGAGTTGAAGCTCGCAATCGGCTACTATTCTTATACTAAACATTATATTCAATATTCGTGACTAATTTTTTGAAAGGAATGTCCTCGCCTAAATATGACAAGATTAATATACTTCAAAGGAATTTGCGTAAAGTGCAATAAAGAATTTGTTTTCTCTGATATGGAAGCAGACCATATTTCACCTTGGTACGAAGGCGGTAAAACAAATGAAGAAAATTGCCAATTATTGTGCAAACATGACAACAGAATAAAATCAAATAAGTAAAGATAGCTAGACTATTATTTGAATTAACTGAATGTGAAATTAAAGATAGTGGAAGGTGATTGAGAAATGAGAGAATTAAATAATTAATTTATGATTGATTTAACAGTATTGCAACAAATAAAAGAAAGCTGCATTGATTTAGTTGTTATCTAATCTTCATTAATTCTGAAATACAAATTATATATAATATAGAAGTGCAAAAATTTGGAAATTAACAACAATAGTAAATTTATAGTCGAAATTTGTAATTATTGTGGTAGTAATGTATCTTTGGGTTCAGGTAAGTTTATAAATAGAATTCCTGATTTTAATGATATTGAAATAAGAAAAAATAATCAACTTTATTTTCCGGAAGGTGATTTTGTTTGTGAAGAATGTGATAATAATTCATTGACAGGTAATGACTAATCTAGTTTCCGGAGTTGGGATTGTGGATTCCCCCGGTGGTTGTGTTTTTCTATAAGAATCCAACAAACAGAACCAAAATGGACTCCACCTATTTTATATCATAATATCAGGTGGAGTCCATTTAAGAAAGGATTGTGGTTTCCTTACACATAAAAAAAATCCCCGCTACTGTTAACGGGGAAATTTATATATTCAATTGAGATTCGAAATTATAAGGAAATTGTCTTTTCACTCATATTTTCAAGACTTTTTACAAATGCTGCAAGTGCCTGACCTGCAAGCATGCCATCAATTACTCTGTGGTCATACGTTATTGAGCAGTACATCATCTGGCGGACTAAAATCAGGTCATTTCCTTCGACTTCCTTAACGACAGGACGCTTTTTGATAGCACCTACTCCGAATATACCGCATTGCGGCTGATTAATAACAGGTGTGCCGAATAATGTTCCGAAAGTACCGACATTGGTAATTGTAAAAGTACCGCCCTGAACTTCATCGGGAAGTAATTTTTTATTTCTGGCACGGGTTGCCAAATCATAGACAGAACGGGCAAGACCTGTGATGTTAAGCACTTCGGCATTTTTTATAACAGGTACAATCAGATTACCGTCAGGCAGTGCAGTAGCAATACCAAGATTTATTCTCTTGTGGCGGAGAATATTCTTACCGTCAACACTGACATTAATCATCGGGAACTGACGAATTGCATCAATGGCTGCTTTGGTAAAGAATGGAGTAAATGTCAGCTTGAAGCCTTCCTGCTTTTCAAACTCAGCTTTATATTTTTCTCTGAAATTAACCATATTTGTAACATCAACTTCTGCTACACTTGTAACATGTGCAGAAGTGCGTTTGGAGTAAACCATGTGTTCCGATATCAACTGACGGATACGTGTCATAGGAATAATTTCAACATCATCACCCGACGGAATTGAAATTTCAGGTGCCTTTGAAGCCAATGGAGTTGACTGAACCGGTTGAGCGGCTTCCGGAGATTTAACCGGAGTTGAAATTGATGCTGCAGGTTTTGTACTGCGGGTTGAGATATATTTGTTCAAATCTTCTTTAGTAACTCTCCCCTGAACTCCGCTTCCTTTGATTTGCTCTAATTCTTCAAGAGTGATGCCGTTGTCGTTTGACATAGCACGAACAAGCGGCGAGTAAAACTTATCATCTTTTCGTGCAGGAATTTCTTTTGTTCCGCCGTCAGCGGGCACAGCTATCTGAGTAGTTTGTTCAGTGACGTGAGTTTCAACAGTTGGAACCGGTTTTGCTTCTTCAGTTTGGATTGCTGCGGTTGGTTTTTCAACTGCAACAGCGGATGAGCCACCAGTTGCTATTTTTGCAATAACAACACCAACCTCAACAGTAACACCCTCTTCAGCTAATATTTCTGCCAATGTACCTGATACAGGTGAAGGCACTTCGGTATCAACTTTGTCGGTAGAAATTTCAAGAATCATTTCATCACGGTCAACTGATTCGCCAACTTTTTTGAGCCATTTAATAACAGTACCTTCCTGAAGTGATTCACCCATCTTAGGCATTGTCACATCAATCAGATTTCCTTTGGATGCAGCAGGCTTTTCAACTGTCTTAGTTTCAACTGCCGGTACAGCTTTTGGTTCGGATTTGGTTTCAGTTTTAGTCTCAGGTGCTGGTTTAGATGCTGCAACAACAGGAGCAGGTTTGGGTTCAGGAGCAGATTCCTTATTAGTTTCCGACACATCTGTTTCGATAATTGCTACAGGTGTACCCACATCAACTGTTTCCTGTTCATTAACTAATATTTTATATAAAATTCCGGCATTTGGAGAAGGAACTTCAGTATCAACCTTGTCGGTAGAAATTTCAAGTATCATTTCATCGCGGTCAATTATATCGCCTTCTTTTTTTAACCATTTGGTTATTGTACCTTCTTGAAGAGATTCTCCCATTTTGGGCATTACAACTTCAATTTTCATCACAATTCTCCATTATTATATTATTTTGGTGATAATTTTCAAATTCTTGCAGACAATTATTCAAAAACAGATTAACATAAAAATAGCGAATTTATTGTATAAATCCGCTATTTAAGTGTCAATTAATTTAATTTTCTAATCAGTTCGCATTAAAATCCGAATCTTCCAACTTTTCATTGAATTTAATGGCTGATAAAGAAATTTTAGCCTGTACGGTATTGTTTTGGTAAACTTCAATTCTTTTAGGAAGTGTCATACCGTCAACTCTTTGATATTCCATAATTTTCATTTCCATAGTAACTGATTGTTCACCGCTTCCCATGATTTGTTTAGTACTGTACATTAAATTTGAAATAGCATCAAAATAGATAAGTGATTCTGAACTGTCTTTATCAACAGCGATAAGTACGTTGCATTTTTTCTCATCAATATCTTCAAGTCCTTTGTATTTTAAAGTAATATTTTTTTCTTTAAAATCAAGCATTGGCGCTGAAAGCATCGTTTTATAAAATTCCAACTGACCCTGAACCTGACCCTGCATCGTTTCAGGAACAGCTCTTCTTAAAGAATCTCCGGGCTGCTTAACCCAAAAAATCTTACCGTCAGTGCCGCCGTCCATTTCAATACTCATAGCCGGTACTTTGGTAACCATACGCATTTTATCGGGTTTCTTATACCAATAATCTACTGATAATTCCATGTTCTGAGCTATAGCATTTATAGTAGAGGAAAAAGTCCAGGAATTCAGATTTGCAATTTTCTCTTTCCCTCCGGTGGCTTTAATGCTTTTTTCGATTATTTCATCCGATTTATCCGCAAAAGCAGAAAAAGAGAGAGCAAAGAAGGCAACAATGGTTGCAAGTATTTTATAATTCATTTAAAAACTCCTATATATTTAGTTCATTAATTCGGTTTTCTGAAATCGAATTCATTTATGCCCGAATCATAATTAATTAATTCTATTTTTAGATTAAATTCTTTATCCCCTGTGTAGGATTCAATTGAGGTTGGATACTGTACACCATCGAAATCTTTGTAATTTTCGAAATAGATTTCAAAGGGTAAATTCTCTGTCCCGATTTGTTTTATTTGATAAAATTTGATAATTCTAAAGTCATCGGAAGCAATATAAATATCTTTATGAATTCCGTGATTATCAATTATTTTCAATTTATAGCTGTCAACACCTGTGACTTTCTCTTTACCAATGTAAATAATTGAATCGCCGTTTTCTTTGTATTTGAAAAAATCATTGAACAATACAGACTTTAATATTGAAATTTGGTTCTTCTGGAAATTGTCAATTACAAAAGGAGCCATTCCCTGATGTTTAGTCCATCCCGAATCACCCTGCATTATAACATTAAAAGGGAAATTACCAAGCTTGAGTTTAAATCTGGAAAAATCAGGTTTCAGGAAATAAAAGTCAAAATTATTATTATTTCCGTTTGGTCCAATCAAATATCCTTTAACTGCAAAACCATCTAAAGTTGAATATTTTTCCAGCCCCTTAAACCTGGCAGCTTTTTCAAATATTTCGTTCACAGATAATGATTTTGATTTCCCCTGGTCTGCATAACAAGCCGTTGCAAATACAATTATCAAAAGAGCAAGTAATATTTTCAATTTATTTATCATTATTTTTCAATTCTATATATTATTAAACGCTTCAGTATGATTTTGGTGACAAAACAACCTTAAATCTTTTCAAACTTATTTAAAAATTCTACTGCTTCTCTTTTTGATAATCCTGAATTAACAAGGGTATCCTGTTCAGGAATATTATTTTTTATCAATTCTTTTATTACTTTCAACTCCTGAAAACTGAAATTTGCAGAATTTAGCATATAGTCTTCAAATGCTTCCCATGCAAGCGGTACGGCTGACTTGACAATTTCTGCAATTGCCTCGCCAAATACCCTGATTTCGTACTGAGCATGCGGGTCAAGTCTAAGTTTAAGAAAATGGAAAAGATTCTGAAGGTCAATTTTCCAATACCACTCTGTATAGTTGGAAAGAGGCAGATTAATTCTTGCAATTTCTCGTGCCAAACCCATATCCAACATTTCTATGTATTCCGAATAAGAAGAATCAGTATTGGATTTTAATATTTCAATCACCTTATCTACTGAATCTTTAGGAAGTTTTTCCTCACTTCTCCCCTGCTTATTTTCAATACTTTGCATTCGAATCTGTTCAGGTTCGGGAAGATAAAATTCATCCTTCATTTCTGAATATCTCCCACTGTATTCATTGACATTTGCAGTGCGATGACGTATCCATTGTCTTGCTATAAAAATAGGAAGTTTGACATGGAACTTGAACTCAACCATCTCAAATGGAGAAGTATGCTTTTGACGCATAAGATATCTTATGAGACCTCTGTCTTCGTTTACTGTTTTTGTACCTTTTCCGTATGATACTCTTGCAGCCTGAACAATTGCAGCATCATCACCCATTATATCAATCAGCCTGACAAATCCTTTATCAAGGCATTTTATCTCTTTATTCAAATATTCTTTAACTGCATCATTCATTACTTTGTAAGCCCGGAATTAATTAAACTGCTGTCAGTGTTGTCCGAAATATTTTTGTCTTTTATAAAAAATATATTAAAAAAAATGATTTCAGGAATTAAAAGCAAAACAAGAGAAAACGTATCACTTGTAAAATAAATGCTATTCCAATCATCGGGATAAATTTGGGCTGCAAGAGTACCGGTTAATGCCCACCCAATAGCGAAAAAAAGTCCAATAATAAGTATTGCCTGAATACCATCTTTTACTGACCCGTTTTGCCAGCTTTTCGTAAAAGCATATAATCCGCCTGCTATATGCATATAAAAAATCAATACTTCAATCATACTTTCGTTACTTTAAAAAAATATTATATATTTGTAAATATTATTAGTACAAATATAATCGGTTTTTTCTTAGAAAGATAATAAAAGGAAAAATAATGGACTCAGCATCAGATTTTAGAATAGCTTATGTGACATTAAATTCAATTGAAACTGCAACCCACATTTGCAGAATACTGGTTAGTGAGAATTTAGCTGCTTCCTGCACCATCTTACCTAATGCAATTACTTTTTTCAGATCGGAAAAAATCATTAGCGAAAAAAACGAATGTTTAATCATGATTAAAACCATGAAAAATCTGGTTGAAAAGTTGATTTCCCGCGTTGATGAGTTACATTACGGCGAAGTTACTGAAATAGTTACAGTAAAAATTCAGGATGCAGCACCTCCTTATCTTGAATGGATGGAATCTGCTTTAAATGAAAATCAATTATGATGCTTGTAGAAAAAGTAAAGTCAATAGAACATAAGTCTGATTTTATGCCCATTAAGCAATGGCGGGAAGACGACAGACCAAGAGAACGTTTAATAAAATTCGGTTCAAAATCTCTGTCGGATTCTGAGTTGCTGGCTATAATTATTGGATTTGGAACAGTCGGTAAATCAGCCATTGATATTTCCCGCAGTCTGCTTTCTGAATTTTCTTCACTCTCGGAAATGGCAAAATGCGATGTTACTCAATTCAAAAAGATTTCAGGTATTGGTTTGGCTAAGGCTGTAACAATATCTGCAGCATTTGAATTGTCAAGAAGAATTAGCGATGACCCGTTTTCAAACAATAAAATTCTATCTTGCTGCGAAGATGTTGTAGAATATTATATGCCAAGACTTAGAGACTTCAGAACTGAATGTTTTAGAGTTATATTATTAGACAACAGTAACCGCCCCTTTAAAGAAGTTACTGTAAGTGAAGGGATTTTGAATCAGACTCTTGTACATCCAAGAGAAGTTTTCAGACAAGCGATATTAGAATCTGCCGCTTCAATTATTCTGCTTCACAATCATCCCTCAGGCAATTGTCAACCTTCTCCTCAGGACAAGGATATTACCAAAAGATTACTTCAAACAGGTGATATTGTCGGAATAAGTGTTTTAGACCATATAATTATCGGAAGGAATAATTACTTCAGCTTTAAAAATGCCTCATTATTATAATCATTATGCCAAATATAAATTACAGAAAAAAAGATAACTCAATAAAATATTTAATCAGGTCAACTAAAATAAGTGATAATTTATTGGTTGTGAGTGAAGAGATTCCAACAGCCGAAACCTACTCTCTGGGTTTCTTTTATGATGTCGGTTCAAGGGATGAACAGGCATCTGAAGCCGGTATAGCTCATTTTATAGAACATTGTGCATTTCGTCGGACAAAACGTTACTCATCCAAACAGATTGCTTCTAAATTTGAATCGCTCGGTGCTTATGCCAATGCTTATACAACACAGGAATCAACAAGTTATTATGTGAGAGCTTTGAAGCAGCATTTTCTGGCTACATTTAAATTATTAGTTGATATAACAAGAAATACCGTTTTTGACAGCAGGGATATTGAAAAGGAACGGCAGATAATTCTTGAAGAAATAAAATCTTATGATGATGACCCCGAAGAATCTATTTTTGATTATGGAGATAAATTGATTTTTGGAGAACACCCGATGGGCGGTTCTATTCTTGGCACCGAAGAATCACTTAATACATTTGATGAAACCATATTAAGAAATTATCACAATAGAAACTATCGTAACGGTAAATTAATAATAAGTTATGCCGGACCTTATTCTCACGACTATATTGTTCAAAAAGCTAAACTATATATTCAGGATTCAATAACAGAATATAATCCTTTGATTCGTAATGAACCAGAAATATTAAAACCGGATGAACTTGATATTGAAAAAACTGTAAATCAATCTCATATTCTATTGGGTACAAGAATTCCCGGCTATTCTTTGGAAACAAGATACTCACTTCCGTTATTCAATATTCTTTTTGGAGACGGAATGAGCTCTCGTCTTTATCAAAATCTAAGGGACAGATATGGAATTACTTACTCAATATATTCTACCCTTCAGGTCCATTCCGATTGCGGGATATTCTATATTTATGCAGCCTCGGATAAAGGTAAACTGAAAAAAGCAGAAAGATTGATAATTGAAGAAATTGACAAATTTTTAAATTCTCCATTAAGCGATAAAGAACTAAACAGAGCAAAAGAACAGCTTAAGTCAAGTATGATTATGGAACTTGAAAGTCTGTCAGCCAGAATGCAGTCCATCGCTAAGAGTGTGATGACGGGTACGGATTTCGAAGATATCAAACAGACTATTGATATTATTAACAGTATCAGTGTTTACGATATTAAGGAAATTACGGCAAAATACCTTCCATCTAATAATCTTAGTAAGGTTAGACTGCTATCATCATTATGATTTAATCATTCAGATATTCTCTTGGAATTGCTTTTGACCGGATAACAATTTTCGAGTTTTTTCTAAGCACATACTCGCTTAATCCCTGTTCATTGGCATCGAAAGACCAGTTATATGTATATCCGAGTCTTGTCCAGGGATACTTTTTGGCATTCAAACCGTTTGGGAAATAAGAATTGAGAATATTATTATTAAACCAGATTTTATAAATTTCAGGTGTATTATCAGGGAATTGCAGTTCTGCTTTTGAATCTGTAATTTCATTATCGGGACTTGGTCTGAAGATACTGTCAGGGTCAACCCACACCTCAACAAAGTATCTGGAAAAATTATTTTCATTCGGCAATCCCAGTAATTGATGAATATTCAAATATAAAATACTATCGTTTGAAAACTGTTTGTTTTCATAATAATCTTTTAATTCCGGAACTAATGATATCCAAGTTTCACCCCAAAATGTTGAGATAGTATCACCAATAGGATAACTGCTTTCATAAGGTGTAAATATTAAACCGAGGACATAATCTTTTCCTTCAATTACCTTCCAGTTAAGATAAGAATTTCCTTTTGTTACAGGAATCAGGTTGTTTGAAATTTCATTTTCGTCAGCAATCATGACATCAATCATCGCATTTTTATAAAGCTCATCAATTGTCGGATTCTTGATTTCGGTTCCGGAATCGGAACATGAAATCATTGTAAGCATAAATAACATGATTAAAAATGAATTAGCAGCTTTCATACTATATGCACCTTTATATATCAGAATTATTAAATCAACATTAATGACCTCAAAAGACAGCTTTAATACTAAACCAAGCTCTTAAGGAAAAATTATTTATTTTCAGAATTCTCTTTCTTCTTACTTTCAAATAAAATTCTCATTTTTTCTTTGGCTTTTTGTTTATGTTCCGGTTTGATATAAGAAAAAATCATCGCCGAAGCTGAAACCAAAGCAGTCAAATCATCGCTGAAACCAACTAAAGGCATGATATCGGGAATTGCATCTAAAGGAACAATGAAATATCCTAATGCTCCCAATATTACAGATTTTGCCCATGTTGGAGTATCTTTATCACGCAAGGTAAACCATAAAGTAATAATTTTGAACAAAAATTCACTGCTTAATATGCCCAGAAAGCGGCCTACTTTTTTAATGAAAGAATGTTCTGAGTATTTCGACTCAAACGTATTCAGTTCGATATTTTTTGTCATGTTTCTTTTTAAAAATTTCCAACAACACTGGCAGCGGCTACTGTACCCGCTACAGAAGAAGAAATAATAGCGGTAATTTCCGCATTGATATCAGATACAACCCTGCCAATATTCTCATTTGAAATAAAGTCGTTAATAATGTTGGTAGCCTGTTTTCTTTCATCCTTCAGAAACAACTCATCAATCAGATTTGAAGCCTTAATCAAACTTAGCAATGCTAATGTGCGTTCATTCGGTTCCTGATTTTCAAGAACAATACCACGGACAAGTAATCTTGTATGTACTTCAGGAAGAGGGTCTTTAGTAGGAAATCTGTCAACAGGAATTATCCAGAGAATTTTTTTCTCCTCTTTCTTGAGTACTCCCCTTTTTACTAATCCGTCAATAAGCCGGTCAACAAGGTCCTCGACAGAGCCGTTGATTGTTCTGACCCAATACTTCGGACTTTCAGTTATTTCTTTAATTTTGATGAGATTAAGTACTTCATCCAATATCTCATTTCCTGTAACTGCACTGTTTATAACCCTTACCGATTTGTCGGTAAGTTCGATTCTGCCTTTTAGATGCAGGTCAATCAGAATAGCACCTGCTATACCGTAGGGTAATGCAGTTGATACAGATAATATTATTTCGCCGGACTCATCGTCAAGTCCTAAAAGCAACAATTCTTCAGCTAAGGTCAATTCCATAACATATTATCAATAAGAGTAACAACACTTTTTTAAATATAAGTGATTTTTTTTAAATAAAATAAAAATATTTGAATAATAGTAAATAAAAAGCCCAACTTTTATATTGGGCTTTTTAAAACGCAATTAAATTGAACTATTTTTGTATTTTCATTATTTCAAAATCCGAAGAATTTGGGGTGCTGACGCTTAACAAATATGAACCGCTTGATAAATTTAAATTGTATAAAGCAGGGTTAATAATAATCGAATGGACAGCCGCCTGATAGAACCTGCTATCTAAACTAATAACTTTCTTTCCGGTCATATCAAAAATTTCTATCATAACATAATTATCTTCTTTTAATTCGAAAGTAATGTTTTGAATATCTGCCGATGGATTCGGGCTTATTTTTTTGATTGAAATCATTCCGTTGTCAGATTTTCGGAATATATCCCTGACACTTACAGGTACTATATTTTTATTGCCGGGATTACCAGCATCTGCTGGATTACCCGGACTATTATTACCGATTTTCCAAATGCCGTCCGGGTCCAATAATTCCTGACCGTTCGTAAATCCGTCACCATCAGAATCAAGTGCAGCAAGTTGAGGTGACCACTTGACATTCCCGTTTTCGTTTTGAACAGTTAAATGATTAAATACTTCCTGTCCAAATTGATTTCTTGCACCGCCTGTCATTGAAAAATGGCAGTTCAGACATTGATATTTGTCACCGTTCGGAATCTGTTCAACTCTGAATGGTCTTGCTTCAGAATCAAAAACATTTAACAAAATAATTGCTAAAAGTAATGTAAAATACTTCATAAAAAAACCTGTGTAAATTGAAAAAAATATTTTTCAAATATACGAATCATTATTTAAATTAGCCTAATTATTTTATTTTAATTGTTATACTTTTGAATTATTCTACCTTAAGAACAATTTTTCCGGAAAATTTTCCGCTTTCAAATAATTCGTGGGCATCGGCTGCATTCTTCAAATCAAATATTTTAAAAATGTTTGATTTGACCTTGCCTTCAGAAACTAATTTCAAAAAAGATTCGAATTCAGACTTTGAACCCAGATAGATACCATGCAGGTTCAGATGTCTGAAGTAAGTTTGATGAATGCTTAATTTAGTCTCCGTACCGGTCAGAATACCGCAAAATATGATATGTCCATTTTTTCTGAGCATCGCAAAACTTCTGTCAAAAGTATCAGGTCCAACATAATCAATGATAACATCCAAGCCCTTTGGAGCAATCTTTTTTACTTCGGCAGGTATATCATCATTATAATGATTGAATACATAGTCAGCACCTATATCATAAACATACTGCTTTTTAGAATCATCACCCACTGTTGCAATTACGACAGCACCCCTCAGTTTAGCCATTTGAATTGCATAGCTCGCCAGACCGCCGCTGCCGCCCCAGATAAAGAAATAGTCGCCGGGTTTGATATTAGCGACACCATAAACGGCATGATAAGCTGTAAGCCCTGAAATAGGCATTGAAGCCGCTGTTTCAAAAGTTACATTATCATCAAGCTTATATAAATTCTCGGCAGGTATGGCTATAAATTCACAGTAAGCACCTTTTCGCTGCATTCCGAAAAACTGCCAGCCATCATTCAGTTGTTCCATTCCATCATATTTTTCATCTCTGACATCAGGAAGACACACAGGATACACGACAACTCTATCGCCAATGCTAAAATCCTCTACATTGGGTCCCATTTCTACTATTGTGCCGGCAATATCGCCTCCAAGTATGTGCGGCATAGGAATTTGAAGACCGGGATAACCTTTTCTTACTACCGTATCAATCCTGTTTAAACTTGTTGCCCCAACTCTTAGAAGCACCTCGTTTTCTCGGATTTCAGGTTTAGGAAAATCCTCAACGTATTTCAAAACATCTTTTGAGCCATGCTCATTTATAATAACAGCTTTCATATTTATTGCTTAGTTTAAACCGCATTTGTTAAAAATATAATCAACACTCTCAAAAACTTTTTCATAACTGAACAGTTTTTCAAGTTCTTCTTTACTAATATAAGTCATAAGTTCGGAATCCTCACAAAGTGATTCAAGGAATGGTTTCTTCTCGTCCCATGTACGCATAGCATTTCTTTGTACAATGACGTAGGCTGTCTGACGCTGAATACCGCGTTTTGCGAGCTCAAGAAGAACTTTTTGAGAATGAATTAATCCGAATGTCATGTTAAGATTTTCAATCATACGTTCAGGATAAACTACAAATTTATCAACGAGTTGAATCGCACGGTTAAGAATATAATCCAATGAAATTGTTGAATCGGGAAAAATAACCCTTTCGACACTGCTGTGTGAAATATCCCGCTCGTGCCAAAGAGCATTATTCTCGATAGCTGCAAGTGAATTTGTCCTGAGAAGTCTTGCCTGACCGCTGATATTCTCAGAAGTAATCGGATTTCTTTTATGCGGCATTGCAGAACTGCCTTTTTGTCCTTTCGAGAAAAACTCTTCAACTTCCCTTACTTCAGTACGCTGAAGATGTCTTATTTCTATACCGATTTTTTCTAACATTGAACCGATAATTCCAATAACTGTCATTAGATAAGCATGAGAATCACGCGGAATTACCTGAGTTGATGCATTAACGGATTTCAGTCCGAGTTTGCTGCAGACATATTCTTCTACATAAGGCGAAAGATGTTCATAAGTACCGACAGCTCCGCTAATCATACCTACCCGCATATCTTCAAGTGCAGATTGAAGTCTGACAATATTTCGGTTACATTCATCATACCAAAGTGCTATCTTCATTCCAAATGTCATTGCTTCGGCGTGAATACCGTGACTTCTGCCGACACATACGGTATATTTATGCTCTTTTGCTCTTTTGGCTAATGCATCACGCAATTTATACATATCATCAAGCAATATATCCCCTGCCTGTTTTGTCTGTACTGCAAGGCAGGTATCAAGCACATCGCTGGAAGTCATTCCAAGATGTATGAATCTCGAAGGCTCTCCGACATATTCTTCAACATTTGTAAGAAATGCTATAACATCGTGTTTAGTTGTCTCTTCAATTTCAAGAATTCTATTAACATTAAAATCAGCTTTTTCACGTATTATTTTAACAGCTTCTTTTGGAATTAATCCTAATTCGGATTGAGCTTCAACAGCAAGGATTTCAATTTCGAGCCATATTTTATATTTATTTTCTTCACCCCAGATAGTTCCCATTTCAGGGCGTGTATATCTTTCAATCATTTAATCACCATTTTTTTCATTCAATTTATTAATTTCAATTCTCAATTTGTTTACATCGCTTGCTAATTCTGGCAATTTACGCAAAACAGCTTCAATCTTGAACGCTTTGAGATGTTCTTTAATCGGTGAACCGAAATATATACCGCTTTTAGGTATAGATTTTGAAACACCAGATTGAGCAAGTATGGTAACATCATCAGGTATCTCAAGGTGACCTGCAATACCTACCTGACCGCCGAAGCGATTTCTTTTGCCTGATGTAACGCTGCCGGAAACTCCCGCTTGTGCAGCTATACCGGTATTTTCACCAATTTCGCAGTTGTGTGCAATATGTACGAGATTATCAATTTTTGTTCCCTTGCGGATTGTCGTACTTCCGATTAATGCACAGTCAATAGTTGAATTAGCCCCAATCTCTACATAATCCTCTATTACAACATTGCCAAGCTGAGGTACTTTATCATAACTACCATCAGTTTTGTCTTCAATATATCCAAAACCGTCAGAGCCGATAACTGCACCGGCATGAATAATGCAGTTGTTTCCAATATTGACACTGTTGTAAAGTGTAACATTTGAATTGATAATCGTATTTTCCCCGATGACATTATCATCATACATAATAACCCCCGGTTTCAGTATCGAATTACTTCCAATCCTGCAATTATCACCAATTATACAATTCGCAGAAATTGTAACAGAATCAGATATTATGCAATTTGAACCAATTACTGCATTGGGATGAATTCCGGCTATCGGCTTGGGAAAACCCGACTCAATAATTTTCAGAAGCTGGACAAATCTGTCATAAGGTTTGTCAACTTTAATAAATAACTGATTGGGTCCGGGTTCAGCAGTAACTGTATCTGATATTATTATACAGGAAGCCATGGATTTATTAAAAAATTCCACATACTTTTCATCATAATAAAAACTTAAATCGCCTTTGCCGGCTTTCTCAATCGGAGCCAATGAATTAATACTGACATTAATATCACCGATAGGTTCGCCATCGAGCAAATTGACAATTTCAAAACAATTGAATTTTAACATATTGATTATCTATTGATTTTTCTTTCCTGAAGTTTTTTCAATTTTTCAGGGTCGGTTTCTGGTTTTAATGGGTCATTAGGGTCTATATCTTTTTTGACAGGGTCAGGATTTTCGATAGTCCTGTTATCGTCATTTGCCGGTTCGGTAGCTCTCCCCCTTCTTCTTGCAGGCTGTTTGGATTCCTTCTGCTGATTTCTCGGGTCTTTTTCAATCCTATCCTTCAAATCCTTTTCGAGTTCACTAACATCAACACCAAGATTTTTTAATACCTTTACAGTCATGTCGTATTTGTAATTGACATACGGCATGGGCTGAACGCTCTGGTCAATCAGAATATCAAATCCCTGGTCTGCTGCAACCTGCTGAACCGATGCATAAATTTTCTCTTCAACAGGAGTAAAAATGGTAGCAACTGCCTGGTCATACTTACCATTTGGTTCAAAAATTGTTCTTGCGTAATCCTCGCGGGTCTTTTTGAGCATACCAAGCTCACTTTCTTTGTTCTGACGTTCAGTTTCTGTCCAAATTAGTCTGTTTTTCTTGATTTCGAAATCAAGATTATCTACTTTTTGCTGCATAGCATCAAGTTCACGTTTCCACTCGTCAGTCATACTCTGCACTCTTTGTTGAGACTGCTGTGCATCGGGAAATTTTTCCCTGATGGTATTGGAGTTTATAAAACCAACCTTTTGGGCGAAAGCAGTGTATGTTGTAAAAATAATTACAATTGATACAGCTACTGTAAAGCCGGACATTTTCATGAAACAACCTTTTTTATTAATAAGAAAATCCGGTTAAAAATATTCTATAAAATCTATCCGTATTATTATTTTTACAAATAACCACTCAGTAAAATCGGATAATAAGCTAATTTATTTTAATATGCAACTCATATTCTATCAAATATAATCAGACTGACAACTATATATCCGATAAGTTAACAATTCCAATCATTTTATTCAATCATTTTCTAAAAGGTGATTAATTTTTTCTTCAACAGGAGAATATATTGAATCAACAGTCCTGTCATACTTACCATTAGGTTCAAAAATTGTTCTTGCGTAATCTTCACGCGTCTTTTTTAGCATATCAAGCTCACTTTCTTTGTTCTGACGTTCAGTTTCAGTCCAAATATATCTGTTTTTCTTGATTTCAAATTCAAGATTATCTGCTTTTAGCTGCATAGAATAAAGTTCACGTTTCCATTCATCGGTCAAACTCTGAACTTTTTGCTGAGCCTGCAGTATTTCAGGGAATTTTTCCCTTAAAGTATCTGAGTTTAGAAAACCAACCTTTTGAGCAAATGCAGCATAAGTTGTCAATATTAATATTATTTTTATAGTTACAGCAAAGTTGGACATTCCATATTCCATAATTAATCGTTCTCAAAAAGATGATTAATTTTTTTCAAATCATCAAGAAGCATTTTCCTTGCTCTAAAAAGATGTGCTTTTACTGTACCAAGAGGCATATCAAGTTTTAACGCTATTTCGTTATAGTCAAGTTCTTCTTCGTGACGAAGTTTTATGATTAGACGATATTTTTCGGGTAAACTGTCAATAGCCGAATAAAGAGCAGCTTTTCGCTCATTATTTATAAATTCAACATCCGGTTGATAAGAATTATCCTCAATTTCAAAAAACAAACCGTCTTCTTCATCAGTAGTACCAATCGGCTGGTCAATTGATATAATATTAAGACGTTTTTTTCTTAAAAAATCAATGCAGGTATTTGATGCAATCCTGTAAATCCATGCAGAAAAAGAATAGCTTGACTGATACCGGTCTAATGCTCTGTATGCCTTAATAAACGTTTCCTGTACAAGGTCATCAATATCATCCTCATCCTTTATCATTTTTCGGATAAGTGAGCTTATGACCCGTTTATACTTCTTTTGAAGTATTCCAAATGCATTAATTTCACCATCAAGAATTCTGATGATAACTTCTGCATCCTCATTTGAGTTATTAATCAATCCGTTTATTTGCTTTTCCGACATAAAAATGATAAAATTTCATATTCATAGAATTTGAAAATAATGATTTTAGATTAAACATTATAATTATTTATAAGAATTTTTGATAGTTTTTCATTTTATTATAAATATTGACCACACATGCTTCTTACAAAATACAAAGAATATGCAATCCGATAATCGGTAATTATTATATAAGACATGTGTTTTCATTGATTTAACAGTGATTTTCATGTACTGGGTAGGTATTTGGATATTATCTATAAACCTGCAAAATTCTGTCAATAAGAATTGATTACTTTATACTTCGATTTTATATCCTACTCCGCGGATATTTTTTATAAATTTAGAAGCTGCACCAATCTTATCTCTGAGATTTTTGATATGAACATCAATAGTACGGTCAAGGACTCCCTTTTCCTGAACTCCGAGATAATCTAATATTTGTTCGCGGGAATATACCCAGCCCCGCCGTTCAGACAAAAGTTTCAATATTTTAAATTCTGAAGTAGTGAGTTCAACTTTCTGACCTTCAACTATGACTTCATATTTATGCAAATCAATTGTCAGTATTTCGCCAATATTGACAATTTTGGTTCTATCAACTTTTAAATCCCTTCTTAAAACAGCCTTCACACGAGCAACTAATTCTCGCGGAGAAAAAGGTTTGGTCACATAATCATCTGCACCAAGTTCCAGACCAAGTACCTTATCAGTTTCATCTACCCTTGCCGTAAGCATAATAACAGGTATGGATGAAAATTTATCATCTTTTTTCAGATATTTACATATTTCAAAACCGTCTGCATCAGGCAGCATCAGGTCTAAAATAAACAAATCAGGGGTATTGGATTTTAGAAATCGGAACAAATTACCGGCATCTTCAAAAGTTTTAACTTTATATCCGGCTTTGGTAAGGTGAATAGACAAAAGCTCATTTATATCCGGTTCGTCATCAACAACTGCAATTAATTTTGTTACAGATGTCTTAAATGATATTTGTAATTCTGAAGCATCTGATGAAAATTCCTGTTCCATTATTTATTTTTAAATTTTGAAAAATTATAAGTTCAAAATTAAACAATAATTGTTAATTTTCAGTAAAGATAAAGTTATTTTTCGGTTAATTTAATTATTCTTTTATCCAATCGGAAATATCCTTTATAATTCTGCCGTCAACTTTAACAGGTTTATAATATTCTTCCGGCTTACTTTTGCCTTCACCAATCTGGAATAAATGATTTAAATCTTTATAACTTTTAAATTCAGCTTTCGGATTGTCTATCAAAGCATCTTTCCAGATATTAAAATCCTCGAGCGTAACCTGATAATCCCTCTCTCCCTGAAGTATTAAAACTCTTTTGTCCATAACGCGAATTTCCTTTGCAGGGTCAACATCCCGGAATGTCAGCCAATAATTTGCAGGCATATTTAATGGAAGGGAATCAGCAGGAACACTTTTGTTTAAATCCGGAGACTGCATTTTTTTAATTTGAATTTTCAATTCTTCAATTTTTGTTTTTTCATCTTCAGAAAGTTCACCATCAACCTGGTAAAGATATTGATACTGAGATAACAAAACGTTTTCAATTTTCCTTGTCATACCCGCAAGACTGATTATACCTGCAGCGTTTTGATTTTTTTGAACAATTCTCGGCAGTAATGTGCCGCCAAGACTATGACCTATAATATATATCTTACTTGAATCAATATTATAATTCTTGTAATTGTGATTAAGAAAATTTACTGCATAAGTTACATCATTTATAACTTCATCATAAATATCGGAATTCTCAAAATTTTCAAGCATCTTTTCAGGATATTGCTTTGTTCTCTTGTTATATCTTAAACATGCAATACCGTTACTTGCCAATCCCCATGCCAAATCCTTGAAAGGTTTGTTCGGTCCAATGGTTTCGTCCATATCATGCGGTCCTGAACCGTGGACAAGAATTACTACCGGAGTAGGTTTTGATGAAACCGGTAAAGACATGACACCGTCTAAGATAAAATTTTCCTCTCCGAATTTTATTAACATCTCAACAAATTTTGCAGTGTCGGCATATTGAGGAATAATATATTTATCTTCAGCCTGTTTTGGTGTTATATAAAAACCTGATATCAAACTGTTACTGTCAATAGTTACAGTTGCTTCAAGCAGACCTTTTTGAAATTCTAGTATATTACGGCAGATTACAAATTCCTTATAATCAGTTGTTTTTATTTCTCCAAATGACTTGAACTCACCGTACATACCGGTTATCTGTCCCCAGATGGATGAAGTCTGTTCAAGAGAAAGCTGCTTTTTTACCGTATCATTAAATTGGTTATACATAGCCTGACCATCATTTTTTGTAAGACTATGTAAAAATTTATCTGCTAATTTTGCAGCTTCAAGATGATCTACCCTGCTAAAAGCATTAATACATAACAGAAAGGAAATTACGGACAATAATATCAATCTTTTCATTATTTTGAATTCCTTAGAGATTATACATCAAGATTTTTGACATACTGAGCATTTCTTTCTATAAACTCACGTCGTGGTTCGACCTTATCACCCATCAGCATTTGGAAGACTCTTGTTGCCTGAGCAGCCTCACCCAGTGTAACCTGAAGAATTGTTCTTCTTTCAGGGTCCATAGTTGTTTCCCAAAGCTGTTCTGGATTCATCTCACCCAAGCCTTTAAATCTTGAAATTACTATGCCGTCTTTTCTGGCTTCGTCAACTACTACTGTTTCTGCAGGAACATCTGAGTCTAATTCATCAGGTTCGACCACAATTTTCGATTTTGGGGATTCTTTACGGAATCTGTCAATAACTTCATCACGTTCCGCATCATTAAAAGCATAAAATTCCTGCTTACCTTTTTTAACTTTATATAAAGGAGGTTGTGCAATGAATAGTTTACCTTCGATTATCAAATCTTTCATATAATTAAAAAACAATGTCATCAGCAGAGTCCTGATGTGCGAACCGTCAACGTCGGCATCCGCCATTAGAATAATTTTTCCGTAACGCAGCTTTGTCATATCAAAAAAGTCACCAAATCCCGACCCAAGTGCTGTTATAATTGTTTTTACTTCTTCATTTTCGAGTGCTTTTGCCGGACCTGATTTCTGAACATTTAATATTTTACCTTTCAGAGGCAATATCGCCTGAAATTTTCTGTCTCTGCCCTGCTTTGCAGAGCCTCCCGCAGAATCACCCTCGACAATAAAGATTTCGGTATCGTGTGGAGAATCAAGAGAACAATCTGCAAGTTTTCCGGGTAAAGTTGAAGTTTCGAGTGAATTTTTTCTTCTGATCAAATCTCTTGAATTTTTTGCAGCAATTCTTGCCTGAGCAGCTACAAACGCCTTATCAATTATTTTCTTTGCTTCAATTGGGCTTGAATCCAAAAATTGAGCAAGTTTATCATTGACAATACTACGTACGATACCTTCAACTTCACCGTTGCCAAGTTTAGTTTTTGTCTGCCCTTCAAACTGAGGCTCTGCAACTTTTGCTGAAATGATTGCAGTTAAACCTTCCCTGAAGTCATCACCGGTAAGATTTACTTTGCCATTGGTTTTCTTACTTTGATTATTTGCATAAGCATTTAATGTTCTTGTTAGTGCTGACCGGAAACCGGTAACGTGAGTACCGCCTTCAATTGTGTTAATATTATTAACATAAGAAAGAACGTTCTCGGTGTAACCGCCGTTATACTGGAAACAAATATCAACTACAGTTTCTGTTTTTGACTCACCAACTTCCGAACCGCTTATCAATACAGGGCTTACAAGTACTTTATTGTCAATATCAATATAATTTATAAAATCCAGTAAACCATGTTCGTAATGATATGTTTCGCTGATTTCTTCAACTTCATCAATGAAATTTATAGTTACTTCATTATTTAGAAAAGATAATTCACGTAAACGTTCAGCAATTTTATCAAATTTGAATATTATGGTTTTGAAAATTGTCGTATCAGGCTTGAAAAATATTTTTGTTCCGGTTTCTGTAGTCTCACCGATAACCTGTACATCCGCTTCAGGAACACCTGCATGATATACCTGACGGCTGATTTTACCTTCTCTTTTAACTATTACTTCAAAATATTCCGAAAGAGCGTTCACGCATGATACACCAACTCCATGCAAACCGCCGGAAACTTTATACGATGCTTTGTCAAATTTACCTCCGGCGTGAAGAGTACACATTACAACTTCAAGAGTAGAAATCTTTTTTACCGGATGCGGTCCGGTCGGAATGCCGCGACCATCATCTTCTACACTACAGGCACCGCCACGGTGTAATTTTACTGTAATATTTTTACAATAACCGGCTAATGCTTCATCAATGGAGTTATCAACAACCTCCTGAATTAAATGATGCAAACCTCGTTCGCCTACATCACCGATATACATTGCGGGTCTTTTACGGACAGGGTCAAGTCCTTCGAGTACGGTTATACTATCTTCAGTATATTCACGGCTGACATTTTCAGGAGTTTCGGGTGCAAGTTCGTACTTTTCACCATGACTATCTCTATTCAAAATTTCTTTCTCATCACTCATAATACTGTTATTTGATTTTTGTTAATACTAAACTTACAAATTTACGAAATTTTTAGCGAATAACCATGTCTTTTACGACTTGTTTCTCGCGTAATTTACAGATTTTATCAATAATCTGCTCACGGCGGTAAAATAATTCAGTTCTCCAAACAGATGAATTAGCTAGAACAGTTAAAACACCGTCTTTTAAATTATCTGGTTTAGATTCCGAAGCAAATTTTTCACCAACAATTTCTACCCAATTATTAATAATCATTGCAAGTTCATATTCTTCCTGCCAGCCCATTCGCTCAATGAGTTTCATCAAGACTTCGTTTAGAGAATTTGGTGTACGGTCATTGAGCATTGCTTTTTCTCACATTTCCCTTATCAACATTAAAATAACTGGCATTCGTATCAAATTTATTGATTAATCTTTCAGAGTTTGTCATTGTTATTATTGTCTGAGCATCATTTTCCATAATTTTCGAAAAAACAGAACTGCTTCTTTCAATATCAAGTTCAGAAAAAATATCATCGAATAAAATTACCGGTGTTTCGTTCAGAATATTTTTCAAAAATTCAAATTCAGACAGTTTTATACTGATAAGTAATGATTTATGCTGCCCCTGAGATGCAGAATCTTTTGAGTTAAGATTATTTACTGTAAATGTTAAATCGTCTCTTTGCGGACCAAAAAGGGTTGAGCCGCGTTTCATTTCGATATTAATAATGCTTTTATATTTGGTTTCCAATAAAATTTTTATATCTGCTTTTGATAAATCTTCAATTAATTTAATTGAATCGGGTAGATATTTTATTCCCGGAATTTCCTGATTATTACTTACAGAAGTGTATGAGTCAATAAAGATACTCTCAAAATCTTTAATAAAATTTATTCTTCTGAATATAATTTCAGATGCACTTTTCATAAACATGTCCGTTAAGATTTCAAAATAATCCCTGTTGAATTTACCTTCTCTGAGATTCTGTGAAAGTAGTGCATTTCTTTGTTTTAGATATTTTTTATACTTTAGAGATTCATCAACGTACTGTCTGCTTGATTGTGACAATACTGTATCAAGGAACTGCCGCTTATCCTGAGGGGAGCCGAAGGTTAATGATTTGAAATCAGGTGATAAAATTACAAGAGGGACGATACCAAGAATATCTTTTGGATTTAGATTCTCTCCAATTGAAGAATTTATTTTCTTTCTTCCGCCTGCCTGATATTCAATACTTACCTTATACCCTACTTCAACATCACTTAAAGCTGTTATATTGATTTTATAAGAACTTTCTCCTGAAGTGATTAGAGCAGAATCGAGAGTAGGCAGAAATGTTTTTGACAATGAGGAAATTGACAATGCTTCTAAAATAGTAGTTTTCCCCGAACCGTTAAGTCCGCGTATGACATTAACATTTCGACCAAACTCAATGCTGCTTTGTGAATGATTTCTAAGGTTTATTATATGTAATTCGTTAATTTTCAATCTATTATACTAATAAGTTAAAGTAGTCAAACTGTCTAAACGATGAATTTTGAAAAAATGATGTCCAACACTTTATCTAAATGTTGGACATCTTATTTTTAACTAATAAATTTAAATTATGATGAAATTCTAACAGGCATTACAAGCATTACCATATCATCATTATTACCTTTCGGTGTAATCAAAGCAGGTCTTGATGGCTCCGAGAATGACATATTAAATATATTATCTTCAGTATCTTTCGGGTCAATATGCTCTAATGCCTCAAGCACATATTTGAAATTGAAAGCGATACTAAATTCAGGTATGTTGAAATCACAGCTTATTACTTCTTTACCATGTTTGCCGGTTTCTTCATCTTCAGCAAGAATGCTGATGTTATTTGTATCAATTACAAATCGGACTTGTCTTGATTTTTCATTTGAAAACAAAGAAACACGTTTCAAAGCAGATATAAACTCGTCAATATCTGCACTCATAACATTCTCGTTAGCTCTTGGCAAAACAGATTCATAAGGTGGAAATTTCTCATCAATTACACGAGTAATAAAGGTGGTATTACCCATATCAAAACGTGCATGTGTGATTTTGCCGTAGTTCTCAATTGTTGTCATCACAACATCTGTATCAACTTTTCGTAAAATTTCTACTGATTTGGCAGGCAGCAATATATCGAAATCCTGTGGAAATACAGGTTTATCGGAATGAACAGTAATTTTAGCCAATCTAAAACTATCTGTGGCTACAGCGTTCACATAAGTTTCACGGAATTGGAAAAACACTCCTGTCATGGCTATACGGTATTCATCACTCGACACACAATAAATTGATTTGTCGGCTAATTTAACCATTTGTGCCTGCGTGAATTCAGCATGATTATTTGTAGATGATACAACCCCTTCTGCATCCTGAAAATCGGGTTTATTTACATCAAAGAGTTGAGGTATATCAATATAATCCTGAGGGTCGAGCCCTTTCATCTCATAAGTACCTTTTGCAGACTGAATCTTAACTTCGAAGTTTTCAAGATTTGCCTCGAACAGAACTGTTCCGGTACTGCCAAGTGCCTTTACAATATCGTTCAACATTCTGGCAGGCACAAGTATCTCGCCGGATGATGTGCTTGCAACATTAATTGTTGAAACAATTGTAATACTCTGATCAGTAGCTATCAATTGAAGTTTGTCTGCATCAAGCTTCATATAAATATGCTCAAGAACCGGTACTGTGGACTTGGGAGGTATTGCAGGCAATACTTTTTGCAATACTTTTTGAAAATCCGAAAGCATAACGGTAAATTCCATTTTTTACGTCCAATATGTGATATTAAAAAACTTTTTATTATTTTGCATTGTTCAAAGAGTTAAATTTACAAATTTACAAATTGATAACAAAAATATTTATTCATTTTTTTAATTTTAGAAGGCTTATGTTGATAACTAAATATGGTTTGGACAATTTTTTTATAATAATTGGTATTTCATTGTTGTTAATAGCTTTAGGTGTTTTTTTACCCAAATCTTGGATAAATTACCTGCCTATTACGTTAGGAATAATTCTCTTTATTTTTGCATTTGTTTTTTTCCGTGACCCTGACAGAACAATTCCCGTAAAGGCAAAAAGCGATGATTCATACATAATTGCTCCTGCTGACGGGAAAGTAGTTGCAATTGTTGAAGAAGTAGAAAAAGATTATTTACAAAATTTATCAGTTAGGATAAGTATTTTTCTCTCCCCTCTGGATGTTCATGTTAATAGGAGCCCTGTCAGCGGAATTGTTGAATATTACAAATATTTCCCGGGTGATTATCTCGTCGCATATCATCCAAAGTCATCAGAGCTGAATGAACATTCTAAGATTGGAGTAATAACATCGCATGGAAAGGTAGCATTTAAGCAAATTGTCGGTATTCTCGCCCGAAGACTTGTCTGTGAAATCAAAGTTGGAGATACTCTTAATATAGGACAAAGGTTTGGTATGATGAAATTCGGTTCCCGAATGGATATATTTCTACCGGTTGGAACTGAATTATCAGTAAAGGTTGGTGAAACGGTTGTTGCCGGTGAAACAATCATCGCAAAAATGAAATAGTTTGTGGATTTGACAAATTATCTTATTTTTGAATAAGAAAAATATACTATTATGATGAATGAATAAAATAAGAGTTACAAAATCGCTTGTACCGAATCTGCTGACGCTGGTAAATCTATTCTCAGGGTTTGCTGCTATTGTTTATGTTGCCGAAGGTGACATAAAACGCGGAGCTATGTTTATCCTGATTGCAGCAGTATTTGATATGCTTGACGGACTTGTTGCAAGACTAATTAATGCTGCAAGTGAGTTTGGTGCAGAGTTGGATTCATTGTGTGATGTAGTCTCATTCGGTGTAGCACCGTCTTTTATGATTTATAAAATGTATTTTTATCAGTTTACCGAATTCGGTATTCTGATTGCAGCTTTACCTGCTCTGACTGGTGCCGCAAGACTTGCCAGGTTTAATATTCAGCTTACAAGCCTTGAGGATAAGATTTATTTTAAAGGTCTGCCCATTCCTTCGGCAGCACTTACAATCATTTCTTTTGTACTGTTTGCAGACACTTATTCTTTTATAACACCTGACTATATTGGTTATATTTACTTGTTTATTGTTCTGCTTGTTTCATATTCGATGATTTCCACAATCAAATTTGACAACATACCCAGACCATCTAAAAAATCTTTTCAGCAAAGACCTGTTGTAACGATTATTTTTATCATTGGTCTGTTAGCTTCCATTATCTCATTGGGGCAGCTCGTATTTCCTTTTATGCTTCTTTATATAGTCGGAAGCACAATTAGACACCTGATAACATTAGTAAAAGAAACAATTGAGCCGGATGAAGAAATTGATGATTCCGAGGATTCTGACCCGACTCCATTTTAAAATGCAATAATTCTTATGATTAAATGTTCTTAAATATATATATAATAATTGATAAATATGAAAAGTTATAAAGCCAAAATTAATATCACTTTACGTGAAGGTATCCTTGATGTTCAGGGAAAAACCGTAGAGCATGCGCTCCATTCATTGGAATACAAAGACCTGAGTCATATCAGAATCGGTAAGTACGTTGAACTTACTGTTGTTGCACCCGATGAGCAATCAGCTGTAGAAAAGGTTTCATCTGCTTGTAATCAATTAATTGCTAATCCTATTATTGAGGATTTTCAAATTAATATTGAAGAAGTCACAAAGTGAGGAAAAAGATGAAATTTGGAGTTGTAGTTTTCCCAGGGTCAAATTGTGACCATGATGCTTATTATGCTTCTTCCGTTAATGCAGGGTATGATGTTGAATATCTCTGGCATAAGGATAGTTCCATTCCATCGGATATAGATTGTATTATTCTGCCGGGAGGTTTCTCTTACGGTGATTATTTACGCTGCGGAGCTATTGCACGTTTTTCTCCCATTATGAATGAAGTAATCCGATTCGCTAATAACGGGAAATATGTAATCGGAATCTGTAACGGATTTCAAATACTTACCGAATCCGGTTTATTGCCGGGTACTTTGCTTAAAAATAATAACCTAAAATTTATTTGTAAAGATGTATATCTTAAAGTTGAAAATACATATACAAAATTTACAAAAGAATATAAATCCAATGAAGTAATTAGAATACCGATTGCACATGGTGAAGGAAATTATTTTGCTGAGGAGTCGGTTATCAGCGAACTTGAAAATAACAACAGAGTTATTTTCAGATATACCGGTGCGGATGGCAATTTTGATGTTGCAGCCAATCCCAACGGTTCGGTGAATGATATAGCCGGAATCATTTCTGCAGGCGGCAATGTTCTCGGAATGATGCCGCACCCCGAAAGATACAGCGATAATATTCTGGGATGCAGTGACGGAATCAGAATATTTATTTCAATAGCAAACAATTTAAATTAAATAAAGGTGATTATATGATTTTAGCAGTATTCGGACTGCCCGGCGGTATGGAAATAATACTTATAGTATTAGTAATTGTGCTGCTGTTTGGAGCTAAGAAGATACCCGAGCTTATGAAAGGATTAGGAGGCGGTATTAAAGAATTTAAAAAAGCAGCAAGTACTGATGATGATGAAGAAACTAAAAATTCAAACAAACAAATCAAAGAATAATTTTTTATTGAGGATGATGAATGTTTGATGTAGGCGGCGGCGAACTTATTTTTATTATTTTGGCTATTCTGGTTCTTTTCGGACCGAAGAAGATACCGGAATTTGCCAAAATGATAAAAAAAGGCATTACTGAAGTTAAGCGTGCACAGAATTCATTTACCGAACAGATTACTGAAGTCACAAGCGAAGTCAGCAATCAGGCAAAGGTCATCAAGCAGCAGGTTGAAAAAGACCTTGAAGTGAAAAATGACCAGAAGTAAACAATGATTTAAGGAAAAATAAATCCATCCATTACATCCATTACACTTCTCACTCTTCCAAAGGGTGCCGATATCTGAATTCCCTGTATATATCCTTTCATATTATCAAGCGTTTCTCTTGCTATTTCAATACCTGCTTTGATAGAATCTTCCTTTGAGTCCTGATGGAGACGAAGTCTTTCCATTACAGCTTCCGGAACATTGCAGCCCGGTATTTCATTATTCATAAATTCGGCATTCCTGATAGAAGTCAGGGGCCATAAACCGGCTATAACAGGAATTTTGATGTGCTGAATTTTTTCAAGAAAGTTTTCAAATATTCCAAGGTCAAAAACCGGTTGTGTTACGATATATTCAGCTCCTGCTTCAACTTTCCAGTCCAACCGTCTCAGTTCTTCATCAAAATTTACAGCACCGGGATTTGCACCGACACCTATAAAATACCCCGTTGGTGTTCCTATTGGATTACCTGCAATATCAAGACCGTGATTAAGTCTGTTGATGATGTTTACAAGCCCAATTGCATCAACATCAAAAACAGCAGTAGCGTCGGGATAGTTCCCAAGTTTTGGCGGGTCGCCGGTTATTGCAAGAATATTTTTAAGTCCGAGAGCATAAGCACCGAGTAAATCAGACTGAATACCGATTACATTTCTATCTCTGCAAACGTAATGCAGTACAGTTTCAATACCAACTTTCATCTGGAGCTGAAGTGCCATTGACAATGCTGACATTCTCGCACTTGCCCTTGGTCCGTCAGGAATATTGATAACGTCAATACCCTCGTAGAACATTTCCCTGGCTTTCTCGATTACAGGTTCCGAAAGCAGACCGTGAGGCGGCAATAACTCAACAAATGTCACAAAATGACCTGCTGAAAGTCTCCTTGCGAGTCTTGATTTATCGCTTTTATTGATTAATGTAATATCTGCCGGCGGAAATACAGCAATTTTTTCAAACTCATATTTACGTTCTTCCTGTTTAATGGCATTCAGCATATTACGCATACGTTTTATATGCTCAGGTCCTGTACCGACACAGCCGCCGATAATACTCGCACCTGCCTGAACAAAATGTTTGGCATACTCACCCATATATTCAGGAGATGTAAGATATATATTTCTACCGTCAATATTTCTCGGTTTACCGGCACTCGGCATAACGGATAGTGGTTTTGAAGTTAGCGGGCGGACTCTTTCAAGCCATTTCAGCATTACCTGCGGACCGACTGTTGAATTTATCCCAAGCACATCTGCTTTGCATTTATCCAAAATCTGCATAATATATTCGGGTTCTGCACCGGTCAGGGAAGTACAGTCTTCATCAATCGTTATTTGTGCTATTACAGGCAGTGAACATACTGCTTTAGCAGCTTCAACCGCTATGATAAGTTCTTCAGGATAAATAAATGTCTCAAAAATCAGTACATCCACTCCCCCCTCAACTAATCCTAAAATCTGTTCCGTGAATGCTTCCTTTGCTTCTTCTATCGAAGTTTTACCGAGAGGCTCAATTTTTATTCCAAGCGGACCTATTGCACCGGCGACAAATATATCATCACCGGCTGCTTCCCTTGCAATTTTAGCTCCATTCAGATTGATATCATGAACTTTATCGCCTAATTGATATTTACTTAGCTTAAAACTGTTAGCACCAAAAGTGTTTGTTTCAATTACATCTGCACCGGCTTTTATATAATCTTCATGTATCTGTTTTACTAATGTAGGATTTGTGAGATTTACCTCATCAAAACAACGGTTTATAAATACTCCCCTATTGTATAACTCTGTTCCGAATCCACCGTCAAATAACAGAATTCCGTTTTTAATTTTATCAATGAAATTATTTTGACTCTGCATAATATTTAGTTTGATTTACAAAAATGAATCTATCAACTTATGTATTAACGTTCAATTACTTTGATATTATAATGATTCTGAGTATCTTTGAAAAATAATTTAATCCATTTTTTAAAATTATATGAAAAAAATACTAATTCTATTGTTTTTATTGTTTGCTCAAAGTTTATATTTTATTTCTCAGGGTGAGAATTATGTTTCTGTTAAAGCTAAATCCGGTGACGGAATTTCCATTATTCTGTTAAGATACGGACTTGAAATAAATCAATCAAATATTGATTTTATAAAGGGAAATAATTCAGCCAAAATTATAAATTCTAATGAACTGTTGGCAGGCTCTGTCTATTTTTTGCCTATAAAAATATATAAATATAACGGAATAAACATAAGAAGTTCAATTGGCATAACTGATTATAATCAGGCAAAAAAAATACAATCATATAATTTATTAATGACCAAAAGAAAATTAAAAAAGGGTGACTACCGTAAGGATAAAGAAATTTGGGTTCCGTTATTTTTAACATCGGTGCCTGAAACAGTTGAACAGACAGCATCAAAACCAAAATCAGATTTACCCAAGAATATAATTGAACCATTATTCGGTGATAAATTTAAAAACGTAAATATCATTAATCATTCGCTTTCAGGTTGTGTTTTTTATATTGTAAGCGGTCATGGGGGTATTGACCCGGGCGCTGTCGGTTTCAAAGACGGCAATGAACTTCATGAGGATGAATATGCTTATGATGTATCATTAAGATTAGCCAGAAAATTACTTGAATACGGTGCTGATGTAAATATCATCGTGCAGGATTCAGCCGACGGGATAAGGGACGACAAATATCTTAAAAATTCATTTAACGAAATTCATATCGGTAACCAGGCAATACCTTATGCACAAAATGAAAGGCTTTTGAGACGGGCATCCATTATAAATGAAATGTATAATCAGAATCTTCAAAAAGGGAAAAAGCAATACTGTATTGAAACGCATGTTGATTCAAGATATACAGGCAAAAAGGTTGATATTTTCTTTTATTACCGTGATGGAAGTTCTGAAGGAAAAAAATTAGCCAGAAATCTGATGAAAACTGTTGAACAAAAATACAACAAGGCTCAACCCGGCAGAGGTTATAAAGGTTCAGTATCCACGCGTAGTTTATATATGTTGAGAAATGTTAAGCCGCCATTTGTTTTTATTGAAATCGGTAATATTCAGAATCCCAGAGACCAGATTAGGATAATCGAATCAAACAATCGTCAGGCAATTGCAAACTGGTTTTGTGAAGGAATATTATTTTCAATTACGGGAAAATAATAACATATAATCCATTTATTTTATTTTAATTTACAGAATTGTGTTATATTTGTAATGATATATTGTGCAATTTTGTCACTAATAATGGTAATAATATGAATATTTTGGTAATTAACTGCGGAAGTTCGTCTTTAAAGTTTCAGATTGTTCAAACTGATTTGGATATGATTGAAAAAGGGGCTGACAAGCAACTGGCTAAAGGTTTGATTGAAAGAATTGGAAGCGAAGCATTGATTTCGTACAGAGCAGAAGGTCAGGCTGCATATAAAACTACAGCACCAATTCGCGACCATAAATCTGCAATAACACATTTAATAAGCTGGATTTCTTCTGATGAATCAAAAATACCCGGTATTAACAGTCTTGAAGATATTCACGCTGTCGGTCACCGTACTGTTCACGGCGGTGAAACTTTCAGCCAGTCGGTAAGAATTGACAATGAAGTAATCAAATGTCTTGAAGATAATATTGACCTTGCCCCGCTTCATAATCCTGCAAATATTAAAGGTATTAAAGCAGCCCGTGAAGTTTTCGGAGCTTCTATCCCGCAGGTTGCAATATTTGATACATCTTTCCACCAAACAATGCCTGAAGAAAATTATCTTTATGCTATCCCCTATCAATATTACAGAAGATATAAAATTCGTAAATACGGATTTCACGGTACTTCTCACAGATATGTTGCTTACAGATACCGGACTTTGGAAAACATTCCAAGAGAAAAAACCAATATTATAACAGTTCACCTTGGTAATGGTGCTTCAGCATGTGCAATCAAAGCCGGCAAATCAATTGATACTTCTATGGGATTTACTCCGCTCGAAGGTTTGGTTATGGGTACACGCTGCGGTGATATTGACCCTTCGGTGATTGAGTTTATTTCACATAAAGAAGCCTCATCTATGGATGAAGTGTTCAATATGCTTAACAAAAGAAGCGGAATCATGGGAATCTCCGGTTTGACTAACGACATGAGAGATTTACTGGAAGAAGAAGCCGAATATCAGGACAGACGTGCTATTCTTGCGGTTAAAATTTTCAGTCAGAGAATCAAAAAGTATATTGGTGCTTATATGGCAGCTTTGAATGGTGCTGATGCAGTTTGTTTCACAGGCGGAATCGGTGAAAATGCCGTTGAAATCAGACAAAGAGTTTGTGAAGGACTTGACTGGTTCGGTATCGAACTCGACAACAAGAAAAACGCTTCTATAGTGGGCGGCAAAGAAGGTATCATAAGTAAAAAAGATGCCAGAGTAAAAGTTTATGTGATTCCTACAAATGAAGAATTAATTATGGCGCGTGATACATGCCGTGTAGTTCTCAATGCACCGTTAACATAATTTATAAGTAATAATTACAGGAATAAAAAAAAATGTCACAAAATCCGTTTATAGAACAAATGCGTCAGAAAGCCAAAGCAGTAAATGCATTAGTCGCTTTCCCTGATGCTGAAGATTTACGTACACTCAAAGCATCTGAATATCTGTTGAAAGAAAATATTGCCCGTCCGGTTCTTGTCGGTAATCCGGTTAGAATCATATCTGTTGCTGCCGAAAATAATGTTGACCTCAAAGGTATAGAGATATTTAATCCGGCAGACAGCAATTTGCATGACGAATTTGCAAATATTCTTTTTGAAAGAAGAAAAGCAAAAGGAATGACAATTGATGAGGCTCATGAAACAGTTCGCGACCCATTATATTTTGCAGGATTTTTACTTGATACAAACAGAGTCGGTGTGGTTGTCGGCGGTAATGTTTCATCAACAGGCAATATTATGCGTGCGGCTATTTATACTGTTGGTGTAGCTCCCGGAATTTCTATAGTAAGTTCATTTTTTATAATGACATTTCCGGATAAACTTTACTGTTTTGCAGATTGTGCAGTCAATCCGGACCCTAATCCTGCACAATTATGTGATATTGCAATAAGTTCAGCAACTAACTTTCAGGCAATAACCGGAATCGAGCCCAAAGTTGCTATGCTGTCATTTTCAACAAACGGCTCAGCCGAACATGATTTGGTTACCAAAGTGCGGACTGCTGCAATGATGTTAAAAGAAAAAGCACCGCATATTCCTTCTGATGGTGAAATGCAGTTAGATGCTGCAATTATTCAGGCTATCGGCGGTAAGAAATTCCCGGGAAGCAAAGTTGCCGGAAATGCAAACGTTCTTGTATTCCCTGATTTAAATGCAGGAAATATCGGATATAAACTTACTGAACGTCTTGCCGGTGCTGAAGCTGTCGGACCAATTGTTCAGGGATTAAAGAAACCGTACTGCGATTTATCACGCGGATGCAGTACAGATGATATGATTACTGTTGCTGCTATCTGTAGTTTAATGGTTTAGATTATATTTAACTCTTTATGAAAAGCCGGCTCTGCGATTATGGAGCCGGCTTTTTTTATGTGCCAGTTGAAAAAGACATGTCGGGTTTCGAAAATTAGGAAGGTCTTTTGGTTCTATTGATTTAATCAGTTAAATCCCTGATACTGACAAAAGAAATAAGTCAGAACCTTTGATTTAGCTGATTTTTATGATTGAATTGATTGGAATTTGTTTTAATCCGTGAAATCCTTTAATCCGTGTAATCCGTGATTCTGATATTACTTTCCAATTCCATAGGAATGCCCTGTCTGTAGAAAAAATATCATACCCGTAAATATCTTTAAGCTCCGTAGGAGTGTACTGTTCAATCCAAAAAGACACAAAATGAAACGTGAGAAGAACATTTATAATCTCATAATCTTATATGGTAAATTAAAGCTTTCATTAATGTTGAATCCCATTGGCATAAATCCTCCAATAATTTGTTAATAAATATAAATCCATTTATAAAGAAAAGAAAATCTCTTATAACAGAATGAAAATTGATTACAAATATGTATAAATTATCTGTAGAAAGTTCAAAATTAGTTATTACAGAACGTTCCGTTATAGTTTTCTCGGGGTCTGTTATAGTTTTCTCGCGGTTTGTTATAGTTTTCTCGCGGTCTGTTATAGTTTTTCCGAGGTCTGTTATAGTTTTTCCGAGGTCTGTTATAGTTTTTCCGGGGTCTGTTATAGTTTTTCCGGGGTCTGTTATAGTTTTTCCGGGGTCTGTTATAGTTTTTCCGAGGTCTGTTATAGTTTTTCCGAGGTCTGTTATAAAATAACTGCCCATAAACATAGAAAATGCACAAAAAGTAGAAGATTAATTTGCCAAAATGAAAGAAGAAATTGACAGTTTGAAAGAGGATTTTATCAGAATGAAAGAAGAGTTTCTCAGTTTGAAAGAAGAGTTCCTTATTTTTAAAGAAGAGTTTCTCAGTTTGAAAGAAGAGTTTCTCAGTTTGAAAGAAAAATATGAAAGTTTGAAATAAAAATATGAAAGTTTGAAAAAGGAAATTCCCAGGATGAAAGAAATAATAAACAGAATTAAAGAAGAAGTTAACTGATTGAAAGCTAAATTTATAAATTTGAATATGAAAAATAGGAAATTGAAATGAAAATTATTTGATGTAAAATGTTTCACACGCTCTTTCTCTCCTTTCACACGGAATTTCTCGTCTTTCACACGGATTTTCTCGTCTTTCACACGAACTTTCTCTCCTTTCACACGGACTTTCTCCCCTTTAACACGGACTTTCTCTCCTTTAACACGGACTTTCTCTCCTTTAACGCGTACTTTCTCGTCTTTCACACGCTCTTTCTCTCCTTTAACACGTACTTTCTCGTCTTTCACACGGATTTTCTCTCCATTCAAACCCGTATTTGCTCATTTAAATACAAACAACCCGCTTTTCGAGACAAAGAAGCACTTAAAAAACATAATCCAATTGTCAAAGAACAACAGTAAACACACCAAACAAAACCTTCCGAAAGTTTCGCGACATTCTGAAGGGTAAATAATATGTAGTTTATGTGAGGCTGTGCTTTTATCTATAATCATCCACACCCCAGAACCAAAATGGACTCCACCTATTTAATATCATTATATCAGGTGGAGTCCATTTGAATAAAAGAGTTGGAAGGTTTATATATATTTTTTTAAAAATAAACATATTTAATTATAGTAAACGTCTGTAATATTGCAGTAATTTTTTGAATTATTTATTTACACAGGTAAAGTGCAGTATGGGTCTGATTAACAACCTTAAGCCAATGAGACAGGAAAAAATTCCGATTGGTATTCTATTACAATCACCTTTAAAACTGAAGCCACTGACCGGTGAAACAGGCTTGGAAAATGAATTAACCGATAAAAATCTTCACAGACCGCAGCTTGCTCTTGCCGGTTATGTGGGACTGTTTACCTGGCAGAGAATTCAAATATTCGGAAATACTGAAACAAATTATCTTAATACTCTGACACTTAAAGACAGGCTTTCTGCACTCGAAAAAATCACACAATTTAAACTCCCCTGCATAATCATCACTAATAATAATGAAATAGACCCTAAGATGATTGAAATTTGTATAAAAGCAAATATACCGGTTTTTAGAACTGAATATGATACCACAAAAGCTTTTTATCTTCTTTCTGAATTTTTGGATGACCAGTTCTCAACTCAGGTTGTATTGCACGGTTCATTTGTTGATGTATATGGTGTCGGGATACTTTTTATCGGTAAAAGCGGAATTGGAAAAAGCGAGGTTGCATTAGACTTAATTGAACGCGGTCATAGATTAGTTGCCGATGATGTTGTCGTATTAACAAAAAAGCGTGGAACCATTCTTATGGGTACCAGTACAAGCAATGTTCAGCATTTTATGGAAATCCGCGGGCTGGGACTTATTGATGTGAGGCAAATGTTCGGAATAAGGTCAATAAGATTTCAGAAAAGACTGGAAATTATAGTTGAACTTGAAAACTGGAACAGTGATGCAACATATACCCGTACCGGACTTGACGAGCAGCCGATTGATATACTTGGTGTTGAGATTTCCAAAGTTATTCTTCCTATTTTTCCGGGAAAAAATATTACCGTTATTGCTGAGGTAATTGCAATCAACTACCTTTTGAGAACTTACGGTTATGATGCATCCCGTGTATTCTCCGAAAAACTGAATGATAGAATAAAACAAAAGACCGGAATGAAAAAGGTTTTCGAAGAAAAAAGAATCATCTCTTATTTTCAGGGAGATATTGAGTAAATAGTTTATTCATTATTAATCTGGTTAATCTTCTAAAAGAGTCTGTTGAAAAAGTAAATAATTGCAAATCTCAAGTCAAACAAGGATGTTTGACCTACTCAAATTTCAATAACTTAGTAGTACATGCATCCTTGCTTGTCTAACTTTAAAATACTTTTTCAACAGCCACTTAAAGAAGTTTAAACCAATTATATTTAAAATTTTTAATACTATCAAACACTAACATAGTTTATTCGTCAAAGAAATCTCTTATTATTTCTAATTATTTTTATGTTTTTATAACAGGAAATTTAATGTTAAACAGATTATGGATTCCGGTCATCCTTGCAGTATTTATGCTTATTGGCAATCTACATGCAGATGAATCAAATCATATAAAAGTTTCTGCTCAAAGTTCAAAAATTATTGTTAAAGCCGGTGAAGAGTTTTATCTGAAAGTAAATATAAAATTGGATGAACACTGGTACACTTACGGATTTGTATCTATTCTTAACGGGGAAGGTATTGGACCAACACCATCGGAATTATCAATCAATCCTAAAGAAAAATTTGAAAAAATTTCAAAAATTTTCGTTGATAAACCCAAACTGAAATATGATGAAGGTTTCGAGATGGATATCGAAGTCTATAAGGAAGGAGAATTTATATTTCCTGTAACGGCAAAAAAGGATATTGATTTTTCAAAAGACAAAATATCTTCCGAGCTTTATCTGCAATTATGTGATACAGTCAGGTGTCTGCCCGGTGCTGCTTATCCGGCGAATATTGGAGCTGAAACATTTGAATTTTCAGAAAGTTTATTATCAGACAAAATTGAATTATCCGTAACTTATGATGAAAATGGCTATCCTGTCTCTACCTATCCAGATGGGTATAAATCAGAGAACACTTCAAAAGAAGTCAAGGATGAAAAGATAGAAATCCAAAAAACCGAATCAGATGAATTGATAGACAAAAAGAAAAGCGAAGGATTTTTATCGTTTATTTGGTTTTCGATGCTTATGGGCGGAATATCACTTTTGACACCATGCGTTTTTCCAATGATACCGATTACAGTTTCATTTTTTACAAAACGTGCAGAAAAGACTAAAGGAAAGGGACTTAGAGATTCATTGGTTTATTCTCTTGGAATTATATCAACATTTACGGCTATTGGAATAATTGTTGCCGCAATATTCGGACCTACAGGAATATCAAACCTTGCCACAAACGGCTGGGTAAATCTTGGAATAGCTTCAGTGTTTATCATTTTCGCACTTAATCTGTTTGGTGCTTTCGAAATTCAGCTTCCAACCGGATTGATGAATAAGCTGAACGCAAAAGGTCAGGGAGATGGTATTGGAAGTGTATTAATAATGGGCTTAGTATTCTCACTGACTTCATTTACATGTACAGTTCCGTTCGTAGGTTCATCATTAATTTCAGTTAGCTCAGGTGAGTGGTTCTACCCTATTCTGGGCATGTTGGGATTCTCAACAGTTTTTGCATTCCCATTTTTTCTTTTAGCATTATTTCCATCGGTTATGTCTAAGCTGCCCAAAGCAGGCGGCTGGATGAACAACATTAAGGTTGTTATGGGCTTTATTGAAATAGCCGCAGCAATCAAGTTCTTTAGTAATGCAGATTTGTTCTGGTCTTTTGAGTTTATAACACGCGATTTATTTATTGCAGTATGGATTGCTTGTACATTTATGATTACTCTTTATGTAATTGGCTTGTTTAGATTACCACACGATAGTCCGGTACATGGAGTAAGTGCCAGAAGGATAGTATTTGCACTTGTTTTTGCATCAATCACAGTCTGGTTCTTTACAGGTTTATTAGGCAAACCGCTTGGTGAACTTGATGCATTTATGCCGCCTAAGGATTATGGTGTACCTGCGGGAACTATATCTATGATTGGTTCTAGTGATGGTAGTGCAGTTGCAAATACAGAACTTACAACCTGGTATAAAGATTACGATACTGCACTTGAAGTTTCTAAACGTTTGGGAAAATCACTTTTTGTTGATTTTACAGGTTGGCAATGTACAAATTGCAGATGGATGGAAATGAATATGTTTACACGTGATAAAGCCGGCATGTTAATGAATGAGATGGTCAAGGTAAAACTTTACACCGATAGCCGAAAACCAACTGAGATAGCAAACAGAAAAATGCAGCAGGAGCGTTACGGTTCGATTGATTTACCATTATATGTCATTCTTGATAATGATGAAAAAGTAATTGCAACCAAAGCTTTCACCCGAAATGAAAATGAGTTTATTGATTTTTTGAAAAAAGGTACCGAAGTAAAATAGTTTTGAGTTATTAGTCTTAGTAAAACCTTCTTTTTGTTAATATCAAACGGAAGGTTTTTTCTTTTTTTAATCAGCTTAATAAAAATTTACGGATATTTACAACCTCAATTCCCTGATAAGTATTACCTGAAAAATTATCCATAGTTACAACTTTTTTAGGATAGTTATCCTGAATTTTCAATAGGTTGCCAAATTCTCTTTCTATAGTTTTTTCTTCTTTTAACTGAAGAGCAGATTGAATATAAATTATTTCCCTATTTTTTTCACAAACAAAATCTATCTCGAAATTCTGAATTTGACCGATTTTTACTTTATACCCTTTTACTATCATGGAATTATAAATTAAATTTTCCAGGATTTTTCCTCTGTCATTAGGTTTATAACCGATGATTGCATTCCTTATTCCAAGATTTTCAAAATAGTACTTTTCACCTGTTTCAAAAATCTTTTTACCGATTATATCATATCTTTCAACCTTGTGAATAAGAAATGCATTTTTTAGATATTCAATATATGAAAGAATTTGAGTTGGCGACAGAGTTATTTTTTCAGATTTTAAAAATTCACTAATTTTTTTGGCAGAAAAAATACTCCCGATATTATCAGCAAGAAATTGTACTAATTTTTCCAGTAGAGTTGTACTTCTCAGATTATATCTGGCAACTACATCTCTATAAATAATGGTTGAATATATGTTCTTTAAATATTCAAAAATAACATCATTATCTAATGAGAGATTTATCAAAAAAGGTAGTCCGCCGTATATAATATAATCGGATAAAGCAATGTCTGAATCATTAATAGAATGAAATTCTAAAAACTCTATATATGAAAGACTAAAAACGTTAATTTCAATAAAACGACCGCTCAATAACGATGCAAGTTCACCCGAAAGTAAAGTTGCATTACTACCTGTACAGTATATATCAATATTTTTATTTAGAAGTAATGACCTGAGTGCCTTTTCGAAATTCTTGATTTCCTGAATTTCATCTATGAAAATATAATTTGTTTTTTGAGCATGTAAATTCGATAAAATATAATCATTAAGGTCTGTTTCATTTTGAATTTTATCAAAAGACAAATCTTCCTTATTGATATAAATTATATTTGAATTTGTATCAATTTGTTGAATATGTTCAATAATCTGAAATAATAAATAGCTTTTACCGACCCTTCTTTGACCGGTTAAAACTTTGATTATATTTTTACCGATGTAAGGTTCAATTTTTTGAAGATATTCTTGTCGCTTTCTAATATTTTTAGGTATTTCAATCATTTCCATTTTTAAATTATTGTAAATCTGATTAAGCAAAAATAAGAATTATTTGAATTATATTTAAAACTTTTTTGCAAATATCCGATTTCTTTAATTATAATTAAAACTTTTCTCAATTTACCCGATTTCTTTAATTATAATTAAAACTAATTTCATTTAGAGTACAAATTGATTGAAATAAGACATCATTTATTTAAATAAAACACTTCGCATACTCATCGAGCCCATGTCAAAAGAATCATTAAAGAAAAAGAAATCATCTTTTATATCTCTCAGTCCTAATGCATATATGAGTGGAATATAGTGGTCATTTGTAGGATGTGCCAAATTGGAAATGCTCCCGAGTTTTTCGTAACTAATCAAATTCTCAGGGTTATTCTCTTCAATAGATGTTTTTACAACATTATCAAATTCAATTGCCCAATCATAAGGTTTTGTATCTCCTTTCCATTTTGCCATACGCAAATTATGAACAACATTCCCGCTTCCAATAATTAGAACACCCTTTTTTCTCAGAAATGACAATTCTTTTGCCAGTTCAAAATGATATTGCATCGGCTTACCGAAATCAATACTCATTTGATAAACCGGAATGTCAGCCTTAGGGTACATATTCATTAATACACTCCATGCACCATGGTCGAGTCCCCAATCAAAATCAGACAAAACATTATTTGATTTTACAGTTTCAGAAGTAAGTTCTGCAAATTCTACTGCACCAGGTGCCGGATACTGCTGTTCGAATAATTCCTGTGGAAAACCGCCGAAATCGTGAATTGTTTTTGGATTTTCTGCCATTGTTACAAATGTACCTTTTGTAAGCCAATGAGCTGAAATACAAAGAATAGCCTTTGGAACCGGAAGTTTTTGTGCAATATCAGCCCATCCTTTTCTATAAATGTTATCTGTTATGGCATTCATAGGATTTCCGTGCCCTACAAATAAAAATGGCATAACTTCACTATGGGGACTATCTTTTACAATATTACTAAAAGTATTCAGATTCATGGCTATACCTCCTAAAGGCAGTAATGATAATGTTTTTATAAAAGTACGTTTGTCCATGTTTCATTTTAATATTCAAACAAATCAAAAATTATCATTAGTGAATGCTAACCTCTAAAAATCAGTAAAATTGTATTTGATTAAACATTAAATCTGAAGTGCATTATATCACCATCCTTGACAATATAATCTCTTCCTTCGATTCTTAATTTACCGGCATCTTTGATTTTCTGCTCAGTTTTGAGTTCAAACAAATCATTGCAATGATAAACTTCCGCCTTAATGAATCCTTTCTCAAAATCTGAGTGAATTACACCGGCTGCCTGTGGAGCAGTATAGCCTTTACGAAAAGTCCATGCACGGTCTTCATCGGCACCGGCTGTAAAATAAGTTTGGAGGTCAAGACTGTGGTATGCAGCACGTACCATTTTATCCAAGCCCGATTCTTCAAGTCCTGCAGCTTCAAGAAAATCTTTTTTCTCTTCTACCGATTCAAGTTCGGAAATTTCTGATTCAAGTTTGCCGCATATAACAATTACATCCGAGCCGTTCTTTTCTGCAATAGTTCTGACCTGTCTGACATATTCATTATCAGTTGTAATGCTGTCTTCGTCAACATTACAGCAGTAAATCTGTTTCTTAAGTGTAATCAGATTTAAGTCTTTAATGGAATCTAACTGCACCTCATCCAATTCCAAATTTCTCGCAGGAATACCTTTATTTAAATTTTCAGCAAGTATGCGAAGAACCGGCTCTGCTGTTTTAGCCTTTTCAACTGTCTGTTTATCATTAGACCTCAGAAATTTGCCCAATCCGTCAATTCTTTTCTGGACTGTTTCGAGGTCGGCAAGAGCAAGTTCTATTTCAACTGTTTCTACATCTCTTGATGGATTAATACTGCCTTCAACATGAACTATATTGTCATTATCAAAGCATCTGACAACATGTATTATTGCACCAACCTGACGAATATTCCCAAGAAACTGATTACCGAGCCCCTCCCCTTTCGAAGCTCCTCGGACTAATCCTGCAATGTCAACAAATTCGACTGTTGTATGGACTAATTTTAGCGGTGGTATTAATTCTGCTATTTTATTTAATCTCAAATCCGGAACATCCACAATTCCGAAATTGGGGTTTATTGTACAAAAAGGATAATTAGCCGCCTCAGCAGGTGCAGCAGTTAGAGCCGAGAATAAGGTTGATTTACCGACATTCGGCAATCCGACAATTCCACAATTTAAAGCCATAATTTATTTTTTCGGGTTTTCATTTAAAAAATCCAGTAACGTTTGAGACAGGTAAATATTAAAAATATCTTGATTTGAATCCATTGAAGAACACAAAGTCATACCAGGGATGATTGTAAAAAGCAACTTTTAATGACTAAGCATAAAGTTTGTAACAGTCTAAGCAAATACATCCCTTCATTTCTTCAATAATCTTCATATCTTTTTCTTTAAATAATTTACGAATGTTTTGCATTGATTTATTATTCCATTCATCCGATATTGAATTATTTATTATATTCCCGAATGCAAACTCACTTGCTAATCCGGCAAGACAACATGCTTTTAAATCTCCCTGCCAGGTAATATTCACAACATACCATAACCAATAGCATGACTTTGATTCATTGGATTTGTTCTTTTCTATATTTGTTGACAGTTCCCGCAGGTCTTTTATTAAATGCCTGTCTGCACCCAAAGAAACAGAGAGTTTTTTTACCTGTTCTACCTCATGAAAATTTTCATGAAAAGTGATATATTGTGTTTCAATATAAGGAATTTTACTTTTTCTTGCTTTTTTCTTTTCAACCAAATACTGGATATTTTGAACAACAGTTTCCAATTTTCCACCCGTACGAACCTTATCATATACTTCTTCAGTAGCACCATCCAATCCGACAATCAAATAATCCAGCCCTGCATCAATCAGATTTTCGGTTTCCTCTTTAGATATGGTAGTAAAATTTGTACTAACAGCAGTAATAATATTATTTTGGGTTGCGTATTCAACCATTTTAATGAAATCTTTATTTAAAAATGATTCACCTACACCATCAAGTCTGACCAACACTAAATAATCTTTTAAATCATCAATTATTTTCTTAAAACTTTCAAATTTCATGAAACCTTTTTGTTGGAAATTTGTATCATTACCGGTCAGGCAGTATGGACATTTTAAATTACATACATTGGTTAATTCAATGTGTAAAATAAAAGGATGTGATGATAATTTGACCTTTTTGATTTTTCTTTCGTATTCTGCGTGTAAAGCATTAAGTATTTTTTTAAAACTTATTGATTTATTAGAATTTAAGATTGCCGGGAAATATCTTAGGAAAGTTTGACCTAATTCCTGAGGTCCATAAAAAAAATTTAAAAATTTCATTTAGTACTCTTTTGTTTAAAGTATATTAATTTGTCAATTCTTTTATGAGAAAATTTCCGCTCTGTTGTTTTAATAAATTAAGCAAAAAATCTATCAGTTACTTACACACTCAAAATAATCATGTTAACTGGAATTTTAATTCTAAAAGAAGAACTACATAAAAATTTCAACATATTAATAATTATTGTTTGACTAAAACTATTCTTTCAAAAAATTAACAATTTTCAAATTATGTTACGTTATTGGATTTACATTATTTTAGTTTTATCCAGCCATTGTTGATTATCAAGTTAATATTTGCGATATAATTCGGAATGAGGTCAAATTCATTTTTATTAACTTTCAACTGCCATAGAACATGCTATTAATGAGTAATATTGAATAATTGTATCTCTTTATATAATAAAACAGGAATGCGAGTTATTCAACATTTCTAAATAACCCACAGAAGATGAGATGAAAAATTTGTACTTTTGCAGCTGTAATTTTACTGAATAACTATTTTTATATCGGAGTTATTGAATTTGAAACAGTGGAAGGCAGAACTTGCATTACTACTTGTAACTTTTCTGTGGGGTGGTACATTCCTTTTCACCAAATTAGGATTGGATGACTGCACTCCTTCTACATTCATATTAATGCGTTTTATGATAGCCTTATCTCTTTCGATGATTTTTTTTGGTAGAAAACTTAAGGGTATTAACCGTGAAACCTTAATTCAGGGAATTATACTCGGACTGCTATTCGGGGGAGGTTTTGTACTTCAGACCTATGGTTTAAAATTTACATCAGTTTCTAAAACTGCATTTATAACAGGCATGACAGTTCCTATAACCCCTTTTGTATTTAAACTGATACAAAAAACTAAGATTCAACTTTGGTCAAAAATTGGTGTGGTAGTTGCTACAATAGGATTATATGTCTTTACAAAGCCGGATTTTGATAATATAAATCTCGGTGATTTCCTAACCCTGCTCTCTACATTTTTCTGGGCTTTTTATATCACTTTTATGGATAAATTCACCAAAGGAAGCCGTGATAACAACAAAACACACCAGCTTGTAATTCTTCAGTTTGTTGCAGCAATGCTTCCTGCAGCTTTGACGTTATTATTTCTTGAATTGCAAGACTTCAGATTCAATTTATCGGTAAATTTAATAAGCGCATTAGCATTCAACGGCATTCTTGCATCATTTCTTGTGACAATTATACATACAAGTGTTCAGAGATATACCACACCGGTAAAAGCAGCCTTAATCTTCTCGCTTGAGCCTATTGTTGCCAACGGTTTTGCAATTATCTTTATAAATGAAATTCTAAGCGGAAGAGAATATTCAGGAGCCGCAATTCTATTCTCAGGATTGTTAATTTCTGAATTGGGTCCTATGATTCAGAGATTATTTCTCAGAAGAAGAATCTGAAATCGGATTAATCAAGAATTAGTCAAAATAACAACTACAAGGATAATTTTGTTGATTTTGATAATCCACAAAATAATATCTAAATAAACTCATTTTGGAGTTGGAGATAGTATCTTTTATTTCTAATCAGTTACTGAATTCATATTACAAATAGACTTGAATGCCGAGAAGAAGGTTAATTCTTTTTTGATTAATTTTAAAATCTAATTCTTCTTCCGTTAAAGTTGTTGTTTTACCGGTTAATTCACCAAGCTCATATCTTGCAGTCAACTCAAATGCGACATGTTTGGTTGCAAATAAGGATGCTCCCAGCCCAAGATTATATCCAAGTCCGTCTGCATCTGTTATATGATTTTCAATAGATTGCCCATTACCCTTATTATTTGATTCATCATGATATGACAAATATCCGATTGAAAATTCTCCGAAAAGAGCATATTTATCGTTGGCAAATGGCTGGTAAAAACGTCCCCATAATCCGATAAATCCAAGAACCTCGTAATCAATTTGTTCAGCATTTGTAGGATTTGGGTCCGGCTTGATATTTTGGTTATTATTACTCCATTGCAAATCCATACCGACAGCAACGTTCTTGAATAGCATTCTTCCATTTCGGGAATTAATGTTATACGAAGTATTGGAAATATTGCTTTTGTTCGATAATCCTGTACTGTTCAAATCTGCATGATTATTGTCAAATGCTGCATTTCCGGCAATTCCGAAAATCCATGTATCAATACTGAAAGGACTAAAATATTCATCATTACCAACTTGTGAAAATAATGAAGTAGAAAATACAAACAAAAAAAGCGGGACTAAATATTTCATAAAAATCATACCAGATAGTTTATAATTTGCATCAAAACGTTGTAAATATATTTATATTTTTTCAAAATGATGCGGCTCCGAGAGTAAAGAAGAACTTCGGAACATCTCTCTGTGAAAATCTTGCTGAAATATCAAATCTCAAGAATATTAATATTTGGTTTATCCCGATTCCGGCTTCGTAAAAATATTTATCGGGTGTTGCAGCAGTTTGCCTTGTCCTGTAATATTCACCGTCAACTTTTGAAAAAACGGCATTATCAGTAAATTCGCTGTACCCGATATTCCCGAAAAGTACAAATTCTATGCCGAATGATGCCACATTTGGAATCCTTAATACTCCGGGAATGATTTCGCCGAAATTATGCTCAAATGCTAAAGAAAGAAATCTGTCACCCAAAAATTCCTTTACTTCCATTCCGCGAAAAGAGTTCCCGCCAATACCGGAAACGGCTGATTCAAGACTGAAATATCTTTGGGGAGGCAGTCCGCCCCACGCCATACCGCCGCTTAATCTTAAATCTATTCTCCATAATGGAAGTGTCTTTGTTCGAAGATTCATCATTACATTGACCCGTTTATAAGTGTAATCGGAATATATGATTGATGGTTCGGATATTAATCCTGCTATGCCGAATCCAAAGTTAGAAAGTCTTCTTTCCGGAGAGAATTGATAGTTAAGTTCAAAGCCAAGAGAATTTTCCGTTCCTTCGATAATATCAGGATTCGGTCTGAAATATAAACCAGAATTAAAGATTGAAAATTCGGTATTGACAATTGCATTTCGCTGTCTCTCGTGAAGTAAGAACATTTTTATTGAATTTGGTCTTTCATATATATTTCTCTTAATAAACCGCAGCTGCCCCTGACTTGCTTCAAACCCTGCTTTAAACCCCTGTCTGTAATAATAATCACCATAATCATTATTGAAAATAATTGATGTTAATGTGATTGTTTCCGGGCTAACAATATATGGATTATCAATTCGGTTCAAATTGTAAAATGATTCTCCGGTCAAGGCAAACTGCCTCTCTTCATCTAAAAATTGCTTTATGACAATTGACCCGTAAGGCATTTTATCAGCAAATCCATATCCTAATTTGACATAAGCTTCGGTATAATCTGTAATATCACCTCTGACTCCTATACCGAGATATGCTCCATGAACTCTGTTATATTGAAATATATCCTGCCAACCTGTAAACGGCGGTCTCGCTAATTTTGCAATCTGTCTGCTTACCGGTCCAAAATATGTACCGAAAAATCCTTCAGTATAAGCAGAATCCGGATTTTCTCTTGCTCGGGCAATTGCATCATAAGCAAATACTTCATCCTTTGTTAGAGGGACTACCTGATTCATTTCCCAAAAAAGAGTATCAAAACTGTCTGCCAATTTTGATGCATCTACCCTTTTTCGGTTAAAGTATTTTGAAGGTATATCTATATTTAACAGATAATCATAAGCAAAAGTTTCAATTTTGACATCAACACGCGGTGAAATCACCCATAGAAAATCTGCATCTACGCTTGAATATATATTCAAATATGAAGGGGTCACATAAAAATTATCAATCAAATCAAATGTTTGTTTATAAAATAAAACTGCTTTAAAAGGCAGTTCGACCGCCGCATTTGGAGTAAGCTCAACCGATTTGGGAATAAGTCTGTTTGTGTCCAGCAATACAAATCCTGTAAATTGTTTACGCTGGTCAGATTTTGGAGTTGATATAATCCTCGCTATTGATTTATCCGGATTGTCTTCATATTTTTCATCAAGTATGAAATCATAAAAATCTAACGCATCCCGGTGAAATGGTGTTGCAACGTCATCGCCAATCAATCTAACATAATCTTCGAAAGCATTGATATTAGTACCGAAAGTAACAAAATTTGCCTGCGAAGGTATATTGGCACTTTGTCTGCGTTGAATAATTTCATTATAATATAAATCCGGCGACTTATGATAACCTTTTGAGTAAGATTCAAATATTGAGAGAATAGTTGTGTCGGTTTCATTATCCCTTCTGCCTGCAAATGATGTATCTGCGGATGCTACCAGCTTTGTATAAAGTGTATAGGTATAAGTTTTAACAGAATCATTATTCTTTAATTTTTTCTCAATCGTTTTTCTCATCAATCTCTCGGCTGCTGTCTCCGCGATGACAAAAACATCACCTGTCATTGCAGGATTGACAACAAGTACGACTTTATAATCCGTAATATCACTTTTTAATTCTATTTCTACAACCTCAGTTTTTTTCCCAACCATAGACATTAAAATAGTGTGTCTGCCTTCCGGAAGTTTTAATGAAAATTTGCCGCTTTTGTCTGAATATTTTCCTATATCCATATCGGCAACACGCACTGTCACACTTCGCAGTGGATTTCCTGTTTCACCGTCATAAATAATTCCTGAAAATATATATGAGCTATCCTTTTTTTTCGTCATTTCTGAAGACTCAGAATTATTCGGAAAATAAAGTAAAAACAAAAAAACAAGCAAAGTATATTTAAATATCATTAGATTATTGTCAATTTAATAGATTTGTCAAATTTATAATTTAAGACGAAATATCATATCCAATAATTGATTATATTTGTAAAATTGAAGTGTTATTAAAACAAAATTTGACAGGAACGATAAAATGAATTTGGCAAAAGAAGAATATTTTAAATATTGGTTTTATAGTGCTGAAGACTTAATCGTAAGATCTGTGGATTCATTTAATGAAAAACGTTATGACTGGTGTTTATTTCTCGGCCATCGTGCGTTGATGAAAATATTAAAGGCTCATTATATAATTAAAAATGATACGCCTCCTCCGGATGTAAATGACCTATTACAATTATCATACCTTTCAAATATAAAATTAAATGAAGAACAAATTTTGTTTTTTGATATTGCGAATCAATTTTATTCGTATGTGCGATTTCCTACTGACAAATTGAAATTTTATAAAATTGTACCCAAAGAATTTGCAGTTATTAATTTAAAGAAAATAATAGAACATTACAAATGGTTACAATCCCTTCTTATATATTAGAAAAAATAAATAAATATATTGAATTAATTCAGAATAGAGGCATTAGGATAATTAATGTATATCTTTACGGTTCTTATGCAAATAATAATTTCAATGAATATAGCGATATTGATTTAGCAATTTTTTCAGACAGTTTTACAGGTATCGGTGTCATAGATATTGATAAGATTTCCGGTATTTCACGTCAGGTTGATTCAAGAATATCAGCCTTAACGCTGAATCGCGAATCTTTTGACAGTTATTTTGTAAAATCTGAAATAATTGACAAAGGTATTAAAATTATTTAACTACCAAACAATTGCATCCGCTGCACTTTTGGCTATTGTTCTTGCTTCTTCCTGAGTAGAACCGAGAGCAGTTATATGCCCCATCTTCCTTCCGGCTCTCGACTGTTTTTTATTATATAAATGAAGAAATACATTGCTGTGTCTGAGCAGTTCTGTTACATTTTCAGGAACTCCCGAACCTTCACGCTCACCGAGCAGATTTATCATCACGGTAGCAGGCACAATCATTTTTGATGAACCGAGCGGAAGACCACAGACTGCACGGATACAATTCTCATACTGAGATGTATGGCATGCTTCGATTGTATAATGTCCGGAATTATGTGGTCTCGGAGCTATTTCATTAATCAAAATCTTACCGGTTTTGGTCAGAAACATCTCAACGCCGAAAACTCCCACACCATTAATAGAATTAACACTTTTCAGAGCAATTTGTCTTGCCTGATTTCGATTCTCTTCACTGATTTCGGCAGGTGCAATGACTTCATGACAAATGTGTCTGTACTGCACGGTTTCTACGCATGGATAAACTTCTACTTCACCGGCTTCGTTTCGTGCAACAATAACTGCAAGTTCTTTAGTAAATTCAATAAATTCCTCTGCCATCAAATCACTTTTTCTATCACCGGTATTAAACTTTTTCCAGGCTTCATCCACATTTTCACGATTAAATACAGTGGCATTTCCATAGCCGTCATATCCGTATTTACGGGCTTTAATAACAAAAGGATACCCGGCTTTCTCTCCAAACTGAATTACATCTTCGATTGTATCAACTTTTTCAAAGTACGGCAGCGGCAATCCTGCATTTTTAAATGTTTCCTTTTGTATAAATTTATCCTGAACTAATCTCATTGTATCCGGTGACGGAAAAACCTTTCTTTTTTGACTGATTTTGTCTAATATTTCAGGGTCAATAAATTCATTTTCTAAAGTAATTATATCCGATACTTCAATAAAACGCTCAAGTTCCTTCTCTGAAACCCAACCGCCGGGGAAATCAGATTTTGTCATATCACCTGCAGGTGAATCAGCATGACCTTCAATAACTGCAACATTAAGTCCAAGCCTGTAAGCAGCCTGTGCAAGCATTTTGGCTAACTGCCCGCCTCCAAGTATTCCAAGTGTAAAAGTTTTATTTGACTTATAAAGAGATTTTAGCATCTGATATTATCCGGTAACATTTCAAAGATGCAAAAATATACAATTTTGATGATATTATGTTGAAAAAACAAAAGAACGTTTCATACATCTTTCAATATTATCAGAATCAAGGATTCAACTGATTACACCCATTCCTCGGATTTATAATCTGTGAAATCCTTTAATCCGTGTAATCTGTGATTCTGACAAATTTGGATTTCTTTTATGTCCTCCGCCGGCGGAGGTGTCACGGAGTGACGGAGGTGGATTTGGTTAAGAAATTACCACCCCGTCCTTCGGACTCCCCTCCTTACCAAGGAGGGGCTGGGGGTGGTGGATTTGATTTGTATTCCCTAAACTCCCCGATTCTTCACTCCAACTCTGACTGATTTTCAATTGCCTCCGAGCTATTATTTCCCGTTTAATCATAAATTATATAATCATTATACAGGGCTTCATTGACTTCATACCAGATATTTTTCCCGAAATTGCTGTAATTTACTTACAATCTATAAAGTTCATTCGCTTTTTTCATTCTCAGAACTGCACTGTCATTTCTCAATATGACAGCATCATTCTGTGCTATTATTGCAAGTCTGAATTCATTAGTTTTGTCAACAAATTCACCAATCATCTCCTGAGTCAAACCTATTGGCGACAAGACATCTAAATAATTTTCCGCCTCAAGAGCAACTATTTCACAAAATACAAGTAAATCGCCGTCACTTGCACGGCTAATATCACTTAAAATAAATTTTTCATATTTGTTCTTATCATCTGCAAACGCAATTTTAGCTCTTACTCCGAAAGTACGAGCCATTATCCTCAGATTCTTAGCAAGTTCATTTCGGTTTTGAGTAGCAATCATCATATCAGATGTCATAATTGCATCAGTCGGAAACTTAAGGAACTCATTAATTTTTGTCTTGAAGGCGTCAATTGTTAACTGCGATACTCCATATACCCCCATTTTTTCGGCATCTCTTGTTATACAACTGTGAATTTTATCACAAACTTCAAATAAATCTGCATAAGACATTTTAAAATCCCTGCTTACTTCATCCCTCATCTTAGTAACCTTTAATTTTTTTTTAGAAATCAGTTATTACTTTAAAATTATATAAACCACAATAAATACAATGAGAAATTATCAAAATCCTAAACCAAATAAAAGCACTTATTTTCTAAATTATAATCCCCCTACTCGCTTCGCTTGCTTTCCCCCTATGAAAAAGATACATTCTATTGCATAGCTCAATCTTCGGGAATTGTCATTCTGAGCGACAGCGAAGAATCCAGGCTGTTAATTAGTGAATACATGGACTCTTCGCAGGCTCAGAGTGACTTATCCAGGAGTTTTATTTTCAAATAAATAGAACATATCAGCCATGCTTTGAAAAAAATAGAATTAAATGCGATTACTTCATTATCAAATTAGAAATTATCATATTCATATTAAATCTTACTGAAAAATAAGGATTATAAATCTAATTTCTAACAATATATTTTCAATATTGACAATTAATTTAAATATTTTGCTGGATTATTTTATAAATCAAATTTGATTAAAAGATATTCAGAGGTCGGTAACGGACATTCAGAACAAGGTAACGGACATTCTGAACAAGGTAACGGATATTCAGAACAAGGTAACAGACATTCAGAATAAGGTAACGGACATTCTGAATAAGGTAACGGACATTCAGAACAAGGTAACGGACATTCTGAACAAGGTAACGGACTTTTTGAACAAGGTAACGGACATTCAGAACAAGGTAACGGATATTCAGAACAAGGTAACGGACGTTCCGAAGGTTCGGGGAGTCTCCGTTACCGGCAGAAATACTGCATTTTACAATATCGGAGTTAAATTTAACGAGATCTGAAAGTAAGAATAAATCAGCCGTATTATAAATAATGGGGTCGTAATCATATTTAAGAATAGATTTAATATTTCGTATGTCAAAGAAATGCAATCGAACATCATCAGAATATTTGCAGACTTAATTTTCAGAAGTTTTAAAAACTTCGGAAGGTTTCTTAAATCATTCGGAATCTTATATAAATCATTCGGAAAGTATAATAAATCATTCGGAATTAAAGATAACAGCGGATTAGTTTAATTATATGTCAAAGAAATTAGAAAAATCGTAAGCTGAACTAAAAAATACTACATAAAAGTCAAATTTAAAAGACTCATGATTATATAATTCACAATCAAAATTAGATAAAAACATGGTAAATTACACTTTTTCTTCAGAATAATTATATTATTTCGCATAGTATAGAAATATAACAAGCAAGAAACCCGAGAAGAAACAATATAAATATTATATTTATTGTATTTTCCCAATATTTTAGAATTCTGAAAAAAGAAAGACGGGAAACAGACTCTGAAAGAGTCAAATGTTTATAGAAAGAATAATATTGAATTAAATTCGACCTCTACGAGGTCGAATTGGAATCACCGCACAATCCTTTCTATATACATTTAATTCCTTCGGGATTATATCGAAACAAATCGGTTGTGCTTTTTTCTACCGATATTCCGCTTCTTCGGAGTTAAAATCAATTACGAACTCAAAACTATTAACTAAAAACTAAAAACTAAGAACAGAATACCCCTATGCAAAACAATTTGATTCTTTTAATATTAAAATCTTAGTTTAATCGTGACTGCAATCTATTGATTTTAATATTGGTCGGATATAGTGATAGAATTAAAAGGTATTTCAAAGGCTTTTGAAGAAGGTGCTGCCAATCACAGAGTATTGGATTCTGTAGATTTTACTTTCGAGAGCGGCAAAATATATATTATGTACGGAAGAAGCGGTTCGGGAAAATCAACTCTGTTGAATCTCATAAGCGGAATAGATGTTCCATCCGAAGGCTCAATAATTATTGACGGCAAAAACCTGACATCTTTGAATGAAAAAGAGCGTACACTTTTCCGCAGAAATAATATAGGGTTCATTTTTCAGTTTTTTAACCTGATTCCAACTCTTAATGTATTGGAAAATCTGCTTCTGCCCATGGAATTAGTAAAAGATTTGAATAAATCAGACACTAAAAGTGCAATAGAATTACTTGAGAAAATCGAACTTGCAGACCGTGCCGATTCATATCCCGACAGACTTTCAGGCGGAGAGCAGCAGAGAGTGGCAATTGCAAGGGCTTTAATCCATAATCCGCAAATAATTCTCGCCGATGAACCTACAGGAAATCTTGACTTTGAAACTGGCAAAAGCATAGTTCAGCTTTTGGATAATCTTGTCCGCAAACAGGGCAAAACTATGATAATGGCAACTCACAGCAAGGATGTCATAGGTCTGGCAGATTATATTATAAACGTCAGAGATGGAAAATTAGAAGTTGAAGCCGGTGGGGACTTGCTGAAATGAGAACAATTCTCTTTAAGTCCGGAATCAATTATTCAATAAAAAATCCCTGGCAGACATTACTTTCAATAATTGGAATTGCATTGGGTGTTGCAGTAGTTATTGCAATTGACATAGCCAATCAGAGTGCCTATAAAGCATTTGAACTTTCGATGGAAAGCATTTCAGGAAAAGCTACACACCAGATAGTTTCAAATCCACCCGGTCTGCCCGATTCAATAATAACAACAGTCAGAACAAAATTGGGAATTGATAAAGCGGCACCTGTTGTAGAGAAATTTGTCAAGTATAATGGTACAATTCCAAGAGTATTTACCTTGATAGGCATTGACCCGATTTACGAAAAACCGTTCAGAGATTATTCAGGATTATTTTCTACCGATAAAAACTTTGACTTAGGAAGTTTTATCACAACCAAAGGCGGAGTAATAATCTCCGAAATGACTGCTAAGAAGCTCGGATTAAAAACTGGCAGCAAATTTGAGATTATAGTTGACGGCAAATCAAAAAGTGTGACTCTACTTTCAACAATTAAGCTGGGTAGTGTTCAAAAAAACAAGGTTCTTGAGAATCTAATCATAACCGATATATCCAATGCACAGGAATTAACGGAATCAGGCGAGTATATAAGCAGGATTGATTTGATTATTGAGGAAACGGATACAGCAAAATTAGTCGGACTTACAAAAATACTGCCTGAATCAATAAGAATCCAGAAATCAAATACACGCTCGGAAACCGGTAAGCAAATGACTGAGTCGTTCAGAATCAATTTAACGGCAATGAGTCTTTTAGCGTTGATTGTCGGTATGTTTCTGATATACAATACTATGACATTTTCAGTTGTTCAGAGGCAGAAACTGATTGGTTTGTTACGTTCAATAGGTGTTACAAGGGGTGAAATATTCCGGCTTATAATGCTGGAGGCATTAACAATCGGGCTGATTGGAACTTTATTGGGAATAGCCGCTGGAATCATTTTGGGTAACGGCATCATCAGTTTAGTCACAAAAACCATAAATGATATGTATTTTGTCTTGCAGGTACGCGAAATAACAATTACACCATTAAGTATAATTAAAGGATTAGTACTCGGAATATCTGCAACACTTATTTCAGCATATAAACCTGCATCCGACGCAACAAAGGTACCGCCCAGAACTTCATTGATACGTTCGCTATCCGAAACTGATATTGAAAGCAAAGTTAAGAAATACATGATTTATTCATTAATATCAGCGGCTGCAGGAGTAGTTATACTAATGATTGACAGCAGAAATATTTATTTCAGTTATCTCGGAATAGCTCCGATAATTATTTCTTTTGCATTACTAACACCGGCAATGTTGGTTTTTTCGATGCGGATTTTATCACCTGTGATGAAAAATATATTCGGCTCAATCGGTAAAATGGCATCAAGAGGAATTTCAAGCCAGTTAAGCAGAACTACAATAGCAGTAGCTGCTTTAAGCATATCAGTATCGGCGGCAATCGGTGTTGGTACAATGGTCAGCAGTTTCAGACAAACTGTAGTTGACTGGCTGAATATGCGGTTAAAAGCTGATATTTATGCATCAGTGCCAACTATGGTTTCAAGATATAATGACGGAACATTTTCTTCAGAAATTGCCGACACTATAAGAAATTTACCCGGTGTTGATGCTATAAATCTATACCGCGAATATCAATTAAATCATCATGGGAAATTACAACATATATTAGCCGCAAAAGTTCAGAATTTTAACTACGAAAGTTTTAAGTATAATACAACTGAAAATGAAGTACTTTGGAGGAAATATAATCATGAAGAAGGGATTTTTGTTTCGGAATCCTACTCATTCAAAAATAGTACAAAAATTGGAGATACACTTGATCTGCCGACCAATCACGGTTTAAAAAGATTTCCGGTAATCGGGATATTTATTGATTACAGTTCCGATATCGGACTTATAATGATGGAGCTCGGAACCTATCGTAAATATTACAATGACAGTCTTCTTTCGGGATTGGCTGTATTTGTAAAAGATAAATCGAAAATTGATGAGGTAATGGATTTGATGCGTCTTGCAGCCGGTAAAGATATTGATTTTATAGTCCGTTCCAACCGTTCTCTGATAGATTCCTCAGTTGAAATATTTGACAGAACCTTTTTAATTACGAACGTTCTGCAATTACTTGCAATTATTGTTTCATTCATAGGAATCCTGAGCGCTCTTATGGCTCTTCAACTTGAAAAAGCACGTGAACTCGGCGTTTTGCGGGCTATTGGAATGATACCGTCACAATTATGGAAAATGGTTATAATTCAGACCGGGCTGATGGGTCTGATAGCCGGTGTTTTAGCAATACCATTCGGGAATATTCTGGCTTATATTCTGATTGATATTATCAACAGGCGGTCTTTCGGCTGGTCAATTGATTACTTCTTCATTCCGGAATATGCAGTTCAGGGAGTATTAATCTCAATTTTTGCTGCAATATTAGCAGGAATCTACCCAGCATATAAAATGAGTAAGTCATCGCCGTCATCTGCATTAAGAGAAGAATAGATAATAAAAATCCTTCGGTAGAGAAAATGCCTGAAGGATTCGGATTAAGTAGTCTGTTGATTAAGTATTTACTTATTCAATTTCTACATGATTGTCACACTGAGCGAAGTCGAAGTGTAATATATACGTTAATTGCAAGTTATTATATTAGTCTTCGACTTCGCTCAGACTGACATAGCTATCATTATTACTAAATCAACAGACTCTTAAATATATTGATTCAATAAACAGATTTATTCACCTGTAAAAGCAGCTTTTCTTTTCTCTAAGAATGCAGTCGTACCTTCTTTAAAATCTTTGGTTCCGCATGTCTGACCGAATAATTTGGATTCGATAGCAAGACCATCAGACTGTGAAATATTTTCTCCGGAACTAATTGCTTCAATACTCGCTTGCACTGCAAGAGGAGCTTTTGTCAATATCAGCGAAACAAATTCTTCTACTTTAGTCATTAAATCAGCTAATGGATAAACGTGATTAACTAAACCAATACGGTAAGCTTCTTCAGCATTTATAATATTACCGGAAATAATAAGTTCTATAGCTGCAGCCTTACCGACCAATCTTGTTAATCTTTGAGTACCGCCGTAGCCCGGAATAATTCCAAGATTTACTTCCGGCTGACCGAATTTAGCATTTTCGGATGCAAACCTTATATGACAAGCCATTGAAAGTTCGCAGCCGCCGCCAAGGGCAAATCCATTTACAGCAGCAATTACAGGAATTCTAAGATTCTCAAGTCTTGCCATTACTTCCGAACCATACTTTGAGAAGTATTCACCTGTGGCAGAATCGGAAGCATTTAATTCCTTAATATCTGCACCGGCAGCAAAAGCTTTTTCGCCTGAACCGGTCAAAACGAGAGCATAAATATCTTTTGATTGCTCCAATTCATTAATAACTGATGCTAAATCGTCAAACATCTGTTTGTTTAATGCATTTAATTTATCAGGACGATTCAGTGTAACTAAAGCATAGTTATTACGTTTTTCAAAGATTAAAGTATCGAAGTTCATAAAAAATATCCTATTTTTGAGAATGTAAAAAGTTTTAAACGTATGAAAGATAAATTTAATTGTTGATAAGTACTGTTGATAAATAGATTTTGATTATTTTCACACTTTTTTTTGAGCGATTGAAATATTTTGGTTTACAAATTGGCATCAGGGCAAGGTTTTGTTTTCTTACTTAAAAGTATGAAAATCAGTTGTATAATAATTATACTATTTTTGTTATTTAACAATGATTACTCTGTCTCTGCCCAAATGTTAATGCCAGCCGATTCAACTTCTGTCAGAGACAGTACGCTCACTTCTCCGGAATTTAAATTCAAAGTTGACTCCCTGAACAAAAAAGTACAGCTTCAAATAATTACAGAGCGTGTAAACCGCTCAGGCATTGATACCGTTGTAGTTTATAAAGCAAGTGACTCAATCATATTTAATATTAAGTCCCAAAAAATGAGACTTAGAGGTAATGCTGAAATAAAGTACAAAACCCAGCAGTTAAATGCTGAAATTATTGAAATGTCTTTCAAAACATCGGAAATGACCTCGCAGGGATATATTGACAGTAACAGAAAACTCGTCGGCTATCCGAAATTTGCAGATGAAGGAGAAGAATATTTCGGTGAAAATATCAAATTCAATTTTAAAAGCGGACAAGGTGTAATAGCAGTCGGTGAAACCCAAATAAACGACGGTTTTTATTTCGGTACGAAAATCAAAAGAATGTCCCAGACCGAAATGTTCGTTCAGGGCGGATATTACACAACATGCGATCAGCCGGAACCGCATTTCCATTTTGGATCGAGTAAAATGAAAATCATTGCCGATGACAGGGTATTATTGGACCCTCTGGTTTTATATGTAGAGGACCTGCCGGTATTTATTGTACCGTTCGGACTGTTTTTTCCTACACAAAGCGGCAGACAATCCGGCTTAATCGTCCCGTCGTTTTTCTTTTCCCAAAGCCGCGGTGTTGTGTTTCAGAATTTAGGATTTTATTGGGCTGCATCAGATTATTGGGATACACAGATAAAAACAGACCTTTACTCAAAGGGAGGTTTCATGCTGAAAAATCAAACCCGTTGGGCTCTGCGAAATGAATTTATTGGAAATATGGATTTAGAGTATGGTTTAACCCGCTTCAATGTTGATGATGAATATACTACAAACTGGCGTTTCAGATTAAACCATAATCAGGATTTTACTCCATCAGATAAAGTAGTAGTGAATCTTGATTTTACATCAAGCAATTTCAACCGTAATACTTTAGTCGGAAATCAACAGTATATTACTCAAAATATCCGCTCATCTGCATCCTACACCAAGAATTTTGATAATCGAACTACTCTGTCCCTGGCATTTGACAGAGACCAAAATATAATCACAGATGGTTATTCTCAAAATGCTTCAGCAAGATATAATTTACCGACAAGCAGATTTTTCTCAGGTGTTAAATCGCTTCCGAGATGGGTTAGAGATATTTCGTTTAGTTATTCAACTGCCGGGATATATCAGGGAAATAAAAATCCGTTTCAGACAATTGACTCAACTAATGACGACCCTCCTTTATTTGATACAACAAATAGTTTTAATTATAGTACAAGATACAGAATTGAACATAATCCATCAATCAGTATCAATCCGAAATTAGGCTTCTTTACCGTCAGCCCGTTTATTTCTTTTAGAATGAACAACTATTTCAGAAAAATAAAAAAAACTTATGACCCACTGACGGCAACCCTGACAATTGATACTGCTACAGGATTTTTTACAGAATATAACTATGGAACCGGAGTCAATGTTCAGACAAAATTATATGGTGTTACAGATGACAGCAAACCGTTTTTCGGTTTTATAAAACCATCATCAATTGGTATTAAAGCTGCAAGACATGTGTATAATCCAAGTATAGGATATGTCATTACACCAGACCAGTCCTCTGATGAAATTGGTTTTTACGGCAGATATGTTGATACACTAAATCGGGAAGTATTATATTCGCGTTTTGAAATAGACGGTGGCGGCATTGCATCACGCGGTTATTCAAGTGCAATCAGATATTCCGATATGCACAGTTTTGAATTGAAAATAGCTCAAAAAGATACTCTGCCGGATGTAAATGTCGAAATCCTGAGATTGAATCTCTCAACTGCTTATGATTTTGCAAGAGATTCCATGAATTTGAGTGACCTTAATATCGGATTCAGATCTCCATCTTTAAAGTTAATTGATTTCAACGGCAGTGCCAATTTTAAATTTTATGATGAGGAAACATATCTGAAAACTGACTCTATAAGCGGTGAAACAACAAGACAATATAACATGGTTAACAAATATCTAATCAGTGAAGGCAAGGGTCTGATGAGATTAACCAATCTTAGTCTCAGTTTTTCGACTACATTTTCATCAGCAGGAATTGATTTCGGGACTAAAAATCAGGAAATTCCAACAGATTCATCCGCATTAACAAAGGACAGCGTTGAGTTTGGCAAGAGATTTCAGGCAAGATATGATTCAGGCAAAGATATTGATGATATTTTTGGAGATTCATCTCCCGGTTACTCATCAATGAATGTACCATGGAATTTATCACTCGGATTGGTCTATAACTATTCCAGATTTTCAATAAATCCTGCTTCAAAAAGTGAATCAATAAATCTTAGGTTTTCTGCCAATTTGAAATTAACCGAAACATGGTCCATTAACACAAACGGCGGATATGATTTTGTTGGGCATGAGTTTAATGTTCCCCAAATCAACTTTATCAAGGATTTACATTGCTGGGAGCTAATGTTTAACTGGACACCTATTGGAGGAAATGCCGGCTTTTATTTTAAACTCGGCATAAAAGCTCCTCAATTGAGAGATTTAAAATATGAACTTCAGGATAGTCCGCTTATGAGGTAATTTTAAATAAATTTCCTAAAACCCTTTACTATTTTTAGAAATTGAAATATATTCAATTAAGAATTTCGTATTTTTAAATATGTAAAAAATTGAATTTACAAATTGGAATCAGAATGAGAAGTATATATAATTTAGTATTAATATTTTCGGTTACATTAACTTGCGTATTTGCTGCCTTAGCCAATGAGAACGGTACTTTTGGAGACGAAAGTTTTGCAATTCATCCGAAAGCAGGATTGGTGGGAAACTATTATTCATCTGATTTCAAAAGTTTTCAGGGAACTGTTGATTGCGGTGTTTTTACAAACGGGAAAGGATTGGGATGGGATGCCGGATTATTTTTTGAAAAGGATTTCAAAGGAGATTTTCAGATCGGTCTCGGTGCATCCTTAATCAACCGGAGCGGAATTTCTTCCGTACAAAACACATATCAATCACGCGACCAAAGCACAGGAAGAACTACATTCGTTACATTGGAAAATAAATTAGATACGAGGATTTCCTATCTTGAATTTAGTCCTGAATTTCGGTATGTTTTAGTTGATAATCTGATAAATGGACCATTCAGATTTATGACAGGTATCAGATTCGGAATTCCTGTTGAAAAGAAATTTGAACAGTCAGAAAGTGTAGTATCTCCCGAAAATGCCACCTTTATTAACCAAGGCGGAATCAGGACAACTACAAGACCAATGGCAAGCGGAACAATCGAAAACATGTCAATGCAGGTTGGTATTAGTGCAGGAATTGAGAATATGCTTAAAATCGGCGGCGGACACTTTTTTACCCAGCAAATTGTATTTGATTACAATTTCAATAATATTGTCAGTGATGCCGAGTGGAAAACTTATGCTGTTAGGTTAGATTTAGGTCTTAGATTCAGTTTACAAAATTCTTCGCTGCCGGTTGTAGTACCCGAACCTGAAATTAAACCCGAGCCGGAACCTGAACCTGTTACCAAAATTGTAAAAGAAGAATCTAAACCTCTTCCCTATCTCAAATTTTCTACTTCTGTAAAAACCGATACAAAACTTGAAACAGGTAACGAAATTCTTGCTACTTTGCCTCTTGTAAATTCAATATTTTTCCCAAAAAACTCTTCGGATATACCGGCTTATTATGTGAGAACATTGCAGCCGAATCTTGATATGTACCATGGTGATGCTGTAGCTTACCACAAGAGTATTTTACCGGTAATAGCCAAAATCATCAAAGAGAATCCGAATTCAAGAATTATGCTTGAAGGTGCAACAAGCGGAAATCAGATTGAACCCAAAGGTCTTGAATTATCAAAAGCGAGAATTGAATCAGTCAAATCAGCTTTAATTGAGTTAGGTGTTCCATCATCAAGTATTGCTTACAGAGCACTGGCAGCGCCGAGATATCCTTCGAATCAGCAATATCCCGAAGGAATTGAAGAAAATCAGAGAGTTGACATCCGCATTACTGATGCACCTCTCCAGAAATATGTTAACGTGATAAAATTCTCCGAAATCAAAGGCATTGCCGAACTTGATATTGATTACGGCAATTATCCACCAAATACAAAAGCTATGGTGAGTGTTAATAACCAAAAAATGATTTATGACAAACCTGGAAAATATACTGTTCCTTTTAATAAAAGAATTGAATTAGATACTAAAGAGTTTGCTGTTATCTCAAATGTAAATGTTGAGCGGGAAGAGTATTCCGACAAAAAAATTATTAAGATTGACAGTTTAAAACAGGAAGTAGTTGATTTATCCCTTGAGAATTTTGAAGCTGTTCTTAGATTCAACTTTAACAATAGTGATTTAACAGAAGAAAATCAGGCACTATTAAAACAGTTAATCAGTAAACTTCCCGATGGCTCTACTATTTTAATTATCGGCAGTACAGATATACTTGGTACTGCAGAACATAATCAACAACTTGCAAGTGACCGCGCCCGAAAGACTGAAAATTTCATAAAAAATCATGCAGGTACAAGAATAAACATACAAACGACTACTAATATTGACAAGTTCTCTGATGATACTCCACAGGGAAGATTTCTGAACCGCTCTATTAAAATAAGAGTAAAATAGTAATGTTAAGACAAATTGAAGCAATTATTCAGCCACCAACCTATCATTGGGTTGGAAATGGTTTTAGGGTACATAATTTTTTTCCAAATAATTCTGTAATTGGTTTGCAAAAAATGAACCACTTTATCCCGCCTCCACTGTATCATTGGGTTGGAAATGGTTATAGGATTCATAATTTTTTCCCGGTTAACCTGGCAATTGATTTCCAAAGAATGAGTCCATTTTTCCTTATGGATTATGGAAGTAAATATGAATTTCCACCAAGTGATATTCCACGCGGTGTAGATGTACACCCGCATCGGGGAATAGAAACTGTTACTGTATCGTATCATGGCAAAATTGCTCATCACGACAGTGTTGGTAACAGCGGCATAATATCCGAAGGTGATATACAGTGGATGACAGCAGGCTCAGGAATTTTACACAAAGAATATTTAGAAAAAGAATTTAACAAAAAAGGCGGAACGGTACAAATGGTTCAGCTTTGGGTGAATCTTCCTGCAAAACACAAAATGACAGAACCTAAGTATCAGGATTTGTCATATTCTTCTGGAAGCAAATATATTTTACCTGCCGGCGGCGGAATTATTCATGTTATAGCCGGTGAATACGGCAAAATAAAAGGTAAAGCAAATACATTTTCACCGATAAATTTGTTTGATGCTGCTCTTAATAAAGGGGCTGAAATAAAGTTTAGTTTTGATGAAAATCACAACACCGGACTTCTTGTTATTGAAGGTACTGTTTTAATTAATAACGAAGCAAATGTGAATCATGACCATTTTGTTTTATTCAAAAATAAGGATACCGATATAACATTAAAAGCAGAAACAAATTCCAAAGTTCTGATTATGAGCGGTGAACCTTTGAACGAACCCATAGTGCCTTATGGTCCATTTGTTATGAATACCCGTGAAGAAATTGTTCAGGCTTATAAAGATTTCAAAGAAGGAAAATTCGGACACCTTGAATAATTTTTAAATCTACTGCTTAATTCCTTGGAAAATTGTCTAAACCTTTGATTGAACCTGATTCCTATGATTAAATTGATTGGAATTTGCTGCAAATCCGTGAAATGCTTAAATCTGCGAAATCCGGGATTCAGAATATTCAAAGGTAGATGACTGAAGAACAGGTTGCTTGTCTTTATTCAGAAGTGCTGCATCTAAACATTTAAAAATAAATCGCGGGCTTAAACGATTTATAAATAAATCATTTTCACATTATCTCGGAGCTGCATTCATGTTTTTTGCTACATTTTTTAGTTTTAGAATTTTTGATAAATACACTATCGGAGCTTAAACATGGAATCTGTAAAAGGCAAAATCCTCTGGATTGACGACGAAATTGAAATGCTGAAACCCCACATTATCCTCCTCAAGCAGCGGGGATATGATGTTGACACTGCTTCAAACGGTGAAGACGCTATCGAAATGGTGAAGAATTTCCATTATAGTTTGATTTTTCTTGATGAAACTATGATTGGTATCACCGGTCTTGAAACTCTGCCAATCCTGAAATCCCTCGACCCTACAACACCGGTTGTAATGGTTACGAAAAATGAAGCAGAGAGCCTAATGGAAGATGCTCTCGGAAGTAAAATTGATGATTATCTTACCAAACCTGTTAACCCGGCTCAGATATTGCTGGCTGTCAAAAAGTTTCTCGAATCGTCGAGATTGGAAGAAGAAAGATTTACTCAAGTGTATTTGTCAGGATTTGCCGAATTGTCGCGAAAGATGCTTGACAGACTTGAATGGAATGACTGGGTAGAAATATATTCCAAATTAGTCGAATGGTCATTAGAGCTCGACCGTATGCCAAATTCAGCACTGAAGCAAACACTGCAGGACCAGTTTAAGGATGCGAACGCAGAATTTTCAAAATTTGTTGAGAATAATTATCATAAATGGATAGAAAAGCGTTTCGGTGATGCAGACCCTGTGATGTCGCCCCATTTGCTTGATGTCCATCTTCAGCCGTTATTAAATGACGGAAAAAGTGTTGTTATTTTTGTTGTTGACTGTATGCGTTACGACCAATGGCTGATGATGCAGGATATAATTTCACCATATTATTCCTTTAAAACAAATTTTTACTGTGCTATACTCCCTACTGCCACACAATTTGCACGTAATGCCATATTTGCGGGATTATTTCCTGCAGATATTAAGAAGCATTATCCCCAATGGTGGAGCTCGGACACAAACAGCGAAGACCATAAATTAAATGCTTATGAAAAAGAACTTTTGGAAGCGTGGATTGAGAGAAGAAGAATTAAACTAAAGAACAGACCCGGTTACGTAAAGATTTTTGATACAGAGTTCGGGCAGAAAATTGAACGGGATATTCATCAGTTCAAAAATAATCAGCTAACTGCTATCGTGATTAATGCAGTTGACATGATTGCTCATTCAAGGTCGGATTATGCAATTTTGAAAGAGATTGCTCCGGATGAATCAGCTTACCGCTCTCTTACTCGTTCGTGGTTTCAGCATTCAAGTTTTCACGGGATGTTGAAAACATTATCAGAAAATAAGGATTTGAAAGTAATTGTTACGACCGACCACGGTTCAATCAGGTGTATGAGGGGTGTAAAAGTTCTTGGTGACCGTGATACATCAACAAATCTGAGATACAAATTCGGGAAGAATGTTAAAGCAGATTCGCGTCATGCTATACAGATTTCCAAACCCGAGGATTTCAGACTGCCCTCACAGGGAATCACAGTAAATAATATAATAGCAAAAGAAGACTACTATTTTGTTTATCCTACTGATTATCATCATTTCCTGAATCGTTACCGTGACAGTTTTCAGCACGGAGGTGTTTCGATGGAAGAGATGATAGTTCCTTATATTGAACTGACACCCAGATAAATAAATTTAATTTAAATTTCAGTACTTTATTTGCTGCACGGCAATTAAAGTGCTGATTTTATTTTTATTTCACAGCAACAAATAAAAAGTGCATGAAATATAAATCCATTACTTATAATTAAACTCGTTATAATTTAAGACAAATTTTAATAGTTAGGTTTATTGATTCATAAATTGTATTTTCACTGAAGAACGAAGAAATTCCCCTTAGTCCCACTTTTTCAAAGGGGGAAGTGAGCGTAGCGAGTAGTGGGATTTTAATTTCTCGAATAAGTGTTTTGATGTGTGTCAGGAGTTCTGTATTTTTGAATTCTAATTTAATGAATATTTTGAAAAGAAACTAATAACCTGATATGCGTTCGACTATAGCTGAAATAAATTTTGATTTACTGCGGCATAATCTGCAGATGATGAGGCTTGCCGCCAAAGGAGCCGAAATCATGCCTGTAATAAAGGCTGATGCTTACGGACACGGCTCTGTAAATATTGCCCGGGCTTTAAGAGGTGAAAATGTTGATTTGCTTGGCGTCGCATTTGCAGATGAAGCAGTCAAATTAAGACAATCCGGTGATACAGGCGAGATTTTCGTTTTGATACCGGGTACAGATTATGATATTGACCTTTATTGTGCTTACAATCTTCAGGCATCGGTTGAAGATTTTACAGTATTGAAAAAACTTTCTGATGAAGCAGTCAGAAGAAACATGAAAATCAAAGCTCATTTGTTTATAAATACCGGAATGAACCGCGACGGGATAGAGCCTTCATCAGCAATTAGTTTTATGAATGACTGCTCGAAACTCGAAGGTGTTGAAATTATAGGGATTCTTACTCATCTTGCAAGTTCGGAGCTTGAAGATAAAGCTTTTGCATTGAAGCAGCTTGCTGATTTTGATAAAACGATTGAAGTTCTAAGTTCAAAAGGGTATAATTTTCGTTATATACATGCACTGAACAGCGGCGGGGTTTTAAATTTTGCAAATCCCAAATACAATATCGCACGCTGCGGAATTTCAATGTACGGGTATATGGATTATCCTGAAATGGCAGCGAAGCTGAATCTAAAGCCGATATTAACACTAAAATCAAATGTTATTAATATTAACAGAATTTCCGAAGGGGATAATGTCGGATACAGTTTGAAATATATTTCTCCTGTTCAAAAAAGGGTTGCAGTTGTACCTTTCGGTTATGGTGACGGTTATCACAGAATACTGTCAGGTAAGGCGGAATGTCTCATTCATGGTAAAAGATACAGATTAATCGGAACAATATGTATGGACCAGTGTTTGATAGATATCGGCAGTGATTCCGTTGAAATCGGCGATGAAGTTGTATTCATAGGCAATCAGGGTAATGATATAATTACTGCTTACGAACTTGCCGATGCAATGGGAACTATACCATACGAAATTACTACCGCACTTAAAGAAAGAGTGCCGAGAGTTTATATTTCATAATACAAATTTTAATATCACAGGATAAATTGATACTTAATTATTAATTTTATCTGATAATTATTTTCCTATCAAATGCTGTTTAGGATACTATTGTATTTTAAAAATGATTTGATTTTATTCAAAAACATTAAAATATCATCTTTGTACTTTTTATTAAAAAACAGTGTTTACTGGTATATTTTTACTCTCAAATTTGCCAAAACATGCTTACCAGAGCGGTAAATTAAAAAAATATTTCAAGATTTGAATAAAAATATTAATTTTATGAAAAATTTATTTTTAAATTGTATTTTTTTTATTAAGTTACTATTAGGTCTTATGCAATTAGCAAATAATATGTTTCATTGTTTGATTTTTTTATGAAAAACAAAATGGAGGAACCGATATAGATTGTTTTTTTCCCTATTCCTTTAAACAGAAAATTATAAAGAATCTTAAGTATTTTTATTAAATAACTGTTTTTTAACATTATATGAGGATTTGCCTATGAGAAGCAATTTAACAGAATCCTTAACCAAGAGTTTGGTTTCTGTCTCAAGGCGTTGGACCACTATGCTGCTTATGCTGCTTATTGGTTTGATAGTAATATCGGGCGGTGAAGTACTGGCACAAAGACAAGGTAACTTCATCAAAGGGTCGGTAGTAGATAAAGAAAGTAAAGTTCCTCTCCCAAGAGCTTCAGTTTCGATACCTGACCTTAGAATCGGCGCGGTAACTGATGCAAAAGGAAATTTCACCTTTGAAGCACCGGTTGGTGAGCATACTGTACAATTTAGATACGTAGGCTATGAAACTTATTCGATTAAGGTCAATCTCAAAGCCGGCGAAACCAGAGAGGTAAATGTCACACTCACATCTCAGGCAATCCAAACAAACCAGATTGTGGTTATTGGGTTGACAGGTGAAGTTGACAAGAACCAGCTTGGTAATATTATTTCTTCAGTCAGCGGCAGAGATGTAGCCAATGTTGTATCTCCTTCTGCTATTGATGCAATCAGCGGCAGGGTTCCGGGTGTTACTGTGACCAGAAACTCCGGTACTCCCGGTGCAGGTACATTTATCACAATGCGCGGAAGAAAGTCAATTCTTGGTTCATCAGAACCACTTTATGTTGTTGACGGCGTTATCATTGATAATACATCATTATATGATGGAAGCGGCACTAAGCAGTTCTCAAATCGTGCAGTTGATATAAATCCACAGGATATCGAATCAATGGAAATCCTGAAGGGTGCATCCGCTGCAGCAATCTACGGTTCACAGGCTGCTAACGGAGTTATACTTATCACTACAAAACGCGGCAAAATGTCAAGTTTTGAAAAACCAGCTCAAATCAGTTTTTCGACTTCCATGACAGTTGACGAAAAATCCGGTGAAGTACCGCTTCAGACTAAATACGGTCAGCGAATCCCATGGACTCCGACTTTAACCGGTTCAAGTGATTCATACGGAGCTGAACTGCCTGCAGGAACAACCACGTATAATCATGCTGCAGACCCGTTCCGGACAGCAGTATCTCATGAACAATCCCTTACAATTTCAGGCGGTGTACCTCAATTTGATTATCTAATCAACGGTACTTATTCCGGAATTCAGGGCTATGTTCAGGGGTCAACATTTGACAGAACAAGTATAAGAGCAAATATCGGCGCATCAATTTTACCGGGGTTAACTCTTCAGATGAATAACAACTTTGTTACCATCAATAACGATTTACCACAGGACGGCTCGAATACTTCAGGTATTCTGCTCGGTTCGTTGAGGTCACCTCCTGAATTTGATAATCAGGAATATTTAAAAGCGGATGGAAGTCAACGTAGATTTGCTTTTTATGATAATCCAATATGGACTCAAAAGGTAAATACATTCAATTCTAAAATCGAAAGATTTATCCATAGTACCGATTTTAAATGGATGCCTCTTACAGGTCTTACATTTAATGCACGTTTAGGTATGGACCGTTATGAATATATTAATACTGAGCGTCTTGCTGTTGGCTCGGCTAACTCTGAAAACAGAGAAGGTTATATATTAAATCAAAGAATAACCAATAAGCAGATGAATATTGACCTGACTGCCAATTATCAGCATAGATTTTTGGATGATGACCTTCTTGGAACAATTGTAATCGGTAACCAGACAATTTGGTCGGACAGACGTTCCAATTTTGCTGAAGCAACCAAAACACTGCCTTTTTATGACCAAATTTCAGCAGGTGCTGTTAAAACAGGCGGTTCTCAGGTAACAGAAATTATGCGCGGCGGTATATTTACACAATTAACCGGAACGTACAAAGACAGATTATCTTTGACTTTAGGTGTTAGACGCGACGGTAGTTCAACCTATAATGAAGATAAAAATTATTTCTATTATCCACGCATAAGCATGTCTTATGCTGTTTCTGAGGAATCATTCTGGGATGATATGCGGGGCGTATTGAGCAACTTCCGTATAAGAGGTGCCTGGGGTGAAGCCGGTTCACCGAGTCTGCCTGATGCTTATGCTACTAACTTCCTTTACGGTACAGCCGGATTCTTTGACCCTTGGGACAGAACAACTGAAGTAACAAGAGGCGGATTCAGCGGTATTCGTCCCGGCGGCGGTACAACAAGCGATGAATATACTGTTGCCGGAGCTTTGGATATATTACCTGAGCTTACAATTGAAAAGGAAATCGGTTTTGATATGGGATTCTTTGATGATATGTTCAACTTAGAATTCACTTATTATCACCAGTCAATTTATGATATGATATTATTGGTTCCTGTTCCTACATCAACAGGATTTGACAGAAAATTAAGCAATGCCGCTGAAATGTGGAATGAAGGTTTGGAAATCGGACTTCGTGCCACTCCATTCAGTTCAGAATACTTTTCATGGAACACTATTATCAATTACTCAACATTTGATAATATGGTAACAAAATTAAATGTCAGTCCTTTGAATACCCCGGGTGAATATATTACACTCGGCGGCGGATTTGTCGGTATTCAAAACATCGCTATGAAAGGCGAGCGTCTCGGTACATTCTTCGGATACGGCTGGCTTCGTGATATTAACGGTAAAATTGTTTATTCCGGTGACAGAATTGCTGTTGATGAAAACGGTGCCTGGATTCGTGATGATAAAGGCAGAGTTACAAAAGATGCTAACGGTGAGTTACTTGGTGATGATTACGGTAATGAATTCGTTGGTTCTCCTATTCAGGACCCTGACCAGCACATCATCGGTAATTCCAATCCTGACTTCCAAATCAGTTGGAGAAATGATTTTACTTTCTACCGTGACTTTACAATCAGCATGCTTTGGGATGCTGTAATGGGATTTGATGTTTGGAACGGAACAAGAGGAGCATTATACAATTTCGGAACACACAAGGATACTGAAAGACGAAACGAGCCATGGTTCAATGAAGACGGAAATCCTGTAATGGATATGAGCGACCCCAATACTCCTGTTCAGGCAACAAGAGAACAATGGTACAGAGCTTATGCTAACGGATTTTATATTAATGAACCACACATTCAGGACGGTTCGTACATAAAATTGCGTGAACTGACACTTGAATACCGCTGGAGAGGTTTAGAGGAATGGAAACTTAATGCAATTGCATTTAATTTCTCTGCACGTAACTTACTCGTTATAACCGAATACGACGGTTACGACCCTGAAGTTAATACTTTCTCAGCCGCTGAGGGCAGAGGATTTGATTACTTCACTCTACCGCAGGTACGTTCTTATCGTTTTGGTATTTCTATAATTTATTAATCAAGAGGTGTGCAATATGAAATCTAATAATGAAAACAAAAAAGTAAAAGTGCCGGTAATTGCCATCCTTGCTGTTTTTATGGTTTTTATACTTGTATCATGTGAAATTGATTCAAGTTTAAATAATTCACCTAATGCCATTAACGAGGAAAGTGTTAAAACCGCAATTGGTGTAAACGGCTTGATGATTGGTATGCAGGTTGCTGCGGGAGATTTTTACTCAGGCGACCGTTCAAGAATCAGTTCGATGTGGACAAGGCAAATGTGCGCTCCGGATGGACTTGGACGTCCGCAGCCGGTTAGTTGGAACAGCTATCAGATGCAGACTGACGGTTTTGTTGATGATATGTGGCTGCTTGGTTTCCGAGGAATAAGAATAGCCAGCGATATTATCAATTATTCACCGACTATTGATTTCGGCGAGAATAATGAAGCTCTCCGGAATACATACATCGGTACTGCAAAAGTTTATAAAGCAATAATATTAGCCGAGATGGCAGCATTTTACGGTTCGGTTCCGATTGTAATATCAACAACTCTCGAAGCACCACAATTTGTTACTCAGGCTCAGGCTTACGACGAAGTACAGAAACTTCTGTCCGAGGCTCTCACACATTTTGCAAATTCCGGAACAGTTGCTCAGGAACTTAATTTTAATGGTGACGGGGCAATGTGGATTCCAGTTATCAATTCTCTTAAAGCAAGATATTATCTGCATGTAAAGAATTATGCCCAGGCACTCGTATTTGCAAATCAGGGAATTTCCGACCCGACGCTTACTTTATTCAGTATGTATTCCGATAATTCAGGTGAATACTCTCCCTGGGGTCATTGGTGCAATACTGAAGTCGGACAGCCGATTCGTGCTACCAATACTTTTGTTAATGCTTTAAAAACTGCAGGCGACAGCCGTCTTGCCGAATATTTCAATCCCGGAACTGCCGGCGGTGAGTATTGGGGTTTTGCGTATTTTGATAAAGCAGGTGCCGATACTACGAATGAACTCAAGACAGGTAATCTTGTTACAATGAAAAAATACGGCAGTTATTCGGACTTTTTCCCATTGATTTCCTATAACGAAACAATGTTTATCAAAGCCGAAGCTAAACAGCGCGGCGGTGATGGTTCTGCGGTAAATGACCTGAACACTATACTCACAAGTTTCGGACTCCAGCCATATGCCGGTACTGACCTTCTCGGTGAAATTCTGAAACAGAAATATCTTACTCTATTTCTCGAAGGACAAAGCTATACTGATATGAGAAGAACAGGTACACTGCCTTCTCCGAACGTTCCAAAGAGATTTATTTATCCTCAGTCTGAGAAAAACGCTAATCCGTTTGTTCCGTTGGACAGCGATGGTCTTGTAAGTGCTATACTTCCTTAGTTTAGTGCTTATATGCTGAAATCTGCCGGGCTTAATCATTTATTAAGTCCGGCTTTTTTTATGGATATTTATTATTTTGGGACAGACACTTATGAAATACTTTTCAGTATATTTACTTTTTCAGCTTCACCGGCTACTATCATGGAATCAGTAGATTTTAAAATATAATCAGGATTGGGCAGTGCTTTAATTGAAATTCCTTTCGGAGTTTCGCTTTTGATTGAGATTATATCCACTCCGTACTCTCCCCTGACTTTCAATCCCTTAATTGTTCTGCCGACAAAAAGGTGTGGGACATGAATCTCGGCAATCACATATCCGGGCATAAATGCAATATCGTGTTCTTTGTTGATTTGAGAAATTTTGTAAGCCAAATCACTTGTATGCTCGACTTTATCCATTTCAATCTGCATAAAGTTGTTTATATCTTTTAGCCAAATCATACCGATTTGTATTTTGGTTATATTGTCAATAACCGGCAAACCGTCTATGTCGTGTTTTCGGCACAATTCCATTACTTCATAACAATTTGAATTAATATCAACTTTTGGAACTGATTTATCTGCTATATCTCCTGCAATAACTACGTCCCTGAGATGCCCGCTGTCTAAAATTATATCTTTGAGAATATTTATGGATATGATGCCCATAAACACCCCTTTCTTTGTTGTTACAGAGACACAGGAATTAATATTGGAAAGGAGTACATCAATAATTTCCTGAAAATTGGTATCTTCGGGAATTGAAATAAATTTTTTGGAATAAACTTCACTCGTTGGAATAGATTTCAAAATGCTATGCTCTCCGAAAGCTTTGAGCTGAATCTTGTTCATAATTAATTTAAGAGTATAAACCGATTCCCGTGATAATTTTGTTGACAGAATCATACTTATTGCTACTACTATCATTAGTGGCAGAATAGCCGATGACTGGCGTGTAAGTTCAAATACCATCAGAATCGCTGTAAGCGGAGCCCTGACAGTACCGGCAATCAAACCGCCCATAGCAATAAAAGCATAAGTACCGGAATTAAATGTAGCATTCGGGTCAATAAAATTCATTCCCTCACTAAATGCATATCCGGTCATTGCACCTACAAACAATGCCGGCGAAAGCATACCACCCGAACCGCCGGAACCCAGAGTTATCGAAGTTGATAATATTTTCAGAAAAATCAGAATTAATGCCGACATCCAGAAGAGATTATTGCTTAATGTCAGAAATATGGCGTCGTTTCCCACACCGATAATATGCGGATAAAATATACCCATTGCACCAATCATCAAGCCGCCTATTGCAGGCTTCATATAATCCGGAACTTTAACCTTTTCACTGAAAAACTCTTCAAAGTAGTACAGCGATTTTATCATGAGATATGAAATCAATCCGCATATTATTCCAAGTACAAAGAAATTTACAACTTCATAATCACTTGTGAAAATGAAAGGAGAAGTCTGAAATTCTGCAAAATCGCCTATATAATGACGTGAAATTACAGTTGCAATGACTGATGAAATAATAATCGGGAAAAGCTGATAAGCGGCATAATCCATCATAATAACTTCAATAGCAAACAAGGCTCCTGCAATCGGCATATTGAAAGTTGCAGCTATGCCTGCCGCAGCTCCGCATCCTACCAATGTTTTGAGTCTGCGGGTCGGCACACGAAAAAACTGCCCGACAGATGAACCGATAGAAGCTCCAATCTGTACAATTGGTCCTTCATAACCTACTGACCCGCCTGTACCGATTGTAACAGCAGATGTGATGGATTTACCAATTGCAACAATCGGCTTTATGATTCCGCCTTTTTGAAGAATTGATTGAATAACTTCTGTAACTCCGTGTCCTTTTGATGCCGGTACTACAAAATGAGCGAATGGTCCTACGAAAAGTCCGCCAAGAGCAGGTATCAATAACAGCCAATACCAGGGAGTAGCCTGCACACGTTCAAGAAGGCTGCCTGTTCCGGGAAAAGCAACATCCGAAATAAATTCAATCAGATATTTTACCCCAACTGAGCCAAAGCCGGCAACAACTCCAATGACAACCGCCATCAAAATCATGAAAATATTTTCTGTCATCTGAATTCTTCCCAGAGCTAAAACCGACCCCCTCGAAAATTTCAGATATACATATCTAAACCAAATTCTGACTTTATCAATCATTTTGAACTTTTCAATTTCTTCAACCGGTAAAAGTATTGAATTTATTTAAACTGACAATGATTTGAATTTTTAATGTCGTGCTTATCAACCTGATTGTTAATAATTGAATTATTTTATGTTCCTAAAAACCGGATTAAATTTATGATTCAGGAGATAAACTATTTTGTAAGCACCATAGCCAAAGAAAGGAGCAGCTATGACATCAACCGAATAGTGAACATGCTGCAAGAGAACGGCTAATCCGATTACAATAGTTGTTACAAGAAAAAATATTCTGAATGGCTTTTTTTGAGCCACCAGATACATAATAAAAATTGTTGCAGTATGCCCGGAAAAGAATAAATCCTTAGTCATAAGCTGCCCAACACCAATTTCAGATACCATCGGGTCTATTAGAGGAAGAATTGTTGCCGGGGCTTCAAGAGGAATTGAATACATTGCAGCAGTCCTGATTATCAACATCACAGTATAACTCTGAAGACCTAATATAAGAGCTTTAGGGCTTTGAATCAGGCTGATAATTGCAATTATAATCATGGAATACATAACAATAAAAGTAAACCAAGAAATATCAACCGGTGAGAACCAGGCAAGAATCGGGTCGGGTAAAATAATCCCGGGTCTGGCTTCTATAAATGCCAGAAAACGTGTAAAGAAAAACAATCCGACGATTACAGACATAAATGATAAAATTACTTGAGGCAGGAAATATTTGTTAGATAATTCAATTTTCCAGATATCTTTTATATTTTGACTTAACATTTTTTACACTAATTGTTCAAAATTTAGTATATGATAATATTTTTTAAAACTTATTGTAATTCATTGGGATAAAAATGTTATTTTTAGAATCGAAACATTGGTAAATATTAAACGTAATTAAAAAAGAATGTTTGAACTAATATAATTTAATAAGGAATTACAAAATGGAAGAGATGAACCAGCAACAGCCTCAAAAAACGCCTTCGTATCCGCCTCCGCACAGAAGTCAGAGACGTAAAAGCAGCAATTGGTGGATACCTCTGCTGATAATAGGTGTAGTAGTAGCATTATTTTTTGTTTTTATAGCTGTTATAATATCACAGGTTGGCGGCGCTTTTGAGAAACAGGATGTTGAATTAAAAAGCAATTCAGTACTGTATTTAACATTTGAAGGCGGATTACAGGAATATACAAAGGGAGGTCCGTTTCAGATATTTTCCGGTCAAAAAGGCGGAGCCTCATTTTTTGAAACTATAAGAGCAATCAGAACTGCACAGAAAGACAATAACATCAAAGGTATTTATATCAAGCAGGGTCTTGAACCGTTTGGTTTTGCCAAAGCTGTAGAATTACAGGGTGTTTTGGAAGAATTCAAAAAATCCGGTAAATTTATTTATGCTTTCATGGAAGTAGGTGCAGAAAATAATTATTACAACATTTTGCCTGCCGACAGCATTTTTATGCCGGGTGAAGGTTTAATGGAACTTAATGGTTTTGGTGCATCTTCAATGTTTTTCAAAGGTTTTTTTGAAAAAATCGGAGTTGATTTTCATGTAGTTCATTTTGAGGATTTCAAATCTTATGGAGATATGTATAATCAGACAAAATTTTCTGACTCAGCAAAACTTCAGATTCGTGTAATTCTTGAGCAGCGATATAAATATTTTGTTGATGCAGTTTCAAAATTCCGCAAAATGCCCCGAGAAAAAGTTATTGATGCCATGAATCGTGGCGTATATACTGCTGATTCTTTGATTAAGGAAGGATTTATTGATGCGTTTGCAACAGAATTGAACGCACGTGAATTTGTCAAATTCAGGGCTAACGGAGAACCTTATGATATTTCTCTTGCTGCAGACCCGACAAATAAAGAAAAACTTGTAAATAGTAAATTCAAAGGAAAATTAAATCTAATTGGTGTTTCCGATTATTTGTCAACTCAAAAGCCTGCCGATGATGATGTTTTTGATAAAGACATTGAAATTGCAGTAATTAACGGAGTAGGTCCGATAAATTCGGGAAGAGGCGGCGAGGATGGTTTCGATAATGACTATTCGATTCGCTCGGGTGACTTTGTCAGAAATCTTAAACAAGCAAGAGACGACAAAAAGGTTAAAGCAATTATTCTCAGAATAGACAGTCCGGGCGGTTCGGTAATTGCATCCGAAGAAATCTGGGATGAAATCATCAGAGCAAGAAGTGTTAAACCTGTTTATGCTTCTATGAGTGATGTAGCTGCTTCAGGCGGATATTATATGGCAATGGCTTGTGATACCATTATCGCACATCCGGCAACTATTACCGGCTCAATAGGTGTTGTTCTGGCAATCCCCAATATCAGCGGAAGTATGTCGAAACTTGGTATTACTGCCGATACAATTAATATGGGTGATGCTTCACAATTCATGAACGGAATGTTTCCTTATGACCAGAAATCAAAAGATAAACTTTACCAGTTGTCAAGCGGTATTTACGAAAGATTTATATCTAGGGCTGCCAAAAGCCGCGGTTTAAGTTTTGAACAACTTCATGCAGTTGCAAAAGGACGTGTATGGACAGGCGAAGATGCTAAAAAGAGAGGTTTGGTTGATGTACTCGGCGGTTTTGAAACATCAATAGATATAGTCAAGAAAAGACTTGGAATACCACTGGACAAAAAGGTATATGTCAGGTTCTTCCCAGAAAAAGTTGATGATTTGAAAATGCTGCTCAATATGTTTGGTATGGGTGATAAAGAAGATGATGAAGGCGATACCAAAATTGACCTTGCTAAAATGATGGGTTTAACTCCTGAAGCATTCGTTACAAATTGGAACATTATGCCGGCTGATACTAAAAAGCAGATGCTTTATATGCTTGAATTATCAAAAATTGCTAATCGCGAACAATCAATGATTGCAATGCCTTACATGATTGACATAAGATAAAATTAAAAAATAATGATTTTTAAATAAGCCGCCCAAACTTTTTAGGGTGGCTTTTTTATTGGCTAATGAAATGTCATCGAAAAGTATATTATAAATGTTTATAAAAATAAAACGGCTGTTTTGAACGTAAATGTTAATATTATTGAGACATTAAATAAATTTTAAGTTTTTTATGAAAATAATCTTCCTGACTGTGTTAATTTTTATGAGTTTTCAGGATTCACTGCTTGCGGTGAATGGATTCAAAAGCAATAATCTGGATTCTCTGATTAGTGAAATCAATTCCTCATTTTCCGGAACAAAAAGGATAGACGCTGTCAATTCAGTCGTTAGATCAGATTTGTCCTATCAAACCCGTAAGTGTATTGATATAACTAATTTAACTCTAAAATCTGCTTTTGAAATAAATTATCGTAATGGTATTGCAGAAAGTTATCATAATCTCGGAAAGGGATACTATTTAATAAATTATTATGAAGAAAGCGACTCGCTTCTCAAACTTGCAATTCAGTATTATGAATCTGAAAATCATTATGAAAGCGCTGTCAGGGCAATGATAGATAGGGCTAATACTCTTAAGGGACTAAATGAGAACACTAAAGCTCTAAAATTATTGAATGATGCTTTAAAAATTGCTGTTTCCAAAAAACCGGAATACGAGCCTGTATTACTTCAGGAAATAGGTAATTTATATACCAAAACCGGTGATATTATTCCGGCACTCGAATTTCTGAATAAATCATTGGAAAAATTCAAGAAGATTGGAAACAAATATATGCTGCCATATATTAAAGTTGATTTAGGTTTAGCACACTTAAAATCTTCAGAACCGACTAAAGCATTAAATTTCTTTAGTGAATCAAGAAAAGATTTTGAATCTCAAAACAATCAAATTCTTATCGCACAATCTTATAAATATGAAGGAGATGTTCATAAATCAATCGGAAATGTCGAGCAGGCAGCTCAGGAATATTTAAAAGCATTAAATATATACGAATCCTCAAATGATATGCAGGGGAAAAAATCCGTATTATTCGAACTCTACCTGATTGAATCAATGAGAAATAATATTGATTTTGCACACAAATATCTTGAGCAATATACTTATTTGTTACGTGATGAACTGAATACCAGCATGATTAGAAAAGAAACTGAAAAGAAACTAAGTTCTGAAACAATACAAAGACAAATTGCTCAGAATAGAGTTTTTGAGAAAGAAAGAGAACTCAATTTTATTAAAAATGAGAACGAAATTCAAAGACTGGAAAATGAGAATCAATCATCATGGATAACTTTTTTTATAATAATGTCAATAATGCTCATAATAATTGCAATAATTCTCTTTTATTTATTCAAAAACAAGAAAAAGAATAATACAATTCTAACCGATATCAATAATGAATTGAAGACAAAAAATATTCTAATTGATTCTCAAAACAATGAACTCATTCTCAAAAATCAGAGTATATTAGACAGCATAAATTATGCACGAAGAATTCAAAAAGCAATTCTGCCAATTGAATCATCCGGTAAATCATTATTCAAAGATTACTTTGTACTCTATATTCCTAAGGATATTGTTTCAGGTGACTTCTACTGGTTTACTGAATCTGAAGAGTTTATTTTTGCTGCCGCTGTGGACTGCACAGGTCACGGTGTCTCCGGGGCATTTATGTCAATGATTGGAAATACAATGTTAAATGAGATTGTTTCAAGCAAAAAAATATACGAGCCCAAAAACATACTTAATTCATTAAATAATAATATTAGAACAGCTCTTAAACAGGATTATGAAATCGGCGCCAATGACGGTATGGATATGGGAATCGTGAGAGTATCGAAAAAAACTAACCGGATTGTTTTTGCAGGTGCCAAAAGACCATTGTATATTATTGAAAAATCAAATTTTAGAGAGATTAAAGGTGATAAATATTCGATTGGCGGAAGAGTTAACCAGATTACACCTGATTTCAGACAACATGAGGTTACTGTAGAAGATAGCGCCTATCTTTATTTATCAACAGATGGTTATGCAGATCAAAGCAATCCTGAGAACAAGAAATTCGGACGTAACAGACTACGTGATTTTTTAATTACTATAAGTGAAAAAAGTTCAAATGAACAACTGAAATGTCTTCATGATGAATTTGACAAGCATAAATCAGATGAACCGCAAAGAGATGATGTTACTATTCTAGGTATAAAGGTATCGAAATGACAAGTGATGAATTTAGAAAACACGGCAAAGAATTAATTGACTTTATAGCTGACTATCTGGAGAATACTGAAAATTACCCTGTTAAATCAGATGTCAGACCCGGTGAAATTTTTGAGAGGATTCCACAATCAGCACCAATTGAATCCGAAGATTTTAAAGATGTATTCAATGATTTCAAGGACATCATTTTACCCGGATTAACCCACTGGCAAAGCCCGAATTTCTATGCATATTTCAGTTCAAATAACAGTTACGAATCAATATTAGGCGAGTTATTGTCATCAGGCATAGGTGTTAATACATTTTCGTGGGAGACTTCACCATCGGCTACTGAACTTGAAGAAGCTATGATGATATGGTTGCGTAAATTAATTCATCTGCCTGACACTTTTACCGGAGTTATTCAGGATACGGCATCAACTTCAACTCTTTGCTCCATACTGACAGCACGTGAGAAAAAATTAAGAGATAATCCTGAACTTCAGCAAAAAGATATAAGCAGAATGAGGGTTTATTGTTCGAATCAGGCTCATTCATCAATTGAAAGGGCTGTTCATATCTCAGGTATTGGTGCCAATAATCTTGTCAAAATTGATGTTGACGAAAATTACTCAATGAAAGCTGATAGTTTGGAAAAAGCAATTGAAAATGATATAGCAAACAATCTATTGCCTTTATGCGTTGTTTCTGCACTCGGAACAACAGGCTCGCTGGCAATTGACCCTATAGATAAAATCTGCAGGACAGCTTCAGAATATAATCTTTGGCACCATATTGATGCTGCTTATTCCGGCAATGCATTGATACTTGATGAATACAGATATTTATCTGAAATGTCCTCCCGTTGTGATACATTTGTTTTTAATCCTCATAAATGGTTGTTTATTAATTTTGATTTCTCGGCATATTTTGTCAGAGATAAACAAGCTCTAATATCAACTTTTGAAATTCTTCCCGAGTATCTTAAAACTTTACACGACTCTCATGTAAATAATTACAGGGACTGGGGTATTCAACTCGGTAGGAGATTCAGAGCGTTGAAAGCATGGTTTGTGCTCAGGGGTTTCGGTATCAGAGGTTTACAGGAAAAATTAAGTTGCCATATTGAATTAGCACAAATTATTCATGACAGAGTTATTGAATCACCGGATTTTGAATTGCTGGCTCCATTGTCATTTAATTTGGTATGTTTCAGATACAAACCAAAAGGTGTTGATAATGATGAATTACTGAATAAAATCAATGATGACATTGTTAATCAGATTAACTCATCAGGAAAAATATTTCTTACAAAAACTAAGCTCGCAGGTAAGACAACTATAAGAATGGTAACAGGAACATCAAGAGTAAATGAGCAGTTTGTAACTGATGCATGGGATATAATTGCACGAACAGCAAGAACATACAGCTTATAACTTGGTTAAATCTTTATTTGTTCAGCGGTTATTGAACTTTCGGGTAAAGTAAAATGGATTGTAGTTCCTTTACCCGGCTCGCTGTCAATCCAAATCCTTCCATTATTTTTGTTGATAAATTCCTTTACAATAATCATCCCCAAGCCTGTTCCGGTCTCACCTTTTGTACCTACAGTAGTTACATTTCCGGCAAGAGAAAAAATCCTTTCGATTTGTTTGCCGCTCATCCCCTCTCCCTCATCAATCACATCAATTTGAACAAACCGTGAATTATTCTCTTTTATTTTATGAGCTTTAATTTTTATTGTAGTTAAATTATGCGAAAACTTAATACTGTTCGATATAAGATTTCTTAATACCGTATGTATCATATTAGCATCAAAAAAAGCAGTGATGTTCTCATCAATTTCATTTTGAAGTTCAATATCCTTGTTCATAGCCTGCGGCTTCATCATCATAATTACATTATCTACGAAGAAATTTAATTCATTTGATTCAGGGTCCAGAGGAAACGAATTTCTCTGACTAAGTGACCAAGTGAGTAAATTTTCAAGAAGCAAAGATAACGACTCGGCAGACTCTTTCAAAAGTTCCAGAAATTCTTTCTTTTCAACATCCGACAGCAAATTAGTTTCATCATGTAATAGAACTGAAATATTTTTGAATGCACCTACCGGATTTTTTAAATCATGTGCCACAATCGAGAAGAATTTATCTTTGGAATCATTCAGTTCTTTTAACTTTTCATTTTGTGTTGAAATGATAAGATTTGCTTTTTTCTGAATTTTTGATTTATAATAAAATAATAAAATTATACTAAGGAGTATAAATAAAATTATAAGAAATATTGTCACCTGATAATAAATTGTTTCCTGCTGCCTTCTTATTTCTATATCTTTTATTTTCGATTCATAATTGAACTGTACCTGCAGCTCAGAACGGAATTTATCTTCATTAAACATTAACCCCTGATATGTAATTGAGTTTTGAAGATATACAAGAGCAGAGTCGCTGTTTTTCAAATCTTCATAAAAAATTAAATACAGAGTATTTGCGGCTCCGTAAATAAAAACATTTACTTTGTTTTTTTTAGCTTCTTCAAAAGACAGCCTTGCATAGAAAAGTGCTGAATCTGTTTGATTTATTTTTCTGTAAGTGCTTGCAATATTGTTGTAAACGTTTGCCTTTTCCGAGAAACCTATTGTATCGGTAAATTGCTGTAATGAAGTTTTGTAGATTTCCAGAGCTTTATCAAACTGTTCTGAATGGTAATAAAAAGTTGCATAAATATTTGTATTATTTGCAATTACTTCATTAAATCCATGTTTTTTTGCAATATCATTTGATTTATTTAAATATTCAATTGTAATTGTATCGTTATAATATTTTGGTATCTGAATATAAACCGATGCGAACCGGTTATAAGTTTTGGCTAATCCCAACTGATTACCGGTTTTTTTGAATAATTTTTCAGCTTTGGATAAATAATCAAATGACAAATCGTATTTTTTGAAAGCTCTGTGAACTTCACCTAACATTCTGTAACACTCTCCCAAATACAACATTTTGTCATTGTAACTGCTCTTCTCAAGAATATTAAGTTCCTGACGATAAAAATAAATTGATTTTTCGTAATCAGCACTTAGATAATAATTTAATCCAAGGCAGTTTAATGCTTCGACCTGACCTGCGAAATAATTCAATTCGCTGGAAATTAGATAGGCTTGGTTAGCAAGTCGGATATTTGATTCAGTTAAATCAGATGTCGAACAAATTTCTAAAATTTTTCTTACTGTATTAGTGTCGTGAGTCATTAAAGACAGTTCATCTTCCGTTATGTCAGATAAAACTGTCATTTGAAAAAAAGTAATAAGAATCAAAGCAGAAATAAATAATCGCACCAAAATTTCAACCAATATTTTATTAAGATAATATTATCTTATTTACAAAGTACAAAAATACAAGGAAATGTCCTAATAATATTACATCAAATTAAATTTTGACAAGATATAAGTAGAAAATATCTAAAATAATTATGCAGACGGACTGCAAAATTCAATAAAGGCTGAAAACACCATAAAATCATTTATAAATCACTTTAATATTTCACCGGTTGAATTTGCCCAGAAGAGTAAATCCAGTTCATCAAAATTTATTCGTGAATGATCTGCAAATTTTAATAAATCCTTTTCAATTTCTCTGTAATGAACAGCAGATTTAATTGTTGGCAATTCATCATATATACCGCAAATTGTCATATTTCTTAAGATATGTCTGTCAAGAATTGCCAGTCCGGTATATCCGATATTTCTCAAAAAATGCGAACTCTCTTTCATGCCGAAACCTTTAAAATTCGCGGCAAGCCAGTCACGTTTTTCATAATTGCTTATATCCGAATCCAATATCTTTAAGATTTCCGGAAATTCATCCCTCGCCCGAAGTAAACTTAACGATTTTTGATTGTGAAAACGTATATATCGTCCGGGTTCTCTGAGGATTTCTGTCGGGTCGAATGGATTATTCAGGAAATCCAGTTCCATCAATATTCTTTGTACTTCACCTGCATTTTTTGCTTTTGACTGTGGTGTGCAGATGCAGTAACATAATTCATAAAAGTAATGCTCTTTTGGTACTGACTTGAACTGGCTGAGACGTGCAGCTATATCACGATTTATTTCAGAATATTTTTGTTTGAGTTCCGGGGTCAACTGATATTGCTTCATAATTAAGGCAGCGTACGGAAAAATATATATCTGCCAAATAATTCCATTAAAAATAAAGCCATTGCCAGCAAAATCAGTTTGTGATACTCTTCATTCTTTTTGGAGAAAACAGCGAGGTCAACTTTAGTTTTTTCAAGAGTATCAATTTCGCTGTAAATTTCATTAAGCCCCTTATTGTTTGTAGCCCTGAAATATTTGCCGCCGGTCATTTGTGCAATATTTGTAAGTAAATCATCATCAATCTGCACCTCAACATTACGATATTGGGTTCCGAATGGTGTTTTGACAGGGTAAGGTGCCATTCCTCTCGTTCCGACTCCGATTGTATAAACGCGGATTCCGAATGTTCTGGCAATCTCGGCTGCGGTCAGAGGAGCAATTATTCCTGTATTATTTATACCGTCTGTAAGCAAAATGATTATTTTACTTTTGGCTTTGCTCTCTTTGAGTCTTGATACTGCTGTTGCAAGCCCCATTCCGATAGCTGTACCGTCTTCTACCATGCCGCTTTCAACACTTGATACTAAATTTTTCAAAACAGTGTGGTCAACTGTTATGGGGCATTGGGTGAAACTCTCAGCAGCGAAGACTACCAGCCCTAATCTGTCATTTACTCTTTTATCAATAAATTCAATTGCCTGATTTTTAGCGGCTTCAATTCTGCTTGGCTTGAAATCTTCTGCAAGCATTGAGGTAGAGACATCAAGTGCTATCACAATATCAACACCTTCAGTTGAAATTGTCTGCATTGTTGAACTTGTCTGAGGGCGTGCAAGTGCCGTAACTAATGCAGAGAAAGCCAAAATTCTGAACAACAGCAAAATATGTCTCAGGTATATTCTGATTGATTTTTTCGATTTCTGAAAACCTTGAATACTCGGGACTTTCATTGCAAGGTTTTGCTTTCTTTCCTTATAAAAATACCAAATTACAAAAAGCGGTACTATGAGAAGTAAATAAAAATATTCAGGATTTGCAAATTTAATATGTTCCGGTATATTTATCATGCTTCTTCTCCTGAATTGTCATTATTTGTTTCTTCAACACCTATATCTAAAACCTTGGTTTGATTGACAAAACTCACGGCATTTTTCATGGACATTGAATTTTCTTCTCCTGAAGGTTCATATTTTGCAAACTTCGCAAGGTCGGCAATATTTAAAATTGATATAATTGTTTCAAGTGATGCGTTTGATTCATATTTTCTAAGTTCATCTATTAACTCGCCTGAAGTCATTTCAAGTGCATTCAGGTGATATCTTCGGTGCATATAAACTCTTAAAATGTCGGTCAGTTTCGAATGATACAACTTATATTTGCCGAACTGCCAAAGGTTTTCCCTGTCAAGTCTTTGAAGTGCTTCAAGCGCTTCGAGGTCAGCAGGGATGCGCGGGTCATATTTAGGAACAGCTTTTATGGTTTTATGTTTTTTTCTGCCGAAAGCAACTATAAGAAGATAGTAAACAATAAAAAGTCCTAAAACAGCAATGAGATAAGGAATTAAATCCTCTAAAGAAAATGGAACCTGAATCGGCGGTTTAATGTCGCGGATATTCATACCGGTTGTGTCAACTTCTATTGTCGAAAATACCAGGTTAAGTGAATTGGATTGGATTTCCCGCAAATTTAAGTCGCTTGATTTATAACTTATTATTAAGGGGGGAATTTCGAAACTGCCGCTGTCAAAACTCGTAACAACAAAATCTTTTTTGAAAGAAATAATTTGATTGTTTTTCTTAATAGTATCAACGGGGAATAATTCAACTATATCCAAACTGCCGATTGTATCGGCAAAAACCGGAAAAGAAATATTTTTTACATAACCGGTTTTAACAACTATAGATAATCTGATTTGCTCACCGATAAGTACATTGTTAGTATCAGCAGTCAAAGTCGCAGTCACATCCTGAGACCTGACTGCGGCTGAAAATAAAATAAAATATATAACTAATAAATAAAATCTTGACATAATTTAACCGAATAAATAATTATCTTACTACCTGCATCTTTTGATAAAACCTTTTATCATCAGTAACAAAAACTACATTATAAATACCTGCTGCTAAATGACCTGATTGAATCGGGAAACTAACTCCCCCGGTCTGAATCATTTGATTTGCAATTATTTGAATAACCCTGCCATTTATATCAAACAATATTAACTGCCCTGTAATCTGCTTATCGGAATAAATTGAAATATAAGCTGCATCATTTACAGGATTTGGTTTAATACTTATACTAATTGCGTCATCCTGAAATCCTTTTACCGACAAAGGATGTCTTGTATAGAAATGATAGGTCTCTCCAAAAACACCCTGAAAACCATCTTCAATTGATGCGATTCTCCAAATATAACGGTGATTTTTTAGAAAATTCTCAACAAAAAATTCTGTACCGGTGATAATAGTATCAATTATCGGAGAATTTATATCAAATCCCGATGCTGCCTGCAATGCATAATGGTCAGCACCTTCTACCTGCTGCCATTTGAAACTGAATGAGGTCATAACCTGGTCAGTACCCGGAGTAGGAAATACAATATTCGGGGGTCCAATTGCGGAAGTAAAATTCCATACTTCAGAATATTCACTTACCCCGCCCGGACCACTGTTCCGTACCCGCCAATAATATGTAATGCGACCCTGCTCTATAACATTAAGCCAGTTATATTCAGTTGCCGCAATACCTGAAACAGTATGAACGATTTCAACGAAGTTCGGGTCTTTAGCAATTTCCAATTCATAAAAGCCCAGACCTTCAGCGGGTTTCCATTGCAGTAAAACTGATAAAAGTACATTTTTTGTTCCGCTTTCAGGTGATGCTAGTGTTACTGATGAAGGAATATCGGGTAGTGTTTTGTAAAATCCGTCGAAAACTCCTGTTCCATGAGTAGCAACAGCTACATAACCGTCTTCCTGACGAACATCAACCATGTCAATAACCATATTCCCGATTGATTCCGGTCCTTCCATCTGCCACGCAGTCGCTGTTCCATTTATAAATGCTGTAGAAAATAAACCGATATTGGTACCAGCAAAATATACTTTTTTGTTATTTACTTTGAGTATATTTACCCAGTTTACACCCGGACCGGAGCCGCCGCCGTCAGGTCGTTCCTCAAGATTTCCAGATATAGGAAACCAGTTATTACCGCCGTCAGTTGTCATAAAAATACTGAGAATGTTATAATTTGAAAATGACACTATGACAATATCGGCATTATCAGGGTCAAAAGCGATACTGCTGACATAACCATTCGGGAAATCATTTCCAGTAACATTAACGGGTACAGGATTCCCTTTATCAGCATCAACAATTTTAAAAAGATTTCCGTATCTGCTGCCGTAATATACAATATTGGCTGGTTTTTTTGACACAGAAACGGCTGTTATTCTGTCGCTGCTCGCAGGATTAATACTTGTATAAGAAAGGCTGTCCCAATTAACAGCAGTTGAATCAGTCGAATTGACAAATGGGATTTCAGAAAGATTATTGTTTCTCCATAATGTCCTGCCGCCTGCTAAATACATTATGTCGTTATTATTAGGATCGAGAATGAAAGGAGTATTCCAAATAAAATCTAAACCGCCAACGGGGTCTATTCTTGTAGCAACAGTATTATTTCCGTTTTCGTCATGAACAACTCTGAATATTTTAATCTTGGGTTGCCATGTTGAATTTTGAGATGCATAATAATATGCACCGCCATTAGGTATCTGGCAGCAAAACCCGTCAGCTTTAAGAGGATTTGTCCAAATACTTGTCTGCATATCGGGTTTACGTGAGAGAAGTGTACCATTGTCCTGCAAACCGCCAATAATCTCTCTGCTCAAATTTGGACCGTGGTCAATCGCAACAGAATAAAACTGTGTGGTAAAATATCCGTTATTGAGTGAAATCCATTCAACTTTCTCAGCCATATCATTTAAAGTCTTATGAATGCCTCCATCTGAGCCGCTGTAGAGGACATTGTAATTAGTATATGAAAATACTAATTGATGGACATCTGCATGATGATTCGGATAACGATAAAAATAGTCGCAGGTTTCATCGGGACATGTGCCGCCAATCCATGACCAATCGTTATTCTTAAATCCTGATTCAGACCTGTACAAAGCAACAGCACCTATAAATACAACATCAGGATTGTCGGGTTTAACTTTAATAACTAAATTATATCCGCTCTGTGAATTCATCTGACCTCTCGTAGGTTCAGGATTAGGGAGGTTGTCGGAGCGGTCTTCCCAATCTCCGATGACTACATCGCCGCTTCCCTTGAAATCATATTTCCACAAGCTGTGCCACAGACTGTCACCGGCAGCATTAAATGTCAGTTTGCCATATCCCGGTGTAACTCCAACGAAATAAACTTGCGATTCATCAGAAGGCGAAATCCCGATAACAATACGGTTATAACGCTTAGGAAAGTTAGCAGGTGTAATATTAACCCATTTAACACCATCATCGGAACGGAAAATTCCTCTAACATTTGTTTTGCTGTCAGAACTTAAAGTAGCATAATATTCACCCTTACTTGTAACTGCCACGTCGGTAAAGGTCGGCTGGTCTTGGGCTCCAATCACATTAACCCACGTAGTACCGCCATCGGTTGACCTTAATATGCCTCTATAAGTTGTAGCTGCAACAACTTCATCAATTTCAAGCGGTGCTGCTGGATTAGTTACAATATTCCAGCAATAATCAAAAGTATTATCCCAAACCTGCGGTTTGGATGTTGCAGTGCTCTGAAGTAAATTCCACGAATTTCCGTTATCAGTTGATTTGAAAATTCCATCACCGGTAATGGCTGCTGAATTTCCCCAATATTCGCCGGTACCGTAATACCATACATCTTCTTTTCCTGCTCTTTTGTCCTGAGCTAAACATGTAACTGAATGTAATTGAAATGGAAGTGATGTTTTAGCCCAGGTTGAACCTCCGTCTAATGATTTCCACATTCCACTCGAAACACCGCCGGCTATAATAATATTCTCATTTCTTATATCAAGAGCAAAACCTCTGGTTCTTCCGCCTACTTCAAACGGACCGCGGCGCTCCCATATATTATTAGAGAGCAATCTTTCAGAAGATTTCATATAAGGTTCAATCCATCGATTCCGGGCAAACGCAAGTTCTCTGCTTCTAATATTTTTTGGCATTTCACCTGTTGCAGGGTCACGCATCCTTTCCCACAAATACTTGTCTCTTTCCTTATTAAAAACGGGACCTGATTCTGATGCCGGTTTTTTCACTTTAACAGGATTTTCAACTAACAAACCAATAAAGAATATCAGTATTATTGAAGTAATAATAGTAAATGTGATAAAAACTTTGCTGTTCATCTGTAACTCCGTATATTAAAACTATCTTTTATTTTCTCGTTTTTTAAAGAAATTTTGAAGCGGTGAAATATATGACTCGTCTGTTCGGATTTTAATCAAATCTACTTTATTTTTATTTAAAAGAATTGAGAGCGATTTTTGATTACCATCCCACCAGTCTTTATAATTTTCTCTGACACTTTTAGATGATGTATCCACCCACGAAAATTTTCCTGTTTCAGAATCAAATATCCGGATAATACCAACCTGAGGAAGTTCTGCTTCAGCCTTGTCATATATCTGTACAGCAATTGTATCATGCTTTTTCGAAGCTATCCGGAGTGCAGCTTCATAATCACTGCCTAAAAAATCAGAGATGACAAAAACTATACTTCGTTTTTTCAATACATTAGTCAGGTATCTTAATACATTACTGATGTCAGTTTTTTTGCCTTTAGGTTCAAATTCTATGAGTTCTCTTACTATTCTTAACCCGTGATATTTACCTTTTTTAGGTGGAATAAATTTTTCAATTGTATCACTAAAAAGAATAACACCGATTTTGTCATTATTCTGAATTGCAGAAAAAGCCAGTACTGCACTGAGTTCCGTAACTAAATCTTTTTTATATTGCAACTGAGTACCAAAACTTTGCGAACCTGAAATATCTACAAGCAAAACAACAGTCAGTTCTCTTTCTTCTTCAAAGACCTTTACAAAAGGAGTAGCATATCTTGCTGTGACATTCCAGTCAATCGAGCGGATATCGTCGCCCGGATTATACTCACGTACTTCGCTGAAAGCCATACCTCTGCCTTTAAATGCACTATGGTATTCACCTGAGAACATCTGCCGCGTGATTCCACGGGTTTTAATCTCTATCTTTCTAACTTTTTTTATTAATTCCGAAGTATCCATCTAAATAGCTTTTTTTACTTTAAAAATATCATCCGATTCGATTATTTTTAATAACATTGTTGATTGAATTGCTGCATAATTTATGTTTAAATTCAGATTTAACAACTTATTAAGTCAAAACAACTCACCACTAAGGCACTTCAACCGAATTTAGAATTTCATTTATAATATCTTCGCTCGTAATATTCTCGGCTTCCGCTTCGTAAGTAATTCCTATCCTGTGACGCATTACATCATGACATACAGCACGAATATCCTCGGGAATGACGTAACCTCTGCGTTTGATAAAAGCATAAGCCTTTGATGCCATAGCAAGATTGATAGAACCTCTCGGAGATGCTCCGAAGCTGATTAGTTCGGTTAGTTTTCCAAGCCCGAAATCCTGAGGGAATCTGGTTGCAAAAACTATATCAAGGATGTATTGCTCAATTTTTTCATCCATATATACATCCTTTACAACATCCCTTGCCTTTAGTATATCTTCAGGTTTAAGAACCATGTTGCATTTTGGAAATTCTTTAGCAATATTTTGTCTTAAAATGCTTTTTTCTTCATCTCTTGACGGGTAGCCTATTTTAAGTTTAAGCATGAATCTGTCCACCTGAGCTTCCGGTAGCGGATAAGTACCTTCCTGTTCTATAGGATTCTGTGTTGCAAGTACAAGAAAAGGCTCTTCAAGTAGATATGTGTAGTCCCCGATAGTTATCTGTCGCTCCTGCATTGCCTCAAGCAGAGCTGACTGAACTTTTGCGGGGGCGCGGTTAATTTCATCAGCCAAAACAAAGTTTGCAAAAACCGGTCCTTTTCTAACGGTAAATTCTTCTTTTTTCTGATTGTAAATCATTGTACCGGTCAAATCGGCTGGCAGCAAGTCAGGTGTAAACTGGATTCTGCTGAATTTGGCATCAATTGCTGAAGCCAGTGTTTTTATTGAAAGTGTTTTTGCCAACCCGGGTACACCTTCAAGTAATACGTGTCCATTGGAAAGCAATCCAATCAAAAGCCGTTCAACCATATACTTCTGACCGACAATAACTTTGCCGATTTCCATCATTAAAAGTTCAACAAAGGCGCTCTCGGTTTGAATCCTTTCATTGAGTTCCTTTATATCATTCATAGCAATTCCTAGATGATTATCATAAAAATATCCATAACAATATGGTTTAAACGAATTTTTATGATTTAAATTGAATATATTATGAAATATATATTTAAAGGCTGTAATTTCGTTATTAAAGAGTCAAGTAGTCCACAGCTTTTTGAAGTAGATTATTACATAGTAATCAATAATGGAGTTACAGGACTTTCACTGACTCCGTCAAGATAAAGAGGCATTCCGGAGAAGAAATAATATCCTTCAGGCACTTGATTCAATTTCAGCAGTTCAAAGATGACCGCTTTTTTAAATATTATGTCATGTATAGGTCGTTCAAATTTACCGGGCTGATAATCAGTAGATTTCCAAGTAGTACCGAAAAGATGAAATTCAGGTAATTCACATAAAAATTCAGCAGCTTCCCGGCTCAGTATCAATATGTAATTTTCAGCATGATAGCCGTCCTCATTTACAGGATAGTCTTCCGTTGTTATCAATACTTTTTGAGGTTTGTGTTTGCCTACGGAAAGTAGTTCAATCTTTTGGGATAATTCTTTTCTTGAAATTTCATGTAAAAACAGATTATCCCCAATATTTTTATATTCAGGTCTGAATTTAATTACAAGACACTCCCCTACAAAATATTCAGGATGATTTTCGATAATTTTATCAAGCGTACTACCTTCATTTTGTGTATGTCTTGCAGATTCGGCATGTGTCAATGAGTGCGGCTTCAGGATATGCTCATCATAATTTACCGGAGGCAGACTTCCTTCGATTTTACGGTAAATCGGACTTTTTTGGTATGAACTGCCTTCATTCCAAAATCCTTTTCCACCAGACTTTATTTTATTTCCGACTATGTAAATCATATTAAAAATATTCCATATTATTGATAATAAATAATGAGAAAGAAGATGAAAGGGAACCTTTTTAATTTACTATATTTTAAATCCATTGTAACTTTGATGATATCAATGTACATTATTATTTAATCCAAATAGTATTGATGTCATAATTTGAAAAAATTTTGTCCTTTGTAATTACAGGTAGTTTTTCTACTAAACTTTGAGCTATTATCATTCTATCGAAAGGGTCACGATGATGATAATCTAATTTTATTAACTTTTGGATATGTTCAAAACTAATTGGCAACAATTCAAATTTATTTCTGCTCATAAGAGTTATAATATTATCAAGACCACCGATTAAATCTAATTTACCTAATGAAAAATTGATGGCAATTTCCCAGATTGAAGCAACACTTATAAAGCATTTATTATTTATGTTTTTTATCAATTTAATTGAATAAACCGGAAGCTTAGAATCACCTTCTATAAACCAAAGTAAGGTATGAGTATCCAATAATATATTCATTACATATATTCTTTAAAGTCATCAAGCGGTTCTTCAAAATCTTCATGCATAACTATCATTCCTTTTGCACAGCCGAATTCTCTTTCCTGAACACCATTATCAGATTGCTGTTTGGATTTCAAAAAATCAATAAAATTATCAACTTCAACAATCATTGAAGGAGGTAGTGAATTAATTTTCGAATATAGCATCAAATTTGTCATTATTTATATTAGTATAATGTCTAAATAAAAAATCTACTTCTTAAACATTTAAAACGCTGTCAGGTATTGAATATTTTATTTTCAAATGTTTTACACTTATAATAGAATTCCGGATATAATTCCATCAAATATCTTTCAAGTAAATCAAAAACCTAAGAGTGATACACTTAAGTTCATCAATGACTGAAAATATTATCTCATGCTTAATGTTGATTTACAGCTTTTATTTTGCATCCGATGATTTGTCCGACTTTTTTCAATGTAGAAGGACTCATAATATCACCGGAGATTTCAAATTCAAATACCTCGCCATTGTACAAACCGAATTTGTTTATTTTTACCTGACCGATAACATAGTATGGTCTTTCATCAATCTTGAAATTTAAAAAGGAATATCCGTTAAACTGTTCTAAATAAACAATTTGCCCCGCTAAAGTACTTGATACTCTCAAATCTGAAAAAAGTTGAAGATGATAAGGGTTAACATCTGAAATATCAATTTTAACAAGTCCGAAATCATAAAAGGCTTTTCCTAAATATACCTGATTGATTTCCTTAAACTCGCTGCCGTCATCAAAAGAAAAGTGAAAATAGACAATCGGATTCATCAGATAATCCTCATCACCGACAATATCCGGCAATCTTATAACAGTAAACAATGCTGAATCTACAGTTACAATTTTGGAGCCGGACACATTTTTAAGTACACCAGAAAATGTACCTTTAATATTGCTGCCAACATTCCAGTATTCTGAAATTTCGACAAAACCGCTGACAGAGCGAAATTCTTCATTGTTAATTTTTAAAATTACTGAGTTGAGTACATTAAAATCATATTTACCGGGTTTATTGCCTCTAAATACGATAATGACATTATCGGGACCGTCTTTTGTTGAATCTGTAGCTGCAATTTTAATTCTTGTTAAAATGTTAGCAGGACTATAGGTTCCTTCTCCGAATTCATATTTAAATTCACCTAAATTTGTACTGACAACCGCAATTTTAGCCTTTGGCTGATTTGTACTTGGATTTGTTGAATCATCTCCACCGCAAGATGAAATAAACAACCATAACAGGCTTATTACTCCT
>JAVSMQ010000001.1:4460137-4471002 GCA_032027125.1 Kapaibacterium sp. (SeqCode)
GAATAAATGAAATTATTTGAAAATGCAGTCCCTTTAAGCTTTCAGAATGAAGAGGACATTAAAAAACAAAATGAAGCTCTGGCGTTTGTCAGACAACAACTTGGTAAAGAATATCCAAATATAATTGGCGGAAGGGAAATTTTTACCGATAAAAAAACTGTATCATACAATCCTGCTCATAAATCCGAAGTTGTCGGAACTTTCCAGAAAGGTGTTCTTGTACATGCAGAAGATGCTATTCAGGCTGCTCAAAAAGCTTTTAATACATGGAAATATACACCTGCCGAACAGCGTGCATCCTACCTTTTCAAAGCAGCAGAGATTATGCGTCAGCGCCGTATGGAAATTAATGCATGGATGATTACCGAAGCCGGTAAAAACTTTGCAGAAGCCGATGCCGATACATGCGAAGCTATTGATTTTATGGAATTTTATGCCCATGAAGCTATCAGATATGGTCAACTGCAGCCTCTTACACCCTACCCGGGCGAAAAGAATGAATATTTCTATATTCCGCTCGGTGTAGGTGTTTGTATCCCGCCATGGAATTTTCCTTTTGCAATCATGGCAGGTATAAGTGCAGCAGGTTTCGTATCAGGTAATACTGTAGTGCTTAAGCCTTCATCCGAAACGCCTATGATGGCATATCTTTTTGCTGATATTATGCGTCAGACCGGCCTTCCCGACGGTGTTCTGAACTATTTCGTTGCAAGCGGTGCTGAAGCGGGTGACCATTTGGTTGACCATCCGTTAACACGCTTTATTTCATTCACAGGTTCAATGGAAGTAGGTCTCAGAATTATTGACCGTGCTGCAAAGATTAATCAGGGACAAATCTGGATTAAACGCGTTGTAGCAGAAATGGGCGGCAAAGATGCAATACTTGTTGATTCGGAAGCTGATGTTGATTCGGCAGTTATGGGTACTGTTGCTTCGGCATTCGGTTTTCAGGGGCAGAAATGTTCCGCCTGCTCAAGAGTAATTGTTGATGCTAAAATCTATGATGAATTTGTTGAGAAAGTTCAGAAAGAAGTTGAGAAAATTAAAATAGGCGAGCCGGCAGAAAATTACCGCTCGGGACCGGTCATAAGTGCAAAAGCCGAGAAAACCATTCTTGAATATATCGAAATCGGTAAACAGGAAGGCAGACTCATTAACGGCGGCTCGAAAGTTGCCGATTTGGACGGTTATTTCATTCAGCCGACTGTTTTTGCTGACCTTGATGAAAATTCAAGAATCGCTCAGGAAGAAATTTTCGGTCCTGTACTGGGAATAATCAAAGCCCGTGATTACGACCATGCTTTGGATATAGCAAACGGTACCATTTATGGACTGACAGGTGCTGTATATACCAAAAATGAAGCAAAAATTGAACGTGCAAAACGTGAATTCCATTGCGGCAATCTCTATATTAACCGCAAATGTACCGGAGCGCTCGTTGATGTTCACCCGTTCGGCGGTTTCAATATGAGCGGTACTGACTCCAAAGCAGGCAGCCGCGATTATCTGATGCTGTTTCTGCAGGGTAAATCAATAGCTACAAAATTGTAAAATTATGGTTCTAAATTTAACTCCCTGCCTAATCGTAGGTGGGGAGTTATATGCATACGAGTACGGCGACTGGGCAGGAAATGCAGCCCAGAGAGGGTCACAGGTAGTAAAGCGTCCTGTTTTGTTAATAAATAATTTCAGATAATTTCTGTGATTATCAATAAACTTCATCATGTGTACCTATAGTTTCAAGGTAAATTACATTTTCAGTTGAAGATTCTAATTGAAAATTGTATAAAATTTTGAAAATAATCCTATATTCATAGTTTAGACTGCAAGCATAAGAATTTCGTAAATTTCCTTTCAGTTTGTGTGTTTTAAGTGTTGGAGAAAATGGATATTCTTTTAAAGTTATAAGTACATTGCTTAATAACGGTATAAATTCAGGATTACGTTTTAATAATTTTCCTGCCTTCTTTGTAAAAACATCTGATTTTATGAGTTCATACTTCATTTAAAATATCATTTAGGATGCTATCTACCGATTGTATTTTTAAACTTCCTTTTGCAAGTTCGGCATCTGCCATAAGTATTTCCTGAGCCAGTATTTCACGTTTTTGGTCAATCAGTCGCAAATGTAAAAGCCGCGAAATTTCAATTTGCTCGTCGAGCGGTAAAATATCAACAGCATCAAGAATTTCAGCAAAACTCATAACATCCTCCAAATAAAATATTTATTCTAAAAACGAAACTTCCAAATCTTTATTATAATCAATCAAATGTGATTTAACATAGAACATTAACGTATCCAAATATTCTGCCGTCAAATCCCTCGCGGTTTACTCCGCCGTCTGATGTCCAGAGCTCTCCAAATTGACAATTGATAATGGACAATTGACAATTATGGGTCGGCCTATGTTCTTGTTCTATTTGACTAATCATTTTCAATTTTCAATTGTTATTTTTCAATTTGAAATCCGAGCCTATATTATCCGAAATACTTACTTCCGTACTTCCGTCATAATTGTCACGGTTGAACGGATAAGTCTTCATAGAACATATTCTTTTCAATATTAATCGTAATATAGGCTATCAATTATATCCTTATTTGTTTCAGTGATTTCTGATAATATCCACTTATTATCTACATAATAGAAGTAAGCAATAATACCTTTATCTGAGCCTTCAAATAAAAAACTGATTTCTTGAGTTAAAACATCATAATATGTTTCATTTTTATGTTTGAAATACATACTAACAAAGGTTAATTTTTTGTTTTTATATGGGTTCAACTTTTTTTCGCTAAATTCAAGTCGGAAATAATAACCAAGACGAATATTTTTTGAAATGTTTGGATCATAAAATTCGCTATGAGTTAAAATACTATCCGCATTTTCATAATTTATTACAACTTCATTAACAAATCTAATTTTACTACCGTTTCCATCGGCAATATGTCCGTAGTAATAAGAACAACTGTTTAAGGTAACAAGTATAACAATAATATTGATTGCTTTCATATTTTATCTCCTAAGTTTACGGAAAAACCCTTCTTGGCATCCCCATTTTTTCTCTTAATATATTAACTCTGTTTTCTGTCGAAATTTCTTTATTATTACCATTCATTTGCTTAAATATATTACTATTTAATTGCCTATCAAGTTCATGTCCAACTTCATATGACAATCTTTCCCAAATTGTTAATCTACTTGTTGTGCGACCAAAAATTAATGTTGATAATGAGTTTTCTCCATTTTCTTCATGGTTATATTAATTAAAAATTTTCTTTTTTTATTCTCAAATTATCTCCTTACAAACTTAACAAATTCCCGTCTTTTTCCGGCTTACTTTTTTCAATACTTAAAAAAAATGTCCTGCTTCTATCTTTTATCTTGTTTTGATTTTGAATTGTATAGTTATGGGACTATTAAATTGGGCTTTAATAATGGTTTATTATTTTCGGATGACATTTTACTTTTGTTGTTTGAAAATCCATATTTGTTGTTTTARSWMMKRWWAYWWYKKMWWAWSSWYWSGWWWYWYKGRAAAARGKYMRGRAAMYTTKGRAAAARGKYMRGRAAMYTTKGRAAAARGKYSRRRAAMYYTKGAAAAWGRTSARKWAWMTTWGGAWAAMSRKMMKKARWYKTTGRAAAWWRKWSMRKWWAMTWTKRWAAAWKGWMWKKWRWMTTTRKMWTAATAGTTTAATAATTTTTATAATTATCTTAAAAATCCCACACGGTTTACTCCGCCGTCCGATGTCCAGAGTATATCACCGAACGGTTTGTAATCGAACTGTTTCCTGTCACCTGCTGAATGTACCACCAATCTTACCGAGCCTATACTATCCGAAATGCTTACTTCTTTAAGTCTATTCTTCTATCTCTCTTAATTCTTCTTGTATATTTTGTTCAGCTTCCTGTTTTCGGCGAAGTGCCGCCTCCTCATCTATTTTCAATTCCAATCCTTTAAGTTTTCGATAATAAAGAGTTAAAATAAAACTTGACTGGCGGTCTGGATTATCAAAACCATATTGTTTTTGTATCGAACGCTGTAAACGAGACCTGCCCCATAACCGGTAACTATTTCGTATTCCCAAACCTTTTCCATGATGTGAGATGCCTACTGCAGTATCCTCTGATTTCTTAATAAAATCACTTTTCCATTCCTTACTTAAATGTTTATCTAAATCAGATAAGGCATCTTCTAAATCTTTTGGAATATAAATTCCGTCTATACTATCTGCTATTGAATTATATAATCTCATACTATCAACAGTTTGAACAATTGTAATTAGAGAATCCTGATGCTTACGTAAATCATATTGTTGATTTTGTAAATAGTGATAAAAACCGTAATCTATCATATTTTTGAGTTCATAAATAATCCATTTATCCTGCTTACAAAGTATTATATCAAAATACTTTATACACGTGTCTGAATTTTCAAGTTTTTTGTATAGCTTATCAATTTTCTTATCTATTGGTACTTTATAAATCCGCTCAAGATTTAAAACAAAATAACCACTTCTATTAAATTCATCAAAACTAACATTTTGAATATCTTTAAGATTTTCTTCAGGAATAATTTGCAGGATTTGTTTATAAAAATCTTTTTCAATTAAAATGTTTAACGAATCAGAATCCATTGATAATAAATTGGATATATTCATTAAACAAAATGTAGCTGCATATAATAAAATAAATCGTTTCATATCTATTTTTTTCCTATTATAAAGTGTTATATTATCAATCTAGCAGATAAGGTTTTCTTTCCTTTGTTTTTAATAATGACTGCTCGTTTTCCCATGTTCTGATTTTGACAGGGTCTCCGCTCAACAGCACTTCAGGGACTTTCATTCCGTTATATTCGGCAGGACGGGTATATCTCGGAGGCTCGAGCATACCGTCCTGAAATGAATCTTCTAAAGCAGATGACATATCGCCAAGAACACCCGGCAGCAGTCTTACCACAGCATCAGCAAGTACAATAGCCGGCAGTTCACCGCCGCTCAAAACAAAATCGCCGATTGATATTTCCCTTGTAACAAAAGTATCGCGAATCCGCTGGTCAATCCCTTTATAATGCCCTGCTAAAATTATGATATTTTTCTTAAGAGAAAGTTCGTTACAGATTGACTGGGTCAAAGTAGTTCCATCGGCAGTCATAAAAATTATCTCGTCATACTCCCGCTCGGATTTCAACTTGTTTATACAATCGAAAACCGGCTGGCATTTAATAAGCATACCTGCCGCACCACCAAAAGGGTAATCATCAATATGACGGAATTTATTGTCTGCATAATCATGCAGATTATGGAGTTCAATTTTCGCAATTCCCTTATCACGGGCATTTTTAATAATGCTGGCATTTATCGCCGATTCCATTATTTCTGGAACAGCAGAAAGGATATCAATTCTAATCATTGTCTCCATTTCTATCCTCATTTTTCGACTCTTCAAGCTCTTCATAACCATCAGGTAGATTAAAAGAAATTATCCCCTTTTCCAAATCTATATCAGCTATGAACTGTTCGATGAACGGAAGACTTAGAAGTACATTACCCTTATCAATAACTATTACATCATTGGCAGGGAGAAAAAGTAAATCCGATACAATGCCAATCTCATTACCGTTTGAAGCATCGAATGCTTTTAATCCAATAAGCTCGTGAGTAAATGTAGTTTCCGGATTGTTACTTTTAAGCAGTTCTTCATTTACAAAAATCCCCATTTCCATAAACTGTTTGGTTTTTTCCTCAGAATCTATACCTTCAAGCCTAACTTTAGCAGACCTTTTGCCGGATTTCCAATTCTTGAGCACGTATTTACGTGTAAAATTCGGTGAATATCCGACAGCAACTTCACAATCAACCGGTAAATCTACTTTTTCTGAAATTAGAGAGCTGACATACATTTCGCCTACGAATCCTTTTTTGTCAGTAATGACACCTACCATTATCATAATTATTTCCTTCTTGTTAATAAACTAAAATACTTTCCTGAAAATAACGGATTTGTTTGTGCAGGAAAAACACCACCGCTGACAAATTTAACATCTTCAATTGTATAAAACGCATTAGGATTATAAGTCTTTATAGAATTTATAAGTTCAATACTGTTACTTCTCTTGATTACAAGAAAAAGCACTTTAACATTCCCGTTCTGCCCTTCAGCATCCAACACAGTCGGCGAATAATTTGATGCTCTTAGATGATTTACGAGTTCAACTGCGTCCTTATAAGTGATAACCCTGATTATGACAAACCCCAATGAAAGTTTTTCTTCGAGAACAATTCCTATATATGTTCCTGTTGCAAAGCCAACCGAGTAGGAAAAATAATAGAAAAAATTATTAAGATTCAACATAATTTGGCTGACTGCAACAATCCAGATAAATGATTCCATAAATCCTAAAACGGGTGCAATCTTTTTTAGACCCTTTGATATGAGTATTATACGAATTGTTCCGATACTCACATCAATAATTCTTGCCATAAAAATCAAAAAAGGTATCAAAAACCAAGTGGTGAGCGACTCTCCGAATATATCTGATAAATTCAATTTAATTAATTATTTAATTTTGTAACAAAACCAATTGTAAACTTAAAGAAAAATGCTTATTTTTCAGCTTGTAATTTTACAAAAATGAAAATATATTTTAAATTGACATCAATTACATTAAATAATTTGAGTTTAAATGATGAGTGATAAATATCCGAAACTGCTTTTGCCCGATATACCGGAATTGCATAAGTTAGAAGTTTATCTTGCCAATGATGGTTATAAACAGTTCGCAAAAGCTGTAAAAATGACTACCGATGAAGTTATTAATGAGGTCAAGGCTTCAAAGCTGCGTGGCAGAGGCGGTGCATGCTTTCCTACCGGTTTAAAATGGAGCTTTATGCCAAAGGGTAATGACAAGCCGAAATATCTTGCCGTTAATGGCGACGAATCGGAGCCCGGTTCTTTTAAGGACAGACAGATTTTCGAATATAACCCTCATCAGTTAATCGAAGGTATTTTAATAGCCGGATATGCTATGGGAATTAAAGCCGCATATATTTATATCCGCGGTGAGTACCATAAATGGGTTAACTGCATGCAGGCTGCTGTTGATGAAGCGTATGCAGGGGGTTACATCGGTGAAAAAATGAAGCAGACATTCGGATGTAATTATTCTATGGATATTTATGTCCACAAGGGTGCCGGTGCATATATCTGCGGTGAAGAAACATCACTTATGAATTCTTTGGAAGGAGACAGAGGTTATCCAAGATTTAAACCTCCTTTCCCGGCACAGGTAGGATTGTGGAAAATGCCGACAACCGTTAATAATGTTGAAACAATTGCAACTGTACCTGCTATTTTCAGAATCGGACCTGCAGAATTTTCTAAAATCGGAGCTGAAGGACATCCTGGAACTTTACTTTTCGGTGTCAGCGGACATGTAAATAAACCCGGCGTATATGAACTGCCGACAGGTTTCCCTCTCAAAGATTTAATTTATGATATCTGCGGCGGAGTTCGGGGTAACAAAAAGATAAAGGCTGTAATTCCCGGCGGTTCTTCAATGCCTCCTCTCAGAGGTGATGAAATTGATGATATTTTGATGGATGAAGAATACTTAAAGAAAATAGGCACACATATCGGCACGGCAGGTGTAATGGTGATGGACGAGGATACCGACATTGTTAAAATAACCAGAAGAATTGCACATTTTTATCATCACGAGTCATGCGGACAGTGTACTCCGTGCCGTGAAGGATGCGGCTGGATGGATAAGATTCTTAAACGTATTGAAATGGGTGACGGTTCGCGGCAGGATTTAGATTTGTTACTTTCGGTTTGTGACAACATCGAAGGAAATACTATTTGTGCACTTGGAGATGCTGCAGCGTGGCCCGTGAGAGGATTTATAAAAAAATTCAGAGATGAATTTGAATCACGTGTTCAGGATAAACGTACTTTCAAAGCATTAAATGTTGTACATGGAAAGCGTGAATCGGCTGATTCATTAATTTTCGAGAATAATTGAAAGTAATATTTGAGATACTTTATATTTCAAAAGTAAATATTACTTTATAATTTTAGATGTCTTAATATTTTAATTGAAGGTAATCTGTTTTTGGAATCTATGGATTGGTTCATTTATATTTAAGTTATACATGATTAATTTTTAAAGTCAAGTTTAGTTTGATTATAAATGTCAGTTTGTAATTCCTGATAAAAATGATTTAAGATTAATATTGCAATTAATGTTATAAATTTCAACAGGTTAAGTATAATTTTCGATAGAATATGAAGGCTGATTGTAATATAAATTAAAAAACTGAAACAAATTCAGGTAGTTTTTTGTATTTTTGTATTTTAAAAAAGTTTCATCATTAATCATTAGTATAAACTAATAAATTAGCATACATGGAAAAACAACGCACGATTGCCCGTTCTATTTCTTTTTCAGGCACGGGACTTCATACGGGAAATCCTTCAATTATCACATTCCATCCAGCTCCTGCCGATTACGGATACGTTTTTGTCAGAACAGATTTGGAAACACCATTTGAAATTCCTGCATTAATTGAAAATGTTGTTGATTTATCAAGAGGAACAACACTTGGAATAGGTGATATCAGGGTTCATACCGTTGAACATGTTTTGGCTGCCTTGGTAGGTCTAAAGATTGATAACTGCAGAATTGAACTGTCGGCTAATGAGCCTCCTGTGGTTGACGGTAGTTCGATGCCTTATGTAAATGCTCTTCTCGAAGCCGGTATTCACGAGCTCAATGCAGAAAGAGAGTACTTTATAATTGATGAAACTATTAGATACACAAATGAAGACAAGCATGTTGATATCGTTGCACTGCCTAATTCAGAATACCGTATTACAGTTATGATTGATTATTTCAATCCGGCACTTGGCAGTCAGCATACCGGAATGTTTGATTTAGAAAAAGAATTTGTAACTGAGTTTGCACCTGCCCGTACTTTTTGTTTTCTAACGGAAGTAAAGTCATTATATAAACACGGATTGATAAAAGGCGGCAGTCTTGAGAGTGCTATTGTTATTAATGACACTCAAATGTCGGATGATGAACTTATGGATTTGAAACAAGTATTCAAACTCGATAAACCGCCGGAACGAGGAAGTAACGGAATATTGAATGGAGAAAAACTCAGATTTAAGAATGAACCTGCGCGTCACAAACTACTCGATATGATTGGAGATCTGGCACTTATCGGAATTCCGATTAAAGCACAAATTCTTGCTGCAAGACCGGGTCATGCAAGTAATATCGAATTTGCAAAGAAAATCAGGAAACTTTATCTTGACAAAAAGAAGCATGACAGACTGCTTCCTTCAAAGAATAAAGAAACCCTGATGGATATTCATCAAATTCTGAGCATTATGCCCCACCGTTATCCGTTTCTGTTAATTGACAGGGTTACTTCATTTGATGATGCTACAGATACAATCATTGCATTTAAAAACGTGTCTATTAACGAGCCGTATTTTAACGGGCATTTCCCTGATAAACCTGTAATGCCGGGAGTTCTTATTCTCGAAGCATTAGCTCAGACAGGCGGTTTGTTATTGTTTAAAAAGTTTCCTGATGTTTATGGCAAATTAGCCTTTTTTATGGGTATTAAAAATGCTAAATTCCGTAAACCTGTGTACCCTGGCGACCAGTTGATAATGGAAGTGAAATTGGTTTCCAAAAAATTCAATACATTTTTATTTGACAGTAAGGCTTATGTTGACGGCGTACTTGTTACCGAATCAGAATTTCAAGCCGCTATAGTGGATAGATAAATGCCAGAATTAATTCATGCTACTGCAATAGTTTCAAAAAAAGCACTTATTGGAAACAATGTTTCAATAGGTGCTTTCACAATCATAGAAGATGATGTCGTAATCGGTGATAACTGCAAAATCCGTTCAGGGGCTGTAATAGCTAATGGCGCAAGAATCGGAAACAATTGTAAAATATATGCCGGTGCTGTAATAAGTACCGAACCGCAGGATTTGAAATTTGACGGTGAGCCCTCTCTTGTGAAAATCGGTGATAATACAGAAATAAGAGAATATGCCACCATCAACCGAGGCACTAAAGAGACCGGTGAGACAACTGTCGGTTCCGACTGCCTCATAATGTCATATTGCCACATTGCTCATGACTGCAGAGTTGGAAACAATGTAATTATCTCTAATGTTACTCAGCTTGCCGGTCACGTTACCATCGAAGATTGGGTGGTTCTTGGCGGTGTAGCAAAAATACATCAATTTTGCAAAGTCGGAAAGCACTCTATGGTTGGAGCTGACTGTAAAGTGGTCAAGGATGTTGCACCATTTACACTTGTTGACCGCAAACCTGCTCAGGTTGAAGGCATTAACAAGGTTGGACTTCGCCGGAGAGGATTTTCTCCTGAAGTTATTCAGGAAATCGAACAGTTTTATGATACAATTCTTTTCTCCGGTTATAATAACCGCGATGGTATAGCAAAATTTATGGAGAGCCATAAAATTTGTGACGAAGTCAGGTATTGTATTGAATTTATTGAAGAATCTGTTCGCGGTATTCACAGATAATTATTTCTTGTAATTTTTGTTGCGGCTTTGTGTAATCTACATTTAGCCGTTTTTTTTAGGAAATATGATGAAAAAATATATTCTCCTGTTTATATGTTTAATCACTTCATCTGCAATTGCGTCTGAAGGTATTTTACTTTTTAAACCATATACGGCAAATGTTTTTGAACCGAGAATCGGCAGTGTTATAAATCTGTCGCAGGATAATCTGAGATTAGACATCGGTGCATCTTTTGATTTATACCGCACAGATTTAAACCACGATATGAAATTAAGTATCGGCGG
>JAVSMQ010000001.1:4472502-4503006 GCA_032027125.1 Kapaibacterium sp. (SeqCode)
TTATTTTTAAATGCGACAATCACAATTCAGCCTGATTGGAAAGATTGAGTTAATAATATGGATAGGCAAGTAATTTGAATAGGAAAACGGGATAATTGTGTATGATTATAACCATCAACTATTTTAGTTTAACAGATGCTGTTATTTCATTAATCGTTTTTTTCATAACAATTGTTGAATTTGTCGGTATCCTACTCTTTTCCTGAATTTATTTTGGACAGATTTGTATAAAAATAAACGATTTAATCAATTCTGACTCATTTCACAAATTTTCTTAAGATTTGCAAGTCCCTGATTAAACGATTTATTTAATTTTGCCTCCATCGGAACTTTCATTAATCTGCCTACGGGATAGGACAAACTTCCTTCAATGCTCCATACAACTCTCGTTACACCATTTTGCTCATCAAATTTAAAGTAAATTTTTGATGAAGATTCATAAGGAGTTGTAAAGGTAATAATCTGCTCTATGTATTTATTCGGCTCGACAATAATATTCTTAAGATTTCCGGTTCCTACAGTATCCCCTTTCCATTCTGACACCTGCCCCACTCCCGGAGCACCTTTCACAGGCAGATAGGCAGACGGCTCGATTGAATACCAGTCGTTCCACTTATTGAATTTATTTAAGTCGGCAACATTATCGAATACCAATGCTGAAGGACTATTTATTTCAATTGAACGCTCTAACTTGAATTCTGACGGCATAAACAAAGCTGCAAGCAGAAAAAGCAGCACTATTGCTACGACAAGAAAAGTAATTGCTTTTATATATTTCATAAGGTTTCCTTTTTATTTATCAATTATAATTACGAAAATTTAGACTTCAGATCATTCACCGAAAAACTCGGTTCCTGCTTTCTGACCGGTTTAATTCCATTGCCTGATTTCATCGAAAGCTGAATTCTTTTGAGTTTTTCATTTATTTCAATCACCTTGATTTTCACAACCTGTCCAACCTTAACAATTTTCGTCGGGTCTTTGACGAATGTATTAGACATCTCGGAAATATGAACCAAACCGTCCTGATGAACTCCAATATCAACAAAGCATCCGAAATTTGTAATATTGGTAACTACTCCTTCAAGTTCCATTCCCTGACGCAAATGAGAGATTTCTGTAATACCTTCCTTAAACTCGGCATACTTAAATTCTTCACGCGGGTCTCTGCCGGGCTTTTCGAGTTCAGCAATAATATCTTTTAATGTAGGCTCGCCAATTGTATCAGTAATGTACTTTTTCAGGTCAACATTACGGATTTTATCCTGAGCGGCCGTGATTTGATTTAATCCAAGATTTAAATCACCGGCAATTTTTTCGACAATATAATAGCTTTCAGGATGAACAGCAGTATTATCTAATGGATTTTCTCCGTTTCTTATTCTAAGGAAACCTGCTGCCAATTCATAAGTCTTACTTCCTAATTTCGGTATTTTCAACAGTTGCTTACGATTTTTGAATGCGCCGTTTTCATTTCGCCATAAAATGATATTTTCAGATATTTTTCCTGATAATCCCGATACATAATTAAGCAATTCTTTTGAAGCGGTATTCAAATCAACACCAACATAATTTACGCAGCTTTCTACAGTTTCTTCCAGCTTTTTCTTGAGCAGTTTCTGGTCAACATCGTGCTGATACTGCCCCACACCTATTGATTTAGGGTCAATTTTCACAAGTTCGGCAAGCGGGTCCTGCAATCTGCGACCAATTGAAATAGCTCCGCGAACGGTCAAATCAAGCTCGGGGAATTCTTTGCCTGCTGTTTCACTTGCTGAATATATCGAAGCACCGGATTCATTCACCATAACTTTAACGGGCTTTTTATCAATCTTTTTGAGTGTTTCGGTAACAAACTCGTCAGTTTCTCTGCCGGCAGTACCGTTACCGATTGCAATCAACTCAATATCATATTTTTCAACTCTATTGATTACGTAAGCAGAAGCCTGTTCACGTTCATTTTTTGAATTATGCGGAAAAATTGCCTTATATTCGATAAACTGCCCTGTACCGTCAAGAACCACAACCTTACAGCCGGTACGGAAACCCGGATCTATAGCCAATGTCGGTTTCATACCGGCAGGTGCGGCAAGCAGCATCTGTCGGAGATTTGATTCGAATACTTTAATGGATTCTTCATCCGAAAATTCTTTTTTCATCATTCTGACTTCACCGATAAGAGAATGTTTCATAAGTCTGTTGAAAGCATCCTTATTTGTGCTGACAAGAAATTCCGTTATTTCAGTATAATTTGAAATGATTGTTTTTGAGTTTATATAGCTTAGTATATCCTGTTCATCAAATGCGAGGTCAAGATTCAAAATACCTTCCGTCTCTCCCCTTCTCAGAGCAAGCATTGCGTGGGGAGCAATTTCTTTTACGGATTTTTCATAGTTTCGGTACATTTCATATTTTGTTGTACCATCAGGAAACTCATCCTTAATTGAAGACTTGAATTTTCCGTTTTTCAGATAGTATTCACGAATCCAAACCCGTAATTCGGCCTTTTCTGCAACTTCTTCAGCAATTATATCCGAGGCTCCTGCAAGTGCTTCTTTCTCGCTGGCAACACCCTTTTCTTCGGAAATATATTTCAATGCTTCTTCGGTCAAATTAACTTTTGAATTATCGGTATTATTTGCATTTTTAATAAATTCTGCGAGCGGCTCCAATCCTTTTTCGCGTGCAATTGTAGCTCTTGTGCGGCGTTTGGGCTTAAATGGCAGATATAAGTCTTCGAGCTCGTTTTTCTGCATACAAGATTCAATTTGTTTTCTGAGTTCGTCGGTTAACTTGCCCTGCTCCTCAATTGATTCCAAAATAGTTTTTTTTCGGTCTTCAAGTTCTGTCAGATAATCATATTTATCGAAAATATCCCGAAGCTGAATTTCATCCAAATTTCCGGTCATCTCCTTTCGGTAACGGGCTATAAAAGGGACTGTTCCACCTTCCTGACGCAGATTCAGAGAACTTCTGATTTGATTTATATTGATTTTTAATTCATTTGAGACATAAGCAAATAAGTCAAGCATTTTTTTGAACTGATAATTTTACAAGAGTACAAAAGTAAGGTTATTCGGTCATATAACAAAAAATGCTTAAATCAGAGAGTTCTTAGTTTTTAGTTTTTAGTTCTGAGTTCTTTTTAATAATTCAGAATTGTTTCCAACCCCAAAGGAGTGATATTATTATAGAAAAAGAACAACCCACCTCCGTCACTCCGTGTCACCTCCGCCGGCGAAGGACATAAAACAAATCCTCCCCAAACTAATCAACCCACGACATAAGCCGTAGGTTGATAGAATGAAAAAAAGATGAAAAATCTAAGCCAACACCATTGAAAATTCAACAGATACAGAACTTAGATAAATTATTCCTTAATAAGTTTGTTTTTCACACGGCTGCCGTTCTTCATCGGGTCTCCGGGGTAGCCTAATTCAGTCCAGTCCAACATTCCGCTTTTGCCGTGACATTTTGTACATTTAGCTGCCTGTTCTTTAGGAGTTACAAAATGGTTAATGGGTTGCAGCATAATGGTTTCAACAAAATCATACTTTCCGGAATATGCAAGATTCACACTTTTCATACCCGATTCAGATGCTTTATTCCAGTCAAAATTACTGCCAAAGCCTGAATCACCAAAAAGATTCGGAACTATTAGATAATTATTTTCCTTATCGAATATCTGCTTGCCTTTCATAACTTTAAACGGGGAAATTCTTGAACCGGCATCACTGATTGAGCCGTTCAGTTTGTTTATATATAACGGCTTGGAATCAATTTTATCTCCGAGCATGTAATAATCTGCTTTGCCGTTATGCCATCTGAACACAGGTTTCACATTCTTTTCCCAAGTTAAATCACCTCTGTTTTTGGCATAGGATAAATGATTCTCATCTAATTTTATGTCATCCTTCAATCCTGCAGTTGACCAGTCCCAGCCGGTTAATGTATAATTTTCACGTGCAATATCGGGAATGTGACAGGACTCACATGCAATTGCCGACAAATGCTTTCCGAGAACTTTATTTTTGTGGATTTCTTTTTTATCATTATCATGACAGTCTGTACAGGCTATCTTATTAATTCCTGCCGCCATCGAACTGTGACCGGCTCCTTTTATCTGATGCTTTTCGGATTTGTGGCAATTAATACAATTAAATCCTTTCACATTCATGTGAACATCAAGTTTTTTGGAATCATCCAGTAAAGCAAGTTCTAAACCGCCGTGATTGACAGACGCTCCTCCCCCGCTTTCAAAATGGCAGTTTCCGCAATTACTTTTTGTGGGTCTGCCGACTGACTGGGCAGCTTTTTCAAGTTCAGCAACTGTTAAAGTTACTCCGGCTGGAGACTTTTTGTAAGTACCGGAATTGTCGTGACAAATCAGACAGTCAATATTTTCAGGATTTTTAAAATCGAAAGTAGAGTCTTTCCATCCAAAACCCGAGTGGCAACTTGAGCATGTCTGTTCATTTGAATTGATATTAATGTAAGAATTATTAAAACTGTTCTTCTTACCGACTTTGACCAAACCTTTGCCTTTAATTTCAAACTCATCACCCAGCCATAACCAATGACGGGATTTAAGAACATCTGCTGCCTGCTCCTCATGGCATCCTAAACAAGCTTTGGTTACATCCTGCGGAGCTGCAAAAGGACCTGTCACCATATCGGAATGGTCAACTTTTTCAGCATCTGATTTGATACCCTGAGAGAATAAAATTACTGTCAACAAAATAATCAACGATATACCAGCCAAATACTTTTTCATATTCATTCTCCAAATATAAGTCCATAAAAACATAAAGCAAATGTACAAAGAAGTATTCAACTTACCAACTTTTATTATTTATTATTTATATATTTACCATATAGTTAAATCATTAAATGGCTTTTGATACAAATTGATAGGGGAAAAAAGGATAATTCCTTAATAGCTTTATCAAAATGACATATTCAATTAATTCCAAATAATTTAGTTTTTATCATCATTATGAACAAACAAATATGGAATTCGCCTATAATAATATTCAAAATATGTTTACATAAATTCTTATTCCAAAATCATTTTTTCTCTAATAATTCCCTTTTCAGTTTGAATTATTATAAAGTACATTCCACCGGGCAGTTTAATGCCATCATTATCTTTTCCATCCCAATATGTTGAATAATTTCCTGAATCATAACTTCCTTGAATCAATCTTCGAACTTTATTGCCAAACAAATTGGTAACAGTTACCTCAATATTTCCTGCATATTCAAGTTCAAATTCGATATTAGAAATATCCGATAATGGATTGGGATAAATTTTCATATAACTTTTCAAAATATTATCGGAAATGTCTGTAACAGTATTGGACCTTCCCGGACTTCCGCCCTGAACAGTTGAAACACGCCATGAAGATGCAATTGAATTATCCCAAAAAGCGTCAATCAATTCAAGAGATGGTCCCATACCGTCTGCCTCGGGATACCATGGAGTTCTATTTGTATATCTGACGGAGTCCTGTATTTTACCTGTATTATCAAAAATCCGCACCATATCATCAGTCCCAAAACCAAAATCATATTCGCCAATTACATTATGAGTATTGGGATATATTTTACCGAATTTATTTCTATTTTCGCATAAAACAAGATAATCCCCTTTAAGTAATTTAGTTCCCAGCGGCAATGCAAAATTGCGAATGTTATTATCATCTTTCAATATCCAACCGCTAATATTAATTTCCAAATCTCCGGGATTGTGAATTTCAATCCAGTCATCGGAATCCTTGTTATCTGCTGATTTATACATTATTTCGTTTATTACTGCCATACCCGGACGGGGTTCAACGGATTCTTCAAAAATTGCTTTTATATCCGTTGAATCAGAAAGAGTTAATCTAAGAGTGTCTCCAAAAACAAAATTATTTTCTCCGATTTTCCAATTCACAAATTTAAATCCGTGATTCGGATGCACAACAATTTCTATTGGAATATCATTTAAGTAGTATCCCTGCCACAAATTATTTAAATTTTCAAGTGAATTAACTGAAAAAGTACAAGCTTTATCAATATCGGAAGACAGATCAATCTTCGAAATACCGCTGAGTTCAAAATATTCTCTCAACTGCTCGCGGTAGTAAGCGGGACGTTTGTATATATAATTTCTGATTTTATTGTTATTTAAAGAATATTCGGGTAATGATGAAGGCCATCTTAGCTTTTGCAGCGGAATAGCTTTACTAATATCTGTAACCAAACTGTCAAAAAGATGAATTAGATAATTTTGGTTTAATGTTGTATTTAACAAATCACAATTTCTGTTAAGAAATTTATTTCTAAATTGATCGCTTTTGAATGAATTGAGTAATATCGAAGGGAAATGATAATTATAGGAATCTTCAGCAGCTTTTTCCATACAATATTTAAAGTGATTTACCCAATAAGTTTCATTATCAGTATTTGTATAATCATAACTCAGAGATAAGTCAAAATCCATCAGTATCCATCTCCACTTATTATCAAGTTCAGATGATTTCCACAACTTAAAATTATGCGAAGGCCAATCTTGATTATTAGCCCAAAACGAAACTGCTGAATAATCAATCAAATTATCAATATTTACATACTTATCAAGGAAACTCATTACAGAATCAGAATTTATTGTTACAATTCCTTCAACAAGTTCGTGATAACTTTTGGATTCACCGTGTATCAATTGATAAACTGGCTCTAACATACTTACAGACTTTTTGTCAATCTGAAACTGACTTTCGAGTAATTGAACATCAAATCTCTCTCTTAAGTTATACAAACCCCAAAATTCGGTGTTAACATACACTAAAACAGGTCTATATTCAGTACCCGAAACGTTTTGTATACTTTTACCAATTACATTGACAAATGCATCTCGTATAAATGCACCAAGCCAATCCTGACCAGAGTTTCTTATTACAAGTTTATCATATTCATCCAAACCATCATTTCCGAAAAAAGGATATTTAAAATCACTTTCACCAAATTTGGACTTAGCATTAAATCTTAAAGAAACCTGATTTGCAAGAGCAGCACCATGACCATGAGTTTTAACACCTACCCTGTTTACTAATTCCCTTTTTAATTCAGAATTATAAAATTCAAAACATAATGGATATTCTTTGTCTAAATGTGGCAGTTCAAACAAACCGCTATCTTTATCAAAAAAATATTTAGGGTCTGACGAAATTGAAACAACCGGCATTCCTACATTATTTTCATTTAAAAAATATGTTGCGGTTTCAATTTGACTATTGATATATCCATCCTGATAAACACGTGCTTTAAGAACTGTTGTTTGATTAATGAATATATCCTCTCCCACATAGAGTTTATTATCTTGTGTTGGTTCGGAACCATTAAGAGTATAATATATTTTGGAATTTATATCAGAACTATAAATTTTCGTTATTTGTGCTGAATTATAGAAACCCGGATTCAGAGAAAATTTAGGCTGTTTCAGAATTGCTGTTTTATTATTTTTATTACTTTCTTTAGGTGTAGGAGGCTGGAAGAATGTCCAGTTATTTGTACCGTCTGGAAATCTTCCGAATGACATATCCACATACATTGACGGGAAATCTTTGCTATCGGCTACATTTCCCGATGCATCCCACAAAATTAGTTGTTCACCGTCACTTGATAATGAAAAATTAGTATGTATTTCATCACTTGAATAGGCTTTGCCAGGCAAATCCAAATCAAAATCCATACCTGTCAATTCTCCGAAACTTCTACTTTGCCCATTTATCTTAAGAGTTGAAAAAGTTGCTTTACCCATCATATCCTGTTTTGTTGATGATAGTGCAAGTCCAACATATACTTTTTCCGGAAATTCCCACACTTTTACATTAGATTCCAAACAATAACCTTCAATATCATATATTCCGGCAATTAATGAATCGCCTTTTCTTGCTATTGAAAGTACAACATCAGGATAAATCGCCTCAATATAAGAATAAATTCTTTCGGGGTACCGATAGTTAAAAGTAGTATCTTCGCGGTATAAGAATTCGCATGCCACCCTATCTTCTCGCTGACTGAACACACCGAAAAATTTATGAATATTTGTAAGGTCTTCTCTTACTATAACTCCTGTACTGCCAAATACATGTACATTAGTTAAGGAATGTACTCTAACGGAAAATTCAAAATCACCGTTCAGTTCTATATATTCAAATCTGTAGCTGTCATCTCTGGCATGTTGAAAAATGCCTTCTCCGGAAGCTTCCATTGCAAATTTACCGGAATTGTGAAAATTTTTACCGCTTGCATAAACAAGTAGTTTACTTTTACCGTTTATCACAACTTCCGGAAACACCCAGGCATTTTTATAATCATCCTTATCAAATATTTTCCAGCCTTTTAAGTTAACAGGAGTAGAACCGGTGTTATATAATTCAATCCAGTCCGGACGGTCGAAATCTTCGTCAATTATAATGTCATAATTCACTGAACTGATTTCATTAATTACAACCTGAGAATTTGTTTGATAAACGAAAATAAATGACCATAATAAAATTAGATACTTTTTCAAATTAACCTCAGTTACCTATTTATAAAATTTAAAAATAATTAAATTTCCTTTAATTCACTTAGACTGACACATTAACTTCCATTTCGTCTCATAAAAAAGTAAAAAAACTTTAAAAAATTAAATAATTTAAAAAAAAACTTGTTTGAATAGCTATTTATTTATAAATTTGTAATCAGAAATCAGACAAAATTGATTTCTGTTATTTTATAATAGAATCTTTAGCCTTTTAGTTATGAATATGCCGTCTTAACTTAATCCTTTATTTTTCAACAAACTTTGGAAACTAGTTTTTTTTAATTATATATTTAAGGTCATTATGCCAGTTAGACAACCAAGAACACACGGCAAAGCCAAGCCAAAACTTTACAAGGAATCGGAACTACCTCAAATAGACGTAGAGCCGGTTGAAATTCCCATTGTCATAGATATTGCGGAAATGCAGAAGAAGAAAATTGCAGATTTGACATCAATGGCAAAATCTTTGGGAATCGTTGATTTTGCTGATTTACGCAAGCAGGAATTAATTCTCAAAATAGTAGAAGCCCAGACCAGCGTTGTTACCCGAGAAAGAGAAACACCGATTGAAGGTCTCATTTCAGGCAGCGGAGTGCTGGAAGTATTGACTGACGGTTATGGTTTCCTGAGGTCAAGCGACTACAACTACCTTCCGTCACCTGATGATATCTATGTATCACCTTCTCAGATTAAACGCTTTAGTCTTCGTACCGGAGATACTATTAAAGGTCAGGTCAGACCACCTAAAGAAGGTGAAAGATTTTATGCTTTGTTAAAAGTCGAAAGCGTAAACTTTTCAGACCCAGACAGGATAAGAGACAGAACATTATTTGACAATCTCACTCCACTCTACCCTACCGAAAGACTTAACCTCGAAAAATTGCCAAGTGAATATTCAACCAGAATATTTGATATGTTATGTCCGATCGGCAAAGGTCAGCGAGGTTTGATTGTTTCTCCACCAAAATCCGGCAAGACAATTCTTCTTCAGCAAATAGCCAACAGTATAGTAGCCAATCATCCTGAAGTAGTTTTATTAGTTTTGCTTATAGATGAGCGTCCAGAGGAAGTAACTGATATGCAGCGTTCGGTTAAGGCAGAAGTAGTGTCGTCAACTTTTGACGAGCCGCCAGACAGACACGTTCAGGTTGCTGATATGATACTTGAAAAAGCAAAAAGATTAGTCGAAGCAAAGCAGGATGTTGTTATTCTTTTGGACTCCATTACACGTCTTGCCAGAGCTCATAATACTGTTGTTCCTCACTCAGGTAAAATTCTTTCCGGCGGTGTGGATGCAAATGCACTTCACAAACCGAAAAGATTTTTTGGTGCTGCCCGTAATGTCGAAGAAGGCGGCTCTCTGACTATCATAGCTACTGCACTTATTGAAACCGGCAGCCGTATGGACGAAGTCATCTTTGAAGAATTCAAGGGAACGGGTAATATGGAACTTGTACTTGACCGTAAAATTGCTGACCGCCGTATTTATCCTGCAATTGATGTCAACCGTTCCGGTACCCGTCGTGAAGAAATGCTTATGGATAGAGAAGAATTGCAAAGAATTTGGATTGTTCGTAAAGTATTAAGCGAAATGTCTTCAGTTGAAGCAATGGAATTCCTCATTGACAGAATGCGCGGCAAGAAAACCAACAGAGAATTTTTACTTTCGTTAAATAATTAATTTTTGAACGAATTGAATTTGTAATTCAAATTCGATTACCAAAACAACCACCCCTTAATCCCCTCCTTGCAAAAAAGGAGGGGAAAAAAGGAAAACAACCACCACTTTATCTGAATCACTGATTACACGGATTAAAGGATTTCACTGATTTAAATCCGTGGAGTCTGTAATTCCCATCATTCCTCACTTCACTATCACTAACTGCTCTCTTTTCAAAGTCCATGGGGCTGTCAGATGGACGGAATATACACCGGTACCAAGACCGCTGATATTGAATGTGTAGTCATTTTCTTCATAAATTCGGTTGTTTCTCGTGAATTCCGATTTTGCAACTTCACAACCTTGAAAATCATAGATAATGATTGAAAAACTGCCTTCTTCCTGAGTGCCGACTGTCACATTAAGGTCACCGTCCGCAGGATTGGGTGCGACTTTCAAGGTAGTTGGTTTGAATATTTGGATTCCGCTTAAATCGTTTACGCAGCCGTCAATTTTTAACGAGCCGTTCTGATATTCAGGATAGTATCTTTCATTGGGAAAATCCACATTTTGGATAATCAATGGTACTGTCTCGCTTCTGCCTATGAGTGCCTGTCCGTAAATGATGTTAATTGGTTTCAATTCACCATTCAATTTTTCAAACTCCGCTCTTGCTTGGATTTTTAAAATGCGGTCATTTCCGACAATTTCATTCTCAATAATTTCACCTAATAATACACTATCGGCTTGAAAGTACGCTTTATCAACCGAAATTGTAATCTCGTAATCTGTCGTAAGCTTATTTGCGTTCGGGCAGGTGAGAGCGGAGTTTACAGGTATTTCGATTCTTTGACCGACTTCTGTTGCAATGTCGGGAAGTCCAAATCTGAAAAGTGCCTTTGATGAGCCGTAAATTGGGATTGCTGCTTTATAAATGCAGGGTTCTTCGGATTCTACGAAAAGCGTATCAAAAAATTCTCCGGCATCGTTTGGCTTGAACATTATCTTCAAATCCACTGAGTCACCGTTTTTATAAGTTTTCAGGTAAGAATTTGAATTAATGACATTAAAATTATTTGTTGTAGTGTGAATTCTATTCACTACAAAATCAGAATTTGTTTCAATTGTCATTTTCATATTCTGAGTTTGAGAATCGCCGAGACAAAGCTCATCAAACACTAACTTCTCTTTATCAAAAGTCAATTTTGCATCAAATTTTGATATTTCAATTTCAGCAGAATCAGAGCATCCAAATTCGTTTTTTACAGTTAGTTGATATACTCCGGCATCGTGAACTGTTATAGATTCAGTTGTTTCACCTGTTGACCAAAAATATTCATAATAATTTGCTTTTGAAAATATTTTTGTGGAATCATCAAAACATAAATTTGTATTGTCAGCTGTAAGTTCTAATGCTAAATCGGGATGAACTTTAACTTCAATTTCAGATGTATCTGTACATAGTTCCTGATTTGAAACTATTAATTTATAAGTGCCTGATTCTGAGACGGTTATTGATTCTGTTTTCTCACCGTTCGACCATTTATAATCAAATTCCGGTTTAAAATTTTCTGCTGTCAGAATAATTTTCTCTCCGAAACATACTTCGGTTTTGTCGGCAAGTATTGAGGCAACAGGCATATCGAGGACATCAACTTCTTGAAAAGCGGTATCTGCACAGCCAAATTCATTTATTACAATCAAACTGTAAATACCCTTTTCCTTCACAAAGATAGATTCTGATGTTTCATCTGTTGACCAGTAATAGTTGCTATATTTTATATTCGAATATATTTTTGATGAATCCCCTTTACAAATTAAGTTTTTATCAGAAATTATCTGCAAATTTATATCCGGTGATTTTATGATTTGTACTGAATCTGTATCACTGCACATATTTTTATTTTTAACCGTTAACTTGTAAATACCTGATTCTGAAACATTAATGCTCTCACTTGTTTCGCCTGTTGACCATAGATATTCAAAATCGGGATTAATATTTTTTGCTGTAAGAGTAAGATTTCCGCTATTACAAATTACTGTATCGTGTGCAAATATTTCAGCAAACGGAAAATCCAAAACTGTAACTTTAACGTAAGTCGTATCTCTGCAACCGCTTAAAGATTTTGCAATCAGGAACAGTTCAGAGGTTTGTTTAATGGTTCTTTTGGGATTAGTGAACCCGTCCGACCAGATATATACATATTCAGATTTTATTTCCAATGGAGAAAGATTTAAACTGTCACCTTTACAAATTGTATAAACCGATTTTTCAAATTTTATGTCCGGTTTTTCAAATTCTTCTATCAATATTGAATCAATTCCCTCACATCCTGCATCAGATTTTACTTTTAAGATATATTTCCCGCCTTTTGTGACATTAATCGTGGAAGTGGTTTCCCCTGTTGACCAAATATACTTTGAAAATATTTTGTCAGCAGATAAAAGGATTTTTTCCCCGGTACACAATGAATTACCATTATTACTAATTATTTTCACCTCCTGCTTTTTGTTTAAATCGATTTGTATTGTTGCTGAATCAATACATCCGTACTGATTTTCAACATAAACAGTATAACTGCCGTTTGTCCTTATTGTTACTTTATTTTCAGTTGAATTAATTTCTTTCCATTGAATTTTACAACCTTGGGGATTTTCTACTGCTATCAAATCTAAAGAATCATTGCAAACAGAAATAAATTTTAAATCTGAAAAAATAATTTTTGAACGTGGATTTACTGTAACAATGGTAATACTTAAATCGATTAGTCTGCCGTTTTTGGTTGTTTTGCAAATATATTCTCCACTCATTACGGGTTTGGAATTTGGAATTACCGGATTTTGCATATTAGATGAAAAACTTTCAGGTCCTGACCATTTATAAACGGCATTTTGAAAATATGAGGAATTTAGAAAAACAGCATCCCTTTCACATACGAAAATACTATCAGGTTTTTTAAGTTTCAGTTTACTTTTCTGAACAATTGGAGGTAATCCAAGCAGTGATTTTCTACCATTTAATTTGCATCCGTTGTATTCAAAATTACAGTCATTTCCTGATGAATCAGGTTTATGGATTACTGAGATATCATTGCCTGTTACTGCTAAATATATTTTTTTATTCGGACCAATTTGCAGGGTACCCAAAAAAGGAATGTTTGTATTTTGATTTATAATTTTTTCAGTTTTAATTATTTCTTCAGCATTATTTGATGTAATATCAATCTGATGGAGATAATTTTGGGAATAATCCGAGTTTATTGAAGTATAGTAAAGAAATTTTCCAGTGCTGGAAAATTCAAGTCCGTAAGAAACAAAACTTTGAATTAAATGGGATTTAATAATTATTTCATTTGTAATTTTACCTGTTAAAAAATTGAAATCGTACAAATAAACACTACCTTGCGAATATTGAGTTATTGCCAATTTATCTCCATTTGGAGAAATCTTTAACATTCCATTTTGGAAAGGACTTAAATCAATTTTATTTGGACTTTTGACAGGTGTGGAACTTAATCCAATGTCTGTAAGTAAATATGCTAAAAAGCATTGTTTATCTGCGTCCTGAGTTACAATCCAAGTCTCTTTGCCGTTTTCACCGGATATTGATGTAACTTTTTCACTTTTATTATACAGAAGATTTGTATTTTTTTGTGTAACTGAACCCATTCCGTTATCCAAATTCATGTCAACTATAGAATAATTAAATCCGTTATTATAATTTCTCTCTAATGCATCGGTTGTGAAAATATAATAAATGTTATTTGAACCTGGTTTAGGCACTATTAGAGCAGATTGTGATGATGATTCATGCCCCAATAAATCAGTACCGTTATTCATAACCATATGTAGTCGGTTCCAAACCGTAACTCCATTAGTATAAAAAAGTAAGTTGCTATTACTGTCGGATATTGCCGAACATCCTTCATAAGTATATAAATCTCCATCAAGTAATGCCACCGGCTCTTCATCAGCAGTATTAAAAGTGATTCCGGCTCTTTCACCAAAATACCAGTTGTTGTATTCTTTTTGTGATAAAGCAATTGAAGTGCAGAGCAAAAGCATAATAAAAATGAAAAAAGTTTTCATAACGGGACTCCTAAAATTCAGAATACCGGATGTTTTCTTTCTGCCTGTTTTTTCCGGCATCTTCAATTTTTATATCTATATAAATGAACCAAATTTACTAATTCAAAAACTATTTCCGACTTATAAAAATTCCTAAAAACAACTTAACAATATTTTTACTAATTTCAAAACTATTTTTCATTTTGGAATCCGTCAATGTGAAAAATCAACCAATTTGTATGTGTGACACAACATACCTAAACCCCAACTCCATTAGAAGTGACCTGTTATCAAGAAAAAGCAAAACCAAATGATTAATGAACCACACAAATTAATTGACTCAATAAGAAGTAAAATAAAATATTTCTTGCTTATTAGAAAATGTTTACTTAACTTGCATTTGGGATTATTGTGAAATTAATAATTGTGATTATACTCCCAAACAGGTTGGTATATATTTGAATATGTTGAACATTTAACAAGGTGTCGAAAATGAAATCTTTAATTGTAATGATTATATTATCATTAAGTTTAAATATTTTAAGCATGTCTGAAGAATATGAATCAATTAATTTTGAATGGGAAAAAATTGATTTACCTGAATTTGAAATATTCAATTCAAAACCCGTAATAACATATAAAAATGAACTGTTTATCACGTCGCCTTTTATGTATAGTAATGACAAAGGCGTAACTTTCAAAAAATATTTAATTGATGAGTATGGTATTGGTTCTCCCGCAAGTATTTCAATTAATATTACAGGTTATGCTTACGATGAACAAAATGGAATTTATTTAATTGGAGATAATTGGCTTAATTCGAAGTTGTATTATATTCCACCAAGCCGTGATACAGTAATTTTATTAAAAGAAGATTTTTTAGTTACATTAAGACCTAATGCGGATGATTATAATGTTCCTATTATTGATTTTTTTTATTTGATGAATGATAATTATATTTTTACTTGTTCAAATTATAATGCCTGGATTTATGATATTGGAAATAACCAAGCTAAGCCTGTTGGATTTGTGGATTCTTTAGTGAATTCCAATTTAGAAGACTCGGTAGATTATTTTAAAATTCTTCATTCAGATTTTGATAAAGATTTACATCAAATTAAAATATATTATCGTTTAGATAATGAATATTTTATGAAATATTCGAATGATTATGGTATAAATTGGGTAAACAGTGATTTTGATAAAAATTGTATTCCAATATTCCCTTTAGGTTTGGGATCAAATGACCCATTTGAATCCAACAGTTCGCTATATTATTGGAATCAAAATGGCTACAGATTTAATATGGAATCAGGATACCCCCTATATAGATTTGATATGAATTGCAATAAAGTGGAAATTTTTGAAGTTCTGAATTTTTCATTTTATTATTACAGACATTCTTTAAGTAGTATTTATTCAAACGATTCAATTTTAGCATTTTATAAAGGAAGGGGTACTTCCTCTAAATTTTATTATTCTAATAATAATGGAGATAAAATATTCGAAGTTGAAAATGCACCAGTTGAATGGAAAAATGTACCAGCTTTGTATCCAACTGTATTTACTGACGGCAGTATTTTGATAACCCTCCTAAATTCAGAAAATCAAGAAAAAGGATGGCTTTACTACGGCACTCCTAAACCTGTATCAGTCATGAATCAGGCAGTTGCAGGCAATATGATTATTTACCCCAACCCCGCAGGCAATTATATCACCTTATCCGAATCCGATACTAAGCTCTATACTGATTATGAGATTTATGATATTAGCGGCAGACTGCTCCAAAAGTCAATACTCAGCAGTTTCAGAATTGATATTTCCGGGCTTGAACGCGGCTCGTATTATCTGAGATTGCTCAGTCCGTCCGACATAGCCACCGCCGGTTTTCTGAAGATGGAGTAATGTTTATAGTTGTCCGACACTTTCAAAGAGTCGGACATCTAAGTTTCAGACGGCATTGAATTTTGTTCTTTGACAATTGAATTATGTTTTCGGGTTTCCTCTCCCTCTAAAAAGAGGGAGTCGGAGGGTGTGTAAAATATATGTATATAATGAAAATCTAAAAAGTAACCGGAAATTCCACTTTGTAAAAGGCTGAACACTGAAAATTTGTGAAAACCCGAACCACACACCCCCTAACCCCCTCTTGATAGAGGGGGAAAAGATGCGACATCACCTAAACCATTATTAATAAGACAGTTAAAGGCATTTCCCAATCATATTTGTGCTTTAAATAGCTGAAATTCATCTACGGGGAATAAGTTTTTGTCTACGGGGAATAAGTTTTTACCTACGGGGAATAAGTTTTTGCCCACGGGGAATAAGTTTTTGTCTACGGGAAATAAGTTTTTGTCTACGGGGAATAAGTTTTTGTCTACGGGAAATAAGTTTTTGTCTACGGGGAATAAGTTTTTGTCTACGGGGAATTAGTTTTTGTCTGCGGGAAATAAGTTTTTGTCTGCGGGGAATAAGTTTTTGTCTACGGGGAATAGTTCCAAATGGTAAAAACTGAATTTATTTTGACTAAAACTTAGTCAGTATAGATAAATACTATGTCCGTTTCGGATAAAACTTAGTCGGTATAAATAAAATATTAGTTCGACTAAATAAAAATTAAATCAGTATAGAAAAAAACACTTTATTTCATATATATTGCTTCTTATTTCTTTAGAGAAACAATTTACATTGAAATATAATAACATTTTGAAAATAAACAATTTGTCACACTTTTATTAAAATATATTTTTCGATATAAGAAAATTCAATCTATGAATATATAGTTGGGTTTGAATCTAAATAATTTACATTTATTTACTATTTATCGAGGTTTTTTAATGGCTTCTTATGATGATTTTCACAGGAATTACAAGATGTCAGATGCTGATTTGTGCATGTTTGCATCAAATCTGGCTAATGACATGGATCGCGACAGTGCGGCGTTTGCACCATTTGGTTTGTCGGCACCCGGCATTTTGGCTTTTAAAGCAAAAGGCGATGCTTTTGAAAACTTGCCGACTGATATTGAGACTGAAGGTGCTGTGATGGAAACTACTTTGAGTAAAAATTCAACGATGATACAACTCAAGGATGGAATTCGGAATATGGCTCTGAGGGTTGAAATGAAATTTGGTAAGGATTCGGTAAAATACAGAAATCTGATGTTTACCGGCATCAATAATATTGCCGAGAATGACCTGCTCTATGCAGCCCGACGTGTAAAACGGGTGGTAACCGGCTATCTGGCAGATTTGATTGAAGAGGGTTTGACGCCTGAAGTACTTGGTGAATATAGTGATTTGATTGATTCATACGAAGAAGCAAAAAATGTTAATCACGATAAATTTGATGCCCGCCGCGAAGCCTCCAAAGAGCGTTGTGAAGCCGGAAATGAACTTTATGCACTCGTTACAAAATACTGCGATATCGGGAAACGTGTTTTTGTGAATACTGACCCGGTAAAGTATAAATGCTACTTAATTTATGATACCCCGGTTGGCTCTCTGACAGCACCCGAAAATCTTTCGGTGGACGTTTCAACTATGACTTTTTCAGTTGACCCTGTGCCGAATGCGGTTTCATATTCCATAGAGTCATCTTTAACGGGGCAGGAATGGAGTGTCATCTATAGCGGACCGGACAATTTTGTCATGTATGTGCCAGAAAATGAAGGACTTAGGATGTATCGGAGCCGGTGCCACAATTCCGGAGGCTACTCTGATTACRGTCCGATTATGTATTACAACTATGTTTCTGTTTTGGCTCAGCCAGGGTATACCAGCCTGACTGTAATCAACGCAAATACCGGAGCTGTCGCCCTTAATTGGGAAGAAGTCGCTTCGGCAGAATTTTATAGGCTCTTTCACAGCCAGACTGCCCTCAACGCTCCAGACCCCGGTGAATATACGATGTTAGGCGAGTTTACTGTCGGCTCCTACTCGGGAACTGTAAATACGGGGTATCGTCATTGGTTTCAGGTGTTGAGTGGTAACAGCCAAAAGCTATCGGTCGCCAGTGATGCAGTCTATGTGGACATGCCACTTGTGCCGTAGAGAACCGCTCACTAAATAAATTAGATGTCCGACACTTCAAAAGTGCCGGACATCTTAATTAATTAACAGCCTGGATGCTTCACTCCGTTCAGCATGACAAGCCATCAAGTGCCGTTTTATGTTGTAACATTTACGAAGTTCCTTGGAATTATTTAGAACGTATCAGCCCTGCTCAAGGGGAATATTTCAGTATATAAATGTGATATGATATGCCTTGATAAATGATTACAATTATTCAACCGGGATAATTTGTAATAGCGGTTATCTCATCTTTTTTGATACTTCTTCAATGATTTTTGATTTTGCATCATCAAGACTCATGTCGAAAATTCTTGCACCTGCAGCATGAAAATGTCCTCCCCCGCCGAAAACTCCGGCTATTTCCCGTGCAGAGAATTCACCTTTTGACCGGAATGAAACTCTTATTTCGTTCTTACCGGGTATATTTGCAATTATCACACCCAACTGAACACCTTTTATCGCAAGGGTTTTTTCAACAAAGTTATCAATATCATCATTCGTAGCGCCGGTTCGGCGGAACATGTCATCAGTAATCATCATTATACATAATTTGCCGCCCAGATACAATTTGATATTGCTCAGCGCTTCTCCAAGTATCTTTGTTGATGAAATTGAATTGGTATTATAGACGCTGTCATATACAACTACAGGGTCGGCTCCAGCATCAAGCAGTTCGGCAATAGTCCTGTGAGTATCGGAATCAGTACGCGGAAACCTGAAACTGCCTGTATCGGTCATTATAGCGGCATATAGTGCATTTGCCGAATCGGTGTCTAATTTAAATTCGGGAAATAAATTAAGCAAATCATTTATCATTTGTCCGGTTGAAGTGGAATCAATATCAACAACATATAAATCTGCAAATTTTTGCGGTTCGATATGATGGTCAATAACAATCTTATATGCTTTACTGTTTTGAATTGGCTCCTGAACAGATTTCAACCTTTTAGGGTCATTCAGGTCAAGAATCACAATCAAATCGGCAGAATAAAAATGATGAATATCGCGAGCTTTATCAAAGACTAATATACTGTTGGCGTTATCCAAAAATTTCAGATTTGACGGAGTCTCGGAATCATTGATTATATAAGCTTTTTTACCTAATTGCAGGCACAGATTTTTAAAAGCTATTTCCGAACCGATAGCATCTCCGTCGGGATTAGTATGGGTAGTGATAATGATGTATTTGGATTTATCAAGTTTCTCTTTAACTTTATTAAGTAAATCAGGAATTTCCATTTAAAAACAACTAATAGTAGAACAATGACAATTAAACGGTTACAATTTGTAAAGATTTTATATTTAGGAAATATTACAAAAATTTATAATCCTGAAAAATTTGTTGTAACTTTTTTGATGAATATATTGTCTTTAATTATAGAAAGTTGTTGAGTTTTTATGTTGAATGTATTTTTTGAAAAACGGATTATAAATCAGAAAAACGGAGAAACAGTCATGAAAGCATCAGTCGGAAATTCGGGAATCTCAGTCAGCACTTACGGTGCTGCAGAAATAAAAGCTTATGAAGGGAAAGCCGCGTTCAGAGGTTTTGGACTTACATTGATGATTTTGGGGCTGTTGATGATAGCAGTATTTCTGACAACCAAAAAGGCATTAGAGCCCAAAGAAACAATTATAAATGAACCTCAGGTTGTCAAAACAACGGATTATGATATTAAATTAAAGGATATAATCCAGCACGTTCAATCGCCTGAAGGTGTCATCAATCCGGAGTCGGGAACTAAGAAAATCGGCGGCAATTTTGTAGGTGTAAATGATAATGAAAGTACAGTCAATGTTAGTGATATAGCTGTATTAGATAAAATTGGAATAACATCCTCTACTTTAGGGAATGCAAATAATATTACCGAAACAATTCCAAAAAGCAATCCTACTGACATTGGACTGAATAATCAGGTTATTGAAAAAGAAAATACTGAAGAAAAAATCTATGAATTTGTTGAAATTAATCCGAATGTTGATTTAATTAAATTGCAAAGGAGTATTACTTATCCTGACCTTGCAAGAAAAGCAAATGTCGAGGGCAATGTACTTGTAGGTGTATTACTCAGCCGCGATGGATTAGTAGTCAGCGCTGTAATCGAAGCAAGTGATAATTTGCTGCTGAATGATGCTGCACTTAAAGCAGTACGAACCGAAGGAATTTTCAGTCCGGGTATTCAGGATGGCAAACCTGTTTCTTGCAGAATTTCTATTCCAATAAAATTTCGTTTAAAATAATAAAGTGTTATGGAAGGAGGGTGTTCAGAGCTTGCAGATAATTCTTGTCATTCATTTTATTCAGATTATTTTCGAATATCTGCAAGCTCATGAACGTTTTACTAAAATAGTTTAAAAACAAATTGTATAAAATTTACTTAATCACCATAAATTTCTTAGTTTCTAACAGGTTGCTTGATTGCATTGATAAATAATATACTCCTGATTTCAAATTACCTGTCTCATAATTTATATTATAATTACCTGATGAATGAATTTGGTTATTATCAATTCTTGCCAATTCAATTCCCAACGAATTAGTAATTATAAAAGTAACAATCGAGGATTCAGCTATAGTATAACAAATATTTAACTGTTCACCTGCAGGATTGGGAGAAATAATAAATTCTGTTTTCGTCAAGGCAGCCGGTGATGAATTTGATGAAGGAGGTGAGCAGACATCTGATAAGCTGAGTGATACTAAAGGACCATAAGGTGATGAAAACATTGAACGCATATTTTCTGTCTGCTTAGGTGTAAAATTGGCATAAATACTATCGGATGAGTAATCCATAAAGTTCATATACATAATTCCGGGACTTGATGGAGAACAAGAGTCAGTAAGCAAACCTGTATGGTATCCTAAAGTAAAATTATCCTGATTTGGAGTATCATCACAGTAATCAGAATTATCACAACCCGGAATACACCAGGTATGAACCAGATTAAAACAATGTCCTAATTCATGAGTAGTCGTTCCTCCCCTATTTCCGGCAGACGATGCCCCCGTAGTGCCGAAAACCGAATAATTAATTACTGCTCCATAAGTTTCATTTACACCGGTATATGGAAATTGAGCATAGCCATTGGTAATAATTAGATTGCAAACCCATATATTTAAATATTTTGCCGGGTCCCATGCATCCAAACCACCTTTATTATAATACTTCACAGAATTAGAATCACTCAAAGAAAAGGATGGTACAGTCGTGTATCGTCTTTCAATTCCGTTAGTTAATTGCCCGTCAGGAGTTTTTCTGGCAAGACAAAATTGCAGACCGGTATTTGCTTTAAGAGAGTCGGGAAAAGCACCCATTGAATGTAGATTGAGCCCCGCAAAATCTCTGTTCGACAGTGCAATTTGTTCATGAACTCTTAAATCAGGAATATTCTGTTCATCAGTATTATAAATAATATGCACTACAACAGGAATAGTTATAACTTCATCAGATTGTAAAGCAGGATTATCTTTTATCCATTTCTGAATTTTGCTTTCCTGCATTTTTATAAATGATTCCAGATTTGGATTTACCCTTTTTTGTTGCAGAAGATATTCGTCAGTACCACATATAAAATCATTTGATTGTGAATAAATCTCCTGTACAGAAAATCCAAAAATGAATACCAATAAAAATATTAATAATGATAATGATTTAGGTAAAATCAAGAACGACCGGAATGATAAACTAAGACTACCAATTTTTAAAGTGGTTAGTTTCACTAACATTTTTATGCATCTGATTATTTCTTTCATAAGTATTTTGTTCTTCAAAATCATTTGTCAAAAAAAATAAACAATTTAGAAAATAATTTACTAAACTAAAATAAGCATTTTATTCTAATATTATTCAAATGTACAAAATTATTGTTCTTATTGATTAAAAATAATTTAAAATCTTGAATCTCATTTGAAATTTTGAACAAATAAGGTTAATTATTTATACAATTACAATGTCAAACAAATCAATTATTACTATTTATTTCATAAAAATCAATTATTACATAATTAACTTAACTATTCAAATGCGGAATTGAAAAATAAATATTTTTGAATTATAGGGTAATTAATTGCTTATATATTTAAAAATATTATTTGAATTTCAAAATATAAAAAAGCATTCTAAATTATCTATTTAATTTTAGTTTATGCTAAAACATAATCTGTTTTGTATCGTAATATTATTTATTTTAGTGTAAACTAATAAATGAATTTGTTTATTGCATCTTACATTTAGATTGGTTTTCTTATGAAGAGTTTTGCACTTGTTTTAATTTTGAATATCGTTATAAATATCAATGTCTTCTCAGAGCTAATGGGACAGGCAAAAATAGATTCGTTATTAAGAGAGCTTCCGAAGGCAAACGAAGATACTAACAAAGTAAATCTTTTACATAATTTAACAATTGAATATTATCGAATCAATCCTGTTGAAGGAATCAAATTTAATAAAAAACAACTTGAATTGGCAAAATCACTAAAATGGAATTTAGGAGAAGCAAAAGCATACAATTCTTATGGGAACAACCTATCTAAAATATCTGACTTGACTGGAGCAATGGAATGTTATAAAAAAGCATTGAAAATAAATGAAGATTTGTCTAACAAGCAGGGAATTGCATCAAACTTGGGAAATATCGGTACAACATATTTCACTCTTAATGATTATGCAAACGCCATGAAATATTTTCAAAAAGCTATTAAAATTAACGAAGAAATTGAAAATAAAACAGGCTTGGCAAATAATCTTACATACATTGGAAACATTTTAAGAACTCAGACAAATTATGATAAAGCTTTGGATTATTATCAAAATGCATTAAAAATCAATAAGGAAATTAATAATAAATTCCAGGAATCATTTATCCTGACTAATATTGGTGAAATCTATGTTTCGTTATCTGATGACAAAAAAGCATTGGAATTTTTTCATAAAGCTTTGAATATTTGTGAAGAAAATTGTAATCAATCAAGTATATCAAGTATCCTAAATAGTATTGGTTCTGTTTATCTTCGTCAGAATAACTTTCCTCTTGCATTAGGTTATTACCAAAAAGCATTGCAAATGAATATATTATTAGGCAAAAAAATTGGAATTGCAAATCATTACTTTCATATCGGCAAAATTCATTATAAATTATCAGCAATGTCAAATACTCCGGATAGTAATACAATCGAAGTTTTAAATAAAAATTTGCATATTGATTCTTGTATTATGAATTTAGAAAAATCTTTAGAAGTCAGTGTTGAAAACGGAATTATTACAAATAAAATAAATGTATTGAACCTGCTTACTAAGGCATATTATTTAAAAGGAGATTATAGGAAAGCTTATTTAAGTTATAATGAATACAAAGAAATACAGGATTCTTTATACTCAATTGAAAAATCGAAAGAAATTGCCAATCTGGTTGCTAACCGTGAGGTAGAAATAAAAGATAAAGAAAACCAAATTTTGATTCAAAAGAACGATTTGCAAAATCTCGAACTAATTAAGCAGAATCAAGCTATGCTTTTATTATCCAACGATAAAGAATTGCAGCATTTGGCATTTTTGAAAGAAAAAGCTGAAAAACAGGAGCAGCAGCAGCTATTGAATCTAACTGATGCAGAAATGAAGCTACAGGCAATTAAAATAGAATCATTGGATAAAGATAAAGAACATCAATCTGCTGAAATAAAAGCAAAGAATTTTCAAAGATATTTTTTCATTTTAGGAATTTTATTACTCATAGTTCTCTTCATTATTGCCTTCATCCGATTCAGGGAGAAGAAAAAACTAAGCGAACAACTGATACAACAGAAAAATGAAATTGAGCAGCAAAAAATAATAGTTGAGAAACAAAAATCTTTAGTTGAAGAGAAAAACGAGCAGATTTATGATTCGATTCGTTATGCCTCAACTATCCAGCAGGCAATGCTTCCTTGGGAAAGTACACTCCAAAAAGCTTTTTCCGATTTACTGATATTCTACAAACCTAAAGATATAGTGTCCGGAGACAGTTACTGGTTCCAGGAAGTAGAAGGAATAAAGTTTCTGGCAGTAATTGATTGTACGGGTCACGGCATACCCGGTTCGATGCTGACAGTAATTGCCTCATCGGTTCTTGATGATGCAGTTTTGAGCAAAAGGCTGACCGATACCGGTGAAATCCTGACCTATATGAATAGTAAAGTAACTGAAGTATTAAATCAACGATTAAAAGAAAACGAAATCCGTGACGGTATGGAAGTTGCATTAATTGCTGTAAAAGATAAGAACATTCAATTCTCAGGTGCAGGTCGTCCGCTTTATTTGAAAAATGATTCGTTTGAAGTTATCAAAACTGAAAAAAGAGGAATTGCAGGACAGACTGAAAATGATGATTATCAATTTTCTGCCATTGAGATAGAAAAATCTGATAATCTACTACTTTACCTCACAACGGACGGCTTCGCCGACCAGATGAATGAAGAAAGCAAGAAATACAGCACGAAAAGATTTATTTCGTTACTCGAATCTATTACGGAAAAAACTATATCCGAACAAGATAATATAATAGAAAATGAATTTAACAGTCACAAAGGTACAAGAAGTCAAATTGATGATGTTACAATTTTGGGATTGAAGTTATGAAAAAAATATTTTTGATAATATTTTTGATTCTTATATGCGGTATTATTTTTGCACAAGTAAAGAAGACCATGGTTCAATCAGGAACCGATATCGTTGAAAAGTTAAAATCTACTCAAGAGATTACAGATAACTTAAAAGCAAAATTAATGGCTGCGAAAGAGGATACTAATAAAGTTAATCTTCTCAATTCTTTATCATTTATATATAAAGATATTAATTTTGACGAAGGGATAAAGTATGGAGAAGAAGGAATAAATTTAGCTAATAAATTAAATTGGCAATTGGGAGTTGCTAAATGCTATAATTCTTTAGGTTCAAATTACTTCAATTATTCGGACTATCCTAAAGCTATGGAATGTTTCAATAATTCTTTAAAGATTTTTGAAAAATTAGGCAATAAAAGTGGAATTGCTATGAGTCTTGGAAACATTGGGAATATTTATTTGAATCAGGACGACTATCCCAAAGCGTTGGAGGGTTTCAATAATTCTTTAAAGTTGTTTGAAGAATTAGGAGATAAAAACGGAATGGCAATGAATCTTGGAAATATTGGACTTGTTAGCTTTTATCAATCAAACAATTCGAAAGCATTGGAATACCTGCAAAAATCTCTTAAAATCAATGAAGAATTAAACAATAAATCAGGTTTGGCAAGTAATTACGAGAATATTGGACTTGTTTACAGTAATAAAAATGAAATCCCTAAAGCTTTGGAATATTTATTCAAGTCTCTTAAAATTTATGAAGAAATAGGTGAAAAAACCGGAATTGCAAGTAATCTTGGAAATATAGGATACGTTTATTATCAACAATCTGATTATACAAATGCTTTGGAATATTTCAAAAAAGCAATTAAATTGAATGAAGAGTTAGGCAGTAAATCCGGTTTGGCAAGTAATTACAGCAATATTGGAAGTATATTAAATGAACAATCCAACTTCCCAAAAGCTTTGGAATATTATCATAAAGCACTAAATATCAATGAAGATTTAGATAATAAATCCCAAATTTCTACAAATCTCGAAAATATAGCCAATATTCACAATGAACAATCCGATTTATCAGCCGCGTTGGAATATTACCAAAAATCTTTAGCTATTGATGAAGAGTTAGATAACAAATCAGGAATTGCATCAAATCTAATGAAAATTGGTGATATATATTATTCTCAATCCGAATACTCCAAAGCAATGGAATATTATAAAAAATCTTTAGCTATTAATGAAGAATTAGGCAGTAAATCAGGAATTGCATTAAATTTAGGAAATATTGGACTAATTCATATTAAACAGCACGAATATACTAAAGCGTCGGAATATTATGATAAATCAATAAAAATTCAGGAAGAAATCGGTGATAAATCTGGAATTGCCCGTAATTATTCAAATTCAGGAGATTTATATTTTGCACTGTCGCAGGATTCATTAATTGATACCAGTATTACTAAAAATGAACTTCTTCTAAAAAATGAAATGAATCTTAAAAAGGCGATTTCAAATTATCAAAATGCAATAGATATTTATAGGAATAATGGAGATATAAAATCGCTTTCCGAAGCATTAAAGAATTTATCAAATGCTTACCTGCAAAATGGTGAATACAAAAAAGCTTATGATACATTTAATGAATATAAATCATTACAGGACAAAATCTTTTTATCAGAAAGACAAAAAGAAATTTCTATATTAGAAGAAATAAGAAAAAATGAAATAAAAGATAAGGATTCGGAAATTCAAGCCAAAGAAAATGAATTATTAAAACAGCTTAGTCATAATCAAAACCTTGAATTAGAGAAAAAGAATAAAGAAGTTGCGCTTCTCTCGGCAAATCAAAAATTACAAAAATTAGCAATTGAGAAAAGAAATTCCGAATTAGCCATTCTTCAAAAAGACAAAGAACTGGCTGAACTTGTAGTAAAGTCAAAAGAGTCGGAAGCAAAAAACAAAACAAAAGAAATCGAACTTTTACAATCTAAAGAACAAAGACAAAAGATTGAAATTGAGCAGGCTTCATTTCAAAAGTATGTTTTAATTGCCGGGCTCCTGGTTTTTGCTTTAATTATTATATTTATTTTTATTCGTTTTCGTGAAAAGAAAAAACTTAGTGAAGAATTACAATTCCAAAAATCAATTGTTGAGGAGAAAAACGAACAAATTTTCGCTTCCATTACTTATGCTTCTACTATTCAAAATGCCCTTCTTCCGTGGGAGAGCATTTTACGCGTAGCATTTAAGGACTTATTTATCTTTTATAAACCTAAAGATATAGTTTCCGGTGACAGCTATTGGTTTCAGGAAGTTAACGGTATTAAGTTTTTGGCTGCTATTGACTGTACCGGACACGGTGTACCCGGAGCAATGCTTACTGTTATTTCATCTTCAGTTCTGGATGATGCAGTATTAAGCAAGCGGCTGACTGATACCGGTGAAATCCTGACATATATGAATAGTAAAGTAACTGAAGTATTAAATCAGCGTTTAAAAGAAAATCAAACACGTGACGGTATGGAAGTTGTATTGATTGCTGTTAAGGGTAAAATAATACAATTCTCCGGTGCAGGCCGTCCGCTTTATTTAAAGAGTAATACATTAGAAATTATTAAAACAGATAAACGGGGAATTGCCGGACAGACTGATAATGATGTTTATCAATTTTCTTCAATTGAAATTCCAAAAACTAATAACATGTCGGTGTATTTAACAAGTGACGGTTTTGCAGACCAGATGAATGAAACCAGTAAAAAATACAGCACAAAAAGATTTATTGCATTATTGGACTCAATCTCAGATAAATCTTCTCAAGAGCAGAATGACATCCTTGAAAGCGAATTCAACAATCACAAAGGCGAGCGTAGTCAAATTGATGATGTTACTGTATTGGGTATTAAAATTTGAGAAAAATACTCTCTTAAATGCCGGTTAATTTGGGTATAAATTTTCCCTCCTTTTCTTCAATCAGCCCACGGCAATTAAGCCGTGGGTTGATATTTTAGGGGTTTTCTTTCTTACAAGTCCGCATAAACTGCATCTGACGCACTACTTAGCTCACCACCGGTTTGACCAGCCTTGACATAAAACCAACGCCTGCTTCCTGTCCCGAATGTTGCCGTAAAAGTTGTAACAGTATATTCGCCTGCAAAAGAATAATTTGCAGGTACAGCAGGCTCTCCCGTAGCTACTGCACACACATAAACGCGATAAAAATCTGCCTCTGCAATTTCCTCCCAATTTAACGCAATCTCGCCTGTGGAGGCATTTGTTATTGTCAGGGATACATAACCTGGGGCAGCAATTGGAGCATTATAGTTGAAACTCATCAAACTACTGTACAATCCGCTTCCAATAGAATTGGAACCCTTCACTCTGTAAAGGTTAATTCCTTCAGTTTCAGGCACATACATAAAGAAATTATCCGGTCCGGTGTAAATAATTTCCCACTCAATGCCCACAGCCGATTTCTCCAGTGTGTAATTTTGGGTGTTGGGGACACTCGACCATGAGAAAATCATAGTGTTGACATCAACACTAAGATTTTCAGGTGCTGCCGGAACGGCACTTACTCCGCCGGTACTGTTACTGCCTGTATAATCATAGATTATATAGTCATTGTACAAGGCTTCATTAACCTCGTACCATATATTCTTGCCCATATTACTGTAATTCACAAGCAATTTATAAAGTTCATTCGCTTTTTTCATTCTCAGATTTGCTGTTTCATCTCTTAACATGACTGCATCATCCTGGGCTATCATTGCAAGTCTGAATTCATTTGTAGCCGTCACAAAATCATCTATCGTTTGTTGTGACATGCCCAATGGTTCAAACTCAACTAAGTATTTTGCGGCTTCATGAGCAACCATTTCGCAAAATACAAGTAAATTGCCGTCGGTTGCACGGCTTAAATCTTCTAAAACAAATCTTTCATATCTGCCTGTATTATCGGCAAAGGCAATTTTGGCTCTTACACCGAAAGTACGAGCCATTATCCTAAGATTATTGGCAAGTGTATTTCGATGTTGAGTTGCACTCATCATATCGTATGTCAGAATTGCATCTGTTGGAAATGCAAGGAACTCATTAATTTTTGTCTTAAACGCGGCTGTTGCTAAAGGCGTGACCCCATATACTGACATCTCGGCGGCGTCCCTTGTTATACAACTGTGAAAATTATCACAAACTTCAATCAAATCTGCATAAGACATTGCAAATTCCCTGTTTACGTCATCACTCATTTTAGTACCCTATCATTTATTTATGAAAATTAGTTATTACAATGTTTTTATAATAACTACAAGTTTTACAATGAGAAATCATTAAATTCATTAACCACATAAAAGCATTTATTTCCTAAATTATTATACCCCTACTCGCTTCATTCACTTTCTCCCTTTGAAAAAGATACATTCTATTGCATAGCTCAATCTTCGGGAATTGTCATTCTGAGCGACAGCGAAGAATCCAGGCTGTTAATTAATGAATACATGGACTCTTCGCAAGCTCAGAGTGACTTATCCCTTTATTATTGTGTTTTCTTATATCTCCCCTCCTTCTTCTTTCATGGAGGGGATTAAGGGGTGGTGGATTTCCAAAACTCCATGATTCGTCATTCTGAGCGAAGTGAAGAATCCAGGCTGTTAATTAATGAAATCATGGATTCTTCGCTGCGCTCAGAATGACTTTCCCTTTAGTTTTGTGGTTCTTATTTACCCTCCTATTCTTCAAGAAGATGATTAATTGGGATTTCCTTATTATACTATCAGAAATTATCAAATACATTTTCAATTCAACTAAAATTAAAGGTTTTTAAATCTAAACTGTTATAATTATTTTGCAATTATTATCTCATATTTAAATATTAAGCCGCTTTTTTTTATAAATCAATCTTTTTAAGGGGGTCTCTGAACTCTTTAACGGAGGCTTTGAACTCTTTAACGGAGGCTATGAACTATTTAACGGAGGCTTTGAACTCTTTAACGGAGGCTATGAACTATTTAACGGAGGCTATGAACTCTTTAACGGAGGCTTTGAACTCTTTAACGGACGCTTTGAACTCTTTAACGGACGCTTTGAACTCTTTAACGGAGGCTTTGAACTCTTTAACGGAGGCTTTGAACTCTTTAACGGAGGCTATGAACTCTTTAACGGAGGCATCGAGGGTTAGAAAATCCCCCGTGAAAGGCATCAACACTCGTTTTATTATTTTCGGCGTTAAATTGAACAAATTTTGTGTGAAAGAGAAATCAATCTTCCGAAGTTTTAAAAACTTCGGAAGATTGCTTAAAGGCTTCGGAGTTAAAGCTAACAGCGGATTTGATAATTTATATGTCAAAGAACATAAGTAAAATGTTATCACAAGACAAAAAAACTATATATAAGTCTAAATTTATAGTCCCGTGACTATATAATTTACAATCAAAACCAGATAAAAATTAGATGCAGGACATTTTTTCTTCAAAACATTTGTACTTTTTCCCAAAGTACCGAAATATTAACAGTAAGATATACTGTATGAATC
>JAVSMQ010000001.1:4505821-4522258 GCA_032027125.1 Kapaibacterium sp. (SeqCode)
AATAAATATGCTAAACATATTTTTATTTATTTTAAATAATGATAATTTTGCGAGTCATTTATTGAGAGTACATAGATAAGTGAAATAGTAGTAATTCATATAAAATATAATATGGAAGTACAAACAAATAAAATTACAATTGACTTAAACTTACTAGCAGCTCAATTGCGTGGTGAGATAAGTAGCGACTTGAAAAGTCTTCAAATAATTGATGATGCTATTATTCAGGAAAATTATTCAACGAACAGTTATACATTAAGGCAAGGTTTTTTGGAATCAACGGTTTCTATTCCTCCGCCTGACTTTTTGAAACAAAGAGAGTTGAATAAATGCTTTAAATCTATAATAGGATCTCTACAAGACTTTATGGATAAACTTATAGCTGCAATGAGATTTAGCGAAGAAAATATTAATCTGCATATTGGACATTCAAAAGAAGAATTAGATTCAATTTTTCAAAAAATTTCTGATTTAGTTGTTAATGTTTCGACAGATCATTCTCTTAATATTCCAAGAAAATTAGATATAATATTTAGTAATTCAAAAAATGAAGAAATAAAAGTTTCGATTCAAAGTTATTTCGATGTCCGTAATGGATTAGAACATCACAAAGGAATAGCAAAAATCAAACGACTTATGACATATAAAAGACTTGCTCTTGCATCAACTGCTGGATATGAAGTAACCCCACCTGCTATGTTAGGACTAGGAGAAGGTCTTGTATTGAAATCCTTTTCTGAAAATATTATATATGATAAGGGTGGAAATCTTATAATAACACGAACACAGTTAGACGGAATAATTTTAAACTTGCTAATATTTGTAATACCGAGAATGATTGAGGATGTTGAAACACAACTAAATCATAAATAAAATAATAATATTTGATAATTTGTAAAAATAAAAAGATATTTACTTTTATAATTTAAATCAATAAATGTAAATGGGTACTTGTGACGAAAAACCTTCATTAAGTTTCTTTGCAAACCCTTTTCTTTTGCCCTTTATAACAATATTTTTCTTAAATTTGTAGTAGTTCATAGTATAATATTTAAAATATAAAATGTCGATGTACAGATTATGAGTTTATTTCAAAAGTCAGTTGAAAAAAAGTACCTGAATGAGCTTGATAATGCTCTGATTGATTCAAAATATTCCGCTTATATTGAATATTTTGGCAATCGTCACATTCAGCAAAATATTAGAACCGCAAAAGAAGAACAGTTTCAGGAAGGTTTTCTGCGGGAACTGTTTGTAAAAATTCTGGGATATACTCTCCAGCCCGAACCCGACTATAATCTTATTTCGGAATTTAAAAATATAACCAACAGCCGGAAAGCAGACGGAGCAATCCTTCGCGGTGAAGAAGCTGTGGCTGTGATTGAACTGAAATCGCTTTCGACAAATGACCTTGATACTATAGAATCTCAGGCTTTCGGCTACAAAAATCATCATCCGAAATGTATTTATGTTATTACTTCCAATTTCGGCAAGCTGCGTTTTTATATTCAGAATGCGGTTGATTATATTGATTTTGATTTGTTTAATCTTTCACGACAGCAGTTTTGCCTTTTGTGGCTGTGTCTTGCTAAAGATAATCTGCTAAATGATGTGCCGCTGAAAATTAAGGAATCTTCTCTCCTGCAGGAAGAAAATATTACCAAAAAGCTTTATGCCGATTACTCGAAATTCCGTAATGCAATTTATAATAATCTTGTAAAGAATAATCCCGAACTTGATAAACTCCTTCTTTTCAAGAAAACACAAAAGCTTCTCGACCGATTTTTGTTTGTATTTTTTGCAGAAGACAGACTGCTTCTTCCTCCGAATTCGATTAGTGAGATAATGAATCAGTGGACCACTCTTAAAGATGAGTTGGATGAATATATTCCGCTGTATGACCGTTTCAAAAAGTTTTTCGGCTATCTGAACACAGGTTATAAAGGGAAAAAATATGATATTTATCCATATAATGGCGGTTTGTTTGCTCATGATGAAGTTCTGGATAATGTTCTTATTGACGACACAATATTATATGAACATACTGCCAGACTTAGCACTTATGATTTTGATACAGAAGTTGATGTAAATATTCTCGGACATATATTTGAGCATTCGCTTGGTGAAATTGAAAACTTAGAAGCGGAAATCAAGGGCGAAAAAGTTGAAACGCAGAAATCCAAACGCAAAAAAGACGGCATTTATTATACTCCGAAATATATTACAAAATATATAGTTGAGAATACTGTCGGAAAATTATGCTTGGAAAAACGTGCGGAATTCGGTATTATAGCTGAAGATTATGCAGTAGAGAGAAGCAATAAAGATAAAGTTCAGATTATTGCTCTTGATGAAAAACTTACCGCTTACCGTAACTGGCTTCTTACAATCACAATACTCGACCCTGCATGCGGCTCCGGTGCATTTCTTAATCAGGCGCTGGAATTTCTAATTGAAGAGCATCGGAAAATTGATGAACTGCGCGCGCTGCTTTTTGGTGGAGGTCTGGTTTTTGCAGATATTACCAACGACATTCTCGAAAATAATATATTCGGAGTAGATATAAATGAAGAATCGGTGGAAATCGCAAAACTTTCTTTATGGCTTCGTACTGCACAAAAAGGCAGAAAACTAAATACACTCACAAATAATATCAAGTGCGGTAATTCACTTATTGACGCGCCGGAAATAGCCGGAGATAAAGCGTTTGATTGGGAGAGGGAGTTTCCTGATATAATGAGTGCCGGCGGTTTTGATGTGGTTATTGGTAATCCGCCGTATGGTAGTTATTTTTCTGATAAAGAAAAAATATTTATAAAACTGAATTATGATTTTTATGAAAATAGGTATGAAAATTACGTTTATTTTATTGAACTATCATTAAAATTAGCAAAACAAAATGGTCATATATCATTTATTACTCCAATTGTTTGGTTAAATCTAGATAATTTTGCAAAATTAAGAAAGTTTTTAATTAAAGATATTCAATTAGAATCATTGAATATTTTAGGAGAAAATATTTTTTCAGAAGCAACAGTAAATACATTGATATTTAATTCAATAAAAACTTTTTCTAATTCAAATGTTATTAAAATTGAAAAAAACGAAATTGAATGGACAATAAAAAAAGATAATATTAATGAATCAAATAGCTATAAAATAAATATTAAAATAACCCCTAGCATTGAAATAATAAAAAATAAATTGAATTTTATTTCAATACCACTTGGTTCTATTGGTGAGGTCTCTCAAGGAATAACGGCATATGATAAATATCGAGGACAATCAAAAGAAATTATTGAAAGCAGGGCTTATCATTCGACAACTAAAATTGATATTAATTATGGGAAATGGTTAAATGGTCAAGATTTACAAAAATGGTCTATAAATTGGTCAGGTGAATGGTTAAATTATGGTGATTGGCTCGCAGCTAAAAGAGAACTAAAATTCTTTAAAGGAGATAGATTATTATTTAGAGAAATACCAGGAAGAAACCAATCAATACAATCAACATATGTTTCAGATTTATATTATTATGGACATAGTATAACTCCTTTCATATCTAAAGATGACAAGTTTTCTCTAAAATATATCTTATGCATTTGCAATTCAAATGTAGTAAGTTTTTATGGTAGATTTTTCTTGCCTAATTTTGCTAAAGAAATATTTCCAAAAATCAATCCAAAAGATATAAAAGAAATTCCCATTCCAAATATATCTCCTGAATCCCAACTCCCTTTCATAGAGCTTGCAGATATAATGCTTGAGAAAAATAAAGAGTTGCAGGAGATAAAGAATAAGTTTTTGGATTTACTGAAAGCAGATTACAGCATAGATAAGCTAAGCACAAAACTTCAGAACTGGTACGAAATAAGCTGGGCAGACTTCACATCAGAACTAAAGAAACTGAAAATAGAACTAAAAGGCGAAATGAAAGAAGACTGGTCAGAGAGATTCAATCGTATGAAAGCAATAGCAATGGAAATCAAAGAACTTATTAATACAACCGACCGCAAAATAGATTTGCTCGTGTATGAGCTTTATGAGTTGACAGAAGAAGAGATTAAAGTAGTGGAGGGAGAGTAAGAGATGGATAATTACAATGATAAGAATGTTTTAAAAATGATAAGTAGTTTAAATAGTAAATCACAAAATGAAATACAAAAGAAATTAAATGATGCAAATAAAAATATTGATTATTATTATTCAATATTTTTTGAATTATTAGCTGGTATGATGTTATCGAGACAAGGTTTAGAAATTAATTATGAACACAAGATAGATGGAAAAACTCCAGATTGGGTAATCCAACAAAATAATAAAATACAAGCAATTGTTGAGGTGAAATCTTATTTTAAAAAGCAAGTTTGGAAAAATTATGAAATATTTTGCGATGCAATTCAAAATGAACTTAAAACAATTCCTGTTGGAGTTTCTTTAGAAATAAATTATCTATCGACTATATATGATTATAAAGATGACTTTATGCCTTCATTAATTGGATTTAAAGAAAAAGTAATTGATTGGTTATCAAATTATGAAATAGAAGATATCTTTGAATTTCAAGATATTGAAATAAAAATTTTATTTTTCAACAAATTGTTAACTTATCCTGACATTGGGATACGTCCAACTACAGTTCAATGGGGTTACGATACAGGAGTAGAGAAAGATATTTTTAATAAAATTGATAAATATAAAAATATTATAGATAATAACAAGATACCATATATTTTAGTTTTAGTTAGGCAAGGAGATACAACAAATTTTAAATTTACGGATATTGAAAACATATTTAAAGGCAAAGTAAATTTTATATATAACCGTGATAAAAAACAGATTACTAATCAAATATTAGAAAAGAATAGCATTGTTAATAACCTTGATGAATATGTAAATGCAGTTATTTTCATTGATAATCAAAATTTGGATAAATGGAATATAAATGTTATTAATCTCAATGAAAATGCAAAATACAAAATGGATGGTTCTATTTTAACTAAAATCAATCAATTAGACAATTTTGAATTTGAGATAAATAAATTATGAAAAGGAATAAAGAAACAGTTGCCGAAGAAAAACAAATTGACCACTTCATTTATGAACTGGCAGAAGAAGATATTATATTAGCAATGTATGATTTATGGAAGTGAATTTATGAAAAATTTAATTGGTATTAGAGCTCTAACTAACATTTCAGTTGAAAGTTTAAAACAAGATTTCTTATTTTTCGATAAACTTTACATTATAGGTTTGAAAGAATGGTTTTATGAAACTCTTGTAGAATTTCCATATAGAAAAGTACGTACTTTTAATGATATGATGATTTTTGATATGTTATATACTTTTAGATATATTTCAAACAAAACCGGTTTACATCCTTCTGATGCAGCTCGTGACAAAGAACTTGAATACCTAATTAATAATGATAAAATTGTTTTAAATCGTCCAACAATTTATGATATAGATGAAAAAGATATTCAAAAATGTATAAATTTATCTAATAAAATTAACGAAAAAGGATTAAGCTATATCAATTTAATATTAAATAACAATAATATTAAAAATAAAAAGAGTTCAGATAATTTTGATATAGATATAAAAGATTTTGGTCATATGATGGCAACACGACAGGAACCATTATTTATGAATCTGGATAATAAAATATTCAATTTAGCAATTGACTCTACTATAAAAGAACAGGCTATTTGGTATAATCATCATTTAAAATACAAGTCAATTCCAATTATTGATAACTATTACTCTAATGAATTTTCCGATTCAAAAAGATATGAAGTTCTAAAAATAGTTTTAAATCATTTTCCATTGCCAACAAAAGATTGTAATTGGGAAGATATATTTAATTTTAAAAATGATGATGAATCTTATCTTTATTTTTTAAAACTAAAAAATTTTATTAATGATATTTCTAATTCAAATCTTTCTATAAAAGAAATTGATGAAAAAATTGAATTTCTTTTATTAAATTATAGGTTAGCTTTGAAAAAGCATAAATTAAAAGTAAAAGAAATTAAAAAAGAAAAATTTGTTATTAAAACTATTGGGTTAATTGAGAATTTATTGAAAGGAAATTTAAGTGAATTATTTAAATGGCATTTTCAATTAAAAAAGGAAGAGATTGCTCTCCATGAATTAGAGTTAAAAGAAGAAGGTTCAGAATTAGCATATATTGAAAAAGTGAATATTCATTTTAAAAGTTAAAATTTAAACATTTGAAATTCCTGTTATTAACAGTTAACTCACTCGGAGTTTGGTATTATGTTTTCCGTCGGTTGTGCTTTTTCTACCGATATTTAATCCCGATGGGATAGAATCAAATATACAGAACCAAACTCATCCGATGAATTTATAAATTGTTATTATTCATCGGATGAGTAAAGAACCATATGAGAAAGGTTTGTGTTTACCGTCGCTTGTTCTTTTTCTACCGATATTAATTCCCGATTGGAAAGAATCAAATATACAGAAGCAAACTCATCCGATGAATTTATAAATTGTTATTATTCATCAGATGAGTAAAGAACCATATGAGAAAGGTTTGTATTTCCCCTCGGTTGTACTTTTTCTACCGATATTAATTCCCGATGGGATAGAATCAAATATAGATGATATAACTATTCTGGGAGTGAGGATTTAAAATAAAAATCATTTCATTTTGTATTATTAAATAATAATATTTGTTTAACTAAAGTTATTAATTTATTTTTGTTAAGTTAAATAATTTGGTAATGATATGAATAATGAAAATTTGACAATCGGAAATTTAGAAAAACTGAGACTCATCGGTGATGCTAATGCTGACAGTTTCATAAAACAAGTAATATCTAGTTATGAACTCCCCTACCTAAATTCTTTCTTTAAGAAATTGATATACAACAACCAATTTAACAGTGATGATACTCCCACAGAATTTAAGGATTATATCAATGCAAATTCACAATTACCTTCGTGGGCAGATTCTTCAAAAATCCAATTGGCACAGCAGGCATTTGCACGTATCGGACCGTCTTTTATACTATCATATTTTTGTAAATCACTGCCTGAATGTTATGCCTGCGGTAAAGGTGCCGAAGTTCTTTACGACACAGGACGACTTACAAATCATACACGAAGAAGAATTGCACTCACAGCACAATTTGTTCTGGATGTAATGTCTCCCGGCGGTTTAGAACCAACAGGCAGAGGAATTGCAACCTCACTGAAAGTAAGATTACTTCACGCATCTATCCGATATTATTTACTTCAGGAAGTTCAGAAGGGCACAATTAATTATAATGTCGAAACAAAAGGTTATCCGATTAATCAGGAAGATTTGATAGGAACTATGCTGGCATTTTCAACCGTTGTAATAGCCGGAATGGATAAATTAGGATTCAGAATTTCAGCCGCAGAAAAGGAAGCTATTGTACATCTTTGGAAATGTACGGGATTTCTGATTGGAATTGATGAGAACAATATGCCGGCAGATTATAATTCATCAATTATTCTTTGGGATGAAATTTCAACAACTCTTGATGAAAAAACTAAAGCAGGGATAGTTCTTACAAGAGATTTGACTGACTTTTTAGATGAAATACTACACGAACGTATATTAAAAGATGTCGTGCCGATCCTGATGTATGCACTAATGGGTGATAAAACCTGCAAATTGCTTGAAGTTCGTCCGCCTAAATATTTTAACCCCATTGCCTTCCTGACTCTAATTCTTGGAATTTTGCTGCTTAAATTTGAAAGTAAAGGAATAATGGCAAAAATTGCTTCTCATTATATAAATCTAAAATTACTGAATGCCCTGGAGAAATATATTGCTAAAGGTGAAGACACAGGGCTTTACATACCACCAGGTTTGAGAAAAGACTGGCAAATTGATAATCCGATAACATCTTTATTTAGTGTATGGAGTAAATAAATGGATAACTTGCTGAATCTGAATAATTTAAACCCGTATCAAATGACACTTTTCATTGCAGGTTGTGTATTTTGGATATTTATTTATGTCATATATATCAAAGAAATAAGGAACAAACAATATGTAGAGATTCCTCTGATTGTTGTTTGTTTAAATATAGCGTGGGAATTTATCTGGAGTTTTCCATTCGGCAGTTCGGTCGGCAATTATTTAGGAACGGCACTTCAGGCAGGTTATACTATGTGGTTCATTCTGGATTGCTTTATTTTTTGGGGTATTTTGAAATATGGATATAAGCAATTTCAAAATCCTTTTTTCCGTGACAATTCAAAATATATAGCAGTTTTTACAGCATTTTTCGGTTTAATTTTCTTTTATACATTTAATCTTGCAGGTTATGATACAGAAATAGGTACAATTTCAGCTTATCTGGATAATATTATGATATCAGCATTATATGTATTTTCCTTTATTGATTCAAAAAACAAATCGCTTTTTTCATATAAAATTGCCTGGTATAAGATGTTAGGTACAGGTTTGATTTCAGTTGCTTTAGTATGGCATTGGAACACAAATTATTTTTTGATTTTAACAACCTCTGTAGTTTTACTATTAGATATTTATTATATATATATTATTAAACGAATTAAAGTTTAGTGTTAGAATGGTAAAGTTTTTAAAGAATATAACATCAAAAGGTATCATTTCCGGAATGACTGCTCACGAGGAAAAAGGAGTTATAATTTCAAACTATATAATCCTTATTGCTGCTGCGGTTTCATTCGTCAGGATTTTTATGTTCTATATAAACGGAGACACTGTACATAGCTCAATATCACTTATTGCTTCGATACTTTTTGTATTTGCTTATTTTATGAATATATATCATCATTTTGATTTTGCGAAGTATTTCATATTGTTTACAGGGAATGCAGCAATTTTGATGAAAGAATTGATGTCCGGCGGTACGAGTAATCAGCTTTATATTGTTATTGCAAGTTATGGGGTAGTATTTCTACTTTTCAGTATCAAAGACAGGGTTAAGATAATTTTAGCATTATTGATTCCTACAACCACTCTTATATTAAGTGTTTTCTTTACAAATATAATAGCTGAACCGGTTATTTTAGAACCTGATATTCAAATTAAAGAGAAATTTTTCGGGGCATTATCAGCAGCAGTTATAATCGTTTTAGTTATAGCCTACTTTGTAAAAAAAAGTACAGACAACGAATTAAGGTTAATCCAATCAAATGACTTACTAAAGGCATATAATGATGAAATGTCAATACAGAAAAATATCATTGAAGACCAAAATGTTGAATTGGCACAAATTAACGACGATTTAATAGCTCAGAAACATATAATTGAAGAGCAGCACACTTCACTGACTTCATCAATCGAATATGCCAGAAATATTCAGTCTGTAATACTGCCTTCAAAAGATACTTTAGATAGAATGTTTCCGAACAATTTTCTTTTATTTAAACCAAAGGATGTTGTTTCAGGAGACTTCTACTGGTTTGCAGACACTGAAGACTGGAAGTTTATTGCTGTTGTTGATTGCACGGGGCATGGTGTACCCGGTGCAATTATGTCTATGATCGGCAATGACTTGCTAAATCAAATTGTATTGCTGCAAGGAATAAGCAGTCCGTCAGAAATTCTTAAAAGACTGCATTATGGAGTTCGTTCAACACTCAAGCAGGATACTAATGAATCAAGACAAATGGACGGGATGGAAGTCTGTATTATAGCTTTTGATAAACATCAGCCAACTGCTATATTTGCCGGTGCAAAAAGACCATTAAGAATTGTTGGTTTTAATAGCGGGGTTAAAGAATATTCAGAGATTAGAGGAGATAAACATTCAATTGGTGGACATCAAAAAGAAGTTGACAGATTTTTCACTAACCATCAAATTAATTTACAGAACAGGGAATTGATTTTTTATCTGTCAACTGACGGTTATGCCGACCAAATGGATGAAAATGCCCAAAAATACAGCACTAAGAGGTTTGTTACTCTTCTTGAATCAATTTCAGATAAACCTATGGAAGAGCAAAATCAAATTCTTGAAAATGAATTTAACAGTCACAAAGGCAGCCGAAATCAAATTGATGATGTAACTATTCTTGGAGTGAGATTATGAAATTTCTAATATCAATCATATTGTTTGTATTATCTGTAAATACGGCAAAATCGCAATTACAAGGTCAAGCAATAGTTGATTCTATGCTTACAGAATTAGATAAAATGCAAGAAGATACGAATAAAGTTAATTTATTGCTAAAACTAAATTCTTTGTTTCGCACTAATGGGGAAATGGAAAAATCCATTGAATACAACCTCCGCGGTTTGTATTTATCAAGAAAAATAAGGTGGTCAAACGGGGAAATAAACGCTCATAGAGCATTAGGTAACAATTACTCTGTACAATCGAATTATTCTCTTGCCATAGAACACTTTCAGAATTCACTTAGAATTGCTGAAGAATCCGGTAATAAACGAGCAATTGCAACAAGTTATGGTGACATTGGTTTTACTTATTTACTCAGTACTAATTATGAAAAAGCAATTCAGTATTATAGTAAAGCATTGGAATTAGCAGAAAAATTCGATGTTGAGCTAGTATTTTCTAATATATACGGTAATTTAAGTATGGCTTATTATTACTTGTCCGAATTGGATACTGCTCTCTATTATGCAAAAGAATCGCTTATATTTGCAGAAAAACAAAATACCAAAAGAGAAATTGGAGTATCTCATAATTACTTAGGAACAGTTTATACAGACTTGGCAGAATATCCTCTTGCTCTTCAACATTTTGAAAAAGGATTGCAAATTGCTGAAGAAATAGGTGATGTGCGAACTCGAAGTATTTCTATTGGTTTCATGGGGCGACTCCATTATATTTTGACACAAGATTCGATTATAGCACGGATAAAAAAACAAGAAAATAATATTGATTTAAATAAAAATAATAATTTTAAGAAATCACTTAATTATATTCAACAGACAGTACAAATTGCTAAGCATATTCAAGATTTTTTCATCTTGACACAATGCTATGAATATCTAAGATTAGTTTATCGAGATATGGGTGATTTTGAAAAAGCTTACGAATACCAGGAGAAATGGTACAATCTTAAAGATTCGGCTTACAGTTTGGAAAAACAAAAAGAAATTGCAAATCTGGAAGCAAAACGAGAAAACGAGATTAAAGATGCTGAAATTAAGATATTACAGACAGAAAAAAAAGCTCAGCAGTTTCAATCTTATTTGCCTGGTGGCGGAGTTATAGTACTTCTTGGTGCGTTTGGTATTGCGTTTTTGCGTTTCAAAGAAAAAAAGAAATTAAGCGATAAATTAGCTAATCAAAATAATGAAATTGAAACTCAAAAATCAATTGTTGATGAGAAAAACGAACAAATTGTTGCTTCAATAACTTATGCCTCCACAATTCAACACGCTATTCTCCCGTGGGATAGTGTATTAGAATCTGCGTTTAATGATATTTTCATAATTTATACACCCAAAGATATAGTATCCGGAGATAGTTACTGGTTTCAGGAAATTGACGGGATAAAGTTTTTGGCAGTAATTGACTGCACAGGTCACGGTATTCCCGGYTCGATGCTTACAGTTATAGCATCTTCGGTTCTGGATGATGCAGTATTAAGCAAGAGGTTAAYTGATACAGGTGAAATACTGTCATATATGAATAACAAGGTAACTGAAGTACTCAATCAACGGCTTGCTGAGAACCAAATCCGTGATGGAATGGAACTTGCTCTTATAGCTATAAAAGATAATAAAATTCAGTTCTCCGGTGCCGGACGTCCACTTTATTTGAAGAATGGCACTTTTGAAATTATCAAAACTGATAAAAGAGGAATAGCCGGACAAACTGAAAATGATGATTATCAATTTTCTGCAATTGAGATTGAAAAATCTGAAAATCTCCTGCTTTACCTCACAACGGACGGCTTTGCAGACCAAATGAATGAAGAAAGCAAGAAATACAGTACGAAACGGTTTGTTTCGCTTCTTGAATCAATTTCAGACAAACCTTTGGAAGAGCAAAACCAAATTCTTGAAAATGAATTTAACAGTCATAAAGGCACAAGAAATCAAATTGATGATGTTACTATTTTGGGCTTAAGGATATGAGAAAAGTATTCTTGATATTAGCTATTTCATTCGTAATTCTTAATTCGTCAATCGTAATTGTTGAGGCTCAATTACAGGGTCAAGCGAAAATTGATTCGCTGATGAATGAACTTCCGAAAGCAAAACCGGATACGAACAAGGTGAAATTACTTGCCTCAATTTCTTATGTGAATAGGGAAATTAATCCGGATGAAGGATTAAAATATGGTGAACAAGGTTTAGAGCTAACAAATAAATTGAATTGGAAAAATGGAAAAGCACTTTGTTTAAATGCAATAGGTTTGAATTATTATATAGGTAAATCGGAAATTTCTAAAGCTTATGATCTAATTAATTCAGCATTAAATATCAGTATTGAATTAGGAAACAAGTCAGAAATTGCAAAGAATCTTAACTGTCTTGGAAATATTTATATAGATAAATCCGATTTTCCTAAAGCTCATGAATCCTCCGAAAAAGCTTTGCAAATATATGAAGATTTAGGTGACGAATTAGGAATGTCTTTTGTATTATCTACTATTGGACTTATATATCAGGAACAATTCAATATTGCAAAAAGTACTGAATACCTAAACAAAGCATTAAAACTCAATACAAAAATAGGTAATAAATCAGGAATTGCTAATAATCTTTGTCTGATTGGAATTAATTACTCCGACCAATCTAACTACCCCTTGGCTTTGGAATATTATCATAAAGCCATTCATATAAATAAGGAACTTGGTCGTAAGAAAAATATTTCAAATGTTCTTAACAACATTGGAAATATATATTTAAACCTTTCAGAATATTCAAAAGCTTTTGAATATTATACTAATTCTATAAAAATTGACGAGGAATTAGGTGATAGGAAAGGTGCTGCAGGTACCCTCGCTAATATTGGAGGCATTTACTATTTTCAGGGAAATTACAAAAAAGCTCTTGAAAAGTTTCAAACAGCTTTAACAATAAATGAAGATTTGAATGATACTCTTGGAATTGCTCAACAACTTGGGAATGTAGGATTAATCTATATGAAACAGTCTGATTTCCAAAAGGCGCTTGAAAATTTTTCTAAAGCACAAAAAATATATGAAAGAACCGATAATAAAAATGGGAATGCTATTATGATTGGGAATATTGGCGTTACATATTTAAATTTAGCGCAAGACACAAACAAAATCAACGAACATAATAATTTATCAAGTTTAAATAAATCATTCAATCTTAAAAATAGTATTATCAATCTGGAGAAGTCAATATTAATTTTCAAAGAAATAAATAATTTTAAAGAACAAATAACTATGCTTGATTACTTATCAAAAGCTCATGAATTATCAGGTAATTACAAAAAATCTTTTGAAATATTCAAGGAAAGCAAGTTAATCCAGGATTCAATATTTTCAATGGATAAGCAGAAAGAAATAGCAAATCTTGAAGCAAAACGTGAGAATGAACTGAAAGACAAAGAAATATTAATTCTACAAACAGAGAAAAAAGCACAGCAATTACAATCTTATTTGCTTGGCGGTGGTGTAATCGTGCTTTTCGGTGCGTTTGGCGTTGCATTCTTCCGTTTCCGTGAAAAGAAAAAATTAAGCGATAAACTTGTTCTTCAAAAGAACGAAATTGAAAATCAAAAATCAATTGTCGAAGAGAAAAACGAACAGATTTACGATTCTATTCGCTATGCTTCTACTATCCAGCATGCAATTCTGCCGTGGGATAGTGTATTAGAATCTGCTTTTAATGATATTTTCATTATTTATACACCTAAAGATATAGTATCCGGAGATAGTTACTGGTTTCAGGAAGTTGACGGAATTAAATTTTTAGCTGTTATTGACTGCACTGGACACGGCATTCCCGGCTCAATGCTTACAGTTATAGCCTCTTCAGTTCTTGATGATGCAGTATTAAGCAAGAGGCTAACTGATACCGGAGAAATCCTGTCTTATATGAATAACAAGGTAACTGAAGTACTCAATCAGCGTTTAAAAGAAAACGAAACCCGTGACGGTATGGAAGTTGCTCTAATTGCTATTAAACTCAATACAATTCAGTTCTCCGGTGCCGGACGTCCACTTTATTTGAAGAATGGCACTTTTGAAATTATCAAAACTGATAAAAGAGGAATTGCCGGACAAACTGAAAATGATGAATATCAATYTKYYKCWWWTRMRMWTSWARAWKYKKAWAAKMKMCWRSWKYAWYKCWYAMYGKWMKKYYWTSYYSASYWMWKGAWKRWRSARWRYWARRMAWRMRGTWMRMWRMKRYWKGTKWMRYYYYKTSWWWYAWKWWYAAMMARGTAACTGAAGTACTCAATCAACGGCTTGCTGAGAACCAAATCCGTGATGGAATGGAACTTGCTCTTATAGCTATAAAAGATAATAAAATTCAGTTCTCCGGTGCCGGACGTCCACTTTATTTGAAGARTGGCACTTTTGAAATTATCAAAACTGATAAAAGAGGAATTGCCGGACAAACTGAAAATGATGAWTATCAATTTTCTGCAATTGAGATTGAAAAATCTGAAAATCTCCTACTTTAYCTCACAACGGACGGCTTTGCCGACCAAATGAATGAAGAAAGCAAGAAATACAGTACGAAACGGTTTGTTTCGCTTCTTGAATCAATTTCAAACAAACCTTTGGAAGAGCAAAACCAAATTCTTGAAAATGAATTTAACAGTCATAAAGGCACACGCAGTCAAATTGATGATGTTACTATTTTGGGTATAAAGATTTGAGAAAAGTATTATTTATAATAGCGTTTTCTTTTGCAATTCTAAATTTGTCAGTCGTAATTGTGGAAGCACAATTGCAGGGGCAGGCAAGAATAGATTCTTTACATTTATCACTTTTGAATGAAAAGGATGGTCCAAGTAAAGTCATTACATTAAATGAAATGTCGACTGAATTTTCAAGGATAAATATTCCGGATTCAAACTTGTTTTATGCAGAAATATCCTTAGAACTTGCAAGAAAGATTAATGATTCACTCGGTATTGCCGACTCTTACGTTAGTCTAACTGGTGCTTTGATGAATTTTGGTAAAAATGAAGAATCAATAAAGTATGGTTTGGATGCAATTGTGATTTATGATAAATTATTAAATTCGAATAATAATAAATTGAAACGCCGGATTCTTGAGGGAAAAGGTCATGCTCATAATTTGATTGGTTTGGTTTATCAATTTCAGGGTAATTATCCTCAATCATTATCAAATCATTATATTGCTTTGAAAATCAGGGAAGAAATCAAGGATAAGAGAGGAATGGCAGGCTCTTACAATAATATTGGACTCATACACAGCTTACAAAATAATTATACTAAAGCATTAAAGTTATTTGATAAAGCTTTAATATTAAATAATGAATTAGGGAACAAATCATGGAAATCATATAATTTAGGCAACATAGGCAGCATATATTTAAATCAGGGAAAAAATGATGAAGCTTTAAAGTATTTTCATGAAGCTTTGAAGATATCACAGGAATTAGGAAATAAATATGGAGCCGGCAATAGTATTGGTCAGATTGGTCTCATATATTTTAACAAAAAAGATTATAATCAGGCAATTAAGTATAATGCCGAAGCCAGAAAATATTTCACTGAAATTGGATTTAAAAATGGAGTAGCCATATCTTATATCCAGTTAGGAAAAATTTACACAAAACTTAAATCATATAAAAAAGCTTACGAGAATTTACATATAGGATTAGCTCTTACTCAAGAATTGGGAGCAATGGAAGATATTAAAGTAGCTTATGAAAATTTGGCTGTTTTAGATAGTGCAAGCGGTAATTTTGAAGATGCATATTCAAATTATAAAAATTACATTATATATCGTGACAGTATAACGAATGCTGAGAATACAAAGATATTAGTCCAAACACAAATGCAATATGAATTTGACAAGAAAGATGCGCTTGGAAAATTGGAACAAGAAAAAAAGGATGCCATAGCTCAGAAAGAAATTCAAAGACAAAAAATGGTTCGAAACGGATTTATTGGAGGCTTATTAGTATTGATAATTATGTTCATTATTGCTATAATCCGTTTCCGCGAAAAGAAAAAACTAAGTGATAAACTTGCGCTTCAAAACGAAGAAATAGAAACTCAAAAATCAATTGTTGAAGAAAAAAACGAGCAGATTGTTGCTTCAATAACTTATGCCTCCACTATTCAACACGCTATTCTGCCGTGGGATAGTGTATTAGAGTCTGCATTTAATGATATTTTCATTATTTATACACCTAAAGATATAGTATCCGGAGATAGTTACTGGTTTCAGGAAATTGACGGGATAAAGTTTTTGGCAGTAATTGACTGCACAGGTCACGGTATTCCCGG
>JAVSMQ010000001.1:4527258-4527358 GCA_032027125.1 Kapaibacterium sp. (SeqCode)
ATGAGTGCCGGCGGTTTTGATGTGGTTATTGGTAATCCGCCGTATGGTAGTTATTTTTCTGATAAAGAAAAAATATTTATAAAACTGAATTATGATTTTT